>DCKE01000024.1:154269-205741 GCA_002320285.1 Flavobacteriaceae bacterium UBA1682 | reverse complement strand
CGAATCACGACTTACGAATCACGAATCACATTTTCTCCTTTAAGCTGTTAATTTCATCTCGTAATTTTGCGGCTTGCATAAAGTCCAAATCTTTAGCAGCTGCTTCCATAGCTTTCCTTTTTTCACGAATTACTTTCTCAATTTCGGCCTTACTAGCATACTTCAAACTGTTTTCAGCAACAGCTGAAAAATGGGTAGTAGGATCTGACAGCACATCTTTAGTCAGTTCACCAGAAATCTTTTTGTTCAGCGCTTTAGGTTCAAGGCCGTGTTCGATGTTATAAGCATGTTGCTTGGCACGTCTGTATTCGGTTTCATCTAAAGTTTTTTGCATACTTTCAGTGATTTTATCAGCATACATAATAGCGCGACCGTTGATATTACGTGCAGCACGACCTACGGTTTGTGTCAATGAGCGATGGCTTCTCAAAAAACCTTCTTTATCAGCATCGAGTATGGCCACCAACGAAACCTCAGGTAAATCCAAACCTTCACGCAATAAATTGACGCCGATTAAAACATCAAAAATACCTTTTCTGAGATCCTGCATGATTTCGACACGTTCCAAGGTATCAATATCAGAATGTATATAACGACAACGTATTGACATTCTATCGAGATACTTGGCCAATTCCTCAGCCATTCTTTTTGTTAATGTGGTTACCAAAACGCGTTCATCAAGCTCGACTCTTTTTTGTATTTCTTCGATTAGATCATCAATTTGATTGAGACTTGGTCGTACTTCTATGATCGGATCTAATAATCCAGTTGGTCGGATCACCTGTTCTACATAAACCCCTTCTGATTTTTCTAATTCGTAATTTGCAGGAGTAGCAGACACATAAATAACTTGATTTTGCATACTTTCAAATTCCTCAAATTTCAAAGGTCGGTTGTCCATAGCTGCCGGAAGTCTAAAACCGTATTCCACTAGGTTTTCCTTTCGAGATCGATCTCCGCCATACATGGCATGTACTTGCGAAATGGTAACGTGACTTTCATCGACCACCATCAAAAAATCATTGGGAAAATAATCCAAAAGACAGAAAGGACGAGTACCGGGTAAACGGCCGTCCAAATAACGAGAATAATTCTCAATTCCAGAGCAGTATCCCAATTCACGAATCATTTCTAAATCGAAATTGGTTCTTTCTTCCAGGCGTTTGGCTTCTAAATGTTTTCCTATTTCTTTAAAGTAATCGACTTGTTTAACCAAATCCTGTTGAATTTCCCATATGGCATTTTGAAGCACATCTGGGGAAGTGACAAACATATTGGCTGGATAAATATTTAGTTGTGTATATTTTTCAATGACTTGAGAATCTTTGGGATTGAAAACTTCGATATCTTCAATCTCATCTCCAAAAAAGTGAATGCGAAACGGGTTATCAGCATAACTTGGAAAAACTTCTACCGTATCTCCTTTAATTCTAAATGTACCTGGTGTAAACTCGGCTTCGGTTCGAGAGTATAAACTCTGAACGAGTCGATGTAGAAATTTTGTTCTACTAATCACCTGATCTAGTTCAATAGTAACAACATTTTTCTGAAATTCAACGGGGTTTCCGATACCGTATAAGCAAGATACTGAAGCTACAACGATAATATCACGTCGTCCAGAAAGCAGGGATGAAGTGGTGCTCAACCTCATTTTCTCCAGTTCTTCATTGATCGAAAGATCTTTTTCTATATAAGTTCCCGTTACCGGTATAAAGGCTTCGGGTTGGTAGTAATCATAGTAAGACACAAAATATTCGACAGCATTGTTTGGGAAAAACGATTTGAATTCTGAATACAACTGTGCGGCCAAAGTTTTGTTATGTGCTAAAACAAGAGTAGGCTTTTTTACTTCTTGAATAACATTAGCAATAGTAAAGGTTTTTCCTGAACCGGTTACCCCTAAAAGTGTTTGATACTTTTCCTGATCAATAATTCCCTGAGACAGTTTTTGTATGGCACTAGGTTGATCCCCTGTAGGTTGATAATCCGAAACTACTTTAAAATCCATAGTGATAATTTTTACAAAAGTAAGGTATATTCTAGATATTAAGGTATAAAAAAAGCGCAAGATAAACTTGCGCTTTTTGAAGTAATATTATAAAATTCTAACGAATTATTTTACTTTAAATACAACTCTACGAGCGATTTCACGAGCTTTGTTTGAAGATTTTTCAACTGAATCATCTACACCGTTTCCAGCAACTGAAATTTTAGAAGCAGCAACACCTGATTTTACTAAGATGTCTTTAACTCTTGTAGCACGTTTTTGAGATAATTGTTTGTTGTAAGTAGAATTTCCACCTACAGCATCAGCATATCCAAGAACTTCAACAGAAGAAGATGGGTTACTTCTTAAGTAAGTAACAATAAAGTTCATTCCTTCAGTAGAAGCAGCAGTAGGTTCTGATTTGTTAAAATCAAAATATACAGCAACATAACCTTTGTTGATTAATTCTTTAACCAATGCGCTGTCTTCAACAGTCATTGTTTCAACTTTTTGGTTTCCGTATTTCTCTTGTAAGTAAGATTCGAAACTATCTGGAATACCGTTATTGTTTTTGTCAATTGATCTACCTTTTACATCAACCATTGCTCCAGCTGGAGTATTTGGCTCTTGATCTAAATAATCTGGCACACCGTCATTGTCAGAATCAATCATTTTGTTTTCAACATCCGTTAATCTGCTGTCTAGTTCAGCCAATTTGTTTGTTGAAGAATCTCCATAATACCAGTCAGCATGAGTTCCATTTCCACCTAAGTAGATAGAAAGACCTAAAGTAGCATTATAAAGTGCTCCTTGGATTCCTGTGCTTGATACTGATGAATTACCATCAAAAGAATTGTTTTGTCTAATGTGTTTAATCATCGTGAAATCTGCATTTAATGCAACTCTTTCAGACAATTTCAACTGACCAGTTAAACCAGCCATAACGTTTACCATCTCATCTTTTCCAGCGAACGCATCGTTAGTCATCCAAGAATAACCTCCACCAGCGTGTGCTTGTAAGTTAAGAACTTTAGTCCACTCTTCAAAATTTAAAACTCTTCCTAAGTTAACTACCCCTTGTAAGCTAGTTCTGTAATATTGAGTTTCGAATTTTTGACTATCGTCATCATTTTCAATTTTGTCATATCCAAAATCAGCTTTAACACCGAATTTGTTATTGAACATATAACGAACACCTCCATCAGCATGGATAAAACCAAACGTATCTGAGAAATATCCAGAAGTAAGTGGTGCAGTAGGTTTTGTTAAACCTGCGTTTAAGTCAACTGACCATTTGTTGTAAGGACGCTCTTGAGCATTCATTGATCCGAAAGCAAGAACTGTAGCTAATACTGGTAATGCAATTTTTTTCATATTTTCTTTTTTTTAATAATTACTCTTTATCAATACTTAAAAGCATTTTAAAGCGTTGTTACTACTGCAAATATAAAACAAAAATCTGTATTCATAAAAAAAAAACCACTTTTTTCAATTAAAAGTACAACTTTAGCTAAATTAATATTAATTTTAACATTTTATTAGTCATTAAACTTGGTTTTAAAATTAAAAAAGCGATAATATGTACATATCTAAAATTTTTGTAACGGTTGATTGTGTGGTTTTGCAAACAGATGGAACTGATTTTCAGTTGCTTTTAATCCAACGAAAAAACGAACCTTATAAAGACTATTGGGCGCTACCAGGTGGATTTGTCGATGAAAATGAAGATTTAGAAGCCGCTGCTGCACGAGAATTATATGAAGAAACAACGGTTAAAGCTACAGACTTGCTTCAAATCGGTGCCTTTGGCAAACCTTTTAGAGACCCTAGATCACATGTGGTTAGTGTAGCTTATTATACCTTATTAAAAGAGAAAGTGCAGGCTAAGGCCAATGATGATGCAAAAGAAGTTGGCTGGTTTTCCATTAAAGAGTTACCTTTGCTGGCATTCGATCATCAAGAAATTATCGAATGTGCATTAAATAAATTTTTGAATGACTAATATTTACAGAAGTAGGAGATGGGTAAAACCCGAAGACTTAAATGCTAACAGTACCTTATTTGGAGGCACCTTATTAGCTTGGATTTCCGAAGAAGCAGCCTCCATGGCTATTATCGATCTCGGAAATAATAAAATTGTTTCTAAACATATGTCGGCAATTGACTTCTTAAGTACAGCCAAACAGTCGGACATTATTGAAATTCAATTGAAGGTCACACATTATGGAACCACTTCCATCACCATGAAGTGCCAAGTTTTTAATGCCATGACTGATGAACTTATAATTACAGTCGAATCCATAACTATGGTAAATTTAGACGATCATGGCAAGCCAGCTCCCCATGGAGTAACAGAAACAAAATCTTTTTTATAATTATCAATACGAGTTAGCATGACCAACAACAATATTTACAAGTCGAGAAAATGGGTAAAACCCGAAGATTTAAACGCAAACAGCACTTTATTTGGAGGGCGTTTATTGGCTTGGATTGACGAAGAGGCCGCTTTATTTGCCGTTTTAATCTTAAAGAATAGACGAGTTGTAACGAAATATATGACTGAAATTAATTTCATGAGTTCCGCAAGACAGTCGGATATAATTGAAATTCAGTTTGAGATCACCAAATTTGGAAAAACATCTTTACAGATAAAATGTTCTGTCTTTAATATAATGACTAAGGAAACGATTATTACCGTCGAAGCCATTACTATGGTACACTTAGGAGAAGATGGAAAACCGTCACCTCATGGATTGACGGATTTAGGATGGTTTTAATCTCTTAATTTATCCAGATCTACAGATGAAGGCAATTCGTAAATTTCCAAGTCGAAATAGGGGACTGCCGCTATGAAATGATCAAATATATCAGCCATAATTGCTTCGTGATTGACCCAGGTCTTGTCGAGTGTAAAGGCATATATTTCTAACGGAATTCCCTTCTCTGTAGGTTGTAAATGACGCACTAAGGTCGTTAATTCCTTATTTAAGCCCGTGTGATTGGCTAGATATTGATTCATATACTTTCTCAACAATCCCAAGTTAGTCATATTTCGACCGTTGATATTTAGATTTTTATTAATCTTATGTTTGCTGTTGTAATTGTTGATATCTGCTTGGCGATGCGTGATAAATGAACTGACCAATTCAATTTCCTTATATCTTTCAAGATCAGCATCTGTCAAAAATTTCACACTGTTTTCCTTAATAAACAAGGATCGTTTGATACGACGGCCACCCGAATTAAACATACCTCTCCAGTTTTTAAAAGATTCAGAAATCAAGCTATAAGTAGGTACCGTTGTGGTGGTATTATCAAAATTTCTCACCAACACCGTAACCAGATTGATTTCCATGACATAACCGTCTGCACCAAATTTTTCACTAGTAATCCAGTCACCAATGCGAACCGTATCATTTAAGGTCACCTGTATGCTGGCAATAAAACCCAGTATACTATCTCTAAAAACCAATATGGTGATCGCGGATAAGGCCCCAAACGCCGTCAATAAATCTCTAAAATTAGTACTGAAAGTATTTAGTATTATGGATATTATCGTAAAAATCCAAAGAAATGTCAGAAAAACCTGTGCTTGATTATCTACCGGTTTATCGAGATACTGGGGTTTGGTTTTGAAATAGTCTCGTACAGAAAAAACGATACTCTTTAAAATATAAAGCGTTAATAATGAGATAATCACGAAATACAACTTATTCCAAAGCATCAACTCTTCGAATTCCTTTAGATAAATATATTTTAAGGACTTATTCAATAAGCTAAGTGGTATGAGATGCGCCAAATAACTGTAAGCTTTATTTTGGACCAAATAGACATGAAATCGAAATCGCGATCGGCTGGATATAAACTTTGAAAAAGTATAAATACCCTTTTTTAGAATATAATCGAGTAAAAAACCTATGGCAAGTGCTAAAATAGTATTGACCACCAGTATTAGAGTATCTGCAACATCGCGTTGCAAATTCAATTCACTTACTAAGCTTTTTACCCAACTATATGGAATCATTTATTTAAATTTTAATTAAGATGATTCTTCTGTTTTTAGCATTTTGAACTCTACATAAAAAGTTCCAAATGGAATGATAGAAGCGATACAGATCAAAAAGTATTTTGACCAACTCCATTTTTCTTCAAATTTAAGTACTGTCGCCATAACGATGTAGCCAATAAACAACAGTCCGTGTGCCATTCCTACAGGTCCAACCAACTCGGGTTTGTCCATAAAGTACTTCATTGGCATGGCAATAAAAAATAAAGCTAAAAGGGAAACTCCTTCTAAAAAAGCGATAATTTTAAAAATCTTCAACATGAAAAGGGGTGATTTTATAAGGTTATATGTTCAGCGTACTAAAATACATTTAAAAAAATATAAATAAGAAGTATTTACAAAAAAAGGCTCAGGAAATGTCCTGAGCCTCTATAATTTATGATTGCTTTAAGAATTTATGCCTCTTGAAGTTTCAAGTTGTATTCTTTTAAATCTGCAATGTTGTGTTTGTTGTTTAAATCTGTAAATAGAGATAGAATATACTGTAAACTTTCCATGTTGTTTTCCGTTACAGGGGCATGCTCTGTTTCAATTGGATTTTCTTCATCTATAGGTTCATCTGATGGAATATCAATTAAAAATGCTCCATTTGCCAAGACGTGTTCGTATGTCAAACGAATTGCTTTTACCAATATAGGATTTTCTTCTAAGAGCGCAAATTCTCTTAATTTTTTTAAGTCGGTAACAAAATCTTCTACAACAAGTCCGTTAGCAATTAAATCTGACTGAACTTTCTTGATTAATTTTTGTGCATGGGAGTTTTCCACTGTAATATCTTTAAATTAAAAAATCATTTCGGATTGCAAAAATAATCTTTTCTAATTTGATTACGAATCTTATTGGTATAATTTTATTGTTAATATCTTTTTTTTTTAGTCTACAACATTTATTTATAGAAATATAAGCACATAAACAATACTTCAAGCAGTACATTATGTCCCTTTTCTAAAATATGCAAATAATATGATCAACTATTATTTAGGCTCACCATTTTTTTTATTATGTAAAATAGAAAGTAATTATTGATGTAAATAAAATTTCTTAACTGCGGAGACCTATAAATTGTTTTATTATTACTCGAAAACATAAATGGATAGCCAATTGCAAAAATCACCGACAACTGCGTTGACTTAATTGAACGCGAATGACGAAATTAGATTAATCGTTAAACATATATATAGAAAAATTTAAGTAACCCCATAAAGCCTTAAGCGCATCAGCCAAATACTAAATATACCCGTGAAAGCTATGGCTTACAAGTAGCGAGTTCGTTTTCAAAATACGGCCGTATTTCCAATAATTAAATATTTTATTTCAAATAAGCACAATATAAGCTGGCGGCAAATAACGCGTAGACATCGAAGTCAGCATATAGCGGAGCTCATTTTATAGTCTAAATGGATTTGAAACTACTGTTTTATTACAGTTATTCAAATGAACTATAATATATATTATGTAAAATAGAACTTATAAGAATGTAAAATTCATTTCGAGGATCTCTTGAACTTGCTAATCTCCTTCTGTAAATAAGTTAATGCTTTTATCATATAATCTCAATTGTGATACGCTCTAAAATTGTTCCGATTAAATCTAGATGATCTTATTTTAAAATAGCTTTTAACTTAGTCAAGTTTCAGTACTTTTACAGACTTTAACAATCTTGTTCATGATCTATTTACTTTTAAGCATTTTTTGCAGCGTCACTGTTGGAGTGCTTTTAAAAATATCCAAAAATAAAGGCACCAATATATTTCAAATGGTCAGCATCAATTATTTGGTTGCGTTGATTCTGTGTTATAATTTGTTTCCAATTGATTTGAGCGTTATAGCTTCAGATCTACCTTGGCCAGTTTTAATCCCATTGAGTTTGTTGTTACCAACGATTTTTGTGATCTTATTTCATGCTGTCAATCGCGTTGGAATTATTAAAACCGATATCGCACAAAGATTATCCTTAGTAATACCGATCCTCGCAGCCATCTTAATTTTTCAAGAAGAAATAACTACTTTAAAATATATCGGGCTTGGTTTTGGTTTACTAGCCATCTATTTCACCCTAAGTAAAAAAGATCTTTCGACTCCACACGGTAAAAATTCTTATGTATTTCCGCTATTGGTATTTATAGGATTTGGTGTTATCGATGTTTTCTTCAAACAAATTGCTTTGTACACAACACTACCATACACTACCTCACTATTTTTTGTATTCGCCTGTTCTTTATTGGTTTCCATATTGATCAATGCCTATCAGATTTTGATCAAGAAAAATCAATTGAGTGTTAAAAACCTATATTATGGAATCCCATTGGGCGTTCTAAACTTTCTAAATATTTACTTTTACTTAAAAGCGCACAGCTTATTCTCAGAGAATCCAACTACGGTGTTTGCCATGATGAATTTCGGGGTCATTATACTCGGTACGCTAATCGGTGTTATTGGATTTAAGGAACGTTTATCGCGTAAAAATATTTTGGGTTTAGTCCTCGCTATAGTCGCCATTTCCTTAATTGCAACTTCACAGTATTTAAAATAAAAAAGGATAGGAAAATCAAGTTCCCCTACCCTTTCTAACACCTTAAATACATATAACTACTTGTTTACCAAGGTTATGATCTGTTCAATGCTTTCTGGATTGATCAAAGTTGAAATATCCCCAAAATTATTGGTATCACCTTTGGCAATCGAACGTAATATTCTACGCATAATTTTACCTGAGCGCGTTTTTGGTAAACTTTCTACAAAAACCAACTTATCCAATTTAGCGATAGCACCAATATGACTGGAGATATAATTATTAATCTCTTTGGTCAAGTTTTCTCTATCGCGGTATTCTCCTTGTACTTTTAGGGTAATAAAGCCATATAGCGCTTGTCCTTTGATATCGTGTGGAAATCCGACAACAGCACTTTCGGCTACTGCTGGATGTTCGTTAATCGCATCTTCTATAGGAGCGGTTCCTAAATTATGCCCTGATACAATCACCACATCATCGGTTCTACCCGTTATCCTATAATAACCCACTTCATCTCTTAAGGCTCCATCTCCCGTAAAGTACTTACCTGGAAATTGGGTGAAATACGTATCTATATACCGTTGATGATCGCCCCATATTGTACGGGCCATCGACGGCCAAGGAAATTTGATACACAGATTACCATCTACTTGATTGTCTTCGATTTCATTTCTTTTATCATCCATCAAAACCGCTTGAATTCCCGGTAAGGGTAAAGTGGCATAGGTGGGTTTGGTCGGTGTAATAAATGGTAAAGCCGATATTAAAATACTGCCGGTTTCCGTTTGCCACCAGGTATCAACTATAGGACACTTTTTCTTTCCAACATGATCGTTATACCAATGCCAAGCTTCTTCATTTATAGGTTCTCCTACCGACCCGATTACGCGTAAACTCGATAAATCGTGATTGTTTACATAACTGTAATCCTGTGTCATTAACGAACGAATCGCTGTAGGTGCCGTATAGAATTGTGTGATTTTGTATTTATCAATCGTATCCCAGAATCGACTGTAGTTAGGATACGAAGGAATACCTTCAAAAAGTACCGTTGTAGCACCGTTAAGCAACGGTCCATAGAGTATATAAGAGTGGCCGGTAATCCAACCGATATCCGCCGTACACCAAAAAATATCATTTTCCTGATGGTCAAAAATATTTTTAAAGGAGTAAGCCGTTTGTACCATATACCCCGCTGTAGTATGAACCATTCCTTTAGGTTGACCTGTCGAACCCGATGTATATAAGATGAATAACGGATCTTCCGCATCCATAACAACCGCTACATGATTGGGTATGGCTTCTTCTAATAAGGGAGCTAACCAAACATCGCGACCTTCTTTCATGTTGATTTCAGTATGAGTACGCTTTACCACCAAAACTTTTTCTACCGTAGGACAATCCTCAAGAGCTTCGTCAATTAGCGGTTTAACAGGAATAATTTTGTTTCCTCTAAAGTTACCATCTGAAGTGATGACCAGTTTACAAGTCGCATCATTAACTCTTTTTGTAACGGCAGAAGATGAAAAACCAGCGAAAATTACACTGTGAATAGCTCCAATACGCGCACAAGCCAACATACTTACGGCCAATTCCGGGATCATCGGAAGGTAAATACATACCCGATCGCCTTTTTTGATACCCTGACTTTGCAATACATTAGCCATCTTAGTTACGCGATTGTATAATTCATTGTACGTAATGTGTTCTGCTGCCTCAGTAGGATCATTAGGTTCAAAAATAATAGCGGTCTTCTCGCCTCTTTTCGCCAAATGACGATCAATACAGTTCTTCGTAATATTTAATTTTGCATTCGTAAACCATTTAAAATCGGCTTCAACCATATCGAACTCAAATACTTTATCCCAGGCTTGGTACCAAACAAAATTCTCTTCAGCAATTTTTCCCCAAAATTTTCTAGGCTCGCGAACGGACTTTTTATAATGTTTAAAATACTGTTCTAAATTTTCGATTTTATAATAACTCATCTTTTAAATGCTATTTAAATTAAAGACTCTATGTAATTTTATAAAAATAATGCTTTTAAAAAACACTAACAAAAAAAATTGATTACATTTTGAGCATATAAGGACAAAAGAGTTCTATTCTTCAAAAAATCTTATTACTTTTAGGTCGAATCAAAAAAAAACAACATGATGTTTAATAAAAAAGCTCTTTTTGGAGTTCTTGTTAGTTCGAGTTTACTAACCGTATCTTGCGGTAAAAAATCCGGGACTGCTGATTGGAGTGAGCAGAATCCCTTTTATGCACCGAGTACTTTGGCCTATCAAACTGCGGATTTTGGCAAAATCAAAAACCAAGACTTTAAGCCCGCTATACTGGAAGGTATGCGTCAACAATTAGAAGAAATAGACAAAATTACGGCTAATAAAGAAACGCCTACTTTTGAAAATACCTTAGTGGAGTTAGAAAAAACAGGCCAATTATTGTCAAGAGTAAATAATGTTTTTGGATTGTTGACCGGTGCAGATACCAACGAGGAGTTACAAAAAGTAGAAGAAGAACTGTCTAAAGACTTTGCTGCGCATAATGATGCCATCTACTTAAATCAAGCTTTATTTGAACGTATCAAAACGATATTCGATCAAAAAAATACTTTAAACTTACAAGGTGAAGACCTGCGTCTTTTAATTCACTATTATGAGGCATTTGTATTAGCTGGAGCTAATTTATCCAATGAGAATAAAGAGCTACTTAAAACGATCAATGGTGAAATTGCAACCCTGAATACCAAGTTTTCCAATCAACTTTTAGCTGCAACCAAAGCAGGTGGAGTTACTTTTAAAAAGGAAGAACTCGATGGTTTAGATGAAAATACCTTGGCCTCTTACCTACAAAAAGACGGTACCTATCTGATCAGTCTAATCAACACTACACAACAACCGGATTTAATCAGTTTGTCAAGTAAAGAGTCAAGAGACAAATTGTTTCACGCTTCATGGACCAGAGCAGAAAAAAACGATACCAACGATACGCGTAGTGCGATTCTGGAAATCGTCAAGAAAAGAGCTGAAAAAGCAAAATTACTCGGTTATCCGAACTATGCCGCTTGGAGTCTAAATGACCAAATGGCCAAAACGCCAGAAGATGTGAATCATTTGTTAGAACAATTGATCCCACCAGCAGTAGAGATTGCCAGGACAGAAGCGGCAGATATTCAAAAACTAATCAATACCGAAGCAAATTCTTTCGAATTATCAGCGGCAGATTGGGACTTCTACGCTGAAAAAATCCGAAAAGAAAAATATAATATTGACGAAAACGAAACCAAACCTTATTTTGAAATCAATACCGTATTAAAGAAAGGGGTTTTCTATATGGCTGAACAACTATACGGTATCACATTTAAAGAACGTACGGACTTGCCTGTTTGGAATAAAGACGTACAGGTTTACGAATTGTTTAATGAAGACAAATCGTCTATTGGACTATTCTACGCAGACTTTTATAAAAGAGACTCCAAGCGCGGTGGTGCGTGGATGAGCAATATAGTTGGACAATCAAAATTGTTAAATACAAAACCGGTTATCTATAACGTATCCAATTTTACAAAACCTGCCGAAGGACAACCGGCATTAATCAGTTTTGATGATGTAACGACGATGTTCCACGAATTTGGCCACGCTTTACACGGATTCTTTGCAGATCAAAAGTACCCGACTTTATCGGGAACTAATGTTTCCCGTGATTTTGTAGAGTTTCCATCACAGTTTCACGAGCATTTTGCCGTAGTTCCAAAAGTATTAAAAAACTATGCGATTCACTATAAAACTGGTGAAGTAATGCCCAATGAACTGGTACAAAAGATGCTTAATGCCATGAGCTTTAACAAGGGTTATGCGATGACAGAAATGTTGGGTGCAACCTCTTTAGACCTGGCATGGCATACCTTACAAGCTGATGCCTCCATCAAGGATGTCAATCAGTTTGAAAGTCACTCTTTAATTGATAGAGGCCTCGATTTACCTCAGGTTCCTCCAAGATACCGCTCTTCTTATTTCAGTCATATCTTTTCTGGAGGATATGCGGCAGGATATTATGCGTACTTATGGGCTGAAATGTTGGATCATGATGCGTATCGCTGGATGGAAGAACGCGGTGGTATGACTCGTGAAAATGGACAAGTTTTTAGAGAACAAATATTATCTCGAGGAAACTCCGTTGAATTAGCCGATTTATACAGAACCTTCAGAGGACAAGATCCTTCGATAGAACCGATGTTAAAAGCTAGAGGGTTGTTGAAGTGATCAGTGATCAGTAATCAGTGATCAGAGATCAGAAATCAGTGATCAGAAATCAGTGATCGGAAATCAGTGATCGGTAATCGATTGAGGTTGAGATTTATATAAAAAGGAGCTGTTTCATCGTTTGAAACAGCTCCTTTTTTCTATTATACATTAGATCAGAGTCAATATGCGATGTTGCACGCAATTGGCTCATCGACGATCTTCTTATATTTAGAACTTAATTTGAGCTACTTGATTTTTAGCGGTTTCAAATTCCAGAATCAAATTTTTAAAGATGCTTTCTACCGTATCGATGCGATGAATAATTCCGGCAATTTGGCCAATTTCCAACTCCCCCTCTATTAAATCACCTTCAAACATCCCCTTTTTAGCACGAGCTCTGCCCAAATAAGTTTGAAGTTGTTCCACCGTTGGACAGCTTTTATACAACTCTGCCAATCCTTTATAAAATTCATTTTTAATCAGTCGAACCGGTGCCAATTCTTTTAAGGTTACCAAGGTATCCCCTTCTCCAACTTCTAAAAGCAGGTCTTTAAAGTTATCGTGTGCGGAACTTTCTACAGAAGCTGCAAAACGAGTTCCCATTTGTACCCCATCAGCTCCCAATGTCAAGGCTGCTAATATTCCTTGTCCAGAAGCTATACCTCCAGCTGCAATTAGTGGAATGCTAATTTTTTCTTTTACCATCGGAATTAAAGTCAATGTGGTCGTTTCTTCACGTCCATTGTGTCCTCCGGCTTCAAAACCTTCAGCAACTACGGCATCGACCCCAGCTTCCTGTGCTTTTAGGGCAAATTTTGATGAACTCACCACATGTACCACTGTGATACCCTGTTCCTTTAAAAACGTTGTCCATGTCTTCGGATTACCCGCAGAAGTAAAAACAATCTTCACTCCTTCCTCAACCAGAATATCCATGATCTCAGTAATGTTCGGATACAACATCGGTACATTTACTCCAAAGGGTTTATCCGTTGCTTTTTTACATTTCTGGATATGCTCTCGCAAAACTTCCGGGTACATCGATCCAGCACCTATAAGTCCTAAACCACCAGCATTACTAACTGCACTAGCTAATTTGTATCCAGAATTCCAGATCATTCCACCTTGAATAATGGGGTATTGGATACCAAAAAGTTTTGTTATTTGATTACTCATAAATTATTTTTTTGAAATTACACCGGAGCCGATTAACTCGTCTTCCAAATGCCAAGATACGAATTGTCCTTCAGTTATCGCAGATTGAGGTTCGTCAAAACGAACATACATACCCTCTTCAAACATATATAAGGTGGCTTTCTGCAACGGTTGACGGTAACGAATCCTTGCATAGATTTCTTTACTTTCGCCATTCTTTAGTCTTAAATCTTCTCTTATCCAGTGTACTTCATCAGCCTGTACAAACAAACTTTGATGAAATAATCCCGGATGATCATGTCCTTGTCCCGTATAGATCGCATTTTCTTTTACATCGGTGGCAATGATAAATAAAGCCTCTGCTGTACCTCCTACATTCAATCCTTTACGCTGTCCAGTAGTAAAGTAATGTGCCCCTTGATGTTTTCCCACAACTTTTCCCATTTCCGGTTTATACACAATCGAACGCGATTCCGCTTCTAATTGTTCTTGAAAAGTAGGATACACTTGTGGTACTTGATCATATAAACTACTTTTTTTATCAATTTCATAAATCAAACCGTCTTTGGGCTTGAGCTGCTGTTGCAAAAATTCAGGTAAACGAACTTTTCCAATAAAACACAATCCCTGAGAATCCTTTTTATCAGCCGTTATCAAATTCATTTTACTCGCGATTTCACGTACTTCTGATTTTAGGAGCTCCCCTATCGGAAACAGTGATTTAGCCAATTGCTCTTGAGACAATTGACACAAGAAATATGATTGGTCTTTATTCGGATCTACTCCTGCCAACAACTGGTAGGCTTCTTTTTGTTGCCCATCGGCATCGGTAATTGCCAGAGTCCCCTTACGACAATAATGTCCCGTCGCGACATAATCAGCTCCCAAACTCAATGCGATTTTCATAAAAACATCGAATTTGATCTCGCGATTACACAAAACGTCCGGATTAGGCGTTCTACCCATCTCGTATTCCTTAAACATATAGTCAACTATACGCTCTTTATATTGTTCGCTTAAGTCAACAGTCTGAAACGGTATTCCCAATTTCTCTGCCACCATTAACGCATCATTACTATCTTCCAACCAAGGACATTCATTTGAAATAGTCACGGTATCATCATGCCAGTTCTTCATGAATAATCCGATCACCTCATATCCTTGTTCTTTCAACAAATAGGCTGCTACACTAGAGTCTACTCCTCCGGAAAGACCTACAACTACTCTTTTCATATCTCGGATCTATTATTGTTTATCTATATGTTATGCCTTTACTTTTATGTGCCATTCTCAACAACGCAAAAGTGGTAAAACACCCTCATATAAAAATCTGCTAAAAATTATTTGCAAAAATACAACTTTTAATTGTCAGAGATAGACTTAATGATATTTGTTCTGAATGACAACATAGTTTTAAGTTATACCCAATCTCATACAGAAAATAAACTATTCTTAGATGTAGTTGACCCGATAGTAGATGCCAACCTAAATCAACGCATGCTACCGTCTTGTGTATAATTAAACAAGTTGCTCAAAAGAAAACCTCAATCTTTTGTCAAGCTATATTATAACCCTTAAAACAAAACGATTGAAGTCGATAAAAAAGCTAAGGTTAAGGAAAAAAAACAATCAAGCTTCTCAAAGGGTAAAACGACAGCTTTTTTATGAATGTAAGATCAACAATTGAGGAAAAATTTTATTATGAAATCATTAACATATAATACCGTTTTAAATGATTTCAACTACTCTAAAGTCATTATATTCCACTCTTAACCATTTTATATTATATTATGAAAAAACTTTTTGCAATGAGCCTTTTCGCTCTAAGTACCGTAACGATGTTTGGAGGAAACATAGAAAGAAATAATATTAAAGTTTCTGATACATCGGAAGAGAAAACAGATCAACAACAAGTCTTGAGATGTTATACATTTCAAGTGAATCGACAAGTATTTGTGAACAATTTTCCTTCTAATAGTGTAACAGTTTATAATGTAACGGCATTATATACGGAGAGTGGTGCTCTACTAAAACAACAAGAATTAGAGCAGACATATAAATCAACCTATGACTCTAATACTGGAAAAGGGACTTTATACACCTTAGGTTACTATGTTGTTTCATCGGATAACTGCGTTTTGGGAATAATATAATAAAACAAGAACACTTTGAAATTTTTTGAAATTAATATTTTACAAACACACTTAACTAATAAAAATATGAAAAAACTTTTTGCAATGAGCCTTTTCGCTCTAAGTACCGTAACTATGTTTGGAGGAAACATAGAAAGAAATTCTAATAATGATTCTGTAATATCGAAAGAAAATACAGATCAAGTTCATGTTTCCAAATGCTATAGATTTGAAATTTATGTGCAATATTATGTAAATCATAATCCAACCAGTAAGATGACTTTGGTGTATGATCAGAAAGGATTTTATACTGAAGCTGAATTTCAAATAAAAAGCGATGAATTATATGAAACCTACACATCAACAGTAGGCCCTAACGGTAATGGCACAGGTGTTCTTTATTTACACAGTCACAATCTAGCGCCATTTGGTAGTTGCTCTTTAGCGCTATAATATCATAGTACTTACATCTTGTAGATAAATTAATTATCAATCATTATGAGATGCTATTAAAACTAAATTAATAAAAAACGGGGCTGTCTTTCCAGACAGCCCCGTTTTGATATTATATAATAAGCTTTATTTTTTACCTTTTATTTTTTGTTGTTCCTGAGCCTGCTCCATCATCTGTTGCATTTTCTTTTGGAATTTACTTTGTGGACGATCCGTCTTTTTATTCTCATCCATTTTGTTTTTCAATTTATTTTCATTGACGATGTGATTTTTGATCACATACATGATTCCAATAGTAATTGAGTTGGAGATGAAATAATACAAACTCAAACCGGATGCATAGTTATTAAAGAAGAACAACATCATAATTGGAGAGATATAAATCATCACTTTCATGATTTTACTCATATCTGGCATCCCCTCTTGTTGAGGCGCACTCATTTGTTGATCACCTGTAGTCATTTTCATATAGAAGAAAATCGCAATCGAGGCCAAAATTGGAAACAAACTGATGTGGTTTCCATAAAAAGGAATCGTAAACGGCAAATGTACTACGGCATCGAAAGACGATAAATCATCTGCCCATAGGAAACTCTTTTGACGCAAATCAAAAGCCGACGGGAAGAACTGAAACAACGAATAAAATATCGGAATCTGTAGTAAAGCCGGTATACATCCTGCCATAGGGTTTACTCCAGCTTTGGAATACAACTTCATGGTTTCCTGTTGTTTTTTCATTGGATCATTTTTGAATTTTTCATTCAATTCATTCACCTCCGGACGAATTACTTTCATCTTGGCTTGAGATAAGTAAGATTTATAAGTAATCGGTGACATAAACAATCTCACCAAAATAGTGAAGATAATAATAGCTATACCGTGAGGTAAGAAAGAACTTAATAATCCGAAGGCTGGAATGAATAAATATCTGTTGATCCATCCGAAAATACCCCAACCCAATGGAACGATCTCGTCTAAATTTCTTTCGTATGATTTTAAAATCTTATAATCCGTTGGACCATAATATAAATTCATATCGTAGTTCAATTCACCATTTTTATAATCTAAAGGCAGCTTAGCAGCAAAATGTTTGGTGAATACCGTATCGATCTTCTCGTCATTTACCAAGTTTTGAGAATTCAACTCTACAGTAGAAAACGGTGTTCTAGTCAATAAAATTGAAGTAAAGAAATGTTGCTTAAAAGCGATATACGTAACGTCTTTTACCGTTTTATCATCCGATTTACTTGTAGGACTTAAATGATTGTCTTTACCTCCTTCATATTCATAAGCCAATTGGGTATATCTGTTTTCATAAGAAACACTCATTTCGTTTCTATATGTTTTGATCTCCCATTGTAAGTTTGGTTTTTTAGACAAGTCTACAACTTGGTTTAAACCTTGTGTACGGATCGCGAAATCCATCATATACTCACCCGGTTTTAATACATAACGATATTCTAAGAACTGATTATCGCTAGATTTCAAACGCATCGTCAAAACTTGATTTTCACCTTCTTTAGACAACTGAGGCTCAAAATACAAATCTCTTGTATTTAATATACGGCTATCAGCAGTTTGAAATTCTAAGTTAAACTTGGAGTTGTTGTCTTTGATTAATTCAACAATTTCATCGGAATGTTTGTTGAATCTTTTAAAGTTATTGATCTTAATATCCTTGATCGCCCCACCTTTGTTATCGATAACAAGAGTCAGTACATCATTTTTAAGTTCAGTAACACCACCTTGAGCCGCTGGTAAAGTGGCGCTATAAGCAAAAGCACCTAAAGAAGCTTTTAATTTGGTTAATGCTAGTGAATCTGCTGTGCTCTGATGTGCGGCAATAGCCGATTCTACTTGTTTGGATTGCGTTGTAGTAACTTGTTCTTGTTGAGCTTTTTCGTTGTCTTTGACGATCGCTTCTTTTTCTTTTCCGATGTTGTTAAACATCATCCAGATCAATAGGGCTGCAATGATGACAAACCCTATTATACTGTTACGATCTATTTTTTTTTCTTCCATTATTTGGTATTGCTTATTTCAAATATTTTGAACGTTTATACTAAGTTCAGTGTTGCTGTTATAGTGCAAGTCTATGAGCTGTTATTTAATTTTATGCGCTACTGCCGCTTTAATAAATCCGACAAATAAAGGATGTGGACTTGCTACGGTACTTTTATATTCCGGGTGGAATTGAACACCCACAAAGAAAGGATGGTTTTCCAATTCAACAATTTCTACCAATCCCGTTTTAGGATTAATTCCAGTAGCTTTTAAACCGGCCTTTTCAAATTCACTTAAATAATAATTATTGAATTCGTAACGGTGACGGTGACGTTCGTTAATTAAATTAGATTGATAGATTTCAAAAGCTTTTGAATCATTTTTGATTTCACAATCCCATCCGCCCAAACGCATGGTTCCACCTTTATCCGTAATGGTTTTCTGTTCTTCCATAAAAGTGATTACCGGATAAGTAGTGTTGGTATTGACTTCTGTTGAATTCGCATTTTCATAATGCATCACATTACGAGCGTATTCAATGACAGCCATTTGCATTCCCAGACAGATTCCGAAAAAAGGAATATTGTTTTCTCTGGCATATCTTACCGTTTCAATTTTTCCTTCTATACCCCGTGATCCAAATCCTGGCGCCACTAATATACCGTCTAAATTCGCTAACTTATCCCCAGCATTTTTAGCCGTTAGGTATTCAGAATGAATGCTGATTACATTAACCTTGGTGACATTTTCTGCACCGGCATGAGTAAAAGCTTCTAAAATGGATTTATAACTGTCTTGTAATTCTACATATTTACCGACCAATCCGATGTTTACCGTGTGTTGTGGGTTTTTTAGTTTATGTAAAAACTCATTCCATTGTACCAAATCCGGTGTTGCTTTCTCTGGCATATCCAATTTTTTCAACGCAACGCGGTCTAATCCCTCTTCTAGCATTAAATTGGGAACCTCATAGATCGTTGATGCATCGATAGATTGAATAACCGCTTCGCGTTTTACATTGCAAAAAGCAGCCAACTTCTGACGAATTTCAGTAGAAAGTTCATGTTCTGTTCTACAAACCAAGATATCAGCTTTGATACCACTTTCCATCAAGGTCTTAACAGAATGCTGTGTTGGTTTGGTTTTTAATTCTCCTGCAGCAGCTAAATAAGGTACTAAAGTCAAGTGTATAACTATCGCATTATTATCGCCTAGCTCCCACAATAATTGACGTACCGATTCGATATAGGGTAAAGATTCAATATCTCCAACGGTACCACCTATCTCAGTAATAACGATATCGTATTTTCCACTTTTACCCAAAAGCAACATGCGTTCTTTAATCTCATTGGTAATATGAGGAACTACTTGTACCGTTTTTCCTAAAAACTCCCCTCTACGCTCCTTTTCAATGACAGAAAGATATACTCGTCCCGTAGTAACGTTATTAGCTTGAGAAGTCGGAACATTTAAAAAACGCTCGTAATGACCTAAATCCAAATCGGTTTCAGCTCCATCATCGGTTACAAAACACTCACCGTGTTCGTATGGATTTAATGTCCCTGGATCCACATTGATATAGGGGTCAAATTTTTGTATGGTTGATTCGTATCCTCTAGCTTGTAATAATTTAGCTAGGGAAGCAGCAATAATGCCTTTACCTAAGGATGACGTAACGCCGCCGGTTACAAAAATATATTTAGTTTGTTTCATCGAGTGTTGTGTTGTAGTTGTTAAAAATAAAACTTGGCAAAAGTACAAATTTTTGCCTTATACTTCTAATAATTGTGATTTTAATATGACTGTTTTTATAGACCTAACGCCTACTTAACTTTATTTTTTAAAGTTGTTTTTTATATTCTTTATTAGGGATTCTAAGCCGTTTAATTTAATTTCATAAATCAATTGCATTTGCTCTCCTAACTTTCCTTTGGGAAAGCCCTTATTGTGATACCATACGATATAATATTCAGGTAAATCTACAAGAAAACGCCCTTCGTATTTCCCGAAAGGCATTTTGGTATGAGCGAGCTCTATTAAATATTGTTGGTTGTTTGTATGAAGCATCACTTCCAATTAAATTGTATATCTTTTTCAATATCAGGATGAAGACTCAAAAAAACCGGACAGGTCATTGCTGCACGCTCTAAGATGACACGATCCTTTTCAGCAGTAGCTCCGACCATTTGAAACTCAATGCTTACTTTAGAAATCATACGTGGATTCTCACGCATCTCTTTAAACACAGCTGCCGTCGAATTGGATATATCCAAATCCATAGACTTTGCCTTGATTCCCATAATGGTAAACATACAACTAGCTACTGCGTTGGCAACTATATCAGTAGGAGAAAATGCTTCTCCACGTCCCTGATTATCAATCGGTGCATCTGAAATAATCGTTTGCCCCGAACGAATATGTGTGGACTCCGTTCTTAAATCGCCTAGATATTTGACTTTAGATAACATTAGTTTATAATTTTTACGGTTAGATCTTCATCATAATACAACAAATATACTCCACCTTCATTGTATATCCCTCCATTTTCCGACGAATAAGCAAATTTATTCTCTACCTGTTGTGTAGTATAGTTTTGAATGGCATCGTCAAAATCCTCGTTTTGAAACATTCGAGTAATAACATCAAATGTAACATCAAAACCGCGAGTAGCATATCGATTTGGATAAATATTATTTTGCTTTTTATAGGTATTGGCAAAACGAGTACCATTATCACTTTCATTTTCCCTAGTAACAGAAGCGTATAGTAACTTCAGTTTAGTCAAGGTACTTAGAGAAATTTCGCTATAATCAAACACCTCATTTTTATCAAAAGTAGCCAATTGAATCTCGTGTGTAGAAACTTTTGATATTAGAGCATTCGTTGTACTTAAGGCTGTTTGTATACTTCCGGTATCGAGTATAACAAAATTCTTCGCCGTAGGACTTAAATGCTCCGCGATTTTTGAAGCTTCACTACCGTTTAAAATTTTAATACTCGGATAATTCTTTTGCAGGAAGCTTTTGGTTGACGTTTTTTTCTCATCGACTACAGCAATAATTTTTCCTCGCTCACCAAGCATATACTCAATCAGATAAGTTCTTAAATCATCTGTATTAGGCATGGTTTGAACGAGATTAGAACCCATTTTACCCTTTTCCGTAGACAGGGGCGAAACAAGAACTATTTCCCTGTCTTTAATCAAAGATGCTGCTTGAGTGACATTCTTTTGAAAGAAAGGTCCTATTATGACATCAGTCTTACTAAAATCTTCTTTTGAAAACAATGTTGAGACATCGGAACTCGTACTCGATTCTTTGGAATCAAAAATCTTTACATTCAACGGCAATCCCAAACTTTTAGCGGAATCTATGGCAATTAGTGCTCCGGCATAGAAATCCAAAGTCATGTTTAAAAATCCATCCTTTTTTAATTTCTCTGGAATGTTATCAGTTGCCATATTAATTTTATGCGTATTAAAAGGCAGTAACAAGACCAATTCCTTTGACTTGTTTTTTGTAAGTGAACGTGTCAGGTCTTTATATTGGCTTGAAGTGTAATTCGAGTTTTTTTTACTCGAAGTACTGCTAATCGTTTCTTTAGTTTTTTCAGAGCTTGGAACTCTTAACGTCATTCCGACCTTTAATCCATAACCCAATTCTGGATTTAACGCTAACAATTGCTCAGGGGTTATTCCATATTCTTTAGTAAGATTGTATAAGGTTTCTTTAGGTTCTACAACGATTTCCTTATAAGTCTCTTTTTTCGAAGCACTTGCATCAGCTATTTTAGTCGTTTCTTTAACTCCTTGTTTTATCGGCACTTCTATTTTATGCCCCTCAATCAACCCAACGGTTTCTAAAAGAGGGTTTAACTCATAAAGGCGTTGTATCGAGGTTTGGTATTCGATGGCTAAACCGTATAGCGTTTCTTTCGGTCCAACAACGATCTCTTTAGTATGATCATTTTTACCATTTTTAACAACCTGTACAGCAGAACCTATCAAAGTATCCGGTATGCTTTGCGATGTTGTTTTTACAGCCTCAAAAGTAGGTGCTTCCAAATAGATGGTTTGACCTGTCTGAAGTCCATTTTCTTTTAATATCGGATTGAGACGATACAATTCATCAATAGATATCTTATACTGCTTAGAGATCCCATATAAAGTCTCCTTACTTTCAACCTGATGTTTCTTTGTTGAAATCGCTGTCTTTTCAACAGTTGATATGAGTGGTATGGATAATACCGAATTTTCTTGAACTCCCTTGTCCGCTCCGGGATTGTATTTTAAAATATCATTTACCGATACCTTATATTGCTGAGCGATTTCCGTTACAGTTTCTCCTTTATTAACACGGTGTTGTTTAAAATTTACTGTTTGTGCATGTAAACTAACAACATTGGCTAATGTCAGAATAGCAAGGCTACTTAAAAATTTCTTTCTCATCTCTTTTTTATATTATAAGCGAATAAGTCGCTGCAAAAAATTTACAACGACTTAATCCATATTACTTTATTCCCACTCTATAGTGGCTGGTGGCTTGGAACTGATGTCGTATACCACTCGGTTTACCCCTTTTACTTTATTGATAATTTGATTGGAAATCTCCATCAAAAACTCGTATGGTAAGTGAACCCAATCCGCTGTCATACCATCGGTTGACGCTACAGCTCGTAGTGCTACAACTTTTTCATAAGTTCTTTCATCTCCCATAACTCCAACACTGTTTACAGGCAATAAAATTGCTCCTGCTTGCCAAACTTGATCATACAGACCGTGTTCTTTTAATCCATTGATAAAAACAGCATCTACCTCTTGAAGAAGACTTACTTTTTCAGCCGTAATATCTCCTAAGATACGAATCGAAAGCCCTGGACCTGGAAATGGATGTCTACCCAATAACTCTGGATCTATGCCCAATGAAGCTCCAACTCTTCTCACTTCATCCTTGAATAACATTCTCAAAGGCTCAACGATTTTCAATTTCATAAAGTCAGGTAAACCTCCGACATTATGGTGTGACTTGATTGTTGCAGAAGGTCCTTTAACAGAAATCGATTCAATAACATCAGGATAAATAGTCCCCTGAGCTAACCAAGTTACATCTTCAATCAATTTAGCCTCATCATCGAATACTTCAATAAATGCTTTACCAATTGCTTTTCTTTTTAATTCCGGATCTTCCAATCCTTTTAAGGCAGTTAAAAAACGTTCTGAAGCATCTACTCCTTTAACGTTTAAATTCATCCCTTTATATTGTTCAAGTACATTGTGAAATTCATTCTTTCTCAAAAGACCGTTATTCACAAAAATACAATATAGGTTTTTCCCAATAGCGCGGTGCAATAGAACTGCCGCAACAGTTGAATCTACTCCACCTGAAAGGGCTAAAACCACTTTATCATCTTTTATTTTTTCACGCAAATCGCCGATAATATCTTCGACAAATGCTTTAGGAGTAAAATCTTGAGCTACTCCAGCAATATCCACTAAGAAGTTTTTAAGCAATTGAGCACCATCAGTGGAGTGATATACCTCTGGGTGAAATTGAATTGCATAGGTTTGCTCGCCTTCAATTTTATAGGCAGCATTGGCTACGTCTTTCGTACTTGCCAAAAGCACACCATTAGTAGGTAGTGTTTTGATCGTATCACTGTGACTCATCCAAACTTGGCTATTTAACTCAATCCCCTTTAAAAGAGCTTCGTTTTCTTTGATGTAATTCAAATTGGCTCTACCATATTCTCTAGTACTTGAAGGAGCGACTTCACCTCCGTGGAAGTGAGCCAAATACTGAGCACCATAACAAACCGCCAACAAAGGTAACTTTCCTTTGATATTCGAAAGGTCTGGATGCAAGGCTTCCTCCGATCTTACCGAAAATGGACTTCCAGAAAGTATTACGGCATGAAAAGTGGATAAATCCTCTGGTAAATTGTTGTAAGGTAATATTTCGCAAAAAATGTTTAATTCGCGAACTCTACGGGCAATAAGCTGTGTGTATTGCGAACCGAAATCTAAAATAAGTACGTTGTGTTGCATATGCAAAAATAGGTATTTCTAATGGATCCCAAAAATAGGTTTCTGGATTTTTTTCAACAAACTAAAAACGAATTTGATAAACGCTTAAAATCGTTTTAATAGCCGACAAATTAACAAATTTATTAGGTCTTTTAAGCCTTCTTTGTTCAGTATTTTTTTATATTATTTTTTTGGAGTAGAATTCGTTGCCCAACATCGATAAAAAAAGTGCTTTACAAACCGTTTCTGCCTTGTTAAAAGCACTTCTATCCGATCATATGATTACTGCCAAAACTCCAAACAGCCATCTTGTGTTTCACAAAATAAATGCACGTTTTTATGGGAAAAACAGATTTTTTTAATTAAATTACTTTATATTTCATATTCCTAAATAGCTATAGGAATATAAAGAAAAAATGGCCTTATTTTTGCAACCAATTGAATTTCAAAATTAACTCGGATATGATTCACAAAAGCAACCTATTGATTGTTGTAATGAGTATGTTAACATTGGCTTCTTGTAAAAAAGATGCAGAAAAAAAGATACCCACGGTAATACAACCGGAGATTATGGACAGCATATTTAGCAACCGTTTTGAAGGAGTCATTCCTTGTCCTGATTGCCCGGGTATTGAAACTACATTGGCCATTCATGCCGATAGTACCTTAAATAAAATCGTATACTATCAAGACAAACAAGAGCTTCCGCAACAATATAGCGGTACGTGGAAATTAAAAGACTCTGTTTTTGAAGCTAATTTTGATGGCAATAAGGAGTTTTATAAAATTAAAAAAGGAAGTTTACTCGCACGTGTTGGTTCTGACAGAAAAGAGGTGATCGGTAAATTGGCTCAAGACTACTTACTAGAGCGCGCACAACAAATCGTTTTAGACAGTTTATCTGGAACCTATGTAAAAGGAGACTCCTTAAGTGAACCCTACCAAGTTTTACATTTAAAACACCTTAAGAAAGATCATTTCGAGTTAAAAATCATTTTAACAGGCAAAGAACGCACAGCAGAGTTTTCAGCTAACGGTACTTACAATAAGGAAAACAATCAAATCGAAATTCCTTTAAAAGATGCCTATCCCGATCTATTGGGAACGCTATTAATTCAGTTCAGTAAAGGTAAAATACACCTTACGACTAAAGAAAAAGAACATTTAGAGGAATTAAAGAGTTTCTGGGATGATACATTTAGCATTCAAGGTACTTATAATAAAGAATAAAGCAGTAGTTCAATATCTATAAATCAATTATCATTTAATGAAAAAATCAGTATTATCCTCCCTATTCATTTTGTTTGCAGTTAATTGCTTAAGTACCACAGAGGCAGCAGCACAAAAAACGAATATACTCAATAAGATTTCGGATAAGATCAATAAAAAAACAACCACCACTACTAGCAGCACAAGTAAAGTGGCAGCTTCAAAAACAACTGCTGTACCAAATTTAGATCAAAATAAGATTGGTGCAGGTTTAAAAGAAGCCCTGGAAAGCGGAATTGAGAAACAAGTGGTGAAACTGACGCAAAAAGACGGTTTTTACAAAAATGATTTGGTAAAAATCTTATTACCGGAAGAATTGCAAAAGGTTGACAATACCCTACGTAAAATGGGAATGTCTAATTTGGCTGATGAGGGCTTGAAAGTATTAAACAGAGCTGCTGAAGAAGCGGTTAAGGAAGCCACTCCAATCTTTGTCGATGCTGTAAAAAACATCACATTTGACGATGCAAAAAACATACTACTTGGATCAGAAGACGCTGCAACTCTATATCTCGAGAAGGCAACTTCTAAAAACCTGTATTCTAAGTTTAATCCAGTTATTCAATCGTCATTCGAAAATGTTGGTGCAGATAAGGTGTGGACTAGTATTGTAAGTACTTATAATTCTTTACCCCTAGTTAAAAAGGTCAATCCTGATCTTACAGACTATGTAGCGAATCAAACCCTTTCAGGTGTATTCAAAATGATATCTGTAGAAGAAAAAGATATTAGATCTAATATTGGTGGGTCTAGAAATACCCAACTTTTAAAAGATGTTTTTAGTTTACAAGACCAATTGGGCGGACTTCTTAAAAAATAGGAAACTTCTTACCCATTTGATAATATATACATAACAACGAGCTAACGCTGCAAAACCCAATAATAACGACCTTTGTCAGGTAATAAAATTGAGTTTCTAATAGTTAGGTTGATTGAAACTGGAAAGCCGAATAGCCTAAAAACTATTCGGTTTTATTAGTTTATACGTTCCTGCAGCATTTTAAAGTATTCAAAGGCTCTCAATAAGCGCGTTCCGTACCAGGAAAACATTTCTCCATCGACGAATACCGTTTTTGCATGGTGAGTACATCTGCCAATCTCGAAAGCGTGTTCTTCTTTAAAAGGATAGGGTTCGGACGAAAGAAAAACCAAATCAGGATCGCCCTCCAATCGAATCTTTTTTAATTCAATTTCTGGATACCGTCCTGCTTTATTGGCATAAATATTTTCAAATCGATTTATTTTTAAAAGCTCATTGATAAAAGTGTCATCTCCCGCTGCCATATAAGGTTCTCTCCAAATGAAATAAGCCGCTTTCTGAATCGGTTTATCGCTGACAAATTTCATAAAATCCTTTTGTGCAAAACGAATTTTATCGTTCCACTTTTGGGCATCAATCCGTTTGTTGAAGAGTACACCAAAATCAGTGATCATTTTTTCATTGTCCTCTATAGTGATTACATCAGTAACCCAAACAGGACAAATAGCGCGTAATTGCTCTACAATTTCAAGTGTATTTTCTTCCTTATTAGCGATGATAATATCGGGCTGTAAGAGTTTGATTTTTTCAAAATGCACTTTCTTTGTACCCCCGACGCTTTTTTTAGTCGATTTGAGGTGATACGGATGAACGCAAAATTTGGTAATCCCCACGATACTGTCTTCCAGTCCTAAATCAAACAAAAGCTCTGTCTGAGAAGGCACTAATGAAACAATGCGTTGTGGTGTTTTATCAAAATGATGCTCCTGACCTAACTGATCGTAAAAAGTAGCCATAGTAGAATTATTTAAAATTTTGCTGTAAAATCTCACTCATTTCCTGTTGCATCTCCAATGCCTTAACTCGAGCCTGTTCAGCGAAATCAAGTTCTTTACCGGCAAAAATAATCCCTCGTGATGAATTGATCAATAAACCAACCTGAGCATTCAATCCATGTTCGCAGACTGCGTGTAGATCTCCTCCTTGTGCACCAACACCAGGGACTAATAAAAAGCTATCTGGAACAATATTTCTGATTTCAGCAAAATATTCTGGTTTAGTAGCTCCAACCACATACATTAAGTTGTGATGATTAATCCAATTTTTAGATGTCTCCAAGACAATTTGATACATTTGTTTTCCCTGAACTTCTAGGGTTTGAAAATCAAAGGCGCCTTCATTGGAGGTTAAAGCTAAAAGTATGGTCTGTTTGTCTTCAAAAGCTAAAAATGGTTCGACACTATCTTTTCCCATATATGGGGCAACCGTAACGCTGTCAAAACCCAAATCCTCAAAGAAAGCTTTTGCATACATAGATGCTGTATTGCCAATATCACCGCGTTTAGCATCGGCTATAGTATATACGTCCGGATAATTCTCATTGAGATAATCGATGGTCTTCTGTAAAGAAGTCCAACCTTTTAAACCGTATGCCTCATAAAAAGCAATATTGGGTTTATAGGCAACTGCCAAGTCATGAGTAGCATCAATAATCGCTTTATTAAACTCAAATATCGGGTCTTCCAAATCTAATAGATGAGTTGGGATTTTTGATAAATCGACATCAAGACCAATACATAAAAATGATTTTTTTTGATGAATTTGCGCTACTAATTGTGGTGTGGTCATGGTTTTTTATTTAAAATAGCCTTAAAAAAAACCACACATTACCGAAGTAAGTGTGGCGAATAATTTGTTATCTCAGAGATTAATAAACATCTTCTTCTTTCAGTTTTTCGGTGTTGCTTACCAGTTGAAGCTCTTCGATAACCTTTTGAATATTCCCATTCATAACCCCATCTAAATCGTACAAAGTCAAACCAATACGGTGATCAGTTACACGACCTTGCGGATAATTATACGTTCTAATTTTTGCAGAACGGTCTCCACTACTCACTTGTGAATTTCGTTTTTTCGCATCTTGTTCTTGTTTTTTTGCCAATTCCATCTCATACAATCTAGAGCGCAAAACAGTCAACGCTTTGTCTTTATTTTTATGCTGAGATTTCTCATCTTGACATTGCGCAACCAGTCCAGTAGGAACGTGTGTCATACGAACTGCTGATTTGGTAGTATTTACCGATTGCCCACCAGGACCTGAAGAACAGAAATAATCAATTCTCACATCGTTCATATCGATCTGAACATCAAACTCTTCCGCTTCAGGAAGTACCATAACCGTCGCTGCAGAAGTGTGAACACGTCCTTGCGTTTCGGTTTGTGGCACACGTTGTACACGGTGTACACCTGCTTCAAACTTCAAAG
This sequence comes from Flavobacteriaceae bacterium UBA1682, assembly GCA_002320285.1. GTDB lineage: Bacteria > Bacteroidota > Bacteroidia > Flavobacteriales > Flavobacteriaceae > Flavobacterium. The sequence continues at coordinate 176,647 of DCKE01000024.1, read as the reverse complement.
TCCCATAAACATCATCACCCGTAACCTCAAAAATCACCTCTTTGAATCCACCTGAAGTTCCGTCATTGGAATCCACTAATGAGGTTCTCCAGCCTCTACCCTCACAGTATTTCGTATACATACGGAATAAATCCCCTGCAAAGATACTGGCTTCATCTCCACCGGTTCCAGCACGAATTTCAACCATAACGTTTTTAGCATCTTCCGGATCCTTTGGAATCAATAAGAATTTTATTTCATCCTCTAATTCCGGTAAGCGATTTTTTGCCTCGTCTAACTGCATTTTGGCCATGTCAACCATTTCAGCATCACTTCCGTCGGCTATTATTTCATTAGCTTCTTCAATGTTTGCTGTTAGGGTCAAGTATTCGTCTCGTTTTTCAACAAGCGCTTTTAAATCTTTGTATTCTTTATTTAATTGTACGTAACGCTTTTGATCAGAAATCACATCGGGTTGAATAATCAAATCCGATATTTCATCAAAACGTTGCTTTATAATTTGTAGTCTATCTAACATCTTCTATTATCTAAATTTCAGGATACAAAGGTATAAAAAAAGAGGAACATTACGAATAAGTTCCTCTCTTTAAAATCGACAATTTTATCTTATTTTTTAATTTCCACTGCGATATCTACATCTGTCCATGTTTTTCCTTCGTGTAAGTCTTTACAAAGCTCGTGAATGGAGTCAAAAGCGGCATTGGCAGTAAAGTCAGCAATCATATCGATGGATCCGTTTATCTTTACACTAGATTCTGTAGACTCATATGCGAAAACCTTCTCTTTTGTTACCCCGTTCATCGTAATAGAAACAGCGACTTTTCCATCCTTAAACGCTCCGAATGATCCCGTGATATTTCCAGCCATTTTGGCAAAGAAACCGGCTTTCAACTTATCATCTCTCAACGGATCTTTACTGTTTACGGTTGGTGTCTCTACGGTGAATTTAGATCCCTCCAAAGATTCTAGCAAAGTAGCCGCTTCTTTTACATCAGTCAGCTCCATTTTATCAAAAGTTCCCTTCACACCAACTTTTTTAGGTGTTTTAAAAGCGGTCCACTCTAAGGAATAGTCCAAGTTCACTTTTTGTTCCGATACCGGAGTTACTTCTGTTGGATAAAGCTCTTCTACTTTGGTTTCTTCTTTTTTACCACAGCTAACGACTAATGCGCCGATTAATGCTAAGGTTAGTAATTTCTTTTTCATAATAGTTGTTCGTTTATACTTTCTTTTTAAAACAATGGTCTAAAATACAAATTTTGATTGTTTTAAGAGAATGATCTTACTTAATTTTTCCTTAATATAAAAAACAAACAAAAAACCGGAATCTATCTTGACGATAAATTCCGGCTATAGTGGTTCTCAAAGATTATATTATTTTTTTGGAATATTTTTTAATATTTCCAATACAAATTTCCAATATTTCTGAGCAGATGAAATACTAGCGCGTTCAACAGGTGAGTGTGCGCCTTTAATAGTTGGTCCAAAAGAAATCATATCCATATCTGGATAATTGGTTCCTAAGATTCCACATTCTAGACCAGCATGGCAAGCAACAACATCTGGTTTCGTACCGTTTTGTTTTTCGTAGATATCCGTCAATACATCCAATATTTCAGAATGGGCATTTGGTGTCCATCCCGGGTATGAACCAGAGAATTCTACCTCACAGCCCATCAACTCAAAAGCAGCACGTAACGAAGTTGCTAAATCTAATTTTGAAGTTTCCACAGAAGAACGCGTTAAACATTTAACCGCTAATTTACCTGCTCCAACTTCTACTTTGGCAATATTGTTTGAAGTTTCGACCAAATTATCAAAATCTGCACTCATACGATATACGCCGTTGTGTGCTGTGTACATGGCTCTAACAAAGAAAAATTGAGCCATATAGGGCATTACTTTTTTAGGAGTATCTTCTATTTTCTCAAAAACAACTTCGAGGTCTGGCTCTGTAGTTTTGAATTCTGTTTTGATTTCCTCAACAATTTGCTGCATATCAAAAACAAAAGCTTCATCATATACTTGAGCAATGATCACTTTCGCGACACTTTCTCTTGGAATAGCGTTACGTAGACTTCCCCCTTTTATTTCGGCAATTTGCAATCCAAAAGTATCGAATCCGTCGAAAAGCAAACGGTTCATGATTTTGTTAGCGTTACCCAATCCCTTGTGAATATCCATACCGGAATGTCCGCCTACCAAACCTTTAACAGTAATGGTATAACCAACTGATCCTTCTGGTGCTGCTTCCTCATCGTATTCTGCTGTTGCAGTTACATCAATTCCACCAGCACAACCGATATCGATTTCATCATCTTCTTCCGTGTCTAAATTCAATAGAATCTGCCCTTCTAATACACCGCCTTTTAACCCCATTGCACCGGTCATTCCGGTTTCTTCATCTATAGTAAACAAAGCCTCTAACGCAGGATGTGGAATAGTTGTGCTTTCCAAAATAGCCATAATAGTCGCTACACCTAAACCGTTATCCGCTCCAAGTGTAGTTCCCTTAGCGCGAACCCAATCTCCATCAACATACATTTCAATACCCTGAGTATCAAAATCGAAGTCTGTATCGTTATTTTTCTGGTGAACCATATCCAAATGCGATTGCATCACTATGGTTTTTCTGTCTTCCATTCCTGAAGTAGCCGCTTTTTTAATAATTACATTACCTACTTCGTCTTTAATGGTTTCTAATCCTAACTGTTTCCCAAAATTCATCATGAATTCGATCACACGTTCCTCTTTTTTCGATGGACGCGGTACCGCATTCAAATCAGCAAATTTATTCCAAAGCTCTTTCGGCTCTAAATTTCTAATCTCTTTATTCATAAGTAGATATTGTTTTTTACATTTTAGATCATCTGATTTCACCATTTTTAATGCCGTTTTGTCAACAACAAATACTCTGAAAATCGGTATTTCACAGTATCAAATGACTCTAATTAGATAGCTCGTCCAAAGTTACAAATAAATATGAGATTTTTTTGTTTTTTGTCTATATGCATATATGCGCATTCGCCTATCAGCGTAACAAAGCGTATTTGCCGATATGCATATACGCGTATTCGCCCATCTGCGTATCAGCATAAAAAAGCCTATTTGCCCATACGCATATACGCGTATTCGCCCTTGCTCGTAAAGAGGAATTTATCTGGATCTAAGCACATTCGCGTATCAGCGTAACAAGGCCTATTTGCCTATACGCACATACGCGTATTCGCTCATCAGCCCATCAGCCCATCAGCCCATCAGCGTATCAGCGTATCTGCATAAAAAAGCCTATTTGTCCATATGCATATACGCGTATTCGCCCTTGCTCGTAAAGAGGAATTTATCTGGATCTAAGCACATTCGCGTATCCGCGTATCAGCCTCTCAAGCAATATACTTTTCAAAAATTTTGCGTGCTTTCTTTTTGGAAACTTCTTTTTTGAATACGTCTGGTGTAGGTAGATAAAAGATCGGTGCTTTTTTGCACATGCCTTGACATTTCATCGTTTGAATTTCCATTTGGTTTTCCAATCCATTTTCGATGATCATTTCACTAAAACAAGTTTTAGCTTCCTCATTATAGCGACAACATTTTTTACCGTTGCAGAAAAATATCACTTTTCCCTCTTTTTTATCTTTTGACATAACTTACTAAGAAATAATGACAAAGGTAGTTATTTTTAATTATTCTAAATAAAGTTTGACAAATATTTTTTTTATATTTTTATAAAAAAAATATGCGCAAAAATTGGTTTTGGATTTTGTTGCTAATCATACAATATCTGTTGGTCAAAATCTTTCAGAAACATCCCCTTTGGATTGAAAATTATTATTCCAACGAATGGTATATTAAAATCAGCGCTCTATTTAGAAAAGTATATGGCTTTTTCCCCTTTTCTATTGGTGACATCCTCTATTTTATCGTTGGATTAATCATAATAATCAATACCGTTGTACTATTTCAAGAAAAAAAGGGATCTTATTCGTGGAGCATGCGCTTTCAACATTTGTTTTATTTTTTGCTCCGCATGTTAGCTATCTTCTTTTTATTTTTCAATTTATTTTGGGGTTATAACAATTACCGCATTCCGCTCTATCAGAAAATGGAATTGGAACGAGAATATACCGATGATGAATTGATTGATTTTTCCTATCAGTTACTAACTAAGGTCAATCAACTGCAATTAGAAATCACCGCTGATTCGACTAAAAGTGTCGTAATCGATTACGACATCAATAAAATTTATGACGAAGCCAACAGCGGTTATCGCTATGTAACCGCGGTTTATCCGTGGATTAAACACGAAAACTACGCACTGAAATCTTCTTTGTGGAGTACTCTACTAAGTTATATGGGTTTTTCCGGTTATATCAATCCCTTTACCAATGAAGCACAGGTCAATAGCAAGGTTCCCAAATTGGGAATGTACGTAACAGCTTCCCATGAAATCGCACACCAAATCGGTTATGCCTCAGAGAGTGAAGCTAATTTTATTGGATACCTTAATGCCACCTTACAAGTAGATAAAAAATATCAATATGCCGGTTATATCTATGCCTTAAGATACTGCTTGACCACTATGGAGCGCAATGAAATAAAAGAATTGGAAACGATTCTTAATAAGATTAACCCAGCTGTGTATCACAATTTAATGGAAAACAAAGTATTTTGGGATTCTTATCGAAACATTTCCAATTCGTTTTTTAAAGTTTTCTACAATAATTTTTTAAAGATCAACAACCAACAAGAGGGTATTAAATCGTACAATCGTTTTGTTGATTTGTTAATAAACTACCATAAAAAAAAGGCTTTATAGATCGGTATCATCGGGAAAACTCTCGTTGTTTTTCCGTTTATACGGACGAATAATCAATCGTCCTTCACGATCAAAAATGATATAATTATAAACCCAATTCCACAAAACAACTATTTTATTTTTAAACCCAATCAGGGACATTAGATGTACAAACATCCAAACAAACCAAGCGAATATTCCACTAAAATGCCATTTTGGCAAATCGACAACCGCTTTATTTCTACCTATAGTCGCCATTGACCCCTTGTCTCTGTAAACAAATGGTTTTAGCGGTTTATTATTTTTAAGGCGTACTAAATTTGCTGCCAATAGTCGCCCTTGTTGTATAGCGGGTTGCGCCATCATCGGATGTCCTCCAGGTAATTTTTCTGACACCATACCGGCAACATCTCCAATAGCGAAGACATTATCAAATCCTATCACTTGATTATATTCATTCACTTTCATACGGTTGCCGCGACTCAACATCACTTCATCCTTAAAACCATCAATAGCAGCGCCTTTTACACCAGCGGTCCAGATGACGGTAGCCGTACGAAAAGTTGTGCCGTTTTTTGTGATAACCACGTTACCGTCATAATCGGTCACTTGCTCATTCTTCCAAATCGAAACACCTAGTTTTTTTAAGAAATGCTCAGCTCTTTCCGAAGATTTATCAGACATCGCATCTAACACTTGATTGGAACCCTGAATGACATTGATTTCCATTTTACGGATATCAAGATCTGGATAATCTTTCGGCAAAACCGCTTTTTTCATTTCTGCTAAGGCACCTGCAAGTTCCACTCCTGTAGGTCCCGCCCCTACGATAACAAAATTCATCAAAGCCAATTTTTCCTCCATATCGTTGGTCAATAAGGCTTCTTCAAAATTTTCCAAAACCAAACTTCTGATATTTAACGATTGTGGAATCGTTTTCATGGCCATACTGTTTTTTTGAATCGAGGTATTACCAAAAAAATTGGTTTTCGATCCTGTGGCAATCACTAAATAATCGTAAAAAATAATTCCTATATCGGCGATGACCTTTTTCCCATCGGTATCAATTTTATTGACATGAGCCAGTCGAAAATAAATTTCATCGTAGTTTTGCACCACTTTCCTAATTGGATACGCAATGGATCCTGCTTCCAAGCCGCCTGTAGCTACTTGATATAATAAGGGCTGAAAAGTATGGTAGTTATGTTGGTCTAATAATACAACTTGAAAATCTTTATTCTTAAGTTTTTTAGCAAGAGATAATCCTCCGAAACCACCTCCAATAATTACAACTCTTGGAAAGCTAGAAGTAGGAATGTTCATCATAATATATGAATTTTGACTAACAAATTTACGAAGATTAATCAACAATTGCATGATAATTTCAAAAACATTCCCGCATTGAATTGTTAGAAAGTAAGTATTTTTGTAACAATTAAATCGTTTAGGCGTCCTATCAGTCATGAACCCACTATTAGAACAGGAATTTATTCAGCAGGTTGAAATCAATCAGAATATAATACACAAGATATGTAGATTATATACTTCTGATGAGCATGCCCATAAAGATTTGTTTCAAGAAATCTCCATCCAATTATGGAAAGCATACCCCAAATTTAGAGGAGATGCCAAATTCACTACTTGGGCGTATCGAGTCGCTTTAAATACAGCCATTTCCCTGTATCGGAAGAAAAGCAGAACCATCACAACGATCGAATTTAATGCGACGATACACAAGTTTAAATACGATGAGTACAATTATGAAGAAGAGGAGCAGCTCAAAGTTTTATATTTAGCTGTACAACAATTGAACGATATAGAAAAAGCACTCGTTTATATGTATTTGGAAGATAAAGATTATAACGAAATTTCAGAAACTTTAGGTATTAGTGAAGTCAATGCGCGAGTTAAAATGAATAGGATCAAAACGAAACTAAAAAAAATAATCAACCCTTGAGGTTATCAGAATATGGAAGAATTAGATTTATTAAAAAAACACTGGAATAAAAATTCAGATTTCCCGAAAATCTCGCAAGAGGATATTAAAAAAATGATTCACAAGAGATCTTCATCAATCGTGAAATGGATATTTATTATCAGCATAATTGAATTCATCATCTTGAATTTAATCAGCTTATTGATGCCTAGTAGTGAAGCAGATGACTCTACCGTATTTATAACAATTATAGATTACGCATCGATTGGCTTTTCCTTGTTATTTATAGTGCTTTTTTATAAAAATTATCGCGCAATCTCCGTGTCATCATCGACAAAGACTTTGATGCAAGGAATTCTAAAGACCCGTAAAACCGTTAAAATTTATATTTACATCAATATTTTTATGGTGATCATCGGTATGTTTTATGCGCTATTCGTGCTTAGTCATACCAATCATTACTTCGACAAACTCAACAACATACAGTCCTCAGTACTTATAATTGCTTTTTTAGCTTTTATCGGAATATTTGCTGGAATTATCTGGTTGGTTTATAAAGTAATTTACGGTATCTTACTTAAAAAACTAAAATATAATTATACCGAATTAAAAAAGATTGATTTTTAGTTTTTTTTGTTTTAACTTGAATATATTAAAATTAATTCTTGGCATTTTATAACATATGACAATTACGCAACTTATATATACTATTGCTGTGGCGGAATATAAAAACTTTACTCTGGCTGCAGAGAAGAGCTTTGTTACACAACCCACTCTAAGTATGCAAATACAAAAACTAGAAGAAGAGTTAGGAGTTATTATATTTGATCGTACTACTAAACCCATTCAGCTGACCGAAGTTGGCACTATTATCGTCAAGCAAGCGCAAAAAATAGTAGAAGAATCCAATCGAATCAAGGATATAGTAGATCAGCAGAAAGGGTATATCGGCGGTGAATTTAGATTGGGCATTATTCCGACGATCACACCGACACTCTTACCGATGTTCTTGAAGACCTTTATCAAAAAACACCCAAAGGTCAATTTAATTATTGAAGAGTACAATACTGATGAAATTATTCAGCGCCTGAGAAATGGCCAGATCGATGCGGCCATAGCTGCAACACCGTTGGATGAAGCAGATATCAAAGAAGCGGTTTTGTATTATGAACCCTTTGTAGGATATTTTCCCGAAAAATTTCGTCAGGGACTTTCTAAGGAAATCCATGTCAGCGATGTTGATATCAATAATCTATTGTTGCTACATGATGGTCATTGTTTTAGAAATAGCATAATCAACTTATGTAAACCTAGCGCATCAGAAAATGACCTACCCTTTAAACTGGAAAGTGGTAGTTTTGAAACCTTAATCAAAATTGCCAATGAGGGATTGGGAATCACTTTACTGCCCTATTTGCATACCTTGGATCTCAAATCGGAATACCTGGTCAATTTAGTTGAATTTAAAGATCCTAAACCCGCTCGAGAAGTCAGTTTAATATATCGAAAGAGCGAATTGAAAATTCAGATTATCGAAGCTCTAAAAGAAAGCATACAGAGTGTTATTCGCGGTGCCATTGCATTTAGTGATATACAGATTATAAGTCCTAAATTAAAGCGCAACAGTTAGTCGCATTACGACTTTTATCATGCATTAATCAAAAAAAAAGCCCACATAAGTGGGCATTTTCATTGATACTATTATTCGTTAATCAACAACAAACATTGCTGTAGTTCGGGTTTTCCCAAAGTGTATTTTTCTAACCATTTGGTTAATAAGTCTAAATCGTAAGGCAACAATGATTTCATTGCTTTTTCTAACTCCTTACAAAATAATAACGGGTCAAAACTAACATTTTCTAATACCGTTTTTGTGTAATCAAACATTTGTCTTGCTTTCATATCTAATTAAAAAATTAAAGGGATATCGCTAGAAGTAAATATAATACAAATCCACAGTATAAAATATTTTATTTTAGTTTTTTAAGATTATTTTATGAGTTTAACGCAGTTTCTTTAGATATTTTATGAGCTCGTATCATCTGTCGTTTACCAGGTGGACCTGCCAAACGCGCTACTTTAAAGCCCGCAGTACGCATATTTTGTTTAATTACTCCCCTGCAAGCATAAGTAACTAAAATCCCATTGGGCTTTAACGAATCATACATTTTACTAAAAATCTCTGCTGACCATAATTGCGGTTGATAAGGATAGCCAAAAGCATCAAAATAAATCAAATCGTAAGACTGTGGTAGTAATTGCAACTCTTCAAATAAAGATCGTATTTTTTTTAAACTAAAACAAGAATTAATTGGTTTTTCTAACTCCCAATCAATCTGATGAATATTTTCAAAATCACGAACAGCATTCGGATGATCCAATTGAGCAGAATAATTAAGCAATTGAATCTCTTCTGTAGTCAACGGAAAACCTTCGACAGCATGGTATTGTATAGACAATTGATTTTTTTCTGCTTGCAACGCTGTTAGTAAAGCGTTTAAACCGGTACCAAATCCCATTTCCAATATAGAAAATTGCCGTTTTGGAACCTGAAAAAAACCTTCCTTTAAATATACGTGATTGGCTTCTTGCACTGCTCCATGCACAGAATGGTAGGTTTCATCCATATCCTCCATCAATATACTACTCGAACCATCCGAGGTAATGATTATTTTTCTTTTCACATTTAAGGGATTAACAGTTTTTTTATGCGTTCGATCGGTCCACCACATTTCACTTGATGACAACCGATACAGCTTTGAACCATCGCATTAAAATTTTCTTTTCTATTCGTTTCCACTTCATATACCAACCGTTGCGCTTTTATAAATTCCGCCATATGGTTGTCAAAAAACAAATCTCTATCAGTGGGATCGGTTAAAACCGCCGTTGGCAAGTTTAAATAATGTTTAGGTAAACTATCCGCTATATCAACATTGGATAATATGGCTTCCTTTATTCTCATATTATCGACATACATCTGCTCCATCAACAAAGCCATTTCAGACATACTATATAGTTGAAACGAACTTTTCTCAGACTTGAGATGATCAGATTTATGATTGTCCTTACACGAAAAAAAAAGTAAAACCCATATAGATAAAACAACTATTTTCATTAAGGTTGAATTGAAACCCCATCAGCCATAAAACTATAGGTGATTTTTGGTTCTGTAATCTGTGCAATTTCAGCCTCCGATTTACCACCGTCCTTGGCGTAGTGTTTTAGTTCATCGACAGAAACGACATTGACATAAGCTTTACCGGAGACGATCACTTCATGCTCTCCTGCATTCATCGGCACAAAAAAAGCATAGTCTTTAAACTTGACAAAACTCTTTTGTCCTTCATCTAAGCTTAAACTCATCCAACAGCCTTTCTTTTGACAAACCTCTTCAATTTTGGATTTAAACTGAACCGCTAAGGTATCCCCCGCTTTCAAATTTTTATACTTGTCACTCATTTCTTTCTGAGACAGTATCGGACTGTTTGCCTGAATCGAATCACCAAAAACCTCATAGTTGATTTTGGCCTCACTTATAGAAGTTTTTTCTTGGGAATTTTGTTTACAACCAACCAAACTAATTAGCAACACAGTAGATAAGAATAGTGTTTTTTTCATGAATATATGATATTTAATTATAGAACTATAGGGATCGCTTTAATCAACTCAATCTTTTCATATACCCAACAAGATATTGACAAAGTACCGAGTTTTCTAGCGTGATTTTAATTTTATCAAAGATACTTAAAAATGGGAAATATAGGGCAATAGACACAAGTTCATACTGATTAGCAGATTATCTGTAAATTTTATTTATTATTTTAAAAATATAATTAAAAATAATTGAATTCGAAAATAGTTCAATGAATTACGGCATTTTGGAGATATTTTTGCTAAATTTGTAAAAGTAATTTTGATAAAAAATCACTTATTATTCCTTTATTTTAAACAACAACAACACTTAAAAACATTATAATGAGTTTAAAAACAATCACAGATATTTCTATATCAAAAGTAGAAAAATCGAAAATTGATACTTTTGATTTTGAAAATGTATCATTTGGTGGTGCCTTTACCGACCATATGCTTGTTTGTTCTTACAAAGACGGCGTATGGGGACAAGTTGAAATCAAACCTTATGGACCTATTCAATTAGATCCTTCTGCCCGTGTTTTTCATTACGGTCAAGCGATCTTTGAAGGGATGAAAGCTTATAAAGATAGTAATGACGAGGTGTGGTTATTCCGCCCTGAAGAAAATTTTAATAGATTCAACAAATCAGCTATTCGTCTAGCCATGCCAGAAATCGACTCTGAGCGTTTTATTGGTGGATTGAAAGCTTTATTAAATATAGAAAAAGACTGGGTTAAAAAAGGAAAAGGAAATTCTTTATACATCCGTCCTTTTATGATAGCTACGGAATCTGGAGTTATTGCTGGTCCTTCTAAGGAATTTATGTTTTGTATTTTATTATCACCTGCTAAGTCATATTACGCTGGAAAAGTAAAAGTACAAATCGCAGAGCACTACAGCCGTGCTGCTAACGGAGGTGTTGGAGCTGCCAAATGTTCTGGAAACTACGCTGCTCAGTTCTACCCTACTCAATTGGCTCAAAAAGAAGGATACCAACAGGTAATCTGGACAGATGATGCTACTCATACTAAACTTGAGGAAGCCGGTACTATGAACGTGTTCTTTAGAATAAATGACACTTTATTTACTGCACCTACTAGTGAACGTATACTTGATGGTGTTACTAGAAAAAGTATCGTTGAATTAGCTAAACACATCGGTTTAGACATTCAAGTAAAAACCGTATTAGTCGAGGAAATTATAGCCGCTGCTAAAAACGGAAGTTTAAAAGAAATCTTCGGTGCAGGTACTGCTGCTGTAGTAAGTCAAATTGAAGGGTTCGCTTTTCAAGATACGTACTACCCACTACCTGAAATGCAAGACAGCGAATCTTTCGCTTTAATCATTAAAGATAAATTAACTGGTATTCAAAATAAAGCAGAACAAGATCCGTTTAATTGGACCGAGAAAATCTAGTTTATTAGAATCTTTTAAATTATAAAAACGCCGTTCAAAAATCAATTTGAACGGCGTTTTTTTTTAAAACTGTTTTTAGCCTATGATCATTCAATAAATACATTGGCCCGAATCAGATTACAATTTCTCTTCATTAACTAGAATAAAACCATCCCAAATACGATTGTGAATTTATCGTACTTACACACTAATAAAACTCCATAATTTAAGAATAAATCTATAAAAAAATTCCAATCATCAGCTTTCCAAGTTGCAAAAAAATGTCTTATACTTTTATATCATTTGATCTAATTTGTATAACTAATTAAATCAATACTTTTTGTGATTATGATACTTTTTCAATTATTAACTCTGTATAGATGACAACATTATTTTCGCTACAATCAATTTTTTAATTTTTGTTTGAAACTCGTATAATTAGACTAATTTTGTCGAAATAAAAATATTATGTTTACTCCAGGACAAATCAAATTTTCTATATTCTTTGTGATCGTTTTTTTAATAGCGATGGTATACGTATATAGAAAAGATATACAACTCCATAAAACCTATTATAAAGGTAGTTTATGGGTATTAATTGGCTTTATCGCATTTATAGGCTTGCTTTTTGTGTTAAAAACAACACTTAAATAGTAATATTTTACTATTTTTGATTATATTTTATCAAAAGTCCATTGTTTTTACGCTCTAATTTATTTTTATAGTTCACCTGATTTAATCAATTTAAACATGAGCTGACGCAAAAAATCGGATCAATGCGAAATACAAACGATAAAGCAATTTACATTATAGTAAATTGATAATGCTGGTATTTAATACCTTAACTAAATAACATTATTGCCCGCTATGAAAATTCTTAAATATTTTTTACTCTTATTGGTTTTAAGTTTGGTCGCCTTATTTGTATATATCGCAACACAAAACGGAGCTTATACGGTAACGAGATCTCTTTTTGTCAATGCGCCACAAAGTTCCGTTTACAATTATGTCAACAATTTAAAGAGTTGGGAAGATTGGGGACCCTGGGAAGGATTGGATGCTAAAAACATTACTTACGATGCTGTAGTCAAAGGTGATTCAGCTGGATTGAGTTGGAAGAGCTCACAAGAACTCGGTACTTTAAAAACGCTGAAAGCATTTCCAAAAGATAGTTTATCACAAAGTTTAACTTTGGATAAAAACGCGTCGATGCTCGGATGGAAGTTCAAAAGTGAATCCAAGGGTACTATGGTAACTTGGAGCATCAAAGGAGAAATGAATATTTTGATGAAAGTGACCTACTTTTTTAAAGGAGGACCTGAAACGATTTTAGGCGAGAAATTAGACCGTGGATTATCCAATATTAAAAACTACTTCACCAAAGAACTCAGTGAATTTACCGTTGATACTAAAGGTTTAGTCGTTCAAGGAGAAACCTATTATATCGTTGAAAAAGCAACAGCTTCCAATGACGACTTGGCGGAAGAGATGGCTAGAATTGCTCAGAGTCTTATCGATTTTGCCAAAGACAATTCGCTAACGCAAAAGGGTAAGCCCTTTGCGATAATCGAAAGGAATTCCAATGCTGATTCCGTTAGTTTCTCGATGTGTTTACCTATCGCTGAGGAGATCTTTACCACCGAAGACAGTCAAGTTCAAGGACGCAAACAAGAGAGTTTTGTCAGCTTTAACACCGTTTTAAAGGGTGATTACTCCCATATTAAAACGGCACTTATCGATACACGTAAAGCTATGGAAAACGCTAATCAAAGCGAAAACCTATCTAAAAATATTATTCTTGTTTTTGAAAAATCAATCTTGGAAACTCGAAAACCTTCTGAGTGGATCACCAACATTTATATGCCTTTGGATGATAAAGCACCCGTTGTAACACCACGTTATAACAACACTAGACCTCATACGGCTGCGGAAACGGAAGTACCGCAACCCACCATGCCTGCACAAGTACAATAATTAGTGACTAGTGATCAGTGACTAGTGAAAAAACGAAATAAACAAAAAGGCCGTCTCGTATATTGAGGCGGTCATTTTTTTTGCTTATTTTCGATGTCAAAGCAAATTATTCTCTTACAGAAATCTCATAAAAACAAAGTGGCTACCCTTTTGGGATAGCCACTTCGTTTTATCTTAATTCTGGAAACTGTTCCAATAACTTTTTGGCTTTCTCCAAATCCTCGATGGTATCTATACCAATACCGACATGGTGCGTTTCGGCCATTTTTATTTTTTTGCCATATTCCAAATACCGCAGCTGCTCCAGTTTTTCCGAAGCTTCCAGACTTTTCATCGGCAAGGTTGTAAATTCCAATAAAGCGGCTTTGCGAAAAGCGTAAATACCGATATGCTGATAATACTGTACCGCCACTTCCCGATCTCTAGGATACGGTATAACGGATCTTGAAAAATATAAAGCCATTTGATTCTGATCCACTATGACTTTGACATGATTTGGATTCTCTATGTTTTCCCAATCGTTTATCGGAGTCATCAAAGAAGCTAAATCAACCTGATTAGCGGTATCTTCTTTAAATATAGCAATGACCTTTTCTAAATTTTCTTTATTGATAAAAGGTTCATCACCTTGTACATTGACAACGATATCCGCTTCAATATCCGCCACCGCTTCAGCAATACGATCACTTCCACTTTCGTGCTCCTTGATACTGCGTACTACCTTACCGCCGTATGTACGAATTTCGTCATAAATAATCTCGGAATCCGTTACTACAAAAACATCATCAAACAACTGAGTCGCCACAGCGGCTTCATAGGTTCGTCGAATAATGGTTTTACCCCCTAAGTCCTGCATCAATTTAGCAGGAAAACGCGTAGAAGCATAACGGGCTGGAATTACAGCGATAATTTTCATATATAGATATTGTTTTTAAATTAGGATTAGATCACTCCGTTTTGTTTTTAATTACAAATTCCGTTGTCAGCGACTTTATAAATATACGCTTTAAGAACAAATAGCACTAAAATTACTACTGTTTTAGTCTTCAAAAAACTCGTCTTTAAAACCGATTAAATACAGTTTATCCTTAGCTCTGGTCATAGCAGTATATAACCAACGAATGTATTCCTTGGAAATACCCTCAGGTAAATAAGGCTGCTCAATAAATACGGTGTTCCATTGCCCCCCTTGAGATTTATGACAGGTTATCGCATAGGAGAATTTAACCTGTAGGGCATTGAAATATTCATTCTGCTTGACTTTCTGCAGTTTCTTAAATTTTGAAGTCTCTTCGGGATAATCCAACATCACCTCTTGATACAAGCGATTGGATTCTTCATAGGTTAAAGCCGGTGACTCACTGTGAATGGTATCCAATAGTAAGATCGTATCAAATGGTGCCAATTGTGGATAATCGATCATTCTAACTTTGACAGAGGCAAATCTAAACGAATACAGTTCCTGTATTTTATAAATTTGCAGTATTTCAATAATATCTCCATTGGCGACGAAATCTGTAACCGTAGAGTCTTTTAACCAATAATAGTTGTTTTTAACCACCATCATATAATCACCCGCAGCCAGTTCACTTTCTTTGTCTAAAATGCGCGTTCTAATCTGCTCATTGTATTGATTGGCCCTCTTATTGGCACGAACAATAAATGCCGTTTCCTCAGGTCCCTGCTTATCATAAGCCGTTAGTATCGCATCTTGAATGTCTTGTCCATCCTGTAATCTGACAATATCCTTAAAACCTTTTAAGTAAAACTTAAAGGTATCAAAGAATTGAGAATCCAATAAGGTTCTCAATTCCGTGGCATTATATAAGATTCCAGAGTTTTCTTCTTGTCGCATCACTTCATCCAATTCAATATGGTCTACTTCCATTTGAAAACTGAACGACAATTGATCGATATTTAATGCGGGACTAATATCCATATGTACCGGAGGCAACTGCGCCGTATCACCAATCAAAATTAACTTACAATTACGACCGCTGTACACATAATGAATCAAATCATCGAGCAAAGATCCGTTTTGATACATATTCGATTCTGTAGCAGCATCAGAAATCATCGAGGCCTCATCTACGATAAATATCGTGTTTCTCGATTTATTGACTTGCATCGTAAATTGCAACCCATCGCCTTTACCCTTTTTGGGGTAATAAATCTTTTTGTGAATGGTAAAAGCCGCTTGCTGTGAATAATTGGATATTACCTTAGCCGCTCGCCCTGTTGGTGCCAACATCACTGCTGTCTTGTTCACCGCCGACAAATGATTTACAACCGTAGATAACAACGACGTTTTTCCCGTACCGGCATACCCCTTTAATACAAACAATTCATCTTGCTTAGAACTAGTCACAAAATTAGCGATTTTTTGAAAAAATATATCTTGCTTTAGGGTTGCTTCAAAGGGGAATTGATCTAAAAGTAAACGGTAAAATTTAGAGGGTGTCATTATAAGTAAGTAAAAACAGATTAGTTTTCAAAGATACTAAGGATTTTAAACAGGAATGGATATCTTCCTTTAAAATTTGCTTAAATTTGTCGGGTATATGTAGCAGTAGTACCCCAAAATAAATGCCAATGAGTGATCCGAAAAATTACAGTCAATTAATTATACAAGTCTCCTTGAATGAGTTTGCCTTTTTAACCAAGGATATTCTCACTCAAGAACAGCTCGAATTTCATCGAGAAAGCATACAAACAGCCTTCCCTATTGAAGAGCAACTAGAGACTATTTTTAGCAAATATGAAAAGCTACGCCTCGACTATGATGAAGTTTTGGTATTACACAATAATGCACTAAATACTTTTGTACCGCAATCCATTTTTGACGAAAATAATTTGGGGGCTTATCTACAATATTCTACCAAAGTCTTTTCTACCGATTTTTTCGCTTTTGATGAAATGGATTTGTATCAAATGAATAATGTTTATGTGCCCTATATTGCAATTAATAATTTTTTATTGGATAAATTCGGCGCATTCACCTACCAAAATATAAACACTGCTCTGGTTACCCATCTCTTAAGTACCAACTCCAACAACAGTGAAACTGTTGTTTATGCCTATTTACAAGATACTCATTTTGAGCTGATCGTGATTAAAAATGATCAATTACTGCTGTTTAACTCCTTTGCATTTCAAACCGCAGAAGATTTCATTTACTATATCTTGTTTGTATACGAACAGTTAGAACTAAATCCAGATACTCACCCCTTAGTATTATTAGGCGCGATAGATTCGGAATCTAAGTTTTTTAAAATAGCCTATAAGTATATCCGTGAATTAAGTATCAAAAAACTCCATATCAACACGAATATCCAAACTTCAACACCCAATCATTTTAATTTATATTATACCCTATTTCAATCATGAGAATTATATCTGGACAACACAAAGGTAGAAGAATAACGGCACCGAAGAATTTACCTGTTCGTCCCACCACTGATTTGAGTAAAGAATCCCTTTTTAACGTACTGAACAATCATTTTAATTTAAGCGAACTAAAAGTCTTAGACCTCTTCTCAGGCACGGGTAATATCAGTTATGAATTTGCATCACGTGGAGCGGGTCCGATTGTTAGTGTTGACGGTGATTTTGGCTGTGTCAATTTTATTAAGAAAACCGCTAAGGAGTTGGATTTAGACATTACAGCCTTAAAAGCTGACGTTATAAAATTTCTTGAAAAACACAAATCCTCTTACGATATCGTTTTTGCCGATCCACCTTATGATTTTTCTAAAGAAAAATTTGAGAGTATTGTCCAATTGGTCTTTGAAAACAACATCTTGGATTCAGAGGGTATGTTAGTAGTCGAACACTCTAAATACACTGATTTAAAACATGTAGACAACTATTCGTTTCAAAAAAATTATGGAGGTTCCGTATTTTCGTTTTTCGAATTTCTTACTGAAGAAGAAGTAGAAACGGTACAAAACGGTGAAGAAGAATAAAAAAAGCAGACCTATAAGCCGGATTCTGTATGCGTATACGCATCCCTATCATTTATCTAGGCTATCAATTACTCGATAGCTCCATCTGCCTACCCCTAAAACATCGGGCGAGTAGCCCTCAAGCGTTAAATATACATGGCATTTCACCGCATAGAGTTTACCTGGTTTCACTACAGCATTACCTGTACATACTTTCTGTTGCACTTGTCCTCTTAGAATAAATTCTAATGACGGGTGTTACCCGCTATGCTACTCTGTGGTGTCCGGACTTTCCTCTAATTCTTACGAACTAGCGATAGGGCAGTCTGCTTGCTGCAAAAGTAGTTTATTCCCAACAATATCAAACTATAAAAAAACAAAAGAATTATAGCAAAACGAAGCTGGTTTTTAATGCCGCTGTATTCTAAGGTCTTAGTACTACCGTTTGTGATTTTATTGTGCTATTTATGGCATTGTCGAATCATAATTTCTGCACTATATTACAATAAGAGGTTTCTTGACAAATAGATTGCAACTCACAAAAAAAATGTAACTTTGTGAGCATCCATTTTTAAGTATCTATGAGTTTTATTAAAACTACCGAGCAGGATTCCGCCTATAATGATTTAGAAAAAATGTCTATTTCAGAAGTATTAAGGCATATCAATACCGAAGACAAAACAGTTCCTTTGGCTGTTGAAAGGGCTTTACCACAGATTGAAGCGGTGATCGTTCAAGTGGTTCATTGCCTTAAAAATGGAGGACGTCTTTTTTATATAGGAGCGGGAACTTCGGGCAGAATGGGTATTTTAGACGCCTCCGAATGCCCTCCTACCTTTGGAGTCGATTCCAATGTGGTTATTGGTCTTATAGCTGGTGGTGATCAAGCCATTAGAAATGCCGTTGAGAATGCCGAAGATCACCCGCAACAAGGCTGGTTAGATTTGCAACAGTTTCACATCAACTCCAAAGACATCGTAATTGGTATTGCCGCATCAGGTACTACCCCTTATGTGATCGAAGCCTTAAAACAATGTACTAAGAATCGAATCTCCACAGCTTGTATAACATCCAACCAAAATAGCCCCTTAAGCGTCATTGCCGACTATCCTGTAGAGGTTGTTGTAGGCCCTGAATTGATTACCGGAAGCTCCCGTATGAAGGCCGGTACCGCTCAAAAGCTCGTACTAAACATGATCTCAACCACTGCGATGATCCAATTGGGCAAAGTCAAAGGGAATAAAATGGTCGATATGAAAATGACCAATGCAAAATTAATACAACGAGGTATACAAATCATCAGTACCTCCTTAAACATAACTACAGAAGAAGCCGCCCTATTGTTGGAGCAACATCAAACCGTACGGAAGGCTATCGAACAATTTAAATCATAATACCGATGGAAGAGAATCAAGAACAACAGCAGCACACAAACAGAAAATTTCTGGTTAAGGGCATCAAATTTCTAGCCCTGACACTTCCTTTAATGTTTATAGGACCGGTTGTGATCAATAGCGCATTTAAAAACCCCAACCACCCCTTCTATTATTTTGTGTTAGGACTTGGTATTTTTATGTGCCTGACTTCGATGTTACTTTTTTTTAAGGGAATACAAACCTTAATGAAATCCTTATTCGGTAAATAATTTTAGAATTTAAAACAACATATATCATGAGAAAGCTTTTTTTAATACCTTTAACCCTGTTATTGGTATCTTGTTATCAACAAGAACGCAATTGTAAAGATTTTAAAACGGGTACCTTTGTCTTCGAAACCGAAATTGACGGAGTCAAAAAAACCTCGCGCTTTGTCAGAAACGACAGCATCGAAATCGAAACTTTTGAGGGTCAAGTTGATACTTCTAGCATTCGATGGATTAATGATTGTGAATATGTATTACAAAAAGTTAAGCCGAAGAATAGAGCAGAACAAAAAGCCGTTAGCATGAAGATCTTAACCACCGAGGGTAAGACCTATACTTTCGAGTATGGTATAGTCGGAGACGCAAAAAAACAACGCGGAGTTATCGAAAAGGTTTCCGAATAATCTATTTAAACTAATTATGGAAGTATTATTATCCGCAGATGCTATAGTAGCATTCTTAACCTTAACATTCCTAGAAATCATTCTTGGAATTGACAACATTATTTTTATTTCCATAGTAACGGGGAAATTACCCGAAGAACAACGTAGAAAAGCAACCCGTATTGGATTGTTTTTAGCGATGTTTATGCGTATTGGATTGCTGTTTGGAGTTAGTTATCTAATCGCGATGAAGCAAACCTTTTTAAGTGTAGATTGGGGCTGGTTTAAGGCCGACTTTAACGGACAAGCAATTATTTTACTGGCCGGAGGTATTTTCTTAATTTATAAGTCTACCAAGGAAATCCACGAAAAAGTAAACCATATCGAACACCACGACTCCCCTATAGATACTAAAAAATTAATTCATAAGTCTTTTGGAAATATCTTGTTTCAAATCCTTATGATCGACATTATATTTTCTGTAGACAGTATACTTACAGCTGTTGGTATGACCAATGGCGTTGCTGGAGCATTATATATTATGATTGCCGCAGTCATTGTATCTGTAGCGGTTATGATGATTTTTGCTGTACCTGTAGGTAATTTCGTCAATAGAAATCCATCTATTCAAATCTTGGCACTTTCCTTCTTAATTCTTATTGGTTTTATGCTGACTACAGAAAGTATGCATATTTCTCATGCTGTATTAGCTGGACAAGAAGTTGGAGCTGTCCCAAAAGGATACCTCTATTTTGCTATTGCTTTTTCACTAGCGGTAGAGTTCATCAACATGAAGTTGCGTAAGAAGAGCTCAAAATAATACTTAAAAAAAACAGGCTTGTCTAAAAAGACAAGCCTGTTTTTTTTTCGTAATTCGGGAGTTGTAGTAAACTACAAACCTTGTAATTGTATAAAACGGTCGGTAATATTATCAATATCCTTAATGGTTTTTCTAGCCCAATCAATGCGTTTTTCCAACATCTCTTCCGCCGTTAAATTCCATGCTACTTCAGAATTTCGCAATCGCGTTGTGATGTCTTGAATCACGATAGCAGCCGAAACCGAAATATTTAAACTCTCTGTAAATCCAACCATCGGAATTTTAATATAACTATCGGCCTGATTCATAATCTCATCTGACAAACCAGATCGCTCTGTTCCAAAGAACAAGGCTGCGGGTTTGGATATATCAAAATTTTCTAATAGATTGGAATCCGCATGTGGCGTTGTCGCAACGATCTGATAGCCTTTTGAGCGCAAATGATCGATACAATTTTGACTGGAATTGTGTCTGTGGATATCGACCCACTTCTCTGCTCCCATTGCAATTTCTTTATCGATGGTTTTTCCCATATTTTCTTCGATCACATGCAGATCTTGAAGCCCAAAAACTTCACAGCTTCGCATCACCGCACTCGTATTGTGCAACTGAAACAAATCTTCTGTTACTATAGTAAAATGTTTGGTTCTGTTTTTTAAAACTTCTATAAATCCCGCTTTCCGATTCTCAGTGATAAAATCTTCCAAATAATTTAAGTAGTCTATATTTTGAAATAGTTTGTTGGTAGAAATCATTATTTAGTATTAACTTTCTTGAATCAACAAAGATAACAACACCCTAATCGGTTTACAATAAAAAGATATGGAAAAAAAATTAGTCGTACTATCCGGTGCTGGTATGAGTGCCGAGAGCGGTATAAATACCTTTAGAGATGCAGACGGCCTCTGGGAGGGACACGATGTTATGGAGGTAGCTTCGCCCGAAGGGTGGAATAGAAATCAAGAGCTAGTCTTAGATTTTTACAACCAACGTCGTAAGCAACTATTGGAAGTAAGTCCCAACGAAGGACATCAAATCTTAGCTGATTTACAGAACGACTTTAAGATGACCATCATAACTCAGAATGTTGATGATTTACACGAAAGAGCTGGCAGTCAAAATGTTATTCACTTACACGGCGAACTATTAAAAGTGCGAAGTGTTCGCGATGCCACATTGACCTTGGACTGGACCACCGATTTAACCGGCCTCGATCGCAATGCTCAAGGAGATGCCTTACGCCCGGATATCGTATGGTTTGGAGAAGCCGTCCCAGAATTCGAACGCGCCATAGATATCGTAAAAGAAGCCGATTTTGTAATTGTCATCGGAACGTCATTACAGGTTTATCCCGCTGCTTCACTAATGGATTATGCCCCTGAAGAAGCTATAGTTTACTATATAGACCCCAAACCTGCACCAATTGCACATACTTACCAACACCTTAAAATAATCCCCGAAAAAGCCAGTAAAGGACTAAAAATGATCAAAGAGGAAATCATCAGTTGGGGACAAACACTTTGAGGGGAAGCGGATACGCTGATGTGCTGATGTGCTGATGGGCTGATGGGCTGATGGGCTGATGGGCTGATGGGCTGATGGGCTGATGGGCGAATACGCGTATGTGCGTATAGGCAAATAGGCTTATAAAAAGATAAGTTGTTAGACCGATCCCTTTTTTCGTGTAAGGGCGAATACGCGTATATGCGAATGGGCAAATAGGCTTTGTTATGCTGATACGCTGATGGGCTGATGGGCGAATACGCAAATAGGCTTACAAAAAGGCAAATAGGCTTATAAAAAGATAAGTTGTTAGACCGCTCCCTTTTTACGTGTAAGGGCGAATACGCGTA
>DCKE01000024.1:146301-154239 GCA_002320285.1 Flavobacteriaceae bacterium UBA1682 | reverse complement strand
CAAATAGGCTTTGTTATGCTGATAAATTCCTCTTTACGAGCAAGGGCG
Source organism: Flavobacteriaceae bacterium UBA1682 (assembly GCA_002320285.1). GTDB lineage: Bacteria > Bacteroidota > Bacteroidia > Flavobacteriales > Flavobacteriaceae > Flavobacterium. Next base: position 154,191 of record DCKE01000024.1, on the reverse strand, counting down.
AATACGCGAATACGCATATATGCAAATAGGCTCAAATGAAGATAAGTTGTAAGACCGATCCCTTTTTACGTGTAAGGGCGAATACGCGTATATGCGCATGGGCAAATAGGCTTTGTTATGCTGATACGCGGATACGCAAATACGCGAATGGGCGAATGGGCAAATGGGCGAATGGACATATAGGCATATAAAAAGGCAAATAGGCTTTGATAAAAGAATAGGCAAATGGTAAAGAAAACTTAATTCGATATAAGCATGATAAATTTATCGAAACTTACGAATCTCGATTTACGACTCCCGAATTACGATTTACGATTTCACTGTTTTTACTGAGCAATTAGCGAATCACCCAAACACCCCAAGTAGAGGTGTTTGGAAAATTCTATATACTATTTATAAAAAAAATAAACTTTAAACGAAAACATCATCGCCAGCAATAACGATTTTCGATTTTCGATTTTCGATTCACGACTCACGACTCACGATTTACGACTCACGATTTACGAATTAACTATTCCCCTTTTGATAATCCAATAAGAACTGTGCAAGTCCACTATCGGTTAATGGGTGTTTTAACAAGCCTAAAATTGCAGACAAAGGACCTGTCATAACATCTGCTCCAATTTTGGCACAATTCACGATATGCATCGTATGACGTACAGACGCAGCTAATATTTGAGTTTGAAAACCATAATTATCATAAATCTGGCGGATTTCTTGAATTAGAATTAACCCATCTGTCGAAATATCGTCTAATCTTCCAATAAATGGAGAAACATAGGTTGCACCAGCTTTAGCCGCTAAAAGTGCTTGTCCAGCGGAGAAAACCAAAGTAACATTTGTTTTAATTCCCTTTGATGAAAAATACTTACAAGCTTTAATTCCGTCTTGTGTCATCGGTAATTTCACGACAATTTGATCGTGTAATTTAGCCAGTTCTTCACCTTGTGCCACCATACCATCATAGTCCGTAGCAATCACTTCAGCACTTACATCGCCATCTACTAAACTGCAGATTGTCGCATAGTGATTCAGGATATTTGCCGCACCGGTAATTCCTTCCTTGGCCATTAACGATGGATTTGTGGTTACTCCATCCAATACGCCTAAAGCCTGAGCTTCTTTAATTTGTTCTAAATTGGCGGTGTCAATAAAAAATTTCATAAATAGGATTTATTAGTTGAGTTATAATTTTTCAAAAATACAATTTATACCAGTATATAGAACGTCTTATTCTTTAATTTTATAGTGATTCATCAATAACTTTTCATAGGTTTTATCCGGTAATATCCGTTTTAAAACGATCGAGAATTTTTGCATAAATGCACCTACTTTATAATGAATTTTCGGTTTCGGATTTAAAATAATCGAATAAATAGCAGCTGCCATTTGCTGCGGATTGCTACCTGAATCCACGTGCTGATCCATCATACTCAAAGTAGCTCCATAAACCTCTTTATAAGGGGAGTTTTCGAGCAAAGGAGCATGATATCGACCGGAAGCAATATTCGTCGCAAAATCACCCGGAGCGACATTGGTGATTTGAATACCAAACGGTTTTACTTCCATTCTCAAGGCTTCGGTTATAATTTCCAAAGCACCCTTAGAGGCAGAATAAACACTGCGAAAAGGCAATCCCATATAACCCGCTATCGAAGTAATATTGATGATCAATCCCTTGTTTTGATCGCGCATACCTGGCAATACCGCTTTCATCACTTCAATTGGCCCAAACAGGTTGGTGCTGAAATTGTTTAGTATTTCTTCAGTCGGAATCTCTTCCAAAGCTCCTGTTATACCGACACCGGCATTATTGATTAAAATATCGATGCGTCCTGTTTGCTTTAGAATTTGATCCACCCCTTGCTTTATCGATACGGCATCTCTAACATCCATTGCTACCAGAGGAAAAACCGAATTGATGATCTTATCGGGATTTCTACTGGTTCCAAAAACGACAAAACCCTTTTGATGAAGAAATTCACCGACGGATTTACCAATACCTGATGACCCACCAGTAATCAATACAACTTGACTCATAACTGTTTTTTTAAAAAACAAAGATAATAGGATAAAGCACAATTTTCTATCAAATACAAACATTCCTTTCATATAGGATGTTTATATTTACGGCAGTAAACTGGAAGTCGACAATATGATTTCCAGTCAATTTTCGCCTAATCGCTATTGGACATCTGTCCATAAACGATTTGGTTGTAAAATCGATTTGAAAAAACATAAAAAATAAATTATGCATCTGACTAAGTGTATTATAATTGCCCTAGTAGCCGTGGGGGTTTTGGGGCCTGTACAAGCGCAACGCAAAAAACAGCTTAATTTTGAGTATTTCTATAATGAAATCAATCGCGATACTTTGGCTAAGAATCTCAAAATGCTAGCTTCTGACGAATTTGAGGGACGCAAAACAGGTGAAATTGGTCAGAAAAAAGCAGCGGCTTTTCTGGTAAAGCAATATCAAAACTATAAAATTTCAGCTCCAAAAAATGCCAAAAAACATCTTCAAGAGGTTCCTGCTTCCTTTATGGATAAAGGTTATGGACCTGTATTAAAAGATAGTGAAAATGTAGTAGCTTATATTAAAGGCAGTGAATTTCCCAACGAAACTATAGTGATTTCTGCTCATTACGATCATATGGGCATCCAAAACGGTGAAATTTTCTATGGAGCTGATGACAATGCCTCAGGAACAGCTGGTGTTTTAGAAATAGCGAGACTTTTTAAAGAAGCAGAAAAAAACGGATTTAGCCCAAAGCGATCTCTATTATTTTTACACTTTACCGGAGAAGAATTTGGACTCTATGGCTCTAAATATTATGTCGAAAACCCCTTGTATCCGCTGGAAAATACGATTACTGACTTAAATATCGACATGATTGGTCGTCGTAGTGACGCTTATATAGAAACAGGAAATTACATTTATCTCGTAGGTTCGGATCGACTCAGTACAGAACTGCACGAAGTTTCTGAATCCGTAAATCAAAAGTATGCTCAACTAACATTAGATTACAAATACAACGTTGTCGGTGAACCTGAGCAAATTTATTTTAGATCCGATCACTACAATTTTGTAAAAAAGGGGATTCCCGTAATTTTCTATTACAACGGTCCGCATGCGGATTATCATAAATCTACCGACACTGCGGATAAAATCGATTATGATTTATTAAAAAAACGGGTACAACTGATCTTTGCTACGGCTTGGGAGTTGGCCAATAGAAAGGAACGTATTACGCTTAATCCGCAATCATGAACAAGACAATCCTTTTTGATAAAACCATATTTTATATCAGTTTGATCATGTTGTTATTATGGGTTTTGCGAGCCACACTGTTACAACAATTATATCACGATAACGCATTGAGTCACTGGGCAGAAAAACTTTTTATACCTATGGTGGTCTTGTTGTTTTTACTGCCGTGTTTAATCGTATTTAGGACTTATAAAAATCGAATATCGATCGCCTCCTATCTATTTGCAGCTTTGATGTTGAATGGACTGACCCTATTAACCGTTTTTTTATCAAATCGGTAAATCGTCGTTTGAAACGCTACTATGCTGCTGAATTTCTTATCTACTTAACTATTCTCAGCTACAAATGTTTTAAACTGCTCCATAAAATCAATAAACTGTTCAAAAGACCATATCAGATCCGCCTCTTCCTGTTCGGAGTACACATCAAAAAAATAAACTTCATCACTATAAATATAAATAACTAAATCACTACCTTCAACTTGATATTTATACATTTCATCCTTAACTAAATCCTTCGAATTATCGATTATTTTTTGGATTTCTTCTGGAGTCCAGTCCCACCAACTCATACCTCTTAATACCCATTCATCGGATGCCAATGCATCTAGATTAAGACCATAATACTTAATAGGAATATTTTTTTGTTCATACGGATTTAACGAAAATTTATATTTCATCTTTTTCTTTGTTTTATTAATGGAAATGCATTAGTTATATTTCCCGATTGATCAGTTTTTATTTGAATAACAAACGTACCATTGGAAGATGGAAATGAAAAATCACTTATACCATTTTTAAGTTGACTTTTGTACTTCATCATTTCATCATACACCAAAGCGATTTCTTGTTTTACTCGAGTAATATTCCAATTTATCGGAAACATCGTCGATTTGGCCTCTTTATCTATCCATTGACCCAACCTACCTTGACTGCGGTAGCGCACCGAAATCAAGGCATCAAAAGGCATGTCGTCCACCGGTTTAGTCAAGTATTTTCGAATTTTAACTGTTAAACCGACAGCTTCGTGATTATGACCGCCAGCTCTTCTGAAGACAAAACATGCTTACAAAAAATAAAATTTTCACTGAAAGCATACAAGTAACTTTCAAACTACAATTCATCCATACTTTTTACTCCTAAAAGAGCTTCCAAAGAATCGGCTATTACCACGGGTTCTTCGTCCCTATCAAAATAGAAAATAATAACTTTTCCATAATTTTTACCTGCTTTTAAACAGAGTGTAATGGGGTTTCCATAGGAATTACCAATGGGTAAATAATCTTTATCTAACAATTGCTCGATAATACAATAATTATTAAACATATATTCTATGGTTAACTCACCATACTTTAAAGAATTAAATGTTTCTAAATCTTCACGTTTTTCATCATCAACTTGCCCGCCATTGTATTTCAAAAGGAATTTCTTGTAATTTTCAGGTAATATTAATTTGTAGTTTTTTTCAAAATCTAGTATATCATTTTTATTGATATTCAGCTCTGAATTAGTTATCATTATTTTATTTATCATTTTGCTTTTTTTAAATGATTTTGGAACTTATCGATTGCTTTGTTACTTTTAGCCAAACTATCTTAATTATAACTCATCTATAGTTGTCACTCCAAACAACTCTTCAAGAGAATTAGCAATCTTTTCAACTCTATCTACATCGAAATAAAACAATACAATTTCTCCATAATGAGAACCTTCCTTTAAACAGATTGTAATAGGGTTGTTTGAAAAATCTAAGGCGAATGGAAAGTAGTCTTTTGGTATATTCGATTCTATAATCTGGTGATTTTTTATCGTATTCTCGACTCTAACACTTCCATATTTTATACTTAATAGCGTGTCCATATTATCCGAATTGACTATCATACCACCATTAAATTTAGTTATTAATTTCTTATAATTCTCAGGTAATTTAATGTCATTTCTTTCTTCAAATTCTAAAATTTCATCTACCGAAATTTTTTTCTCGTTATGTTCTAATTCAATTTTCATAAGGTTAATTTTTATAAATTATATTTAAGAAATCTTCAATAAGTTTTACGGAACCAAAATGAGGATATGTAGCTGCGTGAATATCTTTATTTACATATTGCACAGTACATACCCCATCCATAACATTATAATCATCCAAATGATGCCAAGTAAATTCTTTATTCCTCTTAATACCTGAAAGTTCAAATGCCAATTTATCATCTAATCTCCTACTCCCAGTCATTTTTATTTTTACTATATTTTTTTGGTTTGCTGTTATCGGATATAGATAAGGCGTACCCTCAAAATCCACACTTAAACCGTTTTTAGATTTGGGCAACTTAATGCCCAAATCTTGTAATGCTACTTTATTAGGATTAAATAATCTAGAAGAATGTTTGTTTTTTAGGGCGTATATAATTTGTCGTATCCTTCTTTCGCTTTCAAAAATATTTAAAGCGTTTTTGGGAACGCATACTATAATCCCCGACCTTGCAATAGCCTCATCTATTTTTTTTAAAATCAATCGCCCTTCTAAAGCATCTATTAATTTGGCTCCCTTGGCTTTCCAAACCTCTTCCAAACTTTTTCGTACTACTCTAGCTTCGCCACTGGCAATAATCTCTCCTTTGTATAGGACTACTATTCCGGTTTTGGTGGTTTTACCCACCGCCATTTCACCTTTTACAAACAAGACACCCTGTTGTTGCAAACGCGTCGCATCGCGTATTTTAATGATCGATAAAGAGGCTTGATAGACCCCATAACCGTCATCGATGATTTGCAGGCTGCTTTTAGTAAAATTAGCGATATTTTTTTCTAAAACCATTTTCAAAAGGCTGGCCGTCCAAGCATCACGTCTTTCCAGACACCTTCGTCCGCGGTAGTTACCCGAATCACTTTCAATAAAATACGAGGTAGCCACTTCTTTACCCGGACTTAAACGCGGAATATCGTCGGGATATCGCTCCAATTTTCGATCTTGTTTCCGCTGCATTTGCTGTAAAAAGAAACGGTCTTTCACCTGCGAATCCAATGGATAAATACGGCTGTAAACCTTGTAATCCCGACCTATTCTATAAACGGCTCCACTGCTTTTTACCCCTTGGTACGTATGTGAACTGCACAAAACCAATATCAAATCGGCCAACAGTTGGCAGTTTTTCTCAGTAACCTCTTCTACCTTTGAAACACCATCCATATTTTGATACAGTAAGATCAACAAAGTCGGATTGTCTACAAACAGTTGATACAGTTGTTGAGAATCGCCTATGATGCGCAACAGGTTAATTACCAGCTGCGAAATTCAATTCTAAGTGCTTCTTTAGAGTTGATTGCATCTTTATACAATCCTGAAGCTTCTAATAGCGCTTCGTATTTAGTCTTTTCTGGAGGTTTTCTACTTATAGCATCAAAGAATAAGCCTCGCCGAGCTATCACAGGCAATTCCATATATCGAAATTTTGAATCTTGTACTTTGGGAATTTGCGCACTTCGAATATTTACAAATCGAAAAAGCGTCATAGAATTTGCGTTCTTCATCATTTTTATTTTTAGTGATTATGCTCTATAAAAATAAAAAACGAAAGTTTTTACACAAATAACAAACTGTTAAAAATTAAAATTTAACTATATTATCATCACATATTATACTCTATTAAATAATTTATATTAATCAAAATACAGCATAACTGTATTAATAATATTTAAATTATAATGATTACAACTCTAGAAAACAATAGGAAAATCATTTTTAAGCGCTAAACCAACACTAAATTTTTAGTATGGGTTTAGCGTTTGCGTATTTCAGCCCTAACAAGGTTTGCTAGGCATTCTAAATATAGTGTAGAAGCATTTTACAGTCAATCGCGGAGATTTCACGTAGCGAGATGCTCCGGTGTATTACTCAATTTGAATTTGGTAGTGTTGTACCAAACCCATTAAATTGTTTTGTGCGAATTTGGCCTTTTTAATGATATTGGATTCCGGTCGAATAGCAAAATTTCGCGCTGTTCTAAAGTCCGCCTGAGTCAGATTAGTAGCATCAAATACGGCACGGTTTAAGTCGGAGCCATCAAACGACGCTTGAGTGAGATCGCATTGCGAAAAATCGACATCTTGTATTTCGCAGGTTTTAAAAATCGTTTTCTTAATTTTTAAACCGTTGAAAATACAGAATTGCAGGTTGCAGTTTAGAAAATGAAATTGCATCAAAAATCCATTGACTTTAGAAAAATCGATTCCCATCAGCTTGCAATCGATAAATTCCACATCGCGAAACGAGGTTTGATTGAACTGCCCCAAACTCAGATTACAGTTTCTAAAAGAGCAATTCTCAAATTCAAATTGACCGAAATTAAACCGATTGAAATCACAATTTTCAAAAGTACATTCGAAGTATTCTGCCTGTTCTAAAGTATTTAACTGAGTGTATTCTTGATTTTCGATTAATTTCATGATAGGTTATTGAGGATGATCGTTGATTTACGTTTTAAAAAGCGTGGCTAAGATAAGTCATTTATTGGTCTGTTCGCTGCTTTATCGCTGATCAAATCCCGAGTTGTTGCCACAAAAAAAGCCTGTTATCCTAAGATAACAGGCTGCTGTTTCTGGGTGAATGAGGGGTCTCGAACC
>DCKE01000024.1:85641-146206 GCA_002320285.1 Flavobacteriaceae bacterium UBA1682 | reverse complement strand
AACCAACTGAGCTACAATCACCGTCTATTGTTTTACGAGTGCAAATATAGCCATATTTCCTTTGCCTCCAAAGGTTTTTTGATAAAAATCATATCAAATTATCTAAACTATTGACAGCCAAATACCTCTCCACAGTAAATCCTTCTGCAAAATCAGTTCCAATCAATCTTCCGAGGTCCTGAGCGCGATACGTAATACTATCCAAGAAATTCTTTGACGTAATTGGCGTAATGGGTTCATTGGATCCGGGCTCATAAAACTGCGAACTATACGCCATTACAGCCTCTATTTTTGTTTCGACAAAGCCGGTGACATCCACAACAAAATCGGGTTCTATATTTTTCCATTGTATATAGTGATACACCACTTTCGGACGCCAAGCATCTTGTGGTACACCATCGACAGTGGTTTCAATACGTCTTAAACCCGACAAAAAGGCCGCATCAGACACCAATTTACTGCCCTTACCATGGTCGATATGTCTGTCGTCAATCGCATTGCATAAAACGATTTCTGGACGGTATTTTCTAATCATCTTGATAACCTCCAATTGATGGTACTCATCATTGGTGAAAAAACCATCGCGAAACCGAAGGTTCTCCCGTGCAGTGATCCCCATTATTTTTGCCGCAGCAGCCGCTTCTTGGTCTCTGATCTCTGCAGATCCCCGCGTACCCAATTCACCGCGCGTTAAGTCGATAATCCCGACTTTCTTGCCCAAAGAAATCTCTTTGGCCAAAGTGGCTCCACAACCCAATTCAACATCATCTGGATGCGCTCCAAATGCCAATATATCTAATTTCATCGTCATGATACTATTTTTTTCATTGTACTTGATTTATTGACCGTTTCAATAAATTCATCAATTGCGACACTGTCTCTAGTGATTCCACAACCCAGGTATAAGTGGATCTGATGTTCTTCCAACTCCATACACCTTAAGTTAACAAATAAATCGGTAAATCCGTCCTTATTTAACGTTAAATCACCATTGAGTTCCCCCAAATAACCGCTATAAAATTTACGGTCATAGCCTTCTTCAGCTAATATAAAGTCTCTAGAGGCTTGTTTTGGCATACCACATACCGCAGGTGTCGGATGTAATTTTTCGATAATACTCTTTAAATCGTCGATGTTATTTAGATCTCCTTCAATATCCGTACGTATGTGCATGATATTGCCCGCATACGCCGTAAACGGCTCTGTGATCGAAAGCCGGCTTACGTATTCGCTTAGTGAATCGAGTATAAAGTCGGTCACAAAACGTTGTTCCTGCTGTTCTTTTTCACCCCAAACCACGGGATTTTGTTGTTTGTTGAGTTGGGTACCCGCCAAAGCCATCGTAAACACCCGATGGTCTCCTACTTTTAATAATTGCTCCGGAGTTGCCCCCATCCACATACCTACCTCAGGATGAAAAAACAAATAACAAAAGGCTGTTGGATAAGTCGATTTCAGCTTTTTATACCACGCTATAACCGCTAGTGATTCTACTTCTAAGGTTTCCTTTCGCGATAAAACAACTTTGTCAAAACGGCCTGCTTTAATAGCCGCTACCCCCTTTTTAACCAAGGCTTCAAATGCACTACTAGACCGCTTGTCATCATAATTCAAAATTACCTCTTTGGCCACTTCCTCATTTGGAATCCAGGATTCGACAATCACCTCTGATTCTGAATACGGAATAAAAACCGGCGCCTGCCCGTCAAACGGAGCAAACACAAATCCCTTAGATCCATAATCGTTGAGTTTAAAGAGTTCTGCTGTATTTTGAAACATCCCCACTACGGTTTGCTGATGGGATTTGGAATAAATTACAAAGGGTTTTTGCAGTCTTAATGCTTCGATTGCTTGTTTAAATAAAGACATCTAACTACTTCTTTAAAATCATATTAGTTATTTTGCAAATGCTGATTAATCGATCTTCTTCGTCGGTAATTCTAATTTCCCATAAGTGCAAAGTTCGTCCTTTATGAAGGATGCGAGCTGTGGCATACACCGTACCGTCGCGTTTACTTCTGAGGTGATTGGCCGAAATTTCAATTCCACGAGCTTCTTCAGATTCCGTATTGATCAACATAAACGAAGCCGAGCTTCCAACGCTTTCAGCTAAGGCAACCGTTGCGCCACCATGTAGCAATCCCAAAGGTTGATGAACCTTAGAATTGACCGGCATTTTCGCTGTTAAAAAGTCCGGACCAGCATCGATAAATTCGATATCTAGAGTTTCCATTAAAGTGTTCTTTGAAAAGGCTTTACAGTGTGCTAATATTTCATTTTTATTAAATTCCATAAGGGGATATAATTATATTATCGAACAAAAAAGGATTGTTTTTTTAGTGAATCATAAATATAGCTCAAATTGCGAATACCTTTCTTAAAAAAAACTTAATTATTAGCGGCTGTTAATTTATTGACTTTTGCTTGATTTTCTTAGAGAATAAGCCATAATTTCACTAATTTTACAAGCTATTTACAAGATACAAAATAAAGGAATACAACAGATGGAAGAGATTCAACAAGAGGTACATAAAGCTTATGAAGTCATTCAAAATGGAGGTATCATTTTATACCCTACCGATACGGTTTGGGGTTTGGGATGTGATGCCAATAACTCAGCAGCGATTAAAAAAATATTTGATTTAAAGAAAAGAGCCGAGTCAAAGAGTATGATTGTTTTGGTTCATGGCGATCGGATGTTGCATCAGATTTTTAAAGAAATACCAGAAGTGGCATGGCAAATCCTTGAATGTTCAGATAAACCGACCACTTTAATCTTGGATCACCCAAAAAATGTTGCTAAAGAAATTATTGCGGCCGATGATTCTTTGGGTATTCGAATTGTGACAGATCCCTTTTGTTTCAAATTAATAGAGCGGATGAAATCGCCCTTGGTATCGACATCTGCCAACGTCAGCGGCGATGTGACCCCTCGTACTTTTCAAGAAATCAACCCTATTATTTTGGAAGGTGTAGACTATGTGGTAAATTTGCATCAAGATCGCAAAGCGAGCCCGCCTTCGACAATTATTAAACTGACAACAGATAGCAAAGTGACTATTATTAGAAAATAACTTGCTATTTTTTGAATTTGAATTATGAAACAACCCTTACCGTATAAAGACGCCTTAACGCATCCTATATTTGAATATATCTCCCAAGCCGCACAAAATCTATCCATAGATTGTTATGTCATAGGTGGTTTTGTCAGAGATTACTTATTAAAAAGAGATTCTAAAAAAGACATTGATATAGTTGCTGTGGGCAGCGGTATTGAATTGGCTTTGGAGGTATCCAAATTATTGCCAAATCAACCGAAAGTTCAGGTATTTAAAACCTACGGTACGGCCATGTTGCGCTTTGACGATATCGATATCGAATTTGTAGGTGCTCGAAAAGAGTCTTATCACTTTGACAGTCGCAATCCCGTTGTTGAGGACGGAACCCTAGAGGACGATCAAAACCGACGTGATTTCACCATTAACGCCTTGGCTTTAAGTTTGAATCAAAGTGATTACGGAACTTTAATCGATCCGTTTAACGGTTTAGAGGATTTGGACAATAAAGTCATCAAAACCCCTTTAAATCCAGACATTACGTATTCCGACGATCCTTTACGCATGATGCGAGCGATTCGATTTGCCGCACAATTGGATTTTGTCATTGAAGCGGAATCCTTAGAGGCCATCACTAGAAATCACGAACGTTTAAACATCATATCCGGCGAAAGAATTGTCGACGAACTCCATAAAATTTTATTGACTAAAAAGCCTTCAACCGGATTTTTATTGTTGTATCATTCGGGTTTACTCGATTTGATCTTACCGGAATTAACCGCTTTAAACCAAGTGGAAGAGATTGAAGGACATACCCATAAAAACAATTTCTACCATTCATTAGAAGTAGTGGATAATATCTGTACAAAAACGGATGATTTATGGCTGCGTTGGTCGGCTTTACTACACGATATTGGTAAAGCACCAACCAAACGTTTCAATAAGAAACAAGGTTGGACCTTTCACGGACATGAGTTTATTGGAGGTAAAATGGTCAAAAAAATCTTCCAACGCTTGCACATGCCGTTAAATCACAAGCTCAAATATGTACAGAAGATGGTAACCATGAGTTCACGTCCGGTAGTACTGTCTCAAAAAACCGTAACCGATTCAGCGGTGAGAAGATTGATTTTCGATGCCGGAGAAGACGTTGAAGATTTGATGATTTTATGCGAGGCTGATATCACGACGAAAAATGCGATTAAGTTTAAAAAGTATCATCACAATTTTAAAATTGTTCGCAACAAAATAGTCGAAGTTGAAGAGCGCGATCACGTGCGTCAGTTTCAACCGCCGATTTCTGGCGAAGAAATTATGGCCTTATTTAACTTACCGCCTTCTCGCGAAATCGGTGTTTTAAAAGAAGCTATTAAAGAGGCTATTTTGGAGGGAATAATTCCCAACGAATATGAAGCTGCACATCAATTTATGATGGATAAAGCACGCCAGATGGGACTGACAAACCCGAACACGGTACAATAATAGAGTGAATTATGAGATGGCTGTTATTTTATAACAGCCATTCCTTATACCATAATACAAATCAATATTACTATGAAAAACTATTTTTTACCTCTGGCAAAAACCTCTTTAATACTGGTTTATGTGGTGATTTTTGCAGGGGCGTTAGTACGTATGACCGGTTCGGGTATGGGTTGTCCAGATTGGCCAAAATGTTTTGGATATTATATTCCACCTACAGATATTTCCGAAATATTGTGGCAACCGAATCACGAATTTAAAAAGGGACAAGTAATCATTCACGATGAAAGTCTGTGGGTTGCCAAGGAGGATTTTACGACAACGGATGTATACCAAGAACAGCATTGGACCAAATACACCAAACACGATTATGCTACTTTTAATGCCAAACACACTTGGACAGAATACCTCAATCGCCTTAGCGGTGCTATAGCAGGAGTGGCTTGTTTGGTCATGGCCGTGTTTTCATTTGCCTATTGGCGTACTCAAAAGAAATTAGTCCTACTGTCATGGCTGGTTGTTTTTTTAATGGGATTTCAAGCCTGGTTAGGAGCCACTGTAGTGTTTTCCGTTTTAAACCCAATAAAAATCACGGTTCACATGATTATGGCTTTGGTCATTGTCGCTATATTGATTTATATCGTTAGAGTGGCCCGTGTCAAAAAAGAGCCTAAAAAGAACGACTCCAAGTTTATTATCTTTCTTTATATCTCGCTATTACTAACGCTGATACAAGTGGTTTTAGGAACTCAGGTCAGACAATTTGTCGACGAGCAAGTTCGCGCGGGTATTGGAAATGAATACCTATGGTTAAACGATCCGACCTTTGAGTTTTATATACATCGAACCTTTTCGTTTATAGTGGTGTTTGTCAATCTATTCCTTTTCTTAAGAAATAGACGTAAAGAACTCGGATATAGAAAACTCAATTGGGTTATGATACTATTGGCCTTAGAGATCTTCTCGGGTATAGCAATGTATTATTGGCATTTTCCATTTGGAGCCCAAACGGCCCATTTGGTTGTGGCCTCCCTGTTATTTGGAGTACAGTTCTATTTAGTACTCGAAGCCCAAAAGACCTATTTCACTACGACAAAGAGTAAATCATAATTAAGACCGTTCATTCGATACACCATCGAATGTCAGTTATTTCTTCAAAAAAGCTACCGTTTGATCGATCACTTTAGATAAATCAAGCGGTAGCTCTTTTTTATCCCAAGGATGACGGGCGCCAAAAACATGGTCTGCCCCTTCAATGACATACAATTCTGAGTTTTTAGCCCATAGATGCAACCATTCCGCTTCTTTTAAAGGCACTGCCTCATCAGCAGTACCCTGAATTATCAACAGGGGTTTCTTTAAGTGTTGCGCACAGTTTTGAATATCAAATTTTCGCTCATTAGCTTCAAAATCTTGATAGAACGAAAAAAAATGGGGCAACTGCTGATTGGTTCTGGTATTAAGCCCATAAAACACCCCTTCTTCCTTCCACTTGTCAAACCGTGCTCCTTGAGGGAATCGCCTTTTAAAATCAGCGACACCGGCCCAACTAACCACCTTGGTGACCTCGTTATTTTCAAGTGCTTGTACCAAAACAGCCCCTCCACCTCTACTGTGTCCGATGATAGTGATCTGACTCTGATCTACTTCATCGCGATTCTTAAAATGGTTGATAACCGCTGTTAAATCTATTTGTTCTTGACTATAGGTATTTCGACCGAATGCTTCAAGATCTTCAAATTCCAACGGATTATCCAGTGTCGTTCCGTTATGCGAGAAATTAAACTTGACCACATAAAAGCCCTGTTGTGCTATACTTCTCATTGCCAATTCCCAAGCTCCCCAATCTTTAAAACCTTTGTAGCCGTGGCAAAAAACGACCAAGGGTAATTTGTTTGTTACATCGGGAAAGTAGGCATCTGCCAACAGATTAATCGTGGCGTTCACGGCTATAACTTGATTCTTTTCAGCTTTCATTTTTAATTTGCTTTGTGTGATTCGACCCTATTTGTAAACGACTTCTAAGATAATTTTTACCAAAAAAAGTATCGAAAGTACCGCTAAAGTTAAGGTAATCTGCTGGTATTTACCCGTAAAGAGTTTTAAAAATGTAAAACTCAATATACCAAAAACGATTCCCTCAGCAATACTATAGGTAAAAGGCATTAAAACAATCGTTAGAAAAGCCGGTAAACCTTCACTCATATCGTCAAAATTAATTTTCGAAACCGATGAAATCATAAACAGACCCACTATAATTAATGCAGGTGAGGTTGCTGCAGCGGGAATCATTAAAAAAAGTGGCGCAAAAAACAAGGATAGTCCAAACATCAAGGCCACTCCTACAGCCGTTAATCCTGTACGCCCTCCCGATGCTACTCCGGAAGCACTCTCTACATAGGAAGTCACAGAGCTGGTACCTAAAACAGCGCCGAAAGTGGTTCCTAAGGCATCGGAGAACAAAGCTTTCTTCATTTGCGGGAAATTGCCATCGGCATCGGCTAGATTCGTTTTGGAAATCACACCAATTAAGGTACCAACCGTATCGAAGAGATTGACAAACAAAAAGGTAAATACAACCACCAACATATCCAACGATAAAATTTGCTTCCATCCCTCTTCGGTTAACATCGGAGCCAGTGCCTGTCCGAAGATCGGTTCTATCGATGGCGGTAGTCCCACTATAGCTTTGGAAGGCCAAACGACGTCGCCTAAAATAAAACCAAAACCCGTAGCCACCAGTATTCCCAGTAAAATTGCACCGTTGACATTTCTCGCAAATAAGACCCCAGTTACCAACAAACCGAGAAAAGCAATCCAAACGCTGTGCTGTGAAAAATCGCCTAAACGAACTAAAGTATTGCTATCAGATACAATAATTCCAGCTCCCTTTAAACCGATCAAAGTGATAAACAAACCAATACCTACTGGAATCGATTCTTTGAGTATGACTGGTATGTTTTTGACAATCAGTTCCCTTATATTAAAGAATGTTAAAAGCAAAAAGATAATACCTTCAATAAAAACTGCCGTTAACGCAAATTGCCAGGTATAGCCCATCGTCAGTACCACCGTAAACGTAAAAAAACTATTGAGTCCCATTCCCGGAGCTTGAGCAATCGGTAATTTGGCATAGAGTCCCATCATCAGCGTAGCGAATATAGTTGCTAAAGCCGTGGTAGTAAACAGGGCCTCGCGATCCATACCCGCCTGAGCTAGAATATTGGGATTCACTACTAAGATATACGACATCGTCAAAAACGTAATGACTCCCGCAGTCAATTCTTTTCGAATGTTAGTGCTGTTTTTATTTAACTGGAAAAAATTCTCAATAAGTTGTTTCATCGTCGAAGTTTGTTTGTCTTGCTGCGTTTGATCGTCTAGACAAATATAATGATAATCAAAACATCGATTAAAATAATTAAATCAAATAAACTATAAAAACAGTTGTATAACTAAAAAAATAGTTATAGGTTTGTTTCTATAAAAAATACCTCAATATCAACTATGGAAAAATTAACCAATAAAGAAGAACAAATCATGCAGGTGATCTGGAAGTTAGAAAAAGCTTTTGTCAAAGACATTATGGCTGAACTGGCCGATGAAGACATGCACTACAATACCGTATCGACTATAGTACGAAACTTAGAGGAAAAAAAATACGTTGGTTATCAAGCCTATGGCAAAACGCACCAATACTTTCCCTTGATCAAACTAACGGAATACAGGAATAAATTTATGGCAAAAGCGGTAGATGCTTTTTTTGAAGGTTCTTATTTGGATGTGGTATCGTACTTTGCCAAAGAAGAAAAGATTTCTGCTAAAGAGCTCGAAGAGATTTTAAAAATGATTGAAAAAAAATAAATGCATTATGGAAGCCTTATTTCTTTACATACTAAAAGCTAATGCCTTACTGGTCGTATTTTATATGCTGTATATAGGGCTACTAGAGCGCACTACTTTTTACAGGGAAAATCGATTTTATCTTCTATTTTCTATCGTCGTTTCCTTTGGCTTACCCTTGATGTATATTACAAAAACGGTATGGATTACTCCAATAATTCCCGTTGATCACGTCGCTCAATTGACAGCAACATCAAGCATCCCTAATCAAACATTTCCATATATTTTTTACATATTAATATTCTTAATATCCATATCTACACTTCTTATTATTAAGTTATTAAAAAACATTTATAAAACAAAAGCTTTAAGTGTTAAATATCAAGCTGTAGAACTCAATGGCATCAAATATTACGACCAAGTCCATATAAAAACGCCTTTCTCATTTTGGGATAGTATCTATTTCAATTCCAAAAACTATAGTGGATCGGAATTAAAAGTAATACTGTTACACGAGGAAATTCACATTCGACAAAAGCATAGTCTAGACCTTTTACTCATACAAGTCATCTGCTGCATCTTTTGGTTTAACCCCTTAGTTTGGAAGCTCAAGAGCAGTATGGATAAAAACTTAGAATACTTAACCGATCATGCCGTACTAGATGTCATGAACGAAAAGTCATTATATCAAAAAACCTTATTAAAAACCATGGGTTTTCCCATGTCAAATACGTTGACTCAATCGTTTAACCAATCCTTTTTAAAGACTCGTATCATGAAAATTAACCAATCCAAAACTAAAAAGACTGAATTCTGGAGATTTGGTCTACCACTAGCTGCTGTACTTGTATTTACAGTGTTGTTTCAAATTAAAACCGTTGCTCAGGTAAAGCAATCGAATGCACATCCACAGACAGCTACAGTTGTGTCACCAACACCTCCAACACCACCTCCAACACCACCTCCAACACCACCTCCATCTCCGCCTATGCCTCCAATTCCTCCAGCACCCTCAGTAGACCCCAAAACGAGTCTTGCAGTACAAAAGAATGATTCTCCTATCTATATAAACAAAAAATCAGCCATATACACCATAACTGCTGAACCCTTAGAGGCGAATCCTGATTTTGTACAGCTAGATCCCAATTCCAAAGCAGGGAAAAAGATTTTAGCCGATCGCGAAAAAGCGATAGCGCAAAGCAAAATCGCGATACAACAGAGCAAAACGGCTATAATGGAAAGTAAGAGAGCTTTAGAAGAGGGTAAAAAAGCTGTAGAAGAAAGCAAAAAAGCTATAATAGAAAGCAAAAAAACTGTAGATGAAAGCACAAAAGCGATTATGGAAAGTAGGAAAGCCATCGAAGAACATCGTAAAATGGCTTTAGAAGCCGTTGAGCTTGCGATGCTTGCTTCTAAAAATTCAGTTACATCAAGAGCAACGGCGATTAAAGAAAGTGAAAAACTTCGTCAATTAGCCATGAATCAACGTGTAGCAGCTATAAAAGAAGCGAGAATTGCGATCGACGCGCATAAAAACATGATGGAACAACTTAAAAAAGACCGCAAGATCGCCATAAAAGAGCGTTTAGCCCTTATTAAAGAACATTTAATAGAATAACGGATTACGCAAAAATGCTGTCTTTAATCGACAGCATTTTTTTTTGACTTTTCACCATAAAATGCCATAGCCCACAGCCATTTATACGAAATAATAGCAATAATTAGATTATAGAAACAGTACAGTACAGTACAACCATTGATGCATTTTAAAACCTAAATCATACAAGTCCTTTAAAGCAAACCTATTTGCCAAAGATTCCAATTTAAAAGTTCCGATATCTTGTATAGAAGCTAAGTTAACTCCTTTCAAATTTTCAATTGAAACTAAGAGTTTAAACCCTTGTTAAATTTCAACATTATCCCATAGGACTACAAAGCTCAATTAAAAAACCATCTAAATCCCTGATATAAGCAACGGTTTGTCCCCAAGGTTTAGTCTTTAGTGGTTCATAAACTACAGCTCCTTCCGCAACAGCCTTTTCTACAGCAGCAGCAACATCGACCGTTACAAAACCCAATTCAATACCAAAGGGTTTTTCCTTTGATGAACTGTCTAAAAACCCCTCACTCAAATTGCTTTTTGCCAATTCTTTAGATGCAAAAGCCAAGGCAGTAGAACCCGAGACCATTTCACCATAATCGTTTTCAGGAGTTCGGAATTTTTGTGTAAATCCAAACGCTCTTTCGTAAAAACTCATCGCCTGAGCTACATCAGCCACATATAATATGGTATAAGAAAATGCTATCATTCTATTTTTTATTTTAATTATTCTACACTACTTTCCACGAATCACGAATACCGAATCACATATTACGATCATCCAATCCAAGTTTTAAATTCAGCAACCCGCTCGCGGCTTACAATCAATTCTTCTTCATTATAGTGATTTAAACACAATTTCAATCGAGAATTGCTGTAAACTGAAATATCCTTAATATCGGTCAAAGCCACTATAAATTGCCTGCTTATTCGAAAAAAGTGATCTGGTGATAACATTTCTTCCAATTGATCTAAGGACAGCTCAATTAAATAGTTTCTATGGTCTTTAGTTTTGATATACGTTGCTTTGTTTTCACTGTAAAAGCAGGCTACATCACTGGTAAATACAATCTTGATTTGCTGACCAATTTTGATAGAGAAGCGCTCTTTATATACGGGCTTACTCTCTTTATCAATAAATTTTTTAAACAAGTTCAATTGATCTGAAAATTCAAAAAACGAGTTTTTATGATCGATATACTTTTGAATGGCGAATTGCAACTCGCCATCTTGAATTGGTTTTAATAAATAGTCGATACTATTGAGCTTAAAAGCTCTTAAGGCATACTCATCATAGGCCGTTGTAAAAATAATGGCGCTGTTAATGACTACTTTTTCAAAAATCTCAAAAGACAAACCATCGGACAATTGAATATCTAAAAAGATCAGGTCGGGTGTTTCATTATTGGATAACCATACGATTGACTCTTCTACAGACCCCAATTTGGTTTGTACCTGATATCCCAATTTTTCTATTTTCCGTTCCAACAATCTCGCCGCTGGTTTTTCGTCTTCAATAATGATGATTTTCATAAGTAGTTCTTGTTAGTATGGTATGGCTTTGATGCTTGGTTTGGTGCTTGTACGAGTCGGTTTTTTATTAAAATTCAACGGTCTTCACTTTTGCTGAAAAATCGATTCTCAAAGGAATTCCTCTCTTTTAAGAAAGTTTTTTGAAGCAGATTTTGTTGCCACTTTTTTAGCAACGGGATTTTGTCGGCATAAAAAAACACAAATTGAATCGCAAGGCAGAAAAGCCAAAGCGCTGGTAACTCAAAAGGGGAATAAAACGCATGGACTTCGATATTTTCGAATTCAATATAATGCATCCCAATAATAAATACACTAACTATTAAACAGATTGCTAATCGTATATATAAATTACGTAAACGTCTTAATCTTGATTTTGCATAAAGTGTTTGAGCTACTCGCACTTTAGAATTGTTTATCGCTGACTCCATCCTTATTCCCATTTAGCATTTCTGCGTTTTTCTTCATCGATAATCTCTTGAAGTTTTTTGTCTTCCCAATTACGACCTAAGAAAAAATTGTAGTTGTATACCCGCATTCCTTTCGATAACAATCCGATTCCCCAGCCGAATAGCGGGAATAAAAACCATAAAAAGGCCGGTTCAGTATATAAGTTAATCACCATTAAAAAAGTATTGACAGCAATATAAGTCGTTAAGTGACCATAGAATTTTTTAATTTCCTCAACGCGTTTCTTAGCTTTGATCAATAACATTTCTTCGTTTTCGTTTAAAATTTCCATTGTATATGTTTTTTTGATTAGTATAGGTATTTTTACTGCAAATGCATGTTCATTTTCGTCGATGATGACCTGTTTTGAGGTAATTAGGGCATAGCGATCGGCTATATTTTGTAAACCGATTCCCTTGCGATCATCGTAGGATTTTTTCTTTTGTAAATTATTCTCAACAATTAAATAATCTCGCTCTTCTATTATAGAGATGTGTATCGGATGCAGCGTACTGGTTTTGTTGTGTTTGATCACATTTTCCAACAGTAATTGCAGTGATAAGGGAATGACTTTTCCTTCTACATTTTTGATAATAGTAGGGAAATCATAAGTCAGGCTGTCTTCAAAACGCATTTGGAGTAACGACATATAGGTCCTTGCAAAATCAATCTCCTCTTCTACCGACACTAAGGTTTTATTCTTTTGATCTAAGATATAACGATAGATTTTTGACAAGGCTTGAGTAAATTCTTGCGCTTGATCGGGATTTTCCTCTATTAAAGCGTTTAAAACGTTTAAACTATTAAATAGGAAATGCGGATCCAATTGATTTTTTAAACTTTCAAATTGCGCCGATACATTACCCGATATCACTTTTTCCTTTTGTAGTAAGATCGATTGTTTACGACGATTGAAATAAAAGTAATATCCCAAATAGATCAATAGCGGAATTACGATGGCATAATTGACGAAATTGGTAAACGGTTCCGTATACACCCATTCGTTAAAAGGCTTTTGTTCAAGGATAAGATACTCTATAGTCTGATAGATATATGGGACATAAAAACACGAAAAAAGTGCGACCAAACATCCGAACATCAAGGCCAAATAAAAAGCCTTTTTATCGGTAGCTAACTTACTTTCGAAACGCTTATCCATTTGGATAAATGCAATCCTATTAATGAAAAACAGAAATAAGACATAAAAAGCCCATTTATTGATTTCCCTGAGGTTATAGACCAAAGTACTGTTAGTCCCTTCTTGCAGCTCCTTTGCCACCCAAATAAAACTCATCAGCCATACAACCAGCACACCAATACTATAATTTTTACTCAGTTTTTTCATGATTTGTCTTTAATAGAAAGAGATTTACTGTGGGTTGTGTATCATTTAGTGCCTTATCCCTACAAATGTCAGTATTTTTAGTTGAATAATAATCACAATTACACCAGGATTCAAGATATGGAACTGCAAAATTAATCAGCATGATTCCAGTTATTACAAAAAATTTCATCTTTATTATTTTTAGTTTGATAGGTCAAAATTCGCTTGTTCGACCGGATTAAAAAAAAAACAAATACTGAACTGTCAAATAAAGTGGATGAATCGCAATTTGGTGTTTGGATCAACAAAAATGCTTTACATTTATAATAAATTGAAACTCAGAATAGACCGTTGGCTTTTCAAAAAAACTGAAAAAACAAATTTAAGTTTTTCCGTTTAAAATGATATTAAGTTTACCTTTGTCTTTTAACAAATCAACAGACTATGGTTTATAAATTTAGAGTAATACTTGATACAGAGGAGGATATATTCAGAGATATCGCCATTTTGGAAGAGGATTCTTTAGAAGATTTGCACAATGCAATTGTCAATGCATTTGGTTTTGACGGTATGGAAGCAGCTTCTTTCTACACTTGTGATGCGGATTGGGCACAGCAAGAAGAAGAAATCCCTTTGTTCGACACCGGAGAAATTGCTGGTGAGCAAAAAACCATGGCATCCTATGCTATAAATGAGTATTTGGGTGGTGAAAACACCAAAATCATTTATGTATATGATTTCCTAAATATGTGGACCTTCTTTGTAGAATTGGCCGCGATGGAAGAAGAAGAAACCGGAGTGGTTTATCCAGCCTTACTATTCGCACATGGAGAGTTACCGGTAGATTCGATGTTAAAGAACTTCGACAATGCTCCTTTGTCTGAACAAGATATGTTTGGGGAATTTGACGACGAGATGGATGATGAAGATTTCGATCTTTTTGATGGAGACGACAGTTTCGAAGATTTTGGTTATGAAGACAATTGGAATTAATTCCAAGCAGTCTACAAGATGATTTAAATTATTTACCAATAGTAAGTCTTACTTACTTTTTACTTTTTTCTATATGATTAATCTATTCAATGCTCACATTGAAACGCTAAGTATTCACCGTGTGGGGAATAAAAGCCGTAATGAAGCTATTTTTTTATCGGAACAACCTTATAATTTAAACGATGAAATTGCTCCGCTTTTAAAGGAGTATTTCTTTAAACCCTTTAGAGAAAAAGAAGAAAACTACTTTCAATTTGCTCATGATGTTGATTTAGAATATAATGAAATGTACAATTTCAGCAACGAGTTGTTCAATGCTCCTACTGCGGAGAATGTACAGGAAGTAGCAAAAAAAATAACCCGTCATTTACATGAACAATCCAACCATCCCCACATTAAAAACGGAGAGGTATATATTACGTATCTAACGAATGTATCGATTGATAACAATGTGGTTGATGCAATTGGAATTTTTAAGAGTGAGATTAAAGCCGATTTCTTACAATTTGAAGAAAAGGGCAGTAACTTGGAAATGATTCTTCAACAGGGGATTAACTTAAACAAGTTAGACAAGGGTTGTATCATTTTTAATTATAAAAAAGAAGAGGGTTTTAAAATTTTAACCATCGATAGTAACCGTTATGATGCGCGTTATTGGTTGGAGCACTTTTTATCTGTAGATGCTTTTCAAGATGAAAACTTTATGACTAAAAAGTATTTGAAATTCTGTCAGGATTTTGCTAAAGACGTTGTATTACCAGCAGAAGATAAAAAAGAAGAGGTGATGTTTATGAACCGTTCGGTAAACTATTTTGCTAAGAACGACGAATTTGAAGAGACAAACTTTTTAAACGAGGTTATTGACAATCCCGATTTGATCTCGGAATTTAAAAACTACAAAGTAGACCGCGGAGAAAAGTACAGTATCGAAGATACGACAAACTTCCCTATCGCCAATAATGCCGTAACTGATGCTCGTAAAAAGATCAAGAATGTCATTGCCTTAGACACCAACATTCAGATTAAATTGGATTTTATCAATCCTGAAAGTGCTGAAAAGTTTATTGAAAAAGGATGGGATGAGGAAAAACAAATGTATTACTATTTGGTTTACTTCAACAAAGAAGAAAAATCATAATTTTAAGCATACACTTATAGGTCAATAAGCTTATTGACAAAAAAAACAGAGGCTTTCGCCTCTGTTTTTTTTATAAAGAATTATTGTTTTGTATATAATGGGTGTAAATCCACGTTAGTGTAAAAGTCGGTATAAAATCCAAACCGGGAGATAGTTCCTCCAAGAAAGCGATGGTACCCCCTACTTTTCCGACGGTTCCTTTATACATCCGCGCCAGAAGCAAACCAGCTATAGGAGCCCATACCACATCACTGACTTCCCCTAAAAAGGGAATCAAATACGATAAGTAGCCTACTCCATCTAAAAAAATACTCCAAACCAATTGGGTATATTTTTTAGCTGATGCTGTTGATCTGATTTGTAAGTTATCCATAAGTAAACATTTTATGTTCTATAACTTAACTTTTCAATATCCGTGCCAACTTTTATTTCAATTTGGTAGCGTATTCTTTTTTAAATTTTGCAACTTTAGGGGAAACCACCATTTGACAATACTGTTCGTTACCGTTTTTTGCAAAATAGTTTTTGTGATAATCTTCCGCCTTATAGAATTTTGATGCCGGTGATATACGCGTTACCACGGGTTTACCGTATACATTTTCATTGATTAGAATATCCAAATATTCCTGTGCATCTTCCTTTTGCGCCTCGTTGGTATAAAAAATCTCGCTGCGGTATTGGGTTCCAACATCTGCACCTTGTCGGTTTAGAGTTGTTGGATCATGAGTTGCGAAAAAGATCTCCAACAATTCGTTGTAACTCACTTGCGAAGGATCATAAATAACCTCAATGGCTTCGGCATGTCCCGTCTCTCCAGTACAAACTTCTTTATAGGTTGGATTTTCTTTATGTCCGCCAATATAACCAGGCCATACCGTTTCCACGCCTTTTAAAGATGTAAATATCGCTTCAGTACACCAAAAACAGCCACCTGCAAAAATAGCTACTTCACTATTGGGATTCATTTCATTCATAGGGATTTCATTTTTCGAATTGGGGATTTCTGTTAGAGCCGTTTTATTCTGACAAGCTCCTAGGGCTATCGAAATAAAACAAAATAAGAGTGTTTGCATTTCAATACATTTTATTATCTCAAATATATTGATTTTAATTTTTAAAAGAACCAACTATTTGTGAAAATCTATTGCACACAAGATCATTTTTTTGAGAATAAATGAGATTTTAGAATGGAAGTTACTATTGAAGTTCATCTGTTTTATCACGGTTTCACCAGTAGTTTTTCGGAAGTAAAAATCCTTCCTTCCCGATTTAAAAGCTTTACGATATACATTCCAGCAGTCAAATGCTGCAGCTCTACGGACTTTTTTTCGGTAGCGACTTGCTGTTTTAAACACAATTTCCCCAATGAATCGTAAATCTCTATATAGCTGGGTGAAATTTGCTCGGAAATGTCCCATTCCAAATATAAAACATCGCTTACTGGATTGGGATAAATCTTAAAAGCTGCTTTTTCAAATTGAGAACTGCTTAAGCGCTGATTGTTATAAATCGCTTGGTTATTATCTAGGTTTGTTATGATCAGCTCTATGGATTTATCCGGTAGGGTTTTTATTAAATAAGTACAGGGGGAATACGGAAAACTTTCACCATGGATAAAAATACTGAGATACAAATGCGCAAACGCGGAATTTTCAGATTTCGTGCAATTCATCGCTAAAGAATTGTGATACTTTACTTGAAAAGCATGATCACCAATATACACGAGCTCTTGACCATAAAAACTTCCACCTCCATTTTTACAAACGTCAGTAAATAAAACATCGTCTCGAAAAGAAAGAATTAAATAAGTAATCTCGTCGTTTACAGGAATAGGTACCGCTTCGTTGTCAATAATTAACTTGTTTAAATACCAAGTATTTTCTTTCAATACCTCTGGTTGCGCCTGGACACTTTGTATACCTAGTAGCAGCATGATTATAAGTAAGATTGTTTTCATAAGTTTGTCGTTTTTGTTAAGGTTTCACCAGTAGTTTTTCGGAAGTAAAAATCCTTCCTTCACGATTTAAAAGGTTTATGACGTACAGTCCAGCAGTCCAATGCTGCAGCTCCACGGACTTTTTTCGGTAGCGATTGGCTGTTTTAAACACCATTTCCCCAATGAATCGTAGATTTCTACATAATGTAGCGCCGAGTACGGAATTGTATTTCCCACTGATTGTATAATTTACTAGCGGTAGTGGAACCAATTAAGAAATTGCTTGTATCAGAAGCATTGCTCGTCATAGAAGGTTCTAGAGTAATTCTCACAGTTTAGGCTTAAGCCGGTAAGGTATCAGAACCAAGTCCAATCAAAAAAATGAAACCCCATTATCTAGAGCGGTACCATTGTACTTATAGAGGTTTGCTCATCTATTTAAATCTATAGCACACCCACGTCCAATGACCGTTTAATCCTCAATACTCAAGGATATTATTTACAAGAACTAAAACGGACAAGGAATTAATCCTTAAAAACACCCTTGCTTATTTACTTGCTTAACACGGGAATTACAGCCTTATTGAAACATCACGGTTTTAGTACTTTTGGGCACTTTAATCAGATAATACGGTTGTGAGGGCATTTCAAATCCGCGTTTTTTATCGCGTAAACTGATATATACCAATCGGTTTCGCGCATCTTCAATAACACTATCAATAGCTACGATAAATCCCGAATGCGGTCGAACTTCATCAAAGGTTGCGATGACATCAAACTTCGCAAAATCAATTTCGTTTTCGATAAAACTATCCGATACCGGATTATTTGTATTTATTTTATCCACTAAATCACGCCATTCTTGCTGTCCGGTTATCCACAAGCTACCAGATTCAATACCTTCACTGTGATTACCCAACAAGTTTCCCTTTCCCACTAACGACCATTCGACTCTAATGGGATAGGATATGGTGGATTGCGCTACTTTTTTCTTATTCTGACAACTGATTACTGCGAAGGCTGCCAAGATCACGGTTAATTTGTAATTTTTTATCATGTATTTTCTTTAAAAGGTTTTAGCTAAAGTCATTTCGATTCCATCGATGGTTTACCGTTATTACTAGGTTAAACAGGTCTGTGATACCGCTATTGATTTCGACATTCAATACTTAAGTCCCTCTAAATAATCAAACACCATATCATTTAAATATACAAAAAAGCATAATTTTTAAATTATAGACACAATATATTTCAAAATATAAAATTATAAAAACAAAATTATAAATTTTAACATTTCAAAAATGTTAAAATTTACTTGTACAAATGAAGTGTAATCACAAAGAATAAAAATTTACCGAGAACTATTTTATTCTATATAAAAACGTTGTTACTTTGTGTAAAAAGCAAACCCATGATCCACGCTACTCATATTGAAAAGTATTACGAGAAATTGCAAGTTCTTAAAGGAGTTGATTTACATATCAAAAAAGGAGAGATTGTATCGATAGTAGGAGCCTCTGGCGCGGGTAAAACCACCTTGCTTCAAATATTGGGAACTTTAGATCGACCTGCCGCTGTAGCCGAAAGCACCTTGATCATTAACGGTCAGGATGTATTGAAACTCAACGACAAAGAATTATCGGCATTTCGCAATTTAAATCTGGGGTTTATCTTTCAGTTTCATCAGCTTTTACCGGAATTTACCGCTTTGGAAAACATCTGTATTCCAGCGTTTATTGCCGGCAAAGAAAAGAAAGAAACCGAGAAGGAAGCCCGAAAACTATTGGAGTACTTGGGGATTAGTCACCGAGAAAAACATTTCCCCTCGGAACTGTCTGGTGGCGAGCAACAACGCGTTGCCGTTGCGCGGGCTTTGATTAATAAACCGGAAATTATCTTTGCCGACGAACCATCGGGAAATTTAGATACGCACACGGCAGAGAATCTTCATAGACTATTCTTTAAGCTACGCGACGAATTTGGGCAAACTTTTGTCATCGTTACACATAATGAAGAGTTAGCCAATATGGCTGATCGCAAACTCACTATGGTAGATGGGCTGATTCAATCACCCGATTATACAGCGATTAATGACGCTGTGACCATTTAGACACAATTACAACAGCTTTTTACGATAACACTAACCTTATATCCACTGTGGAGACCTATTTTAAAAAGGCCACAAAGAGTTTGATAAAAACGTTGTTGATAATATCAACGAAGAACGCACCGACCATTGGCACAATCAAGAAGGCTTTATGTGATGGCCCATATTTGCTAGTAATCGCCTGCATATTGGCTACGGCAGTAGGTGTTGCTCCTAATCCAAAACCGCAATGCCCTGCACTTAATACTATGGCATCGTAGTCTCTACCCATCACCCTATAGGTGACAAATATAGCGAAGAATACCATCAAGGCAGTCTGCGCGATTAGAACGATCAAAATCTGCGAAGCCAAACCGGCCAGGTGCCACAATTGTAACGACATTAAAGCAATCGTTAAAAACAGGTATAAACCGGTGTTTCCCAATACATCAACCGCGTGATCATTGACGATATAAGTCGTAAAATGAGCGAGCATATTTCGGATAATAACCCCGATAAACAAACACCAAACAAAATTAGGCAATTCCAACCAACTTCCTTTAAAATACATATATAAAAACTGACCTAATGCGATACAAATAGCAAACATCGTCAGGGTTTCAATCATATTATGTACGTTAATTCTGCGTTTAAAAAGTGGATTTTCGAAATTTTCTGTCATCGTATCATCGTCCGTATTTGCACCGGGTTTTATCTTGTTTTTATTCAACAGGTATTTCGCTACGGGTCCACCGATAACACCGCCCATCACCAAGCCGTAAGTCGCACAAGCCAAGGCTAGTTCTGATGCACCAGTAATACCAAAAGAGGTCGTTAAATCATGTGCCCAGGCCGCACCAGTACCGTGTCCACCAGTCAAGGTAATCGACCCTGCTATCAAACCGTAACTCGAGTCGAGTCCCACCAAATTAGCCATGGATATACCAAAAACATTTTGAATAAAAATAAAACTACCCGTTAAAAGCACAAAAATCACCAACGGCTTCCCTCCTTTTTTAAGGCGTGCGAAGTCTGCACTTAAACCAATGGAAGAAAAGAAAAACAACATCATCGACGTTTGCAGACTCTTCTCAAATTCGAAACTCATTCCGGTAAAATGATACATCAAATACAATATAATGGCTATAAAAAAACCACCTACAACCGGCTCAGGTATGTTGTAATCCTGAAAGAATTTTACCTTTTGAACGATAAAAAAACCCAGCAAAAGTACTAGACAAGCAAAGGTTAACGTTTCGAAAATATCAAATACCATAGTTAGATCAATTAATTGTAAAAGTGAAAGTTGCAAATTTAACTCATCCTAAGGTATAAAGAAAAATTAAAAAAGTTATTTTTTTTCTATAAAAAACTTCGAATTATCATATGCTTAATGCATAATTAAAACTTTTATGATTCTAAGACTAATAAATAATCAATGGATCAATAAAACATCTGTTTAAAAGTATAGGTCCTTGACCCTATAAGCATAGATATGCAAGCGATTTATAAGGTTTAGAAATCCAGCATAAAACAGTATCTTTGTCGCTTAAATCATTATATGTCATTTCAATCATTAGGATTATCGTCACATCTCAGTAAGGCCATTAACAATTTAGGATTGCTAAAACCCTTTGAAATTCAATCTCAAACCATTCCTTTAATACTCAAGGGAAAAGATGTTATGGGAATTGCAAAAACGGGTTCGGGTAAAACCCTTTGTTTTGTAGCTCCGTTGTTGCAAAAGATACAACATCAAGATTACGAGAAAAGTCGTAATATCAAGGTTTTGGTATTGGTTCCTACCCGCGAATTGGCGGTACAGATTGAAAAAACATACCTCGATCTTCAGTCTGCTTTAAGACGACCGGTAGCGTGTATGGCTGTATACGGAGGGGTATCGATCAATCCACAAATGAAAAAAGTTTATGGAACTGAAATTCTAATTGCAACCCCAGGTCGTTTATTAGATTTGATTGACCAGAAAGCTTTGTCCATTGAAAATTTGGAATACCTGATTATCGACGAGGCAGATAAAATGTTTCAGTTGGGCTTTGAAGAGGAAATGAATCGCATACTCGGTATGGTTCCAGCTAAGAAACAAACGATTATGTTTTCTGCTACTTTAAACGACAAAGTACAGCAAATTAAAAAAACCTTGGCAATCACTCCTGAGGTAATCGAAGTCAAAGAAGAAGCCTTGGAACTGGAATCCATTGAGCAAATCGCATATCGCGTGGCTAGTGAGAGCAAAGGCCCTTTTTTAAGATATTTAATCAAAGAACAACATATCTCTCCGGTTTTAGTATTTGTCTCTTCGACACGAACTGCTGAAAACCTCGTTGAAAAATTAAAGAAAAACGGCATCAATGCCTTAGCGGTTCACGGAAAAAAATCACAAGGCGCACGTATGGACAACTTGGCAGATTTTAAAGTTGGCGATGCCGATGTATTAATCGCTACAGATCTAATCGGTCGTGGAATACATATCGAGGGATTGCCATACGTGATCAATTACGAATTGCCGCGTTCACCATTGGACTACGTACACCGCATTGGTCGAACGGGACGAGCACACGAACACGGTAAAGCGATTTCCCTGATTACCGCAGATGATGAACACCACTTTAAGATTATTCAGAAAAAGATGGGCCGCCAAGTTGAAATATTGGAAACGGACACCATAGATCTCAAAGGTTTGTAAATCATAGTCGATAACTATTTACAACTAATACCTCTTAAACATATAGTGATCTAACACCAATTCATTTGGGATTTGGTTATCAATAAAAAAGCCGGCAGTTTAAAACTGCCGGCTTTTTTATTACTTATTTATTTATTTGAACCCAACCACTACGGGTCTTTTCATGTGCTATAAGCACATAAAAATAGGTTCCATCAGGCAATCTGTTGCCCTTTTTATCTTGGCCGTACCATTGCTTGGTATAAGCACCTTCAAAACGAAAAACTTCAGAGCCATAACGGTTATAGATAATCATACTCGTCACTCCGTGCAACGATAAATCAAAATCGTCATTTAATCCGTCTCCATTGGGAGAAATTCCCTTTGGAATCGGGCAATCTTCAAACCGTATCGTAAAACTACTCTCGTCGGTGCATAAGCCATCATCAGATACCGCATATACATAAATAGTTTGTGTGTTTGTAAGAAGCGTACCTGCCTCTAACTCGACACCTTTTCCACCAGATAGGGTATAATACTTATTGTCTGACGCTAATGGTTCTAACTCATACAATTGACACTCCAACACCACATCTTCAAAAACAGCAGCCTTAACAGCTTCAGTAATGGTTACCTTATAGGAAATTTCTTCATAACAGCTCGATCCATTATCTTGTAAAACATAAATCGTATGTACTCCTACTTCACTCAATACTCCAGACGCAAAATATTCTACTCCCTTAGATGCCGATTCCGAATAATAATGCTGACCTACTTCCAATTCTGGAAAAGTATAACTCGCACATACCGCGACATCTGCCCTCTTTTCTGGAATATCTCCTGCGGTAGCCTTTAAAGTCCAATCGAAAATTTCAGAACAACCCGTCCTTTTATCGACAACCCTAATATAAATTAAGACGTTTTTTCCAGGGGTTTCCAAACTATAATCCTCCGGATTTTCAATAGGATTTGTTCCCAATTTTGCCTCCTCCTTAGTCGTAAAATAGGTAAATGTGTAATTGTCTGGAACCGCTTTTGACAACATTTGAGACTCGATATCCGTTAAGTTTAAAATCAAGGGTTTTACCGATTTACGGCAAATTGCTAAACTTTCTGGTGAAGCAACTACAGCAGAAATTGCCGGATAAATCTCGATTTTTACGGTTCCCGCAATTTCGCATTTCAGTTCTAAATACTTCACAATAATTTTATAGGTCCCCGACTCGGTTACTTCTAAATCTGCTGAAGTGGCTCCCTTAATTACTACATCGTCTTTTAACCATTGTATAGCGACGTTTTCAGCAGTAACGCCTGATTTGATAATTCTCGTTTCTCCATTACAAAGGGCATTACCCGTTTCTACGAGCAAGTCAATTCCCAAGTCAATTTTTCCCAAGTCAAAACTACCACCTTTTAAAAAGACCGCTGAATTAAATCGTTCATCACGATAGTCGGCGATAGCCAATTTAATATGGTATTTTTTACCGGGTTTTACCGCAGAAATAGCCGTCATCGGTACCGTCATTCCAAAATAATTTATCGGATTATCTCGAACAGGTAAACCTTCGTATCCATAATATTTATCAAAATACTTTTCATTGGTGCTGCCACAACTATTATTTCCTTGATATTTTGCATCGCGAATAGTCGTAACCGAAATCGGTACATTTGTTCCCGGTACTACCGCTAAGTTGGTCATCTCCTCCGTTTCTAAATCCGTTAACAAAAACGCGAAAACATCCGAGAATTTACATTGATATTCCGGTCCATATTCATTGGCAGCAAATATAAAATCAAATTTAATCGTGTCTGTGATCGGAATAAAATCAAATTCGATGACCGAAGCATTATAACTACCGGCTGTTTGACCATTCTCCAATAAAATCGTTTCCAAATCTTCATCACCTAACCATAATTTGGTACCATCACTTTGATTGATGCCACTCGGTCCTTTTGCTGTTTCTACACCATTGGTTGCCAAAACAATACCATTTTCAAATCCGAAAGTAGAATTGTTTCGCTCAAAATATCCGATGCCATTGGGCTCCCCTCTAAAGTTGGTTCCCGTACGGTAAGTAACATTGGAGACCAAATCACATTCTGCCACTACCAAAACCTCTTTGACCAGTTGTTCAACACTGTATCGATCTCCAGCCGGACTTACCTCGATAAAATGCGGCGTCGTTATACATAACGAAAAGTAAAAATCCGGATCTTCAACAGCAGTAGCTACTCGGATGTAGTACTTACGTCCTGCCACCAAATTCTTTAAAGTTCTGTATTGATCTCCGAAACTATAAATACTAAAACACTCTAAAGCGGTATTTCCGATAGTATTACAATCCTGACTGTAAAGTGAAAACGAAAACTCGGGAAACACCTGGTCAGACAAGCTAAAGTAATCGGATAAGGTTATAACGTGTTCATCACGAGTTGCTGTAAATTCAAACCAAATATCTTTTTTAATCTCCGTGCTACCGCAAGTAGGCTCCGGTACAACAGATGTTTTGGAATTTAGGAAAGTTCCGATAACACTTTGCTCACATACTCCATTTTTGCTTACCGGAATATGGGTAGCGCCTACACAATCGTCATTGGCACCGACTTTTGTTCCGGAATGCACTGGAGTAGACCAATCACTACTCGTATTTCCATCGCTACATTGGGCTCTGACAAAAATCGTATAGGCTTTACCCGCAGTTAAACCATTTATAGTAGTCTTAGGAGTGTTATTAACCGCTATTTTTTGTATCGGTGTTGCTGTTTCATCTTGTCCTTTATACACTACGATGACTTCCCAGGAACTGACACCACCATTTTGTTGCCATGCTACATCAATACTCGTTGCAGTGTGATTAGAGGTCTCTATATAATAAGGTTCTGGACAGTTTTCTACCTTTTTTAAAACTATATTGTCTACGATCAGCTTGGAAGAACCTGCGGCATTCATATGCCAGGCTAAGTTTATAGTTCCGGGAATTCCTTTAAAAAACACCACTTCTTCTTTCCAACCCGAATTACTATATGCTTTAGAATCGAGGATCTTATTGGTGAATTTGTCTAACGCCAGTCCGTTTGTAGATAGTAGTACTTCAACTTTACCAAAATCGGTATCTGAGGACATATAATGATACTTTAGCACGTAATTTCCACTACCCATATCCATGTTCGGCGAAATTAACCAATCATCATTTTGTAAACCTCCCCCCCAATCATAAGCCGTAATGCCCATAGCACGATCGCCTTCATAAAAATGGTTTGAAGTAATCGCCCATAGGTTATTTCCCCACGATCCATCATTATTGGCATCTACCGTCGTCCAGCATCTCAAGGTTTTAGAATCTTTATTAAATCCCTCCCAAAACGGCAATGCGTAAATATCGCATAAGGTCATGAATTTTATCGGACCTGCCCAAACACTAAAGGTTCCATCGGCACAAACCGTGCGTACATAATACTCGTAATCCGTATTTGGTAGTAAGTTTTTACCTGAATGGTCTTGTGTAAGGGTGTTTTCTTTTTTAACCGTTGGCGTTCCCACGTTTGTTGGGAGCCCCATACCGATTTCCTGCACAAAATATTCCCACTTCGCAGCCTGAAAATCATCCGTCCAGCTGATGGTCGCTTTTTTGCTCTCGATATCCGTTACCTCTAAGTTTAAAGGTTCTGGACACCCCATCACTTCTTCAATAAATACATTATCGAGATAAAGCGATTTAGTTCCCTTCCCTTTTACATGCCATGCCAAATGAATTTCCCCGTCTAAATTGGTAATAAAAACCGTTTTTTGCTGATAGACTGTGTGCTGTTTATATAATTGACTCTTAACTATCTCTGTAGAGAAATCCGCAGGTTTAAGTCCTGTACGAGATGCTAAAACCTCAAATTCATTATCATCATCAGCACTGTTTGTACTAAAGTGATACTTTAATCTATAGGTTTTGTTCTTCTCAAATTTGATCTTTGGAGAGATCAACCAATCGTCACTTTCAACTTTTTTGGCATTGTCATAAATACTGTAGTACATCGCATGGCTACCCTCAAACTGCCCATAGTCTACCGCAGACCAAATATTATTATCCGGTGCTTCTGAATCATTGTTACCGTCAATTATAGTCCAACATCTTAGGGTTTTCGAGCCGTTGTTAAAGCCTTCCCAGAATGGTGCATTGTTCACGCCACAAGCCGTTTTAAATTTAAAAGGGCCTGCCCAAATGCTGAATTCGCCGTTACCACAGACCGTGCGAACATAGAATTCATATTCCAGGTTTGGCTCCAAAGCACCTCCCGATTGCAGCTTCGTGATCACATTCTCCTGTTTATTGGTTGCTACACCATTGGTTGTAGGGATTTTACCTCTTGACTTCTGAACGACATATTCCCAATTTTTGCCATAAGCATCATCCCACCTGATTGTAGCACTTGTCTCCTTTTCATCTTTAACCCCCAATAATATGGGTTCAGGACATCCCACAACCTCTTCCAAAAAAACGTGATCGATATTAAACTCTGTTTCACTATTTGACGTAGTCAAATGCCAAGCGATATTTACAGTACCGCCAATTCCATTGATAAACGCTTTCTCCTCTGCCCAATCGGAATTACTATGTCCTTTTTTAGTGATCAAGCTTGTTGTAAAATTGGCAGGTGCACTGCCTTTATTTGACAACAGCACCTCAAAATCACTGCTGTTATTAAAACTAGTAGCATATTGATATTTCAGTCGATAAAACTTCGTAGGATCAAGTGTAAATTGCGGTGTAATCAGCCATTCATTATATTTAACATTTGAGGATCGCCCTCTAAAACTCAGGGATTGATCACCCTCATATTGCCCAATATTGACCTGTATCCAAGAATTATCTGTCGGAGAAGTGATATCGATATTGTTGGTTATAAATGACCAACAATCAAAACTTTTCGAATCCGTATTAAATCCTTCCCAAAAAGGTGTCGGCAAAATATCACAGGGGGTTCTAAAGGCTATAGGTCCCACCCAAAGGCTATTTTTACCAGGGCCACAAGTGGATCGAACAAAAAACTCATACCAAGTGTTTGGAACCAAATTGGCCGCGGCAGGACCATTAGTCCTCAGTGTGGTGAACGAATTTCCCGTCGCCAACGAACCACTTCCAACCGGAGTCAAAGAAGCGCCAAGCGGCTGTGTAAAACACTCCCAATTGGAATTATTACTATCGGTCCATGTAAAGGTAGCCTTGTCTTTTTGTAAATTGCTGATCAACACCGTTTCATCTGGGCCGATACAAGAGACTTCTTCTATAGTAACGAGATCAATATAAACTTGTGTCGTTCCTTTAGCCTTAACGTGCCAAGCTATATTGACATCACCGGTTTCACCTTGGACATACAAAACTTTTTTTACAAAATCGGGAACATTACGTTTTTTACTTGGCTCTATAACCAGCTTAAAATCAACCGGATCAATGCCCTCTTTCGAGAGCAGTACCTCAAAGTCATTACTATAAGCTGTAGTGGTTTTATAATAATACGTTATCGCATAAATTCCACCATTCATTTTAAATGTAGGTGAAATCAACCAATCATCATTAACTGCTGCATCTCCATAAAAGTACATTCCCTGATCACCTTCATAAACCGCATTCGTACTTTGTTTCCAGATATTATCACCAGCCAGATCCAATGCATCCTTATTATTATCGCGGATTCGCCAGCAATCAAAAGTCGTAGAGCTCGTATTAAAACCCTCTATAAGAGGTAGATTACCAACACTACATAAAGTTTTGAATACAAAAGGCCCTACCCATTCTCCGAAGGCACCACTAGCGCATTTAGCTCTTATATAATAGTTATATGCTGTATTGGCAAGCAGCGTATTATTAAGGTGATCCTGAGTAATTACCACCTCTGTATTGGTTGTTGTGATACCAACACTTTTAGGACCTAGTCCACTTTCTTCCTCAACAAAATACTCCCAAGCAGTATTTACGGAGTTTTGCCAATAAATAGTGGCTTGCGAGGCTTTTAATCCTTTAACACTTAAATGCTCAGGCTCTACACAGGCTACCTCTTCAAAAGAAATATTATCAATGAAAATATTGGTATAGGAAGTCGAAGTTACCTGCCAAGCTATATTAAAATCACCGCTGATATTTGTAATAAACGCTTGGGCTTCCAACCAAACATCGTTATTATAGGTTTTTTTGGCAATTATAGTTGTTGTAAAATCAGCGATAGCTACACCTTTAGTCGAGCCTAAAACGGCAAATTCGTTTTTTGAGCTCGTCGTTTTATAGTTGTACCTTAACTTATAGGTTTTCGAAGCATCCAGTTTAAAAGTTGGAGATATCAGCCAATCGTTACTCTTTGAATAGGCTAAAAAATACATGCTTTGATCCCCTTCAAATTGACCATCATCATAAACATGCCAAATATTATTACCACTCGGATTGCTCGAGTCTTTATTGGCATCTATAACCGTCCAACAGGCTAAGGTATTGGAATCGGTATTAAATCCCTCCCAGAAAGGTAAAACAGCAAGGCCACATGCAGCGGTATTTTGCTGACTAAATTCAAAATAAGGCAACAGATCTAAATCTGGTGCATACGATTTGACCTTCCAATCTGCACGGTTTTCTACAACACTCCTACTGTTTTCATTTGCGTAAATCGGGTTGGTCAAAACACTCAGCAATACAGTAAGGAACAATAATGCGAAAATAATTCTTCTCATAAGATTATGGTTCTTTTATATTGCTGTAAATATTGATAAAAAATCGTTTTTTAAATCAAGTTATCATGGACAAATTGTGACATATTGTAGAAAAAACGTGAGTTAAACCACTCAATTAGCCATTTAAAAACTTAAAAAACAACACATTAAGCACTTTCTACAAAGAGTTGAGGTAAATATACAAATCGGTATCGCTATCGAGATTAATTTTTTTGATGATACGCTCCTTGCGTTTTCTGCAGGCGTCTAAAGTGATGTTTAACAGGTTCGAAATTTCTTTAGTATTCAAATTAACATACACATAACTCAAAAAACGGATATCATTACCGTTTAAATTAGGATGTCGCTGTTTTAGGTTGTTAAGAAATAACTGATTGATCTCTTCAAAATGAACCATAAAATTGCTCAGTTCATCACTCGACGCAAGATGTTGCTTCAATTTTTTTAAACTTCTTGTTAGCGTCGTATTTTCTTTGACATTTTTTACTTCGGACAATTCAGCTATAATCGTTTCCAATATTAAATTTCGTTCTGCCAGATGGAGTGCTTTTGCCGTATTTTTTCTATTTTTAAATTCGATTTCTTTACTGAGTTCCTGCTTTTCATAATTTAAAAGTTCTACTGCTTCTAAATTCTCGTTTTCAATTTTATAAATCTCCTTTTTTTCCTTTTCAATCAATTGGATCAAATTTTCCTCCTTTTTCGCAAAGTTTTTACTGTCCATTGCAGCACGTGTTTTATAATTGCGATACGACAACCAAATGATCACAAATAAAGCCACGATGATTATTAGAGAAACGTATAACAGCATTTTGTCTTTTTCTGATGCTATTCTGTTTTCTTGAATCTGATTTTTGTATTTGAGAATTTCGAATCTGGATTTATTGTTTAAATAGGTCTTCTCATTCTTAAGCTCGTAGTCCTTGATGTGATTGGCGATAATCGAATCTTTAAACATCAAAGCTTTTTCGTAGGCTTTTTTCTTTTGCGCGATTTCAGATAGCAGTTCAAAGGCCGCTATCTTCTCTTGATAATTGAGTTTGAAGTCAAAAAATCGCGTAGCATACAGCTCGGCAATGTCCAATTTATTCAAATTGAGGTGGGCTTTTGCTAAAATTCCAAACCTGGACAGTTGTTTAATTTTAGACTCATTGCCTTGAACGACTAATTTTTCACTGTCATCAATAGCTTTTTGGTTATTACCGTCGTATAGATCTTTTTTAATTAAACCAAGCTGGGCATAAAACTTATAGCGGGACTCTTTAGCAGATTTTGCCAAGGCGCGTTCGTAGTATGTTTTTGCTAGTTTATATTGCTTGGTTTCTTCGTACAAATTTCCTAAATTGAGTAAATACAAACTCATCTTTTCGTAATTGTTGTTGCGCTCAGCCAATTCCAAAGCTCTATTAAAGTACTCTTTGGCTTGATCGAATTTTTTCTCACCCGAATACAATATTGCAATATTATTCAATACAATCATTTCGGAATCCGACTTCAAGTGTTTAATTGCAATGGCGTAAGCTTGAGTATAGAAATTTAAAGATTCAGCATATTCAGCGATCGAATAATAATTATTTCCAATATTATTGATAGCATTAAACTCCTGCAAATACCAATTGTTCTGATGTGCAACGGTCTTAACTTTGGATAGTTGGGTTATCGATTTTAAGTTTTCATCTTTTTCCAATAATCTGACTGCATCTGCGATAAGCGAGTCGCACTGTTGCCTGCTTTGAGCCACAACACTTTGTAAACCCAAATAACCGAATAACCAAATGCAGATAGTAAATTGAAGAAATCTATGGTTCATTAAAGTATAATATTATTAATTCTAAATAGTACCGCTTGTTTTATAAAATGATCGAAAAAATAGCCATCAAAGTACTATTAATCAATATTTTAAACAATTCAGCACATAAAAAGTAAATATACTAAAATATACTTCATAATTATTTCAGAATTCATCTGCAAAGACCCGATTTTTTACGAATAATTGAATATTAAACTGCATCAGATGATTTATAGGCGATTAACGGTCTTAGCCGGTAGAGCTGATACTAAAATCTCAATCCTGAATTTCTATGATTTCAAAGGGTATGTTTTGTAGTGGAGCATCTTTTGAGTTTGTTTTTAGCTTACTGATTTCAAGTAACACTTCCAATCCCTCATAGACTTCACCAAACACGGTATAATCGCCATCTAAACGCGGTAAACCTCCTTCGGACAAGTAATTTTGGCGCTGTTGTTCGGTAAAGTCCACTCCTTTTTTCTGCTCTAATTCCGTTAATTCATGCGGTAACACCGGTTTTCCTACGACAAAATATAGCTGATTTAAAAAAGAAGCTTTTTGTTTGTTGTCATCCCTTCCTGCACCCAATGCTCCCATTTTATGGTAAGCACGCGAATCAAATTCAGCAGACAAACGCTGGTGCTGATCTTCAGGAATCCCCGTTTCACGTAGGGCTATAGCATCATCGTGTTCTCCGCCTTGAACTACAAAATTCTGTATCACTCTATTAAACAAAGCCTCGTGATACGTCCCATTTTTAACAGCCTCTACTATTAAATCCCGATGTTGAGGCGTAAAATCGTAAAGCATCACCTTAAAATTCCCCTGAGGAGTTTTAAATTCCAGTCGATGTGATTGAGCCCAAACAGACAGTTGTAAAAAAAATATTGCTAAAAGTATAAGATATCGCTTCATGGTTTAAATAGCGTTTATGGTCAATGGTATCAGTAACTTTCGAAATCACGAACAGTTATCGCTTGGTGTTTGATTTATTTCAACAACAATAATACGAATCAATTCGAAATTAAATCGTACTTATTCGCTCCTTTTTAAAAACAGCGTAATTAAAAAAATAAGGATTAAAAAAGGGGCTATTTAATTGCTTAAACGCCCCCTTCTACTAACAACAATCAATACTAAAAAAACCTATTTTTTCTTTTCTATGCGGTAATTCTTTTGATCAGTATACACCCTGCCAAACATATCTTTTACTCTGATTTCCACGGTATGCGTGCCCAGTCCGATATTAAACGGTAGTTTTCCTTTCCACAAATGCGCGCTATTGATAGCATTAGAAGGTCTTCTACCTTCTAAAAGGGTATCTGATAAGTCCCAACGTTGTACTTGTGCATAAAAACTCGGATCAAAAGTTTCTTCCTTATTCATCTTAGACCATTCGTCTTGATCAACTCTATATTCGACTATATCCAATTCTGTCCCCATGAATATATTGGCATATACTTGTGAATTACCACTTCTTTTATCACCAATAACCTGAGGCATAAAAATTTCCATTTTATAGTTTTCCGGTTTGCCGATAACCTTATAATCCAATTGGTATTGGTTGGCATTGACCGATAAAACAGCATAGCCCCTTGGAGTGCCGTCTCTCATGGTTCCTACCGGAATACCAAATTCATCCAGTTCTCCCGAATACCAATCTCCAGAGGTCGTACCGGCATTGTATTCATGTAACGGCTTTGAACCTTTCCATCCTTTATCTTTACTATAAAATTGATGTGTTTGCGTGTGCATATGTGCCGAAACCAACAAAACATGATCAAAGCTGCTCAGTAAATCGAATAACTGCTGGCGAGCCTGCTCCTCAAAATGTTTTTCATCAGCGACAAATAACGGAATGTGGAAAGACACGACGATCAGTTTATCCTTATCTACATGGCGTAAATCATTTTCAATAAAAAGCAGCTGGTCGTTTCGAAATCCTCCCAAATAACCTCCGGTTCCCCTTGGATTTGGATACAATATATCATCTAAAATCAAAAAATGTGCACCGCTATAATTAAAAGCAAAATTGGTCGGACCAAAGTTTTTCTCATAGGTCTCATCGGATAAAATATCCGTTGTCGCGTCGTAGTTCATATCGTGATTGCCCATTACATTGTACCACGGTAAATTCATTTCTTTCATGTACTGCTTATACGGCAGGTGTAAACTCAAATCATCTCCCACCAAGTCACCAAGGCTAATTCCGAATGATATACCTGCTGTTTTCTCTTTGGCTTCATCGATGATGGATTTTTTGAAATAATCGAGTTCCTCCATACTATACGGTTGTGGATCTCCAAACAAAAAAGCTTTAAAAGAACTGTCTTCTTTTTGAGGCACCAAGCCAAAATTTACTTCCTTAGGAAGTTTTCCTGTAGGTGCTACTCCCGCATATTTAAAGTCTGTCGGTGATCCTTTCGGCTTGTAGGTATAATAAAACTTAGGCAAGTTGAATTCATCAAGCAAAAAAGCATACTGACTGGGTTTGATCACAAAAATTTGATTGTCATCTCCTATCGGAAGTTCATACAAGCCGATATCGTTGGTCAACACCACTTCCTGTCCGTTTGAAACCGCAACACCAACTAAGCCTTTTTCCTTAGAATCTCTTTTACCATTTTTATTACTGTCTTCATATACATACCCCTTAACCTTGG
The DNA here is from genome assembly GCA_002320285.1 of Flavobacteriaceae bacterium UBA1682. Taxonomy (GTDB): domain Bacteria; phylum Bacteroidota; class Bacteroidia; order Flavobacteriales; family Flavobacteriaceae; genus Flavobacterium. The sequence continues at coordinate 112,921 of DCKE01000024.1, read as the reverse complement.
TTTGAGCAAAACTTAAACTCATGGAAAACAATCCCACGATAATCCATACTGTTTTTTTCATTTATTTTTTTTTAAATGTTGTTTACAATTCTTTACTTTTTAAAAAGCCATTAATAATCTTTAAGGCAGTGATACAGCAATCACGACTGGAAGATGATCGGAAGGATAACGATGATCCTCATAGGTCGTATCTACAGCCTCGTAACTGTGTACTTTAATGTTTTTGGAGGTAAATACATAATCTATACGGTGATTGGATATCCCCGTAAAAACGCCTCCTGCAAAGCCGGTTCCTACGACTTGATTCTGTTGTATAGGGGTCGACTTATAACTATCGACTAAACGTGTTTCCATGGATTTTATAGCTTTGGAATCCGGTAGGGAATTTAAATCTCCCATACAAATAACAGCGGAATCACCAGCAATTTTACGAATACGCTCTGCGATTAATGCACCCGAATGCTCTTTCGCTAAATGTTTTCTCCAATAAAAATGGGTATTAAACACGAAAAAAACTTTTCCCGTAAAGCGGTCTTGAAATTTTATCCATTGCGCAATTCGATAATCGGAAGCATCCCAGCCCTTGCTTTTGATGTCTGGGGTTTCGCTCAGCCAGAAATGCCCTGTATCCAGTACGGTAAACAAACTACTTTTATAAAAGACCGCCGCATTGTGAGAACCACTTTCCGATCCATAAGGCGATTTAATATATGCGTAACCGCTTAACTGCATTTGCATATCTCGAAGTTGTTGATCGTCGCCTTCCTGAGTACCGACGATGTCCATATCGTGATCCTTAATGATGTTTATCAGGTGAGCTTTTCTTTTATTCCAGCCATTTCCCGTTAGTTCATCCTCTGGGGCTGCATACCTGATATTATAAGTACCCACTTGAAAAACGGTGTCTTTAGTGGTTTCAGCGGTAGTACAACTACCGCTAAATCCCACTGTTGAAAAAAACTGCACTAAAACAAAAAACGATGCTGAAATTTTAGAAAATATTTTCATAATTCTATTTATTCCACCAGACTTTGGCGTTGATATGATCCCCTCCTTGTCGTTGACTCGCCTCGAGATAATTTTGACTGTTAAACGTTTTTTGATCTGCTGGATACAACAATCTACTCGGCATATTTCCCTGGTTTAACATCGACTGTGTTTTGGGTAATTTTGGATAACCCGTTCGTCTGTATTCGGACCACTGCTGATAATCTGTAAAGTACAACGCCAAGTATTTATGGGTAATAATTTGTTCTAAGGTGTTGTTGTATTTCGCTTTCTCTTGATTGAAATAACTGTCTTCAACGGTAACATTAGATACAAATTTGATGGCACTTTTAACAGCTGATTCAAAAAACGTTTTAGCAGAACCCGGATTATACAAGCCGCGTTGGGCCAATTCCGCTTTGATAAAGAGCACCTCCGAAAAAGTAATTATCGGAATTTTCATCGGAGCCACAACTTGCTTATTATTCATATTCGACGGTGTAAATTGAAATTGAGAATCTTCACCATCATAAGCACTCGGAATGCCTTTAAATCCAATTTCTTGTCCTTGCAGGTTTTTGGCAGGCACTACCAACACCGCTCTTCTCGGATCGTTTAAATCGTTTAACAACTCTATGAAGAATTGAGATACCACCTGACCATTTGAAAAATCTAAGGCCCGAGACCAAGGTGACAGATTAGGGGTCACTCCAGTTACATGGAGAAAAACGGATTGTTGATCGTTATCTATAATCGGCGTTTTAGTTGGATCAGAAAGGATTTGAACCATTTGAGTTATGGCATCTGGTTTCACTTTCGATATGCGCAGCAACAAACGCAAACGCAGGGAGTTTGTAAAGCGTTGCCACTGCTGTACATCGTTGTTAAAAAGTATATCTTTTCCGTAAAGCATTGGAAGTTTTGCATCATACAAGCCGTTGGCTTGCTCCAAATCTTTTAAAAGCTGGGTGTAAATCGCTTCTTGAGTATCGTATTTAGGCATACGTATACCCTGATCGCCCTGTAAAGCCTCCGAATATGGAATATCACCAAAAGTATCGGTTAAATTGGAAGCTACCCAGGCATTTAATGTCAAGCCAATAGCTTTGTAATTCGCATCATTGGGTTTTTCTGAAACAGCCAACATCTCTTTGATGTTTTTCATCCATTTATAAGAAGCATCCCACTGAGAGTTACCCGTTCCTTCCATGATTTCATAGCGATGTATACCACCATAAAAACTGGGATAATTTAATTTTACTTGCATCAAATCTGCCGTTATTCCATAATAGTTTCGCAAATTATTGGACGACATATTATAGATCACTTCGTTGAGTAAGGTACCCGGGCTGATTTGATTGATTAAATTGGGATTACTGTTGATTTCTTCAAAGTTATCGGTGCAGGCGCTCAATACTCCAAAGAACAGGAATGCGCTAAAAATAATTTTTTTCATCTTAATAATTAAGCGATTAAATTTCTAATTTTATATTAAAGCCATAAGAAGCGGTAGAAGGCATTTGTCCGGTTTCCATACCTTGAATGATCACGTCTCCGTTCATCGTAGAAGCTTCGGGATCAAAGAATGGGAAATCGGTAAACGTTTTTAAATCACGTCCGAAAATCGCCACCGACAATCCCGCTATTCCCATTTTTTGAGTGATTCTTTTCGGGAAAGTATATCCCAAAGACATTTCTCTTATTTTTAAGTAAGAAGCGTTGAACGTATTGGATTCGACATTTTGATATTCGTAATACTTTCTATAGTAGTTATCAACGCGGATTTCCGTGGTGTTGGCAGAGAAACTACCGTCTGGATTTTTAACCACTCCTTCCCCAATCATCACTCCTTCTTCTCTTCCTTTTAAGGTATGTGTTAGTTGTCCTGCTTCCGTAGCTTTATGATGTGAATGAGAATACACTTTTCCGCCATATTGACCGTCAACTGTTAGTCCAAATGTGAAGTTTTCATATTTAAACGAATTGACCAATCCGGCTTTCCATTTCGGTGCCACATCTCCTATATACTCAAAGTCAGCGCCCAAGACCGGTACTCCGTTGCTGTAAATGATTTGATTATCACCACTTCGCTGAAACTTTCTTCCGTATAAAGCCGTAGTTGTACCACCTACTTTTGCTATCAAACGACCGTTAACTACCGAACCCAAAACCTGTTGTTCTAAACCGTCTTTTAATTCTAAAACTTCGTTGTTGTTAATGGCCCAGTTTGCCGATACATTCCACTGGAATTTGTCATTCTTAATCGGTGCACCGTGCAATACAAATTCAATTCCTCTATTTCGAACACTACCCGCATTAATTACCTGAGAGCTATAGCCCTCCACGATATCCATCGGCAAAGTCAGAATTTGATTTTTAGTTTTGGATTCATAAAGCGTGATATCCATTCCAAGTCTGTTTTTCAACATTTTTAACTCGATACCCGTTTCCCAACTCGTTGTGATTTCCGGTTTTAAATCGGCGTTAAAAAGGGTACTAGGCATCACTGCAGAACTCGGAAAATTACTCTGCCAATAGTATTTTGATATTTGATACGGATTGGTATCGCTTCCTACTTTTGCATAGGATAAACGGTATTTTAAGTAATCAAATGCCACTGGCATATTAAACATATCCGATAAAATGGCACTGGCGCTAACCGACGGATAGAAATATGAGTTGTTCCCCTGTGGTAAAGTACTCGACCAGTCATTTCTACCCGTTACATCCAAGAACAGTACATTGGCATATCCCAGTGAAAGCATTCCATAAGCACTGTTAACCGTTTTTTCGGTATCAGCCGTAGTAACTAACGGATTATTAACCCCGTTGGATAATTTATAAACATCGGGCACTACTAAAGCATCTATTGAAGTACGAATATTGCGATGTAAGTAATTCATATGATTCGCTCCTGCAGTAATCTGATAATCAAAATTATCGCCAACGACATCTTTATAGGTCAATAAAAAATCAGCGTTGACTTCTTTACTGGCAATATCCTGTCGAGAATAAAAACCATTGGCGTGTCTTTTGCTTGAAAAACCGCGTTTAGTTTCTCTAAATTGTGTTAGGTTATTGATGGCTAACCTACCCATAAATTCCAATTTATCGGTCAATTTTACGTCGGCACGAGCATTACCAATAAACTGGTTGCTGTCTAACGTATTGGTATCGACATATGAAATATAATATGGATTACTCGACCAAGGTGAAAATGGATTCAACTGCTGAATGCCTTCTTGTCCCTTAGACCAAATCGGCGAGTACCATTCACTATCGACATTGGGCAATAGAAACATCATAAAATACGCCAAAGAACCGTTATTATATCCCAAAACCGGTAGGTTATCACTGCTTCTGTTGTTGTAATTCATCACCGCAGTTAACTTGACCCGTTGTGATATTTGGTAATTTCCATTAAACGAGACCCCATATTTTTTATAACCTGTATTGGGAACTATCCAGTCGTTTTTGGCCTGTGATAAGTTTAAGCGCATCGATCCCTTATCATCACCTCCTTGAAAAGAAACAGCGTTATTTACAGTTATTCCCGTTTTAAAAAAGTCTTTACGGTTATTTTTATAGGGTTTCCACAAGGTTTTTTCCTCACCTTGTTTTTGGGTCATCGGATCGTATTGATAATAATATTGTCCGTCAAACTTCGGTCCCCATGCTTCGGGATGATTTCCTGTGTCGGGGCCATCACTGGAACTTCCAAAAGAATAATAAGGATCCCCTTCTTTATTGAAAAAACCCCCAGACCCCTGTCCGTATTCATATTGATAGTCCGGCCATCTGTTGATGACGTCGAATGCCACACTAGAGTTATAGGTCACCCCCATTTTATTGTCTTTTTTACCAGACTTGGTTGTAATAATCAAGGCACCATTGGCCGCTCTTGATCCGTATAAAGCAGCCGCAGTTGGTCCTTTCAATACGGTAACCGTTTCGATATCATCTTGATTTAAGTCTGAAATAGCGTTACCATTATCAACTGGTGAATCGTTTCCGAAGGCTGCCGTATTATAACCGTTTGAGGTCATTTCCTGATCCATAGGAACCCCGTCAATAACGATTAACGCATAATTTTTACTAGCGTCCAGAGAAGTGTTTCCCCGCAACTGAATGCGTTGAGAGTTAATCGGTCCACTACTTCCTGAAAAGATGTTTAATCCCGCTACTTTTCCCTTTAATCCGCTAGACCAGTTATTGGCTACCGCCGTTGATAATTTTTCTGCATTAACCGTTTCCTGAGCATAGCCCAATCGTTTTTCTTCACGTTTAATTCCCAAGGCAGTCACAACGAGTTCATCTAAACTGGTTTCATCACTAGATAAACTGATCAAAAGATTTTCCTTTGCCTTAAGCGTCACGGTTTTATACCCCATAAACGACACCACAATTTGGTCGATCCCCACTTGAGCTTGTATAGTGAAATGTCCATTTAAATCGGTAATCGTTCCCTCCTGAGTTCCTTTAATATTGACAATTGCTCCGGGTATACTTTGTCCGTTTTCGTCTTTTACAATCCCTTGAATTCTTTTGCGTTCACCCTCTTGAAACTTTACGGAAACCGTTTTTCCTGACAATTGATAACTAACTCCGTAGCGCATCGCTACATAATCGAGTACTTCGGTTATAGAAACCGCCTCCAGCTGTACGTCTAATTGTTTGGTACGGGTGTTCAAATTGTCGGCATAGACAAAAGTATAAGCGGACTGTTGTTTGATTTGATTAAATACATCCGTGATTTTGGCGTTTTCCAAACTGAGATTATAAGTGGGCTTAGAAAGCTTGTTAGCCGCCACACTGGGCGTTATAAATACGTGTAAACACGCAACGAGTAAATAGAGATGGGCATAAACTTTATTGGGCCCTTTTAAAAATTGGAAACACATAATGGTTATCTTTGCTGTTGGTTATTCCGTTTAATTTTCGAATTATTCTTACCTATCAACCTATACAAGCTGCAACTTGATATAGGTTTTTTTTTTGATTAATTTTTCATTTGTTTATCCTTTTTGGTTAGTGTTATATGTGTTGGTTTCAATACTCTAAGTCGTCCTTACCTTTGAATTTAATGTATGGTGATCTCGATGTGTTTTTCATCAATTTTGACATAGGTAATACCATATAAAAAATTTAAGCTGTTCAATACTTCCTCTATAGTCTCGTTTGTAAAATCTCCACTGATGGGATAGGTCGGTAACTTGGTGGTTTTAATTTCAATTTCGACATTAAAGCGGCGTTGCAGGGTATTAATTACCTCTGTCAGCGATGCACTTTTAAATCGAATTTGCCCATTGAACCACTTATTAATCTCCTGCTGCTGCAAATCCATTTTGGTCAATTGCCCCGAAGCCATATCGTAAACAACCTGCTGATTGGCTGTTATAATTTGCTGTTGTTTGGTCACTCTTTCCTCAACCTTAACTTTACCGCTGTGAACAAGCACCGCAGTGGTTTCGCCTTCAATATCTTGAACGTTAAACGCTGTCCCCAGTACCCGAACAGATAAATGGGTGCTTTCTACCACAAAAGCTTGGTGGTTGACTTTTTTTCTTACTTTAAAAAAGGCCTCTCCATCGAGATATACCTTACGATCTTGATCGCCAAAATCAGCAGTATACTTCAACGTACTACCGGGACTTAAGTACACTTGGGTAGAATCGCTCAAATAAAAATCAAGTTGCTCGCCGTTGCCCGCCCTGAGGCTTAGCCATTTTTCAGTCGGTTTATCCAAATAAAAATAATGAGTCAGAGAAATACTCAGCAATAACAATAAACTCGCTGCTATTGGTAGAAAAGGCTTGCTACGTTGAAGAATACCAGGTTTGATTTTTTGATTGATTTTTTGATAAATACGACGATTTAAAACCAGATTACTTTGGACTTCTTCGATATTTATTCCCCTTTTTTGAAGTCGATCAAAATAGGTATGGATTAAATCCGTTTCGACCTTCGAGGTTTCGGAATCGGAGTATTTTTTAAAAAGCCTTCTTATGGTTCTCACAGGTATTTGATTAATGGTTCCTGTGATGATGTACCGATTTTTTGTTATTCCCCTATTGAAAAAAAAAGCCTTAGCAATTTGGTAAAATGCATAACGTTTAATTAACCGTAAGCTGAGATAGCAGTAGGATTACCAAATGGATATCGGTGATGTAGCGGGTGGAATTTTTAAGTAGTCTTAAAGCTTTGGTAATTTGGTTTTCCACCGTGCTTTCACTGATTTGAAGTTGTTGGGAAATTTCTTTATACGATCGAGATTCGTAAAAACGCATTTTAAAAATCAACAGACATTTAGCCGGTAATACACTGTTAGCCGTTGTTTCGATTTCATCCAACAATTGACTTTTGATTTCCTCGTAGGCCGGTTCTTCTATTTCGGATAAAAAAGCGGTCCACGATTCTATATGTACCTCTTGTAAAGCACCTTTAGCAAAATTCTTTGCGCATTGATTTTTTACCGATTGAAACAAATAACCGCGGTGATGATGGATCGTTAAATCGTCAAAACGATTCCACAGATCGACAAAAATATCTTGTACGATATCCTCAGCTCTTTGCTTATCGTGCATGACGTTGTAGGCAAAAGCATAGAGTTCTGCCCAATGCTGTTGATACAAACGCTGGAAACTATGATTTTTATTAGACATAACTATTTCCCTTTGAAATCCTTGGTCTCAAAAGTAGTCGGTTTAATTATTCAAAAGTTTACCAAATGGTTAAGTTAAGGTGCGAGATATGATATGATCAATTCAGGATATTATTTAGATAATCCGATAACGATTGCCTACCTAGACCCTATAAAGATTGTCTTAGATTTCTAATCTCATGGTAGTGGTAAATCGTTTAAAACCCGCCTTTTCATAAGCGCGAATTGCGGCTGTATTTTGTTCGTAGACCTCGAGTTTAATTTCGGTGATTCCGTGACTGATCAGCCATTGTTTTAACTGTGTTAGCAGTAGATTACTGATACCTTGACCTCTATAAGCAGGATCGACAAACATAAAACCGATATAACCATAAGCCTCGTGAATCTGAAATGCCTTAGTCGGTCTGATTTGTGCATAACCACATCCGATCAATTGGCTATTGAATTCGACTACTAATACCTCAGTAGTTTTGTCACTCATCAAATCACTAATGTCGTAATAAAACAATTCTCCTTCTTTTAAGGTCGGATCAAACGGGCGTTCGGCATCGACTAAGTGTTGCAAAAAAATTTGTAGTTGAGGTAAATCTGCCGCGGTAGCTGTTCTGATTAGTGTATTTGTCGAGATGTTTTCCATGTTTCAAAGATAAAAAAAATTTAATCATTAAGAATTTGAGATTGTAGCGTCTATTTAATATATTACCCCTTATAATTTAAAATCGCTTTTAAAAGTCATGATGAATCCCTCATTTATATTAGCCGCAATTATGTTGGTATTCCTGTTTATCAGTTGGAAATACACCCCGGCTACACCGAGTTTTTTTGGATATAAAAGCCGTTTATCTGTCAAAAATGATGAAACTTGGGTGTATGCCAATAAACTGGCTAACAAAATATTATTGTTCAATATCATCGCCTTGATCGTATTTAGCCTAATTGCTCCTAAGCTGTTTGAAGAAGAAACCGCAGTAATATTTCCTTTAATAGCATTTACCGTTTTATCTGTACTCGTAGTTCCTATTGTAGAAATTCTTTTAAGACGGGAATTTGATAAAAATGGAATTCGAAAAAATCGATTATAATCCGTAAATACTCGGTTGCTATAACAGCATTTGGCTTTATGAAAAAAATCATTTATCGGGAATCCCTGTTACTTAATGAGCTGCTAACCAAGTCTCCCAATCCCTGACTACCTTTCCCCAATTTCTTACTTGATAATTGGGTATGTTGTTTTGATCTACCGGAAAGAAATTGTGTTCGGTACCTATAACAGGTATAAAACTAAAGTTCTTCTTTCCTTGACGGATGATTTCGACGCGTAAATAATCGTTGGCAGAGGCACTCCAATCTTTGGTTCCATAAGTGACCAAAACCGGAATTTCTAGCTGTTGCAGATGGTTTATCGAAGGTTCAGAAAATTCATAGGTTGCACGATAGGTATCTCCGTGCTCGTCGCTTAGATTCGTTTTGTCGTCAACGACATTTTGCCAATATGCCAGAGCATTTTCTGCATTGGGCTGTTCGACTGTTTCGCTAAATCGATACTCGGTGATAATAGACATAATTCGTCCAAGTGGATTACCCCCGGAGTAGATTAAATGTGTAATTTTATCACAATCGAGCGCCATTTTTGCCGCTACAGTACTTCCTTCGGAATGTCCGGCAACCACAAGCCTTTCAGAGGATACCCAAGCGAGACTTTGCAGGTATTTGATCACGGCGATATTGCGGTTGGTATAATAACTCAAATAATTGCGATTTGTATATTCAACAGGTACTTTTCCTGTGCTGTCGATGTAAGTTTGGCTCTTTGTATCCAAATCTTTAATTTGTACCATTAGGGGGATATACGGTTTTCCCACAATGACTAAGTGATATTTCTGAGCCAAACTATCCGTATTAAAGTGGAACGTTGGATACTGACCGCGTTCTTCATATCTGATTAGCGGTTGTGGTAAACTACCTTGACATAGGAAAAATAGCGGTTTTTTTATATTTTCCTCCCCTTTTTTGGATTTAATCAAGATATCGACTGGATCCCCATTATAGGTATATCCTATATGTTGTAATCCAAAGTCTTCTGGTTTTTTTGCCTGTCCAAGAGCGACATAAGAAAGTAATACTAAACTAAGTAATAGTTTTATACGCATGCTTTTATTTTTTGGTGATTGAGCTAAAATATAATATAATAACAATCAACTTTCTAAAAGCATTGTTAAATGATTACAACAATTCAAGTGAAGGGACTTTTAAGGTCATAGGAGACCACTAATAAAAATTCTGATTATATACGATTTCGAAAATGTGGCTTTTAAATTGGCGGTTTTTTAAAATGTGTGCTTCAAGTTTTATTTCGCCATAAATATTTCGCGCTTAAAACCTATCTTTGTGCCCTTGGTATTTTTGCCAAGATTGAATTGTTTTTTAAGATGACGAACGAGGAAATACCTTCTACTCAACAGATCAGTGCTGCAGATATTGACAAATGCATTGCTTTATTGACACAACTCAACACGGATACCGATCAGATTTTTGATATACCCAAAGAGCAACGTACGGCCTTGATCAAGGCTGCAGGTCAATTTTCACGACCGGATCGCGATGAATTGGCGCGTAGAAAAAAAGATGGAAGACTGGTTGCCAAACGCAAAAAGGAAAATAAAGACAAAACCGCTCGTAAGGTGACGGGAATTCGCCATGCTCGAGAAGCAGCTGTTTTCGTTGCACCAAAATTACTGGCTTATAACGATTTAGTTCGTAAAGAACCTTTGGAATTGGAAACACCAAGAAATTGTTATGTTTGCAAAACCCGCTTTACTACCCTACACCACTTTTACGATACGATGTGTACCGATTGTGGCGATTTTAACTATGCCAAACGCTTTCAAACAGCCGATGTCAAAGGGCAGTTAGCCGTAATCACCGGATCGCGATTAAAAATTGGTTACCACATTACTTTGATGTTATTACGCGGTGGAGCAACGGTTGTTGCCACTACGCGTTTCCCTGTCGATTCGGCTATTCGTTTTGCCAAGGAATCCGATTTTATGGAATGGGGTCACCGTTTAAAGATTCACGGATTAGATCTAAGACATATACCGAGTGTAGAGATTTTTTGTAATTATATCGAACAGAAATACGGTCGCTTGGATATTCTAATCAACAATGCCGCTCAAACCGTACGCCGACCAGCTGGTTTTTATACCCATTTGATGGACAACGAGCAGCGTCCTGTTGAATCGCTGCCCAAAGCAGTACAAGAGTTATTACTCGATCACACAGACTGTTTACAGGAATTAAAGCTATTGACAAGCACTGCTTCATCGAATCAGAATATGCCTGTGACTTGGCACGGACCGGAGCCAGGAATAGGATTGAGAGCTTCGGCTCAGTTATCGCAAATCCCCTATTCGTTTGACAAGGCACTCGTCGCCACAGAAGTATTTCCAGAAGGCGAATTGGATGCCGATTTACAACAGGTAGATTTGAGAAAAACCAACAGCTGGCGCTTAAAACTTGGACAGATTGAAACCACCGAGATGATTGAAGTGCAATTGGTCAATTCCGTTGCACCCTTTGTGTTGTGTAACCGACTAGCCGAAGTGATGAAAAAAGATCAAACCGGTCAAAAACACATCATCAATGTTTCGGCTATGGAAGGCAAATTTTACCACGGCTATAAAGACGATCGTCATCCGCACACGAATATGGCTAAAGCAGCCCTAAACATGCTTACACATACTGCAGCAGGTTCGCTGGCCAAAGAAGGAATTTATATGAATGCCGTCGATACGGGTTGGGTAACCGACGAGGATCCGGCAGAAATGGCCAGACGCAAACAAGAGGAAGAAGATTTCCAACCACCACTAGACATTGTTGATGGTGCAGCGAGAGTAATGGATCCTTTATTCGATGGTATCAATACCGGTAAACACTGGTGTGGAAAGTTCTTAAAAGACTATGTTCCTATATCGTGGTAATTCACAATAAGTTTTATATATCAAAAAGATGCCCAATAAAAACTGGGCATCTTTTTTTATACATTATATTCAAACAGCTAAATTTTTCATTTGGAGATTAGCGCTAAATATCGTATATTAACCATACTAAAGAGAGCCTATGACGCCCACTAAATACGTCAGTGTCGATCAGTACTTAGACGCGATTTCATCACCGCAGTTGGAACGTGCTATAGAGCTACGCCTCATCATTAAATCAGCCTTACCCAAAGCTGAAGAAGTCATCAGTTATAATATGCCTGCTTATAGGTATCGGAAAATATTGGTATATTTTGCTGTCTATCCCTCACATATCGGCTTTTACCCTACTCCCAGTGCTGTAACTGCTTTTAAAGATGATTTAAGCACTTATAAATGCAGCAAGGGAACAATACAATTCTCCTATGAAAAACCGCTTCCCAAAGCGCTGATAGCGGAAATATGCCGATTTAGATTCGAAGAAGTATCCTAAATTCAATTATGTTGCGATTTTTAAAAATAAACTTTAGCGATGAAGTTTTAATTCGAGTATTTCTCCAGGCAATCCATCGAAATATTCAAAGGATACCGATTCAAATCCATTATTGGTTAAAATTTTTCGAGAAGCACTGTTTTTAGGATCGATTATAGCCATTAATTTTTGAAGCTGATTGCGCTGCTGTGCTTTTTCAATCAAGGTTTTTGCAATGAGACTACCAATTCCCTTGCCCCAATATTCCGGTAACAGCATATAGCCTAATTCGGCCGTAACACTACCTAATTCTTCTATCTCCAATTTGGCCAATCCAATAAAATCACCCGTATCACCGTCGATGATTTTAAAACTACCGCACTGCAAATCAAGTGCATTATTTTTAAGCAATTTTGCAAAATCAGTCTGAGCCTCCTCTAAGGGTAAGGCTCTTTCCGTAATCATTTCCATGACGCTTTCGTCGCTAACCAACTCAAAGTACAACTTAAAGTCATCTACTTTAAACTGCTCTAAAACAATATTTAAACTCATATATAATTTTTAAATCATTTGATAGCAATACAGCTGTAAATCGATTTATCGCAGATTAACAACTGCTATGCTAAAAGCAAAGATGGCAAAACGCTACCGAAGACCCCTACTACAATCTATAAATCCAACTGCTTGAACGCAATCAACGACAGCTTAATCAGCAGCTGATTGTCCTCAATTTTAGAAATAGCGCGTGCTAAAACCCGAATATGCTCGATTCCATCATTATTCTTTATGATATTGAACCTCACAATAAAAGTATTAAAATAAAATGACATTTTTATTTTTATAGTATATTTGAAAAAAGCACACTTCTTCTAGCGCCTTGACAAACAAGGAGTTATTCAAATTAAATAGCAACCTAAAAATAATTATTGACAGACCTATTTATTGGGTAGCCTATGCCTAGAATTTGCGTTGAAAGAAACAGGATTTGAACTGTTTCCATTTATCAACAACTAAAAACAATGGGTGATCGACAAATCGTAAAAATAAAAATTTTATAATTTTTCAACATGTTAAAAGTATACACAATCTCAGAATTATTAGCGTTACCCCCACATTACATTCCGTATTATGTAGGGACTTTTGAAAGTACTGAAGATCCTGATATAGAATGGGCTCACCGTCATTCGTTTTTTTCATTAGTCTGGTTTACCGTGGGAACAGGTTCTTATGTAATCGATTTCGAAGAATATGAAATCAAACCCAATAGAGTTTTTTTTGTCAGTCCAAAACAAATTCACAATTGGGATTATTCGGATAATTGCCGGGGATTTATTCTCACTATAGACCGCATACTTGGAGAAGAACTGAATTTGAATTATCGCTTTCCATATTTAGATATTCATGGTCGATCTAAGGATATACTCGCCAAGGTGTTTCCTGATTTAATTGAAAACTTTCGATCTCAGCGCGATATCATTATTGATATCAAATATATTTATCGACTTTGCGAAAGATTTTCTGAACTAAATCAATGTAAACAGTATTCCACCAATCCCCATATTATCGCTTTTAAAAAGTTAGTAACAGAAAAGGAAACTCAAAACCAATCCATAGAATCGTATGCCAACGCCTTACAGCTCACTGTAGCCGAATTGAATGCTATTTGCAAGAAATACTTAGGAACCACTGCCAAACAGTATGTATTAGATATTAAATTAACTGAAGCGAAAAGATTCTTATTGTACAGCAATCAACAAGTCAGTGAAATCGCTTTCCAACTGGGATTTGAAGACAGTTCCTATTTTTCGCGTTTCTTCAAAAAGAAAACCACGCTTAGCCCATCAGACTTTCTTAAAAAGTACCGAAAACAATAGTAAAAGTCCTATATATCAGATTGTTGTTGTTTTATATTTGTTATAAAGCTCTAAAAATGAGAAATCTTACAATTATTATACTGGCACTTTTACCGCTATTTAAAATGTATTCACAGATGGAAAAATCAGCACGTTATCCTATTGGATGGAACAAGTTACAGCAAATCGATGGACAAGCCGGAGAAAAAGTTATCAATGGACTACAAGACTTTTCACCAGAATTGGCTAGTCTTATTATTGAATACGCTTTTGGTAGTGTATACAGTCTCGATAAACTTCCAAATAAGTCGAAAGAATTGGTCGCCCTATCTTCGTTGATCACACAACGAGCAATACCCGAAATGAAAGTACATTTTAATGGAGCTTTAAATACGGGAAATACCATTAATGAAATAAAAGAAGTTATTCTTCAAATGTCGGCCTATGTCGGTTTTCCCAAAAGTATTTGCGCGATGAATACCTTTCGGGAAGTGCTAGAAGAACGAAAAAAACAAGGCATTAAGGATATGGAAGGAGAAATTGCTCAGACCGACGATTTAACGACTCTATTGGAAAAAGGCTCTAAAGAATTGGCTTTGCTCGACAGTACACAAGAACATAAACTGCGTGAGAATTTCGAAAGCTTTTCACCTGAGCTTGTTCAATTTATTCTTGAAACCGGATATGGTGAAATATACTCCCGCAAAAATCTCGATAAAAAATCCAGACAGACGGTCACAATTGCAGCTTTAGCAACTTTAGGAACTGCCGCTGCTCAACTTAAATTCCATATAAAAGCTGGACTAAATATAGGATTAACAGTAGATGAGATTAAAGAAATAATGTTATTGATATCGGTGTATTCTGGTTTCCCTTCCGCAATCAATGGTATGGCAATTCTCAAGGAAGTTGTAAACGATGCCAACACCCCATAAACTTTACTATGTTGACAGTGGGAACTGTGCCGTTAGAAATTACAGAACATGACATTTACAACGACACAATACCAAAAAAGACAAGCTTGCTTTATTTAATTGTTTTTTAAAAGAACAATTTAAGCTGATAAATCGAATTAACTAAAAGCTTTAAATAAACGCATATAAAAGTAATATAAACAGCTCAATGCATTTTTTTAAGTAGAATACCCAACTCTTTTAACTTTAGTTTTAAATCCTCGTCCCAGGGCAAACCAATACAGAGTCGCATACAATTTTGAAATTGATTTTGAACGGTAAACATCCGTCCTGGAGCAATGCTAATGTTTTTTTTAATCGCGAGATCATAGAGTTTCATCGTATCTATAGCAGCATCAAATTCCACCCAGATCGCCAAACCACCTTGAGGTCGACTTATTTTTGTTCCCTCGGGAAAATATTCGACGATCGCTTGTACGTAATTATGGTAGTTTTGTTGCAACGTGCGTCGAAGTCCTTTTAAATGTTTTTCATACCGACCGGTCTTCATAAAATTACCAACGGCTTCTTGAATAATCGCCGTGGCTGAAAATTGATGCACCAGTTTTAGTTTTAACAATTTTTCAAGGTGTTTACCGGGTGCTATCCATCCGACTCTATATCCCGGAGCAAGGGTTTTAGACACCGAACTGCACCAAAGTACATTGCCCGTAGTATCAAACGATTTACAACACTTTGGGCGTTGTCCACTAAAGTATAAATCGCCATAGATATCATCTTCTATCAAGGGTATATCGTGTTTTGCCAATAATTCTACGACTTCTCTTTTATTTTGATCAGGCATGCAACTGCCCAAAGGAGTATTGTAATTGGGAACCAATAAACACAGGTTAATTTGTGGCAATACAGCCTTTAAGACCGAAATATCTATACCTGTTGTAGGATGGGTTGGCAATTCGATAATCTTGTATCCCAAACTGATCGCCAACTGAAAAATACCCGGATAACAGGGACTTTCCATAGCCACCGTATCGCCGGGTTTCCCCAACGCCATCAAGCAGAACGACAACGCATTCATGCCTCCACTAGTCGTGATCAAATCCTTTTCCTGCAAATTACCGCCCCAGCTCCGTGACCGCAAAGCCACCATCCTGCGCAATTTCACATTGCCTTGTAGCGGCTCATAGGCTGTGCCTCCACCGATCAGCTCTCGGGTAGCGGCTATGACTTCCTTCTTTAATTGACTTATTGGCAGTAAATTACCCGAGGGTATACCAATTGAAAACAAGGTTAAATCCGTACGACCCATATTGGCAAAAACTTTAGTGATCAACTCCGAAGGCTCTGTGTCGTTTGCAATTAAAGAGGGACTGCTACTCTGTGGCAAAGGTAAATTAGCGTCGTGCATGCTCGTTACAAAAAATCCCGACTGAGGCTTGGACTCAATCAACGACTGCGCTTCGAGTT
Organism: Flavobacteriaceae bacterium UBA1682; assembly: GCA_002320285.1. Lineage (GTDB taxonomy): Bacteria > Bacteroidota > Bacteroidia > Flavobacteriales > Flavobacteriaceae > Flavobacterium. Next base: position 96,590 of record DCKE01000024.1, on the reverse strand, counting down.
CCCAATAAACCCGTTTAGCCGTATTCATACTGATAGCATAATCCCTACATAAATTTCTAACCGATGGCAATTTGTCGCCAGGTTTAAAGACGCCGGTTCTAATCTGAGAAGTTATTTTATCGGCTAGCTCGGAATATTTAAAAAGTTTATTCATCTGTTGCAATGTTAACTGTACCCATGTAAATATACAAAACTGTTACTGTACTTAACCAACAGACTAGCGTAATTTTGTTTAAAAATAACCGCAACCCTTATTTTCTAAATATCGCAACCACATAAGCATGAAACCGATGAATTTAAAACAAACCCTCAATCCCTCATTAAACCACTGTGATATAGCTCTGGAACGCCCATCGAGTGGCTGGCTCAACGGTTTTATAGCCGTAGTGATTTTTAGCGGATCTATGCCAGCAACCAAAGTAGCAGTGATGGATTTTAATCCATTTTTTCTAACAGGTGCTCGAGGGGCTATTGCCGGTATACTGGCCTTAATAGCCTTATTGATATTCAAAGAAAAACGTCCTTCACTGACGCAGTTACGCTCCTTGTTAATCACAGCCTTTGGTATAGTTTTGGGTTTCCCATTACTTTCAGCATTTGCTTTACAACACATTTCATCGGCTCATTCCTTGGTTTTCTTAGCTATGCTACCACTTTCAACTGCTATATTCGGCGTGATTCGCGGTGGCGAGCGACCGTCGAAAATATTCTGGTTTTTTTCATTAATGGGTAGCCTTTTGGTTATTGGCTACGCCATTTCTCAGGGAATAGAAACCTCTCCAATTGGTGATATACTGATGTTATTGGCTATTGTTTTATGCGGTCTGGGGTATGCTGAAGGTGCCCAATTATCCAAAACCCTGGGCGGCTGGCAGGTGATCTCGTGGGTCTTAGTATTGTCATTACCCCTAAGCCTGTCATTGAGCTTTTTTTTCGTACCTACTAGCTTCGAAAGTATTCCCGCTACTGCGTGGTTTAGTTTATTCTATATCGGTTTGTTCAGTATGTTTATAGGATTTATTTTTTGGTATCGAGGATTGGCACAAGGGGGTATTGCTAAAGTCGGACAACTTCAGCTATTACAACCCTTTTTTGGATTGGCCTTATCCGCAACCTTATTGCAGGAAGAAGTGAGCATAGGTATGCTATTTGTCACTGTAGGCGTGATAATCTGTGTGTTAGGCTCCAAAAAATTTGCCAAATAAACAAGGCTAATGCCTTGTTTTTAGAATCCACTTAATTACAGGGTTTAACATTTAATAAATCAACTGTTTCACTGAATTCATTTAACTTTATCTTTTAAACAAGACTTATGTTTGTACCTAAAATGTTTGAATTTGACGATAAAAGTGAGCAAATTGCTTTTATGAAACGGTATTCCTTTGCAACTATAATTACCAACAAGGGAGATATACCGATCGCTACTCAGCTGCCGCTGATCATCGAAGAAAGAGCAAACTCGCTAATCCTAAGCGGTCATTTTGCCAAGGCAAACGAACAAACCAACTATATTGAACAAAACAGTTCGTTAATCATTTTTGCTGAACCACATGCCTATATATCGCCAACTCACTATGACCAAATTCAAAGTGTACCCACCTGGGATTATATCAGTGTACACGCTTATGGCAAGTCAAAAATACTTAGCGAGGATTTGTCCAAAATACAGGCACTCGAACAAATGATCACTTTTTATGAACCTGACTACTCGACACAATGGAGTCAACTTAGCGATAACTATAAGCAGGCTATGATCAAAGGTATTGTTGCATTCGAAATCGAAGTGACAGCAATACAAGGACAAAAGAAACTAAGCCAGAATAAAACCAAAGCCGAACAGCGACGAATTGTCGATCACTTAGAACAACAAGGCCAGTCGGAACAGGATTTGGCACAATACATCAAAAATCTTTAATCTTAAAAATTATGGAACCCATTACGATCAAACAAGTTCGTTTAAACGATTTGGAGCAATTACAACAAATAGGGCAGCAAACTTTTTTTGAAACCTTTTCTACCGGCAACAGTGATCAAAATATGACGGATTACTTAGCGGAGAGTTTTGCTTTGCCTAAATTAACTAGAGAACTTCAAAATACAGACTCTCAATTCTATTTTGCTTTAGCACAAGATCGTGTTGTCGGTTATTTAAAACTCAACACAGGAAGTTCACAAACCGAAAAACAGCGTGACGATGCTTTAGAAATTGAGCGTATTTATGTCGCTAAAGAGTTTCACGGTAAAAAAGTGGGACAAATTCTTTACGACAAAGCCTTAGATGAAGCACAAAAGAAACAGGCCTCCTTTATTTGGCTTGGAGTTTGGGAAGGAAATCAAAGAGCCATACAGTTTTATAAGAAAAATGGTTTTGTCGAATTTGGGCAACACTTGTTTAAATTGGGGGAAGACGAACAAACGGATATACTGATGAAGAGAGTAATGAACTACCCTACTGCCGAATTTGATATACAACCCGTACTCGAAAATGATGATGTAATGTTAGTTCCCTTAAAAAATCAAGATTTTGAAGAGTTGTACGCAACAGCTGCGGATCCGAAAATATGGGAACAACATCCCAATACCGATCGCTGGAAAAAAGAGGTGTTTAAAAATTTCTTTGAAGGAGCTATAAACAGCCATGGTGCCTTTAAAATTATCGATAAATCGAACGGCAGTATTATTGGTAGCACGCGTTTTTACGATTTTAATTCGCGAGACAACAGTATCTTAATTGGTTATACCTTTTATGCTACATCGCATTGGGGCAAGGGAATCAACGCGCTAGTCAAAAATACCATGTTGGATTATATCTTTCAATTTGTCGATAAAGTCTATTTCCATATAGGAGCAAATAATATACGTTCGCAAATTGCCATAAGTAGACTTGGAGCAGAAAAGATTGCGGAAGAAGTAATCCCCTACTATGGTGAAGCACCGCGGTTAAATTATATATATAGTATTTCCAAAAATGCTTGGAAAAAGGAACTGTAAATACAAGTCATAAAACAGTAAGCAAAAATCCGAACTGTGGTTTTTGCTTACGTTACAAATGGAATAAAAAAACAAGATAACAACCACCATTTCAATAGATAGATACCAAAATTTTGAGAAATATTTACGTCAGTGATAGGCTATACTTTTATCTATATAAACGCTAGGATTTGCCTTATTGATGTTGTTATCTCTAACATTATAGTGCTACTTAAAAAGTAAAGCAATACAAAATCTCCTTTTAATTACTTACGCAAAATTTTATCTAGCGATTTGCCTTTGGCGAGTTCATCAATCAGTTTATCGAGATAACGGATTTTCTGCATCAACGGCTCCTCTATATCCTCAACACGATATCCACATATAAGTCCTGTAATTTTCGTGACATTAAGATTAATTTGTGGTGCTTGACCGAAAAAAGTCTCCAAATCGGTTTTATTGTCGATAAGCTGTTGTAAACTTTGCTCATCATAACCGGTTAACCAAAAGATAATTTCATCTACTTCTTCTTTAGTACGCCCTTTTTTTGCTGCTTTATTAATATAATGCGGGTAAACGCTTGCAAATGACATTTTATAAACTCTTGTATAATCCATAGATATCGGTGTTTAAGTTTTAAAAATTGACTTCTTACTACAACCATAGTAACGTTATTTCAAAAGTACTAAAAACAATGCCGCTTATACAAAGTGATTTAATCGGATTTATGTAAGCAACTAGGTTCAAAAGAGTAGTGTATTTCACCTTTTTTTATACCTTTGAATAGATGTTATTCCTCAAAATTTTGATAATTACATCTCAGTTGAAAAATCAAGATTATGGAAATAGATCAAATTTTAGATCACATATATAAACTGCCTGAAAATTCCAGAATGATCTTAAAGGATCAGATGGTGGAATTGGTTTATCCAAAAAACCACATTTTACTAAAAGCAGACAAAATCGAGCATCATATCTACCTGATCAAGAGCGGTATAGTTCGCGCTTTTGCCCCTCAGGAAGATCACGATATTACGTTTTGGTTTGGTCAAGAGGGTGAAACCATATTATCGATGCGCAGTTATGTTGAAAATAAAAAGAGCTATGAAAACATAGAGTTGCTTGAAGATTGTGTGCTTTTTCAAATCAATATTGAGCGACTCAATCAATTGTATCAAAGCGACATCCATATCGCCAATTGGGGTAGAAAGTTAGCAGAGATAGAATTGTTAAAAATCGAGAGTAGAATGATTTCCAATGATTTGCTTTCAGCTAAAGAACGTTATGATTTATTAATGTCAGAATCTCCTACGTTAATTCAGAGAATTCCATTGAAATATATCGCTTCGTATTTGGGAATGACCCCAGTGAGCTTAAGTCGAATTCGCAAGGAGAAATAAGCTATTAAAAAAACGCATTAATTATCATAGGATAATTAGAAACTCTTCTAATCACTATAATTTAGCTTTGTTAAAAACAATACCTAAACAAAGTAAAATTATGGCTAAAATTCCTTTAAATAACAACTTATCTATATCAGATATCGTTCCGATGAATACGCGTGTTCGTTTGGTTTTGGTATGGGTGATCGTGTTGGGGTTTCTACTATTTGGCAATTCTATATTGGGTGACTTCATAACACCCACAACCGCTATTATCGGATTTTTAATTCTATTAATTACCATAGTAGGCGCGGCATTTGGTGTTGTTAAAGAGGCCGATGAATTGGCTCATAAACTCGGTGAACCCTATGGTACTTTAATATTGACCTTATCTATAGTTTCCATTGAAGTCATACTGATTTCTGCGGTCATGTTAGGTCCAGGGGAATTTCCAACCATTGGTAAGGACTCGATTTTTTCTGTTATGATGATTATTATGAATTTAGTCATTGGACTTTGTATCGTATTGGGAGGATTAAAATACGGCGAACAGGAGTACAATGCTCAGGGAACTACAACTTATTTGGGAATGATTATTATGCTTGGCGGTATCGCTATGATGTTGCCCAATTTTATTGAGGGAGCCGGTCAAGGTATGTTTACCCACGCACAAGCGATTATCTTATCGTCTTTAATCATAGTGCTGTACGGTCTTTTCCTCTTTTTGCAGATGAAAGGCTATCAGCATCTATATATACAACCCCAAGCGGGAAACATGGAGATTCCGTTTTCACAACGCCGTTCAACCGTAGTGATCGAAAACGATCAAACTACAGCAAGCACTCCAACCCTTAAAAGTGATAAAAAGGAGATTATCGTACGTTCCTTGGTTTTGTTGGCCATGATACTACCGATTGTACTGCTCTCACATAATATGGCAACCGTGGTGGACTACGGTATCAAAGCAGCTCAATTACCGCCTTTATTAGGTGGTGTATTGATAGCAATAATCGTATTTACACCAGAATCAATGACTGCGGTTAAAGCAGCCTTAAACAACGAATTTCAACGGGCTATAAATCTTTGCCATGGTGCTTTTGTATCAACTGTCGGGTTAACCGTACCATCGGTGCTCATCGTCGGTATGATTACAGGTAAAACCGTACTTTTTGGATTGAGTGCAACCGAAACCATCCTATTTGTAATCACGTTGTTACTGAGTTTAATTACCTTCTTGGGTAAGCGAACTACGCCAATTATGGGAATTATGCATTTGGTACTATTCTTTGTATTTATCATGTTGATTTTTAATCCTTAGAATTCAATTTAAACGCTTTATATTAATTTTTTACCATGGAACAAAAAAGAGGTCCTATCTCACAATTTATTGAGAAAAACTATTTACACTTTAATGCGGCAACAGTAGTCGATGCAGCCAAGGGATATGAGTACCATCTGCTCGCAGGTGGTAAGATGTTGATTTCGCTTGCCGGAGCAATGAGTACCGCAGAATTGGGCATTTCGCTGGCCGAGATGATTAGACAAGGTAAGGTGGATATTATCAGTTGTACGGGTGCCAATTTGGAAGAGGATATCATGAATCTAGTGGCGCATTCTCACTATAAAAGAATTCCCAATTACCGCGACTTAACACCCCAAGATGAATGGGAACTGTTGCAAAGCAAATACAATCGCGTTACAGATACGTGCATACCTGAAGAAGAAGCATTCCGCAAAATACAACACCATATTGAAAAGATATGGAAGGATGCTGAACGCAATGGTGAACGTTATTTTCCTCACGAAAACATGTATAAATTACTGTTAAGTGGGGTTTTAGAACAGGAATATGAAATTGACCCGCGCAACTCCTGGATGCTGGCTGCAGCCGAGCGCAACTTACCGATCGTAGTACCGGGGTGGGAAGATTCAACCATGGGAAATATTTTTGCGTCATATGTTATCAAAGGAGAATTAAAAGCGTCTACAGTAAAAAGCGGTATCGAATATATGGTGTGGCTTGCCGATTTTTATGAAAAAAATGCCGTTGATCAAGGAATTGGATTTTTCCAAATAGGCGGTGGTATAGCTGGTGATTTTGCCATGTGTGTAGCTCCGATGTTAGAACAAGATCTCGAAAAAGAAAACGTTTTAAAATGGCGTTACTTTTGTCAAATCACAGATTCAACCACCTCTTTTGGTTCGTATTCCGGTTGTATCCCAAATGAAAAAATCACTTGGGGTAAATTAGACATAGACACTCCTAGTTTTATGATCGAATCGGATGCGACTATTGTAGCTCCATTGATATTTGCTTGGGTGCTCAAACAATAATTGCAGTTCTTTATTAATTTCATTTATTTTCAACAGGAGGTTTGGACTATTGGTCTGAACCTCTTTTTTAGTTAAACATCGCTAATTAATCGGTTTTAATCCCCTTTTACCTTACATTCGAATTCCAAATCATCATTTTCCGATTCAGCTATCAAATAAAAATTCAGTCTTTGTAAGAGTTGAATCGCTTTTTCATTGTTAGCCGATGTTATCGCATAAATTCGTTTAAGTTTAATCGTTATGCTTCCAAAATCCAATGCTAACTCCATAGCAGCAGTCATAAAACCCTTTCCGTAATATTGGGGCAACAACACACAGCCCAGCTCCCCTGCTCCATTAAGAAAGCCGCGGTAATAACCACAAGTTCCAACAATCTTATTTGATCGATTGTCAAAAATCCCCCAATGAATGGAAGTACCGTTGCGGTAATCCTGATTGATTTTTTCCTGCATTGCTTGCACTTCTTCAAGATTGCTCGCTTGAATCGCATCATAAAAAGAAATTTTAAGAATATCCAAAAGATCGCTAAATTCTATTTGACGCAAACAAACCTTGTCTCCTTTTAGAATAGGAAATGTTTGATATGGGGGTATATTCATATAAAATAAGTTTTATAACTAGCAGAGTAAATGTAAAATATATTTTCGTAATGATTTTTATAATTACACCTTATACAGCATTTATAAAAAACCAAAACTAATATAAACAAAGAGAGCCGCAATAATTGCGACTCTCTTAAACTCAATAAGCCTACTAACCAAAATAAACCGCTATTAAGTAAAATTATTATAATTGTGGATAAACTATTATCTATTGATTTGCACCCATCCCGTTCTGGTTTTACCACGAGAAATCACCACGTAGTAGTACGTTCCATCAGGAAGGATTTTATCTCCTTTTCCTTGTCCTTGCCACTGGTTGGTATAGGTTCCTTCAAAACCGTATACCTCTGAACCGTAACGGTTGTAGATTTTAATGCTACTAACCCCGTGATTGGATAAATCAAAACGATCGTTTAATCCATCTCCATTAGGAGAAATACCCTTTGGTATCGGACATTCCTCATAAGTTACCGTATAACTACTTTGGTCCACACATAAGCCATCTTCAGAAGAAGCATATACGTAAATCGTGGTATTTAATGGAACTAAAGTTCCCGGTAGTAATTCATTTCCACCTTTATCGGCTTCCGTATAGTATTTGTTATATCTGGATAGTGGAGCCAATTGGTGTAACTCACAGTCCGCAACTACATCTGGAAAAACATCTGCCACTACGGGTTCTGTTATAGCCACATTGTATGTGGTTTCTTCATAACAACCCTCATCGCCATTGCGTTGGAAGATATAGAAGGTATGTTTACCGGGTTGATCTAGTATATCCCCTGCTTTATACTCCACTCCTGTAGCTGCAGATCCGGTATAATAATACTGATTCGCTTCCAAAGTAGGGAAAGTATATTGTGAACAAACCGTCACATTAGCAGGTTTACTCGGAAGCGCACCCGCTTCAAAAACAACATTAATTACGAATACACCAGAACATCCCGTAGTCAAATCAACCACACGCATAAACTTTTTAATCGGCTGTACAGCAGGGTCGATTAAATACTTTTTAGGGGTTAATATCGTATCCACAGCCGCAGCAGCGTCTGCTTCTGTTTTGTAATAACTAATTACATATTTACTTAGATCTAAGCCCGCAAACATATTGGCTTCAACGCTGGTTAAATCAACATATTGACTTTCTAATGAAGTACGACAAATAGCAATAGGCGCTGCTGGTTTGATCTTATCGGATAAAGGCGGATACATCTCTACCTTAACGCTACCCGATATCTCACAATTGATGGTTTCATAATGAGCTACAGCCTTGTAAACTCCAGATTCGCCCACTTCTAAGTCCGGTTTGTCTGCACCTGGAATAAGTATTTCATCTTTAAACCAGCTGATCTTAACATTTCCAGGAGTTATTCCAGAATGAATGGTTTTGGTTTCTGAAGCACAAATTGCCGTATTATCCTCAATCAATAAGTCTGCACCCAAATCCAATGCACCCAAATCAAAACTTCTCGCATTAAAGAATACCGAAGAAATGTGATTGGTATTACAGAAATCGGCCATCGCCAACTTGATGCGATATTTGACACCGGGTTTCACATGAACCGGTTCAGAACTCATCGGTTTGGTCATTCCTACATAATTAATAGGCGCCAATAGTGGATTGTCTTGTCCGTTACCGTAATACTTGCCGAAAAATTCTGGGTGTACACTGACACAATTAGCTCCCGAACGATCGGTATCGCGAACGGTTGAAAGCGTGATCGGTTCATTAGTACCCGGTACCAAAGCAATGTTTTGTCCTTGACCCGTTTCCAGTTCGGTTAGCCAAGCTGTAAACAAAGCTCCAGCTCCCCAGCATACCACCGTACAATTGTGTAAATAACTCTCTGATGCCATCAAATACTCAAATCGAATGGTATCCTTGATCGGTACAAAGTCAAACTCCAAGGTTGCGACCGATTTACTACCGGCATAAACACTACCACCGGCACTGGCGATAACCGCATTTAAATCTTCATCACCTTCCCAAGGAGCAATCTTTCCTCTGACCCCAGAAGGTCCACCTGCATCACCATAATCATAATACGGTCCAGGTACCGTGGCAATATCGTGAGTCGCTAAAACAATACCCTCCTCAAATGGAAATAAAGAACCGTTTTGATTAAAGTACCCTAAGGTATTTCCTCCTACTTTAGGACCTGCTTTATAAACCACATTGCTGACCAAATCACAGTCCGATTGAATCAAAACATCTTTAACCAATTCTTCTGTGGTGTATTTATCACCGTTTTTACTAACCGTAACATACTTGTATTCACTGGTCGTTATACACATTGTAAACAAAAAGTCTCCTACTGGTACAGCTACTCTAACATAATACTTATTACCCGGTATTAATCCGCTTATGGTCTTAGCTTTGTCGTCTTTTGAATAACTTGTACCATAAGAACCGTCAAATTTTTCACAAATAAGCAAAGAGTTAAATATACTTGCACATTGACCCGAATAGACTTCAAACATAAAGGCTGGAGATTCTAATTTGTTCAGCCCAACGAAGTTTTTAAATGATAATAAGTGAGAGGTTGCGGTGGCAGTAAACTCAAACCACATTTCATTGGTATGTAAATAACTCTTACATTTTGAAACGAATCCGCCTGTCGGAATGCTTGGCGAACCAACAGTAGAAACTCCAATAGTTTTTATACAATCAGATCCCGAATTAACAGGAACGTTAATCGCTCCTTTACATTCCCCATTGGTAGTGACCTTCGTAGGCCCTTTTACTGCCGTTGACCAGTTGCTCATATCAGTACCACCAGCACATTTTGCGCGAACATAAATATGATAGGCTTTTCCACTGGTAAGACCAGTAGCCTTGTATTTTGGCGTACCGTTAACTACTACACCGACTGCTCCTACAGGAATAGCTGTTCCATATTCCGTTACGAAAACTTCCCATTGTGTAATACCCCCACTCTGCGTCCATTCTACATCAATAGTGTTCGCTGTATAATCAGTTACTTTTACATTTGTAGGCTCTGGACATGCACCTGATTTTTCAATCGTTACATAATCAATACCTACAGTCATCGGACCTTTGGTCATCGTATGCCAGGCAATATTGACATTAGAAGCCGATCCTGGAATAAAAATGGTTTCTTGTATATAGTTTTCCGTATTGTAGGTTTTTCTATTCAACAATTTAGTGGTAAAGCTTGAAATGGCCGTACCCGTTGTAGATAACAATACTTCAAAGTCATTCATGTTTTTAAAGTCTGTTTTGTAATAATATTTCAAAACATAATTTGATCCGGCTTCTAAAGCAATAGTTGGTGAAATTAAATACCCATCCGCTTGGGCTGTCGCAGAAGTTTGACTGAACTGCATCAATCGATCTCCTTCATAAGGCCAAGTCGTATTTACCGCCCATGCAGTGGTACCTCCAGGCCCTTGTGCTGTAGTCCAACAACGCAGTTGTTTGGAGTTGCTATTGAATCCGGCTACAAACGGAACCGTATAAATATCACAAGCAGTAGTAAAGGCTATCGGACCCGTCCATTCGCTAAATGTACCGTTACCGCAATCGGTACGCACGTAGTATACGTAGTCGGTATTCGGTACAAGATTTTTACCCGTGATGTCTTTAGTAGCCACAAAATCACTTGATGATGTTGGAGTACCCGCATCTTTTGCCGTAGGT
>DCKE01000024.1:0-85493 GCA_002320285.1 Flavobacteriaceae bacterium UBA1682 | reverse complement strand
CGAGGTATAACTCATTTTTGGCGCGATGACTTGCGTAAAATCAGCCAATGCAGTCGTTTTTGTCGAGGCCAAAACTTCCATTTCGTTGGTTCCAGCACCGGTACCTTTATAGTTGAATTTAACTCTATAAGTCTTGGTTGGATCCAGGTTTTTAAACAACGGAGAGATAAACCAGTCGTTAGAAGCAGCAGTGCCAGACTGTGTTAAATTCATCGAATGCGATCCTTCAAACAAATTAGCCGTTCCTTGTTTCCACAAACTCGCTCCACTGTTGCCATTGACCATGGACCAGCATCGCAGGGAATTGTCGTCTCCATTAAAACCTTCCCAATACGGTAAAGTGAAATACGTACAAGCCGTTCTAAAATAATACGGTCCTGTCCACTCGGTCTTTGAAGTGTCGCCACAAAGGGTACGCACATAAAACTCATACCAAGTATTGCCCTCTAAATTTGCTCCAAAGTAATCTTTGGTCACATTCACTTTATTCTTATTCGTCGCAATACCATCTGTAAGTGGCGGTGCGATTAAGAAAGCTTTCTTTCTGACGTAATATTCCCAATTGGTCGTTCCAAAATCGTTATCCCAGAAAATATCGGCAGCGGTTCCAGTGATGTTTTCAGCACCTTGTTTTAAAGGTTCTGTACAAGTAGTCACTTCTTCGATTCTAAAATCGTCGATATAAGTGCGCGATCCCCAATTTTTAAAATTTGAAGCATATATAGCAATGCTGACATCACCATCGATGTCGGAAAGTAAAAACTTGTGTTTTTTCCACGGAACATTATCATAGGTAGCGTTTGCCAATAAAACCCTAGTATATTTTTCTTTTTCTCTTCCAGTAGTTGATAAACGCACTTCAAATTCAGATTTCACCCCCGGTTCGGTACGATGCATATAAGTCACGCGATAAATCTTCTTTTTATCGAATTTAAAAGTCGGCGACATCAACCAGTCATCATTATTTTGACCGTTTGAGTTTGAAAAGTACATCGACTTATCACCTTCATAAGCTTGGTAATCGGCTGCAAACCAAAATCCAAAACCACCATACCACGGTTTGTCGTTATTACCATCAACGATCTTCCAGCAATACTGAGTCTCTGAATTGCTGTTAAACCCTTCCTGATAAGGAATCTGTGTAATTAAACACTCTGTTCTGAATTTGACAGGTCCCACCCATTCGCTGTATAAACCAGGTCCGCAAGAAGAACGTACAAAAATTTTGTATTCCTTATTGGGCTCTAGCGGTACATTAGTACCGTTAACTCGGGTAGCTTTAATTGAAGTTGTTGCAGCACTAGTTCCCGAACCAACAGGAAGTGTATTCAAACCATCTTCGACAGCTACAAAGTATTCCCATTTAGTGCTAGTTGGGTCTGTCCAAGTTAAATCCACACTGGCAGTTCCGATATTAGTAATAATTAAGTCATCTGGGATACGACAAGTAGCCTGTTCGATGCTAAATTCATCGATTTGAATAGCTCCACCCTTTCCTTTAACGTGAAAACCAATGTTTGCAACCCCATTAACTCCATCTACATAAACCACTTTTTTGGTATAAACAGGTCCTTTATACTGAAGAGTGGTCCCTATCGTTTTTGTAAAAGAAGCCGGTGATACGCCAGAGGTAGAAAGTTTAACTTCTAAATCTGCTGTTGTATTTTGATTGACTTGATAATAGAATGTAACAGCATATAGTCCGCCTTTTAAATTGAAGCCCGGCGAAATCAACCAATCTTCGTTCTCTGGCGAAGAGCCTGAGTAATACATACAACGATCGCCTTTATAAACGGTATACTGGGACTGTTTCCAGATATTACCATAAGCAGTACCATCGTTATTGATGTCTAAAATAGTCCAACAATCTAAATCACTTTCACCTGTACTATCAAAACTTTCTTTATACGGAACATTTCTAGCATCACATGCGGTTTTAAATGTTATGGGTCCCATCCATTCACCCATAGTGCCGTCCAAACACTTAGCGCGTACATAAAAATCATATTGAGTATCAGAAGTAAACGAATTACCTGCAATATCTTTGGTAGCAACAACTGTGGTTTGACCAACCTTAGTACCTGCTGTAGTAGGCTTACCACTATTGGACTTTACAACAGCGTATTCCCACTCTTTAGCTATAGCATCATCCCAATTAAACTGGGCACTGTTCGTTTTAACATCCGATACAGCCAATCGTAAAGGTTCTGTACAAACGACACTTTCTAAACGTACGTTATCTATATGAAAAACAGAGCTTCCTGACGAATTCACATGCCAAGCAATATTGACTTTTCCGGTAATACCGTGAATAAATATCGTTTCTTTTACATATTCAGATTTTTGATATTTTTGTCTCGCTTTGAGTACCGTCGTAAATTTACTTGCATCAATGCCGTCTTTCGACAACAACACTTCAAATTCATTACCTCCAGAAGGCGATGTTTTATAATAATAAGTCAATTTGTATAAACCACCATCAAAATCAAAAGTAGGTGTAACTGCATAACTATCGTGATCGTGTGCTTTACTAGCCGTGTTCGTATTAAACATCAAACCGCGGTCACCTTCCATTCTATAATTAGTAGAAAGCTGAAATGAGGTTTCATCCGTGCTATTTTTTTGTATATAATTCCAACATTCTACATTAAGAGAATTGGTATCAAAAGTTTCATAAAATGGTGTCTTAAAAACACCACAAACCGTCATAAATTTAACTGGTCCTTGCCAATAACTCTTATCGGAGCTCGAACATACCGAACGATACCAAACGTAATAATACGTACTGGGAACCAATCCTGCAAAGGTGTAACTCTTAGTTCCGTTAACAGCAACAACACCTTGATTAGTTAATGGATATAACTCACTAGTTGATGCTAAAACTTCAAAATTTGATATGGAAGCATCCGTAGCATTCCAATTAATGGTAGCACCATTCAAAGTGATCTGAGACACTTTTAAATCTGAAGGTGCTTTACAGGTGTGTTGATACAAACGGATGTTATCAATGGACGCTGGTGGTTGATAAAGCGTAAACATATTATTAACCCATTGATAGACTATTTTAATGTCCTTACCAGCGTATGCACTCAAATTAATTTCTATATTTTCCCTTTTAAAAGTTAGTTGTTTCCCCAACTTATCTTTTAATAAAACTCCACCTGAATTGGCGTTCAATTTCGTTCCTACCACCGGGTTATAAGTAGCAGGGACAATCCAAACCGCTAAATCATCATTATATAAGGTTGCTCCTTCCCCATTAGAAAGCCAGTCAAAGCTTAATATATAGTTTGTTGCATTGGTTGGTACAGCAATAGAAGGGCTTACACCAAAACTAACTTCTATGGTTTTAACTCCATTGGAATAGGTATTGGTTGCTCCTTTACTATCGGAAACATATAAAGATTTAGCACCTCCATTTTGAGTTGCAGTGCCAATATACCAACCGTTTGTTGGCTCATTAAAGAAAGTCCAGGCGGAAGTTCCCTCAAAGTCTTCAACAAACAATTCGCCGGGTTGCAAAACCCCTTTTGCTAAATCGGCTTTACCGCCGCTGAGCTGTTCTAAGATATCTTTGGATAGCGTTTTAAAACTAAACCCGGAAATCCTATTAACATCTTCGTTTGCATAAAGCCAGTAACTGAACAATAATGCAACCATCCCTGCCAAAAAAATTACTCTAAATTTCATAATCGTTAAGAATTGGTTAAAAATCTTTAATTAGGGCTAAAATAAGCCCAACTACAGAACTAACCAACTATAACCTATAGACAAATGATGGACAGAAAATATTAACTACAATACTAATTACCTACATAACAGCCTTTTAATCTATACCCAAACTAAAATCACCAAGATTTGACAAATTCATCCAAATCTTCTGTTCCTAATAGATCCAATTTTTTCCGAATTCGGTATCGGCCTTTATTTAAACTATTTTGGTTTATATTTAACATTTCGCAAATTTCTGTACTGGGCATGTTCATCTTAATATACGTGCAAACTCTAATTTCCGTTTTGGAAAGTTGCGGAAATTTATCTTTAATCGTCTTAAAAAAATCCGGATGCACAGACTCAAAAACATTTTTAAATTTCTCCCAATCATTCTCCTGATTGCGGTTGGACTTAATGATGTTTTTCAACTCAAAAAGTGTCTCTTCAAAATTACGACCTCCATTCTCAATGATGCTCTCTATATCATTAAAGATTTTATTCTTAGCCAGAATTAAGATGTTTAACGAAATGAGCTCTTTGTTTCTAATTTCCAACTCCTGCTGAAACTGTACCTCTTGAATTAATTTGAGATTGGTCTCTGCTTCAATTTTATCCGACAAGAGATCGTTGGACAAATTAGCTATCTGCAAAGACTTTTTATTGTTCTTATACAGCATCCACAGGAAAACGACTATCAATAAAATTATTACGATGATAATGATATAAGTCTTAGTCAAGTTAGACTTATTCAATTTTTCTGTTTCAACCTCTTTATACAGCAGTTCATTTTTTAGTTTTTGATCATGGATAACTGTACTCCATTTCAATTCTTCAATTTTTTGTCGAACCTTTACACCATAGATGCTGTCTTTTATATGATGATATTGATTTAAACTTTCATTGGCTTCTTTGTATTTCTGCAATTTATTATAATTGCGAGCAAGTCCATCCAAAGCATTCATTTTATCTCGAGCTATTTGATTTTCATCAGACAATTTGTAAGCTTTATTATAATAATCTATAGCAGTCTGATATTCTTTTTTACCTCCATAAGCATTCCCGTAGTGCTGAAAAACCAAGGCCAACTGCGCATTTACTTCCGTATTTAAGCTTAAATCTTTCGCTTGGTCCAAGTATGATAAAGCCGCTGCAAAATTATGCTGCATCAACTCGATTTTGCTGATAGAAGTTAAGCTTTTAATCATATTTACCGTATCATTAACCTTTTCAAAATAAAGACAGGAATGCCTAAGGTTATTTTTAGCCGGAATATAATTTTCGGTTATCAAATACACATTTCCTATGTTAGCATAACCTATAGCAGTTCTTTTAATATCTTTAAGCGAAGTAGCGCCTTGATACGATTTTTGTAAATAATCTAGAGCTAAATCATAATCGTCCAACTCAAAATATATACCCCCTAAATTGTTGTACAGATCAATCTTTTCTTTGGAGTTTTCAGGAGTAAAAGATAATCCCTTTAAAGAATACTCCAAACTCTTCGAGTAATCGCCAATTAACCGATAATAAGACCCCAAAGTATAATATAAACGAGATTGAATACGATCATTTTTAATTTCCGCGGCATTATTTAAAGCCTCGTTTGTATAATAAGGTATACTGTCTAATTCATTCTTTTCTAAAAATATAATGATCTTATAGGTAGAAAAAGTCGTTCTTTCTTCCTTCGTTAAGTCGTCAAAATTGGTATTCTTAAATTTATTTAAAGTCACCTCTGCATTTTTAGATCCCTGTAATAATAAAGAATCCATATGTATACCAGATAGCTTAGTGGATGCTATAGGATTAAGAGGTACGGTATTCGTTCTATTAAGCATAAATACAGTAATAACTATTAATAGAGAAATAGCTAAATAAAGGAGATATTTTTTTAAACTTGAGCTCATTTTCTAAAAGACACTAATTGGTTGCTATTTTAATATTTATAAAATAATTGGTTTTATGACATCCCAAAGTCTCATTCAATTATAGCATCCATAGCATTTGATCTGACCACTGCAAGTATAGACCATCTATCACTATCCCAATGTCCTCACCATCATCTAAAATGATTACAATACTAGGTAGTAAGTTAATAGTTAACTTGTTATGATAAGAGGCTACTTCAAAAAAATTTTTCTTAAAATCCCTAGGGTGCTAGTGATGAAAAATTGTATGATAAACAAAAATACACTAATAAAAACAAATTATATATAAACTTTTAAACCATTCTTCATAAAACAACGATTTACTTTTTACCTTAGTATATGCTCTTTTTGTCTTTTTATGTTAAAAAAATATATTGGTGAATCTTAGGTTTTAAAACGCAAACAATTACATACTATAGAAACATTTATTGGCAAAGAATCCTTATTAAATCTAATTTTATAGTCATCCAATAAACAGCTTTCGATATAAAAAGGGCTGACGACCACTTTCTCTACTACAGTTACAATTACTGCATGCTCCCCTTTGAACTCCCCCCAAAAAAAAACTTCCTAAAATACTACTACTTTAGGAAGTTTTAAAAAATATGTTGATTAGATTATATCGCTTTCGTTTTTAAGCGCAACCACATTTTCTCTGAATCACTTAATTTTGGAGCAAGTTTTTCAAACACCCATTGATTATACTTATTTAACCAATCTAAGTGCTCTTGGTGAAGCAAGGTTTTTTCTACTAAACTAGTATCTATATAACAGATAGTTAGGGTTTCAAAATCCATAAAATCACCGAATTGATTGCTTTCAAGTTCTTTGGACACTACGAGATTTTCAATGCGAATTCCGTGTTTACCTTCTCTATATAAACCGGGCTCAATAGATGATACCATACCACTTAGAATTGGAATATCAATTGCCGCTCCATTAAAGGTATGTGGACCTTCATGAACGTTTAAAAAGAAACCTACTCCATGTCCTGTGCCATGGTTATAATTGCGTTTAGTAGCCCAAATAGGACGACGTGTAATAGCATCTATCTGATAACCACGAGTTCCCTTCGTAAAAATAGCGGACGACCCTTCTATGGTTCCTTTTAAAACCACGGTATAATCTTCTTTTTCTTCTTGCGTCATTTCTCCTAAAGATATCACACGGGTAATATCTGTAGTCCCCGTCAAGTATTGTCCGCCTGAGTCTACTAATAGCAAACTTCTCGGTTCTAATATATAGTTAGAATCCTCATCGGCTGAATAATGCGGTAAAGCACCGTGATCTCTATATCCGGCAATGGTTCCAAATGAGATATCTTTAAAACCGGGTTGTTCTTGACGGAATGACAATAATTTATCAGCAATCGAAACTTCAGATAAATTACCCTCAGCAACATGCTCCTCTACCCATTTAAAAAACTTGGTCATCGCTACTCCATCATTAATCATGGTGTCACGAATATGATCCAATTCCACTTGATTTTTGACCGCTTTCAACATAGTGGATGGATTTAAATCTTCAATAATATTTAAAGCAGCCGGAATCGCGTCATAAACAGCAAAGCAAGTGCGTTTTGGATCAACCAAAATACTAGATACAGTCAACGATTTAATGGTGCTGTAAATCGATTCGTACGATTTAACATTTACGCCATAATCGTTCAATTCTGCTGTTGCAGTTTCTGATAATTTGCCATCAGCAATAAATAGGAAAGCATCCTTTTGAGTTAAATATACAAAACCTAACACAACGGGGTTACAGTTAACATCGGTTCCGCGAATATTTAACAACCAAGCTAAATCGTCTAAAGAAGATATCAAATGTGCCTCTGCACGAAGTTTTTTCATATCGGCACGCACTGCAGCCAGTTTTTCCGAAGTAGACATTCCGGTATCAGCAACCGTCAATAGATAAGCTGGATTCATTGGTAAACTCGGTCTACCTTCCCAAATTGGGCTTAACAAATCAACATGCCCATTAACATTCATCCCTAACGGTTCTAATAGACTTTTAACTGTATTAGCAACCATCAATGAAGCTAAATTACCATCAAAAGCAACGGTTTGTCCTGCTGATAATTTTTCGGTTAACCACTCGGCATATTCCGGTGCATGTTGTACTTTAAGCTTAACCAATTCAAATCCCGAACCGTCTAATTGTTGTTTTGCTTGAACAAAATAACGAGAATCCGTCCATAAACCTGCAAAATCTTGTGTAATCATTAAGGTTCCAGCCGAACCAGTAAAGCCTGAAATCCAGGAAATACAACGGTAATGCGCTGGTAAATATTCACTGATATGTGGATCTGACGACGGAATAATGTAAGCATCAATATTATTTTTAGTCATCAGTTCGCGAATGGCCGCTAACTTTTCTATATGTTTCATCAATTCAAATTTTAATAGTGCAATTTAAACATTAATTTATTTTAATAATTGAAAAAAAAGCTAAATAAGCCTTAATTAAAAGGGCTCAGAGCTTATATAGAGTCTTTATAAGTTATAAAATTACTTTTGTTTGCTAAAAACCGTAGCTCCGATACTCGCTGAAATTACACATGCTATCGAGACCCATTGCATAAGAGTGAGCTGTTCAGATAAAAAGATCAATCCAGAGAAAGCCGCAAAAGCGGGTTGCATACTGGTCAATACACTAAAGGTTTTTGCAGGAAGTCGTTTTAAAGCAACCATATCTAATGAGAACGGCAATGCACTGGATAAGACCGCTACTCCCAAACCTTTTAAGAAAAGTAAGGGTGTTAAATTAAACACGGCACCATCCCAAATAGCGAAAGGTACGATTAGCAATGCCGCAAATAACATTCCTGTGGTCACTGCATCTTTACCTTCCATAACTGAACCTACCTTCCCCCCCATAACGATGTATGCAGCCCAAAAAGCTCCTGCGAGGAAAGCCAGAAACAATCCCAACAAATCCACGTCATTACTCTGCCAAGGCACTATAAATAGTATCCCTAACCCAGCGAGTAATGCCCAAACCACATCCATCCACCGTCTCGACAAGGACAGGGCTAAAAATAAGGGGCCTATGAATTCCACCGTTACACCTAAACCCAAAGGGATTCGCTGAATCGCCATATAAAAAATTAGGTTCATAGCCGCAATTGCAATACCGTACATCGCACTATACAACCACTGCTTTTTGGTGAAACTAAAAAATTTCGGACGATTGATCAGCGTCAATATAATTGCAGACAAACCAATTCTTAACGTACTGGTTCCTATGGCTCCCACAGCAGGAAAAAGTTGCTTGGCAATCGATGCACCGCCTTGCACACAAACCATTGACAATAAGGCTGCAGAAACAGCACTATTTGTTTTTTTCATTGACGAGATTATTTATAAACACTAGAAAAATGAAGTTAACGATGCAAGTTCCTTAGCGAGGATGAAGAAAATAAAATACCTTATTTTAAAACAGCAAATTTCAGTAATATAATTCAAATTCAGTCGCCTAGTCATGAAAGTTTCACTTTACATTATGAAATTAAAGTCCCTACTCCTGTACCCATTTACGCAAATGCACAATTAGCCTTAGTACCATATGTGATTCGTACTTCTTTAACTATCACAAATCGAATTCATCATGATTTAAGTGTCAACCTATCGAATCAGCCAAGCGAACAACGCTATGATTAATAAACAAAAATGCACCCATCCTTAGCGATGAGTGCATTTTTTAAAAATCAAAAAAACAACTTTCTATGGTAAAGCTTGTATTGCCGCTTCCAACTGTTGGTAGTTCGTAGTGGTAATTAAGCTACTAGCTGGCACCGAGTAACTCGCATTATTCTGAAGTGTAGTAGGCAGTATACTATAGATATAGTTTCCATTTTGTTCTCCTGCAAAGACAATATAACAATCTAATCCCACTGGTAACACCGGATAATCATCGCCAAAAGTATTGTTAGAGGAATCAAAAGTATACAATTGAAAAAGTGCATTCGTTTGTCCTTTTATTACTATATAGGTCGCCGAGTTTGTGTGATTAAAAGCTAAGGGTACTTGTACGTGAACGGTGGTTCTAGGCCCGTCTTGTTTTAGTAATTTATCGATATTACACCAGCCGAAATTAGCGGAACTCTTTACAAAAACATCGTAAAATCCACCACTCTCTTTAACGTTGAATATAGTCCCATCATTATTAAAACTCAATTCGTCTTTAGGAGCTGTGTTCCATGTTAAATTATCATTGGTATCGATCACTCCATTCCACAATGCCATGCCATTTGGATCAGCTTTTGAATTGGATGTATCTACATTTACTTGGATGGGCTTTACGATAACCACTTGTTCCCCCTTGAATTTAACATCCAAATAAAACTCCCCTCCTGTAACTAACAAATCTCTTGTTTTACTGGAAACCTGCGCCATGGTAGGTTTGTTGGCCACTACCATTTTCTCCTTACTAAAAATCTCAATAAAATCAATTTCAATTTCTCCATCGATATCTTTCCCTTCCTTCGTTGTTATAGCATAAGGCGGAATAATAATGTGGGATTTCGATTTAAGTTTTGAATAAAACACGGCACCCTTACTGGAACTGTAAATTATTTTTCCTCCGGAGTTGATATCAGACAACGCTTTATCTCTAAGAGATTTTAGTCCAGGACTTACTGTAGCTTCTGAACGGTTTACTCCTTGATCTTTCGAATCGGTAGAGTCTGAATTACACGAGGTAAATATCAACGACATCGTCATCAACATTAAAATTACTTTTTTCATAAATCTAAATTTGTTGGTTAATAATAATTCGTTCGATCATAAGGTCTTTATAACCGATACAGTACTAAAATAATTCATCAAAAATAAATTCCGGACTTCTTTTTAAAAACCATTTTAGAGTTATAAATATATAGACATTTTATCAATATTAACATAAATAAAAGATAAAAAAATCATTTTTAGTAAAAAAATTTATTTAAAAAACAAATAGATTAACACTCAAACTTCACAAAACTCAATAAAATCGCCTTGTAAGCGCTACTTTCATTAAAAAACGTCTAATCTCCTAACGGTGTTTCAATTAGAGTACTTTGATGTTCATTTAAAGACAATAAGCTTTGATAATCTGTTTATTTAAGTATATTTGCCTCAAGCTTTAGGGGTGTCTACAAAAATGTAGGCTGAGATTTTACCCTTTGAACCTGATCTAGATCACACTAGCGTAGGAAAAAGTAAGATGACTTCATCCGTGTACACACACGTATTGTAGCCATTCCTAAAGTGATACCTAAATCTAAAATGGAATGGAATTACAAATTAACAATCAAACGAAAACGTACGAGCTCGAAAAAATCAGTATCCACGATCTATTGGCTATTGAAAAATCTTGTCATCAGCAGGGAATTGCCGTCGCTGTAAACAATCGAGTAATCCCGAAAGATCTTTGGGCTACTCATTTTTTACAGTCAGGAAGTTCGATTCTTATTATAACGGCCACCCAAGGCGGTTAAGTTCCATTTTACACTTATAATTATTCACCAACAACTTTATAAAAAATGGAAGAAACGCACGACAAAATATCGCAAACCCCTTTTCCCAATTCAACCAAAATTTATTTAAACGGCCTTTTGTACCCCGATATCAAAGTAGCGCTTAGAGAAATTACCCTTAACGACACCAAATTGGCCAATGGTGGCATAGAAAAAAACCCGCCCGTAGCTGTTTATGATACTTCTGGTCCTTATACCGATCCGAACATCAAGATTGATATTCGAAAGGGAATTCCCCGTATAAGAGAGCAATGGATCATCAATCGTCAGGATGTAAGTATTTTAGACTCCATTACTTCTCAGTACGGACAACAACGCTTAAATGATCAAAAGTTAGATCATTTGCGCTTCGAATTCCTACACTTACCCAAAGTTGCACAATCTGATAAGAATGTTACCCAATTGCATTATGCTAAAAAAGGTATCATCACCGCAGAAATGGAATATGTAGCGATTCGTGAAAATCAAAAAATAGAACAACTTGAACAAGCTACCAGCGCCATGCAACAGCAACATACTGGCAACAGTTTTGGTGCTCGTACTCCACAACGGCGAATCACCCCCGAGTTTGTTCGGGAGGAGATTGCGGCTGGACGTGCCATTATCCCCAACAATATCAATCATCCAGAAAGCGAACCCATGATTATCGGCAGAAATTTTATGGTAAAAATCAATGCCAATATTGGCAATAGTGCCGTCAGCTCAACCATTGAGGAGGAAGTAGAAAAAGCAGTATGGGCCTGTCGTTGGGGTGCTGACACCATCATGGATTTATCAACGGGTAAAAACATACACGAAACGCGAGAATGGATTATTCGCAATTCTCCGGTACCTATAGGGACAGTTCCCATATACCAAGCTTTAGAAAAAGTACATGGTATAGCTGAAAATCTCACTTGGGAAATCTATAGAGACACCTTGATTGAACAAGCTGAACAAGGAGTTTCCTATTTTACTATTCATGCGGGAGTTTTATTGAGATACATACACTTAACCGCCGAACGCGTCACGGGAATTGTATCCCGAGGTGGATCAATTATGGCTAAATGGTGTTTATTTCACCATCGCGAAAACTTTTTATATACCCATTTTGAGGACATCTGTGAAATCATGAAGCAATATGATATCGCTTTTTCATTAGGTGATGGATTGCGCCCTGGATCTATAGCAGACGCCAACGATGCCGCGCAGTTTGCGGAATTAGAAACCTTAGGAGAACTGACCAAAATTGCTTGGAAACACGACATTCAAGTGATGGTAGAAGGTCCGGGTCACGTACCGATGCATTTGATTAAAGAGAATATGGAAAAGCAATTGCGCGATTGTGGTGAAGCACCCTTTTATACTTTGGGACCTTTGACTACCGATATCGCTCCGGGTTACGATCATATTACATCGGCGATTGGCGCTGCGATGATCGGTTGGTATGGTACTGCGATGTTGTGTTATGTAACTCCAAAAGAACATTTGGGTTTACCTAACAAAAAAGATGTCAAGGATGGAGTTATAACCTATAAGCTCGCCGCTCATGCCGCTGATTTAGCTAAAGGACATCCCGGAGCTCAATATCGCGACAATATGTTGAGTAAAGCACGATTTGAATTTCGATGGGAAGATCAATTTAATCTGTCCCTAGATCCAGATACCGCCAGAGAATTTCACGACGAAACCCTACCTGCAGACGCAGCAAAAGTGGCGCATTTTTGTTCGATGTGTGGTCCGAAATTTTGTTCGATGAAAATATCTCAAGAAATCAGAGAAGAAGCCGCTAAAGGCATGCAAGCCAAATCTGCCGAATTTATTGAAGCGGGTAAAGAAATTTATAGCTAAAAATCATGATAGTCATTTCCAATCCGACGGCAATACCCAACGAAATCACACGGATCAAAAAACTTTTCGCAGCGGGATTAAACTGTTTTCATTTGCGCAAACCGCAGTTAACCGCCAAACAATTGAGCCTATTACTCGAACAAATCGGATTGGAAAATCATTCAAAAATCGTATTACATCAGCATTTTACTTTGACCAATTACTTTAATATTCATCAAATTCATTGGAATA
This sequence comes from Flavobacteriaceae bacterium UBA1682, assembly GCA_002320285.1. GTDB lineage: Bacteria > Bacteroidota > Bacteroidia > Flavobacteriales > Flavobacteriaceae > Flavobacterium. Next base: position 72,269 of record DCKE01000024.1, on the reverse strand, counting down.
CTGCTCTGCGAAGTCAATTAGATCCATCCGATTTTAAATCGCTTAGTCTTTCTACTTCAACACATTCCATAGCAGAGTTTAACAGCTTGAGCAGTGATTTCAAAAAAGCCTTTATCAGCCCCATTTATCCAAGCATATCTAAAACCAACCACCAAGTAAATACGAACTGGAAACTAGAACTATTAGAACGAAGCAACTACCATACAAAACTCGTTGCTTTAGGAGGTATCAGTCCATTAACTATCCAATCCCTACTGCCTTTTGCTTTTGACGATTTTGCCCTATTAGGCACAATCTGGAACACAGAACACGGATTTAAAAATTTTAAAATATGTCAACAATTCGTCCTATAGTATTGAGTATTGCTGGATTTGATCCAAGTGGTGGTGCAGGAGTTTTAGCGGATTGCAAAACTTTTGAAAGTCTGAAAACCTATGGATTGGCTGTGCTAACTGCCAATACCTTACAAACCGCTGATCGCTTTATTACTATAACTTGGCAAAACTTAGAAAGTGTGGAGACAAGCCTAAGCTGTATGTTGAATTCCTATGAAATCAAAGCGATTAAAATAGGAATTACCCCCAGTTACGACTACGTCTATAGTCTTGCAAAACACATTAAAAAAGTCGATCCAAACATTAAAATCGTATGGGATCCCGTTTTAAAATCTACTACCAACTTTGCTTTTGTAGCATCACCCAGTCATTATACGTTATATGAGTTGCTCGAATATATCGATCTAATTACTCCAAATATAAACGAGATACAAGCTTTGGTCCGCGGATGTAATGATCCCATCGAAAAGGCAAAAGCATTGAGCCTATATACAACAGTTTTACTAAAAGGAGGCCATCATCAAACAGCATTAGGTCTGGATTATCTCATTGAAAATCAAAATATAGTTTACCTACCTCCTACAGTGCATAAAGTATATGAAAAACACGGTTCTGGTTGCGTTCTATCTGCCGCTATTAGTGCAGAACTTGCAAAAGGACTGTCGATGAAACAAGCCTGTTATAACGGAAAATTATACGTAGAGAAATTTTTACAATCAACCCCTTCATTATTAGGCTATCATGATATCTAAATCTCATTATATTTCGGATGGAGAAACCGAAGAGCGTCAGCTATACAACATTAAAAGCGCCTTGGATGTAGGCATTAAATGCATACAATTTCGCTTTAAAAATGCCGAACATCAACAACGTCGTCACACGGCAGAAAAGGTAAAATTTCTGTGTGATCCCTATCATGCTACCCTGATTATCAATGACCATATTGATATTGCCTTAGACCTGGATGCCAACGGAGTTCATTTGGGTTTGTCGGACACTTCGATTGCTATTGCGAGAAAGCGAATGCCGAATAAAATTATTGGAGGAACAGCCAATACCTTGGAACATGTGATACAGCGCAACCGAGAGGGTTGTGATTATATCGGGTTAGGGCCTTATCGTTTTACAGCAACGAAACGTGAATTAGATCCCGTACTAGGCATCGCGAACTATAAAATTGTATTGTCCGAATGTGCTCGAATGCATTGGACAACACCGATAATTGCTATTGGAGGCATTCGACTTGACGATATCGACGAATTGCTCCGATGTGGAGTACATGGAATCGCATTTTCTACCTTAATAAACAATTCCAACGATAAAAAACAAACCTTTTTAACGATTAACAATTTACTATATGGAAACATTTAAATTTCAAGATAAGACTTTCAACTCGAGACTGTTTTTGGGAACGGGTAAGTTTGGTTCTGCCCAATTGATGGAGGATGCGATTTTAAAATCGCAGAGCCAACTGGTGACAGTGGCACTTAAACGCTTGGATTTAGAAGCTCCGAACGACCATTTATTACAACATTTGCAACATCCTTCCCTATCTCTACTTCCCAATACATCAGGTGCACGAAATGCAAAAGAAGCCATACTCGCAGCACAATTAGCCCGGGAATCGATGGAAACCAATTGGTTAAAGTTAGAGATTCACCCAGATCCGAAATATTTGTTGCCCGATCCGATTGAAACTCTCATTGCCACAGAAGCACTTGCAAAATTAGGTTTTATCGTTTTACCTTATATCCATGCTGATCCCGTTTTATGCAAACGCCTAGAGGACGTAGGAACTGCGGCCGTTATGCCCTTAGGGGCCCCAATCGGTTCTAATAAAGGTTTGAGAACTATCGACTTTTTAGAGATCATCATCGAAAACAGCAAAGTACCCGTTATTGTTGATGCTGGAATCGGCACTCCTTCCGACGCTGCAAAAGCTATGGAACTCGGTGCTGATGCTGTATTGGTTAATACAGCCATTGCTACAGCTAAGGATCCCGTTGCCATGGCTAACGCCTTTCGTTTGGCCGTTATTGCTGGTCGTCAAGCTTTTAAGGCTACACTAGCACCTCGTCTAAACTATGCCCATGCTTCCAGTCCCTTAACTTCATTTTTATTTGATTAAAATGGCTTTCAATACAATTCTAGAACAATTTGACTGGGACGATGTGCAGAATAAAATTTATTCTTCAACGCCAGAACAAGTACAGCACAGTCTAAATAAATCCAAAAAATCTCTCGATGATTTCCTGGTATTACTCTCTCCTGCAGCTCAACCTTTTTTAGAACAATTGGCACAAATCAGTCAGCAATTGACCCAAAAGCGATTCGGTAAAACCATACAGATGTTTGCTCCGATGTATTTGAGCAACGAATGCCAAAACATCTGTACCTACTGCGGTTTTAGTATGGATAATCGCATTGCAAGAAAAACCTTAAATCCACAGGAAATTAATTTGGAAATAGCCGCGATTAAATCACAGGGGTATGATCATATTTTGTTGGTTTCCGGTGAGGCAAATTATACGGTCAATATCAATTATTTCGAAGAGGCCATTCGATTGATCAAACCGACTTTTTCTAATATTTCAATTGAAGTACAACCGTTATCTTTGGACGAATACCGCCGATTACGTCAAATCGGTGTTCATGCGGTATTGGTCTATCAAGAAACTTATCATAAGTCCGTCTATAAAAAATACCATCCCAAGGGCAAAAAATCCAATTTTGAATTCCGATTAGATACTCCCGATCGCATTGGATCAGCAGGTATACACAAAATCGGATTAGGAGTTTTACTCGGTCTGGAAGATTGGCGCACCGATAGTTTCTTTAATGCCCTGCATATCGACTATTTACAAAAAACCTATTGGCAAACTAAATATGCCGTGTCCTTCCCCCGACTGCGTCCTGCAGAAGGAACTGTAGCACCCAATTTTATCATGAATGACAAAGATCTCGTACAACTGATCTGTGCTTACAGAATTTGGAATGAGGATTTGGAAATATCCATTTCCACCCGGGAAAGCGAACAGTTGCGAAATCACATCATCCGTTTAGGAACCACCAGCATGAGTGCCGGTTCAAAAACAAATCCCGGTGGGTATGCTGTCGATCAGACATCTCTAGAGCAATTCGAAATATGTGATAACAGAACTACTCAAGAAATAACAACCTTAATAAAAAACAAGGGTTATGAACCCATTTGGAAAGACTGGGACCGCTCCTTTATATAGCCCAGAATCACATACTTTTATTTCATACAAACCTCAAAACAAAATGATAAACACTTCCGATTTTTTAAGATACAACAGACCAATGGCTATGGAAGAGGTAGGTGTTTTGGGGCAAACGAAAATCAAACAAGCCCGTGTTTTAATTATTGGTGCAGGAGGATTAGGCTGTCCTGTCGCTCTATATTTAGCTGCTAGTGGAGTTGGAACATTGGGCATCGTTGATTTCGATACCGTTGAAATTCACAACCTACACCGCCAAATACTATACCATGAAAAAGACGTCAACAACTACAAAACCATAATAGCCGCTGAACGACTTAAAACGTGTAATCCACATATTACCGTACAGATACATAACGTGAAATTAACCGCTGAGAATGCCTTATCAATCTTGATCAATTATGATTATATCGTTGATGGATCGGACAATTTTAGCACGCGATATCTAGTCAATGACAGCTGTGTTGATTTGGACAAAACCTTAATATATGGCAGTATATTGGGATTTGAAGGCCAATTAGCCGTTTTTAATCATCAAGGGTCAAAAGACTTAAGAGCTCTTTTTCCAGAAGCCCCAGATTCAAAACTGGTTCCAAACTGTAGCCTCAATGGTGTTTTAGGTACGTTTACCGGTATCATCGGCAGTATGATGGCACATGAAACGATCAAAGTGATCGTCGATTTACCCCATTTAAATAATGAATTACTAATGATCGACACCAAGAACTGGATGTGGACTAAATTACAATTTTAACACTGTTTTTGCATTCGCATCCAGCTCGCTCTATTGTAAATAAAGTAGCACTAATATGGCTTTTTTTTACTTTATTAATCACTGCATAACATAAAATAGCGTATACCGTCATGCCTTAAAAAGCGAATAAAAACAATTAACACACAGCAAAACACTCATAAACAACTCATTACAGTTTATTTATTTTACAAAGATAGGAAGCATCACAAAAAAACTCGTTTACCATTTGATAAAGTGCCGTTTAAATTAGAATATCAAACATAATCCGGTGTTAACACGGTCTTAACAACGCTCCAGTAGTTTAGCCCCATTAATAACAACACCTATTTATAATGAAAAAATTACTATTTTTATTTGTTGCACTTATGCTGAGTCAGCTCGCTAATGCTCAAAAAACTGGCGTTATATCGGGAAAGATCACTGATGCAGAAGACAACATTTCCTTACCTGGCGCCACGGTTCAACTGCTAAATTCTGGAAATAAATACACCGTATCCAATCAAATTGGTGATTTTGAGTTTTTAAATATTCCTGCTGGAACCTATCAATTACAAGTATTGTATATCGGATATCAATCTCATACCCAAGAAGTGGTTGTCGAAGCGGGAAAAAATACACTAACCAATATCGTATTGGGTGGAGACCCAGAAAGTCTCGAGGAAATAGTCATTACCGGAGCGTCTTTAAAAGGTCAAGCGAGAGCCTTAAATCAACAAAAAAACAATAGAAACATTACCAATATTATTTCTTCTGATCAGGTTGGACGTTTTCCCGACTCCAACATCGGAGATGCCCTAAAACGCGTGCCGGGAATCACGATGCAAAATGATCAAGGTGAAGCTCGAAACATCATCATTAGAGGATTAGCCCCATCATTAAACTCTGTTACGCTTAACGGCGATCGAATTCCATCTGCCGAAGGCGATAATAGAAATGTACAAATGGATTTAATTCCGTCGGACATGATTTCAACTATTGAGGTTAATAAGACTCTAACGCCAGATATGGATGCTGACGCAATTGGGGGATCTGTCAATCTCATCACTCGCGCAACCCCTAATGGAGAACGTATTTCAGCTACTTTAGCCGGAGGCTATGCCCCGATTCGCGAAAAGGCCAATTACACAGCCGGTTTGGTTTATGGAAATCGTTATTTGCAAGATAAATTAGGTATGGTAATCAGTGGCTCTTATAACAACAACGATTACGGTTCTGACAATATCGAAAACGTATGGACCAAAGACAAAATGGGTAATACCTATCTTGAAAAAGCCGAGATCCGCCAATATGATGTACAGCGAATCAGACGTAGCGGAGCTGTTGCCCTCGATTATAAATTTAATGACAACAATACCATCTATGCCAATGCGATTTACAACTGGAGAGATGACCGAGAAAACCGTTTTAGAACAACCTATGATAAAATTGAACCGATTTATAATGGGGAATCAATAACGGGTTATAAAGGACGGGTAAAACGCGAAACTAAAGGAGGAATTGACAACAACCGAAACAAAAACAGAAGGCTCGAAGAACAACGCGTACAGAACTATTCGATCAAAGGGGAACATCTTTTAAATTCCAAATTGGATTTAGACTGGTCGGTTAATTATGCTAAAGCAAGAGAATACCGACCAAATGAACGCTATATTGGTTTTGAACAAAAGAACGTAGATATGGACGAAAATCTAACAGACCTGCGTAAACCCTTAATCACTACAACTGGTGAAAATTCCAAATCTTTTAAACAAGCAGCACTTTCAGAAAACACCAACAATACCGAAGAAAGTGAATTGGGAGCTAAAGTAAATATCCGCTTTCCTTTCTCTGTTATTGATGGACAGAAAGGTCGATTGAGAACCGGTTTGCGAATTCGATTAAAAGACAAAGAACGCGATAATGATTTTTACAGTTATACCCCTATTAATAAAATAACACTTGCTGATGTACCTACTACTTATTATGACGGGAAAGGATTTAATCCAGGAAGTAAATACATTGCAGGACAATTTGCCTCGGCTTCTTATTTAGGAGGACTTGATCTTAGCAATACTGCCTTATACAAGGGGGAACAAGACCCTGCTGAATTTCTTGCAGTAAACTACAAAGCTAAAGAAAATATTTATGCCGCCTACCTCAGATGGGATCAAGATCTGAGCAACGAATTGTCCATGATTGTCGGTGTGCGTATCGAAAATACACATATCGACTACACAGGAAATAGAGTTTTGGATGAAGAGAAATTGGAAGGTGAAATCAATACGACCAACTCTTACACCAATATACTACCGAGCATTTCCTTTAAATATGATGTCACCAAAGACTTTATACTCCGAACGGCATTTACAACAGCCTTAGCTCGTCCAAATTATTATGCATTGGCGCCTTACGTTAACAATATCGCTTCAGATTCTCAAATACAAGCAGGAAATCCCGAATTAGATGCCACTTACTCATATAACTTTGACTTTATGGCTGAAAATTATTTTGAATCCATCGGTTTGGTTTCTGGAGGTTTCTTTTATAAAAATTTAAAAGATTTTATCTATACATATAGTAACAATCAATATAGTTCTGCCGATTTCACCAAGGACTTTCCTACTCAAAATAATCCTATTCCAGCTGGAGAAGATTGGACTTTTATCCAGGCTAGAAACGGAAAACAAGTTAATGTTTTTGGGTTTGAGGTTGCCTTTCAACGTCAATTGGATTTTCTACCGGGAGATTTCTTGAAAAAATTTGGTATCTACGCAAATTATACTTATACCAAATCCAAAGCTCAAGGAATTGCTGACGAAGAAGGAAACGAAAGAAGTAATATCACTTTACCGGGAACAGCCCCTCATATGTTTAACGGGTCTTTATCTTGGGAAAACAGTAAATTCTCGGCTAGAGCTTCGGCTAATTTCGCCTCGAGCTACTTAGATGAACTCGGTGCCGACGAATTCCACGATAGCTATTACGACAAACAGTTCTTTTTGGATTTGAATGCTTCTTACAAGATTACAAAAAGTATCCGAATATTTGCTGAAGCCAATAATCTTACCAACCAAGCCCTGAGATATTATCAAGGTGTTTCTTCAAATACCAAACAATTGGAGTATTACCAACCCCGTTATAATCTAGGTCTAAAATTTGACTTTTAATCCAAAAATTCTGGCAGTGTTTATACTGCTAGAATTTTATTTATTTATATCATGACAAAAAAAATTCTATTACTTTTATTTGTACTCTATTGTTTTAGTGCTTTTTCACAAGATTTTCTCGCAGAAGAAAAATCGGGTTATCGAGAAGGTTTTATATCCGAATTAAAAACGGAGCCCAAGAGTTTAAACTTTTTACTGATGGGCGATTTCGGAAGATTTGGACAATACTATCAAAAAGAAGTTGCCGAACAAATGGGCAAAGCGGCGATGACTATAGACGCTGATTTCACTATCAGTGTAGGCGATAATTTTTATCCAAACGGGGTACAAAGTGTATCAGATCATCAATGGGTGTCCTCCTTTGAAAGTATCTATAAAAACATTAGTCTGCACCACAATTGGTATGTGGCCTTGGGGAATCACGATTACAGAGGCAATATACAGGCACAAATTGACTACTCCAAAATCAGTAGACGTTGGAAAATGCCGGAGAAATATTATAGCAAGACTTTTGAACTTAAAAATGGTGAAAAAGTATTGATGTTATTCATGGACACCAATCCCTATATCAAGAGTTATTACAAAACGGGAAGCGACATGTATGATAATATCACTGCTCAAGATACTGCTGCACAAACGCTGTGGCTTAAAAACAATTTACAAAATGCGGATTCGTCGATAAAATGGAAAATCGTTGTGGGTCATCATCCGTTATACAGCGGTGGAAAACGAAAAACCAGTCCGGATACCGTGGCCTTCGCGGCGCAGTTTGCCGATATCTTTGATCGTTATCAAGTTGATGCCTATTTATGTGGTCACGAACACGATTTACAAATTATCAGACCAAAAGGGCGTTATACTACGCAGTTTTTATCGGGAGCAGCTAGTGAAGTTCGTCCAACGGGAATTACAGAAGGCACTGTATTTTCACAAGCAGAAGCTGGTTTTATGACTTTTTCAATCACCCCTACAAAAATGTTAATCCAAACTGTAAATGCCTCGGGAAAAATTATAAACACCTCAGAAATTAAAAAATAAAATCATGAAGAGATCACTATACCCTATCCTTTATACCTTTTTGCTATCAGGACTAGTACTAAGCTGTAAAAACGATCAATTGGCGCCCCTACGAGCTGACGCCATAAAACCCGTAGTAATTACAGAGCCCACTCCGCACGATACCGACGATCCGGCGATTTGGATACATCCTACAGACCCAACACAAAGTCTGGTAATCGGCACGGATAAAGACAGCGACGGTGGTTTGTTTTTGTATGACTTAAGCGGAAAAATCGTAAAGAAAAGCATCCCTTTACAAAGACCGAATAACGTAGATATTGCTTATGGACTAAGTCTAAATGGTAAAAAAGTAGATATTGCTGTTACAACGGAACGCGAAACCAACAAGATTAGAATTTTTTCCCTACCCGATTTAGAACCGATAGACAACGGTGGAATCGCTGTATTTGAAGGGGAAACAGAACGCGGACCAATGGGCTTGTCGTTATATACAAGACCAAGCGATCAAACTATCTTTGCCGTAGTGGGACGAAAGTCTGGTCCCTCTGGCACTTATTTATGGCAATACCAATTATCCGATAAAAACGGGACAGTAGATGCTAAAGTAGTCCGTAAATTCGGTAGTTTTAGCGGTAAAAAAGAAATCGAAGCCATTGCTATCGACAATGAATTGGGTTATATTTATTATAGCGATGAACAAGCGGGTATCAAAAAATACTTAGCCGACCCAGCTGCAAATGACAATACGGAATTGGCCTTTTTTGGAAAAAACGACTTTAAGTCTGACCATGAAGGTATCGCCATCTATAAAAAGACACCGACAACTGGATATATATTGGTATCCAATCAACAAGCCAATACTTTTATGGTATACCCCAGAGAAGGAGCAAACGGAAATCCAAACGAATATCCACTGCTTGCTGAAATCCCCACTTCAACCATAGAATGTGATGGAGCTGATGTCACAGCTATGAATTTAGGTACTAAATTTCCAAATGGTATGTTTGTCGCAATGAGCAACGGAATGACTTTCCATCTGTATGACTGGAACATCATCGAAGAACTGATTAAAAAAGCCCAGTAATTTTCAACATATACCGCTAAGTAAATTCTATCAATAGTAGAAAATAAATTTTCACCTCCCCTAAAATCACTGTAGTAATTACAGTGATTTTTTTTTGAACCAAACCTTTCGTGTTTTTTTTAATAACAGCAAAAATAGAAGCAATATCAATAAAATATTTAGTAAAAAATTTAGATATTTATAAAAAAGGTTAAAATAAAAAAGTTAAATTTATAACAACTAAAATATTTTTATCAAATTATTACTTACGTTAGCCAAAACAAATCCAATATTAAACAATATATATCTATTTAATTAATTTCCAATAAAAACATGAATCGTTCCCTATTTTCTAAAACCATAATTATTTTGTGTTTCATCAATTTAATAGTATTTGCCACTCCTTCGAAAGCGCAAGATGTTTACATTCGAATTTCAGAAAATGATTGTGTAAATCTACACGGAAGCTTTTTTTCCGCACTAACGAAAAGTCCACATGAAAAGGACTTTAAATTTTTGTTCCCCAATAAATTTAAAGGTAAGCGCTTTGAGCAATTCAATAAACTTTATTTTCAGAATAAAGTCACCGATAATCAAGTAGTCTTTTCAGATACCTTATACAATTTAACTGGAAAACCGCTAAACGGACTTTCGGGTATCGCTTGGATACATAACAACCAATTGTTAAGTACCTTATGTGCAGAATGCATTTCGAATCAAAATATTAATATACTAGATCATGTAGCCAATCTCAGTAAGGCAAGTACCTTGGTGAACTTTCAAGAAGAAGGCATGTCGGATCGCTTGGCTATAGCAAGCTCTTATAAATCAAACACCTTCGCTATATCGGACTATCTATTCAGAAACATATATTATTGGGATGCCACTAAAAACCTAACAAATATTGATCTTAAAGACGAGGTCTTTTCTCAGTTATTAAAAAATAAACTCACGACGGCAGAGTATGCAACTCATATCAAATATCTAGACAATCTCATGAAAGTTGGCAAAGCATATCCCGAGCCAATAAGCATCGATTTAAACGAAAATCAAATGGCACTATATTATGGAGTACCCTATGCCAAGGTAGTTAATCCTGAAGATAAAGATAATGTTCAAATAGGTATAATGAGTCTACCTTATGTTGCAGTTATTCCTCTATCCACCAACCAACCAACTGCCTATCAGATTTTAGAAAATAGTTATTTAGAAGAATACACAGAAGAAATACCTGAATACTACTCTACGATGACTTTGGTCCTCACTAGCAAAGATCTATACAGAATTAACCAATTAAAATATAGTGCTGAAGATTTGGAAACAAAACGCAGTTTTCCTTTACTCTCTAAATTAAAAATGACAAAAAAGAATCATGCAAAAACAATAATATCAGAAAATCAAGATGGAATTAAAAATTTCCCTTTTCAACAAGATACCTTATTGAATAAAACCTTTGTAATGGATATACAATTTTCATCTTCGAATGACCATATCTTACTACTAAACCGTCCGTATGCCGTCAACATTAAAACACAAAAGAAATATACTCTAGATTGGGACAGTAAAGTCAATACCTATTATTACCCTGCTACCTACACTTACGAGCAACTTCAATTTTGGGAAACTCCAACAGGATTTAATGTGTTGGTTAAAAAAGACGAAAATTACTCCTTAAAATTGTATAATGACGAGTGGCAATTTCAGTCGGAAAAGGCCCTGCCGTTTTATGGAAAAGAAGTCAAAAACTTGCGTTTTACTAAAAACCATGTTTATGTCTTTACCGAAGATAACATTTTTACCGTTTCCAATACTTTTGAATCTTAGTCTAAAAAACAGTGAAACCAAAAAAAGTTTGCATCTTCTATGTTTTAAAAGATGCAAACTTAATTATACATCTTCAGAATTTTTTTCAGTCTCTTTTTTTGTTTTGTCGGTTCCCATTAGTAAAAATATAGCACCGACTATAGCGATACAAACAACGGCAAAGATACCGACCATAATAAAAGCTCCTTGGCTAAAAGAATACAGGGCAATAGAAAGATTTGTCATAGTTTATATATTTATTTAAAATAAAAATAACTATATTATTTGCTTTAAAAAATGATAATTATCATGCAAATTTAAGACAAAAATGAACAATGGATTAAAACTAGCCTTTTTTAAAAAGTAGTACTTTCAAAAAAAAAGCAATAGTAAACATCTGCTTACTACTGCTTTAAAAATGTATTTTTTGTCTATGTTGATCCTGCATCAATTTTTCAGGATTAGACCGTTTTATATGTTAGCGGTTTTTTTACAACTAACACTTTGTAATGCCACAGGCTTTGAATTACCTTTGTAGAACTAGACTAGACCTGGTATTTGAACCATTTCATCTACCTCAACATCATAATCAACTCCATCCACTTTAAATCCAAACAGATTAAAGAAATCGTGTTGGTATCCTGCCAAATCACCTAATTCAGGTAAGTTCTCAGTGGTTACTTCTTTCCACAATTCAATGACTTTCTGCTGAACATCTTCGCGCATTTCCCAGTCATCGATACGGATTCTTCCCTTTTCATCGGTTGGAATCGCCTTGGAAGTATATAAACGCTCTTGAAAAAGTCGTTGGATTTGTTCAATACAGCCTTCGTGTAAGTTTTCGTCTTTCATCACTTTATATAGTAAGGACATATACAATGGAATCACCGGAATAGCAGAACTCGCTTGAGTTACCAAAGCTTTATTAACCGATACATATCCTTTTCCATTAATCGCTTTCAAAGAATCTGTAATTTCGAAAGCCGTTGCTTCCAAATGATCTTTTGCTCTACCAATCGTTCCCTTTCTGTAAATAGCTTCGGTCAATTCTGGTCCTACATAGGAATAGGCAACAGTCACCGCATTTTCTGCTAATAAATCGGCTTGTTTAAGTGCTTCAATCCACATAGCCCAATCCTCACCACCCATGACAGCAATAGTATTTTCTATATCGCTATCGGCCGTTACCGGTTCGATAGTGATATCGGATATATCACCCGTATGGAAATTAACTGTTTTACTCGAGAATTTTTGACCGATTGGTTTTAAAACTGAATTAAATACCTCAGCGGTATCTGGATGTGTTCTCCTTGGCGAAGCCAAGCTATAAATAATCAAATCGATTTGTCCCAAATCGGTTTTAATCAAATCTAATACGGTCTTTTTAACTTCATGAGAGAACGCGTCACCGTTAACACTTTTTGCGTATAAACCCGCTTGATGTGCCTGTGATTCAAAAGCTGCAGTATTATACCAACCTGGTGATGCCGGTTTGCCCTCTGCAGGTGGTTTTTCAAAATAAACCCCTATAGTTGACGCATCCGATCCAAAGGCACTAGTGATTCTCGATGCCAAGCCAAAACCTGTAGATGATCCAATAACCAAAACCCGTTTAGGTCCGTCAATAGCTCCCTTAGATTTTACATAATTAATTTGATTAATCACATTTTGCTCACATCCTTTTGGATGTGCAGTAAGACAAATAAAGCCACGTACTTTAGGTTCTATAATCATAATTCGTTTTTTTTATCTTTTTATTTACTTCTCGAGTAAGTATTCCATTTCTTGTTTATTTATACAAAAATAGTTAAAGTATTACTACCAACTAAAGCTGTTTAAAAATAAAACAAAAACAGTAACAAGAAAATCTTATTACTGCTTTTTATGATCTATTGTTAATTTATTTTCAAATAGTATATGACTTATTAGGTCAACATTCCACCATCGACATTCATAACTTGCCCCGTTACATAAGCCGATAAATCAGAAGCTAGAAAAACACAAGCATTGGCAACATCTTGTGGTGTACCTCCTCTTTTTAACGGAATCGCATCTGTCCATCCTTTAACCACGTCTTCAGGCAATTTTGCCGTCATTTCCGTTTCTATAAAGCCCGGTGCAACCACATTACAACGAATATTACGCGATCCCAGTTCTAACGCTACTGACTTCGAAAAGCCGATAACACCTGCTTTAGAAGCGGCATAATTGGTCTGTCCAGCATTACCTTTCACTCCTACCACAGAACTCATATTAATAATCGATCCTTTTCTGTTTTTCAGCATCGTTCTCTGAACTGCTTTGGTCATGTTGAACACCGATTTTAAGTTTACCTCAATAACCGTATCAAAATCGCTTTCAGATAAGCGCATCAATAAATTATCTTTCGTAATACCAGCATTATTGATCAAAATATCGATATTTCCAAAATCCTCTAAAACCGTATCTACTAATTTTTGAGCTGCATCAAAGTCTGCGGCATTGGATTGGTATCCTTTTGCTTGTACTCCTAATGCGATTAATTCATTTTCTAATACTTGAGCTGCTTCGGCAGATGAACTGTATGTAAAAGCAATATTAGCACCTTGTTTTGCGAAAACTTCGGCTATTCCTCTACCAATTCCTCTACTGGCTCCTGTGATAATTGCTGTTTTTCCTTCTAGTAATTTCATGTAAATACGTAATTAATATGTTCCAATGAACCGCAAATATAAACATTTTAGAATACTATAAATTATTCTAGAACAACTGCTGGCTTTTTTTCGCGATTTCCAAAGATAATTGCTGCTGCGGTGATGATGATTAGGAAGTATAGGTAGTAGGCATTTTTAATTAAATCCAAATAATCCAATCTACCGGCAGTGAAACTCAACAGTATCAATATCTGAGCTCCATAGGGTAATAATCCTTGTATAAAACAGGCGAAAATATCTAAAATCGAAGCAGCCTTAGGTTTTGAAAGATCGTATTTATCAGCAATATCCTTTGCCAGGCTACCCGAAATTAAAATCGCCACAGTATTATTGGCTACCGCTAAATTGACACTCGCAACCAAAAAACCTATACCCCATTGTGCTGATTTTTGATGGTGTATCATCCCTTGCATTTTCGTTAGTAAGTATTGAATTCCGCCTTGTTTTTCAACCATTCTAGCCAAACCTCCCGTGAACATCGATAAGAGAAAAATATCAATCATCGACAAAAACCCCTGGTACACCAAATTAGAAAAAACAATCACATCCATCGATTGAACTACAGCTCCAATTACTCCCGCGATTACGATGCTTATTGTAAGAACTACAAAAACGTGAAGTCCTATAATCGATAAAACAATAACCAATAGGTAGGGTAAAAAGACTATCCAATGAGGTGCTTCAAAAATAGGTTTAGTCAAAGTCTGATCCACAGTGATATCAGTACTGATAAAATACAGTAATAAACAACACATTATAGCAGCTGGGATAGCTAATAAGGAATTGGCTTTAAATTTATCTTTCATTTCGCAACCCAATGTTTGTGTTGCAGCGATAGTGGTATCTGAAATCAGTGACAAATTATCTCCAAACATAGAACCAGCCAATAGTGAACCACAAACCAGACCAAGAGAGATACCACTCTGATCTGCTAGGCCAACTACAATTGGCCCCAAAGCCACTATAGCACCTACAGAAGTTCCGATAGACAAGGACAAAAAACAGGCAACTAGAAAAACTCCTAATGGCAAATACTGTATCGGTATATAGGACAATCCCAAATGTACCATCATATCCACTCCCCCAATAGCTTTGGTTACAGTTGCAAAAGCACCCGCAAGTAAGTAGATAACACACATGGTGATGATCTTACTATCCCCACAGCCTTCAACAAACTGATTTACCTTTTCATGTAGCGGTAAACGATACAGGATGAATGCAACAAGAAGTCCAGCTATAACGGCAATCGGTGATGGTAATTTGTAAAAATCGTTCAAGTATATTCCAGCGCCTAGAAAGACTGAAATAAAGACTAAAAAAGGAATTAAACTGTAGAGTTTGTTGTTTGAATTCATATCAAATTTCGTTTTTAAATAATTATTAAAAGCATTGATATAAAAACCTGAAGTAACATCAACCTTTATTTCCAATTGCTTGGCTTATCCATTGCAGCACCTTGCGTGTTGAGGCAGGTTGCTATTTCATCGAGATGAAATTCTTAATAATGGCACAAATATAGAATATTATCTTATACAAAGTATCCTAAACAGAATTATAGGAATTATTTAACAACAGTAAATTTAAACATTAATTACTTTTTTTCATTAAACAACCTAATTATTATCAGTGATCCATCGACGGTAGAAATACTAATCACAGATATTTTCCCATTAGTGTACAAACTGATAATAAGTTTGAAAAAACCGTAAGAAACCGTTACTTTTGAAGCAAAATAATTGACTATGAAAAAAATAATTTTAACCACAATTTTAGCCTTAGGAGCGATGTTTACATCACAAGCTCAAATCAATGCTAAAAATGCTTTGGGTTTACGCCTTGGAGATAACGACGGCTTTGGAGCAGAAATTTCTTACCAACGCGCTATTCAAAAAAACAATCGTTTGGAATTTGATTTAGGCTGGAGAAGTAATCACGACTATAAAGCTTTTAAAGTTGTAGGTCTGTACGAATGGGTATGGAACATTGACGGTGGTTTTAACTGGTATGCAGGAGTTGGTGCCGGTATAGGTAGCTGGAACTACAAAGGAAAATACCATAAACACACCGATAGCGGATCTTTTGGATTGGTAACTGGTAATGTTGGTATTGAGTACAATTTTGATATACCGATACAAATTTCATTGGATTTCCGTCCAGAACTGTATTTTAACGACGATTACAGAGATGGTTTGGAACCCGATTTTGGTGTAAGTGTCCGTTATAGATTCTAACCAAAAATAATTAATAAAAAACACCGCTAAAACACAGAGTTTAGCGGTGTTTTTATTTTTAAGCCCCAACCTTAATCGACGATCATCCATCAATACGTTCGTTCCTTAACGGCTGTGGTTAAATATCACAATTGCAAAGACCACAATCACCATGGTTTTTACGGACAAATTACTACTGTGCCCAATTGAAAATATTGTACGGTATGTCATAAACAAATTTGGATTGATAAAATGCATGCATCTTTTGGTGCATTGAAGGATGTCCTGTCGTTGGATAAACTTTATTTTTCATCGTACGAATGGTTTTTCCGTCGAAATACACTTGATCTCTAAGAAAGGTAGCTTCTAAACTATTCCATATCATTCCTTTTCCTGCCGTGCCCATTACATTTTTGAATATTGGATTCCAGTTATTATATAATCCATCGGATGCATTAAAAATATATCTTGTTTGCATCCCATCCATAACCTTGTAATTTATAGGATCGTTTAGAGCGTAGATATAGTTATTGGAGTGACCGCTTAACAGACCTAGCGGATTTTCCGTAGTCCATTTACCGATTTCCGCATAATAATCTCTTGAACCAAAGCGAACTAGACCCGTTCTATGATCATAAAGACCAGCTGAAAAACCAAACGGGGTAAGTCCTGGATTGGTGTCAGCGATCACTTTACCAAAAGCATCATAAGTCATTTCTTGAATGATTTGACCGGTATCAAGTTGAAGCACCAAACGCAGTGATCCACGAACATCGGTAATCAAATAATAATCTCGACTTCCCTTGCGCATCAGTAAAGGTGTATATTTGTCTTTGTACAGATATGTACTGATGATACGATCATTTTCATTCAATTCGGCTAGGGGAACATTTCCAATACCATATACAAACTTTTGTTTTGCTAGGCTATTGTGTTCAGTAACTATTGGTCTATTAAAAAGATCATACTTGTAAACACGTTTTTGAGAAGCCCAAGACACCTCTTTTAAATTGCCCCAAACATCATAGTCATATTTCCTACTCGCTGTAATGGAGTTGCTCGTCCTGTTGCTATAACTATCCAATTGTCCCGCTAAGTTGTATTTGAATTTCTTATGTTTCGCTATACGCGACTGCATCCAGGAATAACCGATGGTCTGATTATAATCATTACTTGTATAAGTGAATAAAGTACTAGCTAAATTTGCCGCTGCTCTATTACCTACATCATCGTAGGTATATTCCTCATAAACGATCCCATTTTTAAGTACTTGATAGAGCTCTCCCTTGGCATTATATATATAAGCTGTTTGAACTGAACGATTCTCTATGCTTTCTTCGAGTTGTTTTATTCTAAACAATGCATCATACTGATATTTCGCTTTGTATATTTCTTTATCGCCCCATTTTACCGTTTGTTGTGTCAAAAGATTCCACGCGGAATACGTCCGTAATTCTTTTAAACTCCCTTGTTTAATGGTCTTGATTTCACCCGTAAACGGTTTTCTAGTAATTCTTACGTCAAAGGCTTTAATCACGCGCCCATAGGGATCCAATACATAATTTATATGTGCCATTCTTCCTTTTCCAGCAGTAACAGCAGTAGAATGGATATCAATGGCGAGACTTTGATTAGCATCGCTTGTCTCTTTGGAGTGATAACTAACTGTTGATGCAACGGTCCCCAATGTCATAATCGAATATTTTTTTAAATTGTAAAGCTGCAAATCGTATTGATTCCCATCACTAGCACTGACTGACATAGCTGTACTTATCGTTTCGTATCGCAGATTCCTATCGGTATCCTTAACTGCAATCAATTCATGCTTATCGTCAAACTCCCAGTTCAAGCTTCGGTTTTCAGCATCTCGTACGGATTTAGGGAAACCAAAATTAGTCCAAGTACTTACTAAATAATTAGGTTGATACTTGGTACTATAAGTTATTTCCCAGCCTTGGTCGTTAAGAGTTTTAGACTCCCAACTGTAACTTGCTGCTGAAGTATTCACGCGTTTTAATTGTTTGTTTTCATAGGTCAATTCCCAATTAACCAGAGGGGTCTTAACCCCAGTTAAATTACTATCGTTGTTATATTGAAATGTTTTAGCCATTAGAATTCCAGTTGGTGCATCAAAACTCACAGACAGTAAGTTCTTTTTATTGTCGTAGGAATAATCGATATGAAACAATCCGTCAGATTCATCTGTAACTGCTGTAATTTGCTGTTTACCTACTCCATATTTTAAAGAAACTCCTTTTAAATAAGAAGCGTATAAATGTCCTTGTTGCTTAAAATAAGCTTCTTTTACTAAAGGAGCTGCATTTTCTAGCTGTTGCTTTAAATGGGTATATTCCCTGTGTTCCAAGGACATCGGTGTAAATAGTAATGGAACGTATCGACTGGGCGAAGCTAAATGAACCAAGAGATCCTCATAGAAGTTTTTATTTCGCCCTAATTCCCAGATTTCGTCAAAGTTGGCGACATATTGGTCTACTGTAGCAGAAGAAGCATTTCTATCAAAAACCACGAGGTTCTCCATACAATTGGTTTCTGAATTATAAGAATAATTATAACTTCCAACAGCTACAATATCATCATCAAAAATCGCATATTTATGATGCATGGTCTTCGCTGTACTATAGTGCCATTTATACGAATAACACTTAAATCGAAGGTCGATACCCGCGTCGAGTAAATTGTAACTGTACATAAAATTCTTCTCCAGGCAATCCCTCTTTTTAGCAGGAGTATTGGCATGGGCATAACAGCTATCGCGCTCAGCAATTTGATGCTGATTCGTATAATCCGTAATATATTCATTCTGATCGGTAAACACTTTAATTTCGATGGAGGGGTTCTCGAGTTTCTTTGCGATTAAAGCCTCACAGATCGGGCGGGACCGCAAATAATTACTCGCAATTTTTATCGATTTTTCGGATTTTTGAATCCTTAAAACAAGTTGATCCGCTACTGATTGTCGGTTGCCATTTTTCGAAAAAGTAGGTCCGTGATTCGCCGAGTGGGAAATTTTATAATTTGAAGAAGTAAAATAAGCTTTGGCAAGGGGATTCTCCTGGACTTGAGACAACAAACTATCCGAATTAATGACTTTATAGTTGTAAGACTTACCGAATTCTCTCGAATGATTCCACAATAACTCAAACTCTGCACGATATTCTAACACGAGATCAGTATCAGTTATAACCAAACTGCTTTCTTGATGTTGCCAATTGGTCTTAGAATTCCAATTACCACTACTGGTCATCAAGACCTCTCTATCGATTATTGCGAATTTGTGATGATTGGTTTTATTGACATATTTCACATCTACTCCAATCTCTTCCAATCGATGCGAAGCCGTACCGTAATGCTGATTTCTATCTTTTAAGGCGCCTTCATACAACATTCTTATTTGTACTCCTCGTTTTGCAGCTCTTGATAAGGCCAAGTAGATATCGTAGTTGTCCATACTGTAAATCGAAATATCCAGTTGCTGCTGGGCATAATCAATCAGGCTTATTAAATCTTCTAAATAGCCTATTAATTCTTTTTGTGGGCTAAAATTAGCGCGCATGGGTGTTTCTAAAAAATTGTGTTGATGGTGCTCTTCACTATATATTTCAAGCGTAAATGAATTACTACTCAACCAGTCCAAGCAATCTATACATCTAACCTGGTGTATATAAGTATAAGTCCCTACCGCCTTATCTTGAGGGATGATATAAACAAAATCGTTGGCATTGTCTATGATTTGTTCATTTTCCAACCATTGATAGACAACCTGATCACCCTGCGTCGGCTTCATTATAATAGGTATTGCAAATGGTAAGTCACGTTGTCTAATCCTAAAATCCTGTCCATATATAGTAAGTATGTGCAAATTCCAAACGACTATATATATTAAAATTTGAGTAAATACTTTCATCACGTCAATTTTTAATGATCTTTTTGACTACTTCATCCCCACCGATACATACAATTTTAATCAGATAAATCCCCGTATTCAAAAAAGTAAGGTCCATAATATGCTGTTGAGCCAATTCGACAAAATCATAATACCGCAATTGACGACCGTTCAGATCATAGAGTCGAACTTCCCTTATAGAATTGTCCGCTGTCACTATGCTTAGTTGATCAGACGTTGGATTAGGAAACACATAGACGGACTTAGTCGTTGGAAACTCTTCTACGTATACAACGACGTTATCATAAGCATCTGGGCAAGATTCCAAGACAGATTGTACCGTATATTCAGTGGTTTCGTAAGGTTTAACAATATTTTCATCAATTCTTCTTCCTTTGCTATACCAAATCAATTCGCCACTACTCTTTTTGGCGTATAGCGCTACGGTTTCTCCAAGTGTAATAACGATATCATCCATCGCTACAACGATGTTATTATGACTAATCGACGCCCCCTCATTAACACCAATTACAGCCGACTGTACACATGGACATTGTGAATAACAAGACATAGTTGAGAAAAAAAATAAAAGTATATTTTTCATAACGGTTCCATTTTATAAGTAAATAAACAGCCTAACTTAGTAAACCGTGCCTTTTCCTTAAAACCCCCGTCTTAAATAGTCAAACCAGACTTTATTTTTCCTAAGTTTAGTATAAGATATGCACTAAAATTAAATGCATGGTAGAAGTGAAATACCTTGACAAAAGACGCCATTTCACAGTTGTCTTCCTCAATCATTTAAATATACAAAAAAACAGACACAGCTGACTATCAAATTGTTAAAAATAAAAAATTAACTTATTGTGAAGTTAATCATTAATATTACTTGCTTAAAATATTGACTCATCCCTTTTTATTTTTAATTATAAAACCACCATTGACAAATCAGCTTTACGGTAGAGGAATTCGATTTTCCTCCCTATATTTACGGTTCTTAGCTGTTACGCCATGTCATCAAAAAGACCAATAAAAAACATTCCTTTAAATCATTTACACGATCGTAAAATTGGAATCCAGGTATATAAAATCAATAATGAAGATCCGTTAAACGATCATCACATGATGCGTTTTACGCACCGCGACTCCTATTATATATTTTATATTCAACAGCAGGGAACCGTTTCTATGTTTGTTGATTTTAAAGAAATACTTATTGAGGGGAATGCAATGGGATATATACTTCCCGGTCAAGTTCATTATGCCAGTCACATCAAAAATGTCAAAGCATGGTCCTTAGCCATTGATGCTAACTTGGTCAATTCGAAAAACAAAGCCCAGCTCGAAGAATCGTTGATGCATCGCAGCATCAAACCGCTTAAAACGGCACAAAATGAAATTATGGTGAGCTTTCTCAAACTGATGGACAAGACGATAAACTATCAAAAAATTCACTGTGATTTACCCACTACCAACCTAGTGTTAGTAGATGGATTTCTCACTTTGTTTAATCAGTTCTATTTTGAAGATTCGAATGTTCAGCCTGCGACGCAAGAAAATAGGGCCAGTATGCTTAGCAGTCAGTTTAGAGCCTTGGTAAGAGCTCAGTATAAAACCATCAAGAAACCCAAGGACTATGCTGAAATTTTAAATGTAAGTACTTCTTACCTCAACGAGAGTTTAAAAGGGCATACGGGATTTTCATTGACTTATTGGATTCAACAAGAAGTTTTTATTGAAGCGAAAAGATTGTTGTTTTATACCGATAATACGATAAAGGAGATAGCTTACGAATTGGGATTCCACGATCACACTTATTTTTCGCGTCTGTTTCAAAAAACAACTGCGGAATCCCCCTCTTCCTTCCGAAAAAGATACCGCGAATAGTCCAACCATTACCGCTATTTATACCTTGTCTAAATAAGAAGCCTTCCGTTATTTTACATCTTAAATCGGGGTTAAGATAATCGATTGACCCTCCAAATTTTCAATGATGTCAAAAATGCCTAAATGGATGGCTAACGCCATGGAAAGCTTGTTGAAAAGCTTGTACTTTGAATGTAAGATTGTAGCGATAGAACCTTGGACTACCGAACTGCTTAAAATAGAATTTGAATCACTAACGTCCATGCCTACTTGTAAATTTGGCGATGCTATCAGTATCCGTGTCAGCGATACGGAATTCAGAAATTATACACCTATCGCCATAAAAGACCAACCCAATTGCTTTTATATACTTTTCCACATACATAAAGGTACATTGGGCAATGATTATATCGATCAACTTAAGATCGGTGATCAGCTAAAAATGGTGATTCCACGAGGACGAGTGCCTCTACAGGGAGAAGCAGACATTCACGTCGTTGTAACCGATGAGACCGGATTGGGATTTGCGATCAATATGATCGAAGAATACAAGACCTCGCAACAGCGGTGTTATGTAATCTCCGAAAACAATCCGATCAACACTTCCATCGTTACGGAGTTATTTAAACCGGCAATCAGCGTGCGAAAAGGTCAGATAGAACAAGGTCTAAACTTATTTTTTGAACAGTATTTTATCGGTGCTGCACCAATACATTTTTACCTGATTGGCAATGCCAAAACCATACAACAAACCAGGATGCTTCTCAAACAAAAGGGAATTTCATCGCACCACATATTTTCTCAACCCTTTTGGGCTCTTGGCAAAAAAGGTCTATAATAAAAAAAGAAAGGATTCTCGGCTTTGACAGTCAAAAATCCTTTCTTTACCATAGTATCTACTAAATGCTATCGCGACTTATTTTGAAGTAGGCGTTGCGCACTTTCGGAAGCACAGATCAGTCCTCCGATCATCATAATCACATCTTTTAGCACCAATCTCCCTGCCCCAGATAGAAAGGGGAATCCATAATGCTCCGTTGGAAAATCGCCTCCCAAATTAGGCACATAGACCTCTGGTGTTGTTATTAAAAAAGAAAGGGTCACCAACGACATCCCAAAGGTCAAGAGTCCTCCGATTAACCCTATTTTTGGAAAACCAATTCCGGACAAAACCAAAAGTCCTATCAACACAATTACAGTTCCAAGCACATAGGAAAAAGTATAAGTACCATTATCACGATGCCAAGCAATATTTTTAGCCACTTCTTTACCTTCTGGGTTTTTGTATTCTTGGTACTCGGGTGCAGGCTTGTTTAAAAAAAAACTCATCACAGGACTATTTGCAACAAATGGAACAATCCCATCAGCTTCGTAATGAAAAGCTTTTAAACCTCCAATCCAAATCATAACCAAAAAAATTGCTATTCTAAGCAGGTTGATAAACGACTTTTGCAAACCTGCTAACCGGGTAATAATCTTTAATATCATAATGAAAATTTGTTTTCTTCCATAGTTTACAACAGCAAAATGCTTTCCTTTTAGTTCAAAAAAGTAATTCTGACAATTGCGCTATATATTCAATTGAATATAATAAAAACAAACTTACTCGATATTCCTTGATCAAAACATGGACGAAAATGCTTATTCCTTAGACAAATATGCCACTTCGGAAATCCCTGCCCGATTTCGAAACTCTTGAGGCGAAACTAGGGTGTGTTTTTTAAAAAACCGGCTAAAATAATATTCGTCAGAAAATTCCATTTGAAAAGCGATTTCTTTGATACTGCTGGTGGTAAGGTGTAGTTTTTTTTTGGCTTCGAGTATCAAACGCTCTTGAATCAATTGAGAGGGAGATTTTCCAAAATATTTGACCGATCTTTTACTCAATGAATTTGCAGAAATTTGTAGTAGTTCAGCATAATCCATTGGTCGATGTAGCCGTAAGAAATGACGGTTTAACAAATCGCGAAACAATTCCATCTTTTCATCTTTTATGCGGTACAAAGCTACTTTCTTTTCAGTTTTCAATTTAATACTACTCGATTTTGCCAGCACTAGTTGCAAATACGATCGTAATACCATCTCTGAGCTTTCGCTATCTTTGATTTCACAGCCTATTTGTTCTATAATTTGATCAAAAACAGACCAATCGCTTGATGAAATTTCAACAGTAGGATCAATATATATAGAATTAAATAAGAGTCCATTACAAGCAACCTCATCGCGATGGGTTTCTATACAGTAAAAATCTGAATGAAACTGTAAGGTAAAAAACTCCAGCTCCCCTTCGGACACTATAGACAAACCTTGCATAGGGGTGGCAAATAGCAGTATAGGGCCTGAAAAGGGAAAGGAATTATAATCTGCATAAAAAGTACCTTTCCCTTTTTTGATTAGAAAAACGGTGTATTCCGAAAAACGAACCGTTAACACGAAGTCTTGGCTTACTCCTTCTTTTATGCCCAGTAGATGAGTTCCATCTTTTGCAATAACTTGCTCCATCTTAATTTTACCTATGAATTAATGCTGAAAAATACCTCAATTGGCGGCTTTTCAATAAGTTTTTAATCGACAATAAGCAAACCGCTTTGATTCTCGATTACTAAACAATGAACAAACGCTAATAAATCATTTATCAATTGGCACCAATATACAAAAAAAGCCTGGATCAAGGTCGTTGAACGACTTCCCGCACCTCTATAGTGCCGCCCACCTTATAAATGGGATTGCTTAATGCTATAGTCACAGCCTGATCGATATCTTGAGCTTGTATGACCAAATAGCCACTGATAAAAAAGGTATGGTCATCGTGAACGCCCTCTTCAATTACCCTCTAGGCATCAATCCGCCTTGCAGGAGTAGATAGTAGTGTATTGCCCCGGTCTATCACGGTTTGATTGTCTGTTAGATCGCTCAACCAAGCAAGGCGTTCAGATAATTGTTCAGCGCTTGGCACTACAGCGCTAGCGCTATTTAATCTAAAAATAAATGCGAATTTTTTCATCTTTTGTGAAATTTAGAAATTTTATTGATAACAATTCAATCTTGGAATTAGGGACAATTCTCATTGGTTTATCAAGAAAAATTTCGAGTTCACAGATACAAAATAAAGAATATCAAAAATGCGAAGACCTGTAATTAAAAGTGTAGTCGAGTGAACAACGCGTAAATTAAAAACTATTTTTCATTTCATCCATATATACACCTGTAGTGTAAATTAGTACTTTTAACTACTTTTACTCTGTCTGATTGGCAATTTAAGAATTGCTTCAAAACTGATCAAATGTTCGTATTCCACTTTGTGATTGGATCCCAAATGATAAAAACTAGGACGATAAGTCAATCCAAAACTAAAAAGTTTGTTTAACTGAAAGGAGGCCGGAAAAACAAGGCCCAAGGCATAACTAGTTTTAGTAATTGAAATATGGTCTGGTGAATTGACATCTATATCATAGCCAGAATTGTCGAATTTCCACATATTATGCGAATAGGA
The DNA here is from genome assembly GCA_002320285.1 of Flavobacteriaceae bacterium UBA1682. Taxonomy (GTDB): domain Bacteria; phylum Bacteroidota; class Bacteroidia; order Flavobacteriales; family Flavobacteriaceae; genus Flavobacterium. Next base: position 46,743 of record DCKE01000024.1, on the reverse strand, counting down.
AACTCCATAACCCAGATTCCACCTATTCCATTTATGGTTGTTTGAGAGACTCCAATAGGCAGACTCTATATTTTCATAATCACCAAATGGAGGAGGTGTTTTACTTGCTACATAAGTCCCTGAAGTACTTAAATATTGATTGGTTTTATAGTAATAATCAAAACCTAAAGAAATACCAAAAATTCCTGTTCTGTGCTTGATCGGTTCCTGACTCGGTTTCAGAACAAATGAATTTAAAGCTGGAATTGATACTCTAAAAAAAATATCTCCTTTGTTTTTACGAAATTCTTTACCGAAGTATCGACGCTGTTTTATAGCCATACTTCCTTCGTAAATCCTAAGCGTATCTGCTGTATTAAGAAAAACTTTATTGCCGTAATAAAACCGTTTATGATTGGTCAGGTCAACGGCATAATTTATTGGAGCGGCTAGTTCCCCCACCAGATTCATATATAAAAATATAGCGGATAAACGCGGCTTAATAGTATATGCTATATTTACACTATCTGCGATCAGTATCATATTCAGATCCTTATTTGATCTGGTGACTTCTACATCAGCTGGTAATTCATAAACCTGATCATAAACCTTGACCTTGGCTGGTACGATATTACTTGAAACGGGCATGATATAAGTTTTTTTATTCAAAACTGTTGCGCAGGAAGTCATTACTAACCCACATACGACTAACGTCAATAATTTTTGCATCCTTAAAAGTCTATTTGTTGTTTTGTTGTTTTGTTGTTTCGTTGTTTCGTTGTTTCGTTGTTTCGGTAACCTTACTGAAATCAGACCTGCAGCTGCTTGACCCGGACGCCATGTTATACCGGACCCCTATTAAATAGAGATCAAAATATAGGATTATCATGGCGCAAATCATTCCAGTACACTTGCAGGCGAAGTCATGACTGTACCGGCGGGTGACCAAAGATGGGAATGGTTAATACCGCAAGCGGAAATTAATGCAAATCCGCTGATTATTCAGCATACACTTTAATTGAATAAATAGTTTTTTTTTGTTGGTTTTTCTTTAGTACCGCAATGTACTTAAAACTGGGATTGTCTTGGGTATTTAACGATTACATAAATGCCTGGGCAATCCCTACTTAATTGTCTTCAACCTCAATTTTGTAATAAAAAACGGTTCAACAGCTATACAGATGATTCCCTAAGTAGCTATAATTAGAAACGGTTTAAAAAACGACTATTTATTTTTTAATCACCTTATGTTGTGTTTGATTCCCGGATTGCGAAGTGATTTTGATAATATATGTACCTGCCGAATAAGTAGATAAATCGATCGCTTTGCCCTTGCCAGTCCCCAACTTTTTTCCAGCTAGATCCCATATTTCAATCGAAGATATTTCATGATCCGAAATAATAGTAACAAGGTTAGTAGTAGGATTGGGAAACAACCTTAAATTATCAGCGATCAAAACCGCTTCCACACTAGCCGTGTAAGGTTTATTATGTGCCTGAATATACAGCGAAACTGGAATTTTACCGTCGCTACCAATAAATTGTGCTTCAGGCACATCTAAAACAACAGTATGAGTTCCAGCAGCAAGTGTACCTAAATCAATAGTCCGGGTAGGAATACTATTACCAGGACACCAATTATTCCAAGAGGCCCAAAATTGATCCGTTTGCGGTGAATTTTTATAAATGCCATTGGGTTGAGTATTGTATTTTCTAAAGGGTTCACAGGACAAACCTCCAGGTTTATACTGTAACTTTAAATTTTGATCGAAATACAGATAATGTTCACGTCTCACATATTCCTCACCCCCATTTCCGGCACCGTGACTGGATGTGATTAAAAATAATTTAGCATTGTAAATAGTATTGTCTAATTCAAATGTAATCGTCTTTTTTGATAGACCAATCCCGTCACTAGCACCCGCTTGATAGTTATTTAAATCGTGTTTGATCAACAACGGCAGTAAAACCAGATCGTCGACCTTTTCTGCATTGACTACTACATTAGAAACGATTTCAACACTTCCATAGAAAACATCGTTTCGCCCAGCACAACCGGCAATTTGAGTATGAGCACTATAGGGCACTCCAAACAATTCCAGCTCTATCCAAATATCATATTTTGCCAAGGTAGTCTGATCCTTAAATATTCGACTGATATGATTTAAATCATAGGAATAGGGAACAACGTTAGGTGTTTTATTCTTATTCATAAATGGCGTGATGTACCGGCCTAACTCAATTCTTACCACATCAACGTCATCGAGCATATAGGTTATTTGACCCTTGGGCACCAAAGCCAAATTGACATTTCCAATACGATCATAATTGTCACAAGCCGCTTTGATATTCACATTAATCGTAATCTCATCTCCAAAAGCAGCCAACTGTTGTGCACTGAGTTTTTTTGAATACAAATCGTTCCGATGACGAATGACATCGTTTGGTACAGGCTGAGTCACCGTCGGTGCATAACCGTCATAAAATAAAATATCGTCAAAAATGACCGTCTTAGTTTGTTGCGCATAAGTTGCGGAAAATATCAAAATAAAAAAAAGTAAAATTGCTTTCATAAATTCCAATTTTAAACTGTTTATATCATTATTAAATACCCTATTCACCTCATTAAATCAAATAGAATATAAACAAATATAATTTTTTTAAAAAACAAACTGCTTCAGATACTGTTTTTTTATGTTAAAAAACCAAAACAAACAGACAAAATTATTTCAATTAGTACCTAAAAACGGCATAAAACTTAAAAAAACTTATATTGAAAAGATATCACGGAACCCTTATTGCGATTGGACTAGCCCAAAGCTGGCTTTTAGCCATAAAAACAGGCATTAGTTTTTTTCTGATTGTCATAGGCTCCTGGCCTACAACCTCCAAAATTACATAGAGCTCCTCCTCGCTTTTTTCAACTGAAAACTTGTACTGATGGGGAGAAGGAATTCCATCATAAAAATCATTGGGTATAAAATGCCTGAAAATTGTATAATACTGTTGGTCATAAAATATCAAAAAATCATTTTCTCCACAAAACGTTTCAAAGGGATATGTGGAAACTCCATCAAAAACAAGTTGCTCCAGCCCCTTTTTTAATAAATTTTCATCGGTGGTAGAATTGATGGAATAAAATCCTTTCTGAATCACGAGCTGTTTTAAATCTAAAGATTCAGAAACGGTTATACGTACCGTATTTCCTTTTGGCGATGACGTATACCACAAATATCCGAGTCCGAGTACAGCTAGTGAAAAAACCAATATAGAAACCAAACTCCTCCTTTTCAAAGCAAAATAATTAGTTAGTAATCAACTGCAATATAAGCGTTTTTTCATATTTAGAACTTAAGTGATAAAAAAATGCATTTTAGAAACTTACAATAGTTTGTGACAAATAAAAATTATAATTTTACTTCCCGTTTGGAGATTTACAATCGGCATTAACACTTGATATTTTACCTTATGTCCTTGATAAAAGATATTTACAATGAAACTTTTTTTAATCATTTTTCTATGGTTTTAAAACAAGTATTGCCAGATCTAAATCAAACCGATTTTATCGCGCAGATTTACTCCGATAATTTCTTGGAAAAAGAATGGAAGGATCGAATGATACACGTGACAGATGTCTTGCATATATCGATGCCGCAACAGTTTGAAGCTGCCGTACCGAAACTAACAAAATTGATCTCAATACTACAACAGAGTCAAGAACGCGGAGAATCACTTGCCTATATTTTTTTAGCTGAATACATTGCGAGATACGGAATAAACGATATCAAAATGAGTATCGTAGCCCTCGAATGCACCACACAATTCATCAGTTGTGAATTTGCGGTTCGTCCGTTTATATTAAAATATCCCGATCAGATGTTGCACCAAATGTTGATGTGGTCAAAACATCCCAATCACAAAGTCCGTCGTTTTTCAAGTGAAGGATCAAGACCAAAATTACCTTGGTCTATGGCTTTACCTATGTTACAAAAGGATCCTCGTCCCACTTTAAGAATATTGGAAAACTTGATGCGAGATTCGCATCCTTGGGTTAGAAAAAGCGTAGCAAATCATTTAAATGATATTTCTAAGGATCATCCCGACCAAGTAATGGCCTTTGCCAATCAATGGAAAGGTCTGTCAAAAGAAACCGATGCTATCATCAAACACGGATTGCGAACACTATTAAAAAGTGGACACCCAGAGACTTTATCTTATTATGAACTCAATGATGCAGGAATCCTTGTGCAGGGTTTTGCCATTACCACTCCAGTGGTAACTATCGGAAGTGCACTGAGTTTTAGATTTGATATTCAAAACCAAAATTCAAACCATAAAATCATTCGCCTTGAATATGGATTATACTACCAGAAAGCAAATGGTCAATTGAATAGAAAGGTTTTTAAAATCAGTGAGCGCGAATTTAAATCTCTGGAGAAATCAACGATCCTACGCAACCAATCTTTTAAAATCATAACCACTAGAAAATTCCATACCGGTCTACACCAATTGTCACTAATTATCAATGGTGTAGAATCCGAAAAAATTTCTTTCCAGCTGCTGGGTTAGTTGTTGCGCTATTGCAAGCGTAAAATTAATATTTCTGCGGGGATTTCGTTGGCATCTATAAAAAAGGAACTGTCGCTATGCTTCTCAAAACCACGATTCCTCAAGAGCGACTGCATAACGCTGTTTTGCGTTTTTGTAACAGCAACAATAGCGTCAAAACTTTTAAAGACGGAAAGACACTTCTCCAGTAGAATTTGTCCAACATCCGTTTGGTCATAACCATCTAAGATTTCAAAGTTGCGTAGATATCCAATCTTCTTATCGGTCAACTGCTGAGGAACCTCACCCTTTTCTTTTAACAAAGCGTATCCAGCAGGCTGATCGCCTACATAAACCACTAAAAATTGGTTGGTAAAATCATTTAATTCAGTGATTATAAATTCAGTGCTATACTTTTCTGCTACAAATTCCTTAATAATGGATGGCGTAATTTGATTTTGATGCAACTCTAAAAAGCGTTGCATAGTTAATTTCTGAAGCAATTCAACTCCTTCTGCTGAGGCAATGGTAAATTTTATCTTTATAGTAGAATCCATAAGTACTAATTATTAGTATTGAGCGAATTAAATAAATTTTATGAGTAAAGACAAGGTCTTTAAAGAGCGTTTCTCGTTATGCGTAAAGATAATCATTAAACCACTTTTACAATTGGTATCAAAAATCGATTAAAAATAAATTAATTTTTTAATTTTATCCTTTTTTAGGTCATAATCTCTTTCTTAAAGCATTATTTGCTTGTAATAATCTATAAAAATTATGGTAATTAAGATTTATGCAATAAACAAATATTTTTAAAAAAAGTCGATACAATTTTATTTTATTGTAAAATAAATAAAACAGATAAAGAATTTAATCTTAAAAAACTTAAGATTTTTAATAACACAAAACCTTCTTTTCAAATTTTTTATTGTTAAATGTGTAATATTTAATAAAAAAACAAGTCTATACTAGTATAGAGTTACACTCTACAACATCAAAATAAGATAATATTAAACTCAAAACAGCTCAATTGGATACAAGAAATCATCATAACATTGATTCTCTGATTACATTGTGTAAACTTGGAAATACTAACGCGCAATTTGAAATTTACAATCAATTTAATAAAGCGATGTATAGTATTGCACTCAAAATAGTCAATGATAAAGTTTTAGTTGAGGATATACTTCAAGAGTCCTTTCTCAAAGCTTTTATGAGCTTGCACGCCTTTAAAAACGAGGCGAGTTTCGGAAGTTGGCTTAAGAAAATTGTAATGAATGAAAGTATTGATATACTCAAAAAAAGAAACAAAATTATTCTAGAAGACATCAACAACGTATTAAATACACTCATTGATGAAAATTCCAAGGACAGCTACCTAAATGACCAAGAAAACAGTCAAAATAAATCAAATCAAGTATTAGATATTTTATATACGCTAAAAGGAAAAAATAAAATCATCATGATATTGTACTACGTTAACGGTTACAACAAACAAGAGATATGCGATATCATGAATATAACGATACAGAATTTCCATACGATTCACTTCAGAGCTAAAAACGACCTACGAAGAAAATTATATGATCCAAAACCACCCAAAAAAAGAAATAAACACCAACATAAAAAACAATTGTAATGTTTTTCGTGATTTTTCAATGCTTCAAAATTCTAATGGTTAAAGATCTAGACACCACTTTTATAACGATATCTTATATTGCATTGTTCGTCAACTTGACGATAATTATGAGATGCCTAGAAAAAACATCTATAGTCGACCATTTGAAAGTATATAGAAAGAACTATTCATTCCAAATGTTTTAAAGATTTGACCTTAATTTTTTTTTTTGATTGGGCAGTTGGGGGACTGCCCTTTCTTTTTATTATAAAAAAACCTGCGGTTTTACAGATTTTGAACGCATAAACACCAACACTAAACCAATGATTATAAATGGAATACTCAATAATTGCCCCATATTTAACAACATATCATCTTCAAAATGCTCCTGATTTTCTTTAAAAAATTCTAAGATAAATCGCGCAGAAAACATAAAAATTAAAAAGTATCCAAATAAAACACCCTTGAATTGGTCGTTTTTATGTTGATATAAAAACCACAATAGAACCGCGATCACCAAATAAGAAAAAGCTTCATACAATTGTGTTGGATGCCTCGGTATCAAATCGTCCTGAGCAAAAACAACTCCCCAACTCCCGTTAGTTGGCTTGCCATAAATCTCCGAATTCATAAAATTTCCAAAACGAATAAATGCGCCCGCAATGGGTATTCCAATCGATACACGATCCAAAAGCCAAAGCATGTTCATTTTATTTTTACGACAAAACAAATAGATTGCCATCAATACACCTATCGCTCCTCCATGACTCGCAAGTCCCGTGAAACCCGTGAAGGTAAAGTTTCCCCCCTCAATTCTAAATGGTAATAGTATCTCTAATGGATGCTGTGAGAAGTAATCAAAATCATAAAACAAACAATGCCCCAAACGAGCGCCTAACAAAGTCCCTACAAATATATAGATCAATAAACTCTCTAAATATTTCATCGGAATAGCTTCTCTATTAAAGATCACACTAACTATTTTATACCCCAATAAGATACCCAAACCAAAAAGCAATCCGTAATAACGCAACGGTAATGCTCCTATTTGTACCAACACCGGATTTGCATCCCACACTATAATTCCATCAACCATATTTGATTTTTTTGCTTTGTTATTTCGATATATGCCAATGGCATTATGTATTCTCATTTTCGAAAGAGGGCAAATCTACTATAAAATATAGAGCGCACTAAATAAAAGCATCTTTTTAGCTCTTTTTTAATTAAATCGTCCTGTTTTCTATCGAAGTTTAATTGGTATGCTTCGATTCTAGATCCAATCGTTTAATTAAAATAGATCTTGTCACTAATCAAAAACAATCAAATCCAGTCCTATATAGCTGCAACAGCATTGCAAAGTGCAAACAAAAAAAACAGATTGAGAATCTTTTAACTAAAATTGACTACTTTTGTTTCAATGAAAAAAGGAAGGCAAATAGTTATAGTGTTTATTTCAGTACTATTATTAGTACTGGCCTTACTGCCTTGTGCAGATAAGAAAGCACCTATTCCTGTTGAAAATTTGCTTACACAAGTAACGAATACACCACACCAACACGCCGGTATGGATAAATGTAGCCCATTCTGTGTATGCAATTGTTGTACTTCTCCAATCCTGGTCAAAAACAACGTGTTTATTGAGCAGATTAATCTTCCAAAACTAACTTTAAAAAGTCCTGATTACTATCAGTCCTTTTTAATTACTGTCCTACATTTTATCTGGAAACCCCCGCGCATAGTATATTTCAATTAAAAGCATAAGCCTAAATAGGCTTTATTTCTATTAATTTTAATATACTACTATGTTAGATAAAATCATACATTTTAGTATCCATAATAAATTTATCATCGGACTTTTCACGCTGGGATTAATCCTAGTGGGTACTTATTCTTTGATCAATTTACCAATGGATACGCAACCTGATATAACAAATAATCAGGTGCAAATCATTACAAGCTCCCCGACTCTTGCCACCCAGGAAGTTGAAAAATTTATTACATATCCAATAGAACAAGCTGTAAAAAGCATACCGAATATAGTCGAATTAAGATCGATTAGCCGATTTGGTTTGAGCGTCGTGACAGTAGTTTTTAAAGAAAATGTCGATATCTACTGGGCGCGAACTCAAGTCTCTGAGCATTTAAAATCCGCCGAAGAGGTGATACCGAAAAACGTCGGAAGTCCAGAGTTAGCTCCAGTGAGTACAGGATTAGGCGAAATATATCAATATATCGTCTATCCGGAAGAAGGTTATGAAGAGCAATATACTCCTATGGAACTTCGAACCATACAAGATTGGATTATCAAACCGCAATTAATCGGTATTCCTGGCGTAGCTGAAATCAATACCTTAGGTGGACAACTAAAACAATACGAAATTTCGGTACAACCCGACCGATTAAAAAGTATGAATACCAGTATTGCCGAAATTTTTGATGCTTTAGAGCGCAACAATGAAAACACTGGAGGGGCTTATATCGATAAAAAACCCTACGCCTACTTTATTCGTAGTATCGGTATGATCAGCTCTTTGGAAGACATCGAAAAAATTGTCGTTAAAAACACCAATGGAATTCCCGTACTCATTCGCGATGTTGCTACCGTACAAATTGGAAGTGGTATTCGCTACGGCGCCGTAACCAAAGACGGCAAAGGCGAAGAAGTCAGCGGTATGGTTATGATGCTCAAAGGTGGCAACAGTAAAGTCGTAGTCAATCTGGTGAAAGATAAAATGGAACAAATCCGAAAATCATTGCCAAAAGGAGTACTTATCGAACCTTTTATCGACCGAACTACTCTAGTGGATAAAACGATCAATACCATTCAAACCAACCTTATTGAAGGTGCTTTAATCGTGGTTTTTGTATTGGTGATGCTATTGGGCAACTGGCGTGCAGGTATCGTAGTGGCCTCAGTGATTCCCTTATCGATGTTATTTGCAGTGAGTTTGATGAAAGCCTTTGGCGTCAGCGGTAACCTGATGAGTTTAGGAGCCATCGATTTCGGGTTAATAGTCGATGGTGCTGTTATAGTCGTCGAGGCCATATTGCATCGCCTGCAGATTGGCAAGAAAACCAAATTGTCCAAACAGCAAATGAATACGATGGTTTATGAAGCATCATCTAAGATTAGAACCAGTGCATCCTTTGGAGAAATCATCATTCTGATTGTGTATCTACCCATCCTAGCCCTTGTCGGTATCGAAGGAAAAATGTTTGGCCCTATGGCGCAAACCGTTTCCTTTGCCATACTGGGAGCCTTTATACTTTCATTAACCTATGTACCGATGATGACTTCACTGGTACTAAAGAAGGAAAGTGGTAAGGATAAACCAAACTTCAGCGACCGTATAATCCAAGCGATATACCGACTGTATGAACCGATTTTACAAAAGGCTTTACGCATTAAGAAGACGCTATTATTCCTGGCTTTTTCAGCGCTGGCTGTCTCCCTATTAATTTTCAATCAACTCGGAGGTGAGTTTATACCGACCTTAGACGAAGGCGATTTGGCGACGCATGTGATTATATCTTCGGGTAGTTCGTTGTCACAGGAAATAGAAACAACGACTAAGGCTGAAAAAATCCTTAAAGATCGTTTTCCCGAAGTAAAAATGGTCGTTACCAAGATTGGAAGTGCCGAAATTCCAACGGATCCTATGCCTATGGAAGCTGGTGATATGATCATTGTTTTAAAGGATAAAAAAGAATGGACTTCCGCTAAAACCAAAGAGGAGTTAATGCTAAAAATGGAAGAAGCTTTACAGGAAATTCCCGGTATAACTACCGAATTCTCGCAACCCATCCAAATGCGATTTAACGAATTAATGACCGGAGTTCGTAGTGACGTAGCCATAAAAATATTTGGAGAAGATTTAGAAAAATTAGTCAACAAAGGAGAAGAAATCCAGTCTTTAATCCAAAATATCCCAGGTGTTACTGAACCAAAATTAGAGCGCGTAGCAGGATTACCGCAGATTGCGATACGTTATAATAAGGACAAACTTGCCTTATACGGTTTAAATATTGGAGATATCAATAAAATTGTACGAACCGGTTTTGCTGGTGAAATCGCAGGTACCGTGTATGAGGGTGAAAAGCGTTTTGATCTTGTTGTCCGAATGGCTGAAAATAATAGGCAAGATATCACCAACATCAAATCCCTATTTATTACCTTACCTTCTGGGCATCAAATTCCCCTCGAACAAGTTGCCGATATCGATTATGAAGATGGTCCCATGCAAATAAGTCGTGAAGACGGTCGCAGGCGAATTGTATTAGGATTTAATGTCAGAGGAACTGATGTACAAACCGTTGTAGAACAAATACAAAATAAACTGGATGCCCAATTGGTTTTACCTGAGGGATATTATTTGACTTATGGCGGGCAATTTGAAAATTTAATTCAAGCAAATCAACGTTTGGCTATTGCTATTCCTATAGCCTTATCCTTGATCTTTATCTTGTTGTTTTTTACTTTTAAATCCGTAGCCCAGAGTTTAATGGTTTTTACAGCTATTCCTTTATCAGCTATTGGCGGAATCGCTGCCTTATGGTTAAGAGATATGCCTTTCAGCATTTCTGCTGGAGTTGGTTTTATAGCCCTGTTTGGAGTAGCCGTTCTAAACGGTATCGTTCTTATTGGACAGTTTAATATTTTGAAAAAAGAAGGCATTAGTTCAATCGAGGAACGCATTTTACAAGGTACCAAAATCAGACTTAGACCCGTAATTTTAACTGCTTCAGTAGCTTCATTAGGATTTTTACCGATGGCGTTAAGTACCGGTGCAGGTGCCGAAGTTCAAAAACCTTTGGCCACAGTAGTCATTGGCGGATTGATCACTGCCACCCTATTGACCTTAATTATATTACCTATCTTATATTATTATGTTGAAAAGGGTTTTCGTTTTAAATTTCCGAAGAAGGCAGCGGTTATAGTACTCTTTCTTGGTTTACCTCTATGGAGTATGGCACAAGAAGCCCCAAAAAAGAGTTTACAACAATTGATTACAATCGGATTGGAAAACAATTTGAATCTCAAGGCCAATCAACTGGAGACACAGGTTCAAAAACAATTGCAAAAAACGGCTTTTGATCTACCGAAAACAGAATTAACCTCCAATTTTGGGCAGTTGAATTCAACTACAGAGCGCGATGTGAGTTTTGGAATTTCGCAGAACTTTAATCCTTTTGTAGTGAGTAGCCGCAAAAAACTTTTAAAGCAAAACTTCGAAGCCAGCGAGCTGCAATATACCACCGCTCAAAAACAATTGATCTTGGAAATCAAGCAATCTTGGTACAATCAATGTTTTTATTTGGCGAAGCAAAACCTGTTAGATCAGCAAAACAGCCTTTTAAAAGAATTTAGCAAATCGGCACAATGGCGTTATAAAACGGGTGAGTCCAATATGATGGAAAGTCAGTTGGCACAAGTCAAACAACAAGAGTTGGAGATTCAGATTCAACAAAACAACGCAGTTTTGACAAGTTTAAAAGCCAAGATGAAGACCTTGCTAAATACCACCGATGACTTTGATCTTGCAGACCCTACTTTGGAAGTCTTAATTAATCCGAAAACAGATTTACTAGACCTTTCAAAAAGTACTTTAATTCAGGAAGCCGATAAAAAGATTCAAATTGCAACGGCCCAAAAGAATTTAAAAAGAGCTTCTTTATTGCCCGACTTGACTTTGGGTTATGCGATTGAGTCACTTGCAGGACTGGATCAAGTCAACGGAATTAGCAAAAATTATGGCAGCCAACCGCGTTTGTCGTCTTTTTCTGTCGGCATTAGTCTCCCGATCTTCTCGGGTAGTCAACGCGCTGAGATAAAGGCAGGAAATTATGAAATCGAAAAAGCAGCTTTCGAAAAGAGTTATTTAGAGCAAGAGATCACGCAGTCCGTAGCCCAGCAAAAGGACTGGATCAAAACACAACAAACGCTCATAACCTATTATCAAAACTCCGCTTTACCACAAACAGAGACTTTGAGCAGTCATGCCTTAAAATCATACCAAAGTGGTGCTATATCATATGTGGAATATTTGCAAGCCGTCGAGACCTCTTTAGCGATAAAACTAAATTATAATGAAGCGATGATGCAATTGAATTTGGCTGAAAGTAACTTAGAATTCTTGTTGAGGTAACTAAAGTAGCACGAGGTTCCTTATAAACATTGATTAAATTAAAAGCATCGCACGGTTTAGGCCTATATACTAGTTCATAAAACGACCGAAACATCATCAAATCTTCTGATTAAATGAGGGTTTCGTTTTAAAGCGGTGCACTAAACATAAAATATCATTTATCTATGAAAAAATATTTTTCAATATCGTTAATAGTTTTTTTACTTCTATTTGTGATCGGCTGTAAAAAAACCAATGAAGAGTCTAATCCAGAGAAAGCTGTTGAACACCAGGACGAGGAAGTTGTTGCTATCAAAGAGGTTGCTTTAAATGAAGCCCAATATCAAGGAGCGGGCATTCAAGTGGGAGGCGTTTCTTTAAAAAACCTCAACGAGGTGATTAAGGTAAATGGATACACCAAATTACCACCACAAAATCAGGCCGATGTGCGCACTTTTGTAACGGGTATTATCAGCAAAATATTAGTCAACGAAGGGCAATATGTCAAAAAAGGACAACTCTTAGCCGTTGCAGAAAGTACTGATTTTGCCAGATTACAGGAGGAATATGCTGTGAGTAAAAGCAATGTAAACTATTTGCAATTAGAATTCGATCGTCAATCAACACTGAGGGAAGAAAATGTCAATTCTGAAAAAACCTTTCAAAAAACCAAATCAGAACTTGAAATTGAGAAGGCCAAATACCGTTCTTTGAAAAAGCAACTATCAATTATGAATGTCTCTGATGTGAAAGACAGCCAATCGTTATCGATTATTGCTCCTATTGCGGGATATATCGCCAGTATTAACATTAAAATCGGTTCTCAAACCAATCAAGAATTGCCTTTATTCAGTTTGATCGATAATTCCAAGCTGCATTTAGATCTGCTGGTCTATGAAAAGGATTTGCCTCAAATTCAAATTGGACAAAAAGTTGTTTTTAATTTGACAAATAGGGATAATACCGAAATACAAGGAAAAATTTTCAGCATTGGTAAATCATTTGAGAATGAAACCAAAACAATTGCAGTTCATGCTGATATTGAAAACCAACATGAAAACTTGATACCGGGTATGTATGTCAATGCGCTAATTAATAGTGGCAAACAACAATTGGAGGCCTTGCCCAAAGAAGCCTTTGTTCGGGCGGATGGACGTGAATTCGTATTTGTACTAGAGGCTGAACACGAAAACGATAAAGAGACTACATCTAAGGAATATCATTTTCAACGCATCGAAGTAAAATCTGGGGTTTCCGAATTGGATCATACTCAAGTCACTTTTTTACAAGAGATCCCTAAAAACGCGAAAATCGTAACCAAAGGAGCCTACTATATTCAAAGCCATTTAATAAAAAATGAAAGTGGCGGCGGACATGCTCATTAGTCGAGATTCGTAATTCGAGATTCGTAATTCGAGATTCCAAATTTAAAAAATCAAAAAAGGCCAACCAAATAGTATTTTGGAAGGCCTTTTTACTGATAACGAATTACGATTTAAAAGAAGCCATATCAACCACAAATCGATATTTCACATCGCTATTCAGCATGCGTTCGTAGGCAGCATTGATATCGTGCATTTCGATCAATTCAATATCGGATACGATGTTGTGTTTACCACAGAAATCGAGCATCTCTTGTGTTTCTTCAATACCGCCAATCAAGGAACCCGCAACAGCTTTTCTACCTAAAACCAAAGGTACAGTATTGAGCGCTGGTGATAATTCTCCCAAAAAACCTACCAGAACTAATGTACTACTCGTTTTCAAAGTAGTCACATAAGGATTAACATCGTGTACATAAGGAACGGTATCGATGATAAAATCAAAGCTATTCGCTACGGCTTTCATCTGTTCGTTATCTGTAGAAATCACCACATGATCGGCACCTAATTTTAATGCATCTTCGGTTTTTCCAGGCGTTCTTGAAAACAAAGTCACCTCTGCTCCTAATCCTTTAGCCAACTTAATAGCCATATGCCCTAAACCTCCTAAGCCCACTACAGCAACTTTACTACCTTTTGTAACGTTCCAATGACGCAACGGCGACCAAGTTGTGATACCGGCACATAATAACGGGGCAACGGCTGCCAAATCTAAATTAGCCGGTACTTTCAATACAAAACTTTCTTTGGCAACTATCTTTTCAGAATAACCACCATAAGTTTGAGTACCTAAATGTACATCGGCACTATTGTAAGTGCCCGTAAAACCACTAGTGCAATATTGTTCCTCTTTACAATTTGGACAACTGCAATCAACCATGCAACCGATAGCGGCAAAGTCGCCCACTTTAAATTTGGTTACCTTCGAACCAACTGCTGTTACTTTTCCTACTATTTCGTGACCAGGAACTGCGGGATACTTCGTACCACCCCAATCATTTCTAGCTGTATGTAAATCTGAATGACAGACACCACAGTAGAGAATATCGATTTCCACATCGTCTGCTAATACATGACGACGTTGAATTTCCATCTGTTTTAAATCTGCTTCTGGGGCCTCTGTACCGTAGGCTTTTACTTTAAATGTTTCCATATTGTATTGAATATATTGCGATTAATAAATTTTATCGACTTGCGGTCAACGGCAAATCCACTTCCATAAATTTACGACTTATTGACTACGCTTTTTATTTATAGGACAAATTTCCGCACTAAAATTAAGGTTTTGCTTATATAGATTACGGCTTTATATACCAGTTTTACGGATTGGAAAGAAGATAAAGTAAAAACAAGGCAGTAATGCTTAAATTTGTAAGATCAAATGATTGAGTATATGAGTGAAATTATAAAAATTGAAACGATAGATCAGTACAACAAGTTACGTGGTATCAAGACCTTACATCCGTTGATCTCTGTAATAGATTTATCGCATTTGGGTGCTATGTCTTCTAATACATTTAATTTTGGTTTTTATGCCATTTATCTTAAAGAGCTGATATGCGGTGAAATCAAATACGGTCGGAATAAATATGACTTTCAAGAGGGTACTCTTGTTTTTACGGCTCCAGGTCAGATTGTTAGTGTGCAACCCAACTTACAAATCCCCGAACCCAAAGGATGGGCTTTGCTATTTCACCCAGATTTAATCAAAGGGACTACCTTGGGCAAACACATTGAAGACTACTCTTTCTTTTCCTATGATGTGCATGAGGCCCTTCACTTATCGGATAAAGAAAAACAACTGCTTACCGATAGTATTTTAAAAATTCATCAAGAGATGCAGCAATCCATTGATAAACACAGTAAAACCTTGATTGTTTCCAACTTGGAGTTATTTCTTAACTATTGCACCCGATTTTACGATCGTCAATTTATAACTAGAGATCACGATCACAAGGGAATTATAGAAAAATTTGAGCAAATTCTCAAGGCATACTTCTCCACAGATCATCCGCAAAATATCGGTTTACCAACCGTTGCTTACTGTGCCGAGGCCTTAAATTTATCGGCAAATTATTTTGGAGATCTAATCAAAAAAGAAAGCGCTGTTACTGCACAAGAATACATTCATTCGATTATAATTGATATCGCTAAAGAACGATTATTTAATATGAATCACTCCATTAGCGAAATCGCTTATAAGCTGGGTTTTAAATACCCTCAACATTTCAGCCGTTTGTTTAAACAAAAGGTTGGTCTTTCACCGAATGAATACAGGCGTATCAATTAAAACACCTTTTTGGGGCACTCCTAAGCTAAAAAAGAGATATTCCTTTGAACTTGACTTTGTACTTTTACAACCTAATCCTCTATAATTCTAAATACCTGATTATTTGGAAGCGGTTTGCTGACGGGCTAAGGAACGATGTTCTGCTCCCCAAATATCGAGCATATCCCATATCGGTATCAGTTTAGTGGTGATCTCAGTTAATTCATAATCGACCCGGGGTGGCACTTCGGCATACACCGTACGCTTCACCAATAAATCTTTTTCCAATTCCCGCAATTGCAAAGTCAACATCCGCTCTGTGATCTGCGGTATACGTTTTTTCAGTTCTCCAAAACGCAGTTTTCCCGCTTTGAGTTCACACAAAATCATCATTTTCCAACGTCCCCCTATTTTACAGATCGAATAAATAGAATCGCAATAATTAACAATTGCCTCTTCATTAAATTTATTGGTCGAATTTTCCTTTCTTATTGCCATTACTTACAAAAATGTTAGTACCATACATTTGGTTGTATACCATACAAAAATAAGCCATTTCGAATAATTTTGTGCTTTTAAAAATATATTTTACATGAAAAAATATGCATACATTGGCTGTCTCGGATTTATCGGAGTCATTACCACCGAATTTGGCGTTATTGGAATATTACCGCAAATTGCTACTCATTACAACATCAGCATTGATGTCGCGGGTTATTTGCTCAGTGCTTTCGCACTGATTATTGCCTTAACAGGCCCAATAATGACCTTACTGATGTCGCGCTTCGACAAAAGAACCATGATGTTATTAGCGATTTCCATTTTTATTATTACTGGGGTGATTTCGTCCCTATCCCCTCCTTTTTGGTTGCTGATGTTGGTACGAATACTTCCCGCATTTCTACAACCCGTTTATATTGCCACTGCTTTATCAGTCGCGGTATCTCAAGCCGATAAAAGTCGTGAAAATGAATTGATGGGTATTGTTTTTAGCGGAGTAGCCATAGCAATGGTAACCACCGTTCCTTTGGCTACATTTTTAGCGACGCTTTGGACTTGGGAAGTATCGTTTATGATTCAAACAGCGGTGAGTATACTGGCTTGGCTAGGCATCTATTTTGTGCTCCCTCCCATGCCAGTCACTACTAGAAAATCGTATGGCAGTCAATTGATTCTCTTAAAAAAACCGTTATTCCTCCTCAGTACAGCTATGAATTTCTTTATGGTAACGGCTTGGTTCTCGACTTATAGCTATTTCGCCGAATACTAAACCAAAGCTAAAAACATGGATAATACCATGATGAGTTTGATGCTTTTACTATTTGGCGTTGTAGGGGTATTATCGATGCGTGTAGCGGGTAAAATGCTCAATAGAAGTGTTCCGAGAACCACGGCTTTTTATCTTTCAGGTACCATTGCCGTTCCGATATTGTTATATATCGCGGGTAGTAATTTTTGGGCTACGCTGGCAGTGATTATCATTTGGGGATTTCTCTATGCTCCCTGTTTCTTAAATGCTTCTTCCTATATGATATCGGTATCGTCGGGTAATTTGGAATTCGCCAATAGCCTAGCAACCTCATTTGGCAATCTTGGAGTCTTTCTCGGTACCACATTGGGAGGCTGGATGATCGTTTATAAGGGCGTTCAATACACACCGTTAATCAGCATACTATTTGGTACACTCGCTTTAACCATGATGGGTGTACGGCAGCTATTAGAAAACAGAAAAACAGCTGTTGCAAACCGTACTGACGACAAGATATGTTGTTGAAATCCTAATCGATTTGTGAATATACTTAGAAAAAAATTCAAAACCGAATGCGCATAGCTGAGAATCCGTGTAGTATCCCAAAGTAGGTTGATGACTTTCTTTGGGATTTTTTTATCCCGTTTTGTCAGCGGACATAAACATTAATTAAAAATGTCTGAATTACACAATAATAGGACTATTTATTATAAAAGGAAACCGTTTAAAACCAGTATCTTTAATCAGATTTTTGAATCAATCGAAAACAAAATTCTTTGCTCTAAAATGCTGTATTATGGATGACTTTCTTGCCGCTAGATCACAAATGGCACTCTCCCTAGGTTTTCATATCATCTTTGCTTGTGTCGGTATGGTTATGCCATTTTTCATGGCTATTTCGCATTATAAATACCTAAAAACCGATAATCCTTTATACAAGGGAATTACCAAAGCTTGGAGTAAAGGCGTGGCTATATTATTTGCAACTGGTGCTGTTTCCGGTACGATGTTATCTTTTGAATTGGGTCTGTTGTGGCCAAGCTTTATGGAGCATGCAGGTCCTATTTTTGGTATGCCATTTTCTCTTGAGGGTACAGCCTTTTTTATAGAAGCTATTGCCTTGGGTTTTTATCTCTATGGGTGGGATCGGTTTAACAAATGGTTTCACTGGGCTACGGGTTTAGTTGTTGGGATTAGCGGACTGGCTTCCGGTACTTTAGTTGTAGCCGCGAATGCGTGGATGAATAGCCCGAGTGGATTTGATTATCACAACGGTGTGTTTTCCAATATCGATCCTGTTCAAGCGATGTTTAATGATGCTTGGTTTTCTCAGGCGTTACACATGACTATTGCGGCCTTTGTTGCTACGGGTTTTGCTGTCGCTGGAGTACACGCGTGGATGATATTAAAAGGTAAAAATATTCACTTTCATCAAGAGTGTTTTAAAATAGCAGCAATAACTGCTTGTGTATTTGCAGTACTTCAACCGCTCAGTGGTGATATCTCTGCTAAAAGTGTAGCAAAGCGACAACCGGCGAAACTAGCAGCTATGGAAGCCCATTTTAAGACGGATGGAAGTGCTCCTTTTATAATAGGCGGTATTCCAAACGAACAGACGCAACAAGTGGATTATGCCCTTAAAATCCCCGGAGGTTTGAGTTTTTTAGTTCATGGAAATTTCAGTGAACCCGTAATCGGTCTGGACCAATTTCCAAAGGAGGACCATCCTCCCGTTGCCATTACTCATTATGCCTTTCAATTGATGATCGCTTTGGGTATGTTCTTAGTTCTCGTGGCCTTGTTGTATTTTCTGTCGCTCACCTATAAAAAGAATTGGAAAGAAAAACCTTGGTTATACAAGTTGTTTGTCGTCAGTCTTCCCATGGGATATATTGCATTAGAAGCGGGTTGGACCGTAACAGAAGTAGGTCGTCAACCGTGGATTATATACGATATCATGCGCACTAAAGACGCTTTGACTCCGATGCCCGGCATACATTATTCTTTTATTTTATTTAGTGCCGTGTTTATCTCATTGGCTGTAATTGTGGTTTTTCTATTACATCGTCAAATCAAAATGGTCGGTATTCTTTACGATTGTACGGATCCTCAATTTCAATCTAAAAAAGCGCTATTATGATGTTGTATGTAGTTATACTTTTTTTATGGGCATCTATATGCCTGTATCTCCTATTGGGTGGAGCAGATTTCGGTGCCGGTATTTTAGAATTATTTTCTAATAAAAAAAGAGAAAAAGAAGTGAGTTCCACTATGTATCGAGCCATAGGACCGATATGGGAAGCCAATCATATGTGGCTAATCATCGCTATAGTTATCTTATTTGTTGGTTTTCCAAAAATATACAGTACCCTGTCTGTTTATCTACACATACCATTAGTATTGATGTTATTGGGGATTATTGCCCGCGGTACAGCATTCTCTTTTAGGCATTACGACGCCATCGATGATCAATGGCAAAAAATCTATTCTAAAATTTATGTCATCAGCAGTTTATTAACGCCTTTTTTTCTGGGAATGATTGCTGCAGCAACTGTATCTAGAACAATGGATACCGAAGCGCCTGATTTCCTGCATGCTTATTTATGGAGCTGGCTCAACACCTTTGGACTTAGTGTAGGTATTTTTACCGTCTGCATTTGTAGTTATTTAGCGGCAATATTTATAGTAGGAAAGTCGAAAAACGACAGCGAACAACGTTATTTTATCAAAAAATCCAAAAGGGCTATGATCGCTGTGGTCACTAGTGGTTTGATTGTTTTCATCACAGCATACCTATCGGATATTCCGTTGCTAAATTGGGTAGTGCAAACCCCTATAGGCAGAATTTCTTTATCCTTAGCCACTATCTCTCTGAGCTTTACCTTTTTTGCTTTTAAACATAAAAAAGTCATTACTTTAAGGCTATTAGCTGGTTTTCAAGTCATCATGATACTCGTAGCTGCGACGCATAATCACTATCCGGAAATTATTTTATTTAAAAATGGATCCTCGCTTTCGTTAATCGATAATATGGGATCCGCGAAAACCATAGATACCTTGGCCTGGGCCTTACTGATAGGCAGTATATTTATTTTGCCGTCATTATGTTATTTGATTTACTCTTTTGGAGGCTCATCAAAGAAAAATGCGCAATAGTTAATTTTTTTTCCTTGATTTCTCGATTACATAAATAAAACAAGCTTCCTTAATATATTTTACATTACTGATTATGAATGGATTATTTCTTAGTTTTCTAGCATAAAACTTATAAATTCCTATTAAAAAACATTTAATACCGCATTTTAGATTAATAAATTTTAATTTTTTTTTTGATTTCTCAATTCATTAATTTGTCTATATTTGTTTTTTAGACCTAGTAAACAATGAAATACATATATAGTAGCTTATTAGCTGCAACCCTAATCTTGGCATCTTGTAATAAAAACAAAGATTTAGCTGAGCGGATTCCGGCTGATTCGGAACTCCACATAACCGAAAACCCTTATGAGGTTCAGTTTAATGAATTGGATCCAGAATACATCTTAAAACAAAACCATATAGTAGAAGAATTTTATCATAAAAACATCAACAAAAACGATTATTCAGGTGGTTTTTTAGTCGCTAAAAACGGGAAAATTATCTTTGAAGAATATTCGGGTTACTCCAACCGTTCTAAAAATGAAATGATTGGTCAAAATACCCCTATGCACGTAGCTTCCGTGGGTAAAGTGGTCACTTCTATTGCTACTTTACGTTTGGTTAACGACGGCCTCTTGGACTTAGATCAAAGTGTAGTTAGCGTATTGCCTTCATTCCCCTATCCTCAAACTACGATTCGCATGTTGCTGAACCATAGAAGTGGATTAAAATATTACGGATATTTTACCGCAGAAAAAAACATCTGGAATACCTCACAAACCATTACGAATCAAGATGTTTTAGACATTATTAGCAGTGGAAAAGTAGCTTTGGATTTTAAACCAAATAGCAAATTCACTTATTCCAATACCAATTATGTGTTATTAGCGCTTATCGTTGAAAAAATTAGTGGTAAACCATATAAAAAAGCACTGAGAGACCTGGTATTAGATCCTTTGGAAATGACACATACTTTTGTATTTGATGACATCAATAAAAAAGATGAGGTATGTCAGTCTTATGATGGTAATTATCGCTTAATGCGCTTTGATTATCTCGACGGTACTTATGGTGATAAAAACATATATACTACACCGAGAGACCTTTTAAAACTGGATAAGGCCATGTACTCCGATGTGTTTCTAAATAAAGATCTAAAAGATCAAATGTACAAAGGTTATAGTTACGAAAGAAAAGGAAAAAACAACTACGGATTGGGGATGCGTTTAATCGAAATGAATAACGGTAAAAACTACACCTTCCACAACGGATGGTGGCGTGGTAATACTTCTTCTTATATTCGACTACAACAAGACACCGTATCGATTATTTTGTTGTCAAACAAATACTCCAAACTGACTTATAAAACCATTGATTTGGCACACCACTTTGGTGACTATTCTGTCGGAAACTTAGACAATTAAAAAACGAAAACGCCTTTACTATTAAAGGCGTTTTTTTGTTTTTATAGGGTCATTTCATTTATGATAGTATTAAATTGAAATCATCCGATTTTCAGCGAGGTCATACTTAAAGATCCCGCTACATACTTATCATTAAAAATTTCTACTTCTTCATTGGCCAACTGTAATCCAAGTACGTAAAGCAAAGGAAAATAATGGTCTGGTGTTGGAATGGCGAGCTGCACTGCTGCTCCTAACTGTTGGTAATTGATTAAATCATTGTGGGATTTTGAAAGTATCTTTTCCTTAAACAATTCATTGCTTTCTTTGGCCCAGTCAAAGCCATAGTTATCGCTGTTGAGATGGCGCCAATCCATAATTCGTAAATTATGAACCATATTACCACTACCGATAATCAATACACCACGCCGTCTTAACTCCATCAATTCTCCTGCGAGCTTATAATGAAATGCTGCGGGTTTTCCATAATCTATACTCAATTGTATTACGGGAATATCAGCATCTGGGTAAATATGTTTAACAACACTCCAGGCTCCGTGATCCAAACCCCAATCATGGTCCAATTCAATAGCGGTACCCTTAATAATTTTTTGGGTCTCCAAGGCCAATTCTGGACTTCCTAAAGCCGGATATTGGACTTCATATAAAGCTTCGGGAAACCCGCCAAAATCGTGAATCGTCTTGGGCGCAGTCATAGCCGTTACCTTAGTGGTACCTCTGGTTAACCAATGCGCCGATACAACCAGCACCGCTTCGGGCTTATCTAAGATACGTCCCAACCTGTTCCAATACGTTGTAAACTCATTCTCTTCGATCGCATTCATAGGTGATCCATGTCCGATAAATAAAACGGGAAATCGCTTATCTCGAATGGGGAAATGCAACATTTCATCTATAGACGGTTGTGCTGACGGATTCCGTGAAAAGGTTGTTTTCATAATCTTCGATCTATAACTTAAAGAATTTATTTAAGGCTTAACAAGTCAAATAAATTTACTACAAGTTACAAAAAAAACTCCCAAAATGGGAGTTTTCATATATTAAGCTTTTTATTTTATTCAAACGAAACGTCTTCTTCCTCGATGAGGTAGATTCCGTCTTCTTTAATCTCTATCTTCTTTTCTTTGTAGAGCGTACCAATAGCCTTCTTAAAAGTCTTTTTACTCATGTTTAAGACTGTTTTAATGTCTTCTGGATGACTGGAGTCGCTAAGCCCCAAAAAGCCACTATTCGATCGCAATTCTTCCAAAATCATATCCGCACTACTAACCACTCCATCAAAACCGAGTTTGGTACGAGATACGTCGATTTTTCCATCAGGACGCACATTTTTGATATATCCAATGATTCTATCTCCGGTTCTTAAATCTTCAAACAATTCGTTTTTATAGATCAGACCTTTAAACTTTTCATTGATAATCACATTAATTCCCAAATCGGTGATATGCGAAACGATCAAATCTACCTCTTCCCCTGTTTCAAGAGTCACTTCCTCCAAATCCAAAAATTGATTTAAGCGACTGGATCCGACTAATCGATTTGTTTTTTCATCCAAATACATATAGATGATATAGCGATTACCGTCTTGCATAGGACGAGCTTGTTCTTTAAATGGAACAAATAAATCCTTTTCCAATCCGATATCCATATATGCTCCGAACTCATTCATATAGTTTACTTTCAATAAGGCAAACTCATTGAGGTATATAAAAGGTTCTAAAGTCGTAGCAACGGGTCTTTCTTCGTGATCTAAATAAACAAAAACAACGACTTCATCGTCTATTTCATATTCATCAGGCACATATTTATTCGGCAATAATATATCATTCTCTCCATCGGTCAAAAACAAACCTACTTTAGTCGTTCTTGCGATTCTTAAAGTATTATCTACACCAATATTTATCATAACTGTCGTTCTTTATACTGCAAAGGTACAAAGTAAAATCTTTACTCCACTCATAATAGTTTTAGGAATAGATAAAATCATTTAACGCTCAGTTAACAGCCACACAGTGCATTTTTTTTGTAGATTTACTAAGAACCCCACTAAAAAATCAAATTATTATGGAAAAGATGTTTCATTATGCTTCGGCCAGTATCGCGATAGAAGAATTAAAAAAGAAAGGTTTTGATATTGATTACAATATTGAAGAAGACCAAATTATACAGAATCCCGACAACTTCCAAATTGTTCATCTTTATCGTTATGAAGGTTTCAGCAATCCAGACGACGAATCGACGGTATATGGAATCCAAACCAAAGACAATACGAAAAAAGGAATTTTTGTTGCGGGTCAATTGGGCAATGATGAAGATAATGCTGCCAAAGTTCTGTTGGACTTATCCATACGAGACCACCAAGCTGCGAATCAAAATCGGCGAGAAGGTTTTGAAAAAAAATAAAACTTTTAAGCTAAAAATCAGTTTTAAGTACCAAAAACAGGAATATACTTCCGCAAAAATTACATTTTAGTAATATCAAGTTCAAACGTGCGAACCAACATTTCCAAAGCGGGATTGATTTGGTTCAAATGTTTGTACTTATCCTCAGGAGTAAATGCGCGTTTAATGGTAATTTGCTCATTGACAAAAATATGGATTTCCAAATCATAGTTATTCAATTTCTTTCTCAAGAAATTAACCAACTCGTATTTATTTTCATCAAAACTTAACTTGGAACCCTCATTGGGCAATTCGATATGAACCAGTACACCTTCTAATTTTGGCTGACACATTCCCATCAAAGAACACATCAACATTAAACCAGACTGGCTTAAGCGATTGGAATAATAATTCCAGTGCTCCATCATCTCGTCCATCGTAAACGGATCTTTAGGTAAATCTTCTAAGTTGATGACTTTCTTTTGTAACGAAGCTGCCAATTCTTTTTTAGAACGAATACTCGACAAGGACATGGCCGATACTTTTTTAGTCGGTAGTGGGGCTTTTACTTCCTCAACTACGGCTTGGGCTTCAATTGGTTTTTCCTCCACTGCCACAACGGTCTCAACAACCTCTGGACTTTTTTCAGAGCTTGATATTGACGTAGCTGCTGTTATAGGAGAATCAACAGAAATTCCTTTAGCTCCTTTTAAAAAATGTGGGGGAATTATGTAGTACTTACTTTTTTTTTTTCGCCTTCAAAGGTGATAGATGCCAATTGCATCAAACACAATTCAACTAGTAATCGTTGATTTTGGCTGGTTTTATATTTAAGATCACAATTGTTGGCAATCTCAATTCCCTGAAGCAAAAAAGCCATAGATGTTTTCTGTGACTGCTCTCCGAACAATTGTTTCCCGTGTTCACCAATTTCTAATAAACTCAAAGTAGCTGGAGTCTTACAAACCATCAGATCTCTAAAATGCGAAGCCATACCTGCAACAAAATGATGTCCATCAAAACCCTTTGCAAGTATATCGTCAAAAGCTAATAATAGATTGGGTATATCATTTTGCAAAATCATATCGGTGATTCGAATATAATATTCAAAATCCAAAACATTTAAGTTTTCCGCAACGGCTTGACGCGTCAAATGATTTCCACAATACGAGACTACTCTATCAAAAATAGACAAAGCATCACGCATCGCACCATCTGCTTTTTGAGCTATGATGTGTAAAGCATCGTCTTCAAAAGTAATGTTTTGACTGGTTGCCACTTCTGCCAAATGATTTTTAGCATCCGCTATGGTAATTCTCTTAAAATCAAAAATCTGACAACGCGATAGAATCGTAGGAATAATTTTGTGCTTTTCCGTAGTTGCTAAAATAAAAATAGCGTGACGTGGTGGCTCTTCCAGGGTTTTTAAAAAAGCATTAAAAGCCGCCGAAGAAAGCATATGAACCTCATCGATAATATACACTTTGTACTTACCGGTTTGTGGCGGTATACGCACTTGGTCAATCAAATTTCGAATATCGTCTACAGAGTTATTCGAAGCTGCATCCAATTCAAATACATTAAATGCAAAATCCTCTTCGGGATCATCATAGCCCTCTTGATTGATATTTCGAGCGAGTATACGGGCACAAGTCGTTTTACCAACTCCACGCGGACCTGTAAAAAGCAAGGCCTGAGCCAAGTGATTATTTTCTATAGCATTGATCAAAGTATTCGTAATAGCTTGTTGCCCCACAACATCTTTAAAAGTTTGAGGTCTGTATTTACGAGCTGATACGATGAATTGTTCCATAGAAATAATATTAAGGCAAATATAATCTATTTTTTACGAAGAATAAAACCTCTTCGATTTAAAAAAGCTATTCTTTCAACTCGGCAGGATAAGCATCTGAGTTTCCGATTTCAGCCTCCCATTTTTTTCTTACGGCATTAAAATCTATCGGCGGTGTAGCCTGCTGATACGACAATCGGTAATTGTAAAAGAGGTAATTCAATTGGGTTTCTATATAGAAATCTTCTAAATCTGTATCGGGATGGTATTCTGACTTCAAATTTAAATCAAATAAACGAGCGGTATTATTCGACCAAAATGCCGACCAACCACTTTTAAACTCCTTGATCAAACTGAAGGTGGTATTCCCAGTTTGTCTGTGAATAAGTTTGATTAAAATCCGACCGTCTTTTCGTGATAATTTTTTTAAACGGTCTTTGAATTCGGTTTCCAAGTATTTCTGAGATCGACTGATATATTGATTTTTCTGTTTACGTGTTTGCATTTTTTCTAAATTGGCATTTAGAATTGTCAAATTCTCGGCAGTTGCTTTAGCATAAGGATATACACGTAGAATTCTATTTCGCAAAATACTCATTTCGCGCAAATACTTTTCCTCCTTTTCATTGACTCCAATGAAGATTTCGGGCATGGTATAAAATTCGGCAATAGAATCCTGTTCACTCTGGATCGCAGCAGGTGGATCGGGTATCTGAGGAACGGGTTTGAGCTCCACTTGTGCCTGTACACCAAGTGCAAAGCACAGGGAAATCAAAAGGTATATCGCTTTTTCCATAGGTGTTAATTATCTTCAAAAATATACAATTATTTCGATTTGTATCAGCTCTATTAAGTATTTTAGCAAAAAAAAACAAGATGAGTCACCAAAGCATATTAAATGAGAAATCGCTCGAATTTTTAGAGCTATATTTGAATAATGCATCCCCTACGGGTTATGAGAGTTCGGGTCAGAAACTATGGATGGATTATTTAAAACCCTATGTTGATACCTTTATAACCGACACCTATGGAAATGCCGTTGGTGTAATCAATCCAGAGGCTTCCTATAAAGTGGTTATTGAAGGACATGCCGACGAGATTTCATGGTATGTCAATTACATCTCAGAAGACGGTTTTATCTATGTCATTCGCAACGGCGGTAGTGACCATCAAATTGCACCGTCAAAACGGGTCAACATTCATACTAAAAACGGTATTGTTGCTGGAGTTTTTGGATGGCCTGCCATTCACACCCGCAATAGAGCAAAAGAGGAAACACCAACTACTGACAACATCTTCATCGATTGTGGCTGTGACACCAAAGCAGAAGTTGAAGCATTAGGTGTACACGTAGGCTGTGTAATCACCTACCCCGACACCTTCAGCATATTAAATGAGAATAAATTTATCTGTAGAGCCTTGGACAATCGCGTTGGAGGTTTTATGATTGCAGAAGTTGCGCGTTTGCTAAAAGAAAACGCTAAGACACTTCCCTTCGGATTGTATATAACCAATGCAGTACAAGAGGAAGTAGGATTAAGAGGCGCAGAAATGATTACGCAAACGATTAAACCCAATGTTGCTATAGTCACCGACGTATGCCACGATTCGACTACACCAATGATCGACAAAAAGATAGAAGGCGAAATCAAAATCGGACGCGGCCCCGTAATTACTTATGCTCCACCCGTACAAAACAACTTAAGGGATTTAATCCTACAAACAGCGGAGGCAGAAAACATCCCCTTCCAGCGTTTGGCATCGTCGAGAGTGACCGGAACTGATACCGATGCTTTTGCATACAGTAACGGTGGTGTAGCGACAGCTTTGATATCATTACCTTTACGATATATGCATACCACGGTAGAAATGATCCACAAAAATGATGTTGAAAATGTGATTCAACTGATTTATCACAGCGTTTTAAAAATCGCAAATGGTGAGGATTTTTCATATTATAACTAATCCCATTTCTCCAACAAAAAAAGCTCCTTAGTGAATAGACTTAGGAGCTTTTAATGATTTCATTTTCTAGTTCATTGCATTTTTATATACTAAATATACAACTATTTTTTACATTAACCTAGATAATTCAAATAATTTTATCCTTTTATCCTCTTTTTCTTCAATATGATTTACTAACATTTGTGCAGCTATCATACTAAACGTTATCCCATTACCCCCATACCCCAAAGCAAATAACATTCGATCACTTTTAGGATCAGGTCCGATTAAAGGCAAACCGTCCTTGGTACTGCTAAAAGTACCACACCAGGTCATATCTGCTACAAAATCAATCTCGGGAAAGAGCTTGTTGAACTGTTTGATTAATCGATCCTTTTTACTTCTAATCAGTTTATCTCTTTTTATAGGATCCTTAAAAGGGACATCTTCTCCACCGATGATAATTCTGTTGTCCTGAGTGGTTCGCATATAAAAATACGGATTTGCCGTATTCCAAATCAAACAACGTTCTTTCCAGATTACAGACTCGTCAACCGGTTGCGAAATTACGGCATAAGTAGATTCGAGTTTCATCAACGGCTTGGGCAGAAATCGTCCCGCTTCGAAACCCGCAGCTATAATGACGTATTTACACCTTATGAAATGCCCTTCACTGCTGATTAGATCATAACCGCTTTCCCGTTCCTTAAAATCTATGATTTCAGTATGCGTATACAGTTCGAGTTGTTTCTTTTTTCTTCGATACTCCAACAGCTGTGTTGCGGCTTTATACGAGTCCATCTGCGCAGAAGTATCGTTGTAAAGAGCCCCACGCCCATCGATATTAAACTCGTTCTTCAGTTCCTTTTTATCGACAAAACGCACGGGTAAACCGTGTTTTTCACGAGCGGCAAATTCTTCCTTGATCAATTGAAAACCCTTTCTACTATCGGCTAAAAACAAAGTGGGAACCCGTTTAAAATCAGGATTTATACCGACTTTCTTAAAGGCATCCTCCAAATCTGTAATCGACTGCAAACTAGCCTGGTAAGCCGCCACCGCTTTTTCCGGACCAATATCCCGAATTAATTGGCTGAGTGGAACATCAATTTCATATTGCAATTGAGCGGTACTCGCTATAGTACTACCCGTAGAAGCTGTACGTCGATCAAATACCGTACACGAAATACCCCGATCACACAATTCATTGGCAACTAATGCTCCAGTAATTCCCGATCCAATGACGGCAATATGAACTTGTATATCGCGTTTTAACGGATTGAAATAATCATACAACGCATTTTTTGCAATCCAAAAGGGCAAACCCGAATGTAAATCCATAAGCTGTTATTAATGGGTTAGTAATACGGTTATACACCCGAACTATTAATAATAAATATACACCAAAAAAAAGATACAGCTCCCCTTTTCATCACAACTAATTTGATAAGGCTGCCAAAGCTGCCTCCACTGTTGGCAAGAAGTTAACCTGCCTTCCTCTATTGCTTTCCCTAATAAAATCAATCAAGCTCTGTTTTCCGCATATTGCAGGCTGCCCAACAAAAACCAATCTAAGCCGAAAATTGGAACTTGTTTGCAATACATCTCCAGCTATTCCATTGGTTAAATCAAAAAAATCAACTCTGATATTTTTAAGGTGCAGAATTATTTTGTCGAAATCTTGATAATACAAATCAGCCAATAACGCATTACCCTCATCGCCGGTATCAATCAAAATTTCATTGGAGAGTAATTCGGCTATTTTGGTACCTTTTACGCTATGAACTTTAATTTGCATCTTATAGAATTAGTAACAATTTTAAAATTAATTCGCCAAAAAAAACGCATGGACAGCTCCAACCAGAATTTGCGAATGCACCTTTCAATAATACAAAAAAGTATTGTTTCTCTAAGCAATAAGCAAACGAATCGACCATAATAATTTATCAATATTTTATATCGGTTTAAACCTGCTTACTGCGATACTTCGTCAATAAAAATTTATTTTATTTACTGACAACAGTCCAGTATAAAATCTAAATATTAACAATTATACTAGTATAAAGAATTTTTTTTGGTTTAAATTTGAACTCCTTACTTAAATAAATCAAATTTATACCCCCTTAAAAACTAAGATTTGAAAAAAACAACTTTATCAGAGATCCTTGAAAAAGCAGGTAATGACGCAACATATCGGGAACAGTTCTACCGTCGTTTTCTCGAAGAGAACGTCTATGTATTAATACAAAAAGAATCCAATGGAAAGGAAATTGGTTCGACATCGGATTTAAAAAAGCGCCCTATAGTCGTTTTCCCAAATCAAGTCATCCCTGTATTTACAGAGATTACTAGGATTTTTGAACAGGAATCTATCAGAAATGAGGTGACGCCAGTACCGATAAACGGAAGGGAATTTTTAAAAATGGCACAGACCTCTGCTGTAGTGGTAAATCCATTTTCGGCCATCTATAAAGAACTCATACCTCTAGAAATCTCCGAAATGCTCAGTGGTTCTATGTTTGACAAACAAGCTAATAGGGCAAAAACCAAACAGACCATGGCCGTACAAATTGGCCAGCCAAGCGTTTATCCATCGGAATTGGTGGACTGTTTGATCGAATTGTTTACTGCTCAGCCCGAAGTAAAGGCGGCGCATCT
This sequence comes from Flavobacteriaceae bacterium UBA1682, assembly GCA_002320285.1. GTDB lineage: Bacteria > Bacteroidota > Bacteroidia > Flavobacteriales > Flavobacteriaceae > Flavobacterium. The sequence continues at coordinate 16,232 of DCKE01000024.1, read as the reverse complement.
AGGCTGGATATACAATCCCGCAGTGGGAGACCCTCCACATTACATATTTGCACTGGAATGCGCTACAAAAGACATGAAACGAATCACAGATCAAGCAGCTCTTGCGTCTCAACCGTTTATGAAAGCCGATCAATTTGTCGACTTTATGCAATTGGAAAAAGGTGCTGATATCAGTACTTATTTTTATGAACATACGGTACCGTTTTATACGAGTAATTAAACATCATATAAGTGATAATAGATCACCATTTACAATAAGAAAAAAAGGCTAACCGTTGACGGTTAGCCTTTTTTTTACACTATTTCACCAAATCAAATCCCCAAGTTTTCCCTTTTAAAACCGCAGGAATTCCAGTATCCATCCATACGGGGATCGGAGCTCCTTTTAGATAATGGTCAAAAAATTGTTGTTCTCGTATTTGTATATCTTTACGATTTTGGCGTTGCATTAAATTGTGCTCATCTCCGTTGTAATTCAGCATCCATACCGGCTTTTCCAAACGTCTTAACGCAGTAAACATTTCAATTCCCTGATACCAAGGCACAGCGCCATCGTTGTCATTATGCATAATCACCACGGGGGTTTCGACACGATCCATAAAGAAAAGCGGTGAGTTTTCAATATATAAATCGTGTGCTTCCCACAAGTTCGCTCCTATTCTACTTTGTGTTTTTTCATATTGAAATTGTCGATTCATTCCAGTTGCCCAACGTATACCGCCATAGGCCGATGTCATGTTTACCACGGGAGCTCCCGACCAAGCTGCCGCATATCTATTGGTTCTTGTAATCAGATGCGCAACTTGATATCCGCCCCAACTCTGACCTTGTATTCCTATTTTTGTGGAATCGACCCAACTATTTTGTTTTAAAAAATCAACCCCAGAATTGATATACTCCTCAGCTGATCTTCCTGGATATCCCTTTTCATAACTGATATCAGGTGTAAATACCAAATAACCATTACTGACAAAATAAGAAATATTCAAACGCGACGGTGTTGGTGCAGGCGCTTCATAACGATGCAAATTATCGGTTAACTTCTCATAGAAATAGACAATCATTGGATAGGATTTTGCTTCGTCAAAATCTTCCGGTTTATATAATACACCCGTAGCATTTTTACCCCTATCAGTAGTCCAATTGATCAACGATGCCGTACCCCAATTATAGTTAGCTTGCTGTGGATTCGAGGCCTGTAAAAGCTCGTCTACTTTAAAATCTTTAGTAGTATAAATACTCGGTGCTTGTGTAAACGATTCCTTAACATACATATATTGCTGTGCATGCTTTGCTTTAACAACAGCATTGTTGGTAAACATTGCTTCCATTCGCAATAACTCAGGATCTTTTTTAGCCAGCACTGTAGTTGTGAAAAAGCCTGCATCTTTAGATACTTCGTTAAAAGCACTTAATAAAAGGGGCGCTTGACGAGAAAGACTTCGAACATCAGCATCTAATTTTTCAATGTCAAATCGAATTTTGTTTGTACGCCCGTAACCTTTAGTAATCTGATGTGCTGCTTTATTTCCATTTAAAGAAAACTCCCAAATGTCATAACGATCTTTGATTAACACCGTCTCATCCTGGTCTGTCCACGCAGCAATACCATAGGCATTTGGTAAATCGGGCATATCAAAATCCTCATCGGCAAAAGCAACGTGTAGATTTTTATTAAGTGACACGTGTTTTTTGGAGCCAACGTGGTAACTAAACCAATTCCCCCCCTCTCGATTGAAATAAACGATGTATTTTCCCAAAGGCGAACTGTATGCATATCCATTTAAATTCGCTACGATTAAATTTGAACGCCCATTACGCGTATTGATTTCGTAATAATCTCTTGGTGCAAAACCCGTCCACTGCGTTGCTAAACGGCCCTTAGTATCAGAATAGCCCAAAACATAGTCCGCATTACCTTCATCGACTAAAACAACCTCCTGCAATTGAGCATCTGACAAGGGTACTAAAGTATTTGGTTGATCTAAATGAATCACCGCTAAGTAGGACCTCTTTAACTCTTTATCCAGGTTTTTAAGTTGGATGGTTTGCAAATAATCGTCTTTATAGTGCCAAACATCTACTATAGCGTGATCCTCTATAATTAATGTGGTGTCTTTAGCTATTTTAACCGGTGCTATTCCAAAAAAAATCTTTTTACCATTACGGCTAAAAAGGGGTTTTCTGTATTCTGAAACGGCCCATTTATCCGGCATTCCTAGAGTTTGACTACTAGCCAAGATTTGAGCTTGCTGCGTCTTAAAACTACTGTATAAATGATAGGACTTAATTTCCTTTTTCTTTTCATCCAGAGTCCCAATAAACGCAACGCGATTACCCAATTCATCAAAAGCAAATTGATTAAATTCTCCATTTCCCTCCAATAAGGTAGTTAGGACATTCGTATCGGTGTCGATCAGATAAACCCCGTAAGTGGTCTTTTTAGAATCGTCCGCTATACTTACGTCTTTTTCGTCTTTCTTAACTTCCTTTTTAGTCGGTTCTTGGGTTGCAAAAACCAATTTCTTACCGTTTTTACTAAACTCATATTCCACAACGTCTTCAAAAACCAACTGTTTTCCGCTAACCAAATCCATTAAAACCAAAGGAAGCGGTTCAGCCTGTTTGTCTTTCTTTTTGGCTTGCTCAGTAGCAACGGCTTTCTTTTTTTGTAACGAATCCGTTTTTAAGCTATCCACTGCCTTTACAGCAACGGCTTTATGCAATTGATAGGCCAGTTTTGAACCGCCTTTTTCAGGAACCTTAAACGATTTTACCAAAGGTACTTTTGTGATCAATAAACTGGAAGTATTGATAATCGCTAACGAATCTTTAGGAGTCTCTTCTTCTTTTTTCTTTTTTATTTTAGCCTCCCGAATATCCTTGTAAAAAGGTTTAATCAAAGCTACAGCAAATTTCGAATCGTAGGTAAAAACCGGATTCTCTCCTCTTGGTAGTTGCTGCTGTAATGGCGAATCACTCCTTTTTACATACATAAATTTATCACCCTCTTGAGGGGACACCTGATAGATCGCCGTCTTCCCATCCGCAGACCATAATTTAATGCCAATGCTTTGCCAAGCGTCATAAACACTATGATCAATTGGTTTTTTTTGCGCTAGTGAAACCGTTGAGTAAAGCAGTATAATCGAAACAAAAAACGGTTGACGCAACCAAAGAGCAGCCGTATTAAAAGGTAAATGGTAGTTTAAAAAATTCATTGTATTAAATCTTTATTATAGAATTCCCAAATTAAAGCATATTAGGTCTACCCTACAACTTTAGGCCACAGTTTATCGATTAGGCCCAATATTTAACAACCTTCTTTACCTATTTTTAATCACCTTTAACTCCATTCAGCCCAAATATTTGATTGAATAAAAACTAATTAAAATATTAACTAAAAAGATAATTTTAAAACAAAACACCTCCGATTTTATATTTTTTTTATTAAATAAAATCCTTATATTGAAAAAAAATATATAATTTTAATCTACCATCTAAAGAAATAAACAACCATTCCACGCTTATTTAAAACTTTTTTATGAGTGATGTTTTTCATTGGGGTACGGACCAAATTTAGAAGCTTATGCAAAAAAGGGCAATACTTATTACTGGAGCAAGCAGGGGAATTGGTTTAGCAATAGCTAAAAAATTAGCCTCCTTAGATTTTTTTCCGATTGGATTGGCCCGAAATACATCAGGGATTGATTTTCCAGGTGCGTTATTTTCTTGTGATTTGATGGATTTTGATAAAACTGCTACAGTATTAAAGGAGATCAGTGAGCAATATCAAATCTATGGTGTCGTCAATAATGTGGGAGTTTCGTTACCACAATGTCTCGAAGAACTCGATTTTGAAAGTTTGCAAAGCGTTTGGACCTTAAATGTCCGCTCGTCTATACAAGTGACACAGTTTTTTATTCCGGTTATGAAGCAACTCGGACAAGGTCGTATTGTTAATATTTGCAGTAGAGCCATACATGGGAATGTCAACCGAACCGCTTACTCCGCAGCAAAAAGTGCGCTTATTGGATGTACCAAAACTTGGGCATTAGAGTTTGCAAAACAGGGTATTACATCCAATGCTGTGGCACCTGGTCCCATAGAAACGATATTGTTTCGCACTTCAAGACCGATAGGCAGCCAAGCTGAAAAACAAACAATTAGCTCCGTACCTATGAAGAGAATTGGGCAACCGCATGAAGTAGCAGCCGCAGTGTGTTTTTTCCTTTCTGACGATGCCGCCTTTATTACAGGACAAGTATTGGGAGTCGATGGCGGTGCAAGCATTGCTGGCAAAGAAGTATAAAAACCTCCTTGCCAACTTGCTGTAAATTGATCTATTATGCTTGTTTTTTGGTGATTTCCGCTACAAATTCCTGCAGATCTGAATCAAAAGTAGGTTGTTGAAGTAATTCCATAGCTTTAGATTTTAAAGCCACAAAATCTTCCTGATCAAAGGCATCTCCAAAACTTTCGCGATAAAAATTACCTATTATTCCAAAAACACCCTGAATTTCTTCCTCTTTGACCTCTTTCACTACTTGATAACGTCCGCGTAAAACACCTGCTCCTACATAAGCACCAATAGCTATTAAATCTTCTATCTTAAGTTCTGATTTACTCGATTGTGCTTTTATTAAACCGTCTAAGTTTTGAATAATCACGTCTTGTATATGCATGGTATAATTTTTAAAACTCGACAAATTTAAACAATTTATACCACTCCTTGATCACAATCATCATCGCTAAAAGATGCTATAGTTTTTTTTAAAAATTCCCCATGTAATCACGCTACTTTACAATTCCTCCAATGCCTTTATAATAAGACGATAAATCTCATCCAATTCTGCATCTTCCATACAATATGGAGGAAGTATATAAAGAACGTTACCCAAAGGGCGCAACAACACACCGTTGTTTAGAAAAAAATCATACAACTTTCCTCGAATCTCACTAAAATACGATCCGAGATGTTCGGTTTTCCAATTTAGAGCCAAGATGGTTCCCAGTTGTCGGACACTTTCTACTTTAGGGTGCAAGGCTATCGTTTTAGCGAAAACCCGATGCTTTTGAGCAATGCGTTCAATAGCTGCTTGAGTGGTGGGTAACAACAACAATTCTAAGCTTGCTAAGGCTGCACTACATGCCAAGGGATTTGCTGTAAATGAATGACCGTGAAAAAGTGCTTTATGCTGATCGTCAGAATAAAAAGCTTGATAGATCACCGACGTACACGTGGTGATTCCCATCGGTAATGTTCCTCCAGTTAGTCCTTTAGAAAAACACATTAAGTCAGGTACTGCTGTTAAATAATCCACTGCGAATAATTTACCTGTTCGACCAAAACCAGTAAAAACTTCATCTTGAATCAACAGTATATCGCGTTGGCGGCAATAATTCATCAAAGCACTTAATGATTCAGCATCGTGCATCAACATCCCAGCTGATCCTTGGACTAAGGGTTCATAAATAAAACATCCCACCTCATTGGCAATAACATCAATCTGCTGTTGTAGCTCGTTCAGATTAGTAGCTGTTGGAGTTTCTATAAATACCACATCAAACAGTAGATCTTCAAAGGGGTTTGTCCATACACTACGTCCACTTACCGACATCGCACCGAAAGTATCTCCGTGATAAGCATCTTTAAATGCTAGGATTTTTCTTCTGCTCTGCCCCTTGTTATTCCAATACTGAAGGCACATTTTTAAAGCGACTTCTATAGCGGTAGATCCGTTATCTGAGTAAAACACCCTTTTCTGATTTACTGGCAATAAAGCCAATAAATTTTCCGAAAGTTGAACGGCTGGCTCGTGTGTAAAACCCGCAAAAATCACTTGTTCCAAAGTGTTTAATTGCTCAGAAACCCGCTGTGCAATATAGGGATGAGCATGTCCGTGAAGCGTTACCCACCACGAAGAAACCGCATCGATATATCGCTTGCCATCTTCATCGTATAAAAACACACCCTCACCTCTTACAATACCTATAGCCGCAGCCGCGGTTTTCATTTGAGTATAGGGATGCCAATTAACCGCCTGATCACGCTCTTTTAAACTTTTCATACCAGTGATACCGTTTCTTTTGACATCGGACGCAACCCGAGATTAGCAAACATTTTTTTATCTTCAGTTATACCTGGGTTTGGCGTCACTAATAAGGTTTCACGGTCGCCAGAAAATATCGAATTGGCTCCAGCCATAAAACACCATCCCTGCTCTTCTTCCGTCATTTCTACACGACCCGCACTCAATCTTACCATAGCTTTGGGCATTAAAATTCGTGCTGTAGCAATCATACGTACCATATCCCAAGTTTGAATCTTAGGTTGGTTTTCCAACGGTGTTCCCGCAACACGAGCTAAAGCATTAACCGGTACCGACTCTGGATGTTGCGGCAGTGTAGCTAGCGTTAGTAACATAGACATACGGTCTTGATGGGTTTCACCCAAACCGATAATACCACCTGAACACACCGTAATTCCCGCTTTACGCACATTATTAATCGTATTCAATCGATCGTCAAATTTTCGAGTACTGATGATTTCTTCATAGTAATTCTCCGATGAGTCTAAATTGTGATTATAGGCATGTAGACCAGCATCTTGCAAGCGCTTAGCCTGCTCTTCTGTCAACATCCCCAAGGTACAACATACTTCCAAACCCAATTCATTGACTCCTTTTACCATATCGATAATCCGATCAAAATCACGATTATTCCTTACTTCCCTCCAAGCTGCAGCCATACAAAAACGCGAAGATCCCGCCTCTTTTGCCTGTTGCGCATGTGCAATAACTTCTGCTGTCGGCAATAAGGCTTGCACCTTTATATCCGTGTGATATCGTGCCGCTTGCCCACAATACGAACAGTCTTCCGGACAACCTCCTGTCTTCACAGACAACAGGGTACAAACTTGAATCTCTGTTGATTTATGCCATTGTCTATGCACTGTTGCAGCCTGATAAGTCAATTCCATCAACGGTTGCTCATAAATGGCTTGCACCTCTTCCTTAGTCCAATTCGTTCTAATTTCTAATTCGTTATTCATCATTATGCTAGTTTATGAGTTTGTATAATTGTTTTATTTAATTCTGAGAATTCTGGGATACGGACAATTTGTGTCGCGGAATCAACAGCATTTAAAATAACGCGCTCCGAATCCACGTCCATAGTTCCGTTGATGACCAAATAAGCAATAGCTATCTTTTTTTGTCTTAAAAAAGCAATAGACAACAAACTGTGATTGATACAGCCGAGATAATCGCGAACCACTAATACCACTGCTGCCTCTAAATCGATGATCAAATCAATCATAAAAAAATCATCGGATATCGGAACAAATAAACCTCCTGCTCCTTCAATTACTATTCGATTGGCAGTAACGGGGAGATTAAAATCTTGTCTTTGTATCTGTATACTTTCCTGCAATGCTGACTTATGCGGAGAGGCCGCCAATTGCAACCGATGGCGTTCGGGATGAAATTGTATTCCAGCACCATCAACGAGTTGCTGAACCTTTTGAGTATCACTATCATCTAAATCACCCGATTGAATGGGCTTCCAATAGTCGGCCTGAAAGTGTTGCACAAAAACAGCCGAAACCACCGTTTTTCCAACTCCAGTTCCTATTCCCGTTATAAATAAATTTTCCTCCTTATTCATCTGTTTATTCTTTTGTTAGTAGTGAAACCAGCTCACTGATTTGACGTTTTGTATTAAAAGTATGTAGGCAAATTCTCAGACGCTCTTCACCTACCGCTACCGTAGGGCTTAAGATTGGATATACCGACATCCCCTGCTCAACCAGCTGTGAAGCTTTATGCCTAACCGAAGCATTGCCCGGAAAATAAAAAGCTTGTATAGGACTGATCAATGCATCCGACTCAAGCAGTAATAAGTGGCGGAAAAATCGAATATTTTGATTTAATAGATCTGGTAATTCCTGTTGTTCTGCTATAAAATCATAACCCTGATCAATGGCAATCCATTGTGCTAAACTGGCCGAAGTACTGTAGATTAATGGACTCCCGTAATTTATGATCGTCTGCTGTAACAGTTGACTGCCTAATATTGCCGCACCATGACACCCCATTGCTTTGCCATAGGTCACTACTGTGGCAAAAACTTGTTGCTGCAAACGATAAAAAGAAACCAAACCCCAACCAAAAACTCCGAATGCATGTGCTTCATCCACAATTAAGTACGCTTGATGTTTTTGACACAATGCTATCAACTCAACTAACGGAGCAATACTGCCATCCATAGAGTAAACACTTTCAACAGCCACATAACAGTTCCCCTCAACTCGAGATAATAAGTTTTCTAAATCGTTTAAATCATTGTGTTTAAACTTCCATTTTCGTGCGTGATTCAACTGGCAACCGTCGTGAACAGAACGGTGTATATGCTCGTCGATTATTACCACATCTCCGCGTTGTGGAATACAAGAAAACAAACACAAGTTTGCCAAATAACCAGATCCCATTAAAAGCGCCGACTCCACTTGATGTAATTGACTTATTTTGTGTTCTAAGTCTTCTGTATATTTCGAATTACCCGTCAATAAACGAGAACCGCTACTACCTAAAAGCGCAGCTTTTTGCTTGCTAATAACATCGAATACCCTCTCTTGAAATAACTCGTTGGCAGCCAATCCCAAATAATCATTGGAGGCAAAATCAATGCCTGGAACGGTGCTCCCCAAACTGCGATATAATTGTGCTTCCTTCTGCGCTCTTAGCCGCTTTTGTAACATAACTTCCCCTAACCCCATTGTCTGGCATCATTTTCCAAAGCTCTAAACCATGCGCTATGTAATTCGTTTTCGATCTCGAGTATCTGCGCTGCTACACTTTGCCAGTCCGCCGAAAATCGTTCTAATTGTGTAATCATCTCTTCTAAATGGCCTGCCTCTTCTAAAATGATCGACTTAACCATGACACGGCTTTTTTGCTCGCTCAGTACCTCCTGATAAATCGGATACAACTGGTCAGCACGAACTTCTATAGCATAGGTGACAAACAAATAAGCTGCAAATTTTAAATCCTTACCCGTCAAATTAAACTGTTGCTTTAATAAACGACAAGCTTTTATATCCAATTGATTCAGATACTGCTTGGTAGATACAGCAGCTAATAGTTCGCCTGCATCATAAGTCAAACACCAATTGACATTGATTTTCTGAATTTGTTTTTTAAGGTAATAAGCGTGTCTATGCTCTTCTGCTGCGTGCTTTAATTGCAATACACTGACTTCGATCGGATGCTCGCAACTCGAAATTTTCCGCGCTCCTGCATTTTCCATAAATGAAAGCGTATTTAAAAATCGAGCGTGTAACCCTTGATTTTTAACAACGATATTCAATAAATTAATCCATTCCATATCTTTCATTTTCAGCAAAAGTAGTACCTTTCCGGGACATACAAACCTACCAGTTTTAAGATTATGAATAGTCCGGTTCAGATTCCATTTAAGAGTTTTATCACTATTGATCGACAATCGATCACAGCGGTTTACTTACAAATTGCCTCACAAATCATCAACGCTATACAACGCGGATACTTGGTTCCTGGCACGAAATTACCGGGAAGCAGAAGTCTGGCTAACACTCTTGAAGTTCATCGAAATACCGTAGTTTCAAGCTATGAGGAACTACAGGCACAAGGTTGGATTGATATGCTGCCGAACAAGGGTAGTTTTGTCGCAGGTATTCGTGAGGACAAACCTCAAAAGATCAAATCTTTTTCAGCAAACAATCTGGCACATTACCCACAACGTACCGGCTTTGTTTTTAAAAAAGATAACCTACTCGATTACCCGATTAACCAATCGAACAACAATTGGGCATTTACTGATGGGGTACCCGATGTGCGGCTGTCTCAAATTGAGCAGCTATCCAAATGGTATAGTGCCAATTTAAAACGCAAAAGCAATCGCAAACATTTGGGATATTCACAAGGAGAAGGTAGTGAATACTTTAAAGAAAATCTGGCCAACTTCCTCAACCTTTCTCGCGGATTACACATTTCCAAAAACAATATCATGATTACTCGCGGTATCGAAATGGGTATTTATATCGCTACCGAAATATTAATTGAACCGCATGATGTTGTATTAATCGGGGAGCTGAGTTATTTTGCCACCAATATGATTTTTCAAAAAGCTGGTGCAACCTTAATTTCTGTAAAAATGGATCAGGAAGGTATCGATGTGGATGCTGTGAAACAACTTTGCGAGACTACCAAAATAAGAATGTTGTACCTCACGCCACATCACCACTATCCCACTACCGTCACTTTAAGTGCCGCACGACGAATTGAACTACTGAATCTATCATCGCAATATGGTTTTATTATTATGGAGGATGATTATGACTATGATTTTAATTATAATAACAGTCCGATCTTACCGCTGGCAAGTGCCGATAGTCAAGGTATGGTTGTCTATATTGGATCCTTTTGTAAATCACTGGCCCCTGGATTCAGAACCGGATTTATAGTAGCCCCCGAAGAATTAATACGGGAATTACACAAATTTTTAGGAATCATCGATCAACAAGGCGATGTTTTAATGGAAGGCGTACTCGGGGAAATGATCGAAGAGGGTGAAATTCACCGCCATTTAAAAAAAGCCTCTAAAATCTACCAACAACGACGCGATCAGTTTAGCGACCTACTTCGCAATCAACTGCATCCTTATATACAGTTTGATCTACCAACAGGAGGACTTGCAATTTGGACCCAATGGGATCCAAAACTCAACCTAATGCGTATTAGTAAAGAATGTCAAAAACAGGATTTATACTTACCTACTGCATTATTATACCAATCTAAAACGATCACCGCAATGAGATTGGGTTTCGGAAATTTTAATGAGCAAGAGCTGGAAGTCGTAATTGACAAGCTTTACAGCTCAGTAAAAAAGTCACTGTGATTAATACAATTATTAAAAACGCACTTAGTGCAAAAAAAGCTTTGCCCCTATTACTACGCTCAAATTAAAACAATCTGAATAATAATTATATCTTTGCACAAACAAAAATCATTCTAATGAAAAAATTAATTTACATGTCGACTTTTGTGTTGGCTGCTTTAACGATCAATAGTTGTAGTAGTGATGACAATTCTTCAACAAAAGAAAATATTCTAGTTGGAAAATGGGAAGCGACTACTTTGAGCTATACCTATGAAGAAGGTAAAACCAATACACATCCTTTTTCGCAATTTAAAGAAGGTTGTGCTGTAGATGTAATTGAACTGACAAAAGAAAACGTTGGAACATTAAAAGTAGCAAACAAAGTAGAACAAGATTGTGCATCCTCAACTGCCGTAGCAACTTGGGACGATAAAGTAATCAAAGTGACTGGTGAAGAAAAAGAACGTACAATCATTTCTGTTAACGATAAAGAATTGGTCCTAAAATACTTAATGACATATCCTAAATTTGGTACAATTGATGTCATCGTAAATTATACCCGAAAATAGTTTTTCAAACTAATAAGAATACAAGGAGTGGTCGGTAATAATTCTGACCACTCTTTTTTTATATCAATACAACTCAATACTATCGGATTGTCCTTTAGGTGGTTTGATGTTAACAATTTTATTATGCAAGCGGTATTCGGTCGGCGTAATCCCGGTTATCTTCTTAAAAAACCGCGTAAAATAAGAGGCTGAATGGAAATTTAACGCGTAAGCGATCTCCGAAATATCCTTGGTTGGGTCCTGCAATAATATTTGACTTCTTCGAATAAAGATCTCATTAATCCATTGCTTTGTCGACATTCCCATTACCTTCTTTACACATTTGTTTAGATAATTCTCTGAAACTGCTAATAAATCGGCATAAAAAGAAACCGGTTGATGTTCCATATAATGATCCTTAACCAATTCTTTAAATTTATACAATATTTGCACATCGCGTAAATTCCAAGCGACGTCTTCCGCGTGATAGGATAAACGCGATAAAATCGAAAAAAATAAATTTAAATAGATATCAGCGCGATTTTGAGGCTGTTTTAATTCCTCATCCAAAATGATAAAACTAGCCAACATCGCTTTCATTTCATAAAGATCAAGCGGAAAAAATGGCGCATAATTATAATAAAACGGTTTGGAATTATGCCATAAAAAATGCGTTAAAACCTCTTCCTCATATATAGCAATAAACCCTTCTACATCCTCCGACACTTCGATAGTTTTAGTTCTTACCCCCCTATTCACATTCAAGCATTGCCCCTGTAAAACGGGATATTGCAAATCTTCATATTGCTGAACAACATGGCCGTGAGTGACAAAAATCAAAAAGTTAAAGGTCGTCTTATACACTTCATTCGCATTCAAAATTCCCTTGAAATAATCCTGAATACTATACAGTTGTAAGCTATTTCTATTAAAAAGAATATGAGGAGATGCCGCTGGCAAAAAGAGTTTTTTAAACTCTTCATTCGTTATGAATTTAGATGGTATTTCCACGATAAAATAAAAATTAGCTATAGGTAAAGATACGAAAAATCAGTCCGAAAATCTCAATTTTTATCGGTTGAAAAAGTACTAGCAATGTCCTGATTTGTATCACTGAGCAGAAAACATTAGCACTAATTTTGCGCTAAAATAAATCGAGATTATGTATTTAACCAAGCAAGAAAATGAAAAGTTATTATTGTTATTTGCCGCAGAAATAGCAGGAAGAAGGAAACAAAAAGGTTTAGCCTTAAATTATCCGGAGACCATATCTTATTTTTGTGGACACATTATTGAAGGTGCTCGAGAAGGCAAAACGGTAAATCAATTAATTGAAGAATGCAATAATCTACTTACTTCCGATCAAGTTATGCCGGGAGTCGCTAATTTACTAGTAGATATGCAGGTAGAAGCTACTTTTCCAGATGGAACAAAATTAGTATCCCTACAAAGACCTATTGCTATCAACGACCAAGATGCCGCTCCTGGAGCGTATGAGTTTGCAGACGATGATATTGAATTACTACCCAATCGCGAACGCATTACCATTGAAGTAGTTAACAGTGCAGACCGTCCTATTCAAGTGGGTTCACATTACCACTTTTTTGAAACAAACCCAGCACTAATCTTTGACCGCGAGCTTACTTTAGGTTATCGTTTGGATATTGCCTCAGGATTATCAGCGCGTTTCTTACCCGGTGAAGCACAGACGATTGACCTCGTGAAATATGGAGGAAGTCAAGAAATTTATGGATTCACAGGAAAAGTCAACGGTACTTTATAAATTCTATAAAGGAATATATACTAGTGCTTCAATAACGAATTACTCAAAATTTAATTGGAAGAAATCGCCCTAAGCGAATGGTTTACTAGAAACTACATGATATTGTTGCGATTCACCATTAAATTTTGACAAACAAACCTTATTTACAAATGAAAAAAATAAACAGAAAAGAATATGCCAGTTATTACGGTCCAACAACTGGAGATAAAGTTCGATTGGCTGATACTTCCTTATGGATTGAGATTGAAAAAGACTACACGACTTATGGCGATGAATGTCTTTTCGGGGGAGGAAAAGTAATCCGTGATGGTATGGGACAACACCCGACAGCAACACGTGCCGATGGTGTACTCGATACAGTAATCATCAATGCTGTTATCGTTGACCACTGGGGCATCGTAAAAGCAGATATCGGGATTAAAGACGGGATTATCGTAGGAATTGGCAAAGCGGGTAATCCAAACGTGATGGATGGAGTTAGTCCAAATATGACGATTGGTGTGGGTACTGAAGTAATTGCAGCTGAAAATCTTATAGTAACCGCTGGTACTATTGATACGCATGTACATTATATCTGCCCACAACAATTTGACGTAGCTCTACAAGCCGGTACCACTACTGTAGTTGGTGGTGGTACAGGACCTGCAGCTGGAAGTTTAGCAACCAATTGTATGTCTGGGGTATGGAATCTAAGAAAAATGCTATTGGCGACAGATACTATTCCTATTAATTTCGTATTTCTTGCAAAAGGGAATAGTTCTAGCGCCGAGGCACTCAATGAAGTCATTACTGCTGGTGCAGGTGGAATGAAAATTCACGAAGATTGGGGAAGCACACCTTATGTATTAAATAACTGTCTGGAAGTAGCTGATGAAGCAGACATCCAAGTTTGTATACATACCGATACCTTAAATGAGGCTGGATTTGTTGAAGATTCCTTAAAATCATTTAATCACCGAACCATACACACCTACCACACAGAAGGTGCTGGAGGTGGCCATGCTCCTGATTTATTGAAGGTGGCATCATACGCTAACATCCTGCCATCTTCTACTACTCCAACAAATCCCTTTACGATAAATACCGTAGATGAACATTTGGACATGATGATGATCTGTCATCATTTGGATAAAAACATACCGGAAGATTTAGCTTTTGCCAAATCACGTATACGAGTTCAAACCATTGGTGCAGAAGGTGTACTTCAAGATTTAGGAGCCATCAGTATGATGAGTTCAGATTCGCAGGCCATGGGAAGAATTGGAGAAGTGGTGAGCAGAACGTGGCAAATTGCAGACAAAATGAAAAAAGATAGAGGTTCACTCGGAATAGATATAAAAAACGACAACTTCAGAGCCAAGCGTTATGTTGCTAAATACACGATCAATCCTGCCATTGCTCACGGTATTTCAGAACATGTTGGATCCATAGAAGTGGGTAAAATGGCCGATATCGTTTTCTACAAACCTGCAGCTTTCGGAGTAAAACCAGAAATGGTCCTTAAAGGCGGTGTTATAGCATATGCAGGCATGGGAGATCCAAATGCATCCATTTCTACACCACAACCATATATGTATAGACCTATGTTTGGTTGCCATGGAGATGTAGTTGGACAGATTTCCGCACTTTTCGTAGCACAACAAGCACTAGATAAAGGCGAAATTAAAGAGCTTGGTGTCAAAAAAATGCTTAAATTAGTAGCGAATTGTAGAACTGTTAAGAAAACGTCTATGATTCACAATGATGCGCTACCAGAAATTACTATGGATCATAGTACTTATGATATTCGCATTGATGGAGAGCTCGTTCAAGCTTCTCCCTCAACAAGTTTACCGCTAACACAGCTATATTTTCTAGCTTAAGATTATACAACAGGATTACACTAAACAAACTCAAAACTGAGAAACGGGGCAAATTTACTATTTGCCCCGTTTTGATTGATAAAACCCTATAGGAGCTAAAACTTAGCTCCAATGATGATTCTTTTAAAAGCATAAAAAGCTGGTGATTTTGGAAATCTAGATCGAATACGTTTTTTGAACTCCAGAGCAAATGAATTTTGCTCCTCCGTGTTCATCCTTTCGAAATACGGTATCAGTGCAGAGCCTGAAATAAAATCATAAAGTTGATCAGCATCTTGTACTATAATGGGATAGATCTTCTCAAAAACTATCAGATCTTTCCCACCTTCTTCGAATAAAATTTGTGCATATTCATCTGTGCTTAATACAGGTGATGTTCTTTTCCAATTATTTAAAATCTCCTTATAGGGACTTTCCTGAGCCAATTCCAACAGCAGCTTATTTAAAACATTATCATTTTGGGATGGCATCTGAATCAATAACTGCCCTTCAGGTTTTAAACAGTTAATCATTTTAGGCAAAATTACTTCATGATTATCTACCCACTGAATAGCAGCATTGGAAAAAATTAAATCCCAAGAGGTCTCTCTATCTAACTGTTCTTCAATTCCACGTTGCTCAAAACTAAGTCGATCATTTGAAAATGCTTTAGACTTTTCTAACATCTCAGCAGAAGTATCTACTCCCAGAACCATCGAATGTGGCAAACTCTCCGCTAAAAAGCTGGTCAACTCCCCTGTTCCACATCCCAAATCCAACACCGTTAAATTTATTCGTTGTTCAGCCAATTCCAGCAGATCATAAAAAGGTGCATACCGCTCAGACTTAAACTGATCATAAATATTTGGATTCCATGCCATATTTTTAATTTTAGATTTTTATAGCTCTAATAAATATACGGAATTTTATTTTATGATGTTCGTGATTTGCGGTTATCTAATCATGTCACCCCTGCGGGGTTGCATGAAACGACATATCATCTACAATTATGGCACCCCTATGGGGTTTGTACGAAACGACATATCATTTACAATTATGGCACCCCTACGGGGTTCCACAAAACGATACATCATCTACAATTATGGCACCACTACGGGGTTATGCGATAATGATATATTA
>DCKE01000023.1 GCA_002320285.1 Flavobacteriaceae bacterium UBA1682 | reverse complement strand
ATAATCCAGTTGAAGCGGGTTTGGTTTACAGAGCAGAGGATTCTGTCTATCGCAGTGCTATGGATTATGCAGGTTTTAAGGGGTTAGTTGATAATGTAGTGGTATATGAATCTTATAGTTAAGAAAACTTCTACCGAACAGAAAGTTTTTTTATTAAGTATGGTTGAGATGTATTTGCCACACGAAAGGATTCGTGCGGCAGCGGGGGTTAGTTGATAATGTAGTGGTATATGAATCTTATAGTTAAGAAAACTTCTAACGAAAAGTAATATCGTGCAGAAAGTGTTTTTTATTAAGTATTGTTGAGGTGCATGTGCCACACGAAAGGATTCGTGCGGCAGCGGGGGAGAATGTTCCGTTTTAATGCACATCATCCGAGGTTAAAAAAAGTCAAGATTCATTGCAAGCAAAGAACAATCAGAGAGAAAGAGTAAAACAATTATATGAAAAAGTTAACTAAAATTTGTCTATGTTTACTTCTATTAATTCTAGTAGCCTCCTGTTTTAAAGAAAAAATTGAAGTAGAGTATTATGAAAATGGCTCATTAAAACTAGAGAATTATTATTTAAAAAATGAAAAGCAAAAGACAATAGTTTTTAATCAAGAAGGGCTAAAGCAACGAGTTATTTATTATGGAAAATCGACAGTTATAGATACTATTTTCGTGTATTCATCAGCTGGTAAGATTGTCAGCTTTTTTACTCAAAATTCTGCTTCACATTCTTTTTATGAGAAGGTTAATAGCAAAGGGAATGTCGTAGAGAGGGGGAATCTATTTAAAGGCTCTCGGGTAGGATGGTGGTGTTACTATAATGAATTAGGAATAAAAATAGAAGAAAGATATTTTGTATTAAAGACAGGAAAGAATGAGTATTCACAACATATCAAGTATGATCCACATGGAAAGGTAAAAGAGGAGGAAAGTAATTATGTCAAATTTATAATACCAGATACTTTATATATGGGCAGAAGTACGGGAACTTTAGTCTTTAAAAAAATACTTGAAAAGAACACAGATACCAATATTTGTCTGGGATATAATTTGAAGCCAGACTACAGTAATATTGCAGAGTCTAAGGTTGATACTTTTTATTCGTCTAATAATGATGGTTTTTTTGGAGTAGATTTTGAGGTTTTAGGACAGCAAACTATTCGTGGTTTTGTATATGAAATCGATATGAAGAAAACGAGCGATACTACATTGAGTATTCGAGAAGCGGAAAAGTGTTTCGAAAAAACGTTCTTTATAATACCACGACCTGATTCTATTCCAAAAGATAAAGTAATGCATTATCATATTAAGAAATAAGTTCCCCGCTACCCCCGCTACCGCACGAATCCTTTCGTGTGGTACGATAAATAAACACAAGAATTCTGGGGCGAGTCCTCTATTAAAAACAAAAACGCTCAATCCTATTGGGAGTTTTGTTTTACAAAGGCAGTTTGTCAATAAAAGGAAGTCTTCTAACTTTGTCAGAATAGCATTCGGTTTCTTTGTATATTAACTGCGGTTTAAGAAGGAATATTGGTATAATGAATTTTTTTACATGAAAGGACTGACTTGGTCGAATTTCATTTTGTGCGGCAGCAGGGGCGCCAAATGTTTTTACAGAAAATACTATGATGAGTATTATGTTACATAAATTTTAATACAATATGAGATATACTGATTTAAGTGATATTGGAGGATTTTTATGGTGGCTTTTAATAAAACGGTGTGGATCAAGTTTGGTTGATGAACGGAAAGAAGAGAAATGGGCGAGAAATATTTTTTTTCTTGTATTGTTAGGGGTTTTTACAGGTTTCATTTCAACAAAATTCTTTGCCGAGTAAAGAATATCTGCTCTGCTAGCTAGCGAAAAGATTGACTCCGTAGTCTTTCATTACGCTCGGCAAGGGATCTTATAGCTCTGGATAATTACGAAAACATTTTAAACTATTTTGAAACAGAATTTGATTAGT
Organism: Flavobacteriaceae bacterium UBA1682; assembly: GCA_002320285.1. Lineage (GTDB taxonomy): Bacteria > Bacteroidota > Bacteroidia > Flavobacteriales > Flavobacteriaceae > Flavobacterium. The sequence goes on along the minus strand of DCKE01000023.1, from coordinate 116,916 downwards.
TTTGCAAATGAAATACTTTTTATAAATAATTACTATAACAATAAAATAAATGAGATCTGAAATTTGTACTTGCCAAGGCTTAAATAGTAATTGTAAAAAATGTTTTGGAAGTGGATTTGTTTCTACTGAAACGGTAAATAAATCGGCTTCTAAATCTGCGGACTACAAAAAGGGAAAGAAAAAACAACAATTTGAATCGCTTTTTCCTGAAAATTTAGATCTTCTATCAAAAAATGAGGTTGAAGAAATTGCAATTAAAATCATTGGAGGTTTGGACCTAAAATCAAAAAAACAAATGCAAATTCTAAACGCGATTCCTTTTAATACCACTACTTTTCGCAGAGATTTTGGCGATAAATTCGAATTACTTGGTGTAATAGAGGCTGAAAAACAACATTTAAGAAATGAACTTTTAATTATTGATCAGGAAATCATGCTGAAAAATTATAAAAGCAATTTCAAGTTTAAACATTTTTTATCGGATAAGGATGTCGACGTTACCTCTAATCGACAGCTAAAAGAATTAATTCGGGAATATAAAAAATTGAAAAAAAATTAAAGTATTTTCGATAGCGTAATTTAAAAAATACATAAAGCATAAGTGTTATGTGTTTTTATTGAAACGGCTTACTGGGTTAATAGGGTAAGTGAAGTTAAAAAACCGCTAGCTCCAGCGTTATGCTAGTATACACAAAATAGATCACTTAATCTCGTACTGTTGATAGCAACAAAAAATCCCAACCCCAAAAAGTTGGGATTTTTTATTTACACCATTCACTTGCTGTATGCTTATACTTAGAATAAAGTCGCGAAGTAAGGCTATTCTCTCAAAGTGTGAATAAAATCACAATTATATGAGATTTATTTATTATTTACGAATTACTGCCGAATTTAAGATATATATTTAATTGTAACTAGGCTTTAAAATTATCAAATACTTTATTTTAGGCGTACAATGTTGTTATTAATGTAGGTATTAACAGTCAGTGTTAATATTTGGTTAAATAAAAATGATATATTTGGATGGAAACCAGTAAAACATTCATTTATGAGAAAACAACTATTATTCCTTTTACTTCTATTTCTAGGTATCTTTATGTATGCCTCGAAAGTGGAAAACAGTTTTAGTTCCTTGTTTAATTCGACTAAAGAATTTCTTTCAGACCTCCGATATACCGGTGATCAAGAAAGTGAGAACTCTGGAATTATCGGGCACAAAAGTCAAGCACAGCCAGAGTCGAAAAGCTTGTTAGCTGCCTGTAATGTGCTGACGTTACCTTTTAAAGAAGGTTTTAATCAGTCATCAACCACGTTCAGTTGTTGGACTATAGTCGATGGAAACAATGATTCGACCTCACCGACGGGTACGAATATCTGGCGGCAATCGAATCTCTCTCCGCAAGAGGGTGATCGGGCCATGCAATTTTCGGGCTCCGGTACGGGTAAAAAGCACGACGATTGGCTGATTTCTCCTGCCTTAAAAATGAGTGGCGATATCTATGCGATTAGCTTTTACATTAAAACCATCGCTTCTTATAACAATGAGTTGGAAATCCTATTGTCAACGACGGGGACTTCAGTGGCTGATTTTACGACTACCATACAGGCAAAAACGACTTATAACAATGCGGATTACGTCAAAAAAGTAGTTTATGTTCAGGGGAAGACAGCCGATGTACGTATTGCATGGCGGGTGGTCTCTACGGGATCAACAATGATATATATCGATAATGTCAGTGTTGAAAAGGTGGACTGTATTGCTCCAAATGATGAAATTGCGATCAGCGGTTTGGAGAAGGACAAACTAAACGTCACTATAGTGGATACTTTAAATTCGTCTTGGGAGTATTTTGTTCAAATACCTGGTGGCGCTGAGCCCGTGGGGAGTGGGACAATTTCCAACAGTAAAACCATACCGATAACACGTGTTAATGGCGGAGGAAATCTACAGCCCAATACCGAATACGAAATTTATATCAAATCGAGTTGTGGACAGGGAAAAACCAGTAAGTGGATTGGTCCATACTTATTTAGAACCCTATGTGACGATATGGTATTGCCATTTTGGGAGGGTTTTAATAAGGTTTCTAAAAATTTGGACTGTTGGACCTTTTTCGATGGCAATCAAGATTCCACTGGACCTACCAGTAGTAATATTTGGAAACTGCAAACTTCTGCATTGGCTTTTGAGGGCGATCAACATGCATATTTCTTCGGTTCCGGAGCTGGTAAAAAACACGATGATTGGTTGATTTCTCCGAATTTTAACTTTTTGCCTAACAAGATTTATCGCTTAAAATATCACTATAAAACTACAGCGGCCAACGATAATGAATTTGAGGTCTTGGCTTCCAATTCAGGAATAGATCCAGCTAAGTTTGTCAAAGTTGTTGTGGCCAAAAAAACGTATAAAAACGATACGTATCTCGAGGAAGTAGCTTTTATTTCGGGACTTAGTGGAAAGGTAAATATAGCTTGGCACGTTGTATCTACGGGCAGTACTACTGTTTATGTAGACAATGTGTTTATAGAAGAAGTTTTGGATTGTCCAGAGCCTATAAAGATCGATGCGACGAATATCGGAATTGACAAAGCAACCCTAACGTGGATTGATGCGTTTCAAGCGACCGATTGGGAATATGTGGTTCAGGTCCCTGGTACGGGTACGCCGCTTGCTTCTGGCACTGCGACCAAGAGCAAGAGTAATGCGGTAAGTAAGGACAGTGCCGGGAAGAATCTAGAGGCCAATACGGAATATGAGGTTTATGTACGCACGGTTTGCGGAAATGGCAAATACAGTATATGGTCGGGACCTTTTAGCTTTAAAACCAATTGCAGTATTTTTAAAACGCCTTTCTGGGAAGGTTTTAACGTGAATTCCAAAACCCTGCGTTGTTGGACGGTTTTAAACAACAACAACGACTTGTATTTTTGGAAAACCAATACTTCCAATTACGAAGGGGGCCAATCGATGTATTTCTACGGTTATGGAACGGGAACCTTCGTTCACGACGATTGGTTGATAAGCCCGGTTATAACCTTTGAAGCCAACAAAATATACCGAATTAAATACCATTACAGAGCCAGTGATTACGACAATGAATTTGAGGTGTTGTTGTCGAATTCGGGTATGGCTGTAGCTGATTTTAATAAGGTCGCTGTGGCTAAAGATACATATAGAAATGGAGGGTATTTAGAGGAGATTGCCTTTATCAGTGGAGTTAGTGGTGATGTTAATCTCGCATTTCACGCAGTTACCAAAGGAATCTCTTATATCTACATCGATAACTTCTTTGTGGAAGAGGTGAAAGGTTGCCCAGAACCCTTAAAGTTGGGGGCATCAAAAATCGAAAAAGATAAAGCGACCATCTCTTGGGAAGAATCTCCAGTTTTTAAAGGAAGTGGTTGGGAATATGTGGTGCAAAAAGCAGGTGAGGGAATTCCCTTAACTGCCGGAACCCCTACTGCACTTAAGGAAAACGCGATCACCCAAGATCAATCCGGTAAAAATTTACTGCCCAATACGGAATATGAGTTTTATGTAAGAACGGTTTGCGGAAATGGTGATTTCAGTATTTGGAGTGGTCCTTTTAAATTCTTTACGACTTGTGATGTCTATCAAATACCGTTTGCAGAGGGTTTTAATTCCGATTCAAAAACCTTGAGATGTTGGACGATAGTTGATGTGAATAAAGACGGAAGTAGTCCGACTCAGAATATTTGGGGTGCAACTACTGACGGTTCCTATGAAGGCGATCAAGCTATGAAATACTTTGGTTTGAGTTCGCGGTCTGATGACTGGTTGATATCGCCGATGTTAGAATTAGATGGGGGTCCGTATGTTTTAAAATACTATTATTTAACCGACTCAGAGCCCGTTTTTAACAACGAATTTGAGGTCATGCTTTCGACTGAAGGTGTGGCTGTGGACAAGTTCAAACAAACGCTGGTTGCTCGTAAGAAATACTTAAATAAGGCTTGGGTAGAACAGGTGGTTTTTATCAATAATGTCAAAGGGGTGGTCAATATCGGCTGGCATGCGGTCTCATCAACGGGAATTCGCACCTTGGTCAGCATAGATAAAGTCTCCATCAAAAAAGTTACGAATTGTCCAGAGCCCTATTATGTCAAGACAACAGCGGTCACTAATAATAGTATTGATATCGAGTGGCAGCAAGATGGAGGAATAACAAATTGGGAGGTCGAAATCGTCGGATATGGTAGTCAGCCAACGGGCTTGGCGGCTAATATTAAAAAAGTGACAGGAAATCCGAAAACAACTTTAGCTGGTTTGAGTGAGGGCAAGGCGTATTCCGTTTTTGTAAGGGCTGTGTGTTCGGATAATGTTACGACTAGTGATTGGTCTACGCCCTTGAATACCGCTATAAAAGTGGGACTAAACGATGACTGTTCGGGAGCGTTGACCATTCCGGTCAACAGCGGTTTGGAATGTGAGAAAACCATATCAGCAACGTTTTTTGGGGCAAATATTTCCAAAGTATTGGAGCCGTTTTGTCATCCAACAGGGGTTAAAACAGATGTGTGGTTTGAATTTACCGCTACTTCAACGCAACATATGCTGAAGATGACGGATATATATAGCAGTCAAGAAAGCAATGGAAGTTCGTCATCGACGATGTATATCGCGATTTACGATCAGGACTGCGCTACAATAATAAATACGGCGATGAGTTGTTTTTCGTTTAACAATATGGGGCGCGACGGTATTATGATGGGATTGGTTCCGGGTAAGAAATATCTTTTAAGGGTGGCTACCACGGTAAAAAACCCCGATTTTATCTTTAGCTTGTGTATTACTACATCGCAATTCTCTAGTTTGGAAGTAAGTCCGAGCGGGGATAAATACAGCGTAGAAGAATTGGTTAAAGACGTTTTGATTAAATCAAACTGTGATCTGGTGTCCAATATCAAATATCAGGCAGGAGATAACAGTGCGATCAATACCTTGGGTTATTTTAATAAGGCAGGGGCCGACTTCCCATTTGAGGAAGGAATCGTATTGGCTACGCATGCGGTCAAATATACTCCGGGACCACATCATTATGTTGCGTCGAAGGACAAGGTTCCGAAGTGGACAGGTGATGCCGATTTAAATGAGGTGATTAAGCAAGTAGGTGGAGTTGGTTTTGGCGATGATAAATATGTGTCGGTTTTGGAGTTTGACTTTATACCGATCAAGGATTCGTTGAATTTTGAGTACCTCTTTGCTTCGGAAAGTTATGATCGCGGTTGTACCTATGTTTGTAAAGAGGGAGGTGCTTTGTTTGCGGCATGGTTAACGGAAATTGCAACGGGTGAGGGACAAAATCTGGCTTTAGTTCCGGGAACTACTGAACCTATTGCCCTGTCAACCATACGCGATTCCAATAAGTCGGGAGCGGCTTGTAGAAGTATGAATCCGACGTTTTTTTCGAAATACTATGATAACGTTCAGGATAGTAAATTGGATGCTCCGGTTAATTACGTGGGGCTAACCGTGCCGATGAGCTCTGAGAAGATTCCCGTAAAAGCCGGTAAAAAATACCGCATTAAGTTGGCCGTCGCCGATTTTTGTCCCAATGTTTTACATACCTCTGCCGTGTTTTTTAATGCTTCAAGTTTTGATTTGGGTACGGTTGATCTGGGTGTGGATATGTTGGTAGAAACGAACAATGCCCTTTGCGATGGAGAATCGCAAACGATCAAATCGGGTTTAAGTACAGATCCAGATGCAGTGGATATTCGATGGTTTAGAGACGAGATTTTGATCCCGAATGAAAAGGGGCCAGACTTAGAGGTCACTGAGAGTGGAACCTATAAAATTATGGCAAAATACCTGGAAGTGAATTGCGAAACGAGTGGTTCGGTAAAAGTCGAGATCTTTCCTGCGATTTCTAAGGTTTTGGCTAAACCGGAGATTTTGACCATTTGTCGAACGTCATTGAAGGATTTGGAGATCGATTTGACGCAGGTGGAGAAGAAAATGCTGGGTACGGCAGATCCAATGAACTATGCCTTTACCTACTTCCAAACCAAAGCAGAGGCTGAAATCGGTGAAAATGCGATTGCGGATCCTACAGAATTTTTGGTCAAAGTTAGCGGTAGCGATGTCCTGGTCTATCAGTTGGTCAAAGACTTATACACCGGTTGTACAGAGATTTTTGAAATCACCTTAAAATCTACGGCCGGAAGTCTTCCAGTTGCTCGCGAAGATGTTAGGGTTTGCGCAAGCTATACCTTCCCTGCTTTGGAAAGCAATCAGGCATATTATTCGCTAGCTGCTGCTCAGGGGAAGGAATATAAACCTGGAGATGTATTGGATAGTGCTGGTGTTTATAGCGTATTTGTCTTTCAAGATAATGGCGCGGGTTGTTATGAACAGACTGCATATACCATCTCAATCACAGAAGCGGTAAAGGCAGATGTTTTTGAGGATGAGGATTTGCAGTGCGATTTTTATGAACTCAAAAAATTATCGGAGCACAATCGATATTTTACTCAAAGTGGGGGGCAAGGAATGGAATTGGCTGTCGGAATGATGATTCCGGATACGCAAAGAATTTATGTATATGCCTTATCGCCAGATGGCTTGTGTACGGATGAAAGCAGTTTTGAAATACGTTATGAGGAGTGTCCTATTCCAAAGGGAATTTCGCCAAATGGCGACGGGTTTAATGACGCTTTTGATTTGTCGAAGCACGGTGCTACTAGTGTAGTGATTTACAACCGATATGGTTCTGAGGTCTTTTCCTATCACGGAAATTATACCAACCAGTGGGCGGGACAAAATAAAAACGGGAAATTGCTTCCTGATGGTACTTACTATTATGTGGTCATAGCTCACGGGAAAACGAGAACCGGTTGGGTACAGATCAATAAATAAGTGCTGGTGATGGGTTAAAACCAATCGGCTTTAATCGCGCGGGTTTGTTGAATCATTACAGATTATAAAAAAAACGGGACTGTCTCTTTTGGAGGTGGTCTCGTTTTTTGTTGCTGTAAGTTCAATATGGAACAGTTGCTTTTTGATTTTTTGAGGTTATTTATGGGTTTGTTGGCTGTTAATCAGTGTATTGGTTTGATTTTTAAAGTTTGAGCTAACGGAAAACGTATTGTTTTTAGTTTTTGTTAACATAAATAAATGAGGTTTTAATATTATAATTAAGAGTCTATACTTTTGGCTGTAAGTATTTTAACGGTTTGTTTTCGTGTTTTTTAATTTTATTGTTAATTAGGTTTTTTAACATTTTTAGTAAAATAAATACGTCATTAATGTATATATTTGAAATAATGAGCGTTAAATAACTAAATAATATAGAATTATGAAAAAAATATCCTTATTATTTTCATTTTTCATTTTTTGCCTTGGTTTTCTATTTGTAAATGCTAAAAGTTATAGTGCCGGGCTAAGAACTGAATTGGATGAAAATGCATTTTTCTGGCAAATAAAATATTTTGCTCCAGAACTTTATTTGCAGCCTTACTTTATGTTTAAATCCTCAGATCACTTAAAGACTACAAATCCGGCTAATGTTGTTTTTAGTGATGATTTCGAGGGGGCGGTCAAATGGACGATTTTTAATGATGTCAACAACGGTTGGTATATTGGTACTGCAGTAAAGAATGGAGGTACCAAATCGATTTACATCTCGGATGATAACGGGCTAACAAATAATTATTCTATTGGCTCCTCGGTTTCTCATGCGGTAAGCGAGCCGATTTCAATTGCTGCAAACACCAGTGAACATATGTTGAGTTTTGATTGGCGTGCGGCTGGAGAGAAGATTGCTAGTTTTTATGATTATTTGAATGTTTGGATGATACCGTTGTCACATATGCCTACAGCTGGGACAAAGATATCCGTAGCTAATAGTGGTGGAATTTTAGTCAGAGATCACATGTTGGAACAAAACACCTTTGTGCGAAATAATAGTATTGTTGATCTGACCTCCTTTGCGGGGCAACAAGTCAAGATTGTTTTCGAGTGGATTAACGACAGTTCTATTTTTAATCAACCGCCCGCTGCAATTGATAATGTAGAATTGTCTAGGATCAGTTGTCCTCGTCCTAGGAACATTCTGGTAAATAGCCTTCTAGAAAATAGTGCGCTGCTGTCGTGGACATCTCCCGCGGGCATTGCCACAGATAATTATGAAGTTTACTTAAGCACTGCCAATACAGCGCCTACGGGAAATCAGACCCCGGTAATTACAGTGACCAATGCACTGAGTACACCACTTTCAAATCTAACCGCCAATCAAAACTATTTTGTATGGGTGAGAATGGTTTGTGCAGCTGATGAAAAGAGTGAATGGATGGGACCTGTTGCTTTCAAAACCTTGTGTGCTGCGTTTGGTTTGCCGTTTTGGGAGGGTTTTGATTCCGACTCAACAACCAGCGATTGTTGGGCAATTGTCGATGCCAATAACGATTCTACCTCACCGACGAGCAGTAATATATGGAGACCTTATGCTTATGGAACATTTCAGGGCAATGGATGTATGTATTTCTACGGCGGACCGCGCAACGACGATTGGTTGATTTCACCACAATTCATAGTAGACTCGACCAAAACCTATAAACTGCGATACCATTTTAAAACTTCGACAAGTTATAATAATCAATTTGAAGTATTGGCATCGATTAATGGAGGTGGTTTGAGTGACTTTACAATAGTAGTAGTTCCAAAAAAGATAGACAGCAATAGTGATTGGAGAGAAGAGGTTGCTTATGTTCAAAATGTACAGGGAAGAATACAATTTGCTTGGCATGTGACTACCCAAACCTATACCTATCTGTATGTGGACAATGTGTTTGTGGAGGAAGTGGAGTGCATAGAACCACAGCGCATAGCATTTACTGATATCTTAACCAATCAAGCTACGGTATCGTGGCAAGACAGTATCAACAACTCTTGGGAATATTTTGTCGATGAAGTAGATGGTAACGGACCAATCGGAGCGGGAGTAAACACCACTACGACGGAAGTGACCCTTTCGACCGATCACAACAACAGTTCGCTTACAGCAAATACCACCTATGACTTTTATGTCCGCGCTAAATGTACCAACGGTGTTTTTGGAGAATGGATGGGGCCATTTAAATTGACGACAGCTTGTCTGCCAGCGGTACTGCCGTATTCAGAAGGATTTAATACGAGCTCAAACACCTATCGCTGTTGGACCATACTCGATAATAATCAGGATAAGATGTCCAACGGTGCTAATGCATGGAGGCAACATAATTATTCGGTTCACGAAGGGGATCGTACCATGTATTTTGATGGACGTGGTTCCAATACAACCCACGATGATTGGTTGATCTCTCCACAATTTCAAATGAATGGAGGGATCTATGTAATCACTTATTATTATCGAACGTCGACTTCGTATTCCAACGAATTTGAGGTATTGCTTTCAACCACCGGAATAGAACCGGCTAATTTTACGACCGTTCTCGAGGCGGCAGAAAAGCGAAATAACAGTTCTTATTTAAAGAGAACTTTATATGTTCAAAATATTACTGGACTCGTTAATATAGCGTGGCATGTAGTCGCTAAGGGCTCCACAGATGTGTATATTGATTTGGTGTCGATTGAGCGGATCGATTGTTTTGGACCTGAAGATGAGGTCGAAATAAAGGATATAAAAAAGGATGAAGCGACTTTTGTTTGGAAAGACAGTATTAATGCGAATTGGGAATATTATGTACAACTTCCGACGGGAGTAAAACCGATAGGCAGTGGGGCTTTAACTAAAACAAGGGAGATAACCGTAACGAGAACCAATGGATCGGGATCGACCAATTTACAACCCGATACCTGGTATGAGTTTTTTGTTCGATCGAGTTGCGGGCCAGGTAAAAATAGTCCTTGGATAGGGCCAATTCTTTTTAGAACAAGCTGTGATGTAATACCGTTGCCGTTCTGGGAAGGGTTCAATTCCAACAGTTCTGCAATTCAATGTTGGACTATAAAAGATAATAATAACGACGCGACCTCGCCAACAGGCTCTAATATCTGGACTAGTACTAACAGTACAACCCATGTATATGAAGGTGATCGCGCTATGAGTTTTTACGGTCAAACTAATAGAACGCATGATGATTGGTTAATCAGTCCTTCTTTTAATATAAATGCTTCTAAAATATACCGATTGAAATATCACTTTAAAACCAGTGATTATTATGAGACTGATTTTCGGGTAATGCTGTCGAAGGACGGTAGTGCTGTCAGTGATTTCACTACCATTTTAACGGCAGAAATTGAGTATAGCAATTCGCACTACAAAGAGAAAAAATTGTTTATTGACAATACCGGCGGGCAAATCAATATGGCCTGGCACGTATATACACAAAATAGTGCGACCTATCTTTATCTGGATAATGTGTACTTTGAAGAAGTTCTTACCTGTCCAGAGCCTGTAGAACTCAGTAGTAGAGATGAAAAAGAAAATGAAGCAACGCTGATGTGGAACGATGCTTACGGCAGTAATTGGGAGTATCTGGTTCAGTTACCAGGGGGTGGCGCACCGACAACAAACGGAACAGCTGTTAATGTAAAAGATGCCAAAGTGACTCAAGATCATTTGGGTAATAACCTGAAACAAAATACGGATTACGAATACTACGTTCGTACGGTATGTGGTAATGGTGAATTTAGTGAGTGGTCAGGACCATTTGTATTTACCACGGCCTGTGGTGTATTTGATACGCCGTTCTGGGAGGGCTTTAATTCGAATTCTAAAAGCTTGGTGTGCTGGTCTGTTATAGATGGCAATGGCGATGCTGAACCGACGAGTAATGATAATATTTGGAGGCTTACAACAACGCGATTCGAGGGTTCACATGCTGCAAATTTTTATGGCAATTCCTCAGAGGTAAAAAATCTTCCTCATAACGATTGGTTGCTGTCTCCAATGATTAAAATGGAACAGCATAAAATTTATCGTCTAAAATACCATTATAGAATGGGATCAAATGTCAATAACGACTATGAATTTGAAGTTTTAGCGTCTAATTCTGGCGCGGATATTACTCAATTCACTAAAGTAGTGGTTCCTAAGAAGAAGTACGATCCGATCACGCAATGGGAAGAGGAGTACGTTTTCATTTCTGGATTTAGTGGAACGGTACATATTGCCTGGCATGTCACTTCTGCTACGCGTTATACCGATATTTATGTGGATAATGTTTTTATTGAAGAGGTTACAGGCTGTCCAGAGCCCTTGAACCTGGAGGTGATTGATGTCGGAAAACGGGAGGTAACCATGAGCTGGACCGATGATTTTAATGCGAGTACTTGGGAGTATTATATACAAAAAGTGGGAACAGGGTTTCCGGTTTCTAATGGCTTGCCTACTAATCAGCAACAATTAACAGCTACTTCTGACCATCAAGGTGTCATATTAGAGCCGAATACCGATTATGAGTTTTATGTACGTACGGTCTGTGGCAATGGTGCATACAGTATCTGGAGTGGGCCTGTTAAATTTGTTACCCTATGTGATGTTTACGAGTTGCCTTTTTGGGAGGGATTTAATTCAAATACCAAAACCGTTAGATGTTGGACTTCAGTGGATAATGACGGTCAACAACACCCTATTGGAGATACTTGGAGAATCACGAAAAACAATGTTTATGAGGGAAATCAGGCTATGTATTACTTGGGCAGAAAGCCTTATAACGATTGGTTAATTTCTCCAAAAATCAAATTAGACGGCGGTATGTATGTCTTAAAATATCATTATAGAACATCTCCGAGTTATGACAATAAGTTTGAAGTACGACTGTCTACACAGGGAGCTGATGTCACCAAATTCGATAGTATTTTAGTGCCATTTATGACGTATCGTTTGGCCGATTATGTCGAAGAAGTGGTGTTTATAGATCACACACAAGCCGATGTACATCTTGGATGGCATGTGGATTATTTAGATATCAATTATTCGTATTTGTATTTAGACAATATTCACCTAAAAAAGGTTATCAATTGCCCGGAGCCATATTATGTTAAAATAGTGGATCAAACCGAAACAACAATTGATTTAGAATGGCAACAATACGGATCGATTAGCCAATGGGAGGTTTTGGTGGTTTATTACGGGCAAGACGAGTCGGCTACGCCGATCTCAATGACCTCTGTTTCGGGTAATCCGCAAACCACAATAACGGGCCTACAATCAGGTAGATCCTATACGGTTTATGTTCGAGCCAAATGCCTGGATGGAATAACAACTAGCGATTGGTCAACGCCCATCTATGTGATGACGGTGGTCGATGAAAACAACAATTGTGACGGGGCTATAACTATTCCAGTTAATCACGAAATCTCATGTGAAATGGAGGTTTCCGTATCGACTTTAGGTATGGCAGTGTCTGCTGTTGTGGAGCCAAGTTGCGGGACAAATTCCGTAAAACGTGATATTTGGTTTGAATTTACCGCAAAAGAACCTACTCATCTCTTTAAAATCAAGGACTGGATGGGAACTTCAAAGCCTGTTTTATATGGGGCGCTTTATGATCAACCATGTGGTTCAATCTCCAATGTGGCTAAAGAGTGTTTCACGATGGCCTCAAACGTTACATCTAAGTTGCTGAATGACCTAGTTCCAGGGCAGAAATATTACGTTCGATTAGCTACTACCACCGCAAATCTAAAAGCGATGTTTAAGATATGTATCAACTCGCCAAATTTTCTGGAGGTGAGTCCGAGTGGAGAGGATTACAGCTTGGAAGAATTGGTAAAAGATGTGCTGATTCAGTCCAATTGTGATTTGGTATCCAATGTGCGGTATCAAAATGGTGACGGCAGTCCCAAGGCGATGTCATATAATACGGTCGGTTATTTTAATAAAGGTGAAACAGACTTCCCTTTTGAGGAAGGGATTGTATTGTCGACCAATGAAATTCAATACGTTTCCGGTCCTGGCCAATGGAATTCCTTTAATTTTAGAGGGGATAATGACGAAAGATGGATAGGAGATAAGGATGTCAATGATGCGATTGCAGATGCAGGAGGTGGTCCACCTAACACAACAAGGAAACGAGTGACTCAGATAGAGTTTGATTTCTTTACTATAAAAGACTCGATTAAATTTGAATATTTATTAGCGTCCAACAGCTACCATTCCGATTGTACTAATGTGGGATGTGCCGCAGGAGCTTTATTTGCTGCCTGGTTGATTGATGAAACTACTGGTGAAGGAAGAAATTTGGCAAAGATCAAAGGAACCGATGTTCCCATTGCATTGCATACCATTACCGATAGCTCTAAAACGGGAAAAAATTGTCCGAGTTCAAATCCCGAACTCTATTGGAAGCATTATGCCAATAATATTGATGACCCGTTGGAGGCTTATATTGATTTTGTCGGGCTGACGCGACCGATGGAATCTGAAACAGTTTATGTGACCCCAGGCCGTCATTATCGCATTAAATTGGCGGTAATCGATTTTTGCTCTACCACGTCACATTCTTCTGCGGTATTTTTTAATGCTGGTAGTTTTGATCTGGGTAATCTTGATCTCGGGGCTGATCTGTTGGTCTCTAAGGGAACGGCACTTTGTAATCACGACTGTGTAACCATTCACTCGGGCTTGGGGACTGATGAGGTGCGAATTCAATGGTTTAAAGACGGTGAGTTGATCGCAGGAGCGGATCAATCCGATTTGGAGGTTTGTGAGAGTGGTGTGTACAAAGTAATTGGTGAATATTTGAAGATTGGCTGCAGCGTGCAAGGAGAGCGAATCATCGAGATCTTTCCTCCGATCTCAAGAGTGATAGCTGCGCCTAAATCCAGAGATTTTTGTCGTAATACTCTAGTTCCTATTGTTTTAGATTTGACAGAAGTTGAGGAGGGCATGTTGTCGGGAGCAAGCGCGGATGATTATCAATTTGCTTACTATCAGATTCAGGATCAGGAGGAATTGGAAATTTTGACTCCAAAAGCTTTCTTGATTGAAGATACTCATACCAGTAAAGTGATTCGAATTACGGTTACCGACAATAAAACAGCTTGCACCGAAGACTTCGAATGGCTGTTGCGTTCTAAAGCGGGTGATATTCCAGAATTCAGAGCAGATGTGTCTGTCTGTGTTTCTTATATATTACCAGATTTAGAGCCTGGCCAATCATACTATACCCAATCGGCTAAAACAGGTATAAGGTATCAAGTCGGCGACGAGTTAACGGAACCTGGAATACATACGATTTTTGTCTTACAAGACAATGGAGGGGATTGTTATGAAGAGATATCTTTCAAAGTAATGATTACCGAGGCTGTTATAGCACCTATTCTTGAAGATAAAACCTTAGAATGTGAAAGTTATACCTTAGAGTCATTAGAGGGAAATCATCGATATTTCACGCAGAGTGGAGGTCAAGGTCAGGAATTAATCGCAGGAACTGTAGTCCATTTTAGTCAGACGATATATGTCTATACCAGTTCTGATGATGGTTTATGTGTTGATGAAAGTAGTTTTACCTTGATATTTAACGACTGTCCAATACCGAAGGGTATTTCTCCAAATGGGGATGGTAAAAACGATCGTTTTGATTTGTCCAATCACGGGGTATCAAGCATTAAGATTTACAACCGCTATGGTGCCGAAGTTTTCTCGTTTGACGGTCATTATACCGATCAATGGGCTGGTCAAAATAAAAGCGGAAATATGCTGCCAGATGGTACCTATTATTATGTCGTAATAGCGCACGGCAAACCTAGAACCGGATGGGTGCAGATCAATAGGTAGGGAGACCGAAGTTTAGAAATTATATTTTTTGGTAAAAAATGAGAAACCCCAAAGATGTCGTAAAAGATATCTTTGGGGTTTTCTTGTCAATGATAATGTAATATAGTACTCATGAGAAGCGGGTGTTAAAATCTATTTTTAATTAATTTATAGGGTTTATTTCTGCGGTTTCTGTGGTTTTTTCGATGTTTTATTTTTAATTATTGTTGTTTGGCATAAAAAGAAGCGGATGATGTTGTTAATTTTAATATAAAAAAATGTATATTTGAAAGACTAACCAACCAAATTATTAGATATGAAAAAAATTACTTTATTTTTTTCTGTTTTCTTATTTTCTTTACTTTCTTTATTAAGCAGTACAGTATATGCTAATAAACGGACTGTAGAAATTAGAGAAAGCAGTTTTCTATGGCTGAGTAAATCCTATGCACCAACGCTGGATTTACAGCCTTATTTTAATTTTATACAGCAGAACTTAGCCGCTGCGGCTGCTCCTTGTGCTGTTCAGACCTTGCCTTTTTTAGAGGATTTTAATACGGGTTCCACTACACTGGCTTGTTGGACTATAGTCGATGAAAACAAAGACTCTACTTCTCCAACCGGAAGTTATATATGGAGGCCGTATGAATATGGAACTTACGAAGGGACTCATTCGATGTATTTCTCCGGCAACTCCAAAAATGATGACTGGTTGATCTCTCCGACTTTTAAACTGGATGCTACCAAGATTTATAAGTTGAAATACATGTACAAAACGACCACTTCATACATCAATGAATTTGAAGTTTTAGCCTCTAATAAAGGGGTGGGGATTGTAAATTTTACGAAAACGGTAGTGCCTAAACGAAAGTATAGTAGTGGGGATTGGATAGAAGAAACCGCTTTTATTACCAACTTTTCTGGAGATGTTAATTTCGCTTGGCATGTCACTACTCAGACCTATACTTATGTGTATCTAGATAATGTCTCCCTACAGCAAGTAGATTGTGTAGAGCCTGTAGATTTAGGGGTTAAAGGGGTTAAAACCAATGAGGTTACTGCTTTTTGGACCGATCCGACTGCGACCTCTTGGGAGTATTATGTGGATGTTGCTGATGGCGTTGGACCAGTAGGTGCTGGTACAGCAAGTACCACAACGGAGGCTGTAATTACCAAGGACCATTTAAACAAAAACCTAACCCAAAACACGGCTTATGAGTATTATGTAAGATCCAAATGTGCTGATGGTGCTTTTGGGGAGTGGGCAGGGCCGTTCAAATTTTATACGGGCTGTACTCCTGTTGCAGTACCGTTTAGCGAAGGTTTTAATACCAATTCTACGACGATTAACTGTTGGAAAATTTTGGATAACAACAAAGATGCGACCTCGCCAACGGGCAATAATATCTTTAAGCAATCTAACAGCACACCACATGAGGGAGATCGTGCAATGTATTTTTATGGATCCACTTCGGGCACGACTCACGATGACTGGTTGATTTCTCCAACCGTAAAGATGAATGGCGGAATTTATGCGATCACATACTATTATAAAACTTCGAGCTCCTATGATAATGAATTTGAAGTATTGCTTTCAAAAGACGGACAAGCGCCTAGCGATTTTAAAACGCCTTTGGAAGCTAAGGCAAAACGAAATACGTCTACCTATGTCAAAAAAACCTTGTATGTCAAAGACATTATCGGAGATGTAAATATAGCTTGGCACATGGTGGCTAAGGGATACGCTTATTTATATATTGATTTGGTTACCATTGAGGAGGTTTCTTGTATAGCGCCCAATGCGGATGTAAAAGCGACTAAAATCGAAAAAAATAATGCTGAATTTTCGTGGACCGATCCGAACAATACCAGCTGGGAATATTATGTACAATTAATGGGTGCCGGTACTGCTCCGATAGGAAGTGGGTCAATCGCAAACAAAAACTCGGCGGCTTTTAGTAAGACTTCCGGTACGGGAAGTACAAATCTACAACCGAATACCTGGTATGAGTTTTTTGTCAGATCGAGCTGTGGCGCCGGAAAAACCAGTTTATGGGTCGGGCCAATTGCCTTTAAAACACCTTGTGATTTTGGTGTTCTACCGTTCTGGGAGGGTTTTAATACCACTTCTAAAACCGTGGATTGTTGGACTATTGTCGATAACAATAAAGACAGAACTCAATACGAAGACAATATTTGGAAAACATATAATTATGGTGCACATGAAGGTGACAAGTCGATGTACTACAATGGATATACCAATACCCATGATGATTGGTTGATTTCTCCGTCATTTAAATTTGATGCAAAGAAGTTTTACAGATTGAAATTCCATTATAAGACAAGTACCTATAACAAGACAGATTTTGAAGTGCTGCTTTCCAATAAGGGAATCGCCTTGACGGATTTTACTAAAGTTTTATTTACTGCAAAAGCCGATATGACAGCTGATTATAAACAAATAACGGCTATAATTGGTCTGACGGGAGGCGATATCGCTATCGCTTGGCATGTTATGGGGACCTCGGGTAATGCGGATTTATATGTCGACAATGTTTTTATTGAAGAAGTAATCGGATGTCCAGAACCGACCAATTTGGGGGTTAAGGATGAAAAAGAAAACGCAGCAACGATCAATTGGGTAGACGACTACGGTAAAGACTGGGAGCATGTGGTGCAAAAGGCAGGCGGTAAAGCACCTACCACTGCTGGAACGGCAACCAAAACCAAGGACAATATCGTAACTAAAGACCAGGCTGGTGTTGCTTTACAACCCAATACAGAATATGAATTCTATGTGCGTGCGACTTGTGGTAATGGCGAGTTTAGTATATGGTCGGGACCGTTTAAGTTTAAAACGGCTTGTGGTCAGTTTACCACGCCGTTCTGGGAAGGTTTTAATACCAACTCGAAATCCATAGGTTGCTGGACGATAATTGATGCTAATAATGATAGAACCACTTATGGTGACAACATTTGGAAAACCTATGATTATGGACAATATGAAGGTAATCAGATGATGTATTTCTATGGATACCAAAGTGACAAAGCCAAACTGCCTCATAACGATTGGTTGATTTCGCCGAGGATTAAATTTGAAACCGGTAAAACATACCGATTAAAATATCATTATAAAGTTTCGAGTTCAACCTCGTATGATTATGAATTTGAGGTTTTATCATCAACTGCTGGACTGGATACGAAAAATTTCACAAAGAATGTCGTTGCTAAAAAGAAATACGCCGCGAGTTCTGACTGGAAAGAAGAATATGTATTTATCACAGCGACTAGCGGTGATGTTAATATTGCTTGGCATATCACTTCTGCAACAACAGGTACTTATTTGTATCTGGATAATGTGTTTATAGAAGAGGTAACGGGTTGTCCAGAGCCGCTAAAATTGAGTGCTAAGGATATGGAAACCAATAAGGCAACCATTTCCTGGACCGATGACTTTGCTGCGACGAGCTGGCAATATTATATACAGGAATCTGGAAAACCAGCACCGGCTGCTGCAACTGCAGGAACAGCAACTACTGCCAAAACCAATACGGTTACTACGGAACAATCGGGTAAAACCTTAAGTTCAAATACCGATTATGAATTTTACGTTCGTACGGTTTGTGGAAATGGACAATACAGTATATGGAATGGACCTTTTAAATTCACGACTCTTTGTGGTCTCAATGCGGTTCCATTTTGGGAAGGTTTTAATAAAGATTCCAAAACAAGCAGATGTTGGGTTAATCTAGATAAAAAAGGACTTATCTCGCCTTTAGGAGGCAACTGGAAAACAACCACCAGTATGTTTGAGGGAGATCAAGCGATATATACTTCAATATACGATTCTAAGAAAGAACCGTATAACGACTATTTGGTGTCGCCTACAGTAACGATGGATGGCGGTATGTATATATTGAAATACCATTATAAAACCAGTACATCCACTTCCTATAACAACGATTTTGAAGTATTGATCTCCACTCAGGGAGTTGATGCTACGAAATTTACTACTAAGGTATTGCCTTCGGCTAATCACCGTATTGGAAATTATGTAGAACAAGTGGTGTTCATCAATAATGTCAAGGGTGATGTAAATATTGCATGGCATATGTTAGCTACCAATACTACCTACAGCTATTTGTATTTGGACAATATTCATTTGAAAAAAGTCGAAACTTGTCCAGAACCTTATTATGTAAAGGTGAGCAATCCAACCAGTACTAGTTTGGATGTGGAATGGACACAAGATGGTGGTAGCACGAATTGGGAGGTAATTGTGGTTAACTATGGCGATGATGCAACGGCGACTCCTGTGAAAACCGTACCGGTTTCGGGAACGCCTAAAACGACAATTCAGGGGCTAGATCCAAATAAAATGTACACAGTTTATGTAAGATCGAAATGTGTAGATGGAAAATCCAATAGCGATTGGTCTACCTCGGTAATTGGCGGAACCAAAGTGGGTAACAACGACGATTGTACTGGTGCGGTAGTCATACCGATTAATCCGGGTAATGAATGTGATAAAACTGTTGCAGCGTCATTTTTTGGATCTACTGCTTCGACAGTAGCCGAGCCTAGTTGTGCAACCACTCCTGCTGCTAAGAAAGATATTTGGTTTGAATTCACGGCAACCGATGTGGAGCATGCGTGGAATATGTCGGATTATTTGAGTATGTCAAATGCGGCTTTCCCAACCCTGTATGTCTCATTATATGACAAGCCTTGTGCCAGTATAACTTCAACCGCTGTAGATTGTTTTACAATTAATAGTTATGGAGATAAATTCCGGATATTCAAAAACCTAGTTGTCGGACAAAAATACTATTTGCGTATAGCAACAGCCTTGCCAAATCCAGATTTCTATTTTAATATGTGTATTACTACACCGAAGTATATAGCTACTGCTGCTTCGGGTACTACCTATACGGTGGAACAATTGGTGAAGGATGTATTGGTCATTGCAGAATGTGATTTGGTGTCTAATGTCACTTATCGTACCGGGACTAATTTTGGCGCTGAGCCAAATGGAATTGGTTACTTTGAGAAAAGGAATGCGCCTTTTGCGTTTAAAGATGGTATAATATTGGCTACTAATGGAGTTGAGAGAGCAAAAGGACCAAGTGGAGGTGCGCTAAATAGCGGTACTTCCAATTGGAAAGGGGATGACGATTTAAGAGATTTATTATTAGCTGGAGGAGAAAACGGAAATAATTTTAACGCTTCGGTTATCGAATTTGATTTTATTCCAATTACCGATACCATTAAATTTGATTTCGTATTTGCATCAAACGAATATGGACCGTCTTATCAATGTGGATATTCGGATGTTTTTGCGTTCTTCTTAACGGACTTAGAAACTGAAGTAACAACCAATTTAGCGGTAATTCCGGGAACCGATATTCCAGTGTCTGTAACGACGATTCGCGACGCCAGATATCAGGGCTATCAAACCTGTGGAGATACCAATAAAGAATATTTTGATAAATTTTATGGAGAGTCCCCAGGTCTGTCTAATGCAAATAATCCGATTAATTACTACGGTATGACGATACCCATGAAGGCCATGTCTGCGGTGAAACCAGGCAAAAAATACCACATCAAATTGGCTATTGCCGATAATAAAGATTCCGGAGTCGATTCTGCGGTTTTCTTAGAAGGTGGAAGTTTTGATCTGGGTCGTATCAACCTCGGGAATGACTTATTGGTAGAGAATGGAACGGCACTGTGTAGCGGAGAATCTCGATTTATTAAATCAGGTGTGCCTGCCGAAGGCGTACTTATTAAATGGTATAAAGACGAGGTGTTAATCGCTGGAGCTGACCAGCCAGACTTAGAAGTGGTTGAAACGGGTGTCTATAAGATTACGGTAAAATATCTTGACTTAGGATGTGAAACTACCGGATCGGTAAAAGTAGAGATTTTCCCAGCTATTTCTGCGGTGGTAGCTCAGCCAAAGCCATTAGCGATCTGTCGCACTTCTTTAACAGCATTGGATTTAGACTTAACCGAGGTGGAAGAAGCAATGTTGGCCAAGGTCGATTCGGTTAATTATAAGATGATTTATTATACATCAAAAGAAGATGCGGAAGCAGGTATTGGTTCTATTGCTGATCCTGTAAATTATAGTGTGGAAACCACTGGTGTTGATGTGATGCTTTACATTTATGTAGAGGATGTGCGAACCGGTTGTTCCGAGATCTTTGAATGGATTTTAAGAGCGACAAAAGGTACTATACCAACCGCTCGTGAGCATGTTAAGGTATGTGCATCCTACACTTTACCAGCGCTTGAAACCGATCAACACTATTATACGCAATCTGCTGCAAAAGGTATAGAATACCAAGCAGGAGACGTGTTGACAGAAGCTAAAGAACACACCATTTACGTTTTACAAGACAACGGCGGTGGTTGTTACGAAGAGATTTCGTTTAAAGTAACGATTACAGCAGCTGTTAAAGCCGATGTTTTTGCCGATGTCGAATTGGAATGTGCATTACATCCATTGGCTGCTTTGAGTGAACACAATAAATACTTTACTCAAGCAGGTGGTCAGGGAATCGAATTGGCAATAGGTAGTTTGGTGCCACATGCTCAAACGATCTATGTGTATGCAGCATCCGAGGACGGATTGTGTATTGATGAAAGCAGCTTTAAGGTCAGCTATCGAGACTGTCCAATCCAAAAGGGTATTTCACCTAATGGGGATGGTAAAAACGATCGTTTTGACCTATCGCAACACGGGGTTAACAGTATCGTAATTTACAACCGATACGGTGCTGAAGTGTTTGCTTTCCAGGGTGCTTATACCGATCAATGGTATGGACAAGACAAAGGAGGAAAAGCACTTCCTGACGGTACTTACTATTATGTGGTGATCGCACACGGTAAAACCAAAACCGGATGGGTTCAAATCAATAAATAAAGCTTAACGAATTCATAGAAATAAAAAGTCGGCAGTTTATACTGCCGGCTTTTTTAATTTTATAGCAATCAACAAATCTTGCTTTGAAAGTGACTGAGCAAATGTTTTTCTAATTCAATCCCTTAAAGCATTACAAAACGCTAGTTTCGAGCTGCTTTTTTTATGCGACATCTTCTATATCATTGGAGTTTGTGCCAAGTAATTCAATCGTAAAATCAGTTTTATAAAATATAGGGCTGTTTAATACTTTTTTATCAGATACGAAAACCAGCTTATGTATTCATTTATAGGTTGTTAAACTTAAAGGATTGCGCTTTTTATATTTTTTTACAACAATTTTTTTCTATAATTAAAACTATTAAGATTATACTTTTTTCTAGAAACCACAAATTGTTAATTATTAATTTTAACATTTTTAGTACAATAAAATTACTTTAATTGTATTCGATAGCAATATTGTGTAATAACTAGTAAATATTATGATGTTATGTTTAGAATGGTGTTTTTTTATCTTTTAATTGCTCTTGGGATATCGTTAACAAGTGTAAAGGCAGATTCCAAGTCTGATGCAAGGGAGGCAGATCGAGTTGTGACAAGTTGGGAAACGAAATCGTATTCTTCGGATCTGTACTTGATGCCTTATTTTATTGCGAATTATGCTTATGCCAAGCAACACCCCAATACCGTATTTGCCGATGATTTTGAAGGTGTGGTGAAGTGGACGTTGATTAACTCGTTGGTAAATCAATGGTATATAGGGACTGCCGTGGCTAATGGAGGACTAAAATCGCTCTATATATCCGACGATAATGGAGTTAACAATAATTACAGCGGTTCTAATACCTGTTCACATGCGGTAAGTCAGCCAATCACCTTGGCGGGTGGTAATGCTAATTATGTATTGAGTTTCGACTGGAGGGCTGAAGGGGAATTGGTAAACATTACTTATTACGATTACTTATCGGTATGGATAGTACCGGAGAATTATATACCACAGGCGGGTACTGTTATTACGACCTCAAGTAGTGGGGGAATCTTGGTTAGTCGAGCATTGCTTCGGCAAAGTGTATTTAAGAAAAGTAATTTTGTAGTGGATCTAAGTGCTTTTGCCAATCAAAAGGTCAAGATCATATTTCAGTGGGTGAATGATGGATTTACTCAAAATCAGCCTCCTGCGGCAATTGACAACGTCAATTTATCCCTGATTACTTGTTGGGCGCCGAGAAATATGGTGATTGACAACATCACCGAAACTAGTGCTTCGGCGCAATGGGATGGGCCAGCAGGTGGTGGTGCAACCGATTTTGAGATCTATATCAGTAATTTGGAAGTATCGCCTGTTTATAATCCCCCTTCGGTCATAGCGGTAAACAATAATACCAGCGTTAATTTTAATAATTTGGTCGCCAATCAGGCGTATTATGTATGGTATCGAACAGTCTGTGGCGTCACAAATAAAAGTTATTGGCAAGGACCAGTGTCTTTTAGAACCCCTTGTCAACCATTAGATTTGCCGTTTGGTGAAACCTTTAATATGGATTCCAATACCATTTTTTGTTGGAAAATTGTCGACGCTAATAACGATGGTACCGGGCCAAACGGTTATAATTTGTGGAAACCCCTGTCGGTAGATCTGTTAGGCAATCGGGTGATGTATTTTAATGGTGGAGCTGGTAATGACGATTGGTTGATTTCGCCCATTTTCAATATGGATGTTACAAAAGCCTATAAATTGAAGTACTTCTATAAAACGACTAGTTACCAAGATAATGAATTTGAGGTTTTGGCCTCAGATAGCGGCGATACAGTAACTAATTTTACTCAGATTATTGTTCCGAAAAAGATTTACCGAAATGGTGACTGGAAAGAGCAAATTACGTATCTTACTAATATAGGTGGGCAGCTAAATTTTGCCTGGCATGTAACCGATACGACCTATGCTGAGGTGTCGCTGAACAATGTTTCACTGGAACAGGTGGAATGTATTGAACCACAGGGTATGAGCGCAACCAATATCAAAGCGAGTCAGGTCACTTTGAATTGGCATGATGTTACCAACTCTTCTTGGCAATATCGCATTCAAGGTGTCGATGAAGTAGCACCGATGATTTCAGGAGTGACTACAACGACCAATGAAGTGGTGGTATCTCAAGATTATAAAAACGATCCTTTAACGGCAGCTACCAATTATGTATATTATGTACGCGCTCTGTGTGCATCCGGTAATTTCGGAGAATGGATTGGACCATTTTATTTTAGAACCGCTTGTAATCCGGTCAATTTACCCCTACAAGAGGGCTTTAATAGCGCGTCAACTACATTGGATTGTTGGGTGCTGTTAGATCACAATGACGACGGTACGAGTTGGGGCAATAACAGATGGGCAATCAAAGATTCTGGACAGTATGAAGGTAATGGAGTGGCGCGCTTTTATGCCGGAGCAACCAGCGGTGATCACGATGATTGGTTAATTTCTCCAACGATTAAGATGACAGGAGCTATATATTCCATTTCATATTATTACAAGACATCAAATTATAACGATAGCGAATTTGAACTGTTATTGGCAGAGGATCAGTTTAATTTAAGCGATTTTACTACTGTATTATCGGCTACCGAGAAGTATACCAATGCGGGTTATTTAAAGAAAACCGTCTATGTTCAAGGTGTAGTTGCAGATGTCAAATTAGCCTGGCATGTTGTAGGTAGTGGTGCTTCGGATTTGTATATCGATTGGGTCACTATAGAACGAGTGGACTGTATTGCTCCGGATAATTACTCTGTGCTTATTGAGCAGTTGGGCATCAATACAGCAACCTTATCTTGGTCCGATAATACTAATTCGTCCTGGGAATATTATGTGCAACCTCAAGGAGCTGGCGGACCACCGGTATCTAGTGGGTCCTTGTCTTCCCAGAAGTCAGTTGTTGTTACGCGTACCAATGGAGTTGGAGGAGCAAACCTACAACCCAACACTTGGTATGAATTTTACGTGCGTTCGAGTTGCGGTCCGGGTAAAAACAGCTTGTGGATAGGACCAATTGCTTTTAAAACCCAATGTGCTGCAGTAGTTTTGCCATTCTGGGAAGGCTTTAATAGGAATTCTTCAACCTTGGACTGTTGGGCCATTGTCGATAATAACCAAGACGGTGATGATAGTGGCTGGCAGACTACTAATATGTGGCGTGTAGAAACATTTGAACCGTTTCAAGGCGATCAATATATGCATTTTTATGGATCTTATTCGGCAACACAACACGACGATTGGTTGATATCACCGACATTTATTCTAGATGTTAATAAGTTTTATAGATTGAAATACCATTACAAAACGTCAAACTATGGACAAAATGATTTTAAGGTTTTGTTGTCTACTACTGGTGTTGACATAGATAAATTCACGACTATTTTAATCGATAAACAAGGAGATAAAACCGACAACTGGGTACAAGATCTGGCATTTGTAGGAAATACTGGGGGATCCGTGAATCTCGCTTGGCAAGTTAATTCAGATGGAGGTAATGCCTATTTGTCCTTGGACAATGTGTTTTTTGAGGAAGTAATTGGTTGTCCCGAACCTCTTGATTTAGGAGCTAAGGACGAACTCAAAAATGCTGTAACGATTTATTGGGATGATGCTTTTGGCTCCAATTGGGAATATTTCGTACAGAAAAAAGGAGGAGCTACCCCAACGACTAACGGTACTTTGACCAACAAAAAAGAGAATACGATATCAACAGATCAAAGTGCTGCTGCTCTTCTGGCCAATGCTCAATATGAATTTTATGTACGAACGGTTTGTGGTAATGGAGCATACAGTGTATGGTCGGGACCGTTTGTGTTTAGAACGGACTGTGATGCCTTTGCAACGCCTTATTGGGAAGGATTTAATGGGAATTCAACAACGATTAATTGCTGGACTATAAGAGATAGTGAGGGTGAGGTAACAAAACTGACCATGGGCTTACCGTTGACATCCAATACTTGGAATCAGGTTGATCAAGTAACCTATGAGGGAAGTCATGCGATGTATTTTTATAGGAGCTACTACGATGACGACAGCGATGCCTGGTTGATTTCTCCGAGAATACGTTTCGATAACAACAAAATATACCGTTTAAAATACCATTTTAGAGTTCCTGAGGAATACGAGGATGCGGCTTATGAAGTATTAATCTCTAATTCGGGTATTGAACCCGCTGATTTCACCAAAAAAATATTAGATGGAGAGTATATTTCATTCAACTATACCGAAAAAAAGATTTTTATAACCAATAGCAGTGGTGAGGTTAATATCGCTTGGCGTGTTCATGGAGAGGAATCCAAGGTTGTTTATATTGATAATGTGTTTGTTGAGGAAGTTATCGGTTGTCCCGAACCGTTAGAATTGGATGTGGACAATATCGAATCCAAAAAGGCTACCCTATTGTGGAGCGACGCATTTAATGCGACGAGCTGGGAGTATTTCGTTCAAGAAGAGGGTCTGGGAATACCGCTAACCAATGGTACAATAACGGCATTAAAACAAAATGATATTACTGTTGATCACAGTGGAAAAAGTTTGCAACCTAATACGGATTATGAGTTCTATGTCCGTACGGTTTGTATTGCAGGTCCCCATAGTATTTGGGCGGGTCCCTACAAATTTCAGACCCTATGCGATCGGTATCAAACCCCATTTTGGGATGGATTCAATACAGACACCAAAACGGCACGGTGTTGGACCATGGTCGATGCGAACTATGACGATGGGGGCTATTCCTCACCGCTTTTATGGAGCCTTAATCCTTATGAGTTTTATGAAGGTAACAGGGCAATGAGTGTGTCGATTTGGGACTGGATTGGACAAAATCAATCCAATTCGTGGTTGATTTCACCGAATATAGTGATGGATAATAGTCAATACGTTTTAAAATACCACTACAGTACCATGAGCAACTATGGTGGACGCTTTGAAGTGTTGCTGTCCTCGACTCCGGGATCAGATTTGGATTTGTTTGATCGGGTTATAGTGCCCTTAGAACATTATTATACCAATCAATCGTGGCAAGAACGTGTGGTGTTTTTTAATGGGGTCAATGCTACGATCAATTTAGCGTGGCATATGAACTCCATAGGTTCTTCAGGTGTAAATCTCGACAATGTGTTTTTGAAGAAAATCGAAACCTGTCCAGAACCCTATTATGTAAAGGTAATCAATGCTACACCTACAGCAATCGATGTGAGTTGGAGTCAAATGGGTACTGTAGCCGAATGGGAAATTATTGTAGTGAATTATGATCAAGATGAATCAGCAATTCCGGTAACGACAAAAACGGTCACTGGACTACCGCAAACCACCATTACAGGTTTGGATTCTGCTAAGTTATATAAAATCTATGTGCGGGCTAAGTGTATCGATGGCAACTCCTACAGCGATTGGTCGACAGTAGTTCACGGAGCAACGCGCATTGGAGGCAGTAATAATTGTGATGGTGCAGTCCGTATTTCAGTGAATACAGATCAGTCTTGTGATCAATTCGTGATGCTCTCTTTCTTTGGAGCTGATTTGTCGAATAAACCGGAACCGGATTGTGAATTTACTAACGAATTGAGAAAAGATGTTTGGGCAACATTTACGGCTATTCATAACACTCATGTTTTAACTTTAAGTGATTTCTTTAGTTTGTCTGATAGCCACTTTCCTTACATTTCTGTCGCAGTTTATGATCAGGATTGTTCGCTGATACATGATCAGGCATTGGAATGTTATTCTATCTGGGGAGATGGTGATTATAGTATGATCGAAAACCTAATCATTGGTCAAAAGTATTATCTGCGATTTGCAATTAACATAAGTGTAGCGGATGATTTTCTGGTAAAAGCCTGTATCAGCACCCCTCACTTTATAAAAGTTGATGCCTCGGGCAATCTTTATACCGTAGAGCAGTTGGTTAAAGAAGTGCTGGTGAAAACGGATTGTGACTTGGTTTCTAATATTAGTTACCGCACCGGAACCCATTTCAATAATCCCAACGGCCTTGGTTATTTCGAAGCTAACCGCTCAATTTTTCCTTTTGAAAACGGAATCATATTAGCTACTAATGGGGTTGAAACTGCTGCAGGGCCAAGTGATCAAGATCAATCTGATGGTAACGACGCTTGGTTGGGGGATGACGATTTACAGGAATTACTAAGCCAAAACGGACGAACGGATCGCAATTATAACGCCTCCGTGATCGAGTTTGATTTCATACCCGTTACCGATACCATTAAATTTGATTTTGTTTTTGCATCGAATGAATATGGGACTTTCCAATGCGGATATACAGATGTCTTTGCTTTTTTTCTGACCGATTTAGAAACCGATGTGATGACGAATTTGGCTGTAGTTCCAGGAACGGATATTCCTGTATCGGTTACTACAATTCGAAATAGTAAATACTTGCCTGGGCGATGTGAAAGCCAAAATGAAGAATATTTTGATACCTTCTATGGTACATTAGGAGAACCGCATAAAAATAATCCCATAAACTACTTTGGTTATACCGTGCCCATGACAGCTATCTCGGCAGTGGAATATGGAAAAAAATACCGCATCAAATTGGCGATAGCAGACTATATAGATTCCCGGTATAATTCGGCTGTATTTCTAAAAGGAGGTAGTTTTGACCTGGGGAAAGTGGACTTAGGGCCTAATTTATTGGTAGAAACCGGTAACGCGCTTTGTCGCGGTGAATCTAAGATTATCAAAACTGGAGTCATTACTAACGACGATATTTCAATAAGTTGGTATAAAGACGACGTACTTATACCGGATGCCGTCGAGCCTGATTTTGAAGTGGAGCAAAGCGGTATATATACTGTTGTAGTAAAATATCATACTTTGAATTGCGAGGGCAGTGGTCGTGTAGAAGTAGAGATTTATCCAGCCATTTCAGCAGTGGTCGAAAAACCTTCCGAATTATCACTTTGCCGATATGTACTAGGTACTATGATACTTGATCTGACTGCTGTACAACGACAGATGCTGTCTAAAGTAGCCAATAAAGACGTTTATGCTTTTAAATATTATCATACCAGGGAAGATGCGGAATTGGCCGTTCAGGCGATCCCTAAGCCCGAGGAATATAATTTTGATTTAACCCAGGGAAATCAAAGAAAGTATGTAGTTGTCGAGGATATGAGGACCGGTTGTTTGGAGATTTTTGAGTGGGAGCTTAATCTTGGCGCAGGTGAAATGCCTGATACAAGGGAGGATATTCGCATTTGTGCTACTTATTCTTTCCCTGCTCTAGCGCCAAATCAGTTTTATTATACGGGAAAAGCAGCAACTGGAGATTCCTATCAGGAGGGTGATGAATTAAGTGAAGTAGGACTGCATAAAATCTACGTGTTGCAAGACAATGGAAGCGGTTGTTATGAGGAAATTAGTTATCATATTACAATTACGGAAGCCGTAACTGCAGACCTGTTTGACGATGTAGAGTTGGAATGTGAAGTGTATCAGTTAAAACCGCTTTCCTCGTTGAATCATTACTATAGTGAACCAAGTGGTCAGGGACGTGAATTGACAGCAGGTACCGAAGTATTGTATTCGCAGACGATTTATGTTTATGCCGTATCCGATGATGGAATCTGTATAGATGAAAGTAGTTTTCAAGTTACGTATCGCGATTGTCCAATCCCAAAAGGTATTTCGCCTAATGGGGATGGTAAAAACGATCGATTTGATTTGTCCAAACACGGAGTATCGAGTATGGTTATTTATAATCGATACGGTTCTGAGGTCTATACTTTTTCAGGAGCCTATACCGATCAGTGGTACGGACAGAATAAAGCGGGTAAACAACTCCCCGATGGCACCTACTACTATGTGGTTGTTGCACACGGTAAAATAAGAACGGGTTGGGTTCAAATTAATAGATAGGATAAATTATAAATCATCCTAGATTGTATAGGGCGTCTTGCTCCGATACAATTAAACAAAATTAGGTACATCAATTGTATTGTAAAGAGCTAACAAGGCTGTCTGATTCAGACAGCCTTGTTTTTTGCACTGCAGTTGTTAAAATCGGCGGGATGAAAACTTTAATTTTAAGTTTATTTTAGCATATCGATTTAAATATTTGTTCGAATAAATAGCTTAAATATTCTGTTTTAATCAATATAATGATATATTTGTTATTGATTAACCAAGTAAATTATTAGAAATGAAAAAAAACGGTTTGTTTTTTTCTACATCTTTGATTGTGTTTTTTGTCTTTTTTAACAGTTTAGTTTATGCGAAAAAAGAAAAAACAATAGAAGTAGAACTTAGTTTTAGTTGGCAGCAGCAATCGTATGCTCCAGAATTAGATATACAACCTTATTTTGATTTCAGTATGCGGCGGGCTTGGAAAGAGTTACTGTGTAATTCACAAACCATTCCTTTTGCAGAAGGATTTAATAGTGACTCAACTACGTTTGCTTGTTGGACTATAGTAGACGAAGATAAAGATTTGAATTTTTGGACATTAGATCCCTATTTACCCTTTGAAGGAGATCGCGAAATTTATATACGTGGAGCACGTAAAAGCAAAGATTGGTTAATTTCTCCTACACTTAAAATGGATAAAACCAAAACTTATAAATTAACATATGCTCATAAAACCTCCGCATTTAATGAGAGTGAAATTGAAGTTCTGGCTTCAAATAATGGATTAGCGACGGTTAATTTCACTAAAGTTATCGTGTCTAAACGCGTTTATAACAATGATAATTGGGAACTGGAAACCGCTTATATAACTAATTTGGGAGGGGATGTTAATTTGGGGTGGAAATTAACTGCGGGGCTTGCTCCTTCCGTGACTGCGATACAATATTTGGATAATGTCATTGTGGAAGAAGTGGCCTGTGTTGAACCTATGGACTTGGGGGTGAAATTGATAAAGAATAATCAGGTGACTATTTTTTGGAATGACAAGTTAAATACAACTTGGGAATATTATATTGACACCGCAGCTGGAAATGGTGTAGTAAGTGCGGGAACTGCGACCACGAATTCAGAAGTGGTGGTTACTAAGGATCACAATAATATAAATTTAGTGGCTGGACAATCGTATGAGTTCTATGTACGTGCCAAATGTGCCAATGGACAATATGGCGAATGGGTAGGTCCGTATAGCTTTACAGCACAATGTGTTGCTGTGCCTTTGCCGTTTACCGAGCGATTCAATAGCGACTCGACGACATTTAATTGTTGGAGGCTTTTGGATGCCAATAGGAATAAAACAACGGATGGCGTTAATAGTTGGACTCGTCGTGGTGGTGGTCAGTATGAAGGAGATCGCGCTTTGTTTTTTGTCAGTAAAGCGCCAACGGCTGTTGCAGATGATTGGTTGATTTCACCCAAACTGCAATTCAATGGTGGCCTTTATGCAGTTACCTACTATTATAAAACCGATGGTTTGAATAGCAATGATTTTGAAGTGGTACTTTCGACTACAGGAACTGAACCGTCTGATTTTAGCACAGTATTGGAGGCCAGTACTAGGCGTAATACAGCGACTTATGTAAAGAAAGTGTTGTATGTAAAGAATATTACGGCTGATGTTCATATTGCATGGCATGTTGTTGCTAAGGGTGCCGCCAATGTGCAGATTGATTTCATTACCGTAGAGGAAATAAGTTGTATCGCTCCAGAAGAGAAGGTGGTTGTTAGTGATCTGGGGGTGGATAGTGCGAAGCTTACTTGGTTAGATTCTAATAATTCGAACTGGGAATATGTGGTTCAGCCCTCTGGCGGAGGGCTACCCGTTAGTAGTGGAAACCTTATAAAAACTACGAGTCTAACGGTCAATAAAATAACGGGTGTAGGTGGGACGAACTTACAGCCAAATTCGAATTACGATTTTTTTGTTAGAGCGTCTTGTGGATTGGGCAAAGCCAGTTTTTGGATTGGACCTATTTCCTTTCGAACGCTATGTGTGCCATCGGGCATCCCGTTTTGGGAGGGTTTTAATACAAATTCCCAAACGGCTAGTTGCTGGATTAAAGTGGATAATTCAAAACTAATGACTACGGTCGATAGCTGGTTTTCAGCAAGTGGAGTGGGAAATTTTGAAGGTAATGGAAAGATGAATTACTCCAGTGCAGCGATACCTGGTAAACACGACGATTGGTTGATCTCTCCAACGTTTAATTTAGATCCAACCAAATTCTATAGGTTGAGGTATCATTATAAAACTTTAGCGGGTAAAACCACCGACTTTGAAGTTAAGTCGTCTAATAAAGGTGTTGGTGTGGAGCAATTTACTAAAACGCTATTGGTAAGAAAGGGGTATAGTAACGATGTTTGGAGAGAAGAAGTGGTAGTGATTCAAGGTGTGTCAGGAGACTTTAATTTTGCTTGGCATGTTACTACTGAAAACAAAGCTACAAGTTTGTACATAGATAATGTTTTCTTGGAAGAATTAACGGGTTGCCCTGAGGCATACGGTTTGGATACTAAAGACGAAACAGTTAATAGTGCGACTATCTTTTGGGTAGATGACTTTGGGAAAAACTGGGAATATGTAGTTCAGAAAGCTGGAGGAATACCACCTACGGGAAATGTGGTAGCGACCAATCAAAAAGAACATAGTATCACTCAAGATAAGAACGGTAATAAATTAAAAGCAAATACAGACTACGAGTTTTATGTACGGACCATTTGTGGACCGGGAAATGAAAGTGTTTGGATGGGGCCGTATCAATTTAGAACGAACTGTGGTGTGTTTGATACGCCTTTCTGGGAAGGATTTAATACCGGTTCTCCAGCCATAGGTTGTTGGACTACGAGAGATGCGAATAGAGACGCCATCGATACTTATTTGGGGTATCAGTGGAATGTGTGGCGAATCGAAAAATTGGATCATTATGAAGGAAACCAATCGATGTATTACACCACAACCAATAATATGGGGAAGGATAGCGATGATTGGTTGATCAGTCCGAATATTAAGTTTGACAAGGGTAAAACCTACCGCCTTAAATACCATTTTAAGACCGAAGTAGAAAATGGCAATAGCGAATTTGAGGTTTTGGCATCCAATAAGGGTACCGAACTTAAAGACTTTACCAAGGTGATTCTTAAAAATCAGTTTTATAAAGTTGCGGACTACCAGGAGAAAGTTGTTTTTATCCAAGATTTAGTAGGTGAAGTTAATTTGGCTTGGCATGTTGGTGGCTACGGACCAAAAAATCTCTATATAGAAAATGTCTTTGTCGAGGAAGTAATCGGATGTCCGGAGCCGATAGAATTAGGGGTTAAAGATCAAAGTGCAAAAAAATCAACGATTTATTGGACCGACGATATGGGCGGTAGCCATTGGGAGTATTATGTGCAGGATTTACGTCAGGGTGTGCCAAAACAAGCAGGTACAGCCGTGAATAAAAAGGAAGGCAGTGTTTCTAAGGATCAGTCTGGTAAAAATCTAATTCCCAATAGTGAATATGAGTTTTATGTGAGAACGGTATGTGGCGACGGAACTTACAGTATTTGGTCGGGACCTTTTGAGTTCCGCGTTCCTTGTGATATCTATAAAGCGCCTTTCTGGGAAGGGTTTAATACTGATTCGGAAACATTGAGCTGTTGGACTATTGTCGATGTTAACAACGATGAAATGAAGGAGTACGGTATCAATATATTTGCTCCGATCGGATTTTACTATTACGAAGGAAATCAAGCCATGACTGTAGTTTCTTTGGATTTTACTGGAAGTGGATTGGGAACGGATGATTGGGTGATTTCTCCCGATCTCGATATGGATAACAGCGACTATGTGTTGAAATACCATTATAAAACCGATGCTATCATGGGGTGTACTTTTGATGTATCGCTTTCTAACCAAGGTGTAGCATTAGATAAATTTACCCATAAAATTGTAGGTTCTGCAGATTATAATAACGCTAGTTGGAAGGAGGAAGTGAAGTTCTTTAAAGGAGTGCCTGGTGTTGTAAATATCGCTTGGCACAACAATACCGCAGGAGATTCCGAATTGAGCTTGGATAATGTGACGATAAAAAAGGTAGAAACTTGTCCTGAGCCATACTATTTAAAGATCAGCAATCAGACCAGTACAGGAATGGATGTAGCCTGGCAACAAAATGGAGGTGTCAATGAATGGGAACTTTTGGTAATGAATTACGGAGATGATGTAACGGCAACTCCAGTTCAAAAAATGAGCGTAACGGTAAATCCGAAAGCTACTATAACGGGACTTGTTGCAGGAAAGGTATATGCTATTTTTGTCAGAGCAAAATGTACTGACGGTAAAACTCATAGCGATTGGTCAACACCGGCTTATTCAGCAACTAAAGTTGGACTTAATGATGATTGTGTAGGAGCTGTAAATGTACCGGTAAACAATACTTTAGACTGTGTTAAATTTGTTTCGGGCTCTTTGATCGGATCCACTCAGTCGGTTACGCCTTTGGCGAATTGTTATATGGATAACACGATAAAAGATGTGTGGTTTGAGTTTACGGCTACAACAAAAACACATATGTTGAGTTTGAAAGACCTAAAGAGTGTTTCAGGCGTGGTTCCGATTTTTTTACAGGGAACTTTATACGAAGATGCTTGCGGGACTATGACTAGAGCTTCTTTAGGATGTTTTCTATTTTCATTAGAGAATAATCGGACTTTGTTGATGAATTTGGTTCCGGGTAAAAAATATTATTACCGAATAGGAACTCCGGAAACCGCTCCAGATTATATCTTTAATATATGTATAACTACCTCAACCTATACGCCAGTAGAAGTGAGTCCTAGTGGGGATAAATACACGGTTGAGCAATTGGTCAAAGATGTATTGGTGAAATCCAATTGCGACTTGGTGTCTAATGTAAAGTATCAAGTAGGTGACGGAAGTGCTGCAACGCAAACGGTAAACACTTTGGGTTATTTCAACAAGGGAGGTTCTGTATTTCCCTTTGATGACGGTATAGTATTGTCAACTAATGAAGTTAAATATGTTCCGGGTCCGCATATCGGAGCAGATAATCCAAGAGGACAAAACCCGCACCGATGGACCGGAGATAAGGACATTAACGACGCAATCAATGCAGCAGGAGGAGGACCAACTCCCGACAAGCGAGTAACGCAGTTGGAGTTTGATTTTACACCGATTAAAGAAGAAATTAACTTTGATTTCTTATTTGCGTCAAATAGTTATAAAAAAGGTTGTGGTTCAGATTGCGATACCGGTGCTTTATTCGCGGCTTGGTTGGTGGATACCACCACAGGTGAAGGACAAAACCTAGCTAAAATTAAAGGAACTAATACCCCAATCGCTCTAAATACGATCAGAGATGCGAAAAGATCGGGAATCACTTGTAACAGTATGAATCCAGAATATTACTGGAAACATTATGATAACCATCAAGATAACCCATTTGATGCCCCAATTGATTTTGTAGGGATGACCAAGGCAATGCAGTCAGAAACCGTTAAGGTAGTTCCAGGCCGGAAATACCACATCAAATTAGCTGTGATGGATTTTTGTCCGAATGACAATCATTCCTCTGCGGTATTTTTCAAAGCGGGTAGTTTTGATCTGGGGAACTTAGATCTGGGTGAAGATTTGTTGGTTGAAAACGGAAATGCCTTATGTGGTGGTGATTCTAGAACAATTAAGTCGGGCTTAGGTGACGAGGATGTACTAATACAATGGTATAAGGATGAAGTGCTCATTCCAGGTGCAGCTGCTCCAGATTTAGAGGTGACGGAAAGCGGTACTTACAAAGTAGTAGCGAAATATGCGATGATGAATTGCGAGGTAATAGGTCAGGTGAAAGTTGAAATTTTTCCTGCGATTTCTACTGCTGTATTGGCTCCCCAAACCATCGAGGTTTGCAGGTATTCTTTTAAGCCAATTGTAATTGACTTATCTGATTCTGAAATCGTTATGTTTAGTAAGACGGAAAGCAAACATTATCAAACCGCCTATTTTAAAGATAAAAACGAAGCTGCTTCAGGAACAAATCCAATAGGTACTACTTATGAAGTCAATGCCGAACAGGGAAATACAGATTTGTATGTGCGAGTAGAGGATATACGAACGGGTTGTTCAGAGGTTTTTGTTTTACCGATTAAAATTTCGATTGGTAAAACTCCATCACAAAGGGAGGATGTAATTGTCTGCGAAAGCTATGTGTTTCCAGAGTTGGAAAGCAATCAATATTATTATACCGAAGCAGGTGGAAAAGGAGCTTCTTATAAAGCAGGTGATGTGTTGAGCGGGTCTGAAACTCAAACGATTTATGTGTTGCAAGATAATGGAGCGAGTTGTTATGAGGAAATCTTTTATAAAGTAAGTATCACGGCTCCAGTAAGTGCGACGGTTTTTGAAGATGTGGAATTGGAGTGTACTTTGCATGTGTTAGCTCCTCTGCCTGTACACAATAAGTACTTTACTCAATCCGCTGGTCAGGGGATAGAATTAACTGCTGGGAGTTTGGTGCCAATTGCTCAAACCATTTATGTATTTGCAGCTTCAGAAGATGGACTTTGTACCGACGAAAGTAGCTTTAATGTTAGTTATAGAGACTGTCCGATTCAGAAAGGTATTTCACCTAATGGGGATGGATTAAATGATCGCTTTGATCTGGCAGTACATGGGGTCTCTAGTATAGTCATTTATAATCGATATGGTGCTGAGGTTTATTCGTTTCAAGGAAATTATATTGACCAGTGGTACGGACAAGAAAAGGCAGGGAAATTATTACCCGATGGAACGTATTATTATGTCGTAATAGCCCGGGGAAAAACCAGAACGGGTTGGGTTCAAATCAATAGATAAATGAACTGTTTCTAGGTTCTCAGTTTAGGATGCATACTGGCAGGTAATTCTCTTTAGAATTACCTGCTTTTTTTTAATAGAGTTTTAGACGTCGCTCATTTTTGGGCTTCTTGAAGCAATCGGATAAATAAAAAAAACGACTATTTAAGTTTAAAAATAGACAATATGTTTTGTTAATGATATTTGTAAAATTTATATATTTGATAGTGATTAACCAAATAAATTATAGAGTATGAAAAAAATTACTTTATTCATTCCTATTTTATTATTTACACTACTGTTTTTTCTAAGCAATTCAGTTTATGCAAATAAAAATACGAAGAGAATTTTTGAGAAAAGTTATAGCTGGGATCGGCAGATATTTGCACCAGAATTAGACTTACAACCTTATTTTACCTTTAGAAATCTAACAGCCTTAGCGGCACCTTGTGTTGTACAAACCTTACCGTTTTGGGAGGGTTTTAATACAGACTCCACCACGAGTAGCTGTTGGACTATATTGGATAATAATAAGGATAAGTACAATTGGGAAACGGATGATTATGATTATTCGGAAGGGGATCAATCCATGTATTTTTATGGGAATTCCAAAAATGACGATTGGTTGATTTCTCCGACTTTAAAACTCGATGCAACCAAAACGTACAGATTGAAATATCAGTATATGACAGATACTTACGGCAACAATGAATTTGAGGTTGTTGCGTCGAATAAGGGACTAGCTGTTGCCGATTTCACCAAAGCGATTGTCGCCAATAAGATTTATAAAACAAGTGATTGGACTCAGGAAACGGCTTATATAACGAATTTGGGTGGCGATGTTAATTTGGCTTGGCATGTAACGGCTAAATCCAACGCTAGTATCAACTTAGATGCTATATCCATAGAGGAGGTTGCCTGTGTGGAGCCTCAGAATTTAGCTGTCAAAAATCTAAAAATAGATCAGGCAACAGTTTATTGGAAAGATCTGGTAAATACTTCGTGGGAATACTATGTAGAGGACACTGGAGGCAATGGACCTACAACAGCGGGAAGTAGTAGTTCTACTACTGAAGTTATTGTTACAAAAGATCATAACAATAAAAATTTAGTAGCAGGAGCTATTTATGATTTTTACGTACGAGCTAAATGTGCTAATGGAACTTTCGGAGAATGGATAGGTCCCTTTAGTTTTAAAACCTTATGTAAAGCGATTAATGCGCCATTTGTAGAGGGTTTCAACAGCACCTCTACCACTTATGGATGTTGGCTTATATTAGATAATAATAAAGACGCGGCCTCTCCGACGGACAGTAAAATTTGGAAACAACATAGCAGCGATACTTTTGAAGGGGATCGCGTCATGTATTTCAATGGATCAAGCAGTGCTGGTACCCATGATGATTGGTTGATTTCACCGAGCATTAAGATGAATGGCGGCCTTTATGCAATTATTTATTATTATAAGACTTCGAATTCATATAATAATGAATTCGAAGTAGTACTGTCTAAAAATGGGGTAAACCCAACCGAATTTACAACGCAATTAGAAGCTAGCGAAAAGCGCAATACAAATATTTATAAAAAGAAAACACTTTATGTTCAAAATATTACAGGAGATGTTAATATCGCTTGGCATATATTGGGTAAGGCAGAATCCAAAGTTTATATCGATTTGGTTTCAGTGCAGGAGGTATCCTGTTATGCACCTGAAGAGGAAATGACTGTTAGTAAATTAGAAAAAGACAAGGCTACGGTTACTTGGACCGATACAAAAAACACGAGTTGGGAATATTATGTGCAGTTGGAAGGTGCAGGTCCTGCACCAATAGGTAGTGGATTGATCGCTAATAAACCTTCTACTGAGGTGACAAAAACCACAGGAGTAGGAGGCGCAAATCTGCAGCCCAATACTTGGTATGAATTTTTTGTACGAGCCAGTTGTGGTGCAGGTAAGACCAGTTTGTGGGTAGGTCCTATTAAGTTTAAAACCCCTTGTGCTATAGGTGTTTTGCCTTTTTGGGAAGGGTTTAATACCGATTCAAAAAATATAGATTGCTGGACTATTGTTGATAACAATAATGATGGTGGCGACTATAATAAAATTTGGATGGTAGACGATTATCAGAAATTTGAAGGCGATCAATCGATGCACTTCTCGGGTAGTTGGGATGCTTATGAACACGACGATTGGTTGATCTCTCCTACTTTTAAGCTAGACCCTACCAAAATGTACCGCTTAAAGTACCATTATAAAACAAGTTCATCCGAAAAAACGGATTTTGATGTGCTGCTTTCCAATAAGGGCATTGCTCTTAGTGATTTTACGACTAATCTGATGACTAAGAAGAATTATACTAACGGTAATTGGCAGGAGAAAACACATGTTTTAAGAAACGTATCTGGAAATATTAATATCGCTTGGCATGTTAGTACACAAGGTAGTTATACGGATTTGTATGTCGATAACGTGTTTATTGAAGAGATCATTGGTTGTCCGGAACCGGTTGATTTAGATAGTAAAGACCTTAAGGAAAACGGCGCTACTATTTTCTGGGCTGATGACGTTGGCAAGAACTGGGAATTTGTCATCCAAAAATTGGGAGGAAAGGCACCTGTAGCTGCTGGAACTGCCACGGCCAAAAAAGAAAATGTCGTGACCAAAGATCAAGCGGGAAATAACTTGCTCCCGAATACGGAATATGAATATTATGTCAGATCGGATTGTGGTAATGGAAGCTTAAGTATTTGGTCTGGACCATACAAATTTAGAACGGCTTGTAGTGTGATTAGCCTGCCTTTTTGGGAGGGTTTTAATAGCAATTCTACGGCTATCTACTGTTGGACAATAATTGATGGAAATGGTGATGGAGATGATTATAGTGGTAATTGGAATAAAACGACGTATAATCAATATGAAGGAAGTGACGGAATGGTATTTGAAGTTGATGATTATGATGAAATGATCCATACAGACGATTGGTTAATAAGCCCGATATTTAAGTTTGATAAGAATAAAATCTACAGGTTGAAATATCATTATAAAGCAGGCAGATATGCTGATGCGAGTGATTTTGAGGTTTTAGCTTCCAACTCGGGTATAAAACCAGTAGATTTTAAAAAGGAAATAGTTAAAAATCAGGTTTATAGTTCGAATACCTATCAACAGAAGATCGTCTTTATAACTAATTTAGATGGTAATGTTAATTTGGCGTGGCATGTTAAAGGGGTCGGATCTAAGGAGGTTTATATTGACAATGTATTTGTCGAAGAGGTTTTGGGTTGTCCTGAACCATTGAATTTAGCGATCAAGGATGTCGAAGCCAAAAAAGCGACAATTTCTTGGACAGATGATTTTAAAGCAACAAGCTGGGAGTATTTTGTCCAAGCAGCAGGTACTGGTGTTCCAACTACTGGAGGAACAGTTACGACTAAAAAAGAAAACGTTCTTTTAAAAGATCAGGCAGGTAAAAACATAGAACCGAATACCGACTATGAGTATTATGTTCGTACGGTGTGTGGTAATGGTTCGTTTAGTATTTGGGCAGGACCTTTCAAATTTGTAACGCTTTGTGATGTATATGTTGCACCATTCTGGGAGGGCTTTAATACCGATTCGAAAACGATCAGATGTTGGCAGGTACTTGACGGTAATAATGATGGTGATCCGGATTGGGGTGGAAATATGTGGGGCACTGATAAGAATTCTTTCTATGAAGGAAATCGATCTATGGCTATTGATGTTTCTGATTGGGGCGGAGATGCGATTAGCGACGATTGGCTAATCACACCAGATTTAGTAATGGACAACAGCATGTATGTGTTGAAATATCATTACAAGGTTTCTCCGTGGGATGGTGGCAGCTTTGAGGTGCTTCTGTCTACTGGAGGTAAGACTGTAGATAAATTTACAAAGACCATTGTTGCTTCGGCAGCTTATAGCAATTCGAATTGGGTTGAGGAAGTAAAATTCTTTACGGCTGTTGCCGGTACGAATAATTTAGCCTGGCACGTTGATGCTGAGGGAGCTTTAGGAGTTTATATCGATAACGTTTCTATAAAGAAAGTAACGACTTGTCCGGAGCCTTACTTTGTTAAGGTAACTAATCAAACGACGAATAGCTTCGATGTGACTTGGAAGCAGGATGGAGGAATTACTTCGTGGGAAGTAATAGTACTTAATTATGGAGATGATATAACGGCAACTCCTGTGAAAACGGCCAATGTTACCGTAAATCCAAAAACGACGATTAACGGATTGGATCCGGGTAAAAAGTATACCGTATATGTTAGAACGAAATGTCCAGATGGCAAGTCAAATAGTGATTGGTCCTCGCCAGCAAATACTGGAACAAAAATCGGTGTTAACATCGATTGTAAAGGTGCCTTAAACATACCCGTTAATTTGGATGCACAATGTATTAAATACGTGCAGGGAACTTTATTTGGTTCCAACGTTTCAACAAAATTGGAGCCTACTTGCGGAACAAAAGAGGTGAAAAAAGATGCTTGGTTTGAATTTACAGCAAACAATATTACACATATGTTGAATATTTCGGATTTCTTCAGTATTTCAGGTGCCGGATTCCCAACCATATATGTATCTGTTTATGATGTGGATTGTTCGACTATTGGTAATACCGCATTGATGTGTTTCGAATTGGAGAATTATATGAAATATTATAAAATGGATAATTTGGTTGTCGGTAAAAAGTATTATTTGCGTTTGGCCACCACTGAGGAATTTCCTGATTTTTATTTTAACTTATGTATCAATTCGCCGTCCTATATTGATGTAAGTCCTTCAGGGACTAAATATACGGTAGAACAATTGGTTAAAGAGGTATTGGTAGTAGCTGACTGTGATTTAGTTTCTAACGTTACCTATCATACCGGAACTAATTATGGAAGTGAGCCGAATGGTATTGGTTATTTTGAAAAGAACAAATCTTCATTCTCGTTCAAAGATGGAATTGTATTGGCAACAAATGGGGTTGAAACCGCAAAAGGACCCGGGGACTATCAGAATCAAACAGACGGTTCTATGAGCTGGTTGGGTGATAAAGATTTGCAAAATCTTTTAGTTCAAAACGGACAACCCGATGAAAATTTTAACGCATCAGTGATAGAATTTGATTTTATTCCGATCACCGATAGCATAAAATTCGACTTTATATTTGCATCAAATGAATATGGACCATCATACCAATGCGATTACTCGGATGTGTTTGCCTTTTTTCTTACCGATAAGGAAACCGGTGAAATGACCAATTTAGCGGTAATTCCAAATACGGATATCCCGGTTTCCGTCACGACAATCCACGATGAAAAATATCAAGGCGATTTAACTTGTGGTAGTCTAAATGAACAGTATTTCGATAAATACTATGATGGAGATATTGGATTGCCACTACAAGATAATCCGATAAACTATGCCGGTATGACGGTGCCAATGACTGCAGTGTCTGCTGTTAAACCCGGTAAGAAATACCACATCAAATTGGCGATCGCCGATTATCGCGACTCCGGTTATAACTCAGCGGTGTTTTTAAGAGGAGGAAGTTTTGATCTAGGAAGAAT
Organism: Flavobacteriaceae bacterium UBA1682; assembly: GCA_002320285.1. GTDB lineage: Bacteria > Bacteroidota > Bacteroidia > Flavobacteriales > Flavobacteriaceae > Flavobacterium. The sequence goes on along the minus strand of DCKE01000023.1, from coordinate 74,896 downwards.
TGATTTAGGTAATGATTTGCTGGTTGAAACAGGGAATGCGCTGTGCAGTGGAGAATCTAGAATCATCAAATCTGGTGTCATGACCGAAGGTGTTGTTATAAAATGGTATAAAGATGATGTTGTAATTCCGGGTGCAGACCAACCAGATTTGGAGGTTTTTGAAACGGGAACTTATAAAATAACGGTGAAATTCTTAGATTTAAATTGTGAATCAACAGGTTCTGTAAAAGTCGAGATCTATCCGGCTATTTCAACAGTTGTTGCAGCACCTAAGGCTCTTCCTATTTGTCGAAAAGCGACAGCGCCGATTGTGTTAGATTTAACTGAGGTTGAGCCTGCAATGTTGTCTAAAGTAGATGTGATAAATTATAAGATATCTTATTATAAAACCAAAGAAGATGCCGTTGCTGGTGTAGCTGCTATAGTCGATCCAACCTCTTATGGAGTGGAAACAATCGGAACAGATGTAATACTGTTTATTAAAGTTGTTGACCAACGTACATCCTGTTCGGAAATCTTTGAATGGACATTAAAAGCTACCAAAGGAATAACTCCTGAATCAAGAGAGCAGGTGAAAGTTTGTGCTTCTTATACCTTGCCAGATTTAGAAGTAAACCAGCATTATTACTCGGAATCAGCCGGAAAAGGAACCGCCTATAAGGTCGGAGATATTCTAAACGAAGCGGGTGAGCACACTATTTATGTGTTACAAGATAATGGCAACGGTTGTTATGAGGAAATCTCTTATAAAGTTGCAATCACCGCGGCAGTAAAAGCCGATGTTTTTGCTGATGTGGAATTGGAATGTCTATTGCATGTTTTAGCTCCTTTGTCTGCTCATAATAAGTATTTTACTCAAGCTGGTGGTCAAGGTATTGAATTGGCTGTCGGTAGTTTGGTACCGCATACACAAACTATCTATGTATATGCTTCCTCCGATGACGGTCTTTGCGTCGAAGAAAGCAGCTTTAAGGTCAGTTATAAGGATTGTCCAATACCAAAGGGAATCTCTCCTAATGGCGATGGTCTAAACGATCGTTTTGATCTAAAAGAGCACGGGGTAAGCAGTATGGTGATCTATAATCGTTATGGCGCAGAAGTTTATTCTTTTGCAGGAGCGTATACCGATCAGTGGTATGGACAGGATAAAGGAGGTAAACAGCTTCCCGATGGTACCTACTACTATGTGGTAGTCGCTCATGGAAAAACCAGAACGGGTTGGGTGCAAATCAATAAATAAAAAACAAAGAAAAATAGTCAAAACTGCCTCGATAAGGGGCAGTTTTTTTTTGCTCTTGTTCTAATCGTAAAATCCTCTTGTCGTTTTGCGTTTTTTTAAATCTGAATCGATATAGAAGGGCGCTGAAGGCAAAATCAAAGTAGGGCATAGCGAGATAAAAGTTGATTTTGTGTGTGTTTATAGTATTGGTAGTTTAAATTGTTTTTTTGTGTGATTTATGGGGTTTACGTGTGTTTTTTTTGTGTTTATTTCATGAAATAGCGGTATCTTGATTGTTTTTTTTAGAAAATTATTAACAAATAATAGTGAGTTTATTATGAAATATGATATATTTGGGATATCAACTAACCATTAAATTATTAGGTATGAAAAAAATTACTTTCTTTTTTTCTGCTTTTCTTGTTGTCATACTGTTTCTTATAAACAGTGTAGCTTATGCAAACAAGGAGGGTGTAAAAATAGTGGAGAGCAATATAAACTGGCAGGGTAAGTCCTATGCGCCAGATTTATATTTGCAACCTTATTTCAATCTTTGGGAATTAAATAAGGCAACGGTATCTGCTGCTGCTGCATGCAGTGTTCAATTATTGCCTTTTTCAGAGGGCTTTAACAAGAGTTCAACAACTTTAGCCTGTTGGACTATTGTTGATGAAAATAAAGATCAAACCGCAGCAGCTAATATTTGGAGGGTTTCTTCAACTGCGTTTGAAGGAGATCAATCGATTTACTTTTACGGTCTGACGGGCAAGACTCATAACGATTGGTTGATTAGTCCTGATATAAAATTAGATGCGACAAAGACCTACCGACTGAAGTATAATTATCGTACGACATCTACAACAACTTATGTAAACGAATTGGAAGTTTTGATGTCAAGTACTGGTATTGCCACGGCTAATTTTACCAAAACAATTGTCCCTAAGAGAGTATACGATAATACCATAGAATGGCAAGAGGAGCGCGTGATCTTTACGGGTGTTACTGGTGATATTAATCTAGCTTGGCATGTGGTATCCACTGGTGTCACCTATTTTTATATTGATAATGTAGTAATCGAAGAAGTGACAAGCTGCCCAGAACCGCTAAAAGTAATTGCACAAGAAATACGCAGTGATAAGGTTACTTTAGCTTGGGAAGACAATTTTAATGCGACTACTTGGGAATATTATATTCAAAAGCCAGGGAAGGGTATTCCAACTGCTAATGGCACCGTTACGAGTTCTAAGACAGCTACAGTAGCAACCAAAGAAGGCTCTGGTGCTAATCTTGTAGCTAGTACTGCATATGAATATTATGTAAGAACCGTTTGTAGTGCGGGACAGTATAGTGTTTGGAATGGACCGTTTAAATTTACCACGCCTTGTGCTGCTGTGGCCTTGCCATTTTTAGAGACCTTTAATACCGATTCAAGTTTTCTAAAATGTTGGACTGTTATAGATGCCAATAAAGATGCTACATCACCTACGGGTAGTAATATCTGGAGAACCTATGATTACTTGCCTTATGAGGGTTCTCATATGATGTATTTTTACGGTGGACCAAAAAATGACGACTGGTTAATCAGTCCGACTGTTAAATTGGACGCCACCAAAATGTATAAGTTAAGATATATGTATAAAACTTCAACGTCCTATATAAATGAATTTGAAGTTGTAGCCTCTAACAAGGGGGCTGATTTGAGTGCCTTTACTAAAACCATCGTCCCAAAACGCAATTATAGTAGTGGGGATTGGGTAGAAGAAATAGCTTTTATTAGCAATTACGGTGGAGATATTAACTTAGCTTGGCATGTTACTACACAAACATATACTTACGCATATATTGACAATGTAACTTTGGAAGTTGTTGACTGTGTCGAACCGATAGAATTGGGTGTTAAAGATGTGAAAACGGATAAAGTCACGATCACTTGGAAAGATCCCGTGGCCGGTTCATGGGAATATTATGTAGAGGAAACAGATGGTACAGGTCCTGTGGGTGCTGGTACAGCGATTTCTAAAGCAGAAGCGACCATTACGGTTGACCACACCAATAAAAATTTAGTACAGAATACTACTTATGATTTCTATGTAAGATCTAAGTGTGCTGATGGCAAATTTGGGGAGTGGTCTGGGCCTTTTAAATTTAATACTGCTTGTGATCCAATTCCCGTTCCATTTACAGAAGGCTTCAATACCAAATCGACAACCTTTAACTGTTGGACAATTTTAGATGCCAATAAGGATGCAACCTCACCAAACGGGAATAATATCTTCAAACAATACGCAACGACTCCTTATGAAGGAGACCGAGCCATGTACTTCTATGGATCAACTTCTACTACGACACACGACGATTGGTTGATTTCACCTACTATAAAAATGAATGGTGAAATTTATGCAATTACGTATTATTATAAAACTTCAAGTTCTTATGATAATGAATTCGAGGTTGTATTGTCAAAAAACGGAACAAATCCGACTAGTTTTACAACAATTGTCGAACCAAAAGCCAAGCGCAATGCGAGTAATTATGTTAAAAAAGTATTATATGTCAAGGATATAATTGGAGATGTAAATATTGCCTGGCATATGCTTGCGAAAGGTTATGCTTACTTGTACATCGATGCTGTTTCTATCGAGAAAATCGATTGTATGGCGCCACAAGATAACTTGGTTGTAAGTGCATTGGAGAAAGATAAGGCAACGGTATCTTGGACAGACCCGAACAGTACGAGCTGGGAATATTTTGTACAACCTGCAGGTGCAGGTGCTGCTCCAGTAGGTAGTGGTAGTGTAGCCAAGACACCTTCAGCGAGTTTTACCAAAACATCCGGAACGGGTGGGGTAAATTTACAACCCAACACCGAATATGAATTTTTTGTTAGGGGAACATGTTCACCGGGTAAAAACAGTTCGTGGGTTGGTCCTTTAAAATTTAGAACCCCTTGTGATATTTCGAACATTCCATTTTGGGAGGGTTTTAATACCACCTCAAAAACCGCTGATTGCTGGACAATCATCGATAACAATAAAGACTCATCCTCACCTAGTAGTAACATCTGGTATATGTACAACTATGGCATGTTTGAAGGTGATCGTGGCATGTATTTTTATGGAGGGTCAAATACCACTAAAAATGATGATTGGTTAATTTCTCCGACTTTTAAACTCGATGCGACGAAATTCTACCGTTTAAAGTATCATTATAAAACAACAACTTCTTATAAGAATGATTTTGAGGTACGTCTTTCAACTAAAGGAACTGCTATTGCCGATTTCACAACTACCCTGATAACTAAGAAAGGACATAGTAGCTCCGATTGGGCAGAGGATAAAGCAATTATTGGCGGTATTAACGGTAATGTGAACCTTGCTTGGCGAGTAACTACCGATAAGAGCTATACCTATATGTATTTGGATAATATTTTCCTTGAGGAAGTTGTTGGCTGTCCGGAACCGATGAATCTGAATAGTAAAGACGAAAAGGAAACGAGTGCTACTATTGAGTGGACCGATGCTTTTGGCAAAGACTGGGAATATGTTATACAAGCTCCGGGAGGAAAAGCACCTACAGGCAATGGTGTAGCTACAAATAAAAAAGAAAATATAGTAAACCAAGATCAATCCGGCAAGGCTTTTACAGCCAATACGGAATACGAATATTATGTGCGTACAGTATGTGGAAATGGAGAATTCAGTATCTGGAATGGGCCGTTTTTATTTAAAACCGCTTGTGGTGTGTTTGCAACACCTTTCTGGGAAGGTTTTAATGCCGATTCTAAGACCTTAGGATGTTGGACTATAATAGATGAAAATAATGATTCTACCTCACCAACGGGTAGTAATATCTGGCGTCCTTATAATTACGGACAATATGAAGGTAGCCAAATGATGTATTTTTATGGTTATCAGACTGAAAAAACAAAAATGCCTCATAACGATTGGTTGATATCGCCAAAAATTAAATTTGACGCAAACAAAACCTATCGTTTAAAGTATCATTATAAAGTATCAACAACTACTTCTTATGATTATGAATTTGAAGTATTATTGTCCAATTCTGGTGTAGATACCAAGAAATTCACCAAGGTAGTAGTTCCTAAAAAGAAATACGATCCGAGTTCTGACTGGAAAGAAGAGTATGTTTATATTACTGCTGCTGTCGGGGAAGTAAATATTGGGTGGCATGTAACCTCAGAAACTACAGGGACTTATTTGTATGTGGATAATGTTTTTATAGAAGAAGTAACAGGATGCCCAGAACCGCTAAAACCTACGGTTAAAGATATCGAAGCAAAAAAAGTTAGCCTTACGTGGGAAGATGCTTTTGGTGCTACGAGTTGGGAATATCACGTTCAAGAGAAAGGTAAAGGTGTTCCGACCACTAATGGAACGGTAACCAATAAAAAAGACAATCCGGTAACTCAAGAGCAATCCGGTAAGGCTTTAATGCCGAACACAGACTATGAATTCTATGTACGTACGGTTTGTGGTACGGGAGGATATAGTATATGGAGAGGTCCTTTTGTATTTGTGACGGGCTGTGATATTTATGCTGCGCCATTCTGGGAAGGTTTTAATACCAATTCTAAGACGACCAGATGTTGGACTATTGTTGATAAAAAGGGATCGATAATTCCACCGGGAACTACCTGGAGAACAACAACTAGTACCTATGAAGGAAATCAAGCGATGTACTTTTATTTGTATGATGCTAATAAAGATCCATACAGTGACTGGTTGATTTCACCTACGGTTACTATGGATGGAGGTATGTATGTGTTGAAATATCATTATAAAACCACCACCACCACCTCATATAATAATGACTTTGAAGTGCTGCTGTCTACACAAGGTATAGATATTAGTAAGTTTACCAAAACAGTGTCGCCGTCTAAAAACCCGCGTATTGGTAACTATGTTGAAGAAGTCGTGTTCATTAATAATGTAAAAGGGGATGTGAATATCGGATGGCATATTAAGTCACAAGATACCAACTACGCTTATTTATATTTGGATAATATCTCTATAAAGAAAGTGGAAAATTGCCCGGAACCGTATTATGTTAAGGTGACTGGTCAAACATCTAGCAGTATTGATGTCGAGTGGAAGCAAGATGGCGGGATAACATCATGGGAAGTTATTGTGGTAAATTATGGTGAAGATGATACGGCTACTCCAGTAAAATCTCTAACAGTAAATGGTACCCCTAAGGCTACTATAACTGGATTGGATTCCGGTAAGGGTTATACCATTTATGTCAAAGCCAAATGTGTTGATGGTAAAACGAATAGTGATTCCTCAACAGCAGTAAATTCGGGAACCAAAGTTGGAGCCAATAACGATTGTAGTGGTGCTGTAACAATTCCTGTAAATAAAGGCGATGACTGTGAAAAAGTGGTGTCAGGATCATTTATTGGAATGAGTCTTTCAAGTATAGTTGAGCCGAGCTGTGGAACGACGACTAAAAAGACAGATGTGTGGTATGAATTTACGGCTACTACGGATTCTCATATGTTGCAACTGAAGAATTGGGTAAGTCTTTCCAATGCGACTTTAACAACGATCAATGCAGCATTGTATAATCAGCCTTGTGCTTCAATTACAAACACGGCAGTTGAATGTTTTAATTTGATCGGTACAAATCCGGTAAAATTGTTTAAAGGCTTGGTACCTGGACAAAAATATTATTTGCGATTAGCTAGTGTTTCAACTACGGTAAATGAGATTTTTGATTTATGTATCACTTCACCGTCGTTCTTAAAAGTAAGTCCTAGTGGAGATAAATATACTATGGATGAATTGGTGAAAAAGGTTTTGATTAACTCTAATTGTGAGTTGGTAACTAATGTTAGGTATCAAAATGGTGATGGTGGCCCTGCTGCTATGGCCTATAATACAGTAGGTTACTTTAATCAAGGCGGAACGGATTTCCCGTTTAAAGAAGGTATCGTTCTATCAACCAATGAGATTCAATTTGTTGAAGGACCGGCTCAGGCCTCTTCTTTTGACAATAGAGGGAATAACAGTCAACGATGGGTAGGAGATAAGGATATTAACGACGCGATTAACGATGCGGGTGGTGGACCTCCGGGTTCAACCAATAAAAGGGTGACACAATTAGAATTTGATTTCTTCTCGATTAAAGATTCGATTAAATTTGAATACTTATTTGCATCTAATAGTTATCATTCTGATTGTACTGCTGTGGGCTGTGCAGCTGGGGCTTTATTTGCAGCTTGGTTGGTCGATACCACTACGGGGGAAGGACAAAATCTTGCTAAAATTAAGGGAACAGATACTCCAATTGCTTTAAATACGATCATGGATTCAAAGAAAACGGGTAAATGTGATAGTTCAAATCCAGAGTTGTATTGGAAACATTATGCCGATGGGGTTGACGACCGTACAAAGGCTTATGTTGATTTTGTCGGATTGACAAAAGCTATGCAGTCAGAAACAGTACATGTAGTACCGGGAAGAACATACCATATCAAACTCGCAGTAATTGATTTCTGTGCAACGGTTGCGCACTCCTCTGCGGTATTCTTTAATGCAGGAAGTTTTGACTTAGGGAATTTGGATTTGGGAGCAGATATGTTGGTTGAAAATGGTAATGCACTGTGTAGTGGCGAGTCTAGAATAATTAAATCTGGATTGGGTACTGAGGATATTACGATTAAATGGTATAAAGATGATGTACTAATTGCAGGTGCTAATACGCCAGATTTAGAGGTTGTTGAAACTGGTGAGTATAAAGTGGTAGGTAGATATGGCTCTATTAATTGTGATGTGACTGGAACGTTAAAAGTCGAGATTTATCCGGCAATTTCTGCAGTGGTCGCTCAGCCGAAAACATTGGATGTATGTCGAAAAGTGGTCGCTCCATTAATTTTAGATTTGACTGAAGTGGAAGCGGATATGTTGGCTAAGGTCGATGCAGTTAATTATAAAATGATCTATTATAAAACCAAAGAAGATGCCGAAGAGGGGATTGCTTCTATTGCAGATCCGACAAAATACGCTGTCGAAACTTTGGGTGTTAATGTGTTGATTTATATATATGTAGAAGATGTAAGGACCGGTTGTTCTGAAATCTTTGAATGGACGTTGAAAGCTACGGCGGGAGTAATTCCAGTTGCGCGCGAAAATGTGAAGGTTTGTGCAACTTATACGTTGCCGGCTTTAGAAACGGATCAACACTATTATACAGAATCTGCTGCTAAAGGTATAGAATATCAAGCAGGTGATGTCTTGACAGAAGCTAAAGAACACACCATTTATGTTTTACAAGACAATGGTGGTGGCTGTTTCGAAGAGATTTCGTTTAAAGTAACCGTTACAGCAGCTGTTACAGCCGATGTTTTTGCCGATGTCGAATTGGAATGTGCTTTACATCCATTGGCTGCATTATCTGCTCACAATAAATACTTCACTCAAGCAGGTGGTCAAGGTATCGAGTTGGCTGTGGGAAGTTTAATTCCACATGCGCAAACTGTTTATGTATACGCGGCGTCTGATGATGGATTGTGTATTGATGAAAGCAGTTTTAAAGTGAGTTATAAAGACTGTCCGATTCAAAAGGGTATTTCACCGAACGGCGACGGTAAAAACGATCGTTTTGACCTATCGCAACACGGGGTCAACAGTATCGTAATTTACAACCGCTATGGTGCTGAAGTGTTTGCTTTCCAAGGTGCTTATACCGATCAGTGGTATGGGCAAGATAAAGGCGGTAAATCACTTCCTGACGGGACTTACTATTATGTAGTTATTGCACATGGTAAAACCAAAACTGGATGGGTTCAAATCAATAAATAGAAAAATTGCGGGTTCGCAAATTTGCGAATCCGCTTAAATGTTATGGAAAACGATTGTATGAGTCTGTTTTTCAAAGAGAGTTTTAAGCTCTTCAAGATATTTTTAAAAGTAGCAAAAGATCTATAAGATAGTTTTCAATAATAATTTTGCCATTAAGCAGTAGTGTACGAAAGTTTACTACTGCTTTTTGTTTTTATAGATTTTTTTAACGGTCATTTAGGCAAAGTAGAGAATTCTTTACCGGATTATTTATTGATAATAATTTGATTTTATGAAGTTATTTGTTGCTATTTGTTAATATTTTTATCCTTTTACAATGTTTTTGTTAGGTTTTAAACAATATGGCGAAGTAAATATTAACATAAAATATATGTTTGCTTTGATAAAAATTATATATTTGGTGATTAACTAACCAAATATTATTAGGTATGAAAAAAATTACTAACTTTTTTTATACTTTTATTGTTTTTGTGCTGATTTTCTTTGGCAATTCGACTTACGCGGACAATAGAGGTATGGATAGCAATAAGAGCGCATTTGATTGGCAAATCAAATCCTACGCTCCGCAGTTGTATTTACAACCGTATTTTGATCTGAATGGTCTGCAAATGATGGGCAAAGCTCTAGCTGATCCCAATGTTGTCTTTGAAGATAATTTTGAAGGTACAACGACTAAATGGACTTTTGTCAACGCAACAAATAATGCTTGGTATATTGGTTCGGCAGTAAATAACGGCGGAACCAAATCCATGTATATTTCTGATGATAATGGCGTTTCCAATACCTATTCAGGTGCGATAGCAGTTTCACATGCTATTAGTGAAATTATTGATATTCCTACAGGTTCTAAAGAGTATATTTTAAGCTTTGATTGGCGTGCTAAAGGTGAAGGAATTTCAACTCTTTGGGATCACTTGGCTGTTTGGATTGTACCGTCGACTTTTACACCTGCGGTTAATGTTAAAATGACAGCGGCTAATTCAGGCGGACTCTTGCTAAACGATAAGTTAAATTTACAAGATACTTTTAAAACCAGTATCTTTAATCTGGACCTCAGTAGTTTTGCTGGTAAAAAAATAAAAATCATTTTCCAATGGGGGAATGACAGTAGTGGTTTCTATATGCCACCAGCTGCTGTAGATAATGTCGAATTTGTAAAAATAAATTGTGAAGCCCCGAAAACGATAACGGTCGTTAGCCCAACAACTACTGGAGCAACACTTAATTGGGTTGCACCTACAGGGGTGACTTCCCCGAGTTTTGAGATTTATGTATCCGATACGAATACCGCTCCTAAAAAAACGGATGTGGGAATTTTAGTTAATAACGTGACTACGTATACGTTTACCAACTTGAGTGCCTCAAAATCGTATTATATATGGATACGTACGGTTTGTAGTACAGGAGAAAAAGGAACTTGGATTGCGGCTCCTGTTCTTAAAACTGCTTGCGGTGTTGTTCAGACTCCATTTTGGGAAGGCTTTAATTCGGATTCAGCATCTCTAGGATGTTGGAAAATAGTTGACTCCAATGGAGACTCTACCGGGCCAACGGGCAATAATATATGGAAAACGAGTACAGTAAATTACGAGGGTACTCATTCTATGTATTTTTATGGTGCCTCCACAGCGGCTAAAATACCGCACGATGATTGGGTAATTTCACCGCCAATTAAATTTGTTGCTGGAAAGCAATATAGATTAAAATACAAATACAGAACGACTACGACAGCTTCGTATGATTACGAGTTTGAAGTAAAGATGTCGACTACCGGTTCGGATAATGTAAATAAATTCACTCAGAATGTTGTTGCCAAAGCGAAGTACGAAGCGACTACAACTTGGAAAGAGGCATATGTGATCATTGATGGAGTAAACGCCGATATCAATTTGGCATGGCATGCGACTTCATCAAGTATTTATACCTATATATATATTGATGACGTATCGGTAGAAGAAGTTTTGGGTTGTCCTGAGCCTATGGATTTAAGCGTGAAAAACATTGGGTCTGATAAAGCGACCATTTCTTGGACAGACGCCTTTGGTGCTACCAATTTTGAATACTATGTTCAAAAGGCGGGCGGGCCTAAACCGACAACGGGAGGAACTGCAACCACTTCAAAAGACAATATCGTTACTAAAGATATCACTGGGGCTGCTCTAGACGGTAACACTAAATATGAGTTTTACGCGCGTACTACTTGTAACGGTGGAGGAAATAGTATTTGGGTAGGACCAATAGATTTTACAACCTTGTGTAAATCATTTTCCATCCCATTTTTTGAAGGTTTTAATACAACAAACAATAATACTGCGTGTTGGACAATTATAAATAACAATAAGGATAGTAGTACTTGGACTACTACAACTACAAATCAAGAAGGTACGCATTCAATGTATTTTTATGGGTCTTCATCCGCAGCGCCACATGATGATTATTTGGTGTCACCGACCTTTGAAATGGATTCGACAAAAATCTATAAATTGAGTTACTATTTTAGAACTAATGCTTCTTATAATAATAGTTTTGAGGTGCTTGTATCTCAGAATGGTATAGATGTTAAAAATTTTACAACTACACTGACTTCTAAGGTACATAAAAGTGCAACTTGGGAAGAAGACGTGCTGTTTATAGGTGGTCTCCAAGGAGCTGTTAATATAGCGTGGAGGGTGAACACCCCTGCTTCTATTACTTATTTGTATCTGGATAATATTCGAATAGAAGAGGTAGCCTGTGTGCAACCCACCAATTTAGACGTGAAAGATGTAGAAGCTAATGCCGCTACTTTAATATGGGAAGATCTCTTTAATAAGTCTTGGGAATATGTAATTCAGCCTAAAGGTGATGGTGATCCGGTTGGTGCAGGTACAGTAAGTACAAAACCTGAAGCTACAGTTACTAAAACGAGTAAAGGAGCTAATTTGCAGGGGAATACAGAATATGAATTCTATGTCCGCTCGAAATGTGCTGGAAGCAAAATGAGCGACTGGTCTGGACCATTTGTGTTTAAAACAGCTTGTAATATCTTAACGCTACCTTATCTAGAAGGTTTTGAAGCGGCGTCTAAAACCAAAAGTTGTTGGGCTGTATTGGATATTAATAAAGATGGCACATCAACATCTAATATGTGGAGTGAATATTCGGGAGCCAGTTATGCACAAGAAGGAACCATGAGTATGCGTTTTTATGGAACAGGTACGGGTAAAGTACATGACGATTGGTTGATTAGTCCTGCGATTAATATGGTAGCAACAGATATTTATGAACTGTCATATTACTATAGAACCAATGCATCTTATGTAAACGAATTTGATGTGTCACTATCTGTTAATGGAGTAGATCCTGTGGAGTTTAAAAAACTATTAGTAGCTAAAGAAGGTTATAAAAACGGTGCTTACGAAAAGAAAACGGTTTATATAACAAATGTTGTAGGTAAAGCCTATATCGGATGGCATGTAACTGCTTTAGCAACTTCTTATATCTACCTCGATCAGATATCTATCAAGAAAGTGGATTGTATAGGTCCAGAAGATCCTAAGGTGACTAAAGTGGATTCCGGTTCGGTAACATTTGAATGGGAAGACAAGATAAATTCCAATTGGGAATATTTTATTCAACCAGCAGGAGGTGCTTTACCTGTAGGTAGTGGAAGTTTGTCTAAGACTAAAATCGTTACTACGGGAAAAACAAGCGGAAGTGGAGGAGTAAATTTATTACCTAATACCGAATATGAGTATTACTTGCGTTCTAGTTGTGGTGTAGGAAAAAACAGTGAGTGGATAGGACCGTTTAAATTCAAGACCTTATGTGCTACACAAGCGCTGCCATTTTGGGAAGGATTTAATAAAAACTCGACGACTTGGCCTTGCTGGACTATAGTAGATGCGAATGGAGATTCGACTAGTGCTACGTCTAATTTATGGCATCTCAATACACCTGCATTTGAGGGGGATCAAGCAGCAAGATTTTATGGGTCTGCAGTTACTGCAAATTTACCGCATAACGATTGGTTGATTTCACCTACATTTAGTTTTAATGCAACTAAAATATACCGTTTAAAATATAATTACAGAACGAGTTCAACAACTTCTTATAATTACGAGTTTGCGGTGTTGTTGTCTAAAACAGGAACTGAACTCAGTAAATTTACAGAGGTTGTTGTTCCTAAGCAAAACTATGAACCATCTAACGATTGGAAGCAACAAACGACTTTTATTACGGCTGTAGGCGGTAACGTAAACCTGTCTTGGCACGCGACTTCATCAACACAGTATTCGTACATTCATATCGACAATGTATTTGTAGAAGAAGTAACTTGTCCGGAACCATTGAATTTAGGAGCTAAAGATGAAAAAGATTCTAGTGCCACGATTTTATGGGATGATAAATTCGGTTCTAACTGGGAGTATGTTGTTCAAAAAGCGGGAGGAGTTATTCCTATTGCTACTACAACTGGAACTGCAACTAAAACTAAAGAGACAGTAGTAGCTGTTGATAAAGATGGGAAAACGCTGGAGCAAAATACCGAATACGAATTCTATGTACGTACCGATTGCGGTAATGGTGATTTTAGTGATTGGTCAGGTCCTTATAAATTTAGAACGGCCTGTGGTGTGTTTAACACCCCTTTTAAAGAAGGGTTTGATACGAGTGACCAATCGTTGATTTGCTGGACGATTATCGATGGTAATGCAGACGCTACTTCACCTACGGGTACCGGTATTTGGAAAACGAGTACCATCAAGTTTGAAGGGACGCATTCGATGTATTTTACAGGAGCCAAAGACAAAGCACCTCATAACGACTGGTTAATTTCACCGAGAATTAAATTTGACGCAGGAAAATCCTATCGTTTAAAATATAAATACAGAACTGCTGTTGGAACAGCGAACATCAATGAATTTGAAGTGATGTTATCTAATACGGGAATCGCTCCGGCAAACTTTACACATACAGTGGTCGCAAAAGCGGAGTATGTAGGTAGCGCTGACTGGGTAGAAGAATATGTATTTATCCAAGGAGTGAGTGGTGTTGTTAATATTGGTTGGCATGTAACTTCTGCGACTACCGCGGTTAATTTATATATTGACAGTGTGGTTGTCGAAGAGGTTAAGGGTTGTATAGAACCGTTGCCTTCTGTGATTGATTCAAAAGATTATGCTAGTGATAAAGCGACGATCTTCTGGGACGATAAATCCGGCGCTAAGAACTGGGAGTATTTTGTTCAAGAAGAGGGAGGTAAATACCCTTCAAAGAATGGAACTCCAACAGCTAAAAAAGAAAATATAGTTACCAATGTAACTTCTGGAGCCACTTTAAAACCCAATACGGATTATGAATATTACGTGCGTACAATTTGTAGTACTGGAGGATATAGTATCTGGCAAGGACCGTTTTATTTCACAACTACTTGTGGGGTTGATACGGCGCCTTATTGGGAAGGATTTAATTTGAGTGATAAAACGTATAGATGTTGGTCGGTAATTGATGCTAACGCGGATGCTACCGGAACTTCAACAACCAATAGATGGGCTATGGTAACTACGGCCGCTGGTGTTTTTGAAGGAACTCATTCGATGTATTTTTACGGCACTAGTGGTAAAACTCACGATGACTGGTTGATTTCGCCACCTATTACTTTAGACGGTGGTATGTATGTATTGAAATATCATTACAAAGCAACAACGACAAATAGCAATAATTTGCAAGTTCTATTGTCTACAGCCGGTATTGATCCTAAGAACTTTACGACGCAGGTTGTGGCTTCTAGAACGAATAATAATGGAAATTTTGTAGAGGAAGTTGCTTTTATTAATGGTATTAAAGGAAATGTGAATCTCGCATGGCATGTGCCTTCTGTTGGAATTACCAACTTATATGTGGATAACATAACGCTTAAGAAAGTGGAAAACTGTCCAGAGCCTTATTATGTGAAATTGAGTAATGAAACCAGCTCATCGATAGATGTTAGCTGGAGTCAAGACGGCGGAATTACATCGTGGGAAGTTGTCGTAATGGATTATAAGGATGATGTTACAGGTACGGTGCTTAAGACGGTTCCAGTGACAGGCGCTCCGAATACAACTATTACGGGTTTACCGTCAGGTAAGGGGTATACCATTTATGTTAGAGCAAAATGTTCGGATAATAATTCAACCACCAGTGACTGGTCAACGGCAATAGATGGATTTACATTGGTAGGTAGTAATAATAATTGTAGCGGGGCTATAGTGGTTCCTGTAAACAAGGGTATAGATTGTAGTAAATCGGTTTCGGCTACCTTCTCAGGAGCTCTTGCCTCTACCATAGCAGAGCCAACTTGTGCTTCAACTACTGTAGCAAGGAAAGATATTTGGTTTGAATTTACTGCAACTGATGTTTCACATCTGTTTAAAATTTTGGATTGGGTAAGCCCGTCAGGGAATGTATACGGTACAGTAACAGGGTCTTTGTATAATTTGCCTTGTAGTGCAATAGGTAATACGGCAGTTGAGTGTTTTAATTTGACTACGACATTATCTAGTAGGATGTTTAATAATCTAATACCTGGTAACAAGTATTATATCCGTTTAGCTATTGTAGGTAGTACAGCAGCGACTTATAGAGATATTTTTAAGGTTTGTATCAATACACCATCCTATTTAGAAGTCAGCCCAAGTGGTACCAAATACACACCCGAAGAATTGGTTAAGGATGTGTTAGTAGTTTCCAATTGTGACCTTGTTTCCAATGTGCATTACCAGATTGGTGACGGTAGTTTAGCGACTAAGTCGATCAATACATTGGGGTCTTTTACTAAAAACGGTACTGAATTTCCTTTTGAAGAAGGAATTGTTTTGTCGACTAGTGAGGTGCAATTTGTACCAGGCCCTTTTACAACGACTGCAAAAGGAAATAATCCGCATCGTTGGGTCGGAGATAAAGATTTAAACGACGCTATAAATGATACAGGTGGAAACCCGGAATTTGATGGTAGAATGCGTGTGACTCAGTTGGAATTTGATTTCTTTTCAATCAAGGATTCGATCAAGTTCGATTATTTGTTTGCGTCGAATAGCTACATCAGTGGATGTACCTATACTTGTAGAAACGGATCTTTATTTGCCGCTTGGTTAATTGATACGACAACAGGAGAGGGGCGAAATTTGGCTAAAATTAAAGGGACAAATACGCCTATCGCGTTAAATACAATTTGGGATACCTCAAAAGCTGGAGGAACTTGTCAAAGCTCAAATCCAGATTTATTCTGGAATCAGTATGAAAGAGCCGGTCAATCGCCTGCGGGTGAAGCTCCGATCAATTTTGCGGGCTCAACAGTAGGAATGAGTTCTGAGACGGTATATGTTGTACCAGGACGTACCTATCACATTAAATTAGCTGTAATGGATTTTTGTACTACGGCGAGTCATTCATCTGCAGTCTTTTTTGGAGCAGCCAGTTTTGATTTAGGTAACTTGGACTTAGGAGCTGATTTATTGGTTGAAAATGGGAATGCTCTCTGTAATGGTGAGTCGAGAACAATTAACTCTGGTTTAGCTAGCGAGGATGTTACCATCAGATGGTTTAAAGACGATGTGTTGTTGCCTGGTGAAGACAAACCGGATTTAGTAGTGAGTGAAAGTGGAACTTATAAAGTAGTTGCTAAATACGACGCCATTGATTGTGATGTTATGGGAGAGGTTAAAGTAGAGATTTTCCCTCCTATAAATACGGTAGTTGGTGCTCCAAAAGCTTTTGAAATTTGTAGAAATTCGTTAGCGCCGATTAAGGTTGATTTGACGACGGTGGAAGACTATATGTTTAGAATTTCGGATCGAAAGATTTATAACGTAACGTATCACCAGGAACTGGCTGATGCAGAATCGGGGACTAATCCTATAGATCCAATGTATGAATTGGTAACCAATGGGGAAGATAGAAAAGTATTTATTCTGGTAGAAGATACCAGAACTGGGTGTAAGGAAGTATTTGAGTTGCCGTTTAAGGTATTAAAGGGTGAGTTACCTGTAGCTCGTGAAGATGTTACCATTTGTGCTACTTATACTTTGCCAGCACTAGAGGCTAATCAATTCTATTACACAGAAGCCGCTGCACAGGGAATACAATATCAGCCAGGTGATGTTTTAACAGAAGTGAAAACGCATAAGATTTATATACTGCAGAAAAATGATGACGCGGGTTGTTATGAGGAAATTTCTTATAAGGTGTCTATTACAGCTGCAGTTAGAGCAGATGTTTTCGAAGATGTGGAGTTAGAATGTCATTTACATACTTTGGTTCCATTGTCAGAACATAACAAATACTTTACTCAATCAGGTGGTAAGGGAATTGAATTGGCAGCAGGTAGTCAAGTGTTGTATGCGCAAACCATATATGTATATGCCTCTTCAGAAGATGGGTTATGTACGGATGAAAGCAGCTTTAAAGTGAGCTATCTAGATTGTCCGATTCAAAAGGGAATTTCTCCTAATGGCGATGGTAAAAATGATCGTTTCGACTTAAAAGAACACGGGGTAACCAGTATGATGATTTATAACCGCTACGGTGCTGAGGTGTTTGCCTTCCAAGGTGAGTATACCGATCAATGGTATGGTCAAGATAAATCTGGTAAATCACTTCCTGATGGAACATATTACTACGTGGTTATTGCACATGGTAAAACCAGAACAGGATGGGTTCAAATCAATAAATAATCAATTAACAAACTTAAAGTCGGCAGTGTAAACTGCCGACTTTTTTAAATACTCATATTTATGAAGAAACTATATTTTGCGGCCCTAACTGTCTTCTTCTATGTCGGTGAAAGCTATGCACAGCAAGCTCCCCACTACACTCAATATATGTATAATATGAGTGTGGTTAATCCGGCTTATGCCGGTTCTCAGGAATCGCTATCCATGGGGTTGTTGTACCGCCAACAATGGGCAGGTCTTGATGGAGCCCCTCAAACAGGAACCTTGTTTGGACATACTCGTGTAGGTAAAAAAGTGGGATTGGGACTTTCGGTTATCAGCGATAAAATAGGGCCGGTTAAAGAGAATAACATTTATGGAGATTTTTCATACACTTTAGATTTAGGCGGAGAACACAAATTAGCCTTAGGTCTTAAGGCAGGGGTAACCTTACACGACATCGGTTTGTTTTCTGACATCGGAAGCGAGAGTTATATGGATGCTAACGATCCGTCGTTTGCAGAAGATTCGAAAAGTACGCTGTTTAACGTTGGCGCAGGAGCTTTTTACTATACTCAAAACTACTATGTGGGACTGGGCGTTCCCAATATGCTTAAAGGGCGTTATTTGGATTATGACGGTAAAAAATACGGTAGTCAAGTGATGCATGCCTTTTTGACTGGGGGTTATGTGTTTGAATTAAATCAAGATTTTAAATTAAAACCGTATTTTATGGTTAAGTACGCGATGGATGCGCCGGTTTCGGCAGATTTGTCGGTAAACCTGATGTATATCAATAAATTTGAGATTGGGGCAAATTATAGAATAGATGATGCCATTGGTGGGATGATCAATTATAGAATCACACCGAATCTTCGTGTGGGATATGCCTATGATCACGTGATGTCTGATTTAAAGGTTAAAGCCAAAGCATCGCATGAATTTATTTTGTTATACGATATTTATTTTTCCAAGAGGGTATCTAGCTCACCAAGATATTTTTAAAGTGTTCAGGGGGGCGCGGTTTGTTTTCGATTTTAACACCGCGTTTAGATTAGTTTGTCCATATTCAAATAGGAAGCAGTAGTAAACATTGATTTACTACTGTTTTTTTGTTTTTGGAAAAATCTTGTTTTTTAGATTGTTTTATATGTGATATTTTTATTGAAAATCGATATTTTTCACCGTTTTTACGAGTTTAACCGCTTTTAAAATGATTTTTAAAGAATTTATTTATTTTTGAATGAGTTGAAGTGTGTAAAAATTAACAAAAAACGATTATCTTGCTAAGAAAAAAAGTATATATTTGGACAATAACTAATCCAAATGCAATATTGGAGGATTTAAAATACAGTTTATTAATTATAGTTCTATTTATAGTAGACTGTTTATTAGGGTATACCCGAAATCGTAGTGACGGTTGTCCTGAAAAAAATGATAATGTGTTGAGAATCGCTTTAACAAAAGACTGTAGTCAAATGTTAAAAAAGTTGCAAAGAATAGAAATTAGAATTAAAGGACATTAAAATAATTAAAATTTATAGTCGGTAGTGGGAACTGCAGACCCTTAAACTTGTTTAAATAAATACTTATGAAGAAATTATATCTCGCAGCTTTAACTGTTTTTTTATTTCTTAGCGAAGCTCAAGCTCAGCAGGCGCCTCACTATACGCAGTACATGTATAATATGAGTGTGGTCAATCCGGCTTATGCGGGATCACAGGAATCCTTGTCGATGGGATTGTTATACCGTCAGCAATGGGCTGGTCTTGATGGAGCCCCACAAACGGGAACCTTGTTTGGGCATACTCGTGTGGGTAAAAAAGTGGGATTGGGTCTTTCAGTCATTAGCGATAAAATCGGACCTGTAAAGGAAAATAACATTTATGGAGATTTTTCTTATACCTTAGATTTAGGAGGCGAGCACAAATTGGCTTTGGGTCTTAAAGCAGGTGTAACCTTACATGATATTGGTCTGTATTCTGATATTGGAAGTGAAAGTTATATGGATGCTAACGATCCATCATTTGCGGAAGATTCGAAAAGCACGCTTTTCAATGTTGGAGCAGGGGCGTTCTATTACACTCAAAACTACTATGTAGGATTGGGGGTGCCTAATATGTTAAAAGGGCGTTATTTGGACTATGATGGTAAAAAATACGGTAGCCAAGTGATGCATGCATTTTTGACAGGGGGATATGTATTTGAATTAAATCAAGATTTTAAATTGAAACCGTATTTTATGGTGAAGTACGCCATGGATGCACCGGTATCAGCAGATTTATCTGTGAACTTGATGTATATTAATAAATTTGAAATTGGAGCAAATTATCGTATTGACGATGCTATCGGTGGGATGATCAATTATAGAATCACTCCAAACTTGCGCGTAGGATATGCATACGATCACGTGATGTCAGATCTTAAAGTTAAAGCCAAAGCTTCGCACGAGTTTATTTTATTGTACGATATTTATTTCTCGAAAAGAGTATCGAGTTCACCAAGATATTTTTAATTTTAAAAAAACAGTATTCACAGTATGAAGTCGCTATTAATAGTACAACTGTAGGTAATCACTACCGTGAAATTCATAGCAATTTTATATGATCTTAAAAAAAATAATATCTACATATGAAAAAAATATATTTAAGTCTGTTTTTTACTTGTAGTGTGTTTCTAGGGCATGCTCAAGATGAAAAAACCAAGGTTGCCGATCAGTATTTTAGCAAGTATGAATTTGTCAATGCAGCAAAGGAATATCAGAAATTGGTCAGAGGAGTTAAAACAGATAATTACATTAATCTG
This sequence comes from Flavobacteriaceae bacterium UBA1682, assembly GCA_002320285.1. Taxonomy (GTDB): domain Bacteria; phylum Bacteroidota; class Bacteroidia; order Flavobacteriales; family Flavobacteriaceae; genus Flavobacterium. Next base: position 54,377 of record DCKE01000023.1, on the reverse strand, counting down.
CAATTAGCAGAGAGCTATTATAATATTTTTAATACCGTTGAGGCAGCTAAATACTACGGTAAGGCAATTGAGGCAGATCCTAAACTAGACGCTGAAATATATTATAAGTATGCACAAATGCTTAAAGCGAGTGGGCGTTACGACACGGCTAACGATGTGATGCGTAAATTTGCAAGATTAGCACCGTCAGATCAACGAACCATTGCTTTTCAAAGAGATCCAGATTATATACCGAAGTTGAGAAGTCAAGAGGAATTGTTTACTTTTGAAGATAGTGGAATCAATATACCAGATGGATCTGATTTTGGCGCATTCTTATCTCAAAACGATACGCTTTATTTTACTTCAACACGTACAGAGAACAAAAAAACTTACGGATGGAATAATCAACCTTTCTTGGATTTGTTCCAAGCGAAATTTGATCCTCAAAGTCAAGTTTTTAGCGAAATCAAGGCTATTTCAGAAGTTAATACGAAATACCATGACGGACCAGCGACAGTTAGTGCCGATGGGAAGACCATGTTTTTTGCTACGGAAAGTTTCCGTGAGGGTAATTTTGTTAAAAACAAAGCAAAATTGTTGAAACTCGGAAAAGTAAGTTTGTTTAAAGCAACTAAAAAAGGAAAGAAATGGGGCGATTTTGAAGCTTTCCCATATAATGGAAAAGACTATTCTGTTAGTAACCCTAGTTTGAGCAAAGATGGGAAAACCTTGTATTTTGCTTCTGATATGCCAGGAACTCTTGGAGGAATGGATATCTGGAAGGTTACAATAAAAGAAGATGGTACTTATACAGAACCACAAAACTTAGGAAGTAGAGTCAATACAGAAGGAAGAGAATCATTCCCTTTTATTTCTGACGATAACAAACTGTATTTCGCATCAGATTCTAGAAAAGGATTTGGAGGATTGGATGTATATGTATTGGATTTAGAAATTAAAGATGCTGAATTAAAGAATTTAGGAGGTCCTATTAATACGGCAAAAGACGATTTTGCTTTCTCTTTTTACCCCGATAAGAACATTGGATTTTTCTCTACGAACCGCGTAGGAAGAGATGATATCTATAAAGCCATTCCGGTTTGTAATGTAGAGATGTATGTAACGGTTATCAATGAGAAAACAGGAGAGATCTTGACTGGTGCTCAGGTTAAAATCTTAGATGATAGAAAAAACATTATCGAAGTCAAATATAGTGATGCACGCGGATTGGTAGAATATGTAGTGGAATGCCGTCAAGGATTTGTGCTACAAGTGGATAAAAATGGTTTCGAAGGAAAAATCGTCAACCTTCCACCACATAAAGGAGGAAGACAACAAGTTACGGTGGCTTTAAAACCAATTGAGGTAATTGTGGTTGACGAACAAGTATTATTAGGAGATGTATTCTTCGAGTTTGACAAAACAAATATTACACAACAAGGATCGTTTGAGTTGAATAAATTAGTTCAAGTAATGGAACGTAATCCAAATATGAGAATTAAAATTGAAGCTCATACAGATTCTAGAGGAAGTGACGAATACAATTTGAAATTATCTGAAAGAAGAGCTCAAACAACATTACAATATATGTTGTCTATGGGTATCTCTCCAGATCGTTTAGAAGCTCAAGGATTTGGTGAAAGTAAACCAAGAGTGACTTGTGGCGATCATTGTACAGAAGAACAACACGCGATTAATAGAAGATCAGAATTTATTATTTTACAAAAATAAAAACACTTTTTTAAATTGTCTCTAGCAATCCCAGTACTTGTCAAGTGCTGGGATTGTTGTTTTTAATGTGGGATTTTATTATTGGCATAGTAGTTGGTATTATGATAATAGTAAACATCAAAAAAACGAAAACATGAAATTATATAGAACAACATTAATATGTATAGCGCTTTTGCTTTCTGCTTTAGGATATTCTCAGAAAGCTACTGTTACTGCTATGAATTATGATATTAGTGATAACTTAGATTTACAAGCTGTTGCATCTATTTTCGGGGACTCTAGAGATTTAGCCGATTTCGAGAGACGTCTAAATGATCCGCAGTCACAAATATCCAACTTGGACCTAAATAGAGATAATTACGTAGATTATTTAAGGGTTATTGAAGTTACAGAGGGTCAAACTCACTTGATTGTTATACAGGCTGTTTTAGGTCAGGATATGTTTCAGGACGTCGCGACTATTGAGGTAGAGAAAGATCGTAAAAATCGCGTTCAGGTGCAAATTGTAGGTAATGAGTACCTGTATGGACGCAATTATATTTATGAACCGGTTTATGTGTCGACACCAATTTTGTTTGATGTTTTCTGGGGAGTTTCTTATAGACCCTATTATTCTTCGTGGTATTGGAATTATTATCCAACGTATTATTCGCCTTGGGAGCCTTATCCAATATACCGATATAGAAACAATATTCACGTACATATCAATACGAGTAACCGTTATGTATACGCCTCAGATAGAAGAAGCTCTAGATCTGTCAGACTTTTAAATGATGTGCGTGGGAATTCATATGAGAGACAAAATCCGCAAAACTCATTTAGCAATAGAAATGCCAATACTTCTAATCGCTACGTCTTAGATCAAAGTAGAAATAGTAATCGATCAGTACAGAGTCAAAGCGGAAACTCAGTGAGTTCAGGTAGGGGTAATGACGGAAGTAGTTCGGGACGCCAGGTCAACAGCAGCTCTCGCGACAGTTATAATACAACGAGTACAAGACCGGCTAGTAGTTCAAGAGAGGTGAGTTCTTCTTCTTCAAGGTCTGCCAATAGTACAACAACGAGCCGTATTGCGCCTTCAACGACTAGTAGTAGTGTTAGGAGTGCATCTAGCAGAAGTTCTGTTAGTGGCAATGCTGTGTCTAGATCTAGTTCTATGACGACTAGTCAGCCGGCGCGTATAGAACGTGCGGCTACCTCATCAAGATCGAGTTCGAGTTTTAATTCCAATAGTGGTTCCTCAAGTAGAAGCTCTTCTTCGATGTCAAGTGGACGTTCTTCTAGTTCGTCAAGTATGGGGGCATCATCCAGTAGTAGAGGATCTGGTGGCGGTTCTAGCAGTAGAAGTGGTAGTAGTAGCTCAAGATAAGTTTCATTTAAAAAACACATAAAAAAAAACAGGCCATAAGCCTGTTTTTTTTATTATCCGTATATTTCATTTAGGATTTTCGCCAAGCGTAAACCTCCTTTGAGAAGTTGATCTTCAAGATCTTTTTGATGGTCGAAATAATATTTATAACTCAACTTATCATCGGCTTTTGCCGTGTTGTAAATATGCTGTGCTGCGGTATAAGATTCGTAGAGCCATGATACCAATTCACCTTGAGTCAAACGGTTATTGAACTTTTTATCGTGTATGTTTAAAACCGTAGAAAATTCGGTATAACTGTATTGCGTAAAGTCCACTAATTTGGAGTCCCAAAGGGTGTGAAGGTTGGTTTTTTGGCCAAACCATTCAACGCCAATTCGGTTTCCTCCCAAGTCTTCAGCTCTACCAACGTGTAAAGGTTGATGGGCATCACCTATTAAGTGGATTAGAAAATAAAGGTTTTCTTGTTTTTTTTCTAATGAAAGATCCTTGTTTTTAAGTTCTTCTATCAGTGAAAGCGTTTTTTTATAAAGATTATCCGCAGTGGTTTCATTCATTTCTTTGGTGAAATCCGTTGGTGTTAATGAAGTTCCAACATTGACATAATGCCAGGCATCGGCGTGTTTCCATGTTGGATCCGATTTGATAAAATCAGGCCAGTTGGACCAATAGGCCAATTTTTGTTCGCCAATTATTTTCTTTAGGTTTTTTTTCGCTTTTCGAGTCAAATTGCGTTCGGCAATTTCGGCTACTACGCGATGTCCTGTTGTGCCCCAGGCCCATGACGTAGAGGTGTTGATCAAAAGGACAGCTAAGGCTAAAAATAATATTTTTTTCATTGTTTAAAATTTTACACAAAGTTAGGCACTACAGGTAAGAGTTGGAAGTGCTTGGTGTGTTAATAAAAAGATAAGATAAGCCCTTATTTAAATAGGGCTTTTAGTTCTGTAGCTTCAGACGGTTTCATCTTTCCGGCCAATACGAGGCTGAGTTGCTTTCTGCGTAAGGCTGCTTCGAAGCGTTCAACTTCTAAATCCGTTTCTGGAACAATTTGGGGCACAGCTATCGGGCGTCCCGTTTCATCGACTGCAACAAAGGTATATATGGCTTCGTTTGCTTTGTTCTTAACGCCTGATTCGCGATCTTCTATCCATACGTCTATAAATACTTCCATGGAGCTGTTAAAGGCTCTTGAAATGCGTGCTTCTATAGTGACAACGCTGCCAAGGGGAATTGCTCTGTTGAAAGCGACATGATTGACGGAGGCTGTTACACATACACGTCTCGAATGTCTGCGGGCAGTGATACTCGCGGCGCGATCCATTCGGGCTAATAATTCGCCACCGAAAAGGTTGTTTAAAGGATTGGTTTCTCCTGGGAGTACTAAATCGGTTACTACAGTTACGGACTCTGATACTAGTTTCGGCTTCATCTGTTTTTTTTACAAAGATAAAAACATTATAACAAAAAAAATCCTGAATTTAAATTCAGGATTTTCGTTTTATTTTACCAGTATCCAGGCTTCTTTATTGTGTTTTTTATGAATGGCTCTCATAGCATCTTGAGCTTCTGAAAGATTGGCATAACTCCCATAAGCTACTGGGTATAGGCCGTATTTGTTTTTTTCTAGGAAAGTGGACTCAAATCCTTTTTGTTCCAATTCTTTAGCGGCTTTAGCAGCGTTTTTTTCGCTTTTAAAAGCACTCGCTATAATGTGATAGGGTTTGAGGACAATCGGTTCCTTGATCGTTAAGACAACAGGATTAAGCGGTTTTTCTATAAAGAAGGTCGCTTGTTGTATTTGGTAATCCACTTTTTCTTGTACTGCTTTCTCTACCTCTAAAGTTTCCTTAGCGATATAGGCATCGTGTTCTTGTTTGTATATCGTTGTTCCTATACTGGTCGCAACTACAAAAACCGCAGCATACTTTAAAAAGGTATATTTCCGTCTTCGTTTCGTGATTAAACCGATGGTAGGAGTTGCATCAAGCTCTTTTTCTGCTTCCGGTATTGGGAAAAGGTTTCTTCCAATAGCAGGTGCAGACACGGTACTGAGTCCAAAAGCGGATGTCAGATAATTTGTCGAGACCTGTGGTTCGAAAATCCAATTTAAATCCGAGTTGATACGGATGGTTCCAATCGGTTTTAAAACGAGGGTTTGATCAACGGTTAAAAGCTGTTTCCAATGGCTGACGCCTTGTTGAATTTGAAGGAAGGCGTTTTCATAAGAAATACCTTCTTCCAAAGCGATGTGATTGGCTAATAGCCCGTCATTATGGATCAATTGTGTATTAAAAGAAATTGACTTTTTTGGTGGAAAAAAAGTCTGAGTAGCCTCGTTGAAGCTAGCAGATTGAACTTCTGTCAAAAAAGCGCCAAATCCAGGCACTATAACACATTGATAGCGATATAATAAGGCGGATATGTATTTTTCTATAATCATATTACAAAGTTAACGAATCAACACACAAAGCAAAATTTTATCCACAAATGTTATTAACAAAACAAAAAATAAATGTAAATAACTTGTTCATAAGATGTTAACTAATCACTGATAGCATGCGCTTGAAATGTTTTTTTTAAAACCCTAAGGGTAGTGTGTTGATATTTATTATATTAGGAGATGTTTAATTGATTTCTTGTTTTATGAATGAGGAAAAATTGTTTTATACGTTGGCCTTACAAAACGTCGAAGGGGTTGGAGATGTGATATCAAAAAGATTGTTAAGTCATTTTAATGATGCGGAAGCTGTTTTGCGCGCTTCATCTGCTGACTTGAAGCAGGTTGATGGAATTGGTGAGCGAATATTGGGAAATCTGCGCGATAAGAACATTTATCGGGAAGCTGAATTGGAATTAAATGCCATTAAAAAGCTGGGTATTTTGGTGAGTTATTATACAGATGATGAGTATCCCAATCGATTAAAGCACTGTGATGATGGACCAGTATTGCTTTATTCGACCCGATTGTTTGATTGGAAAAACTCGAAAATCATCAGTATTGTTGGCACGAGACGACATACGAGCCAGGGAAAAGAATTCTGTCAAGCGCTTGTAGCGGCTTTGACGATCTATAATCCGATAATTGTTAGTGGTTTTGCTTTCGGAATTGATATCATAGCACATAGGGCTGCAGTGGATAATCAACTGCGAACAGTAGGAGTTTTGGGTCATGGATTGCAAGATATTTATCCAAAGTCTCACTATAAATATATGGGGGCTGTCAAAGAACGTGGTGGATTTTTAACGGAGTTTAAAACGCGAAGCAGTATGGAGCGTGAAAATTTTATTCGAAGAAATAGGATAGTGGCAGGGCTTTCTGAAGCTACTGTAATTGTAGAGAGTGCGCAGAAAGGAGGTTCTATGAGTACCGCTCGTTTTGCCAACGATTATAATCGAGAAGTATTTGCTGTTCCGGGGCGGGTTAGTGATAAGTACAGTCAGGGTTGTAATGAATTGATCAAGTGGCAAAGAGCACAATTGATTACTTCTGCTCAGGATGTCATCGAACTGTTGCAATGGGATAGTAGCAAACCGAATCAAAATGCGATTCAAAGAACGATTTTTGTTGAACTAACGGTTGATGAGCAGAAGATTTATGACTATTTAGCCGTTGCGGGAAAGCAGTCTATGGATGAAATTGCGCGATCTTGCCAATTGGTCGTTTATAAGGTTGGGGTTTTGCTGTTGAGTATGGAGCTCAAAGGGGTTATACGGCCAATGCCGGGAAAGTTTTTTGAGTTGATTTAAAAAGAAACGGACTCCAAATGGAGTCCGTAAAAATTAAATGCGATATCCCAATTTCTGGCGAACGCGATTTAAGGTGTTTTGTGCTATGATGCTGGCTTTGGCTGCACCAATCTTTAACAACGCATCGATTTCTTCAACGTGATTGATATAGTAATCATACTTTTCTCTTTCCGTTTTAAATCGGGTTAGGATTAAATCAAAAAGTTCTTGTTTAGCATGTCCATAACCATAGTGACCTCCTAAATATTTCTCTCTTAAGGCTGCGGTTTGCTCCGTACTTGCAATTAATTTATAAATTGAAAAGATGTGGCAGGTATCTGGATTTTTAGGATCCTCCAAAGGCGTACTATCGGTTTGTATGTTCATGACTTGCTTGCGCAAGGCCTTGTCATCTTGAAAAATATTGATATAATTGTTTCGGGATTTACTCATTTTTTCACCGTCAGTGCCCGGTACTATCATCACTTCTTCCGCAATTTTAGCTTCTGGTAAAACAAAAGTTTCACCCATTTGATGGTTGAATCGCGAAGCGACATCTCGGGTGATTTCTAAATGTTGTAGCTGATCTTTTCCAACCGGTACAAATTCAGCGTCATACAGCAGTATATCTGCGGCCATCAACATCGGATAGGTGAAAAGTCCGGCGTTCACATCGTCGAGATGTGATGCTTTATCTTTAAAGGAATGGGCTAGTGTCAATCTTTGAAATGGAAAAAAACAACTTAGATACCAAGACAGTTCAGTGGTTTGTGGAACGTCGGATTGTCGGTAAAAAGTTACGTGATTGATGTCTAATCCACAAGCGAGCCAACTGGCAGCGACACTATACGTGTTGCTCTGCAAGGTGGATGCTTCTTTTATCTGTGTTGCCGAATGTAAATCAGCAATAAAAAGAAAGGAATTGTTTTCTTTAAGGTTGGCCATGTGTATCGCAGGGATGATAGCTCCTAAAAGATTTCCTAAGTGGGGAGTACCAGTACTTTGTACTCCAGTTAGAATTTTAGCCATTTTTGATTTTTTCTATATTTAGTACAAATATAAAGGATTTGAATTAGCTAATTTGGTTTTTGGCGCAATTACTGGGTGCTTTTTTTATAATTGATCGCTGCTTTTAGCTTAGTGTGATGAAATATTGGCTAATATGTTTTACTTTTGAATTTGTTAAAAATTTTAGAAATAGACACTACATGAAGCTATTAAAAATCGCATTTTGGATTTTATGGAAAATTTGGTTTTACTTGTTAATGACTGTAGTTATTATTATCATGTCTCCTTTGTTGATATTGACGATCTCTAGTGATCGAACCTATCCCTATTTTTTTATATTAGCCCGTTTTTGGGCAAAAGTCGTGTTTTTTGGTATGGGCTTCCGTTATCGGGTGGAATGGCAGCAGAAGCCGGAAAAGGGCAAAAGTTATATGTTGATTTCCAATCACACTTCGATGATGGATATTATGTTGATGCTGATTTTGATAAAAGACAATCCTTTTGTTTTTGTCGGTAAACAGGAATTGGCAAAACTACCTATTTTTGGATTCTTCTATAAGAGAACTTGTATTTTGGTTGATCGCGGAAACTCCCAAAGTAGGATGCAAGCTATAAAAAGTGCGGAGGATAAAATAAAATTGGGACGTAGTATTTGTATTTTTCCTGAAGGCGGGGTCTCGGATGATAAATCCTTGATTTTAGATGAGTTTAAAGACGGAGCATTTCGCTTGGCGATCGAACACCAAATTGAAATTGTCCCGATGTCTTTCGGGGGATTGAAGCGATATTTTCCTTTTGAATTTCTTGCGGGTTATCCCGCGAGAGTACCAGTAGTGGTACATCCGTTTATAGTAACTAAAGGAAAGACTCTTGCCGATAGAAAAGAGGTGAAACAGCAGGCTAGAGAAATGATGTTAAAGCAATTGTTGCTTTTTAAATAATAGAATCGATCGATAATCTACGAAAAAAGGGCCGTCTTTTTTAGACAGCCCTGATATTTATTGAATCACTAACGCGGATTAATCTTCTTTGCTTTTGATTAATTCCTTGATTTTAATTTCTAATTCGTCCATCAATTCTGGATTGTCTTTGATGACACCTTTGACAGCATCGCGACCTTGACCTAATTTAGTATCTCCGTAGCTAAACCAAGAACCGCTCTTTTTAACGATTTCAAATTCCACAGCCAGATCTAATACTTCTCCAACTTTGGAAACTCCTTCACCATACATGATGTCAAATTCTGCAGTACGGAACGGTGGTGCTACTTTGTTTTTAACAACTTTTACTTTAGTGCGGTTACCCATCACTTGATCGCCGTCTTTAATTTGGGTTGATTTACGAATGTCTAAACGTACAGAAGCATAGAATTTTAAGGCGTTACCTCCAGTAGTAGTTTCTGGATTTCCAAACATTACTCCGATTTTTTCACGCAACTGGTTGATGAAAAATACCGTACAGTTCGTTTTGCTGATGGTTCCAGTTAACTTTCTTAAAGCTTGAGACATCAAACGAGCGTGAAGACCCATTTTGGAATCTCCCATTTCTCCTTCGATCTCACTTTTCGGAGTCAAAGCGGCAACGGAGTCAATAACGACTAAGTCAATAGCTCCAGAACGAATTAGGTTTTCTGCAATCTCCAAGGCTTGTTCACCGTTGTCTGGTTGAGAAATAATTAAATTGTCGATATCCACTCCTAATTTCTGTGCATAGAAACGATCAAAGGCATGTTCTGCATCGATAAAAGCGGCAATACCTCCTGTTTTTTGAGCTTCTGCAATCGCGTGTAAAGTTAGGGTGGTTTTACCCGATGATTCTGGACCGTAAATCTCAATGATTCTTCCACGAGGATATCCGTTTACTCCCAAGGCTAAATCCAAGCCCAAAGAGCCAGAAGAGATAGACTCTACCTCTACTACAGCACGGTCACCCAATTTCATCACCGTTCCCTTACCGTAAGTTTTGTCTAATTTATCTAATGTAAGCTGTAAAGCTTTTAATTTGGCTTCTTTATCTGCACTCATCTTTCATAAAATTTGAAATGTAAAAGTACAGCTTTTTTTTGAGTTACAAAGGAGTTGCTTGTCCATTAGAATTTAAAATAATAGCGTTAGAACCCCTCCTAATAGCATAAAATCAGTGTTTACTGCTGTGTTTAATCATAAAATGATAATTATCATTTTATAGGATTTTTAAAAAAGGGTATCTTTGCCGCTTCATTCTTCCAATTAGAATGATTTCATATTGTTTATTTACCAACTTAAAAGTTAATAGCATGCAACTGTATAACACTTTAAGCGCGGAGGAAAGAGCTTTGCTCATCGAGCAAGCCGGGCAAAACCGTTTGACCCTGTCTTTCTATGCTTACGCAAAAATCGAAAACCCACAACAATTTAGAGACGAATTATTCTTAGCCTGGAGCCATTTAAACGCTTTGGGGAGAATTTATGTAGCCCAAGAGGGGATCAATGCACAAATGTCGGTTCCTGCCGAGGGATTTGAAGCGCTGAGAGCAACCTTAGAGGCTTATGATTTTATGAAGGGAATCCGCTTAAATGTAGCTGTTGAGCAAGACGATATGTCGTTTTTAAAACTGACTGTTAAGGTTAGAAGTAAAATTGTTGCTGACGGACTGACGGACAGTAGTTTTGACGCTACTGATATCGGTATACATTTAAAGGCAAAAGAATTTAATGAGATGTTGAGCGATCCCAATACGGTGGTTATCGACATGAGAAATCACTATGAAAGTGAGATAGGGCATTTTGAAGGGGCTATAACTCCCGATGTAGATACCTTTAGAGAGTCGCTGCCTATTATTGAAGCGCAACTCGCCGAACATAAAGAGGATAAAAATCTTTTGATGTATTGTACTGGTGGTATACGTTGTGAAAAGGCCAGTGCGTTTTTTAAACACAAGGGTTTTCAGAAGGTATATCAGTTGGAGGGTGGTATCATAGAATACACCCGTCAGATCAAGGAGGAAGGTTTGAAAAGTAAATTTATCGGAAAGAATTTTGTTTTTGATCACCGTTTGGGTGAGCGAATTACCGATGATATCATTGCAAATTGTCACCAATGTGGACAGCCTTGCGATACTCATGTCAATTGTGCCAACGAAGCTTGTCATCTGTTGTTTATTCAATGTGATGACTGTGCCGAGAAAATGCACCACTGCTGTTCCGATGAATGTGTCGCTGTAATTCAGCTGCCAGAAGAGGAACAGCGAGCCATGCGTCGTGGAGTTCAAAAGGGGAATTTGATTTTCAAAAAAGGGAAGTCAGACGCTTTAAAATTTAAAAATGAACGCAACGTTTTTGATGAGATTGTTCCTGTAAAAGTTAGTGCTGTTACGAAAATCAGAAAAAAACGCATGGAGAAAAAGAAATTGATAGGCAGGGTAGAACATTATTTTACCAAAGCCGGTGTAGGACAATTCTCGATCGAAAATGAAGCAATAACACTAGGTGATATTCTAGTTGTGGTGGGGCCAACTACGGGAGAGCAGCGATTGGATTTACAGCAAATGATGGTTAATGGAGCTGTCGTACAGCAGGCACAAGTTGGAGATAAAATGACTTTGAGTTTGGATTTTAGAGTGCGAAAATCGGATTTATTATATAAAATACAAGCATAAAAGATGACGGTTTCGGGAAAGGTGGAGTTGATGGCTCCGGCAGGTAATTTTGAATCTTTGCAGGCAGCGTTAGACAACGGTGCGGATTCGGTTTATTTTGGTGTAGATCAATTGAACATGCGCGCGCGTTCAACGGTTAATTTTTCAGTCGATGACTTGCCGGAAATAGCGAGGCGTTGTGCAGAGAAAAAAGTCAGAACCTACCTCACGCTAAATACCATCATCTACGATCATGATTTGTCGGTGGTTAAAACCCTATTGAACAAGGCGAAAGAGGCGGGTTTAACCGCTGTAATTGCTTCCGATCAAGCGGTAATTGCTTCGGCAAGAGCTATTGATTTTGAGGTTCATATCTCGACACAACAAAACGTAACCAATATCGAAACCGTAAAGTTCTACAGCCTTTTTGCGGACACCATAGTTTTGTCTAGAGAATTGAGTTTGCGTCAAGTAAAAAGCATAACTGCGCAGATTGAAAAAGAGGGTATAAAAGGGCCTTCGGGTAACTTAGTTGAGATTGAAATTTTTGGACACGGTGCTTTGTGTATGGCGGTTTCTGGTAAGTGTTATCTGAGTATACATGCCCATAATTCGTCGGCTAATCGAGGTGCTTGTAAGCAAAATTGTCGCAAGAAGTACACCGTGATCGATCAGGATTCGGGTTTTGAGATTGAGATTGATAACGAATACATGATGTCGCCCAAAGATTTGTGTACCTTAGATTTCTTGGATCAAGTGATTGATTCGGGTATTAAAGTGTTAAAATTAGAGGGACGTGGACGTGCTCCGGAATATGTAGCTACCGTTGTAAAAACATATAGAGAGGCAATTGATGCACAGGCAGCGGGAACATTTACAACTGAAAAAGTAAATCAATGGATGAAAGATCTGGAAACGGTTTATAATCGCGGTTTTTGGAGTGGCTATTATTTGGGTCAGAAATTAGGGGAATGGAGTGATAACTCCGGATCTAGTGCTACTCAAAAAAAGGTGTATATCGGTAGAGCAACCCATTATTTTCAAAAAGCATCGATCGGGGAATTTAAAATTGAGGCTTATGATATTAAAAACGGGGATCGTATATTGATTACGGGACCTACAACTGGCGTAGAAGAATTGACAATTGAAGAAATGTATGTCAATGAGCAGCTGGCAACTAAAGCGCTTAGGGGGGATGAGTGTACCATTAAGTTGCCTTTTAGGGTACGCATGGCCGATAAGCTTTATAAAATTGTCGAAAATTAATGATTATCATTACTTTGCAACGCGACAAATGCATCGGCTGTAACTATTGTGTGGAGGTCGCTCCGGGGCAGTTTCAAATGTCTAAAAAAGATGGAAAAACAGTTTTGTTAAAAGCGATAAACAACAAGGGGTTTCACACAGTAAAAACGTTGGATTATACCATTTTAGAGAGTTGTGAGCAAGCAGAGAAAATTTGTCCGGTTCACATCATTAAGGTCAAAAACATTTAATAATACTCAAGCCTTGTTTATATAGAATGAGGACTGAACCATCAAGCCCAATTTAACTCTGGAATTTCTGTTGTGAAATCTTAGTGGGAGTTTAGGTGTTTTGAGAATATACTAGAAACGATTATGAAAAAAATATACCATTTAAAAACCTGTGATACCTGTAAAAAAATTTTAAATCAGATTCCAGATTTACACCAATTTGACTTACAGGATATTAAATCGAATCCAATTTCGGAATTGCAATTAGAGGAGATGAAAAACCTAGCAGGTAGTTATGAATCTCTTTTTAGCAAAAGAGCAAAATTATACAAAGAAAGGGGTTTAAAAGACAAGAAATTAACGGAACAGGATTATAAAGATCTAATTTTAGAGCATTATACCTTCCTGAGTAGGCCGGTAGCCGTCGTTAATGGTCGCATTTTTATTGGAAATGCACCCAAAACGGTTGCTGCGTTGATCGCAGAGATTTAACGGTATACAGCTTGTTTTTTACAGAAATTTTGGCTATATTATAGTACCATCTTCTGGCTGTTTTGCTGTTTTGCAACGGAGTTTCGCTTGCTGTTCCAAGTATTAGATTTGCTGTGGGATAGGTTGAGAAATTGTTTCAATCGAGTAGGTGTTTCGAGCTTGAGGCGCTATGAGTAAGCTGCGGAGACGACCACTGTTGGTCGTGGATCTCCGAATCTTTGCCAAGGGTTAAACAACTTAAATCAAAGTGACATATAAAAAACCCAATCAAAAATCGATTGGGTTTTTTTATATAAAATCCGATTGGAGTGCTGTTGTGGCGATTTATTACGGGAGTACAAATATTATAAATCACTGAAACTGAATTTAGCTAGATACTTTTTTAGTACCTTTGTAGCTATTATTATTTTGAATATGATACATTCCATGACTGGATTTGGGAAAGCAAGTATGCAATTGCCAACCAAAAAGATTACTGTAGAGGTGAAATCGTTGAACAGTAAAGGTTTAGACCTAAACGTGCGACTTCCTTTAACGTATAGAGAGAAAGAATTGCCTTTGAGAAATCAAATTGCACAAGAATTAGAGCGCGGAAAAGTTGATTTTTCTCTGTACGTAGAAGTTACGGCCGAGGAAACCTCCAACAAGATCAACGCTCCAATTGTTATGGCTTATATCAATCAAATGAAAGCGATCTTACCGGAAGCTGATGAGACTGAGTTGATGAAGATGGCTGTGAGAATGCCCGATTCATTAAAGGTAGAGCGTGTTGAACTCGATGAAAGTGAGTGGATCGAAATTCAAAAAGTAATCGTTCAGGCCTTGGCGAATATAAAATCTTTTAGAAATAGTGAGGGTAGTACACTCGAAACGGATTTCAGATTGCGTATTGCTAATATTCGCAACAGTATGGAGTTGGCAGCAGCTTTGGATGGACAGCGAATTCAGACGGTAAAAGACCGTTTAAAAAATAATTTAGCAGAGCTTCAAGTCAATGTTGATGAGAATCGATTTGAACAGGAGTTGATCTATTATCTAGAGAAAATGGATATTACCGAAGAGCAAGTTCGTTTGACCAATCATTTGGACTACTTTATCGAAACCTTATCCGGTTCTGAGGCAAATGGGCGTAAGTTAGGCTTTATTGCTCAGGAAATGGGACGTGAAATCAACACCATGGGGTCTAAATCCAATCATTCAGAAATGCAAAAATTAGTTGTTTTGATGAAAGATGAATTGGAAAAAATCAAAGAGCAAGTACTTAACGTTTTATAAGAAACGCACAGTAAAAGGTTTTGTGAGATCACTCCTATACACGCATTTGTTATAAGCAAATAGCGATTGGATTAGGTGATGCATAGGACTTTAGTATAAAAATATATTTGACGTATGAAAAAAGGGAAACTGATCGTATTCTCAGCACCATCTGGATCGGGTAAAACCACTATTGTAAAATACTTACTTCAACAAGAAGATCTTAATTTAGCCTTTTCCATTTCGGCGACCTCAAGAGAACCGCGTGGTACTGAAATCGATGGTACGGACTATTATTTTATCTCCTTACACGATTTCAAACAGCATATTAAAGCCGAAGATTTCTTAGAGTGGGAAGAGGTATATCGCGATAACTTTTACGGAACTTTAAAAAGTGAAGTGGAGCGAATCTGGAGTCTTGGAAAAAATGTGATTTTTGACATAGATGTCGCAGGAGGTTTGCGTATTAAGAGTAAATATCCGGAAGAAACTTTGGCGGTTTTTGTGAAACCACCGAGTATTGACGAGTTGAAAATTCGATTGAAAAAGCGCTCTACAGAAAGTGACGACAAAATAAATATGAGAATTGCCAAAGCTTCGGTTGAACTGGCGACGGCTCCTCAATTTGATACCATTATTAAAAACTATGACTTGGAAGTAGCGCAGAAAGAAGCTTATGAACTGGTCAAAGAATTTATAAATAAAAAATAATATACCATGAAGATTGGATTGTATTTCGGTACTTTTAATCCCATTCATGTAGGCCATTTAATTATTGCCAATCACTTGGCGCAATACAGTGACTTAGATGAAATATGGATGGTAGTAACTCCTCATAATCCGCTCAAAAAGAAGAGCGGATTATTAGAAGACTATCACCGTCTTCAAATGGTTCATTTGGCAACTCAAAATTACCCGAGAATTCGCCCTTCGGATATCGAGTTTAATCTGCCTCAACCCAACTATACCATCACTACTTTAGCTCATCTTCAAGAGAAATTTCCCAAAGACGATTTCGCTTTGATCATGGGAGAGGATAATTTAAAATCCTTGGCAAAATGGAAAAATTACGAAGTCATCCTCGAGCGTTATCCAATCTATGTTTATCCGAGAATTTCTAAGGAAGTTTCCGATTTGCCCTTGTCAACAGATATCTCTAAGATTAAACTCGTAGACGCCCCAATCATTGAAATTTCTTCTACAGCAATTAGACAAGGCATAAAAGACAGGAAAGATGTTCGTCCTCTGTTAGATCACGAAGTATGGAAATACATCAACCACAATCTGTTTTACAAAAAATAACACAAACTTAGGATTTTAACCCTTTTAGATGTTTTAATTTTAGGGTTTTAAACACCCTAATTATGTTGAATTTTGAATGGTATAATCCGACAAGACTAATCTTTGGCGAAGGTCAAATTTCCAAACTAAATAATTTTATCTCAAAAGATCAGAAGATACTCTTGGCCTATGGAGGGGGTAGCATCTTTAACAATGGTGTCTATCAGCAAGTGATGGATGCTTTAAGTGGATATGCAATTGTCGAATTTGGAGGTATTGAGGCCAATCCGCATTACGAAACCTTAATGAAAGCCGTGGAGCTAGTGCGCGAGCAAAAAATCACCTATATCTTAGCTGTAGGTGGGGGGAGTGTAATAGATGGCGTTAAATTTATTTCGGCTGCGGTTCAGTTCGAAGGCGACCCAATCGATATCATTAAAAACAAAATGCTGATCAAAGAAAATGCGGTTCCCTTCGGAACGGTTTTGACTTTGCCTGCAACGGCCAGCGAGATGAATTCCGGATCTGTGGTAACGATTGCTGCTACTCAGGAGAAATTGTCTTTTGGCGGAGAAGCGCTTTTTCCGCAATTTTCAATTTGTGACCCTACCGTAATACAATCATTGCCACTTCGACAAATTCAAAACGGATTAGTAGATGCCTTTGTGCATGTACTGGAGCAATATTTGACTTTTCCGCAACAGGCCCACTTACAAGATCGAATCGCAGAAGGTATTTTATTGACCCTGATAGAAACTGCCCCTAAAGTGCTACGGGATCCACGCGATTACGTAGCTGCTTCCAATTTTATGTGGTGTTGTACTATGGCGCTAAATGGGCTGATCAGTAAAGGGGTAGTCACAGATTGGGCCACACATGCTATTGGACACGAATTAACGGCATTATACCATATAGACCACGCGAGAACCTTGGCGATTATAGGTCCAAATTTGTACCGTGTTTTGTTTGAAACGAAGAAACAAAAATTAGCACAGTATGGTAAAAACGTCTGGAAATTAGATCAGGGAAGCGACGAGCAGATTGCCGAGAAGGCAATTGAAATGACGGTGCAGTTTTTTAAAGAAACCGGTATGCCTACAACTATATCGCAGTGTACAGATGACTATCATACAGCGGTATCATTTATTGTAGAGCGGTTTAGAGATCGAAATTGGACGGCATTGGGAGAAAAAAAGAATCTAGACCTTGAAAAGCTTCAAGGGATAATTGAAAAGAGTTTATAAAATAAAAAAGCGTTCGAATCGAGCGAACGCTTTTATTCCAAAATAAAAAAAAACGGTCTGATCATCTAAAAAAAAACAGCGATAATTACATATTGATCAGGCCAATTATTAAGGATAACGTCACAGTTTCTCGACAGATTGTGCTTGGTGATATTAAGATACTGTTAAAGTTTTTCAATTTGTTGAATTTAGATGTGGCTTCAACTTATCCTATTTGCTTAGTTTTAATTGATGCTTTTGATTAATAATATTTGTTATTAGTGTGATTGTGGTTAAATTGTTGTAGTTTTAATTGAAATTACCTATAGAATTAGAACGATGTTTATTTAATTATTTTAATAGTTGTGAATACCTAATTGTTTGAAATTAGTTTTTTAACTACTTTTGGTGGTTGAATAATATGTGTTATATGAGGGAAAATCCAAAATTTGCAGTAATAGGAGGAGGAAGCTGGGCAACGGCCATTGCTAAAATGCTTTGTGAAAATCTAACTGAAATTGCTTGGTATATGCGAAGCGAAGCCGCTTTAGAGGCACTAAAAATTAATAAACACAATCCAAACTATTTGAGTGCAGTCGAATTTGATACCGATCAACTTCGATTGACTAATGATATCAATGAAGCGGTGGCTTATGCCGATTATATTATTTTTGCAATTCCATCGGCTTTTTTAAATTCAGAACTTCAAAACTTAAAAGAAAGTTTAGAAGGGAAAGTTATCTTCTCTGCTATTAAAGGGATTATTCCGGAAACCAGCTTGATCGTTGGGGAGCATTTTCATCAAGTTTATGATATTCCCTATGAAAATATCGGGGTGCTTACGGGACCTTGTCATGCGGAAGAAGTGGCATTGGAGCGTTTGTCTTATTTAACGATTGCCTGTTCTAATACGGAAAATGCTGAGGTGCTTGCAGAGAGTATTAGTAGTCATTATATCAAAGTGAAGATATCCGATGATATCATCGGTACTGAATATGCCGCAATGCTTAAAAACATCTATGCCATTGCTTGTGGTATGGCACACGGTTTGGGCTATGGCGATAATTTTCAGGCTTTACTGATGAGTAATGCGATTCGCGAGATGAAAAAGTTTATTCAAAAGGTGCATAAAATGAAAAGGAACATCAATGATTCTGCCTATTTAGGGGATTTATTGGTTACGGGTTATTCGTTGTTTTCAAGAAACCGTATGTTTGGTAATATGATTGGCAAGGGATATACCGTCAAATCGGCACAAATGGAGATGAATATGATCGCAGAGGGGTATTATGCCGCCAAAAGTGCTTTTGAGCTCAATAAGAGATACGGTGCTAAAACGCCGATTATCGATGCTGTTTATGATATTTTATACGAAGGTAAAGACCCTAAAAAAGTGTTTAAAAAGTTAACCGATAAATTGGATTAATTTTTTCAAATAAGAGCATTATTGGGAAAACAGACGCGTTTAAAAAAGCAAGGCATTGATATTCATTGTCTTGCTTTTTTTTTGGCCGGTGAAGTCTGTTTTTTAAATGCTTTTAAGGTCTTGATATTTAGTCAATTATAGCGTTTCTCTAGGGGGAGATTATTAGAATTATTTTTGCCGTGTAAAAAAAAAATTAGTTATGGATCATCTGATTAATCATCCGGGAATTTTAGCCGTATTCGGTATTGCCGTATTTATTATGTTGTTGTTAGACTTGGGAATCTTCAACAAAAAAAGCCACGAGGTTTCTACCAAAGAAGCGCTGACTTGGTCGATTGTATGGATTTCATTGTCCATGGTATTTAGTGGAGTCATCTACTATTATATGGATTTTGAGAATTTCGCCCGATTCCAGTCCGCTTATTGGATTGAAAAGGCCCTTTCGGTAGATAATTTGTTTGTGTTTATCTTGGTGTTTACCTTTTTTAAGGTGCCTAAACACTTACATCACCGCGTGTTATTCTGGGGAATCATTGGAGCTTTGGTTTTTAGAGCTATATTTATCTTTGCAGGAGTGGAGATGATCAATCATACCTACCTGCCGGATATGACTATTTTGGGTCAAACGGTTCGTATCAATGTGGTACTGACCATTTTTGGTATCTTTCTATTGTATTCGGGAATTAAATCCTGGTTTAGTAAAGAAGAAAACGATGCCAATGCCGATTTGTCTAAAAACCCTGCGGTTAAACTCGTTCACAAATTTTTTAAAGTCAGTGAAAACTACGATGGAGATAAATTCTTTACCGTTCAAAACGGAGTAAAAATGGCTACGCCGCTTTTTGTAGCCCTAGTCGTTATCGAATTTACCGATTTGCTTTTTGCAGTGGATAGTATTCCAGCGATTTTCGCTATTGCACCAGATGACCCGTTTATCTTATATACGTCCAATATCTTTGCTATTTTAGGATTGAGATCACTTTATTTCCTATTGGCGAATTTTATGGATAGTTTTAGCAAACTAAAATATGGATTGGCAATCATCTTGGCTTTTATTGGTATCAAAATGATTATCTCTCCGTTTTACCATATGGAGTCGTGGATATCACTCACCGTAATCGGAAGTGTGCTAACCCTATCTATAGTGTTGTCGCTGTTGTTTCCTCCAAAACACGAGCAATAAATAAAAATATTTTAAATAAAACGCCCCTAAATCCTTTCGGTTTTAGGGGCGTATTTTTATTGAGATAAAATGCCTTGATGGGTATTGATGTCCAAATCGACCACTTGGTCAACACTAATCGTATTTGCGGGAAAAATATAGTTTTTGTCAAATAGGGTTCCCTCCGAAAAGAAAGTGACCATAAATCGATTGTCAAGTTGAAAAATATTCTCGTCTAGTAGCTCTACCTTTATCGATGCGCCTGCCTCTAACCTGGGAAAGGCATGTCTAAATAGGGTGCTTTTTCTCATCTCCGCGTCAATAGTTCCTTCTGCTTGAGAGATGATCATAATGGCTTCTAAGGGCAATTCGCTCTTGTTGATGAGATAGGCATACCAAGCATGACTGGCAAACTCCTCATTCCATTCATATACGGCAGCCATAAAAACATCTTTGACCACGGGAATAATAATGTCTTTTTTCATGTAGATTCTGTTGTTTGATTAGGAATATGAAATCGCAGATTTTTTATAACGAGCTGTTTGCAGCTTGAGGCTTGTTGCGACGGCATATATTCATTTTAAGGTGTCTTTTTATACTGCAAATATAATTATTAAAAAGCAGTTGATCTTCAGAGAATCGATAGGCACTCGCTATTTTTAAGGTGAATCTAAAATCCGCACAGCTAAAGGCGGATGTGGTGGTGTATGCCTTCTTTGTGAGAGCGATTTTCTTTGTAAATCATCATAGAGTATATATAAAACGACGGAGTTTGAAAAAAAAATTGTCAAATGTGTAACAAATTCAGTCTAAAGTATACTTATTATATAAAACCGCATGTTGCTATGTTAAAATTTCTCTTGACTTTAGAGTGGAAAGCTTTTTCAAGGTCAGCTTCTTTTAAACTCAATCTTTTTCTAAAAATTTTATTTTTTCTAGGAGCTATTTATGTAATTGGGCTTTTTGTACTTTTTGGCTTTTTAAGCTATTTCCTATTGGAGGAAAATGGATTGCCTCCCTTGGAAACGATTAATAAATATCTGATTTATTACTTCGCATTGGATCTGACTCTTCGCTTTTTCTTCCAGAAATTACCTGCGGCAAATATTAAACCTTTAGTGGTACTCAATATCAAACGCAGTCAATTGGTCCGCTATTTTCTCGGTAAAACGGTGGTTTCTATTTTTAATATCATACAGCTGTTCTTCTTTATTCCGTTATGTGGGGTCATGATCTATGAGGGAATGCCGGTATTACAAGTGCTGTTATGGGGATTGAGTTTATTGTTGTGGATCTACTGTTTCAATTTTCTAAACTTACTGATCAGTAACCGTCCAGTTTTTTTCTATATAACACTAGCAATTATTGCTGTAGTTGGAGTGTTGCATTATTTTGATATTGCCGATCTAACCGTTTTTACTGCGGTGTTTTTTACATCCTTCTATAATTACCCGTTTTTGGTAATCTTGCCTTTGGGGCTTTTAGTTCTTTTGTATAAGGGAACTTTTGCTTTTTATTCGAAAAATTTATATTTGGACGCAGCGCTTTCTAAAGCTCAGCAAGAGGTGAAAACCGAGGATTTTAGTTGGTTGGATCGTTTTGGTACGATAAGTACCTTTTTGAAAAACGACATTAGAATGATCAAAAGAAATAAAAGAGCACGAACAACAGTGTTGATGAGTATACTTTTTTTGTTTTTTGGGATATTGTCCTTTGGTGATTTTGTACCTGGGTATAACAACGACTTTATGCATGTTGCTTTTGGAATTGTGATTACCGGAGGCTTTCTTTTAAACTTCGGGCAATTTGTTCCGAGCTGGGATTCGTCTTATTATCCGTTGATGATGTGTCAAAATATTAAATACCGTGATTACCTGATGGCTAAATGGTGGTTGATGGTTTTGGGAACTTTGGTTTTAATGGCGCTGAGTTCGTTTTATCTGTATTTCGGTTGGCAGGTCTATGCGTTGATCTTAGCGACTGGTGTTTTTAATATAGGGGTAAATGGCTATTTGGTTTTGTGGGGAGGTGCGTACATTAAAACGCCCGTTGATTTGGAGAAAAACAAAAATGTACTGGGAGAAAAACAGGCATTTAATTTAAAGGCTTTGCTGATTTCAATGCCCAAGATATTTATTCCTGTTCTGATTTATATCGGTTTTAAAACGTTTTGGAGTATAGAGGCGGCTCTTGTTGCGCTGACGGTAATAGGTGCAAGCGGTTTGGTCTTTAGAAACCGGGTTTTTGATAAAATAGAAGTCCTTTATAAAAGTGAAAAGTATGAGGCTTTAAAGGCTTATAAACAAAAAAATTAAAGTTATAGTAATAGAGATATGATGATACAAGTACGAAATTTATCTAAAGCATATAACGGTACCACGGTTTTGGACATCGATTCTTTGGATATTGAAAAGGGAGAGTGTTTTGGTTTAGTCGGTAATAATGGTGCGGGCAAAACTACTTTTTTTAGTTTGCTTCTCGACCTGATTATTCCTTCAAAAGGTACTATTTTAAATAGCGGTTTTGAGGTCAATATTAGCGAGGATTGGAAGCCTTTGACAGCAGCCTTTATCGATGAAACCTTTTTGATTGGCTATTTAACTCCCGAAGAGTATTTTTATTTTGTCGGAGAGCTTAGGGGTATGGATAAAACTGAAGTTCAACGTTTTCTATTGGAATATGCGGATTTCTTTAACGGCGAAATAGTAAACATCAAAAAGTATTTGAGGGATTTGTCTAAGGGAAATCAAAAGAAGGTCGGTATTGTAGCAGCATTTCTGGGTAATCCAAAAGTGGTTATCTTGGATGAGCCGTTCGCGAATTTGGATCCGACAACTCAAATTCGATTAAAAAATATCATCAAGCAAAAATCAGAATCTAAAGAGACAACGATGTTGATTTCCAGTCATGATTTACAGCATACGGTCGAAGTTTCCACGCGTATCGTTGCGTTGGAAAAAGGGCGCATCGTCAAAGATGTTGTACCGTCCGAAACGACATTACAAGAACTGGAGCATTTTTTTTCAGTTTAATTATTACCGATCTGCATTCAATTATTATTCATTCGTAGAATCCGCTTAACCCATTTTGGTTAAGCGGATTTCTTATTTTTGTGTAAAAATCATTTTTTTCGATAAAAGTGCCGTATTTTTACCCAGTAGTCATACTAAAAAAGTGTTTTAAAAGTTAAGTACTTAAACTTCGAATATTGAAAACGAATATCTCTAAATATATTTTAGTCTTGGTGATCGGTGCTTTTATATGGGCCTGCTCCACTAAAAAAGATGCCCTGGTGAATAGGCAGTTTCAATCGTTAAATACAAAATACAACGTTTTGTATAACGGAAATCTCGCTTTTGATAAAGGACTTATAAACCTAAGAGATCAATATCACGATAACTTTTGGGAGGTTTTGCCTATAGAAAGAATGCAGCCGGAAGAGCGGGCATTGCTGGATGACAAACCCAAGGATCCCGATTTCCAATTAGCAGAAGACAAAGCGACTAAAGCCATTCAGAAACGATCGATGTATATCGGCGGGCGCGAGAAAAACCCACAAATGGATGAAGCCTATTTGTTATTGGGAAAATCGCGTTACTACGACAACCGTTTTATTCCAGCCTTAGAAGCGTTCAATTATATTCTCTATAAATACCCAGATAGCGACAAGATTAATGAAGCTAAGGTTTGGCGTGAAAAAACCAATTTGAGATTGATGTACGATGAATTGGCTATTCAGAATATCGAAAAAATGTTGAAAGATTCGCGTTTAGCTGGACAGAATAGAGCTGATGCTCTTGCTACAATGGCGCAGGCGTACCTCAATATTGGACATATGGACAGTGCAGTGACTCCGTTGGTGGATGCCAAGAAGTTAACCGAACGCATAGAAGAGAAAGCGCGCTTTAGTTTTATTCTCGGTCAACTTTATGGACGACTGGACCAAAAGGACCTTGCTATGGCGTCTTTTCAAGATATTATTGATATGAATCGACGTTCTCCGCGTCCTTATATGATTCAATCTCATGCCAATCAGCTCCTATATGGCGATTTTAAAAAAGTCGACACCGCTGCTTTTCTGGATAAATACAAAGACCTGCTAAAGGATAGGGAAAACCGTCCGTATTTGGATTTGTTAAACCGACAAGTCGGACTATTCTATTTGAAACAGGAGAAGACACCTGTGGCAATTGATTATTTTAAAAAATCATTAAAGGAGAGTAAGGGCGATGAATATCTAAAAGCATCGAACTACAAAAGCTTGGCGGAAATTTATTTTAACTCTGCAAAATATGAATGGGCGGGGCAATACTATGATAGTACGCTTGTTTTGTTGCCTCCTAAAACCAAGGAGTTTTTCCAAATTACAAAAAAGAGAGACAATCTTCACGATGTAGTCATGTATGAACGCACGGCCAAAACCAGCGACAGTATTTTGCGTTTGGTCAGTATGAGTCCTAGCGAAAAGGATTCTTATATCAATCAATTGATTGAAAAAATGCGATTGGATGACAATCGAAAAGAGCAGTTGGCTGCTAAGGGCAGTCAGGGTAGTGGGCAATCGGCTTTTGCAGCGATCAATAACCCGCTTAATAATGCAGCTGGTGCTTTGGGAGGCTTGCCTGATGTTTCGAATAAAGCTAACTCGAGTACTAATTCAAAATCCGGAGCATCTAATTTTTATTTCTATTCCCAAAATGCCGTGGCTTTTGGTAAGCTGGAATTTAAAAAACGCTGGGGAAACCGTGATTTAAAAGAAAACTGGCGATGGAATGCGGCAACGGTTGGATCGACTGCTAGCTCAGAATCCAAAACCGGTGAAAAAGGCGCTGATCAAGCTGCGACTGAAGCTGCTGGTTCAGAAGAAAATCTAAGGTATTCGGTAGACTTCTACAAAGGTCAAATTCCTACAGATCCTGCGGAGTTAACTGCAATTAAAAAAGATAGAGATTTCGCGTATTTCCAACTGGGATCCATTTACAGTGATAAATTTGCCGAATTTGAATTGGCAGCGGAAAAACTCGAGGCTTTGTTGTTGTTTGAACCCGAAGAACGTTTAGTTTTGCCGGCGAAATACAATTTATACAAAATTTATTTAAGCATTAATCCGGCTAAAGCGGAGCAATGGAAGCAGAATATACTGTCGAAACATCCCGATTCTAGATATGCAGAATTGTTGTTGAATAAAAACATATCAGAGGAGGTTGAAGGCTCGCCAGAACAAGTGTATGGCAAGCTCTATAACGAATACGGAAAAGGGAATTATGTCGAGGCCTTGGCTCAAGTAAATAAATCTATAGTGCAATTTGTCGACAGTGACTATCTTCCGAAATATGAATTGCTTAAAGCAAATATTATCGGACGATTAGAGGGTGTTGAGGGGTATAAAAAAGCATTGAATTATGTTGCTTTGACCTATGCGGGCAAACCGGAAGCAAAAGAGGCAGATCGAATCATCAATAGAGATTTACCGCGATTAAATGCTTTGACCTGGAGTGATGCTCCATCTAAAAGCTGGAAAATCATTTATAGAATACCGGTGGAGTCTTTGGACAAATCGGATCTGATGGCTAAGAAGTTACAGCGCTATGCCTTGGATAGACATGACGGTAAAGTCAAGTTCTCACAGGATTATTACACGGCAGATGAGGTGTTTTTTGTAATTCATGGATTCGATAGTGAGGCAAGTGCTAAGTCGGTGATTGCTTACCTTAAAAGTGCGTCGGAATACAAGATAGAAAATGAAGCGACGACCATATCTACGGAGAATTATACCGTAATTCAGGTGAAGAAAAACTGGGAGTCTAAAGTTGAAAAAGAAAAATAAATACTGATGTTTGATAAACCCAAGAAGAAAATATATACTGACTTATTAGGGAAAACGAATAGGATTGTAGAAGGAACTACGATAACTGGATCGATCGAAACGATTGCAGATTTTCGTTTAGATGGCATATTATTGGGGAATTTTACTTCCCAAGGAAGATTGGTTCTGGGGCCTAGAGCGGAGATCAGAGGCGATGTCGTTTGTGAAAATGCGGATATTGAAGGAGTTGTTGAAGGAAAAATGAATGTTTCGAAGTTGTTGATTTTAAAGTCATCAGCAGTGGTTTCTGGAGAGGTGACCGTCGGACATTTATCCGTAGAACTTGGGGCAACTTTTACAGCCAGTTGTAAAATGACCGGTATCAAGCCCTTGGATGAAAAAGTGAAAGACAAATAAATGGAAGACAAATAAATGGAAGACCAGCAAAAGAAACCCGTAAACCAATACATCCGTTTTTCGGGTATGGCACTGCAAATGGGCGTGGTTATCGCAGCGGGAACCTATCTCGGAGTGTGGTTGGATGAAAAATACCCTAACGATTATTCTGGATTTACGGTAAGTTGCTCTCTTTTGGCTGTTTTTATATCCATGTATTTGGTTATTAAACAAGTGCAGCAGTTAAACAAAAAAAATTAAAACTCACAAAACAACAATCATAATGAAACAACAATTACTGAATTTTATAAAATACTTACTGCTTTTTACTATCGTCGTAGGCGGTGCGCAATATCTTTTTATCGAGTTTATCTTAGAGCCGCGAGAGTACTATTACAACACATTTGCGATTTATGGCTTTCTCTTTGCAGTAACTTTGTTGTTATTTGGAGCTATTTTGTACATCAATTCTGTTTTTTCTGAGTACACGGGTTATGCGTTTATGGCCAGTAGTTTTTTTAAAATGATCCTGTCTGTTTTGTTTCTTTTGCCGATTATTCGAAGCGATGATCGATCGTATATAGCTGACGTAGTGGTATTTTTTATTCCCTATTTTTTATATTTATTTTTCGAAACCTTTTTTGTAGTTGATTTATTAAAAGACAAAAAAGAGGAAACCGTTTGATTTATAGTAAGATGCGTCTAGATTTTTTTTTCATCATTAACAGTAATTTATAAATTAAAAATTTTATCTTTGCATCAAATTTTACAGACCATAATTTTCAATTTTTAAGTAAAAATGATGACCGCAAAAAAATTCATGAAGTATTTATCTGCCCTATTGATGATCTTGATGCCTTTCGTTTCAATAGCTGCCGATGGAAGTCAAAGTCACGACAAAGAAACTGAAGAGTTTGATGCTACTGAATTAATTCAGCACCACATTGCCGACTCGCATGAATTCCATATTTTAGATTACAATGGTCATTCGTACTCTATGCCATTACCAGTTATTCTCTGGACAAACGATGGATTGGTTACTTTTATGTCTAGTGAGTTTGATCATAATGATGATGCAACAGTAGTGGTAGAGAAAAACGGACAACAGTTTGTTAGATATCACGGAAATATTTACTATGCCGATGCTTTTGCAACTCAAGTTGCTGGAGAGCATGTAGAGGCTCCTTCTATTACAGATTTCTCTAAAAGACCAATGAATTTCTCGATTACCAAACATGTGTTTTCTTTGATTTTCTCTGTGGTATTAATCCTTATCGTATTTAGCGCAGTAGCCCGTTCTTATAAGAAAAACAATGCAGCTCCAAAAGGACTTGCAGGTTTCTTAGAGCCTTTGGTTATTTTTGTTAGAGATGAGATTGCTATACCAAATATTGGCGCAAAAAAATACGAAAAATTCATGCCTTATTTGTTAACCGTATTCTTTATTATATGGGTGAATAACTTATTTGGTTTAATTCCTTTCTTCCCTTTTAGTTCTAACCTTACTGGAAATATCGCCTTTACTTTTGTGATGGCTATGTTTACTTTCTTGATCACGATATTTAGTGGGAATAAAAATTATTGGGGACACATCTTTAATACTCCTGGAGTTCCACTTTGGTTGGCGCCAATCATGGTTCCAGTTGAGGTTATGGGGATGTTCACCAAACCGGTTGCTTTGATGATTCGTTTGTTTGCAAACATCACTGCTGGTCACATTATTATTTTGAGTTTAGTTTCTTTGATTTTTATATTCCAATCTGTATTTATTGCACCGGTTTCTGGAGCATTTGTATTGTTCATGAGTGCATTGGAAATATTAGTCGCTGCCTTGCAAGCTTATGTGTTTACATTATTGTCGGCACTATTCATTGGTCAAGCTGTAGAAGACAAACATTAATCTGAGTTTTATTAAATATTAACTATATAAATTTTTAACTATGATTTTAGCTGGAATTGGTGCTGGTATTGCTGCTTTAGCGGCAGGAATAGGTATCGGAAAAATTGGTGGATCTGCAATGGATGCTATTGCTCGTCAACCTGAGGCAGCTTCAAAAATTCAAACTGCAATGATTATCTCTGCTGCACTTATCGAAGGTGTTGCATTGTTCGCAGTGGTTGTTGCATTAATTGCAAAATAATTTTTGAAAAAAAAATGCATCCTGAAACGGTTGGTTTTAGGATGCTATTTTTACATTAAAAAAACAAATTAAAGCTAATATACTATGAATTTTATAGCACCTGAGAGTTTAATTTTTTGGACAACAGCTATTTTTATTGTTTTCTTTTTCTTGCTAAAGAAATTTGCTTGGAAACCTATTTTGGGCGCCGTAAAAGGTAGAGAAGATTCGATTAACACGGCATTGGCTTCTGCTGAAGCAGCCCGTAATGAGATGCAAAATCTTAAAGCAGATAATGAACGCATCTTACAAGAAGCGCGTATCGAACGCGATGCGATGATTAAAGATGCTCGTGATATTAAAGAAACGATGCTTGCTGAAGCGAAAGAAGAGGCACAAAAGCAAGGAGATAAAATAATTGCTCAAGCTAAAGCTACGATCGAAAGTGAGAAAAATGCTGCGATGAGTGAATTGAAAAATCACGTATCTAGCCTTTCTATTGAAATCGCTGAGAAATTATTGAAAGATCAATTATCTAACAAAGAAGCCCAAGTTAAATTGGTGGAGAAAATGTTAGACGAAGTAAAACTAAATTAATTCATCCTTATGATTGGAACTAGAGCTGCTGCAAGATATGCTAAAGCGATGCTGGAGATTTCCTTGGAAAAGGGAACTTTGGAAACGATAAATAAGGATATGATTCTTATTTCGGATTCGATTTCTCAAAGTGAAGATTTAAAGAGTTTTCTTTCAAATCCTATCATCAAAGGAAATGTGAAGTTAGATGCTTTATCCGAAATATTTGCTGCTACATCTGCACAAACGATGGAATTGTTTAAATTGCTAATGCACAACAAACGTTTTGATATCTTAGAGGCGATTGCTTCTAAATTTCAAGAGTTGTATGACCTGGAATTGGGAATACAAAAAGCAAAGGTAACTACGGCAATTGCGATGGACGAAGAAATGGAAACCAAAGTTTTAGCGAAAATCAAACAGATTTCCAATAAAAAGGTGACTATTGAAAATATTGTAGACCCAAGTATATTAGGAGGATTCATCCTTCGAATTGGCGACCAACAATTCAATGCTTCTTTGGCAAATAAATTGCAAGATTTAAAACGACAATTAACTAATTAAAATCACCGCACGTATTACGTGTATAAACCATAAATCAAAATGGCAGAAATTAAACCTGCTGAAATTTCAGCAATATTAAAAAAACAGTTATCTGGTTTTGAATCTGACGCTTCTTTAGAAGAGATAGGAACCGTTCTTGCAGTAGGAGATGGAGTAGCACGTGTATACGGCTTATCTCATGCTGAGTATGGAGAACTAGTTCAATTTGAAAATGGATTAGAAGCAATGGTACTTAATCTTGAAGAAGATAATGTTGGTGTTGTATTGTTAGGTCCTTCAACAGGAGTAAAAGAGGGTTCTATCGTTAAGAGAACACGCCGTATCGCTTCCCTTAAAGTAGGTGAGCAAATGGTAGGTCGTGTTGTTGATACTTTAGGTATTCCAATCGACGGTAAAGGTCCAATCGGTGGCGAATTGTATGAAATGCCATTGGAGCGTAAAGCACCAGGGGTTATCTACCGTCAACCAGTAACAGAACCTTTACAAACAGGTATTAAGTCTATCGATGCCATGATTCCAGTAGGACGTGGTCAACGTGAGTTGGTAATTGGTGACCGTCAAACAGGTAAAACAACTGTTTGTATCGATACTATTTTAAATCAAAAAGAATTTTATGATGCTGGGCAACCGGTATTCTGTATATATGTGGCAATAGGGCAAAAAGCTTCTACTGTAGCAGGTATTGCAAAAACATTGGAAGATAAAGGGGCTATGGCGTATACGATTATCGTTGCGGCTAATGCTTCTGATCCAGCTCCAATGCAAGTTTATGCTCCAATGGCAGGGGCTGCTATCGGGGAGTATTTCCGTGATACTGGTCGTCCAGCATTGATCATTTATGATGATTTGTCTAAACAAGCGGTTGCATACCGTGAGATGTCTTTGATCCTTCGTCGTCCACCAGGACGTGAGGCGTATCCAGGTGACGTTTTCTATCTTCACTCTAGATTATTAGAGCGTGCTGCTAAAGTTATCGCTGATGATACGATTGCAAAAGATATGAATGACTTACCAGAATCGATCAAACATTTGGTGAAAGGTGGTGGTTCATTAACGGCACTTCCAATTATCGAAACTCAAGCTGGTGACGTTTCTGCTTATATCCCAACTAACGTAATTTCGATTACGGATGGTCAGATATTCTTAGAATCGGATTTGTTTAACTCTGGTGTACGTCCAGCGATCAACGTAGGTATTTCGGTATCTCGTGTTGGTGGTAACGCTCAGATTAAATCCATGAAAAAAGTTTCTGGTACTTTAAAATTAGATCAAGCGCAATTCCGTGAATTAGAAGCTTTCGCTAAGTTTGGTTCTGATTTGGATTCGGCTACTTTAAACGTAATTGAAAAAGGTAGAAGAAACGTTGAAATCTTAAAACAAGCAGTAAACGATCCGTACAAAGTAGAAGACCAAGTAGCTATTATCTATGCTGGTTCTAAAAACTTATTGAGAAAAGTTCCTGTAAATAAAGTAAAAGAATTTGAGAAAGATTATCTAGAAATCTTGAACTTAAAACACAAAGAGGTTTTAAATGCTTTAAAAGCAGGTAAATTAACTGACGAAGTTACAGCAGCTCTAGAGCAAGTAGCTAAAGAAGTATCTTCTAAATATTAATAATTAGGTTGTAGAAAAGCAATTGAGCTTCAATTGCTTTTCTCTAATTACTTACACTATTTAAAAATGGCAAATCTTAAAGAAATTCGTAATAGAATTACCTCCATTTCATCAACTATGCAGATCACTTCTGCGATGAAAATGGTTTCTGCAGCTAAATTAAAAAAGGCGCAAGATTCTATTACTGCGATGCGTCCCTATGCTGAAAAGCTTACGGAATTAATCCAGAATATTAGTGCAACTTTAGAGGGTGATCATTCAGGTGTTTTTTCTCAAACAAGAGAGGTAAACAAGGTTTTAATTGTTGCCATTACTTCTAACAGAGGGTTATGTGGGGGTTTCAACGCCAACGTAATCAAACAAGTTAACCTTTTGAAAACTTCGGTTTACCAAGGTAAAACAGTGGACTTGTTGACTATTGGAAAAAAAGGTTATGATGCTTTGCATAAAAATATTCAAGTTATTGAAAACGATAGTGATCTATTTGATCATTTGTCTTTTGATGCTACTGCTGTTATAGCAGAACACTTGATGGACGTTTTTGCAAAAGAACAATATGATACCATTCAATTGGTGTACAATCAGTTTAAAAATGCGGCAACACAAATTGTGATTACCGAACAATTTTTACCGTTGTTGTTGCCAGAAGTATCTACTTCAAATACAACTTCAGATTATATCTACGAACCGTCAAAAGAAGAAATTCTTGAAAGTTTGATTCCAACTTCATTAAAAACACAATTGTTTAAATCGGTTTTGGATTCTTTCGCATCGGAACATGGAGCGCGTATGACTGCTATGCATAAAGCAACAGATAACGCACAAGAATTAAGAGATCAATTGAAATTGACTTATAACAAAGCACGTCAAGCATCGATTACCAATGAAATTTTGGAAATCGTTGGTGGAGCAGAAGCTTTGAAATAATTTCGATTTTCAGATATCCTATATAAAAACCTTCAGCAATGAAGGTTTTTTTTTGGTGTAAACTTTATTGTCAATACCGTTTATCGAGGTCTTTTAGTGGGTTTTTCCTTTTTTATTTATCAGTACGATAAGCCTGCTTCTGTTCGAATACGATGTCATCAATTAATAGGTTGTAGTCGGAGTTTGAACCCACTTTTAGACTGAAAAAATTCTCTTTTCCCGTTTGATTATACCTAACATCCCTTAAGTCCAAGGTGATTTTTACCCATTGACCTTTAGTATCTATTGTTCCACTGTAATCGGCCTGTCCGTTCTCGGGTTTTGTGGTGCTTTTTAGCGCTTTTTTAAGGGTTTTGTCACGAGTTATTGTTCCGAGATTAAAGACTTCATAGTGATAGCCGTTTGCTTTGTATAGGTTGATCGATAAGGACTTTGCGCTAGAGCTGCCTTTGAGGTAAAAACTCAAAGTAGTAGTTCCGTCGGGAATTCGTTGTACGTTTTCTACGGTAAATAGGTATTCATTCTTGCGGGTACTGCCAATGATGCTGAGCGCATTCGAATTTTCTAGGCCTGTTCCGATACTGTGGGAGGCATATTCGTGCAGTCCGTAAGAATTTAGTTGTGCTAGGAAAACAGTCCAGTCTTCAAAATCTGCACCTGGAAAAACCAAGTTCCCTTGTGTATCTACAAGGGGTTCCGAGTTCTTTTGAACCGTAAATCGCTCGTCATTTAATTCGATATCGCTTTGCTGCCTCGGAATTAAATAGTCAGCAGTTGCAGTTTTTATCAAGATCCCTTTGATTGTACCGCTATGGAATGGAACGAGGTTGGTGGAGAAAACAGCCTGTCTATGGGTTCTTACAAAAAGTGTCTGACCCGTTGAATCTGTGATTTGTCTGTTGGTATAGTTTGATGGATCTTCATTATAGGGCTTGCCAAGGGACTGATCGTTAAATTGTACCGCTGACAATTCAATCAATTGACCGTTCAGACTGTGAGATTTTTGAATTTCCCCAATGGTGGTTTTTACTACAAAGTCGTCTTCACTTAAAGGATTGCAAGTCGGGATTATGGTTTTCTTGACGGTAGCTTTAGGGATACTTGCGAGATTTTCTTGTATTAGGCTACCAATGTGGAGCAAACCGTTGCGCTTTTGTAGGTAAAGGCCTTCTAGGTTGAGATATACTTTTTTTCCAATGCCGTATTGGGTGTAATGTCCCAATCCTAAGGGTTCTGCTAATACTTTTATAGCGAGGGAATCGGGTTGTGTGACCAAATGTATGGCTTGATAAAATTGCTTATCGCGATCGGTCGAGACTACATAGGCAGAAATAATATCTGGATTTAGGTATCTGCTGGGTCTATCAGTAGCTAGTGCGTTGATGTGTGCAACGGTTTTGGTCTGTTGAATAGCTGGTTCTGTACAAGGTGTTTTCGGTATTGAAAAATCATCACTTTTTATACAGGCCGAAAGTGTATAAGTCAACAGAAAAACGAGATGAACTAAAATTTTTATAGTGGTTTTCATAGGATGTAAGGGATTTAAAATTGGTAATAGATGTTAAGTAAGTATTGACGCCCAAAGCCATAAATATATTGGTTGGCAAAAGGATGTGGGGGGCTATTGCGATCAGATGATTGTTGTTTATAGTTGGCAGCTCGGTTTTGTTCCTGACCTGCAACCTTAGTAATCCGATCCAAAACATTGTGAATGCTGCTAAAGAATCCGAGGGTTTTGCGGTTGATTTTCCACGATTTGGTTAGTTTTACGTTGACTAACACCAAGCTGTTAAGTCTTTCTTGTTTTAAATGGCGTTTGAGATCCGTTTCACTGATGTCTTGATAGGGGGACTGGTTCGGGCTCGTAGGATCGATGACAAACTGATCTGTTCGTCGCATGGGCGCAATTTGTACGTGACTATGGTCAAAATAGTTGGCGTTGACTCCCGCGGACCATTGCTTCTGATTGCGGTAGTCTACACCTAGTGAAAAGGCGGTTTGCGGACCTGCAGCGAGTCTGTAATTTTTCAAATAGCTGGTTCCGTAATTTAAACCGGTTTGGAGCTGATCAATGTGTAATTCGATATGGGGATGGTTGGTGTAAAATGTTTGTGCGACTGCCGCTGCGACAATGCCGTAAATCTTTCGGGATAGTTGATATTCTAAACCCATGTCAAATCCGAGACTCCGCATGTTGATTCCTTTGAGAATTTGAGTGACGTAGGCGTTGTTGAGAACGTTTATACTGCCTTCTTCTTCAAAAGCTAATTCTAGATCTTGGGAGTAAAAAGAAGACTGTTCTACGGCATGGTGTATTTGTGAAAGAAAGGCGGTTACTGTTAGACTTATATTAGGTGTTTGATACACATAACTTGCGTCTATACCAAATATCGTTTCGCTTCTGAGATTAGAAACGAGGTGGTTATTGATGCGTGCGTTGGTAAAACTGTTTTTTAAAGTTGGTGCCTGTTTGATGTAAGCAAGATGGAAATCCGCAAAATGCGCTGGCGAGAAGCGAAAGGAAGTTCCGGTTTTAAAACTGTAATTGCTAAAATTTACAGCAGCACTCTTTCCATACGAGTGTTCGGGATAAAGGCCGTTTTTGTAAAAACCAATTCGCTGGTAATTTGTGTGGGATACTTCGTTAGCGAGATAAGCGGTTAGTTTTTTGCGTTGAAACTGGACCTGATTAAACAATTCAAAAACCGCTGCTTGTAGTTGATAGTGATAACCAAAGCGATCTCCTTTATAAACCGTTTTATTTGGGTGATGCAAATCGGTTTGCAATTGGTTATTTTTATAAAATGGATTGATATCTACATATCCATTACCACCTAACAAATCGGTGATTATACTGTAGTTTTCAGAATGGAGGCGACGGTAACCAAGGGTGCTGTTGAACTGAAATTGCTGTGAGAGTCTATGGTTTAAATTGGAATTAAACGAGTAGGATTGGTCATCCGTCTGATCGGCGTAGAGTATAATACGACTAGGGCCATTCACAAGATTGTTATGGTATATTTCGTCCCAATTGATTTGGCTGTTGTTAGTGAAGTGGTTTTTATAAGTATTGGCCAGTGTTTTATAAGGCTCTTTATTTCCTTGAAATTCGCCATGGATATCATGGAAATGGGCATAATAACTCGGTAAGTTTTTGTAGTACGTCGGAAGGGGATTGTGTGTGCCCAGATGTCCCAAACGACTCCTCGAGATTTTGCCAAATTGAAAATACACCGTGGATGACAAGGTCGTTTTTGGGCGGATTGACCAATAGTGAGACAATATAAAAAAGGGTTCTTGTATTACTGTTTGCCGTGAATTGCGTTGTCTGCCTGCTTGCCAACCCCAATTCGGATTGTATCGATGTCCCATCAATTCGGTAATTTCATCGGTTAAGGCGCTGTTAAGGGCTCTTGTGTTCGAGGCATATGTTCCATTGAAATTTAGCGCATGACGGTGGTTTAGTTTTTTTTCAACAGCAAAGGAAAGCGAATGTATACGAGAATGAGTCCCCTCAAAATAGACCTCATTAGCCCTGCTAAAAGAGGCGGAAAGCGCATAGGACCAATCTTTTTGCAGTAAACCAGATGCATGTGTGATGGACGATCGCCACTGGTTTGTGGTATTGGTCATCGAATTTGTCATACGGGTGCCTTTGCGTAGGTCTGATGCTCGAATCCGAATCAGTTGTGTTCCCGTAGTGCCTCCGAAAGTATGGCTGGTTGGAAGTATGCCCCTCGAGAATTCCGGATGTCTTGTAAGTTCGTGCAACCCATTCCAATTACTGCGTAAAGGACGTCCATCTATGATTTTGTTGACAACGATACCATTAATCAGTGTTTTTTGGTATTTGCTGTCTAGGCCGCGGCTTTTAAATCGCATAAGAGCCCAGTTACTCGCAGCAACTCGTTGGAAAATATCTTTCGAAGCGCGTATGAATACTGCACTGTTTTCCTGCCCATAATCCTCGTCAACGAATTCGGGATCGCTCCTGTGGATATGGTTTGTCAGAACATCTTCAATAATGTCCTTATCTAAAATAATAACGCCTAAATCAATAGCTTTTCCAATTGGCAGTTCTATAGGGAATCGTTTCGTAATATATCCTGAATAAGTGACCATCAGGATAAAAGTCCCCGCAGAAACTTGGTTAAAAATAAAATACCCATCAGCATCAGTATACTCCAATGCATTACCTCCCAAGATGGATATACTAACCTCTTTTAAGGGGTAATGTTGCTGTGAATCAATGATGCGGCCTTGAAGTTGCTGACTCTGCTGGGGCCAAGTGTGTATAAGTGGTAAAACTAGAAAAAGACTACACCATAGTTTTTTCATAGATTAAATATCAAAACAGTACTTATGACTGGTTTATAATGACTTAACAGTGATAAAAATAGTTTTTTGAAAATAAAAACATTTCCTATAAATGTGGTTTCGGCTTGCAGCTGTGTTAAATTTTTAAAGACTCGAACGCATGGATTCGATCGGTTGATCGCTTTTCGAAGTTTCTATAGGTGTAGCGCAAAAGAGGTTTTATGCGATAGCTATTCGTATGAGATGAAACGACAAACAAAACCCCACCACTAATTTATGGATGGGGTATTATAGGTATCTTAGATGTCCGCTGTGAAAATAAGATCAGAGGGATCAATATCTTGATAAAAAACGGATTGGATTTATCTGAATCGCGTAATGATTATTAAACTTGTGGAATCGCGATAATCTCCGATGCGGTATTGTGATCACCTGGATTGATTTCTCTTAATATAAATTGCTCTTTTCCTTTGAAAGTAATGATGATTTGAGAATTATGACAACGGACGGACTCGATTTCTTTTCCATCAAGTTGGTATTTTTCTTTGTAATCCACATAGACCACTTCATCGATATGCGCTTCGGATTGGTCGACTTCAGTTTCCTGCCAGTTTTCCCAAAATCCCGTACCGGCATCTAAAAAGAAACGGTTCCAGTTTTTGTCTTTGATTTTAATAAAAACGAGTAGGGGTTCCCGGTCTTCCAAGTCTTCCATTCCCAAGAGTCCTTCTAAAAGGACATTTGAAAAGTCACTAACCACAAAATCAGTATCCTGATATATTCTTCCGCTTATTGGGGTTTCTTCTTTCATAAAGTAATTTAATTGTAATCAAAGCTACTGTTAATTTTCGAAAAGTATCGATCTGGTTGAAGAAAATATCCCTTGCTGTAATTGGAGTTTCTTATCGGTGAAAATCAACGCTAAAAAGAAGAGGGTGTGATAGTGTAAACGTGAAATTTAACACTTCTCGTCGATGGGTCTTTATGGGGAATGGATTTAAAAGGCAAAGGCTGCTTTTGTAAATGGCTTCATCTTTAGATGGTTGTAATTCACAATCTATCGTAAAAATAAATGAAGTAACCTACAAAAAATACTATCTTTACAGACGATTAAACAAAAATGATTTATAACAACCTTGGGTTGAAAATATATAAAAATATAGAATGGCTTGTACAAATTGTTCAACAGGAAAAGATAGTTCGGGTACCCCGAAGGGGTGTAAAAATAATGGAACGTGTGGTACAGATAGTTGTAATAAACTAACGGTTTTTGATTGGTTATCCAATATGTCATATCCAAATGGCGATGAGCCTTTTGATGCGGTAGAAGTGCGTTTCAAAAACGGTAGAAAAGACTTTTACAGAAATACGGAAAAACTGACTTTAAGTATCGGTGATATTATTGCAACAGAAGCCTCACCAGGACATGATGTTGGTATAGTGACTTTAACGGGTGAATTGGTTAAGGTACAAATGAAAAAGAAAAAAGTAGATGCAAAAAGCACGCTTTTAAAAATATATAGAAAAGCGACACAAAAGGATATCGATATTTGGCAAGATGCTAGAAGTAAGGAAGATCCGATGAAAGTTAGAGCTCGTGAATTGGCGATTAAACTCAATTTGGAGATGAAAATTTCGGATATCGAATTTCAAGGAGATGGTTCTAAAGCAACCTTTTACTATACAGCAAATGACCGGGTAGATTT
Source organism: Flavobacteriaceae bacterium UBA1682 (assembly GCA_002320285.1). Classification (GTDB taxonomy): domain Bacteria; phylum Bacteroidota; class Bacteroidia; order Flavobacteriales; family Flavobacteriaceae; genus Flavobacterium. Next base: position 16,603 of record DCKE01000023.1, on the reverse strand, counting down.
TAGACAATTGATCAAGGATTTTGCTCGTGAATTCAGTACGCGTATTGAGATGAAACAAGTGGGTTTCAGACAAGAAGCGGCTCGTTTAGGCGGTATAGGATCTTGTGGTAGAGAATTGTGTTGTTCAACTTGGTTGACCGATTTCAGAAGTGTGAATACTTCTGCAGCTCGATACCAACAGTTATCCTTAAATCCGCAAAAATTAGCTGGTCAATGTGGTAAATTAAAATGTTGTTTGAATTACGAATTAGACACCTATTTGGATGCGCTAAAAGGCATGCCGGATTCTGATACGAAAATCAACACGGTAAAAGGAGATGCCTATTGTCAGAAAATCGATATTTTCAAGGGGCTGATGTGGTTTGCTTATGCAAATAACTCTGCCAATTGGTATGTTTTGCCTGTAGAGCAAGTGAAGGAAATCGTTGCATTAAACAAAGCCGGTGAAAAAGCGAAAGAATTAGAGAATTATGCGATTGAACCAGAAGTAGGTGAAGAGAAAAACTTCCAGAATGCTGTGGGTCAGGATAGTGTAACGCGTTTTGATCAGCCTAAAAAGAAAAAGAGACCTGCTAAAAAAAGAGTACCGAATAAGACTAACGCGCCTAATAACGCTGCAGCTCCGGCACCTAATAATAGCCAGTCTAATAAAAATCAAACCAATAACAATTCAACACATAGAAAAAATGCTCCTAAGAAATAATATTCTTTTAGCAGGGTTCGCGTTACTCTTTGTTTTTGCTTCATGCGACAAAAAGAGTTTTTTCGATGAATACCAAACGGTTGGTTCCGCATGGAATAAAAACGATGTTAAAAAGTTTGTTGTTGAACAGCAAGATAGTTTGGGTTCATACAATTTGTTTTTAAACGTTCGCAACAATAAAAAGTATCCCTTCAACAATCTGTACGTGATTTTGAAAATTCAGCAACCCAATGCAGCAGTATTGGTAGATACGTTGGAGTTTCAGATGGCCAATGCAGATGGATCGCTATTGGGGACTGGATTTACAGATGTCAAAGAAAACAAATTGTGGCTTAAAGAGGGATTTCAGTTTAAACAAGCCGGAACCTACAATTTCGAGATTCAACAAGCCGTTCGAGAGTCTGGTAAGGTTGGAGGAGTAGAGGTTTTAGATGGGATTTCAGAAATTGGCCTAAGAATTGAGCATGCCAACTAAACAGTACTGGATTGGATAATGCGCCATGAAGCGTGAAATCCATTTTAGACTATTTGAACAACGATAATAAAAAGAATATAGAAGTGGTGATTACAGGGGATCGATAGTGTCAACTTCGGTATGAGTATGGCTATTTCAAAGGAAAAGCAGAGAAACAACAACAACAGTATATGAAAAAACAACAAGTTACAAAACCCAGTGAATTTGGGGCCTATATAAAATGGTTTTGGATTTTATTTGTAGGGGGAATGACAGCCATTATTTTATTTTTCCTTTTCGCCTCATGGGGTGTATTTGGAGCGATGCCTACATTCGATGAACTTGAAAATCCGGCGAGTAACGTTGCAACAGAGATTATTTCTTCCGATGGAAAAACCTTGGGAAAATTTTATTTAGAGAATCGTGTTCCGGTTAAATTTGACGATTTACCCGACTACTTAGTCAAGGCATTAGTAGCTACTGAGGATGAGCGTTTCTACGAACATTCGGGTATAGATGCGCGTGGTACTTTAAGAGCTTTAACGTCGGTGGGTAGTAACGGTGGAGCCAGTACAATCACCCAGCAGTTAGCCAAATTATTGTTTCACGGAGAAGGTTCGCGAAATATTTTTGAAAGAATTGCTCAAAAGGCAAAAGAATGGGTTATTGCCGTGAAATTGGAGCGTCAATATACCAAAGAAGAGATCATCACCATGTATTTGAACAAGGCAGATTTCGTTAATAATGCGGTTGGAATTCGTTCTGCAACCCGTGTTTATGTCGGAAAAGAACCCAAAGATCTTACGATTGATGAGGCAGCTATGTTTGTAGGGATGCTTCAGAATCCTTCGTACTTCAATCCAGTACGACGTCCAGAATTGGTTCAGAATAGACGAAATGTCGTATTGCATCAAATGGCGAAAAGCAACTTTATAACCGAAGAAGAGAAATTAAAGTTCCAAGATAAACCACTGGCTTTACACTTTACTCCGGAAACCCATAAAGACGGTATTGCAACTTATTTTAGAGAATATTTGCGCGACTTTATGAGAAGATGGGTAAAGGAGAATCCGAAGAAAGACGGATCGACTTACGATATTTACCGCGATGGACTTAAGATTTATACCTCTATCGATTCCAAAATGCAACGTTATGCGGAAGAAGCGGTTACGGAGCATTTGTCTAATTTGCAGGAAGAGTTTTTCCTTCAAAATAAAACGAATAAAACAGCGCCATTTTTGAAATTAAATCAGGGTGAAATTGAGAGTATCCTAAACCGCGCAATGAAAAACTCAGAGCGTTGGAGACAGATGAAGGAACAAGGCAAATCGGAAGCCGATATCTTGGCATCTTTCAATAAAAAAACCGATATGCGTATTTTCACCTGGAAAGGGGAGCGCGATACCATCATGACACCTAGGGATTCAATTATCTACTACAAGCACTTTTTGCAAACCGGTTTGATGGCTATGGAGCCACAAACGGGAAACATTAAAGCTTGGGTGGGTGGTATCAATTACAAACATTTCCAATACGATCACGTTGCCCAAGGAGCGAGACAGGTAGGATCTACCTTCAAACCTTTCGTTTATGCAACGGCTATAGAGCAGTTACACTATTCTCCTTGTGACTCGATTATCGATTCACCGTTTACGATGCCTAAAGGACGATACGGAATCAGTGCAGACTGGTCTCCGCAAAACTCTTCAAGATCGTATAGAGGAATCATGACATTAAAAGCGGCTTTAGCCAATTCAGTGAATACGGTTACGGCAAAATTAATGGATAAAGTAGGACCAAAAGCTGTCGTGGATATGACTAGAGATTTGGGAGTGAAATCCGAAATCCCACAACAACCCGCAATTGCTTTAGGAGCTGTTGAAATTACGGTTTCGGATATGGTTGCGGCCTACAGTACTTTTGCGAATCAAGGGGTATATATCAAACCGCAGTTTATTATGAGGATAGCTGATAAAAATGGTGTTGTTCTGTACAATGCGGTTCCGGAAGCTAAAGATGTATTGAGTAAAGACGTGGCATATACCGTAGTCAAATTGTTAGAAGGAGTTACCGAATCCGGTTCCGGTATTCGTTTGCGAACGGGAAGCGGCGGTTCGGGTTATGCTCGAGTAACGGGACACCCTTATAAATTCACCAATCCGATTGCCGGTAAAACGGGAACCAGTCAAAACAATAGTGATGGATGGTTTATTGGAATGGTTCCAAATTTAGCCACAGGTGTTTGGGTGGGTAACGAAGATCGTGCAGCCCACTTTAGAACTACTTTATACGGGCAAGGAGCTACTATGGCATTGCCGATATGGGGGATTTTTATGAAAAAATGTTATGCAGATCCCGATCTAAAAGTGTCGAAAGGTCAATTTGAACGACCGGCGAATCTATCGATTAAGGTCGATTGCTGGAAAGCCGACGTTGTAGAGACAGAAACCGATTCTGTAGGAATTAGCACAGAAGAATTCGATTTTTAAAATAACCAAAACGCCTTTTTTTAAAGGCGTTTTTTTTATAATTTTAACCAAATTAATTAAACCAATTAGTTATGATAAATAAAAGAGTTGCAAATGTAGAAGTTGCTTTGCAAGACATTACCGATAACGTTACTATTATGCTTGGTGGATTTGGATTATGTGGCATTCCTGAGAATAGCATTAACGAGTTGGTGAAAAAAAATATAAGCGGTCTGACTTGTATCTCCAACAATGCTGGAGTTGATGATTTCGGATTGGGATTGCTTTTGAAAAAGAGACAAATAAAAAAAATGATATCCTCTTATGTGGGTGAAAACGCAGAATTCGAAAGACAGATGTTGTCTGGTGAATTGGATGTGGAATTAACTCCACAGGGAACACTAGCGGAAAAATGTAGAGCAGCACAAGTGGGTATACCGGCATTCTTTACACCAGCTGGATATGGAACTGAGGTAGCAGAAGGTAAGGAAGTTCGCGTATTCAATGGTAAACCACATATATTAGAGCACGCTTTTGATGCGGACTTTGCTATTGTCAAAGCATGGAAAGGCGACGAGGCGGGTAATCTGATCTTTAAGGGCACTGCTCGTAATTTTAATGCGTGTATGGCAGGAGCAGCTCGAATTACCATTGCTGAAGTAGAAGAATTAGTTCCGGCTGGACAATTAGATCCTAACGAGATTCACGTACCTGGCATTTTCGTAAAGCGTATTTTCCAAGGGGAGAAATATGAAAAGAGAATCGAACAACGTACGGTGCGTTCAAAATCATAAGTAACTATTTTAAAAACGGATGTATCGCTTACAAACCCTAGTTTGGTAGCAGTAGATCTGGAGTTGTTAACCATTGAATCAAAAATTATGTTAGATAAAGTAGGCATCGCTAAGCGAATTGCACAAGAATTAAAAGACGGTTATTTCGTCAATTTAGGAATCGGAATACCGACTTTAGTAGCCAATTATGTTCCTGAGGGAATGGATGTGGAGTTTCAGAGTGAAAACGGTGTTTTAGGTATGGGACCTTTTCCTTTTGAAGGCGAAGAAGATGCGGATTTAATCAATGCGGGTAAACAAACGATAACCGTATTAGCGGGAGGTTCGTTTTTCGATTCGGCAACGAGTTTTGGTATGATCCGCGGTCAACACGTGGACTTGACGATTCTAGGAGCTATGGAAGTCAATGAGAGAGGGGATATCGCCAATTGGAAAATTCCCGGTAAAATGGTTAAAGGAATGGGGGGTGCCATGGATTTAGTGGCCTCTGCAGAAAACATCATCGTAGCGATGATGCATGTCAATAGAGCCGGAGAATCAAAAATATTAAAAGAATGTACCTTACCGCTTACCGGTGTGAATTGTGTAAAGAAAATTGTTACGGAATTGGCTGTTTTGGAAGTAACCGATAAAGGTTTTAAACTTTTAGAGCGCGCTCCAGGGGTTACCGTAGAAGACATCATCAAAGCAACGGAAGCAGACCTGATTATCGAAGGAGAAATTCCTGAAATGAAGATGGACTAATTCCTTATATTATTAAATTAAAAAGCCTTTTGAAGAATTTCTAAAGGCTTTTTTTGTGAAAATTAAGAAAAATATTGAAGTTAGAACTTTTTTGTGTAAATTAACTTGGTATAAACTCCTCTTAAACCGACGAATCATGCGATTAAAATCCGAGTTACCCTTTTATTTAAAATTATCTTGTGTCCTGATTAGCATTGTTATACTGGGATATCTAAGTGTTTTAGGACAAAATGTATTGGTACCCATTATTTTGGGATTGTTGTTTTCTACATTACTAGTTCCCTTCTGCGGATTCTTAGAAAAAAAATTGCGATTTCCCCGTTCGCTAGCAGCTATAGTTGCTACGGTTCTTTTTACGGGTATTATTATCCTGGTTATATATCTGTTGGCGATGCAAATGACGAAGCTCGCAGACGATTGGCCGGCTTTCCAGCAGCAATTGCTCGATTCGTTTACCTCTTTGCAACTTTGGGTACAAGATCATTTTGGAATCGAACAAAACAGCCAGTTGAATTATATTACCGAAACGGCATCCAAATCAATCAGTACAGGAACCGATATGTTGGCCAAGATGTTGAGCTCCATATCCAGTGTAATCATGTTGTTGATCTTTACCTTTTTGTATACGCTGTTTCTGTTGTTGTATAGAAGACATCTCGTTAAGTTCTTGGTCATCGTATTTAGAGATAAACATCAGGATGTGGTATTGGATGTAATCATTCAAATTCAGGTGATGGTCAAAAGATACTTGATTGGACTGTTGTTGCAAATGGTTATTGTGACGGTATTGGCCTTTATAGCCTATTCGATTATTGGAGTTAAATACAATTTTATGTTGGCGATTTTGACGGGAGTACTCAATATCTTACCGTATATCGGAATATTTATGGCATTAGTCATTGGTGTCATCATTACTTTTGCTACGACCTCGGCCAGTCATGTATTGTTGGTAGTAGTTGCTATAGTAGTGATTCACGCCATCGATGGAAACTTAATCATGCCAAAAGTAGTGGGCTCCAAAGTGAAACTCAACTCCTTAGTGGTGATCTTAGGACTGGTTATTGGCGAGATGACTTGGGGTATATCGGGTATGTTACTTACGATACCCGTATTAGCCATTATGAAAATCGTTTTTGACCGTGTTCAAGACTTGAGACCGTGGGGATTCTTATTGGGTGAAGAGGAAAATGAAACACCCTTATTCAATAAAACCATAACTAAAATCTTTAAAAATCAGGAAAAAGATACTGATGACGATAGCGATATAGCGGACGACATCAAAGACGATAAATAACATAACTTCGGCACGAGGTTTTACTGAAAAGCAGAGGGCAGAATTGCTTTGTTCCATGTGTTTAAAACAGATAGGGTATATTGGTTTGTCGAACAACCCAATCACCACAGACTTTCTTCTGTAAACTCCAATCTGTAATGGTATCTGGGGGCAGTTGTAGTCCGTGCTCCTTTGCGGCGCGTTCGTAAAACTGTTTTCGGGTTTGGTTATAAGGAGCTACTAAATTATAAATGGCTGTCTGCTGGTGTTGATCTTGAATTAACAATTGTGTGGTCAGCGCAATAACATCGTTTAGATGTACCATATTAACACTTAAATCCGGATTTTCGAATTCGGATTTTTGCGTTAGAAATGTAACGGGATGTCTATTTGGTCCAAACAAACCGCCCAGTCTCAGGATGGTCGTTTTCAAAGAACTCTGATCGAGTAACAGGTTTTCGGCCAAAACGATCTGCTGACCGCTTTCCGACTCGGCTGCGGTTGGAGTCGTTTCGGTTATTAAGGCCGTTTGACAACCGTAGACAGAAGTAGAGCTGGTTAAAAAAACTCGCTTTACAGCGCTTTGTTGGATAAGGGGAAGCAACTGTTCGATTTGCAAGTGATAGGCCAGATTCGCATGCTTAAAACGCGGCGGAATGGCAATGATCAGGGTTTCGCTGCGATCTAAAAAAGCGTGCAGTTGCGCCTGATCTGTGCAAGGATCGTCTAAGTTGATTAGAAAAGGAATGATTCCCGAATCCTTGAATACCGACAATTTTGCGGAGCTCGTCGTAGAACCTTTTACAACATGTCCCAAACTTACTAAATGTTGTGCTAAAGGCATACCTAGCCAGCCGCAACCCAAAATACTGATCGTACTTTTTAGTGTTTTTACCGTTTGGAGTTCATACCACAACTGATGTGAGGTACAGGGAATTAAAGTGAATTGGTTTTTGAGTAAAACGCGTTGTGAAGCCAAATTTTCCGTGGCAGTACGTGCTAGGATCTTGTGGTAGCCTGTTTGTTGTAAATACCTCACGAGCAAACCGACAACCTCAGTGGCATATCCGCTACCCCAAAATTCCCTTCCTAGGGAATAACCGATTTCGACGGTGCCCAAATCTTTAGGGGTATAGACAACGGTGCCCATAAGTTTCGCTGTCTCGAGACTGATGATCGCCCATCTAAAAGTAGTGCGCGTTTCGATATCTCTACGGGCGCGTTCTATCGTTTGTACAGCGTCTTCTAAAGATAGAAGTGGAGCTGTTTGCCGAAACTTCATCGCCTCCTTATCCGAATAAATTAAAAAGAGATCAGTGCTATCACCGGTATTTAATTCGCGTATTAAAATTCTTTCGGACTGGATTTTCATAAAGTAGCGGCTTTTTTCAACAGGTAAAAGTAAAGATAATTCTGCGATCCTATAAAAAAATTGAACAGTTTGGAAGTTTAACGCCGACTTAATATCGGTTTATATAAAATGGATTAAATTTGAATTATGAGAAAATTAGTTTTATCGCTGTTGTCGATCACTGTGATTTTGGGATCTTCATCGGCTTTTGCTCAGAGTGAAAACGAGCAAATTGTAGTTGCGAACCGAAAAAATGACGAACAGCAACAGAAAAAGCCTTATTTAATATTGATTTCTGCAGATGGATTTCGTCATGATTATATTGAAAAACACCAGGCGAGTTTTTTGAGTGAATTGAGTCGAAGTGGAGTTAGGGCGGAGGCATTAATCCCGTCTTTTCCATCGGTTACCTTTCCGAATCACTATACCATAGTGACGGGTTTGTATCCGTCGCATCACGGATTGGTAGGGAACAATATGTACGATCCTAAAATAGAAGAACGTTATTCTTTGCGCAATGCAAAAGCGGTTTTGGATCCTGCTTGGTACGGAGGAACTCCGATTTGGGCTTTGGCAGAGCAGCAGAAAATGTTGACAGCCTGTTACTATTGGCCGGGATCAGAAGCGGCTATTCAAGGGGTATTGCCAACGTATTATTATCCGTACTCGGAAAAAATACACATCGATAAACGCATTGAAGAAGTGGTAAAATGGCTGCGATTACCCGAAGAAGATCGACCTCATTTGATCACCTTTTACTTTCCAGAAGTCGATCATGCCGGACATACCTATGGACCTGATGCTCCAGAAACCAAAGCTGCGGTGCAATACATCGATGCTTCTGTAAAAAGTTTGGTCAAAGCGGTAGGTCAAACCGGACTTGAAGTCAATTATATGTTTGTAGCAGATCACGGAATGACTGCCATCAATCAAGAGCAGTTGTTAAAACTGCCGATGGAAGTCAATCCCGATGAAATGGTCGTAGTTAGTGGAGGGGTTTATATGAGTTTATTCGTCAAAGATGCCGATAAAATTCAACAAACCTATCAGGAAATCCTAGCTGCTAAAGCACCACATTATAAAGTATACCTAAAAACAGAGGTACCCGAAAAATACCATTTTGGAGCTAAAGATGATTATTTTGGAAGAATTGGTGATATCGTGCTTATTGCAGATAGTCCATATTACTTCTCGAATCAAAAAGCAAGTCCGGGGGCTCATGGATATGATCCCTATCAGTACCCGGATATGAATGCGACCTTTATCGCTTGGGGACCACAAATCAAAGCGAATACTCGCGTCGAAAAATTTGAGAATATCCATATCTATCCGTTGATGACCAGGTTGTTGGATTTAGACAGTAATAACAAGATTGATGGTGATGACCGCATGGTCAAATCGGTTTTAAAATAAAGAAACACCATTAAAAAAGCCTCCAATTCATATCGAATTAGAGGCTTTTTTTATTTTCTGATTACCAGTAAGCAATATTCGTGATCGATATTCATATATCCTTGATCGTAAACAAAATAATAGGTAGTTCCCGATTTGGTTTGGTACATACTGGTGAATAACTGAAAATCAAATCCCTGTTGTAATAATTTAGAAGTTGTGATTTTGGTTTTGCCATCTTCATTGAGCAAACATAGAATGCGGTAGTTTTTGCGCAATTGATTGTTGGTGTTTCGCATTAAGTTATTGGAGTCCTTATTGATTTTGTTGTTATAAGAATTCCGACAGCTGTCGTTACAAAACTTTTTATCTTCTCTGCCTACTAATTTTGTTTCGCATTCTAAGCAAGTTCTCATGTCACTTTGATTTTACTTCAGTTTTTTAGTCTCATATAAATCGGTTCTTCGATCTTTTTTAATTTGAACACTCCCGTGTTCGTGGAGTTCTTTTAGCAAGTCGACATCAACGTCAACTATAAGTGTCATTTCAGTGTTTGGCGTGGCTTCGGCTTTGATTCCGTTGGTTGGAAAAGCGAAGTCTGATGGGGTGAATACCGCGGCCTGAGCAAACTGTATGTCCATGTTGTTGACCTTGGGCAGGTTACCTACACAGCCAGCTATGGCGACATAACATTCGTTTTCGATGGCTCTGGCTTGCGCACAACTTCTCACGCGGGTATATCCGTTTTGCGTATCCGTTAAAAACGGAACAAAGAGGATGTCCATACCTTGATCGGCTAATAAGCGCGACAGTTCAGGGAATTCGACGTCATAACAAATAATGATTCCGATTTTCCCACAGTCGGTATCAAAAGTTTGAATTTTCGAACCGCCTTGCATCCCCCAATAATGTACTTCGTTTGGGGTGATATGAATTTTGGAATACATCTCATAAGTACCGTCTCGTTTACATAAAAAACCGACATTATAAAGTGTTCCATCGATCATATATGGCATACTTCCCGTAATAATATTGATGTTGTATGAAATGGCAAACTCCTGAAATTTCTTGCGAATATCATCGGTAAATCGCGCCAATTCTCTGATGGCTTCGGCCTCGGATAAGTGGTTGTAATCGGCCATCAATGGTGCGGTAAATAATTCGGGAAACATAGCGAAATCACTCTCGTAATCGGCTACGGCATTGATAAAAAACTCGGCTTGATCAAAAAACTCTTCCAAATCGTTGAGCAAACGCATTTGCCATTGGATCAATCCCAATCGGACCACACTTTTTTTGGTGTTGATCAACTGTTGTGTTTTTTCGTAAAATATATTATTCCATTCTAGTAACACGGCGTATTCCTTAGAATCTTTATCGCCTTCGAGATAATTGCGCATCAGGCGAACCACGTGAAAGTCGTTGCTCAATTGGAACGACATCACCGGATCGTGTATCTCTTTGGCGCGAACCTTATCTAAATACTGTTTTGGGGTTAGTTCTTTGGAAAATTTTAGATAATTCGGAATTCGTCCTGCGAAGACAATTGATTTTAAATTTAATTGCTCACAGATCTCTTTACGCGCATCATATAAACGACGTCCCAAACGCAAACCGCGGTATTTTGGATGAATAAAAACATCGATTCCGTAGAGTACATCACCGTCTGGATTATGTGTAGAGAACGTAGAGTTTCCGGTGATGGATTCATAAGTGTGGTTAGACATGGCGATACGTTCATCGACAATCAAGGATAGGGCTGAACCCACCACGATATCATCGACCAACACCACCAACTGACCTTCTGGGAAAGTTGCTAATAAAGCCTCGATCTCATCCTTAATCCAATACGAGTCCTCCATGCCTTCATAAGATTCCATCATCGATTTTTTGAGTTCCAAATAATCTTCCACTTGAAGGTTTCGAAGTTCTACTTTATTGATCGCTGCTTCCATTGTATTTTTTCTTTTAAAGGTAATAAAATTCCGTTTACAAGCGCTTACAAGCAGTTACATTCGACTGTAAATGTTTTTTAAACGGTTAGTAATTTTCAAAATAAGTGATTTGTAGGACAAAAACAAAGATGTTTAATTTAAATTTTTTAAAATTATGAGTACAATAAGAAACAGCGTAAGGCTAATTGGAAGATTGGGTAGAGACCCGGAAGTAAAGGAATTCGAAAGTGGAAAGAAGGTAGCGCGATTTAGTTTGGCTACTTCGGATATTTACTACGACGATCAAAGTAATCGGGTAGAGCAGACCCAATGGCATTTGGTGGCAGCTTGGGGGAAATTGGCCGGTACTGTAGAGCAGTTCTTGCACAAGGGGCAGGAGATTGCGTTGGAAGGTAAATTGGTGTATCGCGAATACGAGAACAAAGAGGGCATCAAGAAGAATGTGACAGAGATTGTTGTTTCGGAGTTGTTGATGTTGGGAGCTAAACCGTGATTTGTATTGAATTTAGGGTCGGAGCAAGATCTGGCCCTAAATTTTAACCGTTAATGGGAGTGAAAAAAGGGTATTTAGATCCTACGTTACCGCGCGCGTTCTCTCGCGTGGTATCTATTAAATAAACAAACTCTCCTTCATGTTGGGAGTTTTGTGTTTACAAAGGCGGTTTATCGATAAAAGTAGATCTTCTGATTATGTTAAAATAGAATTGGGTTTATTTGTATATTACTTGCGTTTTTTAGAGAGGAATATATGTATATTGATTTGCCACACAAAAGGATTGACTCTGTCGAATTTTATTTGGAGCTGTTGCAGAGTTTTTGAGTACCACACGAAAGGATTCGTGCGGTAGCGGGGGCCTACTCAAGTCAAAGTGGTTTATTTTGATGGATTGGGGCGACCTAAACAAGAAGTGATAGCAGGTAGTAGCCTTTTAGCGGGTAATATTATTAAACATATTTCTTATGAGGTCAATTTAGGGCAAACGAAGGATTATTTGCCTTATTCCACAAGAAGAGATCCTGAGACTACAACACCAACAGTTCCCTCGTATCCCGATTTTCCAATAAGTAATACAAATAGTATAATTTCTTTCCCAAGTAATCCTCTTTTTGAAACCAATGCAGAACAGGCTACGCTCGATTTTTATAATACATCCAAATACGAAAATACCACCAATCCCTATAGCGAAGTGGTATTGGAAGCCTCTCCATTAAAGAAGGTGCTTAAGCAAGGTGCACCAGGTGAAGATTGGAAAATTAAAACCGTGTTTAATAATCGTAATATTGATTATGTAGATAAGTTAAATATAACAGACCAAGTAAAAAAATATAGAGCCAAAGAAAGTCCGTCTGTAGATACTTCAACAGGTTTGATTGTAACGGAATTAGTGGAACAGGGGTATCACGAAAGAAATACTTTATATTGGCGCAATATTAAAGACGAAAATTTACATTATACGGCTGAATTTCGAGATTCAGAGGGTAAGCTATTGGTCCAAAGAATGCAAAATTATAACGCTAATAAAGGTATTGTACCGGAAACGAAATTAATAAATACTGGGATAATCATAGATTGGGAGTATTTTTCAGCAGGAACCGAACTTTTATATACCTATTATGTATACGATGATTACGGCAATTTGAGTTATGTTTTACCGCCTTTATCTGAGGGGAAAACCGATTTGGAAACCTTGGATAAACTGTGTTATCAATACAAATACGATTATAAGAATCGCATGGTTGCCAAAAAGTTACCAGCCAAGGAATGGGAATATTTGGTGTATGATAAAATAGATCGATTGGTTGCTACCGGACCGGTGTATAGCCCCTTTGGAGATCAGGTAAAAGGCTGGGTTTTTACGAAATACGATGTGTTTAGTAGGGTGGTGTATTCCGGTTTTTTTACAGGTTTACCGACAACAGCTATCGGACGGAAACAATTTGAAACAGAATTGGAAAGTCAAACGCTCACCTATGAAGCAAAAACTGTAGCAGGGACATCTCCAATAAATGGCGTAGCCGTTCCCTATAGCAATCTCAATTTCCCGAAAACCGATATTCAGATATTGAGTGTCAATTATTATGACGACTACACTTTTGATACGAGTTTAGCCACATTAACAACAGTGGAAGGAGTGACCGTAAAAAATAACGTGAAGGGACTGCCTACAGGAAATTGGACCCGAGTATTGACTAAAAGCTCAGAGGCACTAGGCGAGACCTCATATTCCTTATACGATTCCAGAAATAGAGTAGTGCGTTCTTATCTCAAAAATCATTTGGGAGGTGTTATTCAAACGGATATGCAGTTAAATTTTAGAGGACTGCCGACAAAGACCATCACGACACAAGCGCCTAATAAAGCGAGTTTGACAAGTGGAAAAAAAGTATTAGAAGAAAATTTCACCTATAATCTTGCGGAGCAACTCGTTTCACATACCCATAAAGTCGGTGCTGGAGAGTCGGTGGTTTTAACCAAAAACAATTACGACAATTTACGCGTATTGACCTCTAAAGAAGTTGGAGCAAAAGAGGGATTGGCTAATTCGTATTTACAAAAAGTAAGCTTTACCTATAATATCCGGGGATGGCTGACACAAGTCAATGCAAAAGTACCTGTTGAAAGTTCTAAACCTTCGTTGTTTACCTTGCAGTTAAATTACAATAAAATAGAGGATCCTATAGATCAAAACTCCAAACCCCTTTACAACGGGAATATAGCACAGCAGATTTGGAGAACTACCGACGGATTGTTTCGTAGTTATACTTATGAATACGATCGTATCAACCGACTAAAAAATGCTGTTTTTCAGTATCCCGGTTCGGTTTCTTCGGGTACAGCGGCATATAATGAACAGCTGACTTATGATCTGAATGGCAATATCAAAACCCTAAAGAGAAGTGGAGCAGATTCCCATTCGAAGCAGTTTGACCTCGACGATTTGGAATATACTTACGACGGCAATCAATTGCAGAAAGTAACCGATGCCTCTGGAAATGCCTCTGGATTTAAGAAGGGAACGCATACAGGTAACGATTATACCTATGATTTATTTGGAAATTTGATTAGTGATAAGAACAAACAAATCACACAAATCAAGTACAACCATTTGAATTTACCAGTGGAAATTACAATGACTGCCGGGAAAATTAATTATATTTACAACGCAGCTGGAGTTAAGGTACAGAAGAAAGTAAGTCCAACCAGTGGAGCGGTAACGACTACCGATTATTTGGGAGCCTTTCAATATGAGAATAATGTATTGCAATTTTTTCCGACGACAGAAGGATATTACAATGCTTTAACGAATAAGTATGTATACCAGTATCAAGATCATTTGGGGAATGTCCGATTGAGTTATTCGGATACCAATGGTGATGGCTTGATTACTCCAGATGAGATATTGAGTGAAAACAATTATTATCCGTTTGGATTAAAACACCAAGGAGATAGTCCAGCAATAGCAGCGGCGGCTAACAAATCCGCTGAAAAATATAAGTACAACGGAAAAGAGCTCCAAGACGAGCTAGAGCTTGGGTTATACGATTTTGGTGCAAGGAACTATGATGCAGCTTTGGGTAGATGGATGAACGTAGACCCCTTAGCGGAACAGTTCCCAGGATGGACACCGTACCACTATGTACACAATAATCCGATTAATATGACTGACCCCACAGGAATGAGTGCCGTATTTGGTGATTTTTATAATAAAAATGGTGAAAAGATAGGGACAGATGGTATTGATGATGGTAAAAAGTATATTGTTACTAATGATCTTCAAGCTAGAACTATACGGGATACAAATACAGCAGGAGGGACAACCCAAGTAGGAGCTGTTAGCTCTGCCGTATCGTTGCCAAGTGACTCGAGTTTACAAGAAAGTTTAAATGTATTAGATAGAACCATAAATAATGGTGGTTTACGTGAAGAATCTTCGATAGTAATGGATAATGGAAATACCATTAGAGGTGCTATTGGGGAATTGCCAACGATAGTTGATGGTATTCAGACGGCTAGAGCATCGTTGCCGAATCTTCCTATAGAATGTACAGTTGCGGATGTAGAAACCACTATTCATTCTCATCCGACAAGAGTTCAGGAATCTAATGGGATGGTATTTCCACAATCTGCTAGTACTCGTTCGCCACAAGATGAGGCTACGTTTAGTCAGTATGGTACAAATATTATTGTTGGTCCATTAGGGACAATTAATAATGTTACTAGAGGACCTGATGGAAGAGTTAAAATTCCTCCAAGAAGCAATGGAGCGGTGATTTATAGAAGTGGGCAACAACCAGTAGAGTTAAAAAGGAGTGTGATTGAAAGAATTCTTAGATAATCGATTATGGTAAAAAAAATTGTTATAGGATTATTATTTGTATTGTGTGTAATAGATGTAAATGCACAAGAACATAAGAAAAAGGAGTTAGATTTTATAATTATGATAGATGGTGATATAAAGTTAACTTATGCTTTGCCTGAAATTAGGTTTAAAAGAAATGGTGTGTCAGAAACTATAATCACGAATTATTATCCAGGTAATTTATCATTAGAATATGTTGACTATGAAAAGTTAATAGAAGATGAAACAGTAGATATCTATATAGAGTTTACATATTACGAATATATCGAAACTGAACAGAGAATCTATAATTATGAAATTGAATTAAAGAAACCTTGGCTTAAAGATTATTATAATATACTTCGTGTTTATAATTTAGATAAGAAAAGTAATAAAGGTTTTGTACCATTAAATAATGACAAGAATTATACATTTGAATTATCATCTCCGAGTCATACTTTTTTAAGGATTAAAAACTAATGTTTATTATAGTATATAAAATATAGGTTTTCCAGATGAACTTCTTTATGTAGTCTATTAAAAACAAACAAAAAATCCCAACCGTAAGTTGGGATTTTTGTATTTATATAGAAAGTTCTTTTTTTAGATTGGTTTTAAAAATAAACGCTTCTAGTAAGTCTTTGACGGTTGTTTTTTGACCATCAGTGAGGTCTTGTGTTTTTACGAATAAGTTTAATAGTTCGTTATCTTTAATGATGTTTTCCGCTTTATTATTGCCGTATACCAGTTGGTCTAGTGAAATATTTAGCTCTGTGGCTATTTTTTCAGCTACTTCCAGAGAAGGTATGGAAATGCCCCCGCTACCGCACGAATCCTTTCGTGTGGTACGGATAAATATACACAAGAATGCTAGGTGCGAGTGTTCTATTAAATACAAAAACGCTCAATCATATTGAGCGTTTTGTGTTTATGAAAGATTTTTCTCTATTTTTATTCAGAGGAATAAAACAATCAAAATGAGTAGAAATTATAAATTTTGTAATCCGGAGGGTTTATACTTTGTAAGTTTTGCTGTAGTGGGTTGGCTTGATGTTTTTACTCGAAATGAGTATAAGAATTTATTTATAGAGAGTTTAGTCTATTGTCAGCGAGAAAAAGGATTAGAATT
>DCKE01000004.1:70471-70680 GCA_002320285.1 Flavobacteriaceae bacterium UBA1682 | reverse complement strand
GTATTGTTTTTAACCATTTCATTTGATAACCATTTCATTTGATAACCATTCTCATTTGATAACCATTATCATTCGATAACCATTTCCATTTTATAATTGTTTCATCCCTACGGGATTGGTTTTTTATGTAGATGTTCCGTGTAATTTTTTTTAATTCTATAATTGTTTCATCCCTACGGGATTGTTTTTTTATGTAGATGTTCCGTGTA
>DCKE01000004.1:0-70406 GCA_002320285.1 Flavobacteriaceae bacterium UBA1682 | reverse complement strand
TAACCATTTCATTTGATAACCATTTCATTTGATAACCATTATCATTTGATAACCATTATCATTCGATAACCATTTCCATTCTATAATTGTTTCATCCCTACGGGATTGTTTTTGTTATGTAAATGTTTCGTATATTTTTTTTCATTCTAAAATTGTATCATCCCTACGGGATTGGTTATTATCAGGATGTTTTGTTTTTTTTCATTTTATGATCATTTCGTTATTTCATCCCTACGGGATTTTTATGACTGTTTTATTTTTTGCGTGGGAGCTAGATCATATAAAAAAATAACTGGAGCGAAAGGCTCCAGTTATTAGGGTATTTAGAAATCTATTTAACTTTGATGGTACATCCAATTGCAACGGTTTTTTGGGTTTTAATCGGTGTTCCTGCTAATAATGCATTAACAGCATCTTCGACATAACGCTCGCTAACATCGTTTTCATTTTCGTAATTGTTGTCAATGGCTCCGATGTATTTGACGATGTTTTTACCGTTTTCTTTGTTTAAGATATACACATGCGGCGTTTTGGTTGCGCCATAAACCGGGTAGATTTTCTGACCTTCATCGATTAGATAGGGAAAATTAAATCTTTTTTCTTTGGCGCGTTCTTGCATTTTTTCAAAACTGTCCTGTGGTTGTACTGCAGGATCATTTGGGTTTATAGCAATTACGGGATATCCCATCTTTTCAAACTTTTTGTTTAAAGCGATGATGCGATTTTCGTAGGCCTTCGAGTACGGGCAATGATTACAGGTGAAAATAACGATATATCCTTTTGCATCGTGATAATTGGCTAGAGACACCATTTTGTTATCGATATTTTTTAACGAAAAATCCATAGCTTCTGAACCAATGGTGTAACCGCTGGTGGCGGTTTCGTCTGCTGTGGGACTAACATTTGCTGTCGGGGTTTGAGCAACCGCTGTTTCCGCTGTGGTTTCTGCTTTTTTACAAGCTGTTAAACCGATAATAGCCAAGGCTATTAGTACAATTTTTTTCATATTTACGTTGTTATTGATTGTTTTAAAAATCGCTCAAAGGAGCATAAAAGGAGTTTAAATATTGGATTTAAATGGATATTACAAATGAGTTTTTATTAATGCTTCAAGTTCGTCTTTGGATAAAGACTGCTCTTTAAACACTAGTTTTTTTCCGTTTTTATAAAGAAATGTCGCCGGTATGGCTCCCGACCAGTTGGGGTCGAAGGCCGGTATCCATGTATTCATACGCTTATTGTCATCGAGTAGGTAAACGTCTGTTGTGATGTTTTGCGTGACTAAAAATGGCTTCATCACCGTTTCAAAATCTTTGGCACGGTCTAAACTGACCAATACCATTTTAAAGTTTTTGTGGTCTTTATACTTTTCATTGACGGCCATAAAATCCGGTAATTCCTCTATACAAGGTTTGCACCAGGTAGCCCAAAAATTGACGACATACAATAGATCGTCTTGTTGGTTTATCGTCTTTTCCAATTCCTCGTATGCGACCATTTTAACGATAGGCTCGGTGGGTTTTGACGACTGACAACTCACCATAAGCAGGCATACTATGCTGATATAAATAAACTTCATGTTTTTTTTTAAGCTGTAATTTATGTTTTTTTATAATTAGTATATAAAGTAATTGATTTTTTAACACTTATAATCTATTACATATTCTACTGTTTATTTTGCAGCTATTACATATTTATAGTAACGATGGCTATAGATAGTCAAATGCACAACGGCAAATACCAGTGAAAAATAGTACAATATAAAATCTTTTTGCTCGGAAATGTGATGATGCAATTGGGCGATGACAATTAGCACGACAACAAGACTTAAAGCACAAATTCCAATAATTTTATTTGCTTTTTTACTTGAATTGTCTTGAACTTCGAGTAAAACGCTGTGTTTTATGCTGTAGAAGAGATAAACATCAAGACCTATTAACATCCAGACTACAAGTCGAATCCACGTATCTAAAGGTAAAAACACCATTATATAAAAACAGGTGCCTATACCCAGTATAGGGACTAGAGGTACGAGCGGAGTGCGGAAAGCTCTCGGAGCATCGGGCATCTTTTTTCGCATCACCAATACACCTACACAAACCAATATAAACGCAAACAGAGTTCCGATACTTGTCATCTCGCCAACGATTCTACCCGGTATAAAACCGGCAAATAGACAGCTTACGCCAGCGATGACAAAAGATAAGGTCACCCCGGGTCCTACATAGTTAGCAGCGGCTATACCAGTTATAGAAAAAGCCCAGCAACAATGATTACACCTACTCCCAAAGCAATCAAGCTCCATGAGGATAGTGTTTTTTTAAATTTCCGGTACCCTCTTGTTCAGATTCCTTAAGTAAATCGGATATTGGTAAGTAAATCGGATATTGGTTTCTTAATAAAAATATTCATATTTCAAAAATTTTATGTAAAATATATAAATAATTCAATATATACTGATGTTTATTTGTGTTTTGTATAATTATATAGGTAATTTATTTTACATATTTGTTAAATATTATTTCAAATCATATATAATGTTTAACAAAATTGTTACTTTTGATAAAGCATTGAAATTTAAAAAACAGTTTATCTTAGTTGAAAAAGTTATTTTTTTAATAAGATAATTAACAGGAATGCACTGTATTATTTAAAAATAGTTAGGTAAAACGCGCAGTATGAAAGAGTTTAAGCTTCTTAACGTTGGAGTGGTTAAAGGGAATGAGGTAGACGATTATTATCGGGTACTGATGGAGTCAGAAGGACAAAACTTTGAATTGGAATTGAACTTTCAAAATAGTAGTATTGAAGCGTGCAAGCGCAGTATTTTAAAAGATTTTGTAGGTAATCTCGATCAATTTGAAAGCAATACCAAGGAAGTTTTATTAAATGATTTTGTCAATGGTGGAGCGGTGCAATCTTATATTGATTTTAGTTTGAGTCAATCGACTGACTGTGATTTGGCTATTAGAAACAAATTTTTAATTTCTGAGACTGCTACCAAACAACAACTGGCTCAAAACTTAAAATTGGCGAGAATAGCTCTATATCCCGATGGGCAGTATGACAATCCGTATTATGCGAGTTTTGATTATATTGTTGATGGGGATTTGTCTGGCAACGTTATTTCTTTAAAAACTAATGAATATGGTCAATGCAAACAGTTGGCCTGGGAATGCTTGATTTTTAGTAATTTTATTAAAAATTACTGTCAAAATAAAACAGTTAGTTCATCAAATAAATGTTAAACTCACACTTATGAATTTCAATTCCAACGCGGTAGTGTATTTTGAAATTCCCGTAACGGACCTCAATCGAGCTATTACTTTTTACAAAGCGGTTTTTGACTTTGACTTTGAAATTGATTATATCGATCATAATGAAATGGCTATTTTTCCATTTTGCGATAAATTAAGAGGCATTTCAGGAGCCTTGGTAAAAGGAGAAATCTATATCCCATCTTTAAATGGGACCTTGATTTATTTTAATACAGACGATATTGATGCCACCCTTCAGCTGGTTGTGGAGCAAGGAGCCAAAATTCTATACCCCAAAACCTCCAATGGAATTTGGGGATACGTCGCTGAATTTCAAGATTTGGAAGGCAATAGAATGGGTTTGCACATGAAAGTATTGGATGCGCCAATTCCCTAAATTTACTTAGCGTTAGTATTGAACTGTCGGTAAAGCTATACCAACAGAATTACCATTTCCGCAGCATATATTTGTAGTGCTAAAACGACTGCATCCGTTAATTTGGTCGATGATACTGAAATCATAATACTGCATCATACTATTTTAGTTTCGATTTACTTACCGAATACTGCGGACTTCCAATTGGGTATTGATTAAATAAAAATCTTCTTTTGCAGCTTATGAATAGCTGCAAAACACTCCTCATAAAAGCGTTTTCTGTCTGTGATACCAACAGTTTTTTTAATTCTTATTGGATTTTCCCTGTTATTTCAGCATGGGATATCTTTTGATTTCGTTTAGGCAACTTAATGTTTTTGAACATAATGTGGTTTGTATTTTTTTATGATAAAAAACATTAATGCAATCTTGTTGCATTAATTGAAAAGTCATACATTTATCAAAAATCAAAAACGATGTTTACAAGAAAACAATTTATTGTCAAGAGCAGTGCGGCACTTTCGGTGCTGGCTATTCCAAACTTCTTGTTCTCCCTAACAAAAGATTCAAATATGAAAGAAAAGGATTTATTCGAGGTACTTATTGTCGGTGGTAGTTATTCGGGACTATCTGCTGGTTTGGCTCTCGCGAGAGCTAGGCGCAAGGTTTTAATCATCGACAGCAATCAGCCCTGTAATCGTCAAACTCCATATTCGCATAATTTTTTAACACAGGATGGAACAAAACCAGCAGAAATTGCGTCTATAGCAAAGGCTCAATTGGAAAAATACGACACGGTTCAATTTAAAGATGATGTTGCTGAGTCTGCTACGGCAACTGATTATGGTTTTGAAGTGAAAACCCAAACAGGTAAAATCTTTTATACCAAAAAATTAATTATGGCAACGGGATTGCGTGATCTTTTACCGGCGATACCGGGATTAAAGGAGAGTTGGGGTATTTCCGTCATACATTGTCCGTATTGTCACGGCTATGAGTTTAACGATCAAGCTACGGGTATTATCGCTAACGGTTCTACTGGAGTTGGATTGGTCAAATTGATTTCAAATTGGTCTAAACAAATCACTTTGTTTACCGAGGGACCGAGTACATTAACTGCAGATGAAACGGAATTGTTACAAAGGAAGCGAATTGAAATTGTCGAAACTAAAATTCAGGCATTAGAACACCAAGATGGTATGATTAGTCAGGTGCTTTTAAGCGATGGCAGTTCTAAAGATTGTCGCGCAGTGTATATGCGACCTCCGGTAGAACAACATTCAGATATTCCCTCGCGTTTAGGTGCGGAATTCACGCCCCAGGGTCTTTTAAAAGTTGCGGAATCGCGGTTGACCACGGTCCCTAATTTGTATGCCTGCGGAGACAATTCGTCGCACCGATCTGTTGCCTCGGCAGTTTTCACCGGATCCTTAGCGGGCTCGATGGTCAATGCAAGTTTGATTGATGCAGCATTTATTTAGAGATTAGATTATAAACCCTACTGAGAAAAGAGTAGGGTTTATATCTAGTAATTATGCTTTTAATATCGTTGCTAAATTTTCGAGGTCTATTCTGTTTACATAATTGCTGTCAACATAGGAATAGGTGATGATGGCATTTTTATCGATTACAAAAACCGCTGGTATAGGGAGCTCGTAAGTGTCGTTCCCATTAAATAAGGACAGGTCAATCCCCAATCCGCTGTATGCGACCTGAGCATAGTCTTGTAAGGTAAAAGCAATTCCAAGCTCTTTTGACAGTTCATTGTTTTGATCGTACAGCAGATCAAACGCCAAGTTATTTTCGGCGATTAATTGTTTGCTGTATGTAGTGCTTTGTGGGCTGATCGCCAGAATTCGTATTCGGTCGAGTTGATTTTGTGTTATAAAATTCTGGATGGCTCTCAATTCTAAGTTGCAATAGGGACACCAAGATCCGCGAAAGAAAAATAAGACCACCTTATCGTATTGCTCGAGTAGCTGTTGCGAATTGAGCTGTTGATTTTCACTGTTCATCAATGAAAATGGCGGTAAACTCATCCCAACCGTCATCGCTTTTTCTTCTATTTTTTGATCTTTTAAATCTTTGATGGATTGCGCAAACAGCTCGTTGATTTCCTCAGGCAATTGTTTGGATAATTCTTTGTTTAGAATTTCTATTTGTTTCGCTAAATTTGACATCTTTTTGCAGTATTAATAAAGGTTATTTTTGGCAAACTTAATCGCTTAATTAATTCCTCACAATACCGCATAATTACAACCCTAAGGGATAAAAAAGTCACTATTATGAAGACTAAGGATTACGAGCTTATAGAAAAACAATGCCCGTTGGAATTTGCGGTAAAAGCAATCAGTGGAAAGTGGAAAATTCCAATCATCTGGCAAATGCATTTGGGCGAGAAAAGACCGAGTGAATTTCTGCGTGGAATTGCTAAAGTAGATCGCCGTGTCCTGAACCAGCAACTCAAAGAGATGATGGAAGTGGGTTTGATTACCAAAGAGAGCTTTAACGAATTACCTCCAAGAGTTGAATACAGTTTGACCGAATTGGGTCAGGGTTTAGTCAAAGTACTGTGGGACTTAAACGAATGGGGGAAGTTGTTATTACCTGAAAATAAAGAGGACACACCTTTGATTTAGTAGCTCGTTGGTCGATTAAAAATCGCGCTGGAACATCAATAAAAAATGCGATTCGAACAAGCCGAATCGCATTTTTTTATTCTTCTCTTTTATCGGTAACAGCTATCGCTTGCTCTCGCATTTCTTTGCGAATCTGTTTCACTGTTTTACTACTGCCGTCATGACTCCATCCCGGAGGTCCAAAGACATACATAAACTTATCTTTAAATTTTGGCGACTTTTTGGTGTCTTCCCAAATATTGACGTATTCGTGCATTAGAATATTCCATACGTTATAGGAATCCGGAGGCGTGGTTACACCGAATTCTATCTCGATATTGTCATCCAATTCCTTCCAAGTTCCAAACATCTTATCGAAACAGTTTAAAAAACCACCGTGATTTTTGTCCATATATTCCAGATTTTTGGAGTGATGAACTTGGTGCATGGTATGGGTATTAAAGATTTTCTCTAAAAAACCGAGTTTTGGGACGTATTTGGTGTGCAATTGAAATTGCCAAAGAGATTCAATTCCCAAGCAAACCATCAGCATTTCTGGTGGAAAACCGATGGCCGGAATCCACAAATAAAACAAGGGTTTGTAAAACAGCGTAAACCAACCGTTACGCACAGCGGTGCCCAGATTAAAGTTGTCCGAAGAATGATGTACTATATGTGCTGCCCAAAAAAATCGCACCATATGATTTTGGCGGTGAAACCAATAGTAGCTAAAATCGTCTGCGAGCTGACAGAGTATCCAAACATACCAAGCATAACTAAATGATTGCCATCCCATGATATTGGTGCGTACACCATCAACAATTGGATTAAAAAGCTCGTAAACGGTTGTGAAAACCAATATGGCGGTTACAGTTTTGAGTAAGGCTGCTAGAATCGCAGATCCCAATCCTATGGATAAACTGGAAAACAAATCTTTCCAGTGGTATAAATCTTTCTTTTCGGTGTGTTTGCTATAACTGAGCTCCAGTAAAATCAATGCTAAAAAACAAGGTGTACCATATACTAAGGGGTTGGTAAAATCCATACAGATGCTTTTGAGTTAAAAGTTTTAAAACTACTATAAAGTATCGGACATACCATACCATTCGCATTATTTTTTCTTTTTTTTAATTTAAAATAAAGAAAAAAGCTCCAATTTACGGGCAGTTTGAGAATATTAACTTACTTTTATCGGCATTGATTTTACGATATAATTAAAAATAGAATATGAAATCTTTTATAAAATTATTATTGCTTTTTTTGGGATCCAACCTTTTTATTTTTATAATTTTCTTTAGCGATCAATGGAATACCTCGAATGCCTCAATTGGAGGAGGAGGGTATGATTTGGCTTATTTGTACTATCTCATAGCGGTAATTCTATTTTTAGTCTTTTTTAATTTGTTTTTAGCGATAGCTACTTTATATTTAAAGTCTAAGGCGAGGGAAACCAAAACCACTCAATCTTTTTTATGGATTAGTGTGCCCGCATTACTGCTAGCATTGGGTTTGTTTTTGAGCGAACTATAAATTAAGAATATCGATTAATTAGATGGTTTTAAAAGACAAATACCATTAAACACAACAAAATAAACATGGTTCAAGACGAAAATTCACAAGGTTTAAAAAGAGTTTTAAAAGCAAGACACCTGTCGATGATTGCGATTGGGGGTTCGATTGGTACGGGGCTGTTTGTCGCTTCCGGTGCTACTATTGCCCAAGCAGGACCTGGTGGGGCGTTATTGTCCTACCTATTTATCGGTGTCATGGTGTATTTTCTGATGACGAGTTTGGGTGAATTGGCGGCTTATATGCCAACGTCAGGGTCGTTTTCTACCTATGGAGCGAAATATGTCGAAGAGGGATTTGGTTTTGCCTTGGGATGGAACTATTGGTACAACTGGGCAATCACCATTGCGGTAGACTTGGTAGCCGCTCAATTGGTTATGAGTTATTGGTTGCCCGATATTGACCCGTGGATATGGAGTGCGATTTTCTTGGCCTTACTCTTTGCAATTAACGTGATCTCTACGAAAAATTTTGGAGAGATGGAATTTTGGTTTTCATTGATCAAAGTCGTTACGGTTGTTTTATTTATAGGAATAGGGTTGCTGATGATTGTCGGCATACTCGAAGGAGCTGGGCATGTAAAAGAAAATTGGACGTCTAATGGCGCGCCTTTTTCCGGTGGATTTGCTTCTCTAATTGGTGTTGCTATGATCGTAGGGTTTTCGTTTCAGGGAACGGAGCTTATCGGGATAGCCGCAGGAGAATCTGAAAACCCGGAGAAAAACATTCCTAAGGCGACCAAGCAAATCTTTTGGAGAATTCTACTTTTTTATGTTTTCTCAATCATTATAATCGGAAGTATTATTCCTTATACCGATGTGCGTTTGTTAAACGAAGACATCAGAAACATCAGTATTAGTCCGTTTACGCTCATCTTCGAAAATGCCGGATTACTGGCTGTGGCCTCAGTGATGAACGCCGTGATTTTAACATCGGTGCTTTCTGCAGGAAATTCGGGGATGTATGCGTCTACTAGAATGCTTTTCTCGTTGGCTAGGGAAGGAAAAGCGCCAAAAATATTTTCAAAAATCACCGCTGGAGGGGTGCCTAGAAACGCTTTAATCGCAACAACTTTAATGGCAGCACTGTGTTTCTTGACCTCCTTATTTCCCAATCAACAAATCTATTTGTGGTTGTTAAATACTTCGGGTATGACTGGGTTTATCGCTTGGTTGGGCATAGCGATTAGCCATTACCGTTTTAGAAGGGGATATGTATCTCAAGGACGAGATATTGCAGACTTACCCTATAGAGCGAAACTGTTTCCATTCGGACCATTCTTTGCCTTTTTTGTTTGTTTGGTTATTACTTTAGGTCAAAACTATCAAGCTTTTTTAAACGATAAAATCGATTGGGTCGGTGTTGTGGCAACTTATGTTGGATTACCGATCTTTTTGATTATTTGGTTTGGTTATAAATGGACTAAAAAAACCAAATTCGTCGCTTATAAAAACATGGAATTACCTCCGGTTTCTAAACGAAAATAACATCATATTACTGAAATTATAACTAAGGCAAAAATCCCGATTTGAATTCAAGTCGGGATTTTTGTTTGATACCAAGCCTCAGTGTTGATGAAAAGGATTGTAGGTTACTTGGGTCGAGAAGTCAATTCAAAACACAGCGGATTATATAGTAAGGGGGTGCTGAAAATTTGCCACAGTCAATTAATGAATGGTGTTCAAATACCGTTTGTGAAGATGAATGACACGTTGAAAGTTCTTAATTATGAAAGGATTAACATTTTTGAAATGTGATTTTTTAGTTTTTTTAGTTTTTTCTCATTAAATTGTTATTCGATTAAAGACGGCTTTTAACTTGTTAATCGTTTGTTTTTAATTTTTTGAAAAACCACAAAAAAACTACAATTATGACTGATGAAATTCGCTTGTATATGTTTCAGACCGGAGTTTTGAAATGTAAGGAAAACAACATTAAAATGAATGCGTCCAACGATCCTTATGAAATTCCCGTGCCTTGGTATTTAATCATACATCCAAAAGGGAATATCATCATCGATGGAGGAAATGCAGTAGAGTGCGCAACAGATCCTGTTGGACATTGGGGCGGTATCACACAGGTGTATTGGCCTGTTATGACGGAAGAGGAGGGTTGTTATAATGCGATTAAAAAGCTCGGAGTTGATCCGGCAAGTATAAAATATGTGATTCAAAGCCATTTGCATTTGGATCACACAGGGGCGATTGGGCGTTTTCCAAACGCCACTCATGTGGTTCAACGCGTTGAATACGAATACGCCTTTACGGCAGATTGGTTTGCTGCGGGAGGGTATATTAAGAAAGACTTTAATAAACCCAACCTGAAATGGCAGTTTCTCGACGGACAGAAAACCGATATCTACGATTTTTATGGTGATGGAACGCTTAAGATAATATTTACACCGGGGCATTCACCGGGACATTCTAGTTTTCTGTTAACCTTACCCAATTCGGGTTCTATTTTATTAGCTATTGATGCCGCTTATACAACGGAACATTGGGATGATAAGGTATTGCCGGGCTTTTTAGCATCGGCTGTGGATTCGGTGCGTTCTGTTGCCAAAATGCGGTTTTTAGCCGATCAAAATGATGCTATGGTCGTAACCGGACACGATCCAGACAAGTGGGGAACTTTTAAACACGCACCCGAATTTTATAATTAAGACGCCAAATAAATGAAAATAAAAGCAGCAATACTGAGAAAAATGGGTGCGGAAAGACCGTATACGCAATCCAAACCCCTAACGATCGAAGAAGTAGAATTAGACGCACCTGGAGAAGAAGAGGTATGTGTACAAATAAAAGCGGCGGGTTTGTGTCATTCCGATTTATCGGTTATTGATGGAAATCGACCGCGTCCGTTACCGATGGCTTTAGGGCATGAGGCTGCGGGTGTTATTGTTGAAGTAGGACCTAAGGTGAAGAACTTTAAAGTCGGTGATCATGTGGTGTTTGCATTTCTGCCATCCTGTGGACATTGTATTTATTGTCAAACGGGACGAACAGCGCTTTGTGAACCGGGAGCAAAGGCAAATGGCGACGGGACGCTTTTGGGCGGTCATCACCGCTTGCATCAAAACGGTCAAGACCTATATCATCACTTGGGTGTTTCGGGATTTGCAGAATATGCCGTTGCATCGATACACTCGTTGGTTAAAATCGATCCGACTATTCCATTTGAGATAGCCGCACTTTTTGGATGTGCTGTGATGACAGGAGTAGGAGCGGTTGTCAATACGGCTCAGTTAAAAATGGGTGATTCAGTTTTGGTAGTCGGACTTGGTGGTGTAGGCTTATCGGCAATTTTGGGAGCTAAAGCTGCTGGTGCTTCACAAGTAATTGCGGCCGACATCAGTCCGTATAAATTGGAGATGGCTAAAGAATTCGGAGCGCAAGAAGTGATTAACTCGGCCGATACAGATGCTTTGGAGCAATTGCAAAAACTAACAGCTGGTGGTGTTGATATATCGGTGGAATTTGCCGGAGCCATGCCAGCATTGGATTATGCCTTTAATGCGACCAAAAGAGGAGGAACTACCGTAACCGGAGCATTGCCGCATCCCGATGCTAGATTGAGTTTAAATCCGCTGACCTTAGTCGGACAGGAAAAGAGTTTAAAGGGATGTTACCTCGGTAGCTGTGTTCCTTTAAGAGATATTCCAGCCTATCTCGAATTGTATAAAACAGGACGATTGGCTGTAGATAAGCTGATTACACATAGAATAAAATTGGAAGACATCAATGAAGGTTTTGAGCGTTTAGCCAAAGGTGAAGGCATTCGTCAAGTAATTGTTTTTGACTAATACCATCAGATTTAAAAGCTAAATGCGGATTTTCATATAAACGGATATGGATAAAAAAGGGGAGTCATTGCTCACCTGAAAATACAATAGGAAACGATGAAAAATTTTAAAGAATTAATATTTGATCAATCTTACATCAACGGACAATGGGTTGCTGGGGGAACTGACAAATTTAAAGTAATGAATCCTGCCGACGGAACTTTGGTGTCTACGGTTTATGATGGGGATATCCTTTTGGTCAACGATGCTATCGATAGTGCACATCAAGCTTTGGGTGCATGGAAAGCCTTGTCGGCAAAAGAGCGCTCGACCATTATGTATCGGTGGTATGAATTGCTGATAAAAAACAAGGAACCACTGGCTATTTTAATGACTTTGGAATGTGGTAAGCCACTTAGTGAAAGTCGTGGAGAGGTTGAATATGGCGCTTCTTTTATACAGTGGTTTGCCGAGGAAGCAAAACGCGCCAATGGAGATATTATTCCCGGATTTACAGCTGATCGTCGGGTTATGGTCATCAAACAGCCGATAGGTGTAGTCGGGGTGATAACGCCTTGGAATTTCCCCTTGGCGATGATCACGCGTAAATTAGGACCAGCTTTAGCGGTGGGGTGTACTGTGGTGGTTAGACCCAGTGAAGAAACGCCACTTTCCGCATTGGCCATGGTCGCTTTAGCGGATCAAGCGGGTTTCCCAGCGGGAGTAATCAATGTGGTTGTGGGAACGCATGCCGCAGAAACCGGTAAAATTCTATGTGAAAGCGCACTGGTTTCAAAGATTTCGTTTACGGGATCTACGCGTGTGGGCCAAATCTTGAGTAATCAAAGCGTATCGACTTTAAAGAAATTGAGCTTGGAATTAGGTGGTAATGCCCCATTTATCGTTTTTGAGGATGCCGATATCGATGCAGCCGTTAAAGGTGCGGTTGCTGGAAAATTTAGATTTTCTGGGCAAACCTGTGTGTGTGTAAATCGAATTTTGATACACGAGCAGATCTATGATACTTTTGTCGAACGATTTGTGCAGGCTGTATCTGAACTAAAAGTCGGAAATGGACTCGATGTCGGAGTTAACTTTGGTCCGCTAATCAATAAAAAAGCCATCGAACGCAATGAAAAATTAGTAGCAGATGCCGTAGCCAAAGGCGGAAAGGTTTTGTTGGGAGGGAAAAAACAAAATGAGTATTTTTTTCTACCCACTGTAATCGGTGATGCAACAGCTGATATGGAATTTGCTAAAGAAGAGATTTTTGGACCTATTGCGCCCTTGTTTAAGTTTAAAAATGACGAAGAAGCTATACAAATGGCAAACGACACCATTTACGGTTTGGCTTCTTATTTTTATACCAAGGACCTAACCCGCAGCTGGAAAGTGAGTGAGGCTTTAGAATATGGAATTGTAGGAATCAATGAAGGCATCATTTCGTCGGAAAGTGTACCCTTTGGTGGGGTTAAATACTCTGGATCGGGTAGAGAAGGATCTCACTATGGTATTGATGATTATGTCGAATTAAAATATATTTGCGTAGGAAATATCAAGTAAATCAAAAAATGACGCGAATGACTGATTTGGTGATCACTAAGGAGGAGGCAAAAAAATATGTATTGTATAAACACGGTCTCTTTGGTGACTATCAGTATCAAGGCAAACAAGGCATTTTAGATTTTATAGCACAAAGTGGTTGTATACAATTTGACCCAGTAGATGTGGTCGGACGAAATGCGGATCTTACTTTGCAATCACGCATAGAAAACTACGATAAAAACGATTTGTATGAATTGTTGTATCGCGATCGTTTGTTGATTGATGGGCACGATAAAATGATGTCGATCTACCATATCTCAGATTGGCATCATTTACAAGCGATCCGCTCGGGGTATCTCCATCGAGAGGACGTTCGATTTAAAGAACTTTCCTCGCTTGCAGAGGAAGCTTTGAATTATATGGAAACTCAACCGTTTGTATCGTCTATTGAAATCGAATCGGATGAGCATATCTCCTGGGGTTATGGTTCCGCAAAAAAATCGCGTGCTGTTTTGGATTTGCTTTTTTACCAAGGTAAAATTGTAGTCCATCACAAAGAGCGGTCGCGTCGTTTTTATGCGCCCCGTTCTCGGTTTTTAGAACCCGATCAACAGGTCTTCGACTCCGACGACCAGCAATTGGATTGGCATGTATTAAGGCGAATTGGAGCAGTAGGACTGTTGTGGAATCAAAATTCGGATGCCTATCTCGGTATTGCCAACTTTAACGCAAAAAGCAGAATAGCTTCTTTTAAACGTCTTTTGGACAGTGACCGTATTCAAAAGCTGAAAATTGACGGAATCCATAAAGATTTTTACATAAAAACCGAAGATATCACTGTGCTTTACAAGGCAAAAAACATAGTGGATTCCGGGCGACTGGAATTTATCGCACCCTTAGATCCTTTGCTTTGGGATAGGAAGTTTATCGCAACACTGTTTGATTTTGATTATAAATGGGAGATTTACACACCGAAGGAAAAACGAATTTACGGACATTATGTATTGCCGGTGATTTTCGGTAGCGAATTTATAGGTAGAATTGAGTTTGAAAAACAAGGAGGTATTTTAGCGGTAAAACAGTTTTGGAAAGAGAAATCCTATGTTGTTCCAAAAGATATATTGATTCAGAGTGTTCACCACTTTGCGAAGTTTAATGATTTAGCATATCCTTAAATTTTTTTTTTAAATGATAAAAGCCTTAAAAGTCTGATTTTAAGGCTTTTTTGTTTGTAATTTGTTCTATAGAGAATCTGATATTATAAGATTTTATCAGATAGGTATTGATTTGTGATTATAGTATTATAAAAACGATTAAATAAGTGTGATTAAGGCATTTTTTTTATAAATTTGAGGAACTATAAAGGAATTAACCGATAGTTAAGTTATGATTTATGAATTTAAAAGCAATTGAATTAAAAACGCTAATACCCGCTAAGGATTTTAAAACTTCTTTGGGTTTTTATCAGGTTTTCGGATTTGAGAAAAGGTATGAAGATGAACAAATTGCTTATTTCGCTTATGGAGATCAAGTATCGTTCTTATTACAGAATTTTTATGAAAAAGATCTGGCGGAGAATTTGGTACAGCACCTCTTAGTCGAGGATATTGACGCTTGGTATTCCCATCTCAATCACATCAAACTGGCGGAGGTCTTTTCTGTTCGGATGACTCCAATAGAAGAAAAACCATGGAGAATGAAGGAGTTTCACGTATTTGATCCGAGTGGAGTGTTGTGGACTATAGCTCAAAATCTGTAGTCCAACGGCAGTATAAGCACAAGTTGCAGGGCAGCTGATAACTTTGTCAATCGATGGATTTTTTGCTGGTTGTACAATCGCCGTAGTCATCAACTACCTATTAAAAATGCTTTCAAGGAATAAAATCGATTAAGCAATTTATTAAGCGTAAATTTGCAGTCTTTTTTCACTATAGAATCCTTAACTGATGATATTATCTAAATTCAAAAGGCTAAAACCTTATTATAAAAGCACCTTTTTATTGGCCGGTCCAGTAATCATCTCTCAATTGGGATATACCTTAGTGCACATGGCAGATAGTGTGGTGGTTGGACATTTTTTAGGCACCATACCCTTGGCTGCTGTATCTTTAGTCCATTCCGTTTTTATGGTGGTATTGGTCATTGGATTGGGTATCGCTTATGGAATTACCCCATTAATAGCACAAGCTAACGGTAGAGGAGATAAACAAGAATGCGCAACCCTATTGGCAAATAGCCTTTGGCTAAATCTTATAACGAGTATTTTGCTCTTTTCGATTGTATACTACGGATCGGTATTTGCTGTTGAGCATCTCGATCAAGATCCTCAAGTAGTAGAGGTAGCAAAACCCTATTTGTTTATTTTGAGTTTATCCATTATTCCGTTGATGATTTTTAATGCATTCAAACAGTTTGCTGAGGGATTGGGCTTCACCAAACAAGCTATGAATATTTCGATATGGGGAAATGTATTAAACATCATATTGGCGGTTGTATTTGTTAAGGGAATGTTTGGTATTGAATCTATGGGAATTAGCGGAGTTGGTTACAGTACTTTAATCGACCGTGTTATGATGATGATCGCTATGGGAATCTACGTTTTTAAAGGAAAAGTGTTTAGTGCCTATATACAATATTTTCAATTGTTTAAAGTAGAATGGGATAAGTGTGTGCGAATATTAAAAATTGGAGCACCGGTTGCGATGCAATACGTTTTTGAAATTGGGGCCTTTGCCGGAGCGGCTTTAATCGCCGGAACCATCGGAGCCACTGAGCAAGCCTCTCATCAAGTAGGTATTCAATTGGCGTCTTTAACCTATATGATGGCAAGTGGTATAGCTACTGCAGCGACGATCAAAACCGGAAACAGTTTTGGAAATGGAAACTTTGTGCGTTTGCAACGCTATGCGATTTCGTCTTACCATCTCGTGATTTTGTTTATGTGTTGTACGGCAACGCTATTTGCAGTATTTAATCAGTATTTGCCCTATATATTCACTCAAGATATAGCCGTAGTTACCATAGCTGCACAATTGTTGATCATTGCTGGTCTATTTCAATTGTTTGACGGTGTACAGGTGGTGGGACTTGGTGTATTAAGAGGGATTGGCGATGTTAATGTTCCGACATTTATTACTTTTTTCGCGTATTGGATCGTTGGTATGCCAGCGGCTTATGTGATGGGAATTGTATTCAAATGGGGCGTTATCGGAATCTGGTACGGACTTAGTCTCGGTTTATTAACTTCCTCTGTATTGCTGTATTGGAGGTATCGCGTTAAAATCAAAATCTTTCTAGCGGGTCAAAATACTCGGTTCAAACCAACCGTAGAGGTATAGTTGTCAGAATTATTTTCAGTATAAAATTCATCCAAAACAATGATTGATGTTGCAACACTAATCCAGTCGGGGGCTGAACAAAAAAACTATCCTAAGGGGGTTGTGATTTTTGAAGCCAAAACCTATCCAAAGTTTTACTATCAGATCGTTGTAGGAAAAGTCAAAATGAATAATTATTCGGAAAGTGGCAAAGAGTTTATACAGAATATTTTTACAGCTGGACAAAGTTTTGGGGAACCACCGTTGTTTATCGATGAGCCCTATCCCGCTAATGCAATTGCCCTAACGGCGATTACCTTGTTGCAAATATCCAAGGAGCAATTTTTTGTGATGTTGTATCAACATCCGGAAGTTTCTATAGCTGTAAATAGAAGTTTAGCGCGACGTTTGTTTTTTAAAGCGGTTATGGCACCGGAAATATCCGCTAAAGAACCCGAGAAAAAACTTCTAGCACTGATGGATTATATCAAAAATCACAGTGAAAATCCATTGGACGACACGCCTTTTTTAATACCGATGACCCGACAGCAATTGGCTGACCTCACGGGATTACGCGTCGAAACCGTGATTAGAACGATCAAGCAATTGGAAAAAGTGGGCAAACTTCAGATCATTCAACGAAAAATCTATAGGTAGTTTTATGATTACAATCATAAAATCAAGCTTGTATTAAGCACTACCTTTGTTGAAAATGCAATTAAAATGACTCCTATAGAAAAACGGTTACCCGACGTAACTGACCGCAATCAATTGTTCTTTATCGTCAGTACTTTTTATGATGCTGTACGTCAGGATGCTGAGCTCGGCCCTATATTTAATGATATTATCACAGAATGGGACGAGCATTTGGAGAAAATAACCGATTTTTGGGCCATGCATCTATTTGGTACAAAGGCTTATACCGGAAATCCCGTATTAGCTCACCAACTGGTAGATCAGCAACAGCAGGAGAGCATTACTCCTCATCATTTCGGTACTTGGTTGTTTTATTGGTTGCAAACGATTAATACGCACTTTGAAGGCCCCAATGCCGAAATACTCAAAGATAAATCTCGCAAAATGCAGACCATACTGTATATGAAGATTTTTGAATATCGAAAAAAGAAAAAGCAATAGGCGTATTATTTGGGCGTTCTCTATCGGGCGGGCTTTCCACTATATTTTTCTTGAGCAAAAAAAGCTCAAGAAAAGATGCCGCTTCAATCCCTAACGCGAAGTATCGCGATAAATCTCCTTAGTTTTAGTTCCAATGACCTCTAAAAACAAATATTACTCGTCCAAATGGGCAACTATTTTATTCACATCGGCCTTAGTTGGTTTTCTATCCGGTTTTACCGGGTTGATTTTAAAACATTTGACAGAGAATTTCGAAGATCGGTTTTTTCTAAAAACACAAGATAATAATTATCTAATCGCCCTTTTTCCAATTTTGGGGTTAAGCGTTATTTTTATACTGCGAAAGTTTTTGTTTAAAAACAAAGAGAACAAGGGGATTCGCGAAGTACTCGACGCTACTTCTTCTGCTAAAAAATTGCCCTTATATAAAATTCCATCTCATTTTATCAACGGTTTTATAACGGTTATTTTTGGTGGATCAACGGGAATAGAAGTATCTACTGTGGTCAGTACGGCGGCTATAGGAGGGGTGGTTGCGCGGAAAAGACATTTTCTTAAAAAGTATAAAAACGAATGGATGGGTGCCGCGATTGCAGCTGGAATAACGGTGCTTTTTCACAGCCCGTTGGCGGGTTTGTTTTTCTCCTATGAAAACATTCTAAAACGCCGTTCTAAAATCATCATAGTCACGCATTTGGTTTCGGTAACAGTGGCCTGGGGCATGTTGTTTATTGTCGATGAACCTCCGTTGTTTCAAACCCAATTACAAGGATGGAAATATGAAGCCATTCCATATTTCCTTATATTATCAATAGTAGCATCGGTTTATGGGGTGTATTTAACCCAATCGGTTTTGCTGATTAAGTCTCGTTTTCCGATTAAAAAAAGCCCGTATTTAAATGTGGTTTTGTGCGCGGCATGCCTTAGTTTGTTTATTTGGCTATTTCCGGAATTGTACGGAGACGGTTACCATGCTATTAAAAATCAATTAAGTTCAAGTACAGTTTCGACGGGTTGGGTATTTTTAAACATGGTATTGTTACTGTTTCTAAAACCAATTATGGCGGCAATTACCCTTAAGGGCGGTGGAGATGGCGGTGTTTTTGCGCCGAGTATTTTTGCTGGAGCATTTCTCGGTTTATTGATAGCGAATCTAGCCAACACCTTTGCGGGAGCTTCATTGATTCCAATCAATTTTATGGTTTTGGGGATTGCTTTGGTTCTAAGTGCCAGTTTGCACGCACCATTTACAGCTGTGTTTTTGGTTTGTGGACTGTTTGGAGATTATACTTTGTGGATGCCTTTATTAATCTTAGCACCGCTGACCAAATGGATCTCCTCCAAAATTTATCCCTATACAGTATACAACATCCATTTAAAAACAGCTGGTTTAAAATAAATAGTAATTCATTAGCCCAGAATAACCCTGTTGTAACTAAGCGAAACCCTTTTTTTAAGTCTGTCTTCGGTACAGAACTTCTAATGATCAAAATTTTCAACGATT
Organism: Flavobacteriaceae bacterium UBA1682; assembly: GCA_002320285.1. Lineage (GTDB taxonomy): Bacteria > Bacteroidota > Bacteroidia > Flavobacteriales > Flavobacteriaceae > Flavobacterium. The sequence continues at coordinate 51,302 of DCKE01000004.1, read as the reverse complement.
CATAATTGAGTCTGAATAGGTTAGTTTTTCTTAACCGAAAGTTGTTATAAAATCGCGATTATGCTCGTTTTATTTTGAAAAGTCATCGTTTTTTGATTTACTTTTGAATAAAAAAGCGATGAAAAACAAAGGACATTTTTTTGGCGTGCTAATTATTGTATTAAGTGTGCTTGCTACATCTTTCTCGATGATGGCTGTGCCAAAAATTGGGGAAAATAAATTTAGATTTAAGATTTATCAAAACGGAAGAGAGGTTGTTGTAAAGAACCATGCCGTGGAATTGGAACGAACTACTTTTCAGATAAAATTTTTATTTGACGATCCGATGGGGGTTCTAGTCCATGCTTCTTTTAAAGATCAGGTCTATAAAGAAATTGCTGGAGGAACGCCATTTTTTGAAATTAAAGGAATGGAAACGGGTATGGCGGAAGAGCTGTATAACCCATCTGAAAGCGTGATAGTGGAAGACAGTGCGCCGAGTTATTGGTTTTTTGACAATACGGAAGAACACCGTTTTGACGATTGTGTTCAAAAAAATGATATATGGGTGTGTACCCGTACTATCGATAATTTTAATTACGTTTATAAAGACAAATTAGTTTCGGTTTCTAAAGCCAAAACACCCTTGTATTTAGTGTTGGTTTCTACGGGCTTTGACGAAGAAACGGACAAACAAAGCGAATACCAACGGGATTACGTAAAAATCAGTTGGAAGAAATAATTCGCCGAAGTACAATGACTTTGGCTTTTATAGCTGCGAAATTCACTAAAGTTTAGCATTCGATCTTAAACGAAAAACATGAACTCCATCTTAATTATTGACGACGAGGTAAAACTCCGAAACTTATTGGCACGAATTATCGAATTAGAAGGATTTGAAGTGATTCAAGCTTCGGATTTAAAGTCGGGATTTAAAAAGTTAGAACAGCAAGCCTTTGACTTGGTGTTGTGCGATGTAAAATTACCCGATGGCAGTGGTGTGGATTTTACAGCTAAAGTAAAAGAGCATTTTCCGATGTTAGAATTGATTTTAATGACGGCTTATGGAAATATTCCCGATGGCGTACAAGCGATTAAAAATGGAGCATACGACTACATCACTAAAGGAGAGGATAACAATAAGATTATACCGCTAATCTATAAAGCTTTAGAGAAAGTGCAGCTCAATCAGCGCGTCGAAAAATTAGAGCGTCGACTGGATCAAAAGTATTCCTTTGAAAAAATTGTCGGTAAATCAACTGCTATCGTACAAGCGACACAATTAGCCAGACGCGTGGCGACCACCGGAACAACTGTTTTGTTGACTGGAGAAACCGGAACGGGCAAAGAAGTCTTTGCTCAGGCTATTCATCAGGAGAGCTCTCGGAAGAAACAGGCTTTTGTAGCGATTAATTGCGCGGCTTTTAGTAAGGACTTATTGGAAAGTGAGATGTTTGGTCATAAAGCAGGGGCTTTTACCAATGCGATTAAAGATCAAAAAGGTTTGTTTGAAGAGGCGCATTTGGGAACTTTCTTTTTAGATGAAATAGGAGAGCTGCCTTTAGACCTGCAAGCCAAACTGTTGAGGGTTTTGGAAACGGGAACCTTTTTAAAAATTGGAGACTCCAAACCCACTACTGTAGATATTCGAATCATTGCTGCAACCAATCGAGATTTGTCAAAAGAAATAGAACAGGGAACCTTTCGGGAAGACTTGTACTACCGTTTGTCGGTCTTTCCTATAGAATTACCAGCCTTGCGCAACCGTACTGCCGATATCCCCGATTTAATCAACCATTTTTTAACGGTAATGGCTCCGCAGAGCGGAAAAAAGGCTCTTAAGCCATCTAAAGAGGCTTTAGAAGCATTAAAAGCGCATTCGTGGCCTGGTAATATCCGTGAAATGAAAAACGCCTTAGAGCGCGGTTTAATCATGAGTAATTCTACGGTGTTGGAATTGATGGATCTGCCGATTGAATTTCAGAGAAAAAGTGGTCAGCAATTTAAAGAAATGACCTCGTTTGAACTGGCTTTTGCCGAAAAGAATCACATACAAATGGTGTTGAAATACACCAATGGAAATAAAACAAAAACCGCTGAATTGCTCGGAATTGCATTGACAACGCTTTACAGAAAAATAGAAGAATACCATTTGGTGTGAATCACCCTATCATAACGCTATTAAAAACCCTTTCAAAATGAAAGGGTTTTTTGTTTTAGAGTATTCGGGTTTTTTGATTAACAGTTGGATATTCAGTCGATTGGGTATGTGTTTTTTTTAGTGGTATGGGAATTGGCTTTATGCTTCCTATCAAACTTAAAAAACAAGGAACATGTACAACCTACTTACGGTACCGCTCACCGTTTTTTCATCAAACTTGATGATACAAAAGCAATCGGATCATGGCAACCTCTTTTGGCTGACAAATAAAATTTTAGTACCGCTTAAGGACCATTTGGTCCAAAGTCGTGATTTCAATAACAGTTTTAAAACAGACAACCGATGGTAGCCCTGTTGTTATTTGCAGTAGGACTGCTAGGTTTTGTACTGTGTTACAAAGCCATTGAATATTTTGATACACTCTAAATCTTAAACCTTTTTGCTATGATTTTTTTACTGTTGTTGGCTGTGGCCGTCTTTGGGTATATGTGTTATGTATTGATCAATCCAGAGAAATTTTAATAAACTATTTTTTTTACAAATAACTTTTATACAGCAACTTATATGTTGTTATATAAATAATTAATACAATTAAAATGAATACAGAAATACTAGGAGTTATTGCGATGTTTGTGTTGGCGATCGCAATAGCAATTCCGCTGGGTAGATATATAGCGAAGGTCTATGCCGGCGATCGTACATTTTTGGATCTTTTGTTTAATCCGGTAGAAAGCCGTTTATACAAAATCAGTCGTATAGATGCTACGGCGCCGATGAATTGGAAGCAGCATCTTCAGGCCTTATTAACCATTAACCTCGTGTGGTTTGTGATGGTGTTTGTATTGCTGATGACCCAGCAGTACTTACCGTTAAATCCAGATAATAATCCCAATATGTCTGCGGATTTGGCATTTAATACGGTCATTTCCTTTGTAGTTAATTGCAATTTGCAGCATTATTCCGGTGAAACTGGCGTGAGTTATCTATCTCAAATGGTGTTGATGTTTTTGCAATTTGTCAGTGCGGCAAGTGGTATGGCGGCGGCTGTAGTGGTTTTTGAAGCCTTTAAACATAAAACTGCACAACATCTGGGCAATTTTTATGTGTTTTTTGTCAAATCGATTACGCGTATTTTATTGCCTCTAAGCGTGCTTGTAGCCCTTATTTTGGTTTTTAACGGCACCCCAATGACCTTTGAAGGTAAAGATACGATGAGTACTATGGAGGGACAAAACGTCGAGGTTTCTCGTGGACCGGTGGCGACTTTTGTAGCGATAAAACACTTGGGAACCAATGGAGGTGGCTTTTTTGGAACCAATGGTGCCCATCCTTTTGAAAACCCCAATTATACGACCAATATGGTCGAAATGATTGCCCAATTAATCATTCCTTTTGCGATGATTTTTGCCTTCGGATTTTATATTAAAAGAAAGCGTTTTTCACAGATGATTTTTGGGGTGATGACGGTTGGATTCTTGTGTTTAGTCATTCCGACTGTCGTTATGGAAAGTGCTGGGAATCCTGCCATTGAGCGTATGGGAATCAATATGGATGCCGGAGCTATGGAGGGAAAAGAAACGCGCATTGGAGCGGCGGCTTCGGGCTTTTGGAGTATTGCAACTACGGTGATTTCTACGGGATCAGTCAATTCAATGCACGACAGTTCGATGCCGCTCTCGGGCATGAATGAGTTATTAGCGATGATGATCAACAGTTTTTATGGTGGTGTAGGAGTAGGTATTTTAAACTTTTTCATATTTGTGATATTAGCGGTGTTTATCAGCGGGTTAATGGTTGGACGTACACCTGAATTTTTTGGAAAGAAAATCGAAGCTCGAGAGATTAAAATAGCGCTGATCATCGCCTTGGTTCATCCGTTGCTAATCTTAGTAGGAACGGCATTGGCAGTTTCTGTACCGCAATGGACGCAAGAAACTCTAAATAATCCATCGTTTCACGGTTTTTCAGAAATACTTTATGAATATACCTCGGCCTCTGCTAATAACGGAAGTGGCTTTGAAGGTTTGGGCGACAATACACCGTGGTGGAATATAAGTACGGGTATCGTGCTGCTATTAGCGCGATTTATACCGATTATTGGACCGGTAGCTATTGCGGGTTTGTTGGCACAAAAGGCTTACATACCTGAGGGTTCCGGTACTTTAAAAACCGATACAGCGACTTTTGGGGTTTTGATATTGACCATAATTTTGATCATAGCCGCTTTGGCCTTTTTTCCGGCATTAACCCTCGGACCTATCGCGGAATATTTTACACTACATCAATAAGCTGTTGGAGTGATCGCAATCCATATCGGGTTTGAATCAGAATTCGAATTATTCATTGCGATTAGCGCTAAGCTTTATTTTAAAAATAATTATATATGAACACAAATAATACGGCTCTTTTTGATAAAAGAGTACTCTCTGATGCTGTCAAACAATCGTTTGTGAAATTAGATCCAAGAACGTTATACAAAAATCCTGTCATGTTTACGGTTGAAATAGGTGCTTTTGTTCTGTTTTTAGTCTGTATTTGGATTTTGTTAGGTGAAAAGGGTCAGGGTAGTTTTGGATACAACCTGACGATATTCATTTTGCTTTTATTCACTCTACTGTTTGCCAATTTTGCCGAAGCTATTGCCGAAGCGCGTGGCAAGGCGCAGGCTGATAGTTTGCGTAAAACCCGTGAAGAAACCCCTGCCACCTTAGAGGATGGAAGCGTAGTTTCATCAGCCACTCTAGTCAAAGGCAGTGTATTTATCTGTAAGGCCGGTGATACTATTCCCGCAGATGGTGAAATTATAGAAGGATTAGCGACTATAGATGAAAGCGCTATTACTGGCGAGAGTGCTCCAGTTATTCGGGAATCAGGCGGCGACAAAAGTTCGGTTACCGGCGGTACTAAAGTATTGTCTGACCAGATTAAAGTAGTAGTAACTAAGCAACCGGGCGACAGTTTTTTGGATAAAATGATCGCTTTGGTAGAAGGTGCTAGTAGACAAAAAACACCCAATGAAATTGCGCTGACGATACTGTTGGCTGGTTTTACTTTGATTTTTATCATTGTCACCGTGACGCTTAAACCCTTTGCGGATTATGCGGGTGTTTCGATTACCATAGCCGCCTTTATTTCGCTATTTGTGTGTTTGATTCCAACGACTATAGGCGGTTTGTTATCGGCGATTGGAATAGCGGGTATGGATAGAGCCTTGCGCGCTAATGTGATTACCAAAAGTGGAAGAGCAGTGGAAGTAGCAGGGGATATTGACGTTTTACTACTTGATAAAACGGGAACCATTACAATTGGAAACCGAAAAGCGACTCAGTTTTATACGGCTGAGGGCGTTGATCCGCAACACTTTCAGAAATCGGTGGTCTTGAGTTCGATGAGTGATGAAACCCCAGAGGGGAAATCCATTATTGAATTAGCGGGTAAAGACCCAAAGAGCTACGGGATTAGCAATCCGATTTTTATTCCTTTTACCGCAGAAACACGGAGTTCTGGAATTGATTTTGACGGGTTGCGCATCCGCAAAGGTGCCGCTGATGCTATTCGAAAACTATGTGAGGAAAAGGCTAATAGCTATCCATTGGAAATTCAGGAGATCGTTGAGAGAATCGCCAATAATGGAGGAACACCCTTGGTCGTTTCGGAAAACGAAAAAATCATCGGTGTGGTAGAATTGCAGGATATCATCAAACCGGGCATTCAGGAGCGTTTTGAGAGATTGAGAATGATGGGGATTAAGACGGTAATGGTTACGGGAGATAATCCATTAACGGCGCGTTTTATAGCTGAGAAAGCAGGGGTAGACGATTATATAGCCGAAGCCAAACCCGAGGATAAGATGAATTACATCAAAAAAGAGCAAAGCGAAGGCCGACTGGTTGCGATGATGGGCGATGGTACCAATGACGCACCGGCTTTGGCTCAGGCCAATGTTGGGGTAGCGATGAACAGCGGTACTCAAGCTGCTAAAGAAGCTGGTAATATGGTCGATTTGGATAACGATCCAACCAAACTGATCGAAATCGTTGAGATTGGTAAACAGTTGCTAATGACCCGTGGTACCTTGACTACCTTCAGTATTGCCAATGATGTTGCTAAATATTTCGCGCTGATTCCAGCACTTTTTATCACGGCCATACCCGCATTAAGCGGTTTGAATATCATGCAACTGCACAGTCCGGAAAGCGCGATACTATCGGCGGTCATATTCAATGCCATCATCATCCCGGTTTTAATTCCATTAGCGCTAAAAGGCGTTGCGTATAAACCAATTGGTGCCAGTGCTTTATTGAGACGGAATTTATTAATTTACGGTCTGGGCGGTATCTTGGTTCCCTTCGTTGGTATCAAGTTAATCGATCTGTTTGTTGCACTATTTGTTTAGTTTTATACTTGAATTTAAACATTAAGTAATGTGTTTTAATAATTTCAAAAACAGCAATTAAAATATAAAAAAAATGAAAAAAAATATACTTTCTGCCTTATTGCTTACTGGCGGAACCATGTTGTTATTAGTTGTGGTATATCCACTAATTGTCTGGGGATTTGCACAGTTTTCACCGAACTCCGGTAAGGGCGAATTGGTCAGACACAACGGCAAGGCCTATTATGTAAACATCGGACAGACCTTTAATTCCGATAAGTATTTTTCATCGCGACCCTCAGCTGTAGACTATAATGCTGCGGGTTCTGGTGCCAGTAATAAAGCCGTTACCAATCCCGAATATTTAGCGCAGGTGTCACAGCGTATCGACGAATTTATGGTCAAGAACCCTAGGGTTAAAAAAGAGGATATTCCCGTTGATTTAGTAACGGCAAGCGGTAGTGGGTTGGATCCTAACTGTTCCGTACAAGCAGCTGTGGTGCAAGTAGCTCGAATTGCCGCTAGTAGAAACCTTTCGGAGAGTGTGGTGATGCAATTAATTCACCACCAAATCGAAAGTCCCTTATTGGGGATTTTTGGTCCCGAGAAAGTTAATGTATTGCGTTTGAATATTGCCTTAGACCAAATCAAATAACAAGGATGAAAAACTTATTTAGTATAGCACTACTCCTCGGTGGAGTAGCTATTGCTGTGGCACAACAAGATACGATATCCAAACCGGCATTGACTATTGACGGTTATGCCGAATTGTATTATAGTTACAGCTTTAATCAGCCCAATAACAACCAACTACCCGGGTATTTGTATTCGTTTAATCGACATAATGAAGTCAGTCTTAATTTTGGAATGATTCGAGCAACTTACGAAAAAGATCGGGTTCGAGGAAAAATAGCTTTAATGGCGGGCAGTTATGTCAAGTCTAACTTAGCGGCAGAACCCGATGGATTAAAAAACATTTATGAGGCCAATGTGGGATTAAAACTATCAGAGACCAAAGATTTGTGGTTGGATGCAGGTATTTTTAGTTCACATATCGGTTATGAGAGTGCTGTCGGAGCGGACGTTTGGACGTTGACTCGAAGTATACCAGCTGAAAACTCGCCTTATTTTTCGTCGGGAGTTAAGATATCCTACAAAACACCGAATCAAAAGTGGTTTTTAAGTGGATTGATTTTAAATGGATGGCAACGTATGCAACGCGTTGATGGCAATCACACATTGGCTTTTGGACATCAACTGATCTACCAGCCCAATGAAAAAATCTTGATTAACAGCAGTTCCTTTGTCGGTAGTGATACACCCGATAGCTTGAGACAAATGCGGTACTTTCACGATTTGTATGCCGAAATAAAGCTTAGTCCTAAAATGCGGATGATTGCGGGATTTGATATCGGTGTTCAACAGCAGTATAAACACAGTAAATCCTACAATATGTGGTATAGTCCGAGTTTAATCGGGAAATATACCTTTAACGACAAATGGAGTATTAGCGCTCGCGCGGAATACTATGCAGATAAAAAGCAAGTCATCCTGGTAACCGATACTGAAAACGGATTTCAAACTTGGGGGTATTCGGCCAATTTGGATTATAGGATAAGCAAGGAAGTACTTTGGCGCATTGAACTGCGGAGTTTTGACAGTAAAGACGCTATTTTTACTAGAAATGAGCGTGCTGTTTCTACCAATGCTTTTGCGAGTACCAGTTTATCCATAAAATTTTAAAACGCTATGATGCAAGAGGAACGCCAATCCGCCGAGGAGTTTTTAAAATTAATTCGCCGTTCTAAACGCGGTAAATTTAAGGTCTATATCGGAATGAGTGCTGGAGTGGGAAAAACTTATCGCATGTTGCAAGAGGCGCACGGTTTGATGAAAAGTGGGGTCAAGGTAAAAGTTGGCTTTGTAGAAACGCATCAACGCGAGGAAACCGAGGCTTTGATTGAGGGTTTGATCGTGATTCCGAGAAAGCAGTTTTTTTATAAGGGGAAACAAGTGGAAGATATGGATTTGGATGCCATATTAGCAATCAGACCGGAGGTGGTGATCGTTGATGAGTTGGCTCATTCCAATATTGCTGGAAGTAAAAACGACAAGCGATGGCAAGATGTTATGGATATATTAGACGCCGGAATCAGTGTGATTTCGGCGGTTAATATTCAGCATATTGAAAGTTTAAACGCCGAGGTAAAGGAGATTACAGGAATTGATATACAAGAGCGCATTCCAGATCAGGTTTTGGCTCAGGCAGATGAGATAGTCAATATCGATTTGACAGTTTCTGACTTGATGGAACGCTTAATTCAAGGCAAAATCTATAAAAATGATAAAATTGCTGCGGCTCTAAAGAATTTCTTTACTACTTCAAATATCTTACAACTTCGAGAGTTGGCTCTAAAGGAGGTCGCTTCACATGTAGAGAAAAAGGTGGAGACTGAAATAAGTTCATCCATACACGCGCGTCCGACGCGTTTTTTGGCTTGTATCAGCAGTAATGAGAAGACGGCCAAGGCGGTAATTAGAAAATCAGCTCGATTGGCCAACTATTTTCATTCGAGATGGTATGTGTTATATGTACAAACAGCTAAGGAAAGTCCTAATAAAATATCGCTATCCAAACAAAGGCATTTGATTAACAACCTAAAACTGGCCACTGAATTGGGAGCGGAAATCATTAAAGTGGAAAACAACAGTGTCGCTCAGGCTATTTTACAACAAGTCGAAGAGCGCAAAATCACCACTATTTGTATAGGGAAACCGAGGTTGCACTTGTATCAAATTATTTTAGCTACCAATGTGTTCAATCAGTTGTTAAAAAAGTTATCTTCATCGTCTGTAGATGTTATGATTATGTCCTAGTACAAATGAGTTGGTAAGGCCTTGGTTTTGCGAATCTGATTAGCCGTTAAAAGAATTGGGGCAATAGAAAAACACCTTAGTAAAAGATATATGAGAATTAAAACCAAGTTAACCCTAGGAGTGGGATTGTTGTTTATTTTGATCGTTTTATTGGGTATGGTAGGGGCGATTTACATCCATTTCCTAAAAAATGACACCGAAAATATATTGTTAGACAATTACAATTCGGTCATTTATTCCAAGCAGATGTTACAGGAAACTGAAAATCACACAGATTTCGCCCATTTTGAAGAAGAATTAAGATTGCAGGAGCTCAATGCTACTGAAGCGGGAGAACAGAAAATCAATAGGGAATTGCGCGAGCATTTCGAAGCGTATAGAAATAACGGTCAATCACCAGCTGATTTAAGTAAAATCAGAGAGTCGCTCTTGGAGTTGATGACAATGAATATGCAGGCAATAGAGCAAAAGAGTCAGTTGGCACAAGATACTGCCAATCGGGCTACGGTGTGGATTGCCGTCACAGGTACGGCTTGTTTTATCATAGCTTTTACCTTGTTGATCAATTTACCGTCAAATATCTCGAATCCGATTAGTGAGCTAACGGACAGCATTCAAAAAATTGCCGCAAATAAATATGATGAACGGGTACATTTTGAAGACAACAATGAATTTGGAGATTTGGCAAAATCGTTCAATACGATGGCACAAAAATTAGAGGAGTACAACAGCAGTAATCTGGCACAATTGATACGACAAAAGACCAGAATTGAAGCGTTGATCAATAATATGAAAGATCCGGTGATTGGTTTGGATGAAAATTGGAAAGTGATTTTTGTCAACGAGGAAGCCTGTAAGGTTACCGGGATGGAATCCCAGCAAATGATTGGTTATAGTAGTAAGGATTTGGCATTAGGAAACGATTTGATTCGTCTGTTGTTATTGAACCTTGATTTGGAGGAAATCAGACCAGAAGATACCTTAAAGATTATGGCGAATGGCAAAGAGGGGTATTATACGCAAGAGGTTATCCATATTGAAGTTATACCGACGGGAGAACAACTTAAGGAATTGGTAGGACATGTTTTAATTTTGAGAAACATCACGGAATACAAAGAATTGGATTTTGCTAAAACGCGTTTTATCGCAACGGTATCACACGAATTTAAAACTCCTATAGCATCGATGAAATTGAGTTTGCAATTACTGGAAAACAAACGTATTGGAGATTTAAATTTGGAACAACAAAATTTGGTTGCTGGACTTAAAGACGATGCGGATCGACTGTTGAGAATCACCTCAGAATTGCTCAATATGACTCAGGTGGAAAGTGGAAACATCCAGCTCAATATCTTAAATACTCCTGTGGAAAAGATTGTTGATTACGCCATTATGGCCAATCAAAATCAGGCAGATACAAAAGAAATTACCCTTAAAAGTTTCATTGAAGTTTCCGCTACATTGGTGCAGGCCGATGCCGAAAAAACAGCTTGGGTAATGACAAATCTACTAACCAATGCCATTAACTATTCGCATGAACAATCCGTGATTGAACTACATGTTTATCAACAAGATGATACGGTTGTTTTTAGTGTTAAAGACTTTGGAATCGGTATTCCGCCCGAATATCTATCTAAAGTTTTTGATCGTTATTTTAGAGTTCCGGGTACACATCGCGAAGGAACAGGACTTGGTTTAGCGATCAGTAAAGAGTTTATCGAGGCACAGGGAGGAACTATACGGGTTCATAGTGAATATGGTGTTGGGAGTGAGTTTGTGGTGATACTCAAAAAGGCAGTAACAGTATAATTCCGCGTAAATTTGATAAAGCGGATTGTTTTAGCTCAGTTTCTAGCTTGTCGAAATTGGTATTAGTATTAAAATATTTTAAAACAATATATTGAATAAAAAAATTAAGATTTTAGAAGGAGTAATGGCTGTGTTGGCTGCGGTAATTGTAGTTCCGGATATAGGTTCATACTATCAACAATTGAAAATGTTGGGTGAGCGATTGCCTGAGGAGTATAAAGCAGTTCCATTTTTTGATGATCTAAAATCCAATTCGCAATATAATATACAGCATTTTGAAAGTAATGTTCCGCAATATGCTTTTATCACGGATACCGGTTCTTTATTGATCAGTACCAATCAATTGTCCGAAGACTCTTCAACTGGGTCTGTATCAAAGTGGTTTAAAATCGATAGTCTGGGGCGTGCTGTAGATTCTTTAGTGGTCCAAGATCAATTGATGCAAACTTTTGATTCCTATCTATACAATATAGACGCGGGTTATTATTTAACTTGGTTATCAACGGGCGATACCATTCGCCAACCTTTTGTTTCTATTGGTGGAGGAGCCGTTTTAAATGAGGCAACTATGAGGGAATTATTAGAGGGGGCTACCTACGCAACAGATCGCTATACCTCTGATCCGGCTGATGTAAATAAATCGCTGCGAACTGTAGTGTTTTTTAAAGAAAGGCAATGGTATACCGCAAAAACAACTGATCTTGATTTCTTACCGAGTTATGCTGATCCGCAAGTATTTATATCACCAGAAACTATCGATTTCGGGTTAGTCGACCAACAGCAAGCAGTAGTCCTGAACTATTTTGATAAAGAGTACTGGTATGGAAATAGCGTCTGGAATTTCAGTTTTGCGGTAAACGGTCAAAAACCAGAACATTGGACCGGTACAGCTTATTGTGAAATGACTTTAAATAAACTAAAATTAAGCTTTAAAAAAGACCAATTAGACTTATACAGGCACGGAACTTTAGGATGGTATGACTTAACCATATACCAGCCACTTGCTTCTAATTATGCTTTGGTCAGTATGGAAGAGGGGCGTAACCAGTATGTGATACGATGGAATTAAAAAAAGACTGGGAACTGTTGGATAACATTTCCCAGTCTTTTTATACCGGTTTCGTTTAGTCCCATTTGTTTTTTGTAGAGACCGACATTTTTCCACCACCCGTGAAAAATAAACCGAGACTGACAAACAGGTATATACATACGAGTTCAATAGCTAATCCACCATGGGCATTAAGAGAAAAGACCTCATGCACATGAGCAAATAAAACAATTAGGATACAAGTGAGCGCCAATACTAAACTAGCCAGGCGAGTTCTAAAACCTATAATAATCAGTAAAGGAGCTATAACTTCACCGATGTAAATACCATAACTGAGAAAGATTGGTAATCCATGGTCACTAACCACGCTTTTGATATAATCAAGACCGTGTATAATTTTGTAAATTCCGTGCAATAGCATGGTAAAACCAATGACTATTCGAATTAATAAAAGACCTAAATCAATGTTTGTTTTCATGTTTTTTGATTTTAAATGTTAATTAATAGTATTTGCAAGCTTTGATGCTCAAATTTTATTTTTAGATTATCAAAAACGGTTTAAATATAATTATTTCTTTTAATGAAGCCTTATATTTTGATAATTTAATTGTTTTTAATGGGTTGATATTGTTCTGTTTGCAAAAATAAGTTTTGACTATTCCAAAAATGGATATAGTACAGGCACGGATTCAACAAGTGAATGGACTCTCATCAAATTGGTTAAAACTAAAAAAATATTTCGGATTATTTCTGGTTTGATATAACTGGAGGAAAGGGCAGAGTACAAAATGTAGAGAGAGGTCGATTTGATAGTAATTATTCAGAAAGAGTTGTTCCAATCAGCCCTTATTTATGCTATATGTTTTTAAATACAAAAACTCAAAAGGATTGATGTTGTGCCGAGCAAGGAGTATTTTAAAACCTTATGTTGTGGGAGTACTGGTAATTTTATGAAACGTTTTTTTTATTGCGCAATTCCTTTGGGGTTAAACCCCGAGATTGTATTTTAATAAACTTATTAAAATGACTGACGTCACTAAATCCAAATTCTGCGCTGATTTCTTTTATTAAATCGCTACTGTATTGCAAGCGATTTTCTAAAATTCGAAATCGATAAGTGTTGATGTAATGTTTGATTGAAATTCCCATTTCAGTCTTAAATATCCGACTTAATTGAGAAACGGAGATTTTAAAATGCAATGCCAGATAGCCTAAGCTAATTTTTTCTGGATGTTGTATATAATCGTGAATATGGCGAACCACCTGTATAAAAAGAGGATCATTATATTGCGGCGGAGAATTGGGGATTACACGGCAGTTTTTATGTAGTAATATCAAAATCGAATGCAACAATGGGAGCATAGTTTCCGTTGGTTTTGCTTCATTCTCTTCCCATTCCTCAACAATCAATTTAAATAAAATTTCCAATTTTGAAAGGGTGTTTTCACTGAGCAAAATCGGATTGTGCTTTTCTTTAGCCATTGCTAATTCATCAATAATCTTATTCCACTTGCTTGCATTCTTATCCGATGCGTATAAATATTCGTAGGAGAATTTAAGTACACTAAATTCGGTTTCACTTTTTATATCAAAGAGATGGGCATCATTCGGTGCTAAAAAAAACAAACACTTGTTTTCGTAAACGGTATCCTGATTATTAAAATGATGTATGCCGTGTCCTCGATGTATAAACATCAATTCAAGATGGTTGTGGTTGTGCAGGGGAAACGGCCATTCCACTGTACTAAAATGACGGATGAATATGGGGGTGAATTGAATAAAACGTTTCATGAGTGTTTTTTACAATTTAATGGTGTAAAAATACCATTTTATCCATTTGCATGGAAGTAGTTTTGCATCAAATTATTTTTCATGGAAACTCAAAATATTCAGCACTATCACAAAGCCATTATACCCATCATGGCTGTTGCGGCAGGAGTAATTGTTGCTAATGTCTATTATAATCAACCTATTTTAGGTGAAATAGGAAAATCTTTAAACAGCTCAGAAAGTGTGATTGGAAAAATTTCGATGTTGGCGCAACTGGGGTATGGTTTGGGTATGTTTTTTTTGTTGCCACTAGGTGATAAGGTCAACCGTAAAAAATTAATATTAGCATTGACAGCAGCCTTGGTAGTAACTTTAGGCTTGGCAGCCTGTTCGCAGAATGCGACTCAGATACTGTTTTTAAGTTTTTTTGTCGGTTTGTTTTCAACACCAGCACAGATCATACTTCCGATGGCGGCGACTTTGGGAAAAGAGAATCGCGGTAAAAATGTCGGGAAGGTATTTAGTGGTATACTGATTGGCATTTTGGGAGCTCGGGTACTCAGCGGTGTGGTTACTACCTATTTGGGATGGCGCTATGTGTTTGTTATTTCTGCAGTGATGGTCCTGTTCGTAATGGTATTATTATATAAATACTTACCAGAAATACCGAGTAAGTTTAAGGGCAGTTATTTGAGGTTGTTACAATCCACCTTAAGATTGGTCAAACAGTATAAAACTTTGCGCCAAGCTGCCTTATTGGGATCTTTTACCTTTGGGGTGTTTTGTTCTTTTTGGACTACTTTGACTTTTCATCTCAGCAGTGAACCTTTAAGTTATTCGACAGCTACCATAGGTTTATTTGGATTGATTGCTATTGGGGGAGCATTAGTAGCTCCTGTTTTTGGTAGAATTGCCGATAACGGCAAGGTTTTTAAAGGCCTGTTTATAACGGTATCCCTATTGGTAGGCAGTATTATGTTGATTAAAATATTTCCCTATTCCATTTTAGTATTGATCGTTAGTATTTTCTTTTTGGATATCGGTGTTCAGGCCACCCAAATCATTAATTTCACACGTATTTATGCACTTGATGAACAGGCGCATAGTCGACTTAATACCATTTATATGACGACTTATTTTATAGGAGCGGCAGTGGGTACTTTTTTCGGATTGTGGAGTTGGAAAATAGGAAATTGGGATATGGCTACTTGGCAGATGTTGTTGTGGAGTTGTATCGCGTTATTTTTGGTTTATATCTCGTATCGTTCGACTGATAAAAAAAGTGCCTAGTACGACAGTATAAATTGATGTTTTCAATGAATGAGGCCCTTTTTACGATCAAATTTATTCAAAATTGGCCCTTTGTAAACATCAACAAAAAGTTGTTGGTGGGTGCTTCGGCACTCTGCTTATTTTTTTTATGCTTTTTTTAATGAATATGTAAGAAATAAACCTTAAAAAGCAACAATCGAACAGCGATTTAACACTAGTAGCCAAAAGCGAAAAATTTAACATTTCCGATTAAAAAAAAAGCCTTTTGGGGTATTGTTTTTTTTTACTAAAAAGTATATTTGTGTAGGTTTTTTATACATATATATGGTAGGATTTGAGTTAAATCCAGTTTACGAGTTAATAATTGATGATTTAGTCAATTGTAAATACGCGATATCCGATCACTTTTTTTCGGATGAAGAAGTACGAATACTTCGCAACCACCTCCTTTTAAAACAAGAACAAGAAAATTTTAAAAAAGCCGCTATTGGCAAGCTTTTCAACGAACAAGTGATCAAGGAAGTTCGAGGTGATTTTATATTGTGGATGGAGGAAGAAAAAGCCGATGAAGTGGAGCAAATGTTTTTTGCAAAGATGAACGACTTAATTGCTTATTTAAACCGCACCTGTTATCTGGGAATTTGCGAAAGTGAATTTCACTACGCCATTTATCCAGAAGGTACTTTTTATCAACGGCATTTAGACGTTTTTCAAAATGATAACAGGAGAACCTTATCCTTGGTTTTTTACCTAAACGATGAGAATTGGCAAGCAGATTATGGTGGTGAACTCGCTTTGTTTTTAGAGGGTGAAAACGGCCAGCAATCCGAATTAAAAATTCAACCTTTGGCTGGGCGTATGGCACTGTTTGACAGTAAAACCATCGAACACGAAGTCAAAAAAGTCAAACAACAACGCTACAGTATAACCGGTTGGTTAAAAACGAGATAAATAGTGTACATAAAAAAAACCGACTTTTAAGTCGGTTTTTTTTATCGTATTATTTTAAAAGGTTTTTTTGAGCCTTTTTGAGTTCGTAAGTATATATTTTGATAAATAAATTTTCAACTTCTGTGCGTGCCCAAGGCATTTTGCGCAAAAATTTTAAAGAAGAATTGATACTGGCATCTTTTTTAAAACAATTGATATTGACCTCCTTGCTCAATCCCTCGAACCCTTCATAGTAATTTACCAGATATTCCAGTATAAAAACCAGCGTTTTTCCGTGTAAAGGATTTTTTAATTCTTCTTCCATAAACCTGTTTAAAAAGCAAAGTTAATCAATAATAATCTACTTTAATGCGTATATGCAGCAACTCTTGTCTATTAAATTTCTATTACAATATTTTGAGGGGTGTAGTACGCAGATCTAAGACCATCAACGTAAGCTTAGGGCTCCAATTGGTTTATGGGCTCGTTTAGGATTGAAAGCCATGTATAAAAGCGCAGCTCCCTAAAAATAAGGAGCTGTGCTTTTATAAGTTGGTACAAAAAGGTTTTTAAGGTTTTAATTTGATGCTGTTTTATTTCGAATTCGCATCCACAATAGGATTACAACAAATAGTAACCCAGACATACACAAATAACGCCAAGCGATATCGTTTTGTGTTTTTAATGATCCGGTAGAAGAAACGACATAACTTAAAATTGAAGTTAAAACATAGATCAATCCACCCAAAAGACCACCAGCTATACCCGCATTATTTGGAAAAGCGATCATACTTCGGGTAAAGTATACATTAAAGATAAATCCAGAACAAATATGAATGACAAAGGCAAAAAACATCAATATGGGTAAATTTTGATAGTATTGGCCAATACCGAGCATTACAGCGATCAGAAGCAGTTGAAAAAGAGCAAAACCGATTACTTTAGCTTTAAAATTCCAATGTATGGATCGTTTTCCCAATAATCCACCAATCATCCAAGATACACCTAAGGTTAGGGCACAGTAACCGATGGTCACCGCATTGAAATTAAAGGTGTGTTCGATGATAAATGGTCCTGCCATACTAAAAACCATGACTACGGAATAACTCAATCCCAATATCAAGATACCCAAGACAAAATTTCCGGAACTCAGCATCATCTTATAGACTTGCAATACTTCTAAACCTTTAAATGGTTTTTTAGCAGCTAGGGTTTCTCCGCTGTAAATCAATTCCAGAACTAACATCAATAAAGCGTAAAGGGCTAAGAAATAAAAATTGGACTGCCATCCGAAGGCTTTCTCGAGATAACCTCCCAAAAATGGAGCAACTATGGGGCCACAAGACCAAGCAATAGTAAAGTAACTCAAATAGTATTTTAGTTGATCACCACTGTACAAATCGACAAAAAAAGCTCTTTTTGAAACGACTATGGCAGCAATGGAAAAGCCTTGAATAACACGCAAAAAGCAAATGACAAATAAATCGTTGGAAATTCCGATGAAAACACTTGAAATAATTAAGATTATTAAGGCAATCAAACTCGGTTTGTACCGTCCGATACTATCTAAAAGACTCCCGATAAACAATTGTCCAATGCCATAACTCAATAAAAAACAGGAAAGGGTTAATTGGATGTTCTTTTCCAACAAACCAAGATCTCTTGCCATAGCGGGGAAAGAGGGAAGATAGATATCGGTGACCAAGCCCGAGAGCGGTATCAGCATAAAGGCTAGTAATGTAGCCGTTTTTTTTCTTTGGGGAGAAGCTTCTATAAGCATAGTAAAACAGTTATTGTGATCGGACAAAATTAGGTTTTGTCGATTGGTTTGGATTTAGGAAATCAAATTGATTTTGTAATAAATCAAATATTTTACTTTTTAGCTAAAAGTTGTTTTTGCTTGAATTGCAAAGGGGTGATTCCCACACTCTTTTTAAAGAAGCTGTTAAAGTGAGAAGGATGTTCATAGCCTAGTGTGTATCCAACTTGAGATACATCCCAAGGAGTGTTGATTAAAAGGGTTTTGGCCTCTTCAATAATGCGGTTTTTTAAGATGGTAAAAGTGGTTTTGCCCGTAGCGGTTTTAATTGTAAAATTCAAATGATTAACATGTACATTTAATGCTGCCGCAAAATCGGCAGGTGTTTTCATTCGTAACGGGTATGCTGGAGAGTCTAAGGGAAATTGCTGATCTAATAAATCTTCAAATAAGTGTAATAATCTCGACGGTGCACTTTGGTTTTGTAAATCCACTTGAATGGGACTACCACAGATCAACTGATGCATAATCAAACAAAGCAAATTGCGAATGACATCGTATTTATAAAGGTATTCGGAATGGGCCATTTGGAGCATTTGTTCAAAATAAGATTCAATCAAATATAAAGTAGCGGGATCCAAGAAAACCACGGGATGGGTTAAGGGTTTAAAAAGAGGTGATTTTTTAAATACGTCAAATGAGTGATGATCGTTAAAAAATGCGGCGTTGAACAAACAATAATAGCCGTCCTGTTCGTCAGAAATCGACGTCCAGGTATAGGGGACATCTGGACATGGAAGCAGTAGGGCAGGTCGATCAATTAACAGGGTATTGCCGGCATAAAAAACTTCACCAACTCCTTTAATTAGGGTGATTTTATAAAAGTCTCTACGATTATAAGGTGCAGCAAAAGAACAGTGTTTTCGCGTATTTATATTGAAATGAGACTGTCCATTTTCTATGTTTTGCGTGCTAATAGGAAACGGAATAAACGAACGATCTCGATAAAAATCTACTAAAGTTTCTAGTTCATGACTCATGGGAGGACATTAAGTGGTAAAGGTATTAAAAAAGCCTTTTGATGGCATTGGAAATTCTGAATCTGTTTGTCATTGTTTGAAAAAATATGTTCCTTTCGGAGTGACTTGCCATTTTAATCGTTTTATGATGAATATCATTTTTACTTGTTTGATCATGTGATATTTTTATACTATCCAAAATCTGTTTTTGGAAAGCAGAAGAAAAAGAATGTTTACCAAATAATTATAGGAATGAAGATTGAACAAATTTATACCGGCTGTATCGCTCATGCAGCTTATTATTTAGAAAGTGATGGAGAAGTAGCTATTTTTGATCCTTTACGAGACATACAGCCGTATTTGGATCGCGCTCAAAGTGATCATGCCCGAGTTAAATATGTGTTTGAAACTCATTTCCATGCCGATTTTGTCAGCGGACATTTGGATTTAATGCAAAAAACTGGTGCGCAGATCGTCTTTGGACCTACAGCTAAACCAAATTATCAAGCTGTAATCGCTGAGGACAATCAGATTTTTAGTTTGGGAAAAGTAAAGATTCAAGTTTTGCATACCCCAGGTCATACGATGGAGAGCAGTACCTATCTTATTTGGGATGAAGCAGGGCAGGAACATGCGATTATTACAGGAGATACTTTATTTATAGGAGATGTTGGAAGGCCAGATTTAGTACAGTATGTAAATTCCAGTTTGACAGAGGACTTGCTAGCTCGTAAATTATTTCATTCATTACGCGATAAAATTATGCCGTTACCGGATCATATTATGGTCTATCCTAATCATGGTGCTGGTAGTGCTTGTGGAAAGAATATGAGTAAGGAAACTACCGATACTTTGGGGAATCAAAAACAGACCAATTACGCTTTGCGGTCGGATATGACCGAAAGTGAATTTGTGCAAGAGCTTTTGACAGGATTGACTCCACCACCTCAGTATTTTCCAAAGAATGTATTGATGAATATTAAGGGGTATGACTCATTAGATACCGTTTTAAGTAAAGCTAAAAAACCCTTGACCGTTTTTGAATTTATAAAATTAACCGAGCAACCAGAAATTTTGATTTTGGATACTCGTGATGCTGCTGATTTTGCAAAAGCACATATTCCAAACAGTATCAATATTGGTTTGAATGGCGGGTTTGCTGTTTGGGTGGGGGAGACCATTGGTGATATTAATCAGAAAATCGTGTTAGTCACCGAACCGGGTAAGGAAGAAGAATCGATGATTCGACTGTCTAGAGTTGGTTTTGATCACACGATCGGATATTTAAAAAATGGATTTCAAGCCTGGAAGGAAGCGGGATTAAAAAGTAATAAAATTGAGCGTATCCGAGCATCGGTTTTCGATGAAACCGTATTGTATAGCGATACGGTTGTAATAGATGTGCGGAAAAAAAGTGAATACGATTCAGAGCATTTATTGGCTTCCACCAGTATTCCTTTAAATGTTTTGGAGCAACATTTAGGAGAATTGTCGGACGAGACCGCATATATAATTTACTGTGCTGGAGGATACCGAAGCATGATTGCAGCTTCTATTTTAAAGAAGAATGGTTTTATCAGAGTTGCTGATGTGATTGGTGGATATAACGAAATTAAAAAACGTACTCAGTTGGAGAAAACGACCTATGTTTGTCCAACCACATTATTATAATTAAAAAAACATTTGATTTCGTTTATAGAAAGATTTAATTCTAGTTTGTCGCTCGTCGATTGGATGTAAACTGCTCGTTTGTTTTACGCAGCTTTTTTACGTCCTATAAACCTTATGACTGAACCGGTTCCGTTATGAAAATGTCCTTCGTTTAATTCAATTTCCGTTTGCTCTAATTGTAAGATTTCAAAATTACTGAAATCCGATGTTAACTCCTCTATAGAAAATAGATCGTCAATGTCCTTAGGGCCGCCAACTTTAGGGTTTGCGGAGTTGTATTGAAGGTGGTCTTTACTAAAGGCTTCAAAAATTATTAATCCACCTGGTTTTAATAAAGGAATAAGTTTTTTGTGGTAAGTCGATTTGATTGACGCGGGGAAATGAGCATAGATTAGTGCAATAACATCAAATTGTTCGGATTGATAATTCAATTGCTCCAAGGCTCCAATTTCATAAGAAATTTCAATCTTAGCTTGTTGAGCGAGCAATAAGGCCTTTCTCTGACCTTCTTTACTGATATCAAATGCAGATACCGACCAGCCTAGTGATGCGGCGAAGACAGCATTACGACCTTCACCCTCTGCAGCAAATAATATTTTACCGCAAGCGATTTTAGCTAATTGCTCTTTTAGAAAAACATTGGGTTGTGTTCCGTATGCAAATTCTTCAGAACGATATCTGTCATTCCATCGATCTAACCAAGCTTTGTCCATACAAATAAATTAAAAAGAATATGATTATTTTAATGTGCTGCCCACAGATTTATACCATGTGGTCGTGGTGAGCGTAAAAATAGAAAAAAATATATAATTAACTGATTTAAATAGATATGATTTTAGTATAACGGCTTTGGTTATTACTTTGTAAAATAACTGCATAAGTTTTTATAAAGGAGATAATCAAAACCGTTAAATACTTTTATAATTTTACGAGTTGTCCGACTTTTTGCCAAGTTGGATCGACTTCTAAGGCAATACTGATGGAAATATTTTGATCGTTAGCGCTCACTTGAGTTCCATTAACTAATTGAGCGTCTATCAATTTCGGGCTCAAAGTATACATAGCACCAGTAATGGGATCAATGATAAAACCAATAAATCCTCCTAGCATCACATTTCCGATATACCAGGCGTTAAATTTTTTAGTCAGTTTGGTTTCAAAAGTTTGATAACCTTCCATTTTAATGGCTATATGATGATCCTGTTTTCTTTTCAACTTGGTTTTCAAAGGAGTTTGTCCTACTTCAATGTCATTGATAAATATGGATGCGGCTGTGGGACTGCTGATGAAAGTCACTTTTTGTTTTGAGCCTGAAACTATAGTAGCACAACTACTGCTAAGCAGCGTAATTGCTAAAATACATGTTAACGTAGTTTTGTTCATAAAATGAAAAGTTTAATTAGGGTGATAAAATCAAAATTTCGTCAAAAATAAAGATTAAATAGCAATATAATCACGATAAATACTAAAGCTTTTTTCATAAATTATGATTATAGGCAGTTCTACAAATTGGCCTTGTTGTGACGATGGGAGTAGATAAACAAAATGGACGATGTAAGTCGTCCATTTTGTTTTATCAATTTATATTCGTATCTTATTAGAATGAGCTAAAATTTAATTCAGTGCTTTAAAGTTTTGGCGCGATTGTATTCATAGTTCATCTGTGCGATATTTAGCACAGAGATCTCTTGAGGACATTCTACTTCGCAGGCTTCTGTATTGGAGCAATGCCCAAACGCTTCCTGATCCATTTGATACACCATGTTTAAAACGCGTTGGTCGCGTTCTTCTTTGCCGTGAGGTAATTTGACCAGGTGAATGATTTTTGCAGCTGTAAATAATGCTGCGCTACCATTTTTACAAGTGGCTACACAAGCACCACATCCGATACATGCGGCGGAATCAAATGCCGATTCGGCAGTGATATGATTGACGGGAATACTATTCGCTTCTGGGGATTGTCCCGTATTCACAGAAACGTATCCACCCGAAGAAATGATGCGGTCAAAAGCACCTCGGTCTACTTTAAGATCGCGTTTTATCGGAAAGGCACCAGATCTAAATGGTTCAATCACCACGGTTTCCCCATCTTTAAATGCTCTTAAATGCAATTGACAGGTCGTGGTGTTTTTGAGAGGGCCATGTGCCAAACCATTAATCATAACACCGCATTGTCCGCAAATCCCCTCCCTACAGTCGTGATCAAATTCAACTGGGGATTCATTAGAGAGAATCAATTGCTCATTTAAGGTATCCAACATTTCTAAAAATGACATATGCGGATTGATATCTTCTAAGGGGTAATCGACAAGTTTACCCGCTGATTTTTGATCTTTTTGTCTCCAAATTCTTAAATTTAGTTTCATAATTAGATATTTTAGAGGTCCAATATTTTTTGAGTACAGAACCTGTTTATTATTATTTATAACTTCTTACTATGGGTTGTACATATTCAAAAACCAAGGGTTCTTTGATTAGTTTCGGTTCCTTGCTAGTACCTGTCCAACCCCAAGCAGAGATAAATTGATAATCCGTATCGTTTCGCATGGCTTCACCGTCAGGAGTTTGATATTCCTCTCTAAAATGAGCACCACATGATTCGTTTCGCGTTAGTGCGTCGTAGCACATGAGTTCGCCAATTTCGAGATAATCAGCAACACGACCGGCTTTTTCCAATTCGTTATTCATAGTTCCGACTTCACCCGGTATATGAACGTTTTGATAAAATTCGTTGCGCAATTGTTTAATTTGTTCAATCGCTGATTTGAGGCCAGTTTCATTTCGAGATAGTCCACAGTAATCATACAGAATTTTGCCAAGTGACTTGTGATAGTAGTCCACGGTTTTATCTCCTTTGCAACGAATAAGATGTTCCAGTTGTTTTGAAACGGCCTCTTCTGCTTCTTGAAAAGCAGGGTGGTCCGTTGAGATTTTACCCGTGTGAATTTCTGATGATAGATAATTGGCCATCGTATATGGAGCGATAAAATAGCCGTCTACACAAGCTTGCAATAATGAATTGGCTCCAAGGCGATTGGCGCCGTGATCGGCAAAATTGGCTTCACCTAAAGCAAATAAACCGGGAATTGTAGTCATTAATTCATAATCTACCCAAAGCCCACCCATAGAAAAATGCGCTGCAGGTGAAATCATCATCGGCTCTTTATAGGCATCTATTCCGGTAATTTTTCGATACATATCGAATAAATTTCCATATTTCTCTTTTATTTTATGGACTCCTTGTTCTTTTATCGCTTTGGAAAAATCGAGATAAACCGCATTTTTTAAGGCGCCTATGCCAAATCCTGCATCTATGCGTTCTTTGGCAGCTCGTGATGAAATGTCTCTTGGAGCCAGATTTCCAAAGGCGGGATATCTTCGTTCCAAATAATAATCACGATCTTCTTCCGGTATTGCATTGGCAAGTCGATCTTCATTTTCTTTAAGCGGTACCCATATACGTCCGTCGTTTCTCAGTGATTCCGACATCAAAGTCAGTTTTGATTGATAATCGCCAGATTGTGGCAGTGAAGTTGGGTGGATTTGCGTCCAGCTCGGGCTGGCCATTAAGGCTCCTTTCTTATGAGCTCTCCAAATAGCAGAACCGTTGCACCCCATAGCTAGTGTGGATAGGTAGTAAATTTTTCCAAAACCTCCTGTAGCCAAAACAACAGCATGTGCGCTGTAGCGCTCTATTTTACCGGTATCGAGATCCCGTACAATCACACCACGTGCTTTACCGTCGATAACGACCAGGTCTAACATTTCATGACGGGTATGTAATTCGACGGTTTTTTTATTGACTTGGCGCATTAACGCCTGATAGGCACCCAAAAGTAGTTGTTGGCCGGTTTGTCCTCTGGCATAAAATGTTCGGCTGACCTGTACGCCACCAAAAGAACGGTTGTTGAGATATCCGCCGTATTCGCGACCAAACGGTACACCCTGTGCGACAGCTTGATCGATTAAGTTTAGTGAACATTCCGCCATGCGATATACATTGGCTTCACGCGATCTAAAATCACCTCCTTTTAAGGTGTCGACAAACATGCGGTAAACGCTATCTCCATCGTTTTTATAGTTTTTTGCGGCATTTACTCCACCTTGCGCTGCCACAGAGTGTGCTCGTCGAGCACTGTCTTGAAAGCAAAACGATTTTACTTGGTAGCCCATTTCTCCTAAAGAGGCAGCGATGGAACTACCAGCTAGTCCAGTACCAATAACAATAACATCAAGTTTCTTTCGATTGGCAGGATTGACCAGTTTCGCATTTTTTTTATAATTTGACCACTTTTCTTCTAAAGGTCCGGTGGGAATTTTGGCATCTAAGATCATAAGCTTGTGTTTTAAATACAACTTTCTGGAGAAGTCTGTTTTATGATTGATTAAAAAAGATATAAATGGGAATGATGGCAAATCCGAGACTGATTGTCAACGAATAGATAATTCCGAAATAACGTATCCCTTTTACGTATTTTGGATGAAATACACCAAGTGTTCTAATGGCGCTAAAAAAGCCGTGTAACAAGTGGTATCCCAATGCAATCATGGAAAGAACATAAATGACTACATACCACCATTCCCGATATAGTTCGACAACGAGCTGATAGAGATCGCGGTTGCCATTAGCGTCTAGAGGAAGACTTCCGAACTTGTATTCATACCAGAAATTTTTAAAGTGAATGATTAAAAAGATCAAGAGTATAGTGCCGAGTATTCCCATATTACGACTGTACCATTTACTCGATCTACCTCGGCGATCGGATTGGTAAGTTCCGCCAGCTTTTTTATTTTTTAAGGTGATTATTAATGCATACACCGCATGAGCAATGATGGAAGCATAAAGACCATATGACACAACTTTAATCAATGGGTTGCCAGATAAAAAATGGGAATAGGCATTAAATTGCAAATGTGCTTGTTCTGCAGGCAAGAATAATTGGAGGTTTCCCAAAAGGTGAATCACCAAAAAGAAACAAAGAAATAAACCTGTAAAGCAAAGAATGATTTTTCTAGTAAGGGTCTGCATAGAATCTAATTTAGATAATTAATAATGACGATAACTTTTATTTATAGGCAGCAAAGCGCATTAATAGGCTGTGTTGCGTTTTTATAAACGGCTTTGTACTTGTAGTACTAATAAGTTGTTGTTATATAATGTGGTATTGGGAATATTGTTGTTATACATATCGATCTGCATTCCCAATTGTATTCTCGCACCGTAATCTTTTAAAAATTCCAAGCCCAGCATCGGCAATATAGTGTGTCGTGGATTGGAATGTAATTTATGGTCGGTATCTAGATATTCATATCTACAAGAGAATTCTACTGCGCTAAGTTTTTTGTATTTAATTTCATAGCGCAAATTGGGGAGTACGTAGATTCCTTGGAGCTGATATTCACTCAAAGGGTTTATACGTTCGATCTCCGGAATGGCAAAGTAGGCGTTGTGATTGATCGCTTGCTTGGCTATAAACTGCGTTTCCAAAATCAGTCGTTCCGTCAGTTTATAGTCGGCAGTGATGTCAATACCATAGGCATATACTTGTTGTTTGTTAACTTCGCCGATACCGCCATTAAGTCCGAGGTTGATGTTGTATTTATCGCATAATCCTAAGACGACACGCGATGAATAGTGTTTGCCATTATCGCTATCCATAATTTGATTTCTGCCATTTCCATTCATTACGGACAGGGCATAAGAAACGGGAAGACCTTCTAGTTCGAAATTTCCCGTCATCGAAATTCCTGTTTGAAAACTAGTCCATCCTAGTTTTCCCAATTCGTAATATTGATTTGTAAAATCCAAAGAGCGAATAATATCGACAGGATAGGTCTCCTCAATGCCAAACCAAGGCCGAAATTGCCCAAGTGTAAAACTGACTGCTTTACTAAAGCTATACTTGATATAAGCATTTTCTAACACTTTGTTTTTTGGATCCGATTTGAAATCCGCCAAATTAACCAAGGCAACAACTTCAGTACGATCACCAATCGTTGCTTTTACTTGTACCCGCATTCGTTTTACCTCAAATGAATTGCGGGTAACCTCACCTTCTGAATGATGTAGTCCATTGAGATCAACACCTTCCGAGAGTCCTGTAGAGTATCGTGCTTGGAAAAGTCCCTTAAACTGAAACTGAGGATACTTCTTGTTACTTGAGAAAGTCGCAATAGAATCCGTGTCGCTTTGAGCAAATAGAGCAACAGGAATTAAAAAGCATAACAATGTTTTTGTAAAGGTATTAGTGCTAAATTCCATAATTTTGCTTTTTAATAAATAATTCAGTAATTGAATTAAGAAATTTCATGTAATCATATCAATAAAGTTAATTTATTTTTAGTTAAAATATGTGCAAAGTGTCGATTTATAGCTAATTTATTTTAGATGTTAACAATGTGCTGTATTACTTATGTATTTTATTATAAATTTTAATATTGATTTTTTTAAAGTTAAATTTTAAATTTAAAATAAGGCAAGCTCGTAAAAAAATGAAATTGTTGTTTATTAAAATGATTTATTAGTGGCTGAACGCGGAAAGAACAGGTCATTAAATGGGATTTAAGTGTGTCAATTTGGTGTATAGCCGAGATAAATCAAGGATTGATATTTTGGGAGAATGTTTGATGATATAAAAATTAAATAAAAAAAAACTTTAACTTTATTTTGTTTTTATTTCACATAAAATTAGTGTTATTGCAACAGCAAATAAGGACAGATATAAAAGCCTTATTGTGTTAGTAATCAATTTAATGCTAAATTTATATTAAAAGCATTTATTTAGCTTAAAATTATTGATTTTTTGCAGATATACTATCTGGGTTTATGTAAAAAAAATAATAAAGCAACAAGAAAAAATTTCTGATAATTATGAGAAAACAATATACATCAATTAAGAATTTCAAGACCTTTTTATATTTATCTTTTTTGATCGGTACCACAACTGCTTTTTCATATGGTAGTCCTCTGGAGATGGTGAATTACCAAATTAATAGTGCAGCGGGTATTCCTAAGCCTATAATTCTAAATAGTTATGGTTCATTTGCTATAGACTTAACAACGCAAAAATTAACTATAGATCAAATTTCAACTGCATTTAATTCGTGGTTTGATTTAGATAATGATCACACTTTTATTGAAGTGTCCAAAACAACAGATGCACTAAAATTCACGCATACCCATTTTCAGCATTATTATAAAGGTGTTCCTGTAGAAGGAGAGCGAATTTTGGTTCATACAAAGGCAAATTTAGTACAAAGTGTCAATGGGCAGGTTACTGTTTTAAAAGATATCAATGTAAGTAAGGGTATGGGGGATGAACGTGCTTTAGAAATTGCTAAAGCAGCTTTAAAAGTTCACGAGGTTTACGGTGATTATCCAATTACCACTACTTTTGTTAAGTATGAATCACCAAGAGGTGTCGTTGAAACTCGATTTGTCAAGAAAGTTAGGGTTGATTCTTTTGAGCCTTTGGTGATGGCAAACGTGTACGTAGATATAGCTACTGGTGAAGTGGTAAAGACCGTTAATTTGATTCACGATGTCGATGTTAATGTGACTGCGATAACTCATTACAAAGGCGCACAAACAATTGTAGTTGACAATACGGCAAGTGGATATAGGCTTCGAGATAATGGACGCCAGATTGAAACTTATAATGCTGAATTTGCTAAGTACAGCCCACGTACTTTATTGCGTGATGCTACGGATTTTACAAGCACAACACCTAATTTTGCTAATAATCCTGCCTTAGACGCACATTGGGGAATGGAAATGACTTATGATTATTATAAAAATGTATTTAACAGAACTAGTTACGATGATCAAGGCGGTGTTATAAAAAATTACTATAATGCCGTGATTTTCGAATCAATGATGCCTCAAGCGGGTTATCCCAACAATGCGGGTGCTTTTGGTATGCCGTATAATGTTATGGTATATGGACGGGGCGATAATGTGACGATGGGGCCTGTGGTTGGTTTGGATGTTGCTGGACATGAGTTTACGCATATTGTAATTGATCATAACGGCGCTGGCGGATTGGACTATCAAGGAGAATCGGGAGCATTAAATGAATCGTTTGCTGATATTTTCGGAACGGCTATTGAGTTTTATGTCAATTTAAACCCCAATTGGATCGTTGGAGAAGATGTGATGCTAAACAACGGATCTGGACTTAGAGATATGTCTAATCCAAAAAAAGCAAATAATCCCAATACTTATAAAGGACAGTATTGGATCAATACAACTTCTAGTTTTGATAATGGGGGGGTTCATATAAACAGTGGTGTACAAAATTTTTGGTTCTACCTACTTTCTGAAGGTGGTAGTGGTTCTAATGATTTAAATAAGAATTATAACGTTACGGGAATTGGTATTGAAAAAGCCGAAAAAATTGCCTACAGAAATTTAACCACCTATTTAACCAGTTCTGCTACCTTTTTAGATGCATATAACGGTTCTCTTCTCGCTGCAAAGGATTTGTATGGTGATGCATCTAACGAATATGAAGCGGTTTTAGAAGCTTGGTATGCAGTAGGTATTGGCGAAAAACTTAGTACAGAGAGTCATGTTATTCTAGATAAATTAAAAGTTTATCCAAATCCAGCTAAGGGAATTGTTTTTGTCAATGCTGATTTCGATGGACTATCGACTTTAGAAGTATATGACTTATTAGGAAAACGTGTTGTAAAACCAATAACATTGAATAAGGGTGAGAATTCAGTTAATATTCAATCGCTTTCAAATGGGGTGTACTTTTTAAAATTTAATATCAATGGGCAAACCTATTCTGAAAAATTAATGATCAACAATTAGTTAGTTAGAAAAAATTATAAGGGACTAGTTTATAATTTTTAAACAGCAAATTCATTTATGGTTTTGCTGTTTTTTTTGTCTTTAAATGAAATTATTTGTAAATACAAAAGTGAAATTTACGAACGTTTTTTTGAATTTGGGACGACGAATAAAACAATAAGCGCCAATATGTTTAAATAAGGAATAAGAAACGTGATACAATAATACCAGCTCCATTGTAAGGCGTTTAATCTCTTGACGCTTTGTACGATTGCTAAATAGAAAAACGGAAAAATAAGTACCGCTAATGCTGTACTCGAATAGTTAGTCGGGATGGCTATAAATGGACTTAAAAAAAGCAAAATAAAAACAATCGAAAATATCCGTTTAAAATAGGAAAAACGACCTATTTTACCGTCAAAGGAAAACAATTCCTTTCTTAAAGAATATTTGTCATCAAATAAAGGGTTTTCTTGTTTTGACCTTTTGCTCGATTGCGAATACTGTACGTTTTCTAAGGTAATTTTACTGGTATAATATCGTCTGGAAACTTGATTAAAAGCGATGAGGTTGATTTCAATAAAAGGATTGGATTGATTGATTTTGATCTTTTTTATACCCTGCGCCGATACAAATCCAAATGGTCGAAGTTCGATAGAATCAGCGTATAAAGTATTCCAAGTGATCATCACTACATCTCCAGGTCTAAAGAATATTTTGTCTACAAAAAAATATTCAATGATCGGTTGTATATAAGATTGCTCTTGTTGGTAAGTTTGATTATGAGATGGGTTTTGACTGTATCTATTATTGTATTGATAGTCGTACTGGCTTCTTTTTTCATCTTTGTATAAGACTTGATAAGCTTCATTAATTTCGGAGAATAGCACATTAAATTTTTCTGCACCATTATTGCGATCTGGATGATACAACATTGAAAGTTTTCGATAAGCGTATTTAATTTCCTGAGCAGTAGCTGTTCGAGGTACTCCCAATATTTTGTAATAATCCTTCATTATTTGTTTTTAATAATCAATAAATTCACAGCAAATCTACAATAGGCTAAAATAGTGATAATGTCAAACGCACCATTTTTAATTGTCAAGATTTATCGAGAAATCAACCACTTTTGCCGGTATTCCAATCTTATTAATGGTTTGGGAATGCATAATATTTAGGTGATTTTCCAAACAACATTTTAAATGTTTTACTAAAGGTAGGTAGGCTGTTGTAGCCAACGCTATAAGCAACTTCAGTTATGTTTTCGTGTCCATCGGTTAGTAATTCCATGGCTTTAATCATACGGATCAGTTGAAGATAAGCAGTGGGGGTTAATCCGAGTTCATCCTGAAAATTTCGTTCTAAGGTTCTTATTGAAAAACCGAAGTGAGTGGCTATATCCTTAAAATTTATCGATTGATCCATATGATCAAATAAATATTGTACAACTTCTGTTAGCTTAATTTGCTGTGATAGCGGGATTGAGACTGGCATATTCGTTGGAACCATATCGGGAAGACTCATTATAAGACCTTCTAAAAATGCGGTTTCTACAGCGTCTTCAGTAGTAAGACACGAATATCTTTCGGTAAACAAAATCATCTCCTTTAGCAGTTGTGGAGCAGGGAACAGTTGCAGATCTTTGTAAAAGTCCCGCTGATCGTTTACTTCAAAAAAAATAGTTCTTAAAAATACTTTTTCTTTAGGAGACGTACTGTGATGGTAGTAATTTGAAGGAATCCAAGCGCAATGATTCTGCGGTAATAAATAACTTCGATCTTGGGTATATAAATATTGAAAACCCCGCTCCACATAGATCAACTGTCCCATCTTATGTTGATGTGCTTCTGGTCCAAAACTCCAATCTGCATCGTGCCACACCAAAGCCTTTTTAGAGGATTTGTCAACAGTTATGTGGCAGAAGTCAGCATTGGATTGTAAAAGGTTCATTTTTTATTATTTTATTAGCTCTTGGTGAAAATTTCAATCACTATAGCGGTACAGTAATCGATTTCAGTGTCATCTAGTTACTCCTAAGAGAAAGGGGCAACTCAACTAGTCTAAATCATCTTCTTGTTCTTCCCAATTAAAATAATTTTCTAAAAAGTTCCAAGCTGCTTGCAAGTTGTCTTTTTGATCTGCTCCGACTAATGCACAATTGTTTTGTATATAAACTCCAGTCCATTTTTCTTCATATTCGTCCAGGTCAGTATAAGTAAAAACGGCATGTGTTCCAACAAATTCTGCATCTGGAAAGTCATCTTCAAGGATGAATTCTATAAGAGAAAAGGTTTTGTTGCAATATACCCAGATGCGATCGTCATGCTGACTACCATCTTTGACAGGTATTTCAGCCAGCAAAAAATCGGGTTGTTCGAAATTATAATGATGGGTCTTATTCATGAGTTTTCTTTTTTGAGTGATGAATTGAATATCTCAAATATACTGCAATTGTCTTTAATAGTGATGCGTTGTGGGTTTAATAAAGTGTTGTGCTACGGTCTTTTTTTTGATAATATTTTTTAACTTCAAATAACTTTGGAATTCAAATTCGCTGATTATAAGTAATACCATATTACATTGTCGTTTTAGGATAATAATTTGACGTAATTGTGATCTTGATTTCAAAATATAATATGGAAATTTGTACAACTCAACAAGATGAGTATTAGAAAAAACTAAGCAATTTAAAGAATAAGGATGAAAAAACTATTTAAAATCGCGATAACTGTTTTGGTTATCTTTTATTTTACTACGAGTATGGGACAAGTTAAAAAACAAATTTTGGTTTTATTTCACTCCGAACACGGCACTACTTACAAATTAGCACAGGCGGTTGCCGAAGGAATTAATAAGAATCCAAAAGCATTGGCGGTCATCAAGAGGATCGAAACACCGACGAATAAAAAATTATATACTGCTATTCCCATTGCTACAGTGGAGGATTTGACTTTGTACGATGGTATTGCTTTTGGTTCGTCAGTACATTTTGGTAATATGAGTGGAGCCATGCGCACATTCCTCGATCAAACGATTGATATATGGACAAGTAGAAAGTTGGAAGGGATACCTGCAACGGTGTTTATGGGAGCGGGTAGTGGTGCAGGCAGAGAAGCTGCAATATTGTCTTTTTGGAGTACACTCGCTGTACATGGAATGATACTAGTTCCTACGGGAATTATGGGTATGGATACTATGGATAAAAATATTCCCCAAGGCAATACGGTTTTTGGTACAACGAGTTTGGCTTCTATGCCTGGAGGAGACCGGCCAACTTCAAGTGAACTTCAGTTCGCTCGTTTGCAGGGAGAAGCATTGGCAAGAGTTGCGGTTGCTCTAGCCATAGAGTCTCCCAAAAAGGAGGATGGTCCTAAGGCTGCTAGTGTTGATGTAAAACGCGTAGAGCGCAATCTTGAGGAATTAAAAATCACCTTGCCGCCAACACCGGCACCTGCAGGTAGTTATGTACCTTACGTTCGAACAGGTAATTTGGTGTATATCAATCAAGTTGCTTTAAAAGATGGTAAAATCCTATATCCAGGTATTATCGGGAAGGATCTAACAGAAGAACAAGCTAAAGAAGCAACCAGACAAACCATGTTAAATGTTATTGCTGTTTTAAAAGACGCCACTCAGGGAGATTTAGATCGGGTAAAACAATGTGTTCAACTAACGGGTTTTTTTAATACTGCTGCCGGTTATACGCAACACGCTACCTTAATGAATAGTGCATCTGATTTGGCTATTAGCGTCTTTGGTCAACGCGGTAAACATACGCGCGCTACAGTTGGTGCATCGTCGATTCCCGTAAATTCTTCAGTGGAAATTCAAGCGGTTTTTGAAATTGAATAGCAGTTACATATACTTATAAACAAAACGGAACCCCAATGGAGTTCCGTTTTTTGTTTATAAAATAAATAGGTTGATTAAAAACCAATCAATTTGCTGTTGTAAATAGAATCTTTTTGCTGGGGAGTCCAATCTCTTTTATAGTCTAACAGGGCGGATTCCCAATCCCCATAGTTAACATTGGGTAATACAATGAATTTTTTGCCAAAGTCCTTAGCATTATTCCGTACTGCTTCAGAACGTTGTTCTTCTGTCTTTTTATCAAAAGCATTGGAGAAGTCCGATAAATTATCACCTAATAACATGACGATTTCGTGGGTTTCACTAACTTTTAAACGACGGGTCTCTTTACTTGAATCAGATTGACGCACAATTACATGCTGCTCATCAGCCATGGGATAGTGATATCTTTTTAAATTCGCTATTGTTCCCGCTTTGTCATTTTCATTTCTATTGGTGATATAGAAAATGGTAATTCCTTTAGAAGCAGCATAATTAAAGAACTCCTGACTACCCATTAGCGGTTGTGCATTTGCTTTTGAAGTCCATTCCAACCAACTGGCTTCGTCAAAAACCTGACCTCTTTTAGCCATCTCTACAGCGTAAGGTGAATTGTCTAAAAACGTTTCATCGATGTCGGTTACTATCGCTATAGGTTTGGCGTGTTGTTGTTGTAATACCACATCTACATGCATCTTAGCAACATTAAAGGCTTGTTGACATAAAGCTTGGTATTCCGCTGCACGTTGATGAAAAACGGCGGCATATACCTTACCGTTTAATTCGATATCATTGACGATACGTTGATTTGAATTATTGGTAGACTTGATTTGAGCTACTTGACAACTGCTAAAAAAGGCGAGAGATAGGGCAGCTACATAAATCTTTGTTTGAAACATGACTGAAAATTTAAAAAAATAATAAGCTACAAATTTAGGGTTTTAATATATGAAATCCCCTTATTACGTGAAGCGTGTCTTTTGTTTTATGAAAAAAATAAGATTTTATATCACAACATGTTGCAATCGATGCAGTTCAAAGTATGAGACTTCAGAATATACTATCATATCTAGCCGTTTTTAGCCGTAAACAAATGCTGTTTATATATCGAGTTTACCCACGAGTACTTTTAAAATTATTTCTGATAATTTAGCCTGATATTGCGCATTGTTGTTGCGAACTACAGCATTGACATAATTTAATTGTGCCGTTCTAAATTCAAGAGTTGATATCGTTCCAATCTCAAATTTATCCAAAGTGATTTCTAAGTTTTGTTTGGCTATTTCTTCATTTTTTCCTTCAAGATTTACTAATTCTAAGTTGGTGGAATACGTCTGAAATGCCATCATCAATTCTGATTCGATAAACTGACGTTGACGTTCAATCAAAATTTGAGCGTTGTCCATTTCAAATCGTGCGATTTTCTCCTTTTGAGATTGACGTTGACCATCAAATAAATTAAGTCTTGCCGTAAATCCATAATTCCAACCACGGCCAGAGGATTTACTAACAAATCCAAGACTAGATTCCGATTCAGAGAACGTATAACCAGAGTTTAGCAATAAAGTGGGATATCGATCTGCACGCAACTGTTTGTACTGTAATTGAGCAATATCTGCGTTGATGATAGCCAATTGTAAATCCGGATTTTGAGCGTCTAATTGCAATAGTAAATCAACGAGTTTCAGGTCCCAATTGATGGTTACATTAGACTCGACGATGAAGTCAAGTTTAAAAGTATCTCTTGAAATTACGCGATTCAAACGAACCTTGGTATTGTAATAGTATTCTTTTTGTCGAGTTAGCGTGGTAATATCCGTATTCAAATCAACCTTGGCATTTAGTACTTCTAATTTAGAAGCCTTTCCAATTTGATAGCGGTTTTCAGCAATTTCCAAACGCTGTTTAGAGATTACTACAGCGGTATCCAATGCTGTAAAAAGCTTTTGTTGTTGAACTAAGTCATAATAGACCGTGTATACTTCGTTGACCTTTTCCAATATTTTTATCTGCAATAACTTCTGACCTTGCACCTGTGTTTGTTTAAGCTCATCGTATTTGGCAAACATTTTAAAACCATCAAAGAGCGTCCAATTTAATGCGGCACCATAACTCAGTGAATTGTTTTTAGAGTTGTTCAATTCTCTAGAGGAACCATCCGACTGCGTTTGGGTGGTATTCGTAAAATTATCATTGCTGTTGGCAACCAATGCTAAGCTGGGTAACATACCAGCATTGCCTCTATAAACGTTGGCCTCATTTATTTTGAGATTATTAGCGGCCAATTGGATGTCGAAATTGTTTTCGAGTGTTTGACTCAAAGCCTCTTCAAGGGTTAATAATGCAGTTGGAGCTTGTGCAAAGCCCGTCTGAAATCCCACGAGAAAGAAAGTTATAATGGATATTAAATATTTCATTGTCTAATAATTATCAAATTCGGGACGGTGTTTTTTAGCTCGGGACCACATCAAGTAAATAGCGGGAATAACAAATAATGTCAATGCTAAAGAGAAGATGGTACCTCCAACAATTACAACGCCCATACCAACTCTACTTTGTGAAGCGGCGCCGAGTGATAGTGCGATCGGTAATGCTCCAAATGCGATTGCAAAACTGGTCATTAAAATCGGACGCAAACGCGAGACAGAGGCTTCAATAATTGCTTGGTGTTTTTCAATACCGCGTTCGCGTAATTGGTTGGCAAATTCGACGATAAGTATACCGTTTTTGGTCACTAAACCAATCAGCATAATCGTTCCAATCTGACTAAATATATTCCAAGTTTGATCGAATAACCACAGTGAAAATAAAGCTCCTGCTACAGCCATTGGTACAGTTAGTATGATGATGAAGGGATCTAAGAAACTTTCAAATTGAGCGGCTAAAATAAGATATATCAACAATAGTGCTAAAGCAAAGGCAAAAGCAGTATTGGAGTTACTTTCTGCGAAATCTCTTGATTCTCCAGACAGGTCAGTTGTAAAACTATCGTCTAAAACCTTAGCTTTAACGCGATCCATAGCTTCTATACCATCACTGATACTTTTTCCAGGTGCTAGGCCAGCAGAGACCGTAGCAGACATATAGCGGTTGTTGTGATAGAGCTGTGGTGGACTACTGCGTTCTTCCAGGGTAACTAAGTTGTCGAGTTGAATCAATTGACCATTGTTGTTTTTTACATAAGTTGAAACCAAATCTAAAGGTTTACTACGATCTAAATCTTTAAATTGTCCGATGATTTGATATTGTTTTCCATTCATCATAAAATAACCGAACCGTTGCCCTGACAGTGATGATTGCAGGGTTTCAGCAATATCGCGAATCGATACACCCAAAGACTGTGCTTTTTCGCGATCGATATTGACGTAGATTTCAGGTTTGTTAAATTTTAGATTGACATCTACGACGGAGAATGTAGGGTCCTGACTTACTTCATTCATGAATTCAGGAATCTTTTCTTCGAGTTTTTCAAAATTTGGAGCCTGTATAATATACTGTATGGGCAAACCACCGCGTCTGTTAACCGATATAGTAGGTTGTTGATTAATTAGCACTTTAGCCTCTGGATAGGCTTTGGTATACTGACTCAATTGTTTAGCGATTTCATCTTGTGATCGTTCCCGTTCTCCCGGCTCGACAAGAGCCAAACGGATACGTCCGGAATTCACAGATGAGGATCCGAATCCAGGAGAAGAAATGACAAGCGCCACCTTTTTCTCTGGTATGGAATCGTTGATCAGGTGAGACAATTCTTGCATCAAACGGTCTGTATATTCATAGGTAGATCCTTCGGGAGTCGTGATTCCGATAGATACCATGCTGCGGTCGTCATAGGGCGCTGTTTCCTTTTGGATGGTGGAATAAAAAACGCCGATCAATACAAAACATAAAATCAATATCGGAAAACTAATCCACTTCCATTTCATAAATGATGATAAGGCGTTGTGGTAGGTTAGGTTTAATTGAACAAAGAAAGGTTCTGTAAAATTGTAAAACTTCGATTTTTTACTGACGTCTTTTTTCATCAAGTAAGCATTTAGCATCGGAGTTAAGGTAAGGGATACAAATGCCGAGATTAAAACCGCTGATGCAATGACGACACCAAACTCTCGAAATAATCGCCCTACAAAGCCTTCTAGGAAAATCACCGGTAAAAAAACCGCAGCCAAGGTTACAGATATCGAAATAACTGCAAAAAAGATTTCATTGGATCCCTTAATAGCCGCTTCAATCGGACTCATGCCTTCTTCAACTTTTTTATAAATGTTTTCGGTGACGACAATCCCATCATCAACGACCAAACCGGTAGCTAAAACAATCGCTAAAAGAGTTAATACATTGATCGAAAAACCAAACAAAAACATGATGAAAAAAGTGGCTATTAACGATATCGGAATATCGATAAGCGGACGAAATGCTATTCCCCAATCTCTAAAAAAGAAATAGATAATTAGAACCACCAGTGTAATTGAAATCAATATAGTTTCAGCAACTTCGGTAACTGAATTCTTGATAAATAAAGTATTATCCATCGCAATGTTCAGAGAAATATCTGCGGGTAATTCTCTTTTCAATTGTTCCAATTCTTTATAAAAGGCATCGGAAATTTCTATGTAGTTCGTTCCCGGCTGTGGAATTATAGCCATACCAACCATGGGTTTTCCAGCATCGGTCATTTGAGTTTCCGTGTTTTCGGGACCCAATTCGGCATATCCAACGTCGGAAAGTTTGACTACTTTACCGGAATCCGAGCGAATAATAATATTGTTGAATTCCTCAGGAGTTGATAGATTCCCTTTTGTTTTTACCGTTAATTCCGTATTATCACCTACTAACTTTCCGGTGGGTAGTTCAATATTCTGGCCACCCAACGCGGATCTGACATCCAAGATAGTTACTCCATATGACGCAAGTTTTTCTGGATTGATCCATAATCGCATCGCATATTTTTTTTGTCCCCAGATCTGTACACTACTTACACCAGAAATGGTCTGTATCCGTTGAGCAATTACGTTTTCGGCATAGTCACTGAGTTCTAGTGCATCCCGTGTCTCACTTTGAATCGTCATCGTGATTATAGGTTCTCCATCTGAATCCGCTTTAGAAACTACTGGGGGAGCATCGATGTCTTGTGGAAGACTTCTCATGGCTTGAGAAACCTTATCCCGTACATCATTTGCCGCTTCTTCTAAATTCTTTTCTAAGTTAAACTCAATGGTAATATTGCTTGATCCCTGAGTACTTGAAGAAGTGATGTTGCGGATACCATCGATGCTGTTGATCGCTTTTTCAAGAGGCTCTGTGATTTGAGATTCAATAATATCCGGATTTGCACCCGCATAGTTTGTTCTTACGGATACTTGGGCGGCATCGATGGAAGGAAATTCTCGAACACCCAAAAAATGATATCCAATCAGTCCAAAAAGTAATAAAATAATATTCATTACGATGGTCAGGACTGGTCGCTTAATACTTAAGGTTGATATACTCAAAATATTATTTTTTTGGAGTTAAAATAATGTTCACCACAGTGTCGTCTTTTAATGACATCACACCAGAGGTCAGTAAAGTATCTCCAACCTGGAGACCCTCTAATATTAGTATATCGTCTTTTGTTCGCGCTCCAGTGGTTACAAAAACACTTTTAGCTTGACCGTTTTTGGCAACAAATACCTTCTTGCCGTTTTGTATTGGAATAACGGCCTCAGTAGGAACTAATAAAGCTTTTTCAATGACATCTAGGATCAATTCTATATTAGCGAAAGAACCGGGAATTAATTCACCATCAGAATTATCTGCTAATGCCCTTACCTGAAGCGTTCGATTGCTTACTTCAATCTGAGTTTCAATCGCATAAATCTCTGCGGTGTACGATTTGCTGTTTCCCGATACTGTAAAGGTAATTTTACCACCTTTTTTTACCTGAGTCGCGTATTTTTCCGGTACAGCAAAGGTTACTTTAACCTGTTGACTATTGACCAATTTAGCTATTGGTGTGGCTGGAGTAATATAGGTTCCGGGCGAAATATAGCGCAAGCCAATTTTTCCAGAAAAAGGCGCTTTAATCGATGTTTTTTGAATCTGTGCTACCACCAATTGAACTTGGGCTTGAGCTGATCGAAGTTCGGCATAAGCCACATCGTATTCTTCTTTACTAATAGCTTCTTTGGCAATAAGTAATTTCGCTCTGCGCTCGTTTTCTGACGTTAGCGAAACCTTGGTTTTTGCTTGTAATAACTGCGCTTGCAATTCAGAGTCGTTAACCTTAAGTAGGGTTTGACCAGCAGTAACGTGACTTCCCTCCTGAAAAAATATTTTTTCCGCAACACCAGAAACTTCACTTTTGAGATCTACTTGCTCATTGGGCTCTATGGATCCAGAAAGTTGAATTGAATTATTGAAGTTTGAATTACTGATAATCATACCCTTGACTTGTAGTGGAGCACTCATACTGTTATTCGGTCCTTTTTCTTGTTTCTTGTTATTTTGGATCAGACGGTATCCAATCATTCCTCCAACAGTAAATAGGAGTAGGGCGAGAATTACAACTCGTTTCATATAGTGTTTTTTATAGAAATGTAAATGCTATTAGCGTTTTCCAAAAATAGGCTTATTTTGTATAATAAAGAAGTATAAACTCGCATAAAAAACAATTTTTATTTCGTTAGGCCTTGATTACTATGATATTATTGTTAATTAAATAAAAAATAAATAAGGATTTGGCTTTCTGTAAAAATTGCCATTGCCATTGTTTGTATATTTTTGTTAATTATTTTTTTTTCCGATGTTAAAAAAGGAAATTAAAGCGTAAATCATTATAGGTCGTTCGGCTTCGTGCGCTGTCTGATACCTATTTTTTTTAGCATATGAGTTCGAAGTGTATTGAACCCGATTGAGAGATGTAAGTAGTGGGGTAATGGATATCATGCTGGGGCGTCTGTTAAAAAAAAAAAGTGCTGTACAGACTTTGTAAAGCAAATTTTATCGCAGTACGCCTTGGAGTCGTTTAGGCTACATAGCGGTAGCTATAGGTTGACAGTAAAAAAAAGGTTTTTTCAACAATTGAAAAAACCTTTTGCATGATTTATGATTGATTTTTAATCTGATTCTTGAGTTGTTTAAATCGAATCGACAGCACTACTCGAGAGATTCCATATATTAAAAAGGCCATAGCCGTCCAAAAAATGATTGTGATGCCTCCAATTATTGGATTCCAAATCATAATAAACGAGAATAAAATACCTAAAATGCCTAAGGCCAATAGCCATCCCCAGTTTTTGGAACCAAAAGATTTGATTTCAAATGAAAATCCAATGGCCGATACCGAACGAAACAGTAAGATGAAGCCAATATATAATGGTAGAACTGCTATCGATAATTGCGGAGCAGACATCAACCAAATACCAAAAATAAGATCAATAATACCGGTTGCTAAAAACCAGCCCCAACTGTTTAGTTCCTTTCGATTGCTAATAGAAAAGATAATTTCGAAAATACCGTTGATAAAGAAACTAATACTAAATAATAAGGCTAATGTAATATAGGCTTCTACAGGAGTTCTCAGTATCCAAAAACCCAATAAAATAAATAATACACCTACAATAAGTGATAGGTACCAATGCTTGATAGCACTTTTCATTGTTGTCATTACTTGATTTTCCATATTCAATATTTTAGTATGTTTATAATACTTTAAATTTACGATTTTAATTAATTAAAACGACATAAAATGTTAAGGAAAAACATAGTCAAATCTTAGATCTTGTGTTTTATCGAATATCGAGCCAGTTGTTTTTTAAATTATTTAAACTAAATATAATTTATTAACTAAATTTAAACATGTGTTGTCTCTTACAATTATTGCGATAGTTGAGCTTTGACCACCGGCTTTTTAACACAGCTCTTATTTAAACTAATTTTTAAAAAAGGGGGTATAAATTAAGTAGTCCATACCGATTTATAGGCCGGGGCAACGGATCTTTAGATTTAAGACCTATAATTGTGCTGTATTTGGGTCGTTGATTATTCTGACCACGGAGAATTTAAAATGCAATCGCAAAAATTGGTCTTTCTAAAATTCGGTATCATAAAAGCACAGACATCGGCTTTAATATTGCCAAAGGTCGTTTCGGTTTTATGTGCAAAGCCTTCAAAGAAGGTGGGGATGATTTGCTTTTTAAAGTTTTGTCGTGGAAAAATATGGATAATTTCTTCGCGATGTTCTTTTGTTAGGTGCTCGTAACCGTCTCCGATCACATCGAGTCCTACACCGGCGTACAGTAGCGCTACTTCATTCTCTTTGTGTTCGGCTATACCTATAGTGGTATGTAGTGCAATACTGTCCCAAACCAATTGCAGTTTGTCTAAAGGCACTCCATGGCTTTTTAAGAATTCTCGCGCGGCATTTGCTCCGTCGACCTCAAAACGCAAATCCGCACTGCGGTATGGTTTTACAAGTCCCAAGTCGTGAAAGACTGCTGCGGTATACAATAATTCGCGGTCATAATCCAAATTGTTTCGTTGTGCGTGTAAGGAGGAAAACAAAAATACACGCAGTGAATGATTGTAGATAAATTCCGTGCCGTGTGTTAACAAAAGTTCAGTAGCTTGTGTGGCAATTTTACTGTCGGGTATTCGTATACCGGCAATTTTCTGAGGTTGATTTTTAGACATGATGATTTTATTTTTTTGCTAAATTACCTTCCTAAGCGGTTTTGTGGAATACCAATATATACGGTTGAAATGTCAAAATCTACGGTTTGATTGTTGTCTTGATCTGCGCGATATTAATAAATTGACTGCGATAGTTTGCCGGCGAGCTGTTTGAGTGTTTCTTAAAGAAGTTGCTAAACTGTTCGGAGCTGCTAAAGTGTAGCGTATAAGCGATCTCCTTGACGGTATTTGAACTGAATTGTAACAATCTTTTGGCCTCTGCTAAAAGTTGTCCATTGATGACTTCTTTAGCGCCCATACCACTACATCTCTTGCAGGTTTCGCTAAGTTTACGCGCTGTGATATGTAGACTAACAGCATAGGTTTTTACGCTGTGGTTTTGATGAAATTCGCTACTGACTAGTTCCATAAATTGGCGATACAATAAATAATCCTGACTTTCAAATCTCATTTCATCGTGAAGCTGCACGTTGGCGAGTTTAATCATAATAATTTTTAAATAGGAAGCCAAGGCATCCATCTGATTGTAATATGGCTTGCTGTGGTATTCTGTGCTTAAAGTTGCCATTAAGAATAATAGCTGTTGCATGGCTGTCTTATCGATTTGTAGTCTTTGATTGGCAGTGGTCTTGTTAAATAAAACAGACTTACAATCTCGAGCACTACGGGGTGTTTTTTCCCAAAAACAATCTCCAAAAGATATTGTATATCCAGATACGGTGGCGTTATTTTCAAATCTATAAATTTGTCCGATCGAAATAAGGAAAACTTCGTCCTTTTTGATATCGTACGAATGTTGATCTATGCTTAATATTCCATTACCTTCCTCAATAAAAACTATGCGGTGATAGGTCAGCCTAGTGAAAAATGTACTGTCGATTACCGTGTTTTTAATCCGAACAATCGAAAAGGAATGAGCTATATGGGGCTCGTTAAAAATCTCTCGCTGTGCTTTCATCAATGGTGTATTAGTAAGGGTAAAATAAATTGTTTTTTTTTATAGACCGAATATTCGCATGAATTCGTTTCAATCGACAACTTTCATTAAATTTTTTAAAAGAAACCATACCACTAACTACTCAAAGAATGTCAAAAAATACTGTGGAATTTTGTAATTAGAAATCGACTTTGTTGGAATCCAACTCAAGAAGCAATTTAAGCGCATAAAACTCCACCCACAAATTCTAAGGTAATTCATGACAGTTCTAATTCGGCTACAACGACTATGATGGTGCGTTGCCGTGATTTCTCATAGAGAGTGCTGCTCGAAGTATAACTGCTGGGTTTGTACGTTATATAATAAATATAGTAAAAACGATTTAAAAAAGCAATTTTTTCACTGTAATTATCTTTGACTTAGTGAGCGAATTGTTGGCTTTAAATTTGAATTTAAAAAAAAAGGTATGTTTGATAATTGATGTGTTAGCTGAAAAAAAATATTATTTTTGAATAAATAAAAATTCAAAGAATATGATTCGCTTAGATAAACAAGTAGCTTTAATTACGGGTAGTGCTAGAGGTGTAGGATTTGAATATGCAAAATTATTATTTGAAAGAGGAGCAATAGTGGTTATGCAGGATTATGGTGTTGATAAAGATGGAACGGGTAATAACCCTGAATTGGTTCAACAAGCCGCGCAATCTATCAGCTTGGATCCCAATCGAATTTGGGCGGTAGATGTCAATTTGAACAACGAGCAGCATTGTCAAAACCTGGTTGATCAAATTGTTGAAAAATTTGGTAGGGTAGACATATTAATACACAATGCGGGTTGGGTTGCTTATCAAACCATGGAAGAATTAACACAGGAATTCTTAGAGCGCAGTATGGATGTCAATGTATATATTCCGACGTGGTTGTCCAAAGCGCTATTTCCGGTGATGAAGCAACAAAAATATGGTCGTATGGTCTTTACTACTTCAGACCGCGCTATATATAAAGAGTATGGATTAAAGGGCTTGGGGCCCTACGCTATAGGTAAAATGGCACAAATTGGTTTGATGAATATTTTGGCTGTCGAAGGTGAAGAGTACGGTATTTTAGTCAATACAGTATCTCCTGTGGCAAAAACGCGTATGTGGAATGTAGAAGGAGAGCCTGAAAACTTAAAGCCTTCTCAGATTGCAACAGGAGTACT
This sequence comes from Flavobacteriaceae bacterium UBA1682, assembly GCA_002320285.1. Classification (GTDB taxonomy): domain Bacteria; phylum Bacteroidota; class Bacteroidia; order Flavobacteriales; family Flavobacteriaceae; genus Flavobacterium. The sequence continues at coordinate 7,175 of DCKE01000004.1, read as the reverse complement.
GTATTTGGTGTCGCCTGACTGTATGGACTCGGGTTATATACTTAGGGCTGCAAACGGACATTTCTATGCAGTAAAATGGACAGAAAGAGAAGGGGTTACTTATCCGATGGATATACTGGGGAGCGCGTGTGAGACTCCAGAACAAATTGCCCATGCTTGGAAGGATATTACACATTCCGTAGCGTTTTAAAAATTAATAAGCCGATTCTCACAATGAATCGGCTTATTAATTTTAACGATACAGATCTATTTAATTAAAAGTTCTAATTTTTTTAAGCGTTTTTCAAAGTCTGCATTGATTTTTTTGATGTTTTGATTTTCAGTTTCCAATAGAATTAATCGGGATGCCAGTTCTTGAGTTGCTGAAATGTTTAGCATGGATAGAGCGTCGTAGTCCACGGTTTTTAAGTCCTGTACTTCTGTTCCATATACAAATAATTGAGCCGGTAAATCGGTCTTTGGTCTGGCGATATTTATTTGATTTTCTGAAATAGATAATATATCCAAAATGATTTCACGATCTTGAAGAAATACTTTTAAGCGCTTAGCAGTCGGATCAATTTCAAAATTGGAGGTAAAGTTTAAGGTGTTTTCATTTGTGGTTGCCATCTGATAAACATTTGGAATAAATGTTTTAACATCACTCGAACTGATGGCTATGGGGTATACATCTTCTACTTGTTGAGCGATAACTTTTTTGAATGATTTTTTGCCGTACAATACTTCATCTCTCATGGTATAATTTGTAATCTGAATTTGGCTTAACGTCGATAAGTCTTGTGCCGAATCTGATTTTCCGAGAATATTTTTAATCCGTTCATCTGAGAAAATAGAAGTTTGTGCGACGCTTAATTTACCGACTGCAATAATATTACCGTCAGCGTAAATCGATGTATTGGTGTTAAAACCTCCAATGTTGTTATTGTAGTTCATATAGGTGACTTCGGTACCCGCTTGATCACCTAAAAGCGTGGGACTTATACCATAGTAGTTTAATATTTTTGCAGTAGATGGCCATGCAGCGGTTTTTGATTCGACATGTAAAGGAAATAAGGGATTATCGGTTCCTATTCCAACATTTCCCTTTTCGTTGATATTGATTCGACGGTTACCATCTCCATCAGCTATAATGATGTTATTGGATAAATTTTCAGGAAGCTGGCGTACTAATGCACCGATAATGGTGTTGTTTTTTCCGGTTGTTATGCCACGACCGGTATTTGAACCAATAAAGGTGTTTCGACCGTCAGTTTTATTGGTAATATTGATATCGTACCCTGCCATTTGTCCTAGGATTACATTATAGGAGCTAGCGATATTATTGTAAAACGCTTGATAACCCAATACGGTATTGTTGTCAGCGGTAGTGCTGTAATTGGAAGAAAAACGTCCTATTGCTGTATTGGAACGTCCTGTTGTATTGGAAAAGAGGGCTCCAGAACCTATAGCTGTATTGTCATTAGCTGTATTGTTTAACAGTGCTGACGCTCCAATAGCTGTATTGTTTATTGCGATTTCATTAGATAATAAAGCTTCAATTCCAATGGCTGTATTGGAATAGCCCCGAGTGTTTTTTGATAAACTATTGTATCCGATAGCGATATTTCCGTGCCCTTCTGTATTGGTATAAAGCGCATGATAACCATTGGCAACATTATTACTGCCGGTTCTATTAAAAGCTAAGGCTTCATATCCGACACCGCTATTGTAGTTTCCATCAACATTGATTTTTAATACAGAATTTCCGATACCTATATTTCCAACTCCAACACCGTTGTATTGTAAGGCTGCATTTCCAAAGGCAGTATTCCCAGTAGATATTCTAGCACCTTGTACATTGTATCTCTTAAATATCAAATCTTTGTCGTCTGTCGTTCCTAAAAAATCCGTCGCGGGATTGCTGTTGGCATTTCCAGTGACACTCCAACCAGAAACAGGAACAGTGCTGTCGATGATTTTATTCCAGCGAGCTGGGGTACTGGTCCAGTAATAATAACCGGGATTGATATCTCCAGTTTTGTTTTGGTTGTAAATTAATAGTGCGTTGGATGGTGACGGTATCGTAGTGATATCGGTTAAACCAGTCAAGTTTACCCGAGGTAGTAGAAAACCTTTATCACCACTGGATAAGTCCAGTGCGGCTGATTCAGATGGGATACTGGTTCCTATACCTACATTGCCTTTGTCATTAATGTAGAGGCGGCGGTTACCATCGCCGTCGGCTAAAATAACGGTATTGGATAAATTGGAGTTTAAAGCAGTCACATTGGCACCTATGATGGTGTTGGACTTGCCAGTTACTATGCCAATCGCTGTTCCACTGCCAATAAAGGTGTTTCTGCCTTCAGTCTCATTTAGTATATTCAATCCAGTGCCTGTGAGAAATCCTATAGCGACATTATCACTACCTTTTGTATTGGACCGCAATGCATCATTGCCAAGGGCAACATTCCTGTTGCCAATCGTATTGGAATATAATGCACCGTCACCCATAGAAACATTTCGCGAACCTGTTGTATTAGAAAGTAATGCCTGATATCCATAGGCTGTATTGCGATTCCCTGTCGTGTTTTCAGATAGCGAAAACACTCCAGCAGCCGTGTTTTTCTCACCCATTATATTGTTGAATAACACGTGATTACCGATGGCTGTATTGCTATTTCCAAGGGTATTGTTGTTTAATGTCTGATAGCCAACGGCGGTGTTTTGTTGTCCATCGGTATTTTTGTTTAAACTGTAATTTCCGATAGCGGTGTTTTTGCTTTCGGTGTTGAACGTTGAAACGATTAAGGCTCCTACACCGAAACTCGTACTGTGTGAATGTAGGATAGCAGCAATTAGATTATTTCTTTTGAAAATTAAATCCTGATCATCGATTGTTCCTAAAAAATTAACGAGTTTCGAGGTTTGTGCATTTCCACCTAAACCCCAAGATGGAATTGATTGGTCTAAAAACCTTGTCCAAAGTGATTTGGTGTCATTCCAATAGTAATATCCAGGACTTAATTCAGTGGATGTAGTTGTATTATAGATCAGTAAGGCTCCAGCAGGAGCTGTAATTGTGCTTTGGTCGTCCAGCGTTTTTAACGCAATTCGAGGCGGTAAAATCCCTTTGGTTTTGCTATAGATTTCTAAAATCGAGGACGGATGTGGTGTAGTTGTACCTATACCTGTTTGGGCATAAATGGAGAAAGGAACTAATAACAACAACAATAGTAGTAAGTTTAATTTCATAAGTTTTAATTAATACGAATTTGAAGTCTGAAATACAAGGTAATAAGAACAGGAATCACTAAAAGAGAGAGGCCTATACTTATTGTGTGTTTTTTTATCTCTCAAAATAATATAATGCACAAAAATAATGTTTTGAACTTGTGTATTGTGTATTAATATGTGTTTTATGGTTATTTAAGTCTAGTATTGTCACAAAAGGTTCTAAAATCATGGTTTAGTAGTCTGATTTTTTAATTATATGGATAGAATAAGATGTTTTGTACTCTGCAATGTTTAAGTTTAGAAACTGGCGATCGAGGTTGTAGTCTGTAGTTTTATATTTCAGCAATACTGAGGTTGTCAGTAAGTGATAGCAATAGAACGGCTCTAAACAACTCTTATAGTTTTTAATGGATATTAAACTATTTTATACCTAATTTTTAGATTAGTTTATGAAGAATCAAATTAGAAATCACTAAATTTGGTTTTTTCATCTTGAAAATTAAAAGTCGTTGCTTTTTTATAGGATAATAAACAAGAATTGATAGGCTTTTTAAGCTTATTTGACGGCATCTTTTTTACTTTTAAAAAATTTTATGTTAAAAGTAAAACAACTTAACCAAAAAATTTAAAATCCGTTTCCTAGATATATGAATGAAGAATTAAATACACTGGCAGAAAAAACGACTGATTTATCACATCATCTGTATCCTTTAATTAGTGACTTGGGGTTGATTCTGATGACAGCGGGAGTAGCGATTTTGTTGTTTAAAAAGATTAAGCAGCCTTTGGTATTAGGGTATTTGATTGCGGGTTTTTTAGCAGGACCGCATTTTACTTTATTTCCTACGGTTAAGGAAATAGGTAACGTTGAGGTATGGGCTGAAATCGGTGTAATTATTTTGCTATTTAGTTTAGGACTGGAATTTAGTTTTAAGAAATTGATGAAGGTCGGTGGCACGGCTTCCATCACAGCCGGTGTTCAGATTGTGTCGATGATTGTCATCGGGTATTTGGTTGGAATGCTGTTGGGTTGGCGTCAAATTGATAGTATATTTTTAGGGGCAATGTTATCGATGTCGTCTACAACCATCATCTTACGGGCCTTTGATGAGCTAGGTGTTAAATCGCAAAAATTTGCCGGTGTCGTCTTTGGAACGCTGATTATAGAAGATATTGTTGCAATTTTGCTGATGGTATTATTGGCTACCATATCGGTATCACAGAATTTTTCGGGAATCGCTTTGCTGGAATCCAGTTTAAAGTTAGTTTTCTTTTTAATACTCTGGTTCTTGGGGGGAATCTTTTTGATTCCAACACTTTTAAAGAAGGTAAAACCCTTGTTGACCGATGAAACCTTGTTGATCGTTTCTTTGGCTTTGTGTTTGATGATGGTGATGTTGGCGACTAGTGCAGGGTTTTCTCCGGCATTGGGAGCTTTTATAATGGGGTCGATCATTGCGGAGACCACTAAGGCTGAGCAGATTGAGCATATCATCAAACCGGTAAAAGATTTGTTTGGAGCGGTCTTTTTTGTATCTGTTGGTATGTTGATTAATATTGATACTCTAAAGGAATATGCTTTACCGGTAGTGATCATAACAGTGGTTACTATTCTCGGAAAAGCCTTGTCAACAACAACGGGGGCGTTAATATCAGGGCAACCATTAAAGCAGTCCGTTCAAGCGGGAATGAGTTTGGCGCAAATCGGAGAGTTCTCTTTTATTATCGCTACTTTAGGGATGACCTTAGGGGTTATTAGTGAATTTTTATATCCCATTATCGTTGCGGTATCGGCCATTACAACTTTTACAACACCGTTTTTGATCAAAAAATCAGTACCGGCATATTTGGCTTTGCAAAAGATCATTCCGCAGAATATTCAAGATCGAATCGAGCAATATAGTTCTAATACTCAAGGTATTAAAACCACTAGTAATTGGAAGCTGTATATTCAGGCTAATGCTCTTCATATTGTATTGCATTCGGTGATAGTAATCGGTATTGCAATTATGGCATTGCGCTTTTTAACACCTATGGCGGATACGGTTTGGGAGCGAATCTTCTTCTGTTTCTTGTCTATCGTAATTGCTGGGCCTTTTTTATGGGCTTTAGGGCTTCAGAAAGTGGGAAAAAAACCACTTGATGAAATCAAAAAAGATCGAAAGTATAAGACACCAGTTATCATTATGTTGGTGTTTAGAATATTGTTAGCGGCATTTTTTATTGGGTTTATAATCAATTTATTCTTTTCACCCTTGGTGACTTTTATCATGTTGGTTGTATTATTAATCACTATGTTCTTATTTCCGAAAAAACTACAAGCGCTCTATTTAAAGATTGCCAGTAGATTTATTGAAAATTTGAACAGTCGTGAGCTTTCAGAAGCAGTTAGAAACAAAAGTAGTTTGACACCTTGGGATGGGCATATGACTACGTTCGAGATTCCTCAGGAATCCGCTTTGGCAGGTAAGACTTTATTCGAGTTGAAATTAAGAGAAACCATAGGGATTAATATTGCAATTATCAAACGTGGGGAGTTGTCGTTAAATGTGCCAACGCGATATGATAGATTATTTCCTAAGGATATAGTTTATGTAATTGGTACAGATGAACAAATTGAAATGTTTGAAAAGTATTTGAATGCGAATAATTTGAGTTCAATTGAAAACAATGATATTATACTTCAAAAAATTGAATTGAATAACGAGTACTTTATAGGTAAAACGATTCGCGAGACAGAGATGAGAGATAAAATTCGAAGTATAGTTGCGGGAATTGAACGCGATGGTAAGCGGATCATTAATCCGGAATCTGATTTTGTTTTAAAACAAGGTGATATACTGTGGTTGATCGGCGATAAAAAACAAATTGAAGCATTGATCAAATAAATTAGATTCAATTATTTTTATGGAGAAACTGGTATATAGGGATGCTGAGATTGGGGATTTGAACGATATTGTAACAATTTACAATTCTACGATCGCTTCAAGAATGGTTACAGCAGATACATTGGCGGTGACTGTTGAAAGTAGAAAGCGGTGGTTTGAAAATCACGATGCCAAACAACGGCCTCTGTGGGTGTTGGAAAATGAAGGGGGAGTGATAGTGGCTTGGGTTAGTTTTCAGTCTTTTTACGGACGACCAGCTTATGATGGTACTGTTGAAATTAGTATATATATATCAGAACAACAAAGAGGTAGGGGATTGGGTAGGCAGATTTTGAAATACAGTATGGAACAGGCGCCGATATTTGGTATAAAAACCATTTTGGGTTTTATATTTGCGCATAACCTTCCGAGTATTCAGTTATTTATGTCGTTGGGATTTACGGTGTGGGGCAATTTACCGCGAATTGCCGAAATGGATACTAAGGAGTATGATTTACTTATTTTAGGTAAGCGAATCGATTGACGGAATCTTAATCCTGTTTTATATAAAATTAAAGGCCTTATCCAACGGATAAGGCCTTGCTTTTAGGGATCAGTTTTTGTGATTATTCCGATCCTCTTTTGTTTTTCTTTTCTCTTTTTTCCGCTTTCTTCTCAGCAGGAGTTTTTAAAGCGACTTTCTTTTCGCTTTTACGGGGGCTTTGTTCTTTTGCCATAACTACTAAATTTGTTGTAAGGTACTTGTTTTTAATGGATTTATTGTTAATTAATTGGTTTTGTTTTTGATACGTGATTCGCTAGTCGAAAATCGGGATTCGTCGGTTCGTGTGAATTTTTCACTTCTCCTGTATAGGTGCTTTTATATAAAGGCAAACCTTCTAGTCACTCTTTGCTAATTCGTGATTCGTTTGTCGAAAATCAGGATTCGTCGGTTAGTGTGAATTTTTCAGTCCTTATATATAGATAGTTTTTCATCTACGATACCCTTCGACTCCCGAATCCCGAACACGACTCCCTAATCCCGAACCAGTCACTGATCACTGATTACTGATCACTAAAACAATCGGCTTT
>DCKE01000026.1:244214-251899 GCA_002320285.1 Flavobacteriaceae bacterium UBA1682 | reverse complement strand
TCAACCTTATTTAGGGATGTACACGATTTTCGATTCACGATTTTCGATTCACGATTTTCGATTCACGACTTTCGACTTTCGACTTTCGAAAAAAAAAGGGCTCTACATTTCCCATGTAAAACCCTTTTTTTAAAATTATTGTTTTAGTTCTTTAACTACTAAACGGAATCCCTCTCCGTGAATATTTAATATTTCCACCTGTTCGTCTTGTTTCAGATATTTACGCAATTTTGCGATATAAACATCCATACTACGAGAAGTGAAATAGTTGTCATCTCTCCATATTTTGGTCAAAGCTGCTTCACGAGGCATTAGGTCGTTTTCGTAAATCGCTAACATTTTTAAAAGCTCGTTTTCTTTAGGTGAGAGTTTGATTGGCTCGTCATTCTCAAACGTAAGAAATCGCAACTTTGAGTTCAAATGGAATTTACCAATTTGGAATTCAAATTTAGTATTATCCGTTTTAACCTCAGAGGCTTTTCTGTGAATAATCGCTTTGATCTTCATCAAAAGAACTTCAGAATCAAAAGGTTTGTTTAGGTAGTCATCTGCCCCTACTTTATATCCTTTCAAAACATCTTCCTTCATAGACTTTGCAGTCAAGAAAATAATTGGAATATCCTTATTTTTGTCTCTGATTTCGCGTGCTAAGGTAAATCCGTCTTTGTAAGGCATCATCACATCCAAGATACATAGGTCATAAGTATCCCTTTTGAATTTTTCAAATCCTTCCATTCCGTTCTTAGCGAGAGTAACTTCGAAATCGTTGATTACTAAATAATCTTTTAAAATGGCTCCGAAATTCGGATCATCTTCTACAAGTAAAATCTTTTTGTTGTTTGTTGTTTCCATATTACTAATTTATTAATGGCATTTTAATGATAAAGGTACTTCCTTTACCTTTCTCACTTTCCACAAAAACTTGTGCATTGTGATCTTCGACAATCTGTTGAACGTAGGCCAGACCTAATCCATGGCCCTTAACGTTGTGCAAATCACCTGTGTGCTCTCTGTAAAACTTCTCAAAAATTCTCTTCTGAGCAATCTTACTCATACCAGCACCTTGATCTTTTATTTTAATTAAAATAAAATCCTTTACATTTTCTGTATAAATATCTATTTGTGGCTCTTTAATAGAATATTTAATAGCATTATCTAAAATATTGACGATAACACTGGTAAAATGAAATTCATTCATCAAAACATCGGTTCTCTTGGCATCCAAATGCAAACGCGCTTCACCTCCACTGTCTTGAATAATCAGATCCACGTGATCTAAAGCATGTTCAATGACATCGTGTACGTTTACGGTTTCCTTTGATATATCGAGCTCACGTTTTTCCAATTTGGAAATTCGCAATACGTTTTCTACCTGCGCATGCATCCTCTTATTCTCCTCCCGTATCATCTGTAGATACCGGGCAACTTTCTCCTTATCATCGCTAACCTTCGGGTTTTTAATCGCATCTAAGGCCAGATTTATAGTGGCAATAGGTGTTTTAAACTCGTGAGTCATATTATTGATGAAATCTGTCTTGATCTCCGAGATCTGCTTCTGCTTAATCAATTGGTTTATCGCACTGAAATACGCCGCTATAATCACCACCGTAAATAAAACAGACATAAACGTGATACCGATAAGCGAGGAAAATAAATACTTACTCTTGTTCGGAAAAGTAACATACAATTGATACTTACTCTTACCGTCATTCTCCATTAATATCGGAACACCATAAGTAGCATTCTCCTTATATACAAACTCATCCGATTTAATCTTCGTCGCTAAACCATTGCTGTAAATACCAAACTCAAAAGGCGCTGTTACTCCATACTGTTTTAACTCTGCCGTCAATAGATTTCGCAATTCACTTTTTGAAATTCGATTTCCTATCGGTTTTAAAGCGACGATGTCCTTAAAATAAATATCGAATTGAGCGCGATCTAATACGTCTAGATTCTCCGTTTTCTCCACCGTTTGATCCGGTAGACCTCCCTGATTCATCGCCGACTTATCCACCGAAGTTCCATTGTAGAATTGTGTCTTTCGCTTGGAAACAAAATTCTTTATTTTTATGCTATCCGCATTTTTATCAAATAACGCCCCCTTTAAATTGTAATCTTCTAAAATCAGCGTGTTCGAATATATAATCTGCTCATTGGTATTTAAGTTGCGCTCCACATACATAAACTGCTTGAGCTCATTCTGCTTTGGAGCAACTCCTATACTATCTTTTAATTCGTTGTATTTGCGGTAAAATTCCAAAGCTTCGCGCTGCTGCACTTTTGTAGCAACATTTCCAATAACCTGCTGAACGTGATATTTAAACTGCTCCTCATTATTCTGATAGGAAGAATTAATCCAATACAATTGAACTAGAATGATTCCTACCAAAGAGAAACTCATGATCAGTACTAATAAACGAAACCTAAATTTATTCATGCTATATCAAAATTAACATTAAAATGCATTACTAAGTAAATGATTAACTTAAAATTAACACACAATAATTATTTATTTTTAGTTAAAATGTTATTGATAATTTTTTTTACCTCTAATTTCGTTTTGTTTTTATCGATATTTTCGATGATATACTGACAATTCTTTTGTTTTTCGCGGTCGTCCATCTGATTTATCATAATATTTTCAACATTTTCGCGATTTACCCCGTCACGAGTCATCACTCTTTCGATTCGCAGATCCACTGGAGCAGTGACTAATATGATTTCATCACAGCTCTTTTCGGTATGCGATTCAAAAAGTATCGCCGACTCTTTGATAACAAATGGCGCAACTGTTTGTTGTTTTAACCAATTTTCAAAATCCAACGCAACGGCCGGATGAACAACGGCATTTAATTTTGCTAATAATTCGGAATTCACAAACACTAATTCCCTGATTTTTTGACGATTAAGCAATTTGTTATCCAAAATGACATTTTCGTCAAACAATTGTTGAACAGCTGAAATAATGTCAGGTCTATCCATGACTGCCTTAGCACGTTCATCAGCTATATAAACCGGAATCCCCGCTTCTTTAAAGAAATTCGATACCGCAGTCTTTCCACTACCTATACCACCCGTTAAACAAATAACTCGTTTCATTTCTTAATTTTTAAAGAATAATTCAGGAAAGGCCAATTCTGGTTTTAACTTCATTATAAATATTCTATAATATGATATAGCAAAACCCGTACCATAACTATAAAACTGAATTATTGTTGAAAAAATTGCCAAAAAACCAATCAAAAAACTTTTATTTTTCAATGAAGCACTAAAAAACAAAATCACAAAATACAATATATACAAACCTAACAATGCTGGATAACCAAGCACTGCAAGCACGAGACCCATCGCCGCTCCCAACATAAACAAAGTCGGAAACCAAAAGGTTGCTTTGGTATGTTCCGGATAGCGTGCATTTAGTATTGGACGTGCTTTTCCAAACTTATTAACCTGTATATAAAATTTATTCCAATCGATTCTTCTTTTGTGAAATACATATGCCTCTGAAAAAAGTTTGGTTTGAAAGCCCAAATTCCAAAGTCTGATGGTCAGATCCGGATCTTCTCCGGGATGAATATTTCCAAAACCTCCAGATTGTTCAAAAGCCGTTTTTGAAATTCCCATATTAAAACTTCGCGGCTGAAACTTATCCAATTTTTCAGAACCGCCACGGATACCACCGGTCGTAATAAACGAGGTCATCGAGAAATTAATAGCCTTTTGAATGGGAGTAAAACTGTCTAAAGCCTGATCTGGGCCACCAAAACAGTCTACGTATTCCCTGCGTAAATTGGCATCTACAACAGTCAAATATGGAGCGGGAAGTATACAATCTGAATCCAGAATTATAAAATAATCTCCCTGAGCTTTGCGCATACCGTAATTCCTCGAATCACCTGGACCAGAGTTGGGTTTAAAAAAATATGCGATATTCAAACGTTGTTCATACTTCTCTATAATGTGCTTACAAACAATCGTAGAGCCGTCTTCTACAACAACTACCTCAAATTCTGAGGTGTACGATTGGTGACACAAACTTTCAAGCAATTCATCCATTTCGTCGGGACGATTGTAGATAGGTATAACAAAAGAATAACGCATTTATAAAGTTTTATTAAAACATTCAACAAATGTATTATTAAGTATTGTAATTATGAAATTCATTGTTATATTTATAATAAATAATAATATAAAAGGAATTTTTTTTTACAATAATTGTCAGCGAAGTCTTGAAAAATGGGAGGTTGCGCGAAATCACATTTTTTCACTAAATGTGGTTTTCCTCATAAAAAATATCTTTTCTTGCTGATAAAAAGCTTTTTTCAAACCTAAAACTCCACTATTTTTACTATAACTTGCACCTGATAAACACGAGAACGACAAACCGATGAATACAATAAAAATATTATGGGTTGATGATGAAATCGACCTTCTTAAACCACATATTCTCTTTTTAGAGAAGAAAAACTATGCAGTTACGACTGCAAATAACGGACAAGATGCGATAGAACTGTTTCGAGACTCCAATTTCGATGTGGTTTTTCTCGATGAAAATATGCCAGGCCTCAGTGGTTTGGAAACCCTTTCTGAGATTAAAGCAATCAAGTTGGCCATTCCCGTTATCATGATCACTAAAAGTGAGGAAGAATACATCATGGAAGAAGCGATTGGCTCTAAGATTGCCGACTACTTGATCAAACCGGTCAATCCCAATCAGATCTTATTGAGTTTAAAGAAGAACTTAGATGTATCGCGTTTGGTATCTGAAAAAACGACTTTGGATTACCAAAAGGAGTTTCGAAAAATAGCGATGGACATGCAATTGGTTAACAGTCATGAAGACTGGAGTGATTTGTATAAAAAATTGGTTTTTTGGGAACAGAAATTAGAAAACATAGACGATCAAAACCTGATTGATATACTCGACAGCCAAAAGGCAGAGGCCAATACACAATTCGGTAAATTTGTAGAAAAGAACTATGAATCCTGGATTAATAATCCGGAGGAAGGTCCTGTTTTTTCACATCAGATTTTCCGTAAATGGGTAGCACCTGAATTACTTGGAGAACAACCTGTTTTATTTGTCGTTATTGATAACCTGCGTTTTGACCAATGGCGAAGCCTAGAAGAAACGGTCAACAACCACTATAAAACTGCAAGGGAAAACATCTTTTACTCCATACTACCAACGGCGACTCAATACGCTCGTAATGCTATTTTCTCGGGGTTAACTCCGCTGCAAATGGAACAGCAGTTACCGCAATACTGGAGAAATGACGTGGATGAAGGAGGTAAAAACCTTTATGAAGCAGAGTTCTTGGCAGACCAATTGAAACGATTGCGCCTCGACATCAAACACGAATATTTTAAAATCACCAATTACAAAGACGGCAAGAAACTCGTCGATAATTTTAAAACCCTTAAAGAGAACAAACTCGTTACGGTGGTTTACAATTTTGTCGATATGATCTCTCATGCAAAAACGGAGATGGAAGTGATTAAAGAACTCGCTTCAAACGATAAAGCATACCGTTCCCTAACTCAAAGCTGGTTTAAAAATTCACCGCTTTTAGAAATCATACAACAAGGACAGGCAGCTGGTTTTAAACTGATCATCACTACCGATCACGGGACGATCAATTGCAAGAATCCCTCTAAAGTAATCGGCGATAAAAACACCAGTTTAAACTTGCGTTATAAAACCGGTAAAAGTTTAACCTTTGAACACAAAGATGTCTACCATATTAAAGATCCCAAAAAAATACAATTACCAGCGATTAATTTGAGCAGTTCTTTTATTTTTGCCAAGAGCGATTACTTTCTGGCTTACATCAATAATTACAATTATTATGTCAGCTATTTCAAAAATACCTACCAACACGGTGGTATCTCGTTAGAGGAAATGATTGTTCCGTTTATTATCCTAAATCCAAAATAAAAAGATGGAAAAGATTTTTTCACTGCATGAAATTGATGATGTAGCCAAGGAATTGTTGTCGAGCAACTTGCATAAAGTGGTGTTATTCTACGCGGGCATGGGAGTTGGAAAAACGACTCTTATTAAAGCATTAGTAGCCCAATTGGGCGTGGAAGGCGCTACAACTAGCCCTACCTTCTCGATAGTTAACGAATACCAGTCCAAGCGGGGAACGATACTGTATCACTTTGATTTGTATCGCATCGAAAACGAAGAGGAAGCTTATGATATGGGTTTGGATGAATATTTTGATTCTGGAAATTGGTGTTTTGTCGAATGGCCCGACAACACGCCTGACCTCCTACCTGAAGTGCGTTCGGAGATTTATTTAGACCTTCAAGCGGATGGGCAGCGAAAAATAACTTTAAAAAATCGATTAAATTAATTTGCCATGGCTATAACCACACCCTTTTCTTCGCACGAATTAATCCCGCAGGAAGAACGATTATTGGTGCAAAAGTCAAAGTCTTCGTTATTTATAGGCGTTCCGAAAGAGGACATTAAAAATGAAAAGAGAATTTGTTTGACTCCCGAATCGGTTCATACTCTGGCTTCTTATGGTCACCGGGTTTTAATTGAATCGGGCGCTGGCGAGGCTTCGAATTATTCCGATTTAGAATACAGTAAAGCTGGAGCTGAAATTACCAATGATACCAAAAAAGTGTTTTCGTGTCCGATGATTATTAAGGTGGTTCCTCCCACTTTCGAACAAATCGAATGGATGATGCCGGGTAGTTGTCTTTGGTCGACCATCCAAATTAAATCGCGTTGTAAAGCCTATTTTGAAGCCTTATCCAATAAGAAGATCACCGCGCTAGCCTTTGACTTTATGAAAGACAAAAACGGCTCGCTTCCAGCGGTACACGCTTTAAGCGAAATAGCAGGTACTTCATCCATATTGATTGCGGCAGAACTGATGACATCGTTAAAAAACGGAAAGGGATTGCTGTTTGGAAACATCACCGGCGTACCTCCAACCGAAGTAGTGATTATCGGAGCGGGCATCGTTGCGGAATTTGCCGCCAGAGCCGCAATTGGACTTGGCGCTAATGTCAAGGTCTTTGATAATTCCATCGAAAAACTAAAACGACTACAAAACAATTTACCCTATCGAATATTCACTTCAACCATACAGGAAAAACTACTGCAAAAAGCCTTGATGCGTTGCGATGTTGCTATTGGAGCGATTCGCGGTAAACACCGTTCTCCCATTGTGGTTTCCGAAGCGATGGTTGACCATATGAAACAAGGTGCAATCATTATGGATGTCTGTATCGATACCGGCGGTTGCTTTGAAACCTCCGAGATAACTACCCATGAAAATCCAATCGTGATCAAAAGCGGTGTGGTTCATTACGGCGTGCCAAACATCACGTCTCGTTATTCCAAAACAGCCTCGATGTCCATCAGCAATATTATTACCCCTTTTATCATCGATTTTGCAGAAAGCGGTACGCTCGAACAAGCCATCACCTACGAATCCATCATTCGCAGTGGTATATATGTTTACAAAGGACTAATCACTCATAAATCTGTTGCGGACTGGTATGATTTAGAATATAAAGATATTGGCTTGTTTATGTTTTGATTTTGGCCTATTGCTCTTAAGCCTATAGGCCCATTCGCATATACGCGTATTCGCCCTTACTCGTAAAAAGGATCTGCCATTCAATCTATACGCATATCCGCGCATCAGACCATCCGC
>DCKE01000026.1:243828-244117 GCA_002320285.1 Flavobacteriaceae bacterium UBA1682 | reverse complement strand
CTATAGGCCCATTCGCACATACGCCTATTCGCCCTTACTCGTAAAAATGGAACAGCCTTCAACTTATTCGCGTATCTGCGTGTTCGCCCATTCGTCTTAATTCGTAAAAGGGATCGGTCATTCAATCTAGTCGCTCATCCGCGTATAGACGTATCAGCGTAAAAGCCTATTCGCTCATCAGCATATCAGCATATCAGTATATCAGTATATCAGCATAAAAAAGCCTATTTGTCCATACGCACATACGCATATTCGCCCTTACACATAAAAAGGGAACTACCTTACAACT
>DCKE01000026.1:213151-243790 GCA_002320285.1 Flavobacteriaceae bacterium UBA1682 | reverse complement strand
CGCGTATTCGCCCATCAGCGTATCTGCGTATCTGCGTATCCACTTAAAAAATAATTTTCAAAGAATACCTTAGTTTTCCAATTCTGAATTGCTAATTTTGCACAAAACAATTCAACATGAAATTCACACAGCGTTTAGCATACTATTTATTTGGGTTTTTAATTGGGGGGCTTTTTTTAGTTTTTGTATTTGGACAGAAAAAAACCACTTTTTGTTATTTACCAAATTGTCGTGTTTTACAGGATTTACGAACCAAACCTTTAATGTTATCTGCTAGTGCGGAGCAAGAACTAAAAGAAGATTGGGTAAACATCGACGATGTTAGAAACTGTTTGACCTATGGAAAAGTTGATTTTGAAAACAGTAAGAAAAATTTTGAAAACGGAAAGATCTACGTCATCAAAGGCAAGAATACTAAAAATGAGCCGATTACCGTTGAAATGATTAATTACGACGATAAGGTGGTTTTAAAAGATGTAAGAAAAGATTAATTTTTTTCGCCCATCCCTTGCAGAATATGATTTTTAGCGTATATTTGTACTCGTATTCAAGGATACATCAGGGCGATTAGCTCAGTTGGTTCAGAGCATCTCGTTTACACCGAGAGGGTCGGGGGTTCGAATCCCTCATCGCCCACCATTTAGGACAAAGAAGTTTTCTTCTTTGTCCTTTTTTTATGGCGATCACTTTTAGAAAACCTGCTAAGACTCCACTCGGATCTTCGCACACACGTTTACCTGTTTTCAGTAAATCACAACATACCCCTACAAACCGCGTTAGATAAAACGCATCCATCAAAGCGGGATCCACCGTTATTGAAAGCAAATTACAATTGAGGATGGACGAATCAGTACTATAATCAAATACTATTTGAAGCAGTATCGAAATGGGCGAGCGCATACCACTTGATTTCCTTAAACCTATCTATACTTTAATATACAAAAAAAATCACAATATAAAAAGTATTATGCACCAAAAATTATAATTTTAACATGATAAATGTTATAATTTAAAAATAGATGTTTCTTTAATTTTATCACTTAGAAAATAAATGTATACCTAAGTTAAGATGAAACAATTGCTATTTTTCAGTTTACTAGTAGTTACGGTTTCTTGTAAAAAAGAGAAAGACAGCTCTTTTGATCAAAAAAAATCCGTTCCAAAATCAGAATTACTAGAAAAAGCTACCACCTATTTTAAATCGATTAAGTCTAAAGATTACGAAGAGATTCAACCCAATGAGGCTCAACTTGGAAAAATGTTATATTTTGACAAGCGTTTATCCAAAAAAGAAAACATCAGTTGCAATTCGTGTCATGATCTAAACACCTTTGGCGTAGACAACTTAGCTACTTCTCCCGGAGACAACGGTATTTTAGGAGCCCGAAACTCGCCTACGGTATTTTACGCTTCCCTGCATCAGATGCAATTCTGGGATGGCCGAGCCAAAGACGTTGAGGAACAAGCTGGTGGACCGATACTCAATCCGGTCGAACACAATATACCAAACGAAGGATATTTGGTAAACAAACTAAAGCAAATCGACCTGTATCAAAAATGGTTTAGCAAAGTATATCCCGACACTCCCGAACCCATTACGTATAACAACATCACCAAAGCCATTGGTGCTTTTGAAAGAAAATTAAACCCCAGCAGTCGTTTTGACGAATACCTGGACGGTGACGAAACCGCATTTAACGACCAAGAAAAACGAGGGCTTACAACATTTATGGATACCGGATGCATCACTTGCCATAACGGAATTGCCGTAGGGGGTCAAATCATGCAAAAATTTGGAGTGTACACCGATTATTGGTCCTTAACCAACTGCGATAAGATCGATAACGGTTTGTATGACCTTACTCAGAAAGAAGCCGACAAATACATCTTTAAGGTACCGGGACTGCGCAATGTGGCCGAAACCGCACCATATCTGCACGATGGATCGGTAGAATCCCTTGAAAAAGTGATTAAAATAATGGCCAAAGCACAAAATAACGTCGATTTAACAACCGAACAAATCAGCGATATCGCCGCCTTTTTAAAGACCTTAACTGCCGATATATCTCCAGAAGACAAACAATCCCCTTTTAACACTCAGACCTAAAATCCTTTAAAAAACAAGTTTGACATAAATTTACTGTTTTTTAGTTTTTATTAATTCTGCAAACAGCCTATTTCCCAAAATAGGTTGTTTGCTTTTTTTACTAACGACCGGATTAAACTGTTTTAAATTTTCCTGAAAATCGACAAAAACCTTATCTTCGTCGATTATAATGTTATATCATGCAAAACAATCTTCTTGATACACCTATAGAATACTTAAAAGGCGTAGGTCCTACTCGAGGTGACTTGCTCAAGAAAGAACTGCAAATTTTTAAATATAAAGACCTACTGCATTGGTATCCCAATCGGTATATGGACAGAACCCGCTATTATAAAATCAATGAATTAATTCAAACCACTAGTGAAGTTCAAATAGTAGGTAAAATCATCCATATTAAAACAGTCGGACAACAACGCGGCAAACGTTTGGTAGCGACTTTTACAGACGGAACCGGACAAATAGAATTGGTGTGGTTCCAAGCAACAAAATACATACAGGATTCCCTGCAAATCAACACCCCTTATGTCGCCTTTGGTAAAACCAATGTTTACAACAACAGTTTTTCGATGCCCCACCCCGACTTAGAGTTGGTTGAAGAGCACAAAAAAAACTTACGTTCTGCGATGCAGGCTGTTTATCCCTCAACCGAAAAACTGGCTCAACGCGGCATCACCAATCGCGTAGCCAACAAATTAATGCAACAGGTTTTTATTGAAACCCATACCTTATTTGTTGATCAATTGCCCTTATCATTAGTTCAGGAACTCAATTTGATGAGTCGCAGCGATGCTTTGTTTAACATCCATTTTCCTAAAAATTCCGAAATGCTTGCCAGAGCACAGTTTCGATTGAAATTTGAGGAATTGTATTTTATCCAATTGCAGTTATTGATCAAAAATGTCACGCGTAAAAACAAGATAAAAGGCTTTCCCTTTGATCAGGTTGGAGTTTTCTTTAACGATTTTTACCAAAACCACTTGCCGTTTCCACTGACTAATGCACAGAAAAAAGTATTAAAGGAGATCCGTAATGACCTCGGCAATCCGGCTCAGATGAACAGATTGCTACAAGGCGATGTCGGCTCTGGAAAAACCATAGTTGCCTTTATGAGTGCGCTATTAGCTTTAGACAACGGCTTTCAAGCTTGTATCGTAGCACCAACAGAAATCTTAGCGAATCAACATTTTGTCGGTATCAGCGAATTGGCAGCTCCTATGGGCATTCAAGTGAAGTTACTAACGGGTTCGAGTAAGATTGCCGAGCGACGTATCATCCACAGCGATCTCGAATCTGGAGAACTGCAGATTCTAATCGGCACCCATGCCCTATTTGAAGACAAAGTAAAATTTAAGAATTTAGGCTTGGCTATTATCGATGAGCAACACCGATTTGGTGTTGAACAACGTTCAAAATTATGGAAAAAAAACACCATCCCACCACATATATTGGTCATGACAGCCACCCCTATTCCCCGTACTTTAGCCATGAGCTTGTATGGAGATCTGGATATTTCTGTTATTGACGAACTGCCTCCGGGTCGTAAACCGATACAAACCGTGCATCGTTTTGAAGGCAAACGACTCAGCGTTTGGCGTTTTATCAAAGACGAGATTGCCAAGGGTCGTCAAATATATATCGTTTATCCGTTGATTCAGGATAGTGAAACCTTGGATTACAAAAACCTTATGGAAGGCTACGAAGGTATTTCAAGAGATTTCCCGTTACCTCAATACAGCATTAGTATCGTACATGGGCAAATGACACCGGCAGAGAAAGATCGCGAAATGGAACGATTTGCCCAAGGGCAAACCAATATTATGGTAGCCACTACGGTAATCGAAGTTGGGGTAAACGTTCCTAATGCCAGCGTGATGATTATCGAAAGTGCCGAGCGCTTTGGACTGTCTCAACTACACCAATTGCGCGGCCGAGTTGGTCGGGGGGCTGAACAGAGTTATTGCATCCTAATGACCGGCGCGAAGTTGAGCAACGATTCTAAAATCAGAATGGAAACCATGTGCAGAACCAACGACGGCTTTGAAATTTCCGAGGTCGATTTAAAATTACGTGGCCCGGGAGACCTCATGGGCAAGCAACAAAGCGGTGTGATGGCTTTGCGAATTGCCGATTTGGTACGAGATCAGGATATCCTACAATTGGCCCGTCATCATGCGATCATCTTGCTAAAAGCTGATCCCAAACTAGAACTTGCCGAAAATCAATTCTTAAAAACACAACTTATTGAATTGTCCAAGAAGAGTTCGATTTGGAATTACATCAGCTAACCACCTTACTCCTTATATAAAGACTTTGAATTACTAAAAAAACGCAACAACATGAAACTGATATTTGCTTCAAACAACAAAAACAAAATAGCGGAGATCAAAAACCAATTACCGGATAACATCGAAATCCTCAGTTTAGAAGATATCGGTTGTGTCATCGACATACCCGAAACTTCGGATACTATAGAAGGCAATGCGATTCAAAAAGCTGATTTCATCAAACGTCATTACGGTTATGACTGTTTTGCCGACGATAGCGGTTTAGAAGTCGATGCATTAAACGGAGCACCGGGTGTATATTCTGCACGATACGCGGGCCCACAAAGGAACGATTCTGACAATATAGACAAATTGTTAGAGGAATTAAACGGATCGACAAACCGTAGTGCTAACTTTAAAACGGTTATTGCTTTACATTGGAAAGGGGAGCTAAAATTATTCACAGGAATTGTCGACGGGGAGATTATGGATTCGCGAAACGGTAGTTCAGGATTCGGGTACGACCCTGTCTTTAAAGCTCTTGGGATGGAAAAAACTTTTGCTGAAATAAGCATGGCTGAAAAAAATCAAATCAGCCATCGCGGTAAAGCCGTTGCTGAATTAATTCGCTTTTTGAAAAGCCAATAAATTAAATTCTATATAAAAATAATATTAATAATAGTTCCAGATGTATTGTTTTTGACGAAATTGCAGTATCTTTGTCGCTATTTTAAATTTTATATGAATAAATTCGAACAATTAGGATTAAATGAGTCGCTATTGCTGGCGATTAAAGATCTAGGATTTGAAAATCCGTCTGAAGTGCAGGAAAAAGCGATTCCCTTATTATTAGAAAAAAATACTGACATAGTTGCGTTAGCCCAAACTGGGACTGGGAAAACCGCAGCTTTTGGTTTTCCTCTAATTCAAAAAATCAACGTTGATGACAAGCAAACGCAAGGTATCATTCTATCTCCAACGAGAGAGTTATGCTTACAGATTGCGAATGAAATCAAACAATACTCGAAATACGTAAAAGGCTTACACTCCGTAGCTGTTTATGGTGGTGCAAGTATTACAGAACAAGCTAGAGATGTAAAGAGAGGGGCGCAAATTATTATCGCCACTCCTGGAAGATTGCAAGACATGATTAATCGTGGTATGATTAACATTAAAAACATTCGGTTTTGTGTACTAGATGAGGCAGATGAAATGTTAAACATGGGATTCTATGAAGACATTACTTCTATTTTATCTGATACTCCAGACGACAAAAACACTTGGTTATTTTCTGCAACCATGCCTATTGAGGTTTCAAGAATTGCAAAAGAGTTCATGACAAATCCTGCAGAGATTACTGTAGGTCACAAAAATCAAGGTTCCGCCAACATCAGCCATGAGTTTTTCTTGGTAGGAGCTAGAGATCGTTATGCAGCTTTGAAACGTTTAGCGGATGCTAATCCAGACATTTTTTCTGTTGTGTTTTGTAGAACAAAACGCGACACCCAAGCCATAGCCGAGAAATTGGTAGAAGATGGCTACAACGCGGCTGCTTTACATGGAGATTTATCTCAAGCACAACGCGACGGCGTAATGAAATCATTCCGTGGTAAACAAATTCAAATGTTAGTAGCAACTGATGTTGCTGCTCGTGGTATTGACGTAGATGATATTACTCACGTAATCAACTACCAATTACCTGATGAGATTGAAACTTATACTCACCGTAGTGGAAGAACGGGACGTGCTGGAAAATCTGGTACTTCTTTAGTAATCATCACTAAAAGTGAATTGAGAAAAATCTCGCAAATTGAACGTATCATCAAACAAAAATTTGAAGAGAAACCAGTTCCTTCAGGTATTGAAATTTGTGAAGTTCAATTGTTTCACTTAGCGAATAAGATCAAAGATGTAGAAGTAGATGCTGAAATCGAAACTTATCTTCCAGCTATTTACGAAGTGATGAAAGATCTTTCTAAAGAAGATGTAATTAAGAAAATGATTTCTGTTGAATTTAATCGTTTCTTAAATTATTACAAAAAAGCAAACAACATTTCTCAACAATCATCGTCTAATGACCGTGAGCGTAGCAGTCAATCAGCTTCAAACTATACCGATAATGGATCGTCGACTAGATTCTTCGTTAACTTAGGTACTAGAGACAATTTTGATTGGATGAGTCTTAAAGACTTCTTACGTGAGACTTTGGATTTAGGAAAAGATGATTTATTTAAAGTAGACGTTAAAGAAGGTTTCTCTTTCTTTAATACGGAAGCAGAGCATTCTGACAAAGTAATGGATATTTTGAATGGATTTGAACATGAAGGCCGTAGAGTCAATGTTGAGATTTCTAAAAATGAAGGTGGTGGATCAAGAGGTGGAAGTTCAAGAAGAGACCATAACGGTCGTAGCGGAGGCGGTGAACGCAGAAGCAGCGGTGGTGGTGGATTCCGTTCATCTAATGGTGGTGGAGAAAGAAGATCTTCTTCATCTTCTTCATCTAGAGGAGGTTTCTCTTCTGATAGAGACCGTCAACCAAGAAACGAAAGAAGCAGCAGTAGCAGCAGCGGAAGAAGATCTGATAGCGGAAGCAGCACCGGTGGTGGCTTTGCTAGAAGACCTCGTAGAAGTTAATTGTTAATTTTTACAAAATAATACTCCAAACTGTAAAATATCCATTATTTTAGAGCAATCTTTTATAACATGCGATATTTTACAGTTTTTTTATTTTTAGTCGTTACTACAGTTACTAGTTTTGCTCAGCAAAAGGCCCTTATCAAGGGTACGGTACTCAACGACATTTCTTTTCTTCCCATAGAAGATGTGAACGTTATTAATTTGACTAAGGTCAAAGGGACAACCACCAGTCCGGATGGTTCCTTTAAAATCGAAGCCGCCCTCAATGACTCCATTCACTTTTCCTATCCGGGATATCTCTTCATTAAAATTCGCGTGACCAACGACTGGTTGAACGACGATCGTTTAAAAGTTTATTTGACCGAGAAATCGATTGAAATGAACGAGATTGTCATCCACCGTTACAACCTGACCGGATTCCTAGAAGCAGATACCAAATTAATTACCCTCAATGACAAAATGGAGTTTAACCGTTTTCGTCGAAACAACGAACACGCTTATTTCACATCACCGATTGGAACTTTTTTCAGTCCCGTTGATGCAGTCTACAACTTATTTAAAGGAAAATCTTCCAACTTAAAGAAGATTAGCGCTATTAAAGAAGATCAAAACATGATTGCACTACTGCAGTCGCGTTATGACCGGGAAACCATTTGTGGACTATTGGGTATCACCAAAGATGATATTGTCAAAACCCTACAGGGTTGCAACAATTCCGATCAGTTTATCTATACCGCTACCGACTATCAAATCTATATCGCGCTAAATGAATGTTATGATCAAGCTCGGGTATTGTCAAAATCCAAATCCAATGCATCCCTTTAATCAGGATGCATTTTTTTTAGCAATTATTTTAGCTAGTCCTGTTTTAGTTTGAAAATAGGCTTATTTTTGTAAAGCAAACACCACATCAAATATTAACCTCTAATCTAGACCGCATAAAAATGAATATCATTTTAAAAAAAGCTAAAATCATTGATTCAGAAAGTCCCTTTCACCTTCAAATAGCCGATGTTCAAATTCAAAACAACCGAATAATTGCTATAGATAACAACATCACTGCTAGCGATTTTACCGAAATCGAATTGGATGATTTACATCTGTCTCCAGGATGGATGGACAGCTCTGTTTCTTTTGGAGAACCGGGATACGAAGAACGTGAAACCTTAAAAAACGGTCTTCATGTTGCTGCTAAAAGCGGTTTTACACATATTGCAGTACAACCCAACACCAATCCGGTTACCGATACCCAAAGTATCGTCAGTTTTATCAAACAAAAAGCCTTAGGTGCTGCCACCGAGGTTTTCCCTATAGGTGCACTGACTAAAAAATCCGAAGGTTTAGATATGGCGGAACTCTACGATATGCAAAACGCTGGTGCCATCGCTTTTGGAGATTATAATAAATCTCAAAAAAACAGTAACCTCCTTAAAATAGCACTTCAGTACGCTCAGGACTTCGATGCCTTGGTCATCGCGTATTCCCAAGATCAAGACATCAAAGGAAGTGGTGTGGTCCACGAAGGAGCAGTTAGCATTCAACTGGGACTAAAGGGTATACCCGCTTTAGCAGAAGAATTACAAATAGCCAGAAATTTATATATTCTTGAATATACAGGCGGTAAAATGCACATCCCTACGGTATCGACTAAAAATGGCGTGCATTTAATTCGCGAAGCTAAGGCAAAAGGATTGCAAGTAACTTGTAGCGTTTCCGCTCATCACTTAGTACTCAATGACGAAACCTTAAGGGATTTTGATACCCGTTACAAAGTAACCCCCCCATTGAGAGATGAGAGTCACAGACAGGCCTTAATCGCAGCGGTACTAGACGGTACGATCGATTGCATCACTTCTGATCACAATCCGCTTGATATCGAGCATAAAAAATTAGAATTCGACAACGCCACTAACGGAACTATAGGTCTGGAAAGCATATTTGGCGCTTTAGTACCGGTGTTACCCTTAGAAGTAATCGTCGAAAAATTAACCGAGGCTAAAAACATCTTTAAGATTCCAAGCAACAGCATCAATGTCGGTCAAACGGCCTGTTTGACGCTATTTAGTCCGAAACAGCACAGTACATTTACCGAAGCAGACATTTTATCAAAATCTAAAAATTCGATTTTCTTAAATCATGCAACCCAAGGAAATGTGTATGGAATCTTTAATCAAAATCAATTAATTTTAAAATAAATTGGAAACAAAAAAAATACCTACTGAAGGAAAAACGACAGCAATCATTGCACACTTTACCATAATAGGTGCCATCATCGCTATCTTTATGAATCAGGAACCTCGCAACACCTTTGCCGGTTTTTATATTAAACAAGCTTTTGGCATTCATATCGTTTTTTATGCACTGGCTTACTTTATCGGTTATTTCGATAGCTGGATGATTTCTAGCGCTTTCTTCTTATTTATCTTTATTTTTTGGACCTATAGTTTTATCGGAGTTTTACAGGGAATCTACCATACCGTTCCGGTTTTAGGTCCTAAATTTCAAATTTGGTTTAAAAATTTATCCGCGTAATTATGAGTCATTCCCTATTTTATTTGGTTCGTGAACCCGAAGTTATTTTAGATAAAAATCCCATGCTCCTGCTATTACACGGCTATGGAAGTAATGAGGAAGACCTGTTTTCCTTTGCCTCAGAGTTACCTAAAACACATTATGTCATTTCGGTAAGAGCGCCCTACCCGCTACCTCCTTATGGCAATGCGTGGTATGCAATCAACTTTGATGCCGATCAAAACAAATTTTCTGACGATCAACAAGCAATTACTTCTCGCGATTTAATCGTGCAGTTCATTGATGAAATGATTGCCCAATATCCTATAGATGCGCAAAAAGTAAGCCTCATTGGATTTAGCCAAGGCGCCATTTTGAGTTATGCTATCGCCCTATCCTATCCGGAAAAAATTGATAAAACCATTGCTTTAAGCGGTTATTTCAACCCTAATATTGTAAATCCAAACTACCGCACAAACGATTTATCCAAACTTCAGTTTTTTGTATCACACGGTTCGGTAGATCAAGTAGTACCGGTAGAATGGGCGCGAAAAACACCCGCTGTACTCGAAAGTCTAAACATTCCATTTGAGTATAAAGAATACCCTGTTGGACACGGCGTAGCACCACAAAATTTTCAAGATTTACTTCAATTTATACTTAAAGACTAGTACTGTTAATTTTACTTGTTTTTTAGAGGTACAACCATCGTTTTATACATTTTATAACGATGGTTTTACCTTTATACTATAGCTGTAACTATCTGCTTTTATACTGATGAATTAAAGACTTACTTATAGCGCCGTCAGAGATAAGCTCTATATTTCAACACGGTTTTTCAAAATAATAAACTACTTTTGATTGCTATATAAAGCGCGCCAAGATGATAAAATCCATTTCGCTACTTTCGATGAGTGAGCTTATCGAGCAATTCACAACTATTGTAAAAACAAAAGATTATTTTATTTTTGATACCCATAATAACAATTTATCCCTGAAACTCGAATCCTATTATAAGGCGGACTATTTCGGAGTAATTATGGTGATGGAAGGATACTGTGATTATAATATTGGCGTTGAAGAAACGGTTCATCATCTTTCCAAAGGCGATATTTTATTTTGTGTACCTTCCGAAATTTTCAGAGTCAACGCTATATCCGATAATTATAAAGCCAAACAAATCTTCTTTTCCGTGGATTATATTTCGGTCGCGGGATACAATTACAAATCCAATGACATACTAAAAAGTCTGTCTAATAATCCGTCAAATGTAATTCAGCAGAAAGAATCCCTATTTAGAAGGCTGTTATTTCATATCGAAGAACTTCAACAACTCAATAAACCGGAAACCAGTCACTACTATTTTGCAGAAATGATCTGGCATCATTTTTCACTGATGATTTACGAAATAAACAATTATTTCAAAGAAACCAACCTTGCGCCAAACACCTCTCGTGAAGAGGAACTCACTACGGCATTTTTCTCCTTAGTCCGAACGCACTTTAAGGAGCACCATGAGGTACAATTTTATGCCGACCAGTTATTTGTTACCAGAAAGTATCTCAGTCGCATTATTAAAAAAACCATGTCGCAAACACCCCGCGATATCATCAATCAAGTATTGCTGATTGAAGCCAAGCTATTACTTAAAAACACCGCAATAAGCATCAATGAAGTTACGGTTATATTGAATTTTTCTAACCAGGCAGTTTTCAGTAAGTTTTTTAAAAAACACTCGGGAAAAACTCCGTCATTGTACAAAAAAAACGACCTTTTTTAACCCGGTCTTTTTGGGCATATCTTACCTATTTTAGACGTTACACAGTCTTACATATACCATAATGCAAAGGAAAACACCCCAACTACTTTAGGCGACTTATAGACAAACTTTAGCGACTTATGAGTTTTTCATGCGGTTTTATATAATCGAAATTTGCCATCGATTAAATAATCACTAAATCAAAAATCGATGAATCGCTTCTCTACTTTTAAGTCCAGCGGACTTATTTTCGCCCTGCTTCTTCTAGCAGGATGTACTAAAAATCAAACCAAACAAGCCTATGGCGGTGCTGTTCCAGAACTTCCCGTTGAAGTTGTTAAACAAGACACTGCCGTACTAACACAAACTTATGCTGCAAGTATAGAGGGAGTGACCAATGTAGAAATCCGACCTCAGGTATCGGGTTATCTCGAAAAAATTTTTATAGATGAAGGAGCCTATGTAAAAGCAGGACAAGTGCTTTTTCAAATTGAAAACAGTGTTTACAAAGCACAATACAACAACAGTTTGGCCAACTTAACTACTGCAAAGATTGATTTGGATCGAAAAAAGGAATTATTAAAGAGTAAAATTGTATCAGACTTGCAAGTGCAGCAAGCTGAAGCGACCTATAAGGGCGCTCTTTCACAAGCCGAACTGTCTAAGATTAATTTGAATTTCTGTACGATCAAGGCGCCTGTTAGCGGTTATATCAGTAGAATACCCTTCCGCTTGGGAAGTTTAATTACACCAACCAACCCAGACCCATTAACATTTCTAACCGACATCAGTAAGATCAACGCCTATTTTAGTTTAAGTGAAGGAGAATTCATTCGATTTCAAAATCAATATGAAGGAAACACCCTCGAAGAAAAACTGAGCAACCTGGCTGCTGTTAAATTGCTAATTGCAGACGGTCAAGAATACGAACTTCCCGGTAAGATTGACGCGATTGACGGACAATTTAATAAAACCACCGGTTCCATCATCCTTCGAGCCAAATTTGACAATCCAAAATCGATCTTAAGAAGTGGCAATACCGGAAAAATAGTAATAACTCAAAAGTATAGCGATGTGATACTTATACCGATTGCATCTACGCTGTTTATGCAAGATAAGGTCTTTATATTCTCTGTAGATGATCAAAGTAATGCGATTCAGCTTCCTATTGAAGTAGCGGGAAAATCGGGCAATAATTACCTTGTTTCTGGTGGTATTAAAGCGGGTGATACCTATATAATCAGCGGATTTGAAAGACTACAACCGGGTAGTCCGATTTTAGCAAAAACGACAACTCAAGACAGTAAAACCACCAAATAAAGCGACAAAAAATGTTAAAAACTATTATAAAAAGACCTGTACTGGCCACTGTTATTTCGGTGCTTTTAGTGATACTAGGTATAGTCGGTATGCTGAGTTTGCCCATTACCAAATTTCCAGATATCGCTCCTCCTACCGTATCGGTAATGGCAACTTACCCTGGAGCAAATGCGGAAACCTTAGCCCGTTCTGTAGCACCACCTTTAGAAAATGCTATAAACGGTGTCGAAAATATGGATTATATCACCTCTGTGTCCAGTAATGACGGAACACTGACCATAACCGTTATTTTTAAATTGGGTACCGATCCCGATCAAGCCGCCATCAACGTACAAAACAGAGTGGCTCAAGTCACCAATCAATTACCCGTTGAAGTAATTCAAGCCGGTATTACTACCTTAAAAAGGCAAAACAGTATGATTGCTATGGTTACCCTCACTAGTGAAGACGGTAGTATAGACGATCTGTTTCTAGAAAATTATGCCAAAATCAATATACTACCAGAGCTTAAAAGGATTTCCGGGGTTGGCGATGCTATGGCCTATGGCAATAAAGATTATTCAATGCGGATTTGGTTAGATCCGATAAAGCTCAACGCTTATAACCTCACTCCTGCCGATATTTCGACAGCGATACAATCTCAAAACTTAGAAGCAGCTCCAGGGAGATTTGGCGAACGCAGTACAGAATCGTTGGAGTATGTGATGCGATATAAGGGTAAATTTACGGAATCACACGAATATGAAAACATCGTAGTTAGAGCCTTAAACGACGGATCTATTCTCCGTTTAAAAGATGTTGCTACCGTTGAATTCGGCGCTTACAGCTATACCGTTTCCTCCAAATCGGATAAAAAACCAGCGGTTACTATGGCGGTATTTCAGATGTCGGGTTCCAATGCCAATGAAGTTCAAATTGCACTACAGGAACGCATGCTACAGTTATCGAAATCTTTTCCGAACAAAATGGTCTATCAGATTCCTTTTACAACAAAAGAATCCCTAGACCAATCCATCAATCAAGTGATCACTACCTTGATCGAAGCTTTTATCCTCGTTTTTCTTGTGGTTTTTATTTTTCTTCAAGATTTCCGTTCTACCTTAATACCGGCTATAGCCGTTCCCGTATCGATTTTGGGTACTTTTTTCTTTATCCACCTGCTGGGGTTTTCCATCAATATATTAACTCTTTTTGCCTTAGTATTGGCTATTGGAATTGTAGTTGATGATGCTATAGTAGTGGTCGAAGCGGTACACGCCAAGATGGAAAAACGCAAACTCAACGCCCGGGCAGCAACCATGTCTGCGATGAACGAAATCTCGGGGGCTATCGTTTCCATCACCTTAGTTATGTCTGCGGTTTTTGTACCAGTAGCTTTTATGCAGGGTTCGATCGGTTTGTTTTATCAGCAGTTTGCCCTTACCCTAGCTATTGCCATTATTATTTCAGCGATAAATGCCTTAACACTAAGCCCTGCATTATGTGCTTTGCTATTACAACAACAACATACTGAAGGTAATACACCACTAAAAACGAGCTTTAAGCAGCGCTTTTTCATAGGTTTTAATGCTGCTTTTAATAAATTGACTTTTAGATACGGCAAATCCGTGTTATTCCTCATTAAGAAAAGATGGGTCGCTTATTCGTTAATCGCTCTTTTTGGAGGTCTGTTCGCTTGGATGGCATTGACCACTCCGACGGCTTTTATTCCTGATGAAGATCAAAGTTTTATTATTGTCACTGCCAACCTAGCACCCGGAGCATCTAAAGACAGAACGACTACGGTGATTGATGACACGGAAAACAAATTGGTATCGCATCCCGGCATTGAGAACGTCATATCGGTTGACGGTCTTAACCTATTTAGCGGTTCCATGTCGTCATCCTCAGCGACCTTTTTTATCAAACTTAAGAAAATAGACGAGCGGGGCGAAATCAAGAAAATTGATGATTTAATCGGTCAGTTAACAGCTGCACTCTCCGACGATAAAAGAGCGAACTTTCTCGTATTAAATTCCCCTACAGTAGACGGTTTTGGCAATACTAGTGGAATGGAATTGGTATTACAAGACAGAAATAACGGCCATCTGCAACAACTGGGGCAGGCTTCCTATGCAATGATGGGTGCCCTGATGCAACGACCAGAAGTCGCTGTAGCTTTTACCACCTTTGACGCATCGTATCCGCAATTTGAAGTATTGGTCGATGAGACAAAAGCAGCTCAATTGGGAATCACCGTTGCTGCTATTATGAGTGCCATGCAAGGATATTATGGCAGTATACAGTCGTCGGATTTCAATCGCTTTGGAAAATACTATAGAGTATTGGTGCAAGCCACCCCTGAAATGCGCAAAGACAAAGAATCGCTTCGTGCCATTTTTGTTAAAAATTCAAAAAACGAAATGGTTCCCATCAATACCTTAGTCACCTTAAAACAGACAACGGGAGCCGAGGTTGTGGATCGGTTTAATTTGTATAACGCCTCGAATCTTACCGTAATGCCTGCCCCGGGATATAGTACGGGTCAAGCTATGTCCGCTATAGAAGAGGTTAGCCAACAAGTATTGCCAGCAGGTTATACCCATGATTATAAAGGGATGAGCCGCGAAGAAAGTAAATCGGGAGCCCAATCGACTTTAATATTCGCCTTGTGCATCTTATTTGTCTACTTTTTATTATCTGCACAGTACGAGAGTTATGTATTACCATTTTCAGTGCTGATAGCAATTCCAATAGGATTAAGCGGGGTCTTTATAGGCATAACATTTGCCGAAATTTCAAACAATATATATGTACAAATAGCGATGATTATGCTCATTGGATTATTGGCTAAAAACGGTATTTTGATCGTGGAATTTGCTATTCAAAGGCGACGTGCCGGCAAAAGTATTGTCGCTGCTGCTGTCGAGGGAGCCAAGGCGCGTTTACGACCTATATTGATGACTTCCTTAGCTTTTCTAGCGGGATTAACCCCCTTGCTTTTTGTTGCAGGTCCTTCCGCATTGGGAAATCACTCCATCGGTTATGCTGCCATTTTCGGAATGTTGTTTGGAACTATTTTAGGTCTTTTTATCACTCCTGTCCTCTTTGTGATATTTCAGCATATCAACGAAAAGATAAGTGGAAAAGTAGTAACTGCTGAAGATTGGGAATATTAATTCAAAATAAAAATTTACGATGAAATCTATTATCAATACGTTAAAACTGACGGCAACCCTAAGTATGGGAATTATCCTGAGCTCCTGCTCCGTGCAAAAACACCAACCGCTGCAACCAAACTTTCCCCCGTCATTTAGAACCCATAGCACCCATAAGGACAGCATTAGTATAGCACCCATTCACTATAAGGATTTCTTTAAGGATACGGTACTTGTAGCTTTAATCGACACGGCTGTAAATCAAAACAACGACTTGCAATTGGCCTTAAAGCAAATTGAATTTGCCTCGATGACCTATAAACAATCCACATGGGGAAATGTACCGAAAATCGACGCAACAATAGGAAGCGCAACTATCAATCGTCCAGCAGACAATAACAATAGTCCATCCAACGGAAAAAAATACCACGAAAACTACAACACTGCGGTAAACATCTCATGGGAAGCTGATATATGGGGAAAAATTAGTGGCATTAAAGAGCAGGCACTGGCCGATTACCTCATTACACAAGAGGCAGCCAAAGCCGTTAAAACCCGACTGGTATCAGAAGTAGTTACCGGCTATTACAACCTCTTAATGCTCGATAAGCAATTGGAAATATCCAAAGAAAATTTATCCTTTGCAAAGCAAACAAACGAGATACTACAGAAACAATACGAATTGGGCATGATCAATTCGCTAGCTGTTCAACAGCAAGAAATGGCTATAGAACAGATAATAAAAACTATACCTGCCATTGAAAATGCCATCAGCGTACAAGAAAACAGCTTAAGTGTGCTTAGCGGTTCCATGCCCGCAATAGTAGAGCGAAAAACAGGATTGGATCAAGTACATCATCCCGCACGTCTAGCAAGTGGAATTCCCGCTGAATTGCTGAGTAATCGACCGGATGTAAAAAGAGGTGAACTGAATTTTAAAAAGAGTATCGCTTCGATTCACATCGCTAAAACGAGCATGTATCCAAGCCTGAATATTACGGCACAAGCCGGCTTAAATGCACTAAAAACCAGCAATTGGTTTACGATACCGGGTTCGCTATTTGGATTAGCTACTGCCTCGCTTACACAGCCTCTTGTAAATGGAAAGCAACTGAAAACACAGTATGAGCAGTCAAAGATTAACTCGGAAATGGCAGAGATACAATTCAAGCAATCGGTCTTATATGCTGTTAGTGAAGTGTCTGACGCCTTAGTAGCTATCGAAAAACTCGAACAACAACAAAAAATCGGAGAAAGCTTGGTTGAAAAAGCTACACAAGTTGTTAGCAATTCCGTGACCCTATATCAATACGCTGAAGCAACCTATTTGGAAGTACTGTTAGCACAATCCAACAAACTGCAGTCTGAACTGGATTTAGCTGCAGTCAAAACACAACGTCTCAACGCCATTGCAACCTTGTACCGAGCCTTAGGCGGTGGTGTGCAGTAAATAAACGAGTAGATCAATCGGTTACTTTCTTTAAAGTAACCGATTATAGCTATTTTTAAATAACTAAAATCATGACAAATCACAAAGAAAGAGCAGGTATTATATTGATTCCAGATTTTAGTGGATTCACTGAATTTGTGTTTGATACCAAAATACACATTGGAGGATACATCATAAAGCAACTGCTCTTAACACTTATAGAAGCTAATAAAAAACATTTTTACATCTCTGAGATTGAAGGTGATGCTATACTTTTTTACAAGTATAGTAAAACACCTTGTTTTGATAGTGTTATGGAAGTTTTAAAAAGAATGTTGTATTCTTTTAATCAAAAATTAGTTGAATTGGAATTAGCTCTTGACACCACGATAAAAATGTCGTTAAAATTCATTGTACATCATGGTGATTTCTCGAGATATACGATAAAATATTTCAACAAACTTTACGGAAAACCCGTAGTAGAAGCACATAAACTACTAAAAAACGATTATACTGAAAAGGGATCTTATATATTTCTAACGGACTCCTTTTTATACGCTTCGAAAAGTGCGAAATTATGCACTCTTAATAACACGATCAACATACCCAAGGTTGGCATTATTTATTATCCGACTTTTGAAGAACTCCTTTCAATTAAATTCAAAAAAAAGGACTCAGGAGATTGATTCCGAAAACTAAGTCATAAAAAAAGCGTTCTTTCGAACGCTTTTTTTTATATGATATTACTTTTATTCATCATCCACTTGATCACTACCGGTAATCTTCAAATCTATAGCTTTGGCTGCAGTGTATTTCACAATCCCGCCTTTTTTAAGTTGCCAGTCCTTTCGAGTATCCAATTCCCAATTTTGATCGGCATACAAACCACTAGGGCTTTTTTCTGTAAGCAATAGGCTTTTTTCTTGATAAGGTAAGAAAATCTCCGCTTTAGATTTTTCTTCATTAAATACGACAAAACCACTTACATCATTATCTTCCAATTCATTTTCTTCCGGATTACCCTCCTCAATGTTGGTCGGATTAAGGCGGAATCCCTCTTCAAAAACTCGAATGCAGTCATTTCTGAGTTCACTCCAACGGTAACCTGCACTGATTGCACAACCGTTTGAATCTAAATCAGATCCTAAAACCACGTTTTCTTTAGCGGGAAAAACAGGCTCTGTCTTCTCCTCTTTTTTAAATATAAAATCGCAAGAAACGAACAGAAAGACACTAAGAAATAAAACAAGTATTTTTTTCATTGTATTAGTAAAATTCAAATATACCAATTTAATTGCTTGTAGAAGTATATAAAACGGTTTCGATAGTGTTAAATTCTGTTGGAGCATCAGCCTTAAAGAAATATTTAATCAATACTTCCCCATGTAATTTACCCGAATAAAAATCTGCAATAATCCAACGGTGGTTGATTACTTTGGCTTTATTTAAAATAAATTTATTCCCATCCACAGGAGCATAAGGAATCAATGGATTTCCATTGGGCTGATGATTTAACGCCATCAACTCCCCTTCCACTTTTGCCATGACTTCATCAAAATCATAATCTTTAAAATAATCCTGTGCTTCCTCATTTTGAACGATTGAAAAATAATTGGCTTCCATTAAATTTTTCTCGTTGATTTTCAAGGAGTCGCGAACCGTTTCTATACGTTTATGAGAGATTTCCAATTCTTTCTCCTTTCCTTTATGTATTTTGTTGGCATTGACATATTGGTAAATGTTGAATAAAAAAGAAAAGACAAAAAGGTAAAAAAATGCTTTTTTCATAAGTAAGAGTTTGTTTTTATTTAGAAATCACTGACGAACAGTCTGTCTTTTAAAAGATGTTTCCCAATCCTTTACCAGAAGACTTTATCGTTTAGTCGGCAATATCTATTTGTAAATTGTCGTGCGCCAAATATACGTTTTTTGGCAAACCTTGTTGTACTTTTTCATGAAAACCTAACTCATACCCAATATGGGTTATATAAGCTTTTTCCGGTTTAATTTTTTCAATAAAAGCCAAGGCTTCTTCTAAGTTGTAATGTGTGGGATGGGGATTAATCCTCAAGGCATTTACAACCAATACCTTTATATCTTTCAGCTTACTCCATTCGCTATCAGGAATGTATTTTGCATCGGTAATATAAACAAAATCGTCAAATCGGAATCCGAGTATCGATAAATCTCCGTGTAGAATTTCAATGGGGCTGATCGTTTGATTTTTAATCCTAAAATTGCGCTCCATATCCAAAATATGCGGTTGCACTGCTGGAGCACCAGGATACCGATCTTCTGTAGCAAAAACATAGTCAAAACGTTTTCTCAGGCTATCCATTACCCTTTGCAAAGCATAGACCGGCATTTTTCCAATCTGAA
This sequence comes from Flavobacteriaceae bacterium UBA1682, assembly GCA_002320285.1. GTDB lineage: Bacteria > Bacteroidota > Bacteroidia > Flavobacteriales > Flavobacteriaceae > Flavobacterium. The sequence continues at coordinate 224,247 of DCKE01000026.1, read as the reverse complement.
AACAAAAAGGTCTAATGTCGTCCAAACCTGCGGTGTGATCTGCGTGTTCATGGGTATATAAAATTGCATCGATTCTATGGCAATTTGACACCAACATCTGTTGTCTAAAATCCGGTCCACAATCGATTAAAAGACTCAGTCCTTTCCATTCTAACCACAGTGAAGTACGCAGCCTCTTATCTCGCATATCAGTGCTCAAGCATACTGGATCTTTACTGCCGATCACTGGTATTCCCTGAGAAGTTCCGGTACCTAAAAAATATACTCTCACAGCGTTCAATTTTTACAAAAATAAGGTTTTATCTTTTTTTAAACTGTATAATTTACTACGTTTGTTATTATTATAATAGACTATGAAAAATTTCGCCGAAGATTTGGTACTTGATGGGGACAGAATCATTGAACACCAGCCTGCCATATCCGATAAAGCACTGCGTATCAACTTAAACAAAAATATTTATGGAACCTTTGCTGAAATTGGCGCCGGACAAGAAACGGTACGTCACTTTTTTAGAGCAGGTGGTTCTTCGAGAACGATAGCTAAAGCGATGTCTGCCTATGACAAAGATTTTAGTGATGCGATTTATACCGTCGAGAATGACGGTAGATATGTTACCGAAAGTCGATTAAAAAAAATGTTGATTCACGAAACCGATCTGATTGAAGACCGTATTGAACGCGAAAGACACCCGAGTAAAACTTTTTTCAGCTATGCCAATACCGTAGCAACTATAGATTTCGCGAAGAGCTTTAAGGGACATGGTTGGGTAGGAATTCGATTTCAATCCAAACCCGACGAAGCATATAGCGAGATTATCTTACACATCCAATTTAAGGAAACCGATTCCAAACTTCAGCAAGAAACCTTAGGAATATTGGGAGTAAATTTAATTTACGGTGCTTATTATCAGCACAACGACCCAAAAAATCTGATACGCAAATTATACGATCACATCGACAAAGATCAAATTGAGATTGACAGTATCAACTTTGCAGGACCGCTATTTAAAAACGTAGACAATCGTCTTATGAGTTTGCAATTGGTTAAAAACGGTATGACTGATGCCGTTATGTTTGGACCTGATGGTCAAAGCCAACTGCCAGCAACTGCTTTGTACAGAAAAAACATCTTGGCCTTACGCGGTAGTTTCAGACCGGTGACCGTTGTAAATATGAACATGTATGAGGAATCTTTAAAACTGTTTGTCGATGAAAACCAATTGGATAAAAACGAAACCTTAGTCGTTTTTGAAATGACCTTATCCAATTTACTGATGGAAGGAGAAATCGATGAAGTCGACTTCCTGCATAGAGCGGAATTGCTGTGCTCTTTAGGACAAAGTGTTTTGATCTCCAACTTCCAAGAATACTATCGCGTTGTCGAATATTTTTCTCAATATACCAAAGAGAAAATCGGTTTAACCATGGGAGTTAGTTCGATACTCAATATTTTTGACGAGAAATATTACACCCATTTACACGGTGGTATACTCGAAGGATTGGGTAAATTGTTTTACCGCGACTTAAAAGTATATCTCTATCCGATGAAAGATGAACACCAACACATTTTAACTTCGCAGAATTTAAAAGTAGACTTGCACATCAAAGAATTGTATAAATATTTCAAAAAAGCAGACAAAATCGTTGATATCACCAACTATGAAGAGAAGAACTTAAGTATTTTTTCTCGAGAAATTTACCGATTGATACACGAACAACAAACGGGTTGGGAAACTGCTCTTCCAGAGGGAATTGCAAATGAAATCAAAACTAAAAAACTATTTGGATATAAAGATTTGTAGTTTTTACTCATCATCAAAAAAAACACCCCACTCAGTGATTGTACTAAGTGGGGTGTTTCGATTATGGTAAAACGGGAATAAACGCTACTGAAGAAACTATATCTACAGACTTCTACCTCCATTGCTACTCTATAAAGTATATCTACCCTTGATGCACCCGCTCTGCAAAAGCAATTGATGGGATGGTTTTAACAGCTGCTAACTGCAGAATTACGAATCCAAAATCTGAGCTGCGTGTTCTTTTGTCTTTACTTTACTGATAATATCGGTTATAATACCGTTTTCATCAATAACAAATGTGGTACGATGAATACCATCATAGGTTTTTCCCATAAATTTCTTAGGTCCCCAAACTCCAAAAGCTTCGATGATCGATCTGTCTTCATCCGCTAAAAGAGGAAACGGCAGTTCATTTTTTTCTTTAAATTTCGCTTGTCTAATTTCGGAATCGGCACTAACACCTAAAATTTCAAAATGTTGCGATTGGAAACGTTGAAAATTATCACGTAAATTGCATGCTTCCACAGTACAGCCCGGTGTACTTGCTTTAGGATAAAAGAATACCACTAGTTTTTTACCTTTATAATCCCCTAATTCGTGTGTAATACCATCTTGATCAACACCCTTGAAATGGGGTGCTGCATCGCCTATTTGTAATGTAGTCATATATGCTGTTTTAATCAAAAATAATAAAAGTATCGCACTTAATCTACTTTTACCTTTGATTATAACTCCTTATCTTCGTAAAAAAATTCATGACTAAAGCAGAAAAAGTCCAATTTGTATTAGACACCCTAGATGCTGTTTATCCTGAAATACCGATCCCCCTTGATCACAAGGATCCCTATACCCTATTGATTGCTGTATTACTCTCAGCGCAATGCACGGATGTACGAGTGAATTTAACCACTCCAGCACTATTTGCCCGAGCAGATAATCCCTACGACATGATAAAAATGTCTGTAGAAGAAATCAGAGAAATCATTCGTCCCTGTGGGTTATCCCCGATGAAGTCAAAAGGCATACACGGTTTATCCCATATTTTAATCGATAAACACCAAGGTGAAGTTCCTCAAAATTTCCCTGATTTGGAAGAACTACCTGCGGTCGGACATAAAACAGCGAGTGTTGTCATGGCACAAGCATTTGATATCCCCACCTTTCCTGTAGACACCCATATTCATCGTTTAATGTATCGGTGGAATTTATCCAACGGCACTACGGTGCAACAAACCGAAAAAGATGCCAAACGCTTATTTCCCGAATCCGAATGGAACCGACTGCATTTACAAATGGTCTGGTATGGCCGAGAATATTCGCCAGCGCGAGGATGGAATTTAGATTTGGATATCATCACCAAAGTAATTGGTCGAAAAAGTGTACTTGATGCCTATTACAAAAAAGCCCTTAAAAAATAATTTTTAAGGGCTTTTTTATTTGAATTTGATTTAATTAAGCAAAACTTGAATTTGAAGTTTGTTAACCTGGATCACTTGTAACGCTCTTGAATAACGCAGTAAAAAATCGATGGTTTCTTTTTTTGGAGCATTAATCTCAAATTTCTTTAATCGTGGTGAGTAACTTTTTGCCATATTTTGTATCAGTTAGTTTTAATAATAACGGCAAATAAATTGTTTTATTATTAAAACTAACAAATACTTAATCGAGCAGTATTAAATTTCGTTGGTCGATCATTTTACGAATATTCATTAACGCATAACGCATTCGCCCTAAAGCGGTATTGATACTGACATCGGTAATCACGGCAATTTCTTTAAAACTGAGATCTTGATAGATTCTCATGATTAAAACTTCCTTTTGATCTTCGGGTAATTCTTCGATTAATTTTTTTAAATCCACTTCCAACTGCCCTGAAATCATTTGATGCTCCATATTAGGGTCGTTATCCGTTATAAAAGAAAAGATAGAAAACTCATCAGAATCTCTTTGCATCGGCATTTTCTTAGTGCGTCGAAAATGATCGATCACCAAATTGTGAGCAATACGTATGACCCAAGGCAAGAACTTACCTTCTTCATTGTATTTTTTAGTTTTCAGGGTATGTATAACTTTGATAAAGGTTTCTTGAAAGACATCTTCTGTCATGTCACGATCTCCAAGTTTGGAGTAAATAAACCCATAAATTTTTGACTGGTGCCTTTGAATCAAAACCTCCAATGCTTTCTCACCCCCACTCACATAGTGTTGGATCAACAAGGAATCTGGCATATTGATATATTCCATAATCATACTTTTAAAATATTTATGTCGAAATTTTTATAAAGTACTTTTGAGCAATAGGCTTTTTGTTTTTTATGATTCCCAAATATATGTTATTTTTTTTTAACAAGTGTTAATTATTAAGTTTTTTTTTGTAAAGTAAATCGATGACTCGAATCGCATGGATTTATATTTGAACAACAATATAAATTCAATTAATTTCACCCCAAAATAATAAATGATTACCTTTGTATATTACTGTAAACTCGTATGGAAAAGATAGATTATTCTAAGATAGACCCTAAAAAAAACATCATAATTAAAGGAGCTCAGCTTCATAATTTAAAAAATATTGATGTTGTTATCCCTAGAAATCAATTTGTGGTTATCACAGGCTTATCCGGTTCAGGAAAATCGAGTTTGGCATTTGACACCTTATATGCTGAGGGACAACGACGATATGTCGAAAGCTTGTCGGCTTATGCGCGACAATTTTTAGGAAGAATCGATAAACCCAAAGTAGAATATATTAAGGGTATTGCCCCTGCAATTGCCATTGAACAAAAGGTCAACACAACCAATGCTCGATCGACCGTTGGTACTTCTACTGAAATATATGATTATTTAAAATTATTATTTGCTCGGATCGGAAAAACCTATTCTCCTGTTTCGGGAAAAGAAGTTAAAAAAGATACGGTAAGCGATGTTATTGAAACGGTCAAAAAAATGGATATCGGTTCCAAATGGCTCTTATTAACACCGGTATTTCTTGAAGAAGGCCGTACTTTAGAAGATAAACTCACCGTATTACTACAACAGGGTTTTGCTCGAGTGTTTGTCAAAGGCGAAATGATGCGACTCGATCAATGGTTAGAAAACAAAGCAGAACTCTCCAAAGTTAAAAAATCGGATGTGCAGATCATCGTGGATCGTATAGTCGTTTCGGAAGTAGAAGAGTTTTTCAACAGACTGGCCGACTCCATACAAACCGCATTTTACGAAGGTAAAGGATATTGTTATTTACAATCCCTAGATGATGCGAAACATCAATTCGAATTTACTTCTAATTTTGAGCTAGACGGAATTACCTTCCTCGAGCCTAATGTGCATTTATTTAGCTTTAATAACCCGTATGGAGCCTGTCCGACTTGTGATGGGTACGGAAATATAATCGGTATCGATGAAGAATTGGTTTTTCCAAACACCAGCTTATCCATATTTGAAAATGCGGTATTCCCCTGGCGTGGCGAAAGCATGAGTTGGTATAAAGATCTGTTGATCAGCCATGCTTATAAGTTTGACTTTCCCATACACAAACCGTATTTTGAACTTAGTGAGGAACAAAAACAATTACTTTGGGACGGAAACCAGTATTTCACCGGTTTAAATGATTTTTTCAGAGAACTCGAATCCAAGAATTACAAAATACAGAACCGCGTGCTGCTTTCCCGTTATAGAGGAAAAACAAAATGTACGACCTGTAAAGGCAAACGTCTGAGAGTCGAAGCGAATTATGTGAAAATTTCGCAAAAAACGATTTCGGATTTGGTTGACTTACCGATTCAGCATTTGATCGCGTTCTTTTCAAAGCTGGAATTGACCGAATACGATCAAAAAGTAGCTAAGAGATTGCTATTGGAAATCAACAATCGATTGGAATTCCTGACCGAAGTCGGTTTGGACTACTTGACCTTAAATAGAAATTCCGCTTCCTTATCTGGAGGTGAATCGCAACGGATCAACTTGGCAACTTCTTTGGGAAGTAGTTTAGTTGGATCGATGTATATATTAGACGAACCCAGTATTGGCTTGCATCCAAAGGATACTGAGAAATTGATCCGTGTACTCGAAGACTTAAAAGCACTTGGAAATACCGTTATCGTTGTAGAACACGACGAAGACATCATGAAAGCCGCTGATCAAATCATCGATATCGGACCGGAAGCAGGTAGTTATGGAGGGGAACTCGTTGCACAAGGGGACTATGCCACTATTTTAAAATCCGATTCGCTAACGGCTAAATATCTCAATGGTGAATTAAAGATAGAAGTACCCAAAAAGAGAAGGCATTACAAACATTTTTTACATATCGTTGGAGCCCGAGAAAACAATCTTAAAAACATCAATGTTACTTTTCCTTTAGAGTGCTTGACCGTTATTACAGGTGTTTCTGGTAGTGGAAAAAGTACTTTGGTCAAAAAAATACTCTATCCGGCTTTACAAAAACAACTGACTGGTGTTGGGGAAAAAGCAGGACAGTTTACCGAACTAACTGGTGAATATGCCTTTTTAAAACACGTGGAATACGTCGATCAAAATCCGATTGGACGAAGTTCGAGATCCAATCCAGTGACCTATATCAAAGCTTATGATGATATACGCGATCTGTATTCCAAACAACAATTATCCAAACTAAGAGGTTATTTACCCAAACACTTCTCGTTTAATGTTGACGGTGGACGCTGTGAGACTTGTAAGGGAGAAGGAACGGTAACTATCGAAATGCAGTTTATGGCAGATGTACATCTCGAATGCGAAACCTGTCAAGGAAAACGCTTTAAAAAGGAAGTATTGGAAGTCAACTTTGAAGGTAAAAACATCGATAATATTTTAACGATGACCATCGATGACGCTATTCACTTTTTCGAGACCCACAAACAAACCAAGATCGTTCAGAAGATTAAACCGCTTCAAGATGTAGGCTTAGGTTATGTTCAATTAGGTCAATCTTCATCCACTCTTTCTGGAGGTGAAGCCCAGCGTATCAAACTCGCTTCCTTCTTGATCAGTGGTAATACCAAAGAAAAAGCCTTGTTCGTTTTTGATGAACCCACTACGGGATTGCATTTTCACGATATTAAAAAGCTATTAAAATCCTTTGAAGCATTGATTGAGAAAGGACACTCTATCATCGTGATAGAACACAACTTAGACTTGATTAAATGTGCCGACTACATCATCGATATCGGACCTGAAGGCGGAGAAAATGGTGGTCAATTAATTGCTTTTGGCACGCCTGAAGAAATTGTCAAAAACAAAAAATCAGTTACCGGAAAGTACCTGAAAGACAAACTGTAATTTAGAACAATCTCTATATTAACCTTCGCAAATTTACCCAAATATTAATAGGTGAATTTGCGAAGGTTTTTTTTTTACGAATTCTCATTGACGAGACTCGCCAGTTTTTCTGTCAACTTTTTACGGCTATAATACTGCAATCCCATACCGAGTACTTTGAGTTGGTTGTTTTGGTATTTTGAAAAATAATCCAACAGCACTTCTTTGATGTGATCTTTTTCATCATAAAGAGCCGTACGTCCGGTATTGGTCTCGGTAATGATTCTAAAAAAATCGGCTCCTTCAGGTCCTATAGCTAAAATAGGCCTTTCCGCAGCCATATATTCAAACAGCTTACCGGGTATAATTGCCTTTGTTTCCTCAGAGTCGATTTCCACCAACAACAAAACCTGAGAAACCCTTTGTTGCACCAAAGCTTCTTCGTGGCTTAAATAGCCCATATTGACCGTACAATCGTCTAGTTTAAACTCTGACAGCGCATCCAAAATATCCTGACTTACTTTGCCGATCAACTTAAATTGAAAAGCGGCCTTGAATTCGGGATTCTCTTTTCTCAATTCACTTAAGGCTTTCCACAACACCCGCGGATTCCGATGCGACAAAAACGAACCGATATGCGCTAAAGTAAAAGCCTGATCCATTTCTCTTTTTTCGAGGTACTCCACGTCATAACCGTTGGTGATTACCGTAATAGGCTTAACCGTTTTAGTAGCAAACTCCACTTTCGTTGAAAAACTAGTAACCGTAATTTGATCGGCCTGTTTTAGTACATCCAGTTCCATTTGCCGGTGTTTCTTGCGCGCTGCTGCACTCAATTTTAATTCTTTATGATAACCTATAGTGGTCCAAGGATCTCTGAAGTCCGCGATCCATCGAATCGGTACTCTTTTTTTGAGTTCCATCCCTATCAAATGTAAACTGTGTGGTGGACCAGTAGTAATGATACACTCAATATTATTTTCAGCAATATACTTTTCCAAAAAATGCACTGATGGTTTCACCCACCCTATACGCGCATCAGGAATAAAAAAATTACCTCTCACCCACAACAGGAGCTTATCAATCATCGTTTGTTTACGCTGTTGCGGAATGATTCCGGAACTCAAGTTCTTCGTTCCTTTCTTAGACAGCAAACCCGCAAAACCATAGGGTTCTTTTATAGCGTTTTTTACAACTACAACATGATCAGCAACTTCTTTTACTAAGCTTGAGTCTAACAACGGATATGTTGGATTCTCCGGGGTATAAATCACCGGCTGAATTCCAAAATCGGGTAGATACTTGGCAAATTTAAGCCAACGTTGCACCCCCGGCCCACCCGCAGGCGGCCAGTAATAGGTTATAATCAATACTTTTTTTAAAGCAAGGGAATCGCTGATGGTCTCTTTCAAATTATATGTTTTTCTTTCTGATATACCCCAAACTATATGCCAAACTGCCCACAGTAACTAAAACCATTAAAATACTGCTTATCAAAGCGATACTGCTTCCCGTTTTAATCACTTCTGGTTCAAATTTAAACTCAATCTCGTGTTGCCCTGCAGGAATTGGCAAAGCGCGCAAGACATAATCAATCGCAATATGCTCAACGGCCTTACCGTCTATATAAGCATTCCATCCATGTGGATAGTAGATTTCAGAAAACACAGCTAGTCCGTCGTTTTTATTGGAAGAGTTGTATTTTAAATAATTAGGTTTATAGGTTTCAAGCGTAATTGCACTTAATGAATCCACTTCATAAGAAGTCTTTACATTCTTGTTTTTAAATGCATTAACATTGTATATTGCTGTTTTTTTAGAGTCGAAATCATCCATGGCTTTCATTTCCTCATCGGCACTGTTAACCCTTTTTACTTGGCTAACAAACCAGGCATTGCCATTGGCTTCTTCATTTTTCATCGGTACGTCTTGCCCTTTTTCATCCTTTTGGATTACGTATTTCACATTGAGCATATTCAATACGCTCATATTGCTTTTTGCGACCAATTGGTAATCGTAAAGTTGTTGAAAACGCCTTGGCTTGGCCGCGTGATAACCACCGATGGAATGATGGAAAAAGGACGTCCTAGCACTGCTTAAACCACCTTGTACTTCATATACTCTAAAGTTTCCTTTATCTTCTTTAATAAAAGCATCTGCACCGGTTTCTTCAAACGGATGTGTCATATTTCTAGCGCTGACAAAGTTGGATCTATTGACATAGTTCAAATCGATCATAATCAAATCACCAACCATCAGTATGCCCACCAAAACAACCATCAACGTTGTTTTGATCTTATCTTTGCTGTATAACCACATCATTCCAAAAACCGGAACGATCAATAGTAGTGTTCGAATTAAATCACCGGTATACAGCGATTTTCTATCCTGCACTAATGCATCAATAAACGCCGGACCGATATCTCCGTACATTTGACTGTAGTACCCATCATTCGCTCCGGAGAAACTCAAACTACCCTTGATTAAAAACAAAAGTACCACAACACCCGCTGTGATATACAGGGTTAATTTTAACGCTTTTTCACGCTGCTTAGCTTCAGTTTTAACAAAGGCTTGTAGTCCCAATAAGGCTAAAGTAGGCATACACAACTCCAAGATCACTTGAATCGATGATACCGCCCTAAACTTATTATACATCGGGAAATAATCGATAAAAAGATCGGTCAAAATCGGGAAATTTTTACCCCATGACAGCATTAATGACAAAAGACCCCCTGCTAAAAAGATATATTTAAATTTTCGCTTTTCCACAAACAAAGCTAAAACCGCTAAAAACAATACGATTGCTCCAATATATGCAGGAGCTGCTACGATCGGTTGATCTCCCCAATAAGTCGGTGCGTTTGCTGAGAATTGTTCGGCTTCATGAGGACTTGCCCCCAAGTCTGTCACAAATTTATATACTTCAGAATCCTTTCCTACATCTTCTGAATTTGCACCACCTGTTAAACGCGGTACAAAAAGATTCAAACTCTCAAATATACCATAGCTGTATTCCGTGATATAATCATAACTCATCGCATTGGATGAGGTTTTTGGTTCCCCATTCGGTTCAAATGTCAACTCACTATCACTACGAGTACTGAATTTAGTATATTCGGCAGTTGCCATCAAATTGGTCGCATTAACTCCGATACTTAATAGCGCCGCTCCAACAAAGATTGATATCGCAATACCCAAGCCCTTGAAATCGCGATTTTTAATATATTGAATCGCATAAAAAATTCCGATAATCAACAATAACAACAACAGATAAAAAGTCATTTGAAAGTGATTGGCATTGATCTCTAAAGCCGCTGCGAACAAGGTAAGCAAGCCCCCACAAACATACTTCTTCCTAAAGACTAGCAGTACGCCAGCTACCAACATCGGCATGTAGGCAATAGCATGTGCCTTAGCATTATGTCCAACCCCCAATATAATGATCAAATAGGTCGAAAAACCAAACGCCAAAGCCCCAAAAAAAGCTTTTAAAGGATTGATTCTCAAAGAAATCAGCAACAGATAAAACCCGAGAAAATATACAAATAGATAATCGGCCGGTCTCGGTAGAAAACGGATCACAGAATCCAATTTTTTGATGTAATTATGTGGATACTGTGCCCCTAACTGATAAGTAGGCATTCCGCCAAAGGCGCTGTTTGTCCAATAGGCCTCTTCCTTAAATTCATTTCTAAAGTCGATTTGCTCCTTCGCCATACCAGTATACTGAGCAATATCAGATTGTTGAATAACCTTTCCAGAAAGTACCGGAGAAAAATAAATCAAGGCGATAACAAGAAAACCGATTAATGCCAGAAGATGGGGTAGATATACTTTGTAATTCTTCATAAATGGAATTGCTTTTATTGAGCATTTAAATATCTTGCTAAAATAACACTATATCAAAAGAATTCACAAATTTAAACGAGACTTTTATTGTAAATAGCCTATTTGTTCATACGCCCATTTGCACATTTGCCCATACGCCCATCAGCGTATCAGCGTATCAGCGTA
>DCKE01000026.1:78440-213070 GCA_002320285.1 Flavobacteriaceae bacterium UBA1682 | reverse complement strand
TCAGCGTATCAGCGTATCAGCAAAAAAAAAGACCGTCTTATCAAGACAGTCCTTTTAGCTTTTTTTTAATCCAATTCTTCGAATTCTATATACTCACCAACTTTTTTCTTCTCCCGCGGTTTATCGGGATTAACGAATTCAGAAGTAGGTGGTGTATCAGTAGGTTCGGATTGTTGTTTATAAAAATCTTGTTGTTTTTGTTGAAAGTTTTCATTTGCTTTTTTTGCCACTCTGTAAATTAATACAGGAAACAAGTAACGCATAATAAACCTAAATGCGTAGTAGGCCAATACAATAATCATCAATGTTCTTAAAAAACCTCCAAAAGATGCTGTATCCATATCTTATTTTTTATCAAAAATAGCAATTCTATTTTAAAGGAGTAATTCCTAAATCTTAAAATATTGATAAATTCACTATTTAGCAGTTTTTACAAGCTATTTTCTATTCCAAGCCGTATATCCCCCGTCGAGTTCATAAATTTTTGTAAAACCCTGTTCTCTAAGCACCTCTACTGCTTTAGCACTTCTACCACCAGATTTACAATATACATAAACCGGCTTATCCTTATCCAACTGGTCGGTGTTGGACTTAAAACTATCTTGCAAAAAATCGATATTCTGTGCTCCTGCTATATGCCCCTCTTCAAATTCTGAAGCGGTACGCACATCGAGCAGTAATCCCTCTTCTACGGTTTGTTGTTTTTCGAACTGCGTCGCGTTTAACAAGTATTCCTTAGAGGTAATTTGACCCTGACAAGAATATACCAAAGTTAGCAACAACAACAAATGACTTAATTTCCAATACATAATTATACGTTTTATTTAAATGATTATCCCAAACTTTATCTTTTATTATAATTTTTTATCGGCTTATTCAAAGTGCTCCCTAGAAGCGATTAAAATTAGCTGAAATGATGTAATACTACAAATATTATACATTTATGATAAATATCATGCTACAAATGTTACAATACTTTTATTTTTGTCAAAAAACAACTTTATGGGTCTTTCTTTAGTACAAAAATATAATGTTGCTGGTCCTAGATACACGAGCTATCCCACGGTTCCGTACTGGGATCAAGCAACATTTAGTAGCGATAAGTGGATCAAGACCTGTGTTAAGTCATTTGTTGAATCCAATTCCAAAGAAGGTATCTGTCTGTATATCCACCTGCCCTTTTGTGAAAGCCTCTGTACATTTTGCGGTTGTCACAAAAGAATCACTAAAAGACATGAAGTAGAAAATCCTTATATCGAGGCTGTTTTAAAGGAATGGAGTTTGTATTGCACCCTATTTCCTGAAAAACCCATTTTAAAAGAATTGCATTTAGGAGGCGGAACTCCTACCTTTTTCTCGGCGGCAAATTTAGAATATCTGATTAAAAGAATTCTAGATACGGTAGAACTCGCAGCAAACTATGAATTTAGTTTTGAGGGACACCCCAACAACACCACGAGAGTACATTTACAAACCCTATACGATATCGGTTTTAGAAGGGTGAGCTTTGGAGTTCAAGACTACAACGCCCTTGTTCAAAAGGCCATACATCGGGAACAACCCTTTCATACCGTAGCTAAAGTAACGCTTTGGGCACGTGAAATAGGCTATACTTCCATTTCTCATGATTTGATTTACGGCCTACCTTTTCAACAACTCGAGCACGTAATCGATACTATAGAAAAAACAAAATCCCTTTCACCGGATCGCCTGGCTTTTTACAGTTATGCGCACGTGCCTTGGCTAAAAGGCAATGGGCAACGCGGCTATAAAGACGAAGACATTCCCAAAGATTCCGAAAAACGAGAGTTGTATGAAAAAGGCAAGGAATTGCTTTTGGAAAACGGCTATCACGAAATTGGAATGGATCATTTTGCCTTAAACAGCGACAGCCTATACACATCCATGGAAAAAGGTACTATTCACCGAAATTTTATGGGATACAGCTCTTCTAACACGCAGCTGATGATTGGATTAGGTGTTTCGGCCATTAGCGACAGTTGGTATTCCTTTGCTCAAAACGAAAAATCAATTGAGACTTATTATGAAATGCTGGAACAAAATCAACTTCCCGTAGTAAAGGGACATGTACTGACAGACGAAGATCTTATAATCAGAAAACACATACTCAATATAATGTGCACTTTTAGAACAGATTACAGTGATTCATCTAAACAATTGGATTGTATGAATGAAATTTTAGAAGAACTCCGAGAACTCGAAAAAGATAATTTGATCAAAATTGAAAACCAACAATTATATATCACTCGAAAGGGCCGCCCCTATGTTCGAAATGTATGTATGGCGTTTGATTTACGACTACAACGCAACAAACCAACTAGACAATTATTTTCTATGACTATATAAAGATTAAACTATGATATTACAAAAAGCAATTACATTTATTGTCCTTTTAATGTTTGTTTATGGTATACTAGAATTTGATACCAAACACGCGCTTTCCATATCCAATATCCCTTCATATATTGGCTTTGTTGTTTTTATAGCCTATTTTATCTACTCCTTGAGAAAAGCTAGTAAAAAAGAAAAAAAAGAGGATAAATTCTATTAAAATTTATCCTCCCTAAAAGATTCCTTCTTACTTTGTAGTATCGCTACAACCATTCAATTAAAGATACCCCCAAACCTATAATGGTTTGTTTATGATTGAAGTCGATCATGGTATCACCATAACCGTTAGCTACTTGTAAATGCGCTTTTAAATTGCCCGATATGGGATAGGTCCAGTTCATTTCGAGATAGCCCTTATTTCTTTTGTTGAAACGCATATTATTACGAGCCAACAAGCTAAATTCCTGTTCTTTGTATTTATAAATCAATGTGATATCACCGCGACCTACATATTCTTCTATTCCTGGGTTATCATCTTCTTCAATCTTTTCGTGCATGCGAATCCACGGCCTGATAATAACGCTCAAATCCTTATAATCAAAAGCGGTTTGAAAAATTACCCGATTCCAACTTCTCGATCCAGGTAAGCTTTTACCGTTGGATTGGTGATTCAATGAAATCCCCATCATCCGATTGGTTACGCCAAAAACCTCAAAATTAGTAGCAAAATTTAAAATCACTTCGGGTTCGTAGTTCAATTCTCGAAAAGGCCTAGATAAATCGGCGTTGTACACCTGCCAATTGGCCGTTTGTGTAAAAGCCAACCAGATATCACCTGCCCCCCAAAAGATACCCTGCATTACTTTGGTCTTAAAACTCAATTGAAATCGCGACTCCACACTGTTGTAATCTTGCGGAACTAAGGCATTGTTGTCGGGACTATCACTGGTGGGCAATTTGTTGGGATCGCTGGACCAACGCAATGGACTTACATAAATTGGCTTGTAGGGCGTAATGACAAAAGTCCCTTTTTTGGTTTCAGAACTCAGTTCCCAACGCTCTGTCAGCGATCTGGCTTGTGTTTCTCCATCAAACAAACCGCCTTTCCCATCTTGAGAAAACACGGTTTGCGAAAGGAATACGGTCGATAAAACCAACAGCGAATGTTGGATGGTTTTGTTTACATTTTTTAGCATTTACTCAAGGGGGATAGTAATTTGTCCGTCGTCGTCTAATAATAAATCCGTTGGTTCATCTCCATTTTCAGCAGATGTAACTTCCACCATTTTTTCCTCTTCAGGTAATTCATAGGGAAGTGGTTCTAAAAGAGATATTTTAATTTTATCGGCAGTTAACTGATTTCCCTGCGCTTTTATCCCTTTGACAACTATAAACTGTTCTAAATCTACAATTAAATTTTCTTTTTGAACCCCTTTAACCTTATAAAAAGATACTTCCGCTAATGGACGGTAATCGGTAGACACGATTTCAAGCCTCGAATTCTCAGCTTCTGAAATAAACATTTCCTCGCGAGCCTCATTTTCTATTAAGAAACGCTTGACGTAGTAGCGCGACTTTTCTCCATCGAAATAAATCGCTGAAATCGGTTTATTCGGTACCCATTTCTCCAATACAATCATGTCTTCTTCAAAATGACTCGTCAGCTCCGGGATGATTGTTCTCGCTTTACCAGATTGGTTAATTACCAACAGTCGGTCATTGGGTTTAAATTCACCCAACAACTCCCCTCTACCATCGACATTAAGACGATGAACCGTGTCGTCAAACCAAATTTTTCGCGGTCGTAACGTTGAAATCCCCTTTTCCTTTAATTCGATTTTTTTGATCGCGTATTTAGTGACCAAATTCCCTTTGGAACTACGCCCTTTTATCAATAAATCAGCAAAGTCTAAATCAAATTTTAGTTTTTTGACACTGCTAATCTGTCTTAATAATACACTCACCACTTCAGCTTCTCCATTCGGATTGTGAGAAAAATACAATACCTGAGAGCCCGGCTTGCCTTGGGTTAAGTCATATACCTTATCCCGAGTTACACCAGATACGTTGAATCGCTTGACATAAGATGCTCCAGACTTTCCATCTCTATAAATAACATTATAAATCGTTCGCTTATCGTTTCTATCGAAAACCGCAACGTGAATGATATCTTTACCGACAAATTTCTTTTCATCCACTTTGGTGATAATTAAACTACCGTTGCGCAAAAAGACAATCACATCATCAATATCCGAACAATCCGCTACATACTCTTCCTTTTTAAGCGCTGTACCGATAAATCCCTCTTCCATATTAACGTACAACTTGGTATTTCTCAGAACCACCTTAGTCGCTTCAATAGTGTCAAAACTGCGAATTTCAGTAAGGCGTTCTCTTCCCTTACCGTATTTCTCTTTTAATCGTATAAAATAATTGATCGCAAATTCAATTAAATGATTTAAATGATGTTTGACCTTTTCAATATCGTCTTCTAAGGACTCCAATTTTTGATTGGCTTTGTCAATATCAAATCGAGAAATTCTCTTAATTCTAATTTCGGTTAATCGCGTTAAATCCTCTTCAGTGATGTCTCGCTTTAAGTTTTTGACGTGAGGACGCAAGCCTTCATCAATAGCCCTTAAGATACCCTCCCAAGTTTTTTCCTCTTCAATGAGGTAATACACTCTCTTTTCAATAAATATGCGTTCCAACGATAAAAAGTGCCATTGTTCGTTGAGCTCTTCGAGTTCAATTTCCAATTCACTCTTCAACAAGGAAACCGTTCTGTGTGTAGAAGTTACCAACATCGTACTCACACCTACAAACAGCGGTTTATTATCTTGAATCACACAACCCAACGGCGCTATAGAGGTTTCACAGCCCGTAAAGGCATATAAAGCATCTATGGTTTTATCCGGAGAAACTCCCGGAGGTAAATGCACCAAAATCTCTACATCTGCAGCGGTATTATCCTCAATTTTCTTAACTTTTATTTTTCCTTTTTCATTGGCTTTCAAAATACTCTCAATCAAACTTGAGGTATTGGTTGAAAACGGTATTTGCGTAATGACCAAGGTGTTTTTATCCAATTGCGAGATTCGAGCTCGAACGCGTATACGCCCTCCGCGAAGTCCATCATTATAGGCAGAAACATCTGCAATACCTTGAGTGGGAAAATCGGGATACAATACAAACGGCTTTCCTTTAAGTATTTTTATAGATGCATCGATCAATTCTATAAAGTTATGCGGCAGTACTTTAGTCGATAAACCAACCGCAATACCCTCACCACCTTGAGCCAATAACAACGGGAACTTAACCGGCAAATTAATCGGTTCATTTCTTCTACCGTCGTAAGAAGATTGCCAAGCAGTGATTTTTGGAGAATACAAAACCTCCAAAGCAAATTTACTTAAACGCGCTTCTATATAACGCGATGCAGCCGCACCATCACCCGTTAATATATTTCCCCAGTTTCCCTGAGTATCAATCAACAGTTCTTTTTGCCCCATCTGCACCATCGCATCACCAATACTCGCATCACCATGTGGGTGATATTGCATCGTATGACCGACAACGTTAGCTACTTTGTTATAACGCCCATCATCCAATTCTTTCATCGAATGCATGATACGACGTTGAACAGGCTTAAATCCATCTTCAATCGCCGGAACTGCTCTTTCCAGAATTACATACGAAGCGTAATCCAAAAACCAATCTTTATACATTCCCGTTACTTTCGTAATGGTTTCCGGACTATCTACATTTTCATAAAAATGAAGCTCTTTTTTATTTTGTCCCTCTTCTATTGGATCTACATTTTCTTCTTCTGTGCTCATTTAATTTCTTTGAATAAAACTAATCTTTTACTTTTTAATAAAAAGTTTGTACTTCTCTTTCTAAAAATATTTACCGACTAACTTCTTATCTATTATTCCATATTTTTTTTAGAATTCCCATAAAATCACGATTACACGACAAAAACGTGGAACCGCTGAATTCTTCAATCTGTTTACCGTTTAAATTAGTTTGTATCCTGTACAACGACTACATCCAATTCAACCTTTAAGTTATTGATGATAAACTCTTGTCTGTCCGGCGTGTTTTTACCCATATAAAATTCCAAAAGCTTTTCAATCGATGTCGCTTTATCCAGCATCACGGGATCAATTCGGATATCCTCTCCAATAAAGTACTTAAACTCATCAGGGGAAATCTCACCCAAACCTTTAAATCGAGTAATCTCTGGTTTCGGTTTTAATTTTTCGATGGCTGAAACCCGTTCTTCTTCACTGTAACAGTAAATGGTTTCTTTCTTATTTCGAACCCTAAATAATGGGGTTTGCAATATATATAAATGCCCTTCTTTGATTAACTCTGGAAAGAATTGCAAGAAAAACGTAATTAACAACAAACGGATATGCATTCCATCGACATCGGCATCTGTTGCAATTACGATATTGTTATAACGTAAATCCCCCAAATCCTCTTCGATATTTAATGCCGCTTGTAGTAAATTGAATTCTTCATTTTCATAAACAATTTTTTTGGACATTCCATAGGAATTCAACGGCTTACCACGTAAACTAAAAACGGCCTGTGTATTGACATCCCTCGATTTTGTAATCGATCCCGAAGCCGAATCCCCCTCGGTGATAAACAAGGTACTCTCCAAATAACGCGGATGCTTCATATCGGTTAAATGCACCCGACAATCGCGTAGCTTTTTATTGTGCAATCCCGCTTTTTTCGCGCGTTCTTTAGCAATCTTACGAATTCCAGAAAGCTCTTTTCTCTCGCGTTCTGCTTGTAGAATTTTACGTAATAAGGCATCAGAAACCGCAGGATTCTTGTGCAAATAGTTATCTAATTGTTTCTTAAGAAAATCACTGATATACGTTCGAACCGTCGGAGATTCTGGCCCCATATCAGTAGAACCTAGCTTGGTTTTAGTTTGCGATTCAAAGACCGGTTCTTCTACTTTAATAGAAATACCCGCAACAATTGATTTTCTAATATCCGAAGCTTCAAAATTTTTATTGTAAAATTCTTTGATGGTTCGGACTAAAGCCTCTCTAAAAGCCACTAAATGCGTCCCTCCTTGTGTCGTGTTCTGCCCATTGACGAAAGAGTAATACTCTTCCGAATACTGTGTTTTACTATGAGTAATCGCCACTTCAATATCATCTCCTTTCAAGTGAATGATCGGATAGATCATATCTTCTTGATCGATGTTTTCTTCTAACAAATCCTTTAGACCGTTCTCCGAATAAAATTTTTCACCATTAAAAAGTATCGTCAAACCGGTGTTTAGATAACAATAGTTTTTCAACATCTTAATGATGTATTCCTTACGGTATTTGTAGTTTTTAAAGATTGCATCATCTGCTATAAAAGTAACTTTCGTCCCTTTGCGCTTCGTCGTTTCTGTTAACTCTTCTTCCACTTGAAGATTACCCGCTTGAAATTCTGCTGCTTTTTGCTGATTGTCACGTACAGACTCTACTCTGAAATAAGACGAAAGCGCATTGACCGCTTTAGTTCCCACTCCATTTAATCCCACTGATTTCTTAAAAGCTTTGGAATCATATTTACCACCGGTATTCATCTTGGAAACGACATCGATTACCTTCCCTAAAGGTATACCACGACCAAAATCGCGTACACTAACCACTTTGTCTTTTAAGGTGACTTCAATCGTTTTTCCAGAGCCCATTACAAACTCATCGATACTGTTGTCTAATACCTCTTTAATCAGTATGTAAATACCATCATCTGGAGAAGAGCCATCACCTAATTTCCCGATATACATTCCAGGACGCATACGGATATGTTCTTTCCAGTCTAATGAACGAATATTGTCTTCGGTATATTGATTTTGATCTTGCATAAAGGTGTAGGAATTTTCGCTAATTTAAGACTTATTACTAAAAAATAAAAATGTGAAATGCTCAGTTTGAGTGAAAAACATCAAAAAACAGACTTATTTTTCATCTACTTCTGTAATGGACTTTTTAATGAGGACAGAATAGCTGTTTGGCTCAATTTTTTTTCCATACATTTCGGCATAAACCTTAGTGAATTCTGCGCCAAAATACAGGATTATCGCCGAATAATATACCCAAATCAAGATTACAATGATGGAACCCGCAGCGCCATACAAACTCGAGGACGATGAATTACCTAAGTACATGCCGATACCAAATTTTCCGATCATAAAAAATAAAGAGGTAAATCCCGATCCTACAACCGTCTCCCGCCAACCAATTTTGCCATCGGGCAAAGTTTTGAAAATAATAGAGAATAACAAGGTGATGATCACAAAAACAACAATGTTATTTACTACACCAACCAAGTAAACGGTTTCCTCATGAAATAATTTGGTTAACTGTACATACAATACATCAACCACTGAATTGACAATCAAACTGACCAACAACAAAAAACCAACGGATGCGATCATCGAAAAGGACAACAACCTGTTCTTTACAAAGCGCACCAATCCTTTATTGGGTTTGGCTTTTAAACCCCAAATATAATTTATCGAACTCTGAATTTCAGCAAATACGGCAGAAGCACCGAAAAACAACATAATCACACCAAATATGGTTGCTAAAGTACCGGAATCTGACAAACGCACATTCTTTATCGCCTCTTGAATTTGCAACGCAGCATTATCTCCAACCAATTCTTTAATTTGACCATAAAACTCTCCAGTTACCGCTTCTTCACCAAAGAAAAAGCCACTGATCGAAATGATTAAAATCGACAAGGGCGGTAGGGCAAACACGGTGTAATAGGAAAGTGAAGCACTGAACTTCATCGCATTATCATCTAAAAACTCATTAACCGTATTTTTAAGAAGTGTAATAATTTTTTTAAAATTCATGATAAAGGGGGACTTATTTTAAGGTTCAAAAATACTGTTTTTTCTTTAAAAAAATTGCTTGACGTAAGGAGTTAATCTCAAAATAAACATGCTTTTTATAACTGCTATTCGCAATTTGCTCGATCAATTTACTACAACCTCTTTTCTGTATTGATACAAAATTCCGCGATCAAAAGCGGTCCAAAAGCACGCTCTCATACCGGCAGCTTTTAAAGCATTATTAGCCCAGGTATTACAAGTATAAAACAAGCCATAAGTTCGCTTAGCCTCATAAAAAGAATCATTTTTACCGTAAGTGGGCGCTGTTATTAAAATAAAGTCACCGTTGGAATCGCGATCAAAACTAGCTTGTATATAGCCTATCAGTGCACGGTATTGACCTGTTGTGATTTTCACTTTGATACAGTGATCACTTTCATACATCTTTTTATAAAAAGTGGTATGCATAGCCGATGCCCCCAAATAAAAAGCGGCCTTAAACGCTACACTCGGTTTTAAATCACTCCACTCGGGTGTTTCTAAGTAAAAGCCTTTATCTCCCCAACCAACCGCTAAGTATTCCATATCCGTACGTTGGGCTTCGGTATGAAGCGGATCAATTTGAGTAGTCCAATCTATTTCAGCCGAACGAAGCGGTACGACTATATCGGTATGAACACCGTTAGAAAAGAGATAAACATCAATGGTCTTTGCTGCATTCACATCTTCTTTCTCAGCTACAGTACTATGCGATAGTATAAAATCGATTAATAAATAAAAAACGACAAAGAGTACTATTCCAGCCAAAATTTTTCCCAATACCACGACTAATCTAAACCAAATATTTTCCACAATTTTCTACGTTCTAAATATTTCACTCGCTTTATTTGGACACCCCTTTACAGCTGCTCGTCATCAACTAAACTACTAAAAAAACTTAAAATAAAATAAACTTATCACTGTATTAAAGCAAAAAAGTGGAATTATTGCTAATTCCACCTTATCAAATATATAATTTTAAAAAATTACACGTTAAACCTGAAGTGCATAACATCACCATCTTTAACGATATATTCTTTTCCTTCTACTCTTAGTTTTCCAGCTTCCTTTACTTTCGCTTCAGATCCAAAATGTACAAAATCATTATAAGCAATAACTTCCGCACGGATGAATCCCTTTTCGAAATCGGTATGAATCACTCCCGCTGCTTGTGGTGCAGTAGCCCCAACAGGAATGGTCCAAGCACGTACTTCTTTTACTCCAGCAGTAAAATAAGTCTGAAGGTTCAATAATTTATAGGCGGAACGAATCAATACTGATGAACCCGGCTCTTCCAATCCCAAATCTTCTAAGAACATTTTACGTTCTTCAAAAGTCTCTAATTCGGTAATGTCCGCCTCTGTACCTACAGCCAAGACAATAACTTCTGCGTTTTCATCCTTAACCAATTCTCTTACTTGTTCTACGTAAGCATTTCCCGTTGCCGCAGCATCTTCATCAACATTACAAACATATAAAACCGGCTTAGCCGTGATCAATTGAAAATCTTCCATCAAAACCACTTCATCATTATTCAATAATTCAACGGTTCTAGCTGATTTAGCCTGCAACAAAGCACCTCTTACTCTCTCCAATAAAGCCTCCTCAACCTGAGCTTCCTTATTTCCAGTTTTAGCGGCTCTTTTGACTTTTTCCAAACGTTTTTCAACCGTTTCCAAATCCTTTAATTGCAACTCAATATCGATGGTCTCTTTATCTCTAATTGGATTCACATTGCCATCAACATGGATGATATTATCGTTGTCAAAACAACGCAATACGTGAATTATAGCATTACATTCTCTAATATTTCCTAAGAATTGATTTCCCAATCCCTCTCCTTTACTTGCTCCTTTAACCAATCCAGCAATATCCACTATATCAACCGTTGCAGGTAAAACACGCTCTGGATTAACCAATTCCTCCAATTTCAACAATCTAGGATCTGGTACATTCACAACTCCGATATTGGGCTCAATTGTACAAAAAGGAAAGTTAGCACTTTGTGCTTTGGCATTTGACAAGCAATTAAACAAAGTTGATTTTCCAACGTTCGGTAATCCTACAATTCCTGCTTTCATGTTCTGTTATTAAAGTTTTTATTTATGGATGCAAATATATTGATAATTAAAGTAATTTATATCAAATCAACAATTACAAAAGCATCTTTTTTTGTGATCTACCCTATTATTTCCCATTTTCTATAAAAAAAACCCGAATCCTAAGGAAACGGGTTTATAAAATTTAAGAATATAAAAAACTAGTCTTCTTCTTCTTCAGCCAATTCAAGATCTTTCAAGGAATCCAATGAAACTTCGACAGTATCTACAATGTCTTCCTCTTCATCATCTTCATCAAAATTCTCTATTCTATCAGCTAATTTTGTACTAACCTTTACGAGATAAATTGTGTCTTCTGTACGAACTTCCACAGCTTCTATGGTTTCGTTCTTAACGTTTTTGAAACGGACAATATCCGCATCATCATAGCCGTCAGGGAACCTCTCAACTAGAAGAGACAAAATCTCATTTGTTAATTTTGCGTAATCAACAATTATTCTTTTCATTCTTTTTTCTTACTTTATTTCACGTCAAATGTAATACCCAAAATTAAATTATCAAATAAAAAAATAACTAAATTTAGATAAAATCATTACTAATTACATATCAAGCAAATAAGCAAAAACTAGAGGTGCTACAATGGTAGCATCTGACTCAATAATGAATTTTGGCGTATTGATATCCAATTTGCCCCATGTAATCTTTTCATTAGGAATCGCTCCAGAATAAGATCCATAACTCGTTGTAGAATCAGAGATCTGACAGAAATAACTCCAGAAAGGTGTTTCAGTTTGCTCCAAATCTTGATATAACATAGGAACTACACAAATTGGGAAATCACCCGCAATTCCTCCACCGATTTGGAAGAATCCAATTCCATTACTAGAATTTTTAGGGTACCAATCCGCTAAGAAAGTCATGTATTCAATACCAGACTTCATCGTAGATGCTTTTAACTCTCCTTTAATTACATAAGAAGCAAAGATATTCCCCATAGTACTGTCTTCCCATCCTGGTACAACAATCGGTAGGTTTTTCTCTGCAGCAGCATACATCCAGCTGTTTTTGATGTCGATTTCATAATACTCTTCCAAACATCCTGAAAGCAACATTTTATACATAAATTCATGTGGAAAATAACGTTCTCCATTGTCTTCTGCATCTTTCCAGATTTTGAAAATATGTTTTTGTAAACGTCTAAATGCTTCTTCTTCAGGAATACAAGTATCCGTAACACGATTAAGCCCTTTTTCCATCAAATCCCACTCATCTTGTGGTGTTAAGTCACGGTAATTCGGAACTCTCTTATAATGAGAATGCGCAACCAAATTCATGATATCTTCCTCCAAGTTAGCCCCAGTACAAGAAATAATATGCACCTTATCTTGACGGATAACTTCTGCAAATATTTTTCCTATCTCAGCAGTACTCATTGCACCCGCCATACTAACCATCATTTTAGAGCCTTTTTGCAATTGCTCTTCATAAGATTTTGCTGCATCTACAACAGTAGCTGCGTTGAAGTGTAAATAATACTTCTCAATAAACTGACTTATCGGTCCTTTACTCATCGTATTTGTATTTTTATAATTAATTAGTTATTCTTTATTTTTAAATGTCAACGATACATCATATCCCAAGATACTCAACACCTGTTCTGCTGTTTGTTGTTCCGAGAATACCTCGGTCGCCAAGATACCATTTTCATCTCTATCGATTAAAATGTGTTTCGGTTGTGGAATCAGACAGTGATGAATTCCTCCATGCCCGCTGATAGACTCCTGATAAGCACCCGTATTAAAGAAACCGATATACAACGGTTTCTCCTTATTGTATTTTGGTAAATAAATGGCATTTAAATTTTGTTCCGAATTGTAGTAATCATCGCTATCGCATGTCAATCCACCTAAAAGGATACGCTCATACGAATCGTTCCAGCGATTGACAGGCAACATAATAAACCTTTTATTAATCGCCCAAGTATCTGGTAAAGTAGTTATAAAAGACGAATCAATCATGTTCCACTTTTCTCTATCATTTTGTTGCTTTTGGTATAAAATCTGGTAAATCGCTCCACCACTTTCACCTACGGTAAAAGAACCAAATTCGGTAAAAATATTCGGTACTGCAACACCAGCATCATCACACGCTATTTTGATTTGATTGATGATTTCATCAACCATATATTGATAGTCGTATTCAAATGCCAAAGAGTTTTTTATAGGAAATCCTCCACCAATATTCAAACTGTCTAAAGTAGGGCATTCCTTTTTTAAAGATATATACACTTTTAAACATTTTACCAATTCATTCCAATAGTAAGATGTATCACGAATACCCGTGTTTATAAAGAAATGTAACATCTTTAATTCTACTCTATCGTTGTCCTGAATTTGTTTTCTGTAAAACGGTACTATGTTTTTATAACCAATACCCAAACGAGAAGTATAAAATTCAAATTTAGGCTCTTCTTCCGAAGCAATTCGAATTCCGATTTTAAATTTACCTTCAATAGCTTCTTGAAGCAAGTCTAGTTCCTCGTAATTATCTAAGATTGGAATGGTGTTCTTATGCCCATTATTGATTAAATGCGCAATATTATCAATGTATTGTGCTCTTTTAAATCCGTTGCACAGTACAAAAGTATCGTTGGTGATCTTTCCAGTAGCCAATAAACTTTCTACAATATTTACATCAAAAGCCGAAGAGGTCTCTACGTGAATATTGTTTTTAAAAGCCTCATTTAAAATAAATTGAAAATGAGAACTTTTGGTGCAATAGCAATAATAATAATTCGCATTATAATTATTTTTTTCCATTGCATTTCTAAACCATCCCTTCGCTCGATTGATGTTTGCAGTGATTTTGGGTAAATAAGTAAACTTCAATGGCGAACCATATTGTTCTACTAATTTCATCAAATCGATGTTGTGGAAAGTTAAGTTATCGTTGCTGAGTTTAAATTCCTCTTGTGGAAAATAAAAAGTTTGATTGATTAAATCTGAATATTTTGTGTTCATTTTTGTTTAATATCACTATTAGAAAAATTAATAATATAATAAAAAGCCAAGAATACTAAAATTTTCAAACTCGGATGTTCGCAAATACGATCGACAATTTATCATTATACAAAAAGGAGTTTAAGAACATCCTATATAACCTGAGAAGGTGAAACACAAAATTAGCCTGATGTTTTTTTACAAACATCCGCTTTCTACGTGTGCCTTTTGCACTAAAAAAAAACTTATTTCCCATAGCGTTTACGAGGGCAAATGTAAAAAAATTAAACCTGCAATTTCCAAAGAAATTATTAAAAAACCATTAGGATAAATAATCCTCAAAAGATCTCAATATCAAATCCTTACTGACTACTTGATCGATAACCGCAACACCAATTGTATTTAACAGTACAAATTGCGGTATACCCAAGGCGTTTTTCTTATCGTGTTGTAACCATTCCAAACAAGCTTCAACTTCTAAGGAATCTAAATCTATACGGGCAAAGGTATCAAATAAAACTGTTTTAATCGAATAATATTCCTGTTCGGATAGTTTTCCGGTTTTCCATGACAAATAACTCTCTAAAATCATTCCCATTGCGACTGCTTCACCATGTAATAAGGTGGTTCGCGTATCCGAATTAAGAAAATAACTCTCGATAGCGTGGCCTAGAGTATGTCCAAAATTGAGAATTTTTCGCAATCCTTGTTCCTTGGGATCTTGTTGTACAATTTGATTTTTAATAACAACGGAGTGGTATATTAAGTCTTCTAAATCATCGGTAGTCAACTCGCTTAAATGCTGTAAGACTTCCCAATATTCGCGATCGTAAATCAAACCGTGTTTAAACATTTCTGCCAAGCCGGATCTCAATTGTTCTGCTGGTAGTGTTTCCAGAAAGCGCACATCAATTAACACGTTTTGAGGCATGGTAAAGGTTCCCAACTGATTTTTGATTCCATCCAAATCAATTCCCGTTTTCCCGCCTACAGAGGCATCAACCATAGCCAGTAAGGAAGTAGGTACATTAATACAATCAATTCCACGCTTAAACAGCGCTGCTACAAAACCACCGAGATCTGTAATGACACCACCACCTACGGTGATAATAATACTTTTGCGATCTGCTTTTAACTCCCCTAGCGCTTGCCAGACGGAATAAGCCGTTTCCATGGTTTTAAATTCCTCGCCGGTCTCTATTTCGATAATTTCAAAGGCAACATTGGTTGGTAAATTAGCGAGAAAATGGGGAACACAGGCAGCATTACATACCGTATCAGTAATTAAAAATATTTTAGAATACGCCCGTTCATTAAGCATAACACCTAAGTAATCATACGCTTCTACCCCAAAAGTAATGTCATACTGATCAGAATGTATCTTTTTCATTAATTAGCCTTTTTATACTGCAAAATAAATCATTTTTTATCAATTATATGACCCTGAGTGTTTATCTTTGCTGGAATATTTTATTTTTAGAATGGAAAAAATATTCAATAATACAGAGGTTGCCTTTATTTTAAAAAATAACAAGGAACTTAAAAGAGCACACTTTCTCTTTAAAATGATCAGCAACAGAGCATTGGTAAAAATCGGTTCTAGCCTGGCTAATTTTGCAATTAAAACCCATTTACCGGTTCAAGGCCTTATACGCGCCACAGTATTCGACCATTTTTGTGGTGGAATCAGTGAGAACGACTGTTTAAAAGTAGTTGATAGAATGTATAGCAAAGGTGTTTCATCTGTATTGGACTATTCTGTGGAAGGAAAAGAAACAGAGGAGCAATTTGACGCTGCGTTAAACATGACGTTAAAAACCATAGCATTTGCCAAAGATCGCCATCAAGCTATCCCCTTTGCCGTTTTTAAACCAACTGGTTTTGGTCGATTTTTTCTTTTTGAGAAAAAAGGTGAGAAACTTCCCTTTACCAAAAGTGAGCAGCAAGAATGGGATCGCATATTGGAACGATTTGAAATCGCCTGTAAAGATGCCTTCGAAAAAGATGTATTCTTATTGATTGATGCTGAACACAGCTGGATGCAAGATGCCGCTGACGATATTGTCCTCGAGATGATGCGCAAATACAATAAAGAAAAAGCGATCATTTTCAATACGGTACAAATGTATCGTTGGGATCGTTTGGACTTTCTGAAAAAATTGCACGAAACAGCGAAGAATGAAAGTTTCTACGTTGGATTAAAAGTAGTACGTGGTGCTTATATGGAAATCGAAAGAAGTAGAGCTTTAGATCATGGTTACACCTCTCCTATTTGTGTGGACAAAACAGCTACCGATATCAATTTTGATGCTGCAGTGACCTATATGTTAGAAAACTTGGACACCATGGCATTATTTGCTGGAACTCATAATGAAAGTAGCTCATATATGTTGATGGAGTTGATGACGAAACACAACATCCGTCATAACGACACTAGAATGTGGTTTGGTCAATTGTATGGTATGAGTGACAATATTAGCTATAACTTAGCTGATCACGATTATAATGTCGCAAAGTACTTACCTTTTGGCCCAGTCAATGAAGTTATGCCTTATTTGATTCGACGTGCTGAAGAAAACACCTCCGTAGCCGGCCAAACCAACAGAGAACTATCTCTAATTGAAACCGAAATTAAAAGACGTAAAAACGCTTAGTCCATCAAAAAGTGCTAAGTTTAATATCATAAAAAGAGGCAACCCCAAAGGTTGCCTCTTTCATTAAATAACTCTAAGAAAAAACAGTTAATAATTATACCAACGACCACTTCTACAAATCAATTGGTATAACTCTCTCACCAGAACACGACATGTTTTATCCGCTTATTAATAATAATTTTAAACGATGTCTGGCAAAAAAATCTTAAAGCATTAATGCTTATATTTAAATCGTAAACAGCTCCGATTCAGTCTAAAAAACACTATTCTTAAAAAACAGGCACTTGCGATATGGCACTGAAATATAGAAACTCTTAAACTAACCAATAATTATTAGACACTATAACTTACCACAAATTTAGCCGCAAGTACCTTTTTTAAATTTAAGAAGTAGCAATCGCAATAAGATTGATCTCTATTATTAAAGACTGAATTTTTGAAATTTTCTTACAGTTTTAAAGTTAAAAAAAAGTTAAAAACAATTTCATAAACATGAATTTGATTTCATAAGAAGGTTGTATCTTGTGAAACAGTATTAAAAAACATAAATTATAAAAAATATCGGCTATCTTAATAATATTTACTATTATTATATAAAATATAGTCCATCCAAGATTCCTATTAAAACTAAAAGACACTTGTACACGATGAAAGCAAAAATTCTGTTTTTATTCATTTTATCGCTCCTACCGCAGCTAAGTCATTCGCAGGACACCGATTCTATACAACAACAAGAGCAACTTAAACAAGTTGAACAATTGCAACAACTATTACTGAAAACACAACAAAGCCAGTACGTTGACTCGTTGCGTAAGATGGAATTGCTCGAGCAGATTAGTCATGTCAAGGAAAGTGAAAAACTAAAAAGAGATAAACTTTTAGAGGAATTAAAAAAAATTGAAGCCACGGAGTTAGAATCCAAAACAAAATCTAGGGCAAAAATAGAACGTTTAAAACAGACTGAAAAAGGGCATCCGGTTATATTATTGAGAGACACCCTATTTAATGTCTATACCAAAGTTGGTGCCTTAGTTCCTCAAGAACGAGCCAAAAACATAACCGAAAAAGTTAAGGCATTGTATCAGGACGACTTTTTCGATGCTGAAAAAATCGTTGCACAGCCCTGGGAGAACTCTTTAGATATTACCTACGACAACTTAGTCATCATGAGCGTTTCTGATTTAGATGCCTTATGGTTTGATCAAACCAAACAAGAACTGGCCGACACCTATGTAAGCATTCTAAAAAACACCATACTCAAACAAAAAGCAGAAAACAGTATTGAAAAATTGCTGATAAGAATTGGTCTCGTGTTATTAGTCGTTGTCGTATTTGCATTATTGCTCGTTGGAATCAATAAATTACACACTCGATTGCGCAATGTTTTAATTGCACAGAAAAAACATTGGTTAGAAAATCTAACCTATAAAAACTATGTTTTCCTCACTTCTGCACAAAAATTAAATGTTGCTCTCGTAGTCCTAAAAGGAGTAAAGACTTTTTTTATCTTGCTTTTATTCTACTTAGCAATCCCATTGGTATTTAGTATTTTTCCGTTTACGCAAACCTGGGGTGAAGTACTGTTTGGATATATTTGGTTGCCCTTTAAATCTATCTTTAGCGCAATTTTTAATTATTTACCCAATTTATTCAGTATACTGGTGATCTATTTTGTGATGAAATATTTTATCCGATTAGTCAAATATATTTTTACCGAAATTGAATTGGGTAAATTGGAGATTTCCGGTTTTCATAAAGATTGGGCAATGCCTACTTTTAGTTTGGTTAAGATCTTGCTTTTCGCCTTTATGTTTATCTTGATGTTTCCGCATTTGCCGGGCTCAGACTCTCCTATTTTTAAAGGAGTATCCGTATTTATGGGTATACTATTTTCATTGGGTTCCTCCTCTGCGATTTCCAATATGGTTGCTGGACTCGTTATTACGTATATGCGTCCATTTAAAATTGGTGATCAAATTAAAATTGGCGATATGACGGGTGTAGTTATCGAAAAAAACATGTTAGTAACCCGCTTAAAAACGACCAAAAACGAAGAAATCACCATTCCAAATTCGACGGTACTATCGGGAAATACCACCAACTATTCCGTTTACGCTCAAGGTCAAGAAGAAGGACTGATTATTTCTACTAAGGTGGGTATCGGTTACGAACTCAGTTGGACCGAAGCACAACAAACCCTCATCGATGCAGCGCTGAGAACCCCCTTGGTGCTATCCGAACCTAAACCCTTCGTTTTCCAAACTTCACATGATGATTTTTACATCACCTATGAAATCAATATCTACATTAAAGAGGTTACTAAAAAAGCGGGTATACTGTCTACGCTACACAAAAACATTCAAGAAGTCTTTAATGAAAAAGGCATTGAGTTGCTATCACCACATTATGTGGCGCAAAGAGATGGAAATAGTCCGATATTCCCACAAGAATACCAGCAAAAGTAAATGGGTGATTTATAAGCCCGTAGGAATATCCGTACTAGCTATTCATCGATTGGGTAATTTTTTCGATATTTAGGCTGTTGGCCATAGCTGTGAAAATATCGTAGTAGGTACCTTTCTCATCATACAGAGAATCATGAGTTCCCGTTTCCACTACTCTGCCTTTCTCCATCACCACTATATGAGATGAATCTATAATTTGTGAGATGCTATGCGAAACTATAATCACGGTTCGGTCTTTTTTTATAGCATCCAAACTCTGTTTGATCTGCTCGGTAGCAATGGCATCTAAACTCGCCGTGGGTTCATCCAAAAATATGATGGCGGGGTCTTTTAAGAATAAACGCGCAATAGCTATTCGCTGCTGTTGACCACCAGAAAGCAAACGCGCTTCGGAATCGTACCCCTGTGGCAGCTCTACAATCTGATCGTGAATATAGGCTTGTTTAGCGGCCTTTTCGATTTCTGCCTGTGAGGCTAAGGGATTACCATATTGTATATTTTCACCGATAGTACCTTTAAAAATATGATTTTTCTGCAACACCAAACCAATATTCTTACGCAGTTCTGTAGTGTTGTAGTCTGCCAGATCGACACCATCTAAAAATATTTGACCGCGAGTTGGCGCATAAAATTTGTCCAATAAGTTTATAATAGTACTCTTTCCTGCACCACTCAACCCTACTAGTGCCGTTGTATCGTTGGGCTCTATAATCATGTTTACATTTTTTAACGCCTCTGTACCGTTTGGATAGACAAAAGACACGTCCCTCAGTTCCAAACGACCGATGATCTTATTTGCAACGTAAGAACCCGAGATTTCGACCTCGTGTTCGGATTCTAAAATTTCGAAAAAACTTTCAGAATAAATCATCGCGTCATTAATCTCATCATAAATTCGATGTAACTGTCGAATAGGCGCAGTGACGTTGTTAAACAACAAGACGTGAAACATAATAGCCCCAATGGTCATCTGACCATTTAACACAAAATAGGCCGTCAATATAATGATCAACACCAAACCGAATTGCTCTAAAAAGCTTTTGATCCCATCAAATAAGAAGCTCATCTTACGAGTTTGCAGTTGATTTTCGGTCATATCGTATTGGATTTCCAGATGCTTTTCTGCCTCCAACGGTTCTCGTACAAAGGATTTGATCACGGTGATTGAATCGATTAATGAAATAATACCGTTGTTTTTGGTCTCTCTAAAAGTTCGCATGGTTCTTCTAAAACCGCTGAGCTTATTCGCTTGCAGCTGGCTCACATAAAAATATATTGGCACTATAGCTAAACTGACCAAACCCACATATACATTTGCGAGAAAGATAAAAATTAAAGCCACTATAGCATTGGCAAACAACGGCATAATATCAATAAAGAAGTTTTGAACCAAACGGGTTAGACTGCTTATCCCCATGTCTATACGAGTCTGTAACTTTCCACTTTCATTTTCCGTAGACGTATAAAAAGCCATTCGATAGGTCAAAATGCGATCAACTATGGCTTGAGAGAAATCACGCGATATATATATTCGCAATTTTTCTCCGTAGAACTTTTGTCCAAATTGAATAAGGGTATAAATCACCTCTTTCACCAGCAAAACGATACTAATGGTCGTCAATAAATGAAAGCCGTTTTGCAAGGGCTGGTTGGTCACCATCAACTCACTGATGGTATCTACGGTATATCTTAAAATTAATGCATTGATTTGCACAGCAAAAGACCCCACGGCAGTCAAAGCTAAAGTTGCGATAACAAGTTTCCGATAAGGCTTTACAAATGGACGAATTTTTTTTAATAATTGTAATAAGGTCATTGTAAATTTATTTTACTGATCAAACAAAAAGAAAGTGTAACGCGATACAAAAACAACTGTGGTGTTGATAGTGAATTACAGGGTAATTTATGAATTTAATTCCGTTCGAGGTATAAAATCGGTCCGTTTCTTTGTGAAGCATCTAGAATCAGTTTGCCCTCTGAATGACTTAAAATATAAGTATGATTGTTGATGTCGATAAATTCTTGTATTGCAAATTTTGGATTTTCAAATCTGGAACCAAAATCGCTATAACAACTATAACGCATTAACAAATCTGTTTTTCCGTCTTGCTTTATCAACAATTGATTATCCTTCTTGAAATCGTAAACAATGGCTTGGTTCACATGTAATACCTCTTGTGTGTTGATTGATTGCTGCTCTTGATCCGATGATTCGACCACAATTTCCCGAGTTAAAGTCCAAGTTCCCAAAATATCACCATCGTTTTCGTGGTCCTCGTTGGAACAAGAGACGAAAATCAATATCGCGATTAATAGGTATATATATTTCATACGTCGCATTCTTGTTTAATACTCACAACTTTATTGCAATTCCTCTATTTTAAATAAACTCCTGATCGAGTCCACCTTAATAATTACTTCGTCAACCGCGACTCGAAAGTGGTATCCCTACGACAACTTGTTCTAAATTTTAGAACAGTAGTCTATCGAATCCAAAACATTGTTAATTATTAACATATAAACGGCTTGCTTTATTGTTCAATTTCCAACTTTTTTTTAAAATAAACACAAAAAGAGATAAAAAATTTATTATTTAAATACAATTAATAAAATAAATACATATATGTGATCTATAAATTATTAAATCATTAATATAATATCAAATTTATGCGATTTCTTTAACATTTTTCAAGTTTAATCTCAGCAAACAACTTTAAATGGTACTTTGCCCTACTTCTCTTACAAATTTACTTTTATTTAAATTAAATAAAAAAAAGAATTAATTAAACAATTAAAAACTTGTTTAATTAGATTTGGAATGATATTTTTGTTGTCGGAATTAAACGGAAAATGTCCCCGAAACACTTTCTACTTCCAAATTCTATTCAAATAAATAATTTTGATAAAAAAAGAAACGTTCTTTCGATTGAATATACCTTACGAACCGTCTGACTTCATAAATTATAACCACGAAATACTTTCTTTTTAAGGGACTTAAATCTCAACGGATTTTAAGTCCCCTTTTTATATAATGACAATTTTAACAAAGCGAAATGAATCGAATTAAGTTGGTGAAAACTAGTTTTTAAAGCTTAAATTTGAGCCTTAGATTTATTATAGCAATTGAGCGCTACTATGAAAGCAATCCTATTCAACGGCTCTTTAGATGAAGAAGCCTTTAGAACCTCTAGAAGGTTGACACAATATTTCGCAGATCAATTTGAAGTTTTGAATGTTGAAGTAAAACAACTTCATTTATCCGATTTTCAAATTCCGATGTACAATCCTCGTGAGAAATCAGTACCTGATACTGTTATTGAATTTGCGCAGGCGTTTATAGATTCCGACATACAGATTTGGTTAAGCCCATTATATCACGGTGGGATGACTGGAGTTATGAAAAACGCTTTGGATTGGTTGGAGATCACCGCAGCCAATCAACCGGCTTACCTGACTAATAAAGTTATTGGATTAACCTGTTGGTCAGCTGGAAATCAAGCTATGCAAGGAATTCAGTCGATGGATAATATCGTCAAAGCACTGCGTGGCTGGTCACTACCCTATCAAATTCCAATTAGCAATATGGATTTATATCAGGACAATGATCTGTCATCCTTTTATAAAAACAAGATGAAATTGATGGTAGAACTGTTGGTGGAAAGTCAAAAAAGATAAAAAAACAAGCTGCAAAAAACAAATAACCGATAAAGTCAACAAAACGGTTTGATATGTCGTTTTTTTGTTTAAATTTGCGATTCGTTAATGGGGGTGTAGCTCAGTTGGCTAGAGCGTTTGGCTGGCAGCCAAGAGGTCGTGGGTTCGAGCCCCATCTCCTCCACATATTAACAAATATTGCGTTTTAAAAAAAAATGCAACATCAAACAAAACCTATAGTTCTCTGTGAATTATAGGTTTTTTGTTTTTTGTCAAGTCCGTATCGCCTCCAAAAGTACTGACAACTATATAAATCAAATTCTATATATAATTACAACTTGAACATTGTTGCCACAAATTACTGGATGTGCAAATAAAACCTGCAGTATAAGTTAAGCTACATTTTTGCAATTAATTTGATTGTTAAATTCTTCAATAATTGAATAATTCAAAGCAGCATGTCTCCTTTTTCTGTTGTACCAAATTTCAATGTATTCAAATATTTCCATTTTCAACGGTTCTTTAGAAATCACTTTGTTCTTTCACGACTCAATGGAACCGCCTTCTCTTTAAAAACCTTGTCATAAATTTTGCGCACTTGTTTCATAGGTTAAAATTAAGATCATTTCTTAACTTTTTGTAATGGCTAAGTTAGCATGTCTAATGTTGCCTGAACTTGTTAAGGTAATAAAAGAAAAAGATGTTGAGAATCTTTCCGGCGTGATGAGATCAGTATTACTTATTGGGGTAATTCTATGGGTGCTTATGGAATCATGAAAAATCTATGCCCAATTATTATATCCAACGTTTTTTCGATTTTAGTAAACAGTTAACGATTGATTTATTTTTTAAGTTTAAAAAAAACGAACATAAAAGTACCAAGTAAGTTTTATTTATCAAATATTATAATTAAATTTAAATAAATCTTTAAAAATTAGGACTATGAGAAAATATTTTATTAGCTGTTTGATATTGTCATCATTTTTATTTACGAGCTGTAGTGCAATAGAAACCATTTTTAAAGCTGGTATGTGGTGGGCATTTATATTAGTATTTATTGTCGTTGGATTAATTATTTGGATCCTTTCTAAAATGTTCAATAAAAAATAATTTTACTATTTACAATTTATAGGAGCAGTAAAAAAAAAGCCCAAAGCTTCCACTTTACTGCTTCTTCAATAGTACTAGCAAATGTAGAATCTTTTATTTTACACCGCAGCCCCGCTACCGCACGAATCCTTTTGTGTAGTAATTAAAAATTTAACCACAACAAAAACTGAAATTCGACAGAGTCAATCCTTTTGCGTGGTAAAATTCAATATACATATACTCCCCACTACCGCACGAATCCTTTCGTGTGGTAATTAAAAATTTAACCACATCACCAACTGAAATTCGACAGAGTCAATCCTTTTGCGTGATAAAATTCAATACACAGATATTCCCTCTCATAAAACGCAAGTAATATACAAATAAACCCAATTCTATTTTGACACAAACAGAAGGCCTACTTTTATCGATAAATTATCTTTATAAACACAAAGCTCTCAACATGATTGAGAGTTCTTATATATAATGTATACCACGCGAGAGGACTCGCGCGGTAGCGTATTCGGATATTTTTAATACTCGCGCACCAGCGGGGAGAGAGGACTCGCGCGGTAGCGTATTCGGATATTTTTAATACTCGCGCACCAGCGGGGGATATTTACAATCACACTTTCATTTTTTTGTTTTCTTAAATAGGGCAATACCGCTCTTGTTACATTCATTAGTCCAAAAACATTGACATCGAATTGTTGTTGAACTTGCTCAGCCGTAATCGCTTCAAATAGTCCCTGTTGACCATAGCCCGCATTATTTAGCAAAGCATCTATTTGACCAAATCGTTCCATTCCTTTTTCGATAGCTGCTACAATCGATTTGGGCTGTGTTACTTCTAACGCGGTAACTAAAATATTGGGTTGTTGAATGAGTTGCGTTTCTCTTTCAGGATTACGCATAGTAGCGATAACATTCCATCCTTGTTTTGCAAAATAGAAACTAGTCTCCTTTCCAATTCCTGAGGAAGCGCCTGTAATTAATATTGTTTTTTGCATGATTTTTAAATCTTTAAATATTTCCCTACAAAGGTGAGCTTACTTTAAAAATCAAATGTTTCCAAAGTGCGGATTCCTGTATTCAAAATGCAGATAGTAGACTTTCCGCGTTAATTGAAAACCAAACCCTCATATTCCTTGTTTTTTGTGTGCAGAACTACATACACCAGTAGAAAATAAAAAGGTTGAGGCCTAAAACTAAAGGGGAAGAACCCTTTGTGAAAGTATAACAAGGATATTTTAAAAATAAAAATCCATCCAAAACTTACAAATCCTTTTAGATAAGGGGATTTGAAAAAATACCGATGACCGAGATAGAAAATCAACTTAATGAAGATGAGATTGTCACCAATTTCATCCGTATATTAATATTCACCTTTAAAGGCGATTTTTAAAATACTCTTTTAAAACATTAGAATATATTGCTTAAAAATCGGTCTGGAAAATGATAATTCACAAGCAACGTAGCCATTGAAACAAGATCAAAAAAAACTGCCTCGATAAGAGGCAGTTTTGTGCGCTTTTTGTTAGTTTTCTACTTATTGATCTGCACCCACCCTGTTTTGGTGAGGTTATCACGATTTACCAGTACATAGTAGTATGTACCATCAGGCAACTGATTTTTACCTTTGTCCTGCCCATACCATTGGTTAGTATAAGTACCATTAAATGCAAATACCTCGCGGCCATATCGATTGTAAATAATTAGACTAGTAACACCGTGAGGCGTCAGGTCAAAGGTATCATTTAACCCATCTCCGTTAGGAGAAATCCCTTTCGGAATTGGACACTCAGTATAAGCAATATTAAAACTACTTTCATCAGTACACAAGCTATCAGGTGAGGCGGCGTATACATAGATTGTTTGTTCCTTCATAATGAAATCTCCGGCATAAAGCTCAACTCCTGCTCCATTAGCTTGAGTAAAATATTTGTTGTATTGTGAAAGCGGTTTCAATTGATAAAATTGACACTCAAGAATCTCATCTTTAAAAACATCAGCCTTAACATCTTCAGTTACGACTAATTGATAGGATGTCTCTTCATAACATCCAGCTCCATTATCTTGCAAAACATAGATGATATAAGTTCCCGGAACTTGTATCACATCACCTTCTTTATATTTTTTTCCCGTCGCTGCCGATCCGGTGTAATAGTATTGATCCTTCTCCAATTCAGGAAACGTATATTTGGCACATACTGCAACATTCGTTCGTATTTCAGGTTTTAGACCTGTAGTAGATACAAAAGTCCATTCGAAAATTTCGGAACAACCTGTTTTTTTATCCTCTATAAGTATATATAGTTTAACATCTTGTTCCGAAGCAGCCAACTCAAAAGTTTTTACATTTCCAATAGCGTCTATTTTCGCCTCTGCAGCTGCCTTGGTTTTATAGTACGTAAATATATAATTTGATTGTTCTTCTTTGACCAACATCTCAGCCTGTACAGTAGTAAGGTCAAAAACAAGTGTCTGTAAAGAATTTCTACATATTTCACGAGACTTTGGTTGTCCTAATTTTTCCGATATCTTAGGATATACTTCTACGCGTACCGAGCCAGTAGACTCACAATTCAAACCATCATAAGTCACAACAACTTTATACAATCCTGTTTCAGAAACTTCCAAGTTAGTTTGGTCTGCACCTGGAATGATAACACCATCTTTAAACCATTTGAAAAAAGCGTTTTCCATAGTCACTCCAGACTTAATGATTTTGGATTTACCATAACAAATTGCATTTGCAGTCTCAATGAGTAAATCTTCTCCTAAATCAATGCTGCCCAAATCAAAACTACCTCCTGCCAAAAATACCGCTGAATTATTAAAGGTATTTTCGTAATTAGCGATAGCTAATTTGATATGATACTTTCTACCAGCTTTTACAGCAGAAGTAGCTGTCATAGGCGTCGTTCTACCGCTATAGTTTATTGGATTGTTTCTAACATCTAATCCCAAGTCACCATAAAACTTATCAAAATACTGTTCATTGGTACTTCCACAAGTCAAAGTACCTTGATACTTTTCATCGCGTATTGCAGCAACAGCAACCGGAACATCAGTTCCCGGCACAACCGCTAAATTGGTTTGCTCATTTGTTTGCAAATCCGTTAGGAGAAATGCAAAAACATCTGATGCAGTGCACTGAAACGAAGGCCCATATTCATTTGATGCAAATATAAAGTCAAATTTCAAAGTATCCGTCAACGGTATAAAATCAAACTCAAGCACAGATGCATTGTAATTCTGTCTGGTTTGACCTTTTTTCACTAGTAAATCTTGCAAATCATTATCGCCCAACCACAATATAGACCCGTCAGATTGACTGAACGTTTGCGGTCCTCTCGAAGTTTCGACCCCATTTGTTGCCAGAACTATACCGTTTTTAAAAGGGAAATTTGAGTTGTTTTTATCAAAATAACCAATTCCATTGGGTTCATTACCAAAATTAGTACCTGTACTGTAAGTAACATTAGAAACTAAGTCACAATCTGCCACAACTAATACATCTTTCACCAACTGTTCTACTGTGTACTTATCTCCTGAGAGACTAACATCTATATAAGCTGGGGTAGTTATGCACAAAGAGAAATAGAAATCTGGAGCTGGCAATGTGGTAGCCAAACGCAAATAGTACTTTTGACCGATTACTAGATTCTGCAAAAGACGTGATACTACAACCCCATCATTGAAGCTAAAACATTCCTTAGCTATATCACTTATACCACTGCAGGGTTGATCATATAAAGACACATATATATACGGGTAATACTGCTTTGACAAACTAAAATAGTCTGAAAAATTCAACATATGCTCCTTGCTAGTTGCCGTAAACTCAAACCATACGTCTTTTTTAACAGTTGGTGATCCTGAGCAAGTGGGCTCTTTTTTTACAGAAAACGTCGCGTTTACAAAAGATCCTGTGACTTTTTTACCGCATACTTCACCAAGGTTTATTGGTATATTCAAAGCACCACTACAATCATCATTCGCCCCTATTTCAGTTCCACTAACAACCCGGGTTGACCAGTCACTATTTGATATCCCATTTGTACATTTTGCCCGTACATAAACCGCATAAGCTTTGCCTGCATCCAATCCCGAAATCGTTGTACTAGGAGTCGTAGTCACTAAAACTGTCTTCACAGGAACTCCTTTCTCGTCTGTCGTATAGTCCACTAGAATAACTTCCCAATTATTGACTCCCCCTGTTTGTTTCCATTCTACATCCATACTGGTTGTCGAATGATTGGAGATTTTTACAGCAGTTGGTTCTGGGCAACCTTCAACCTTTTTTAGATAAATATTATCTAAGTACAAATACGAAAAATTAGTGTTTTTTGAATGGACGTGCCATGCCAAATTAATTTCTCCCTTGGCTACGTTAAAAAAGACTACCTCCTCAACATAATTGTCTTCCCGATAGTTTTTAGTACCTAATACCGTTGTGGTAAATTTACTGACGTCCGCACCCTGTGTAGATAACAATACTTCAAATTCGTTATTAAATGTATTATTATCTAAGGTTTTATAATGGTACTTTAAAACATACATACCTCCATCTAAAGTAATAGTGGGTGAAAT
Organism: Flavobacteriaceae bacterium UBA1682; assembly: GCA_002320285.1. Taxonomy (GTDB): domain Bacteria; phylum Bacteroidota; class Bacteroidia; order Flavobacteriales; family Flavobacteriaceae; genus Flavobacterium. The sequence goes on along the minus strand of DCKE01000026.1, from coordinate 184,294 downwards.
CAACCAATCATTATAAGCCTCTTCTTTTACACCGTTATAAGCATAATAAAACACCGATTGGTCTCCCTCGTATGCGCTTGGATACGTTTTCCAATTTCCCCCTAACGGAGCTATTGTACCATATTTATTCACGCTTGACCAACACCTAACCGATTTGGAGTCTGAATTAAAACCTTCCCAAAAAGGTGCCTGATACGTACTACAAAGAGTCACGAAAGTAATAGGTCCCGACCAAATACTGTATCCTCCAGCACTACAAACCGTGCGAACATAAAATTCATATTCCGTATTCGGTTCCAAATTTTTACCGGATTGGTCTTGAGTTAGTACATTTTCTTTTTTGTTTGTAAGAATACCTTTAGCAACAGGTATGCCTTTCCCTTTCTCCTGAACAAAGTATTCCCAAGACGATGCATTATAAGCATCTGTCCAACTTATAGTAGCTTTTTTAATATCAATATCCGTGACTTCTAATTTAAGCGGTTCTGGACATCCTGTGACTTCTTCAACAAATACATTGTCGATAAATATGGCCTTAACCCCAGTACCCTTAACGTGCCATGCCAAATTCACATCACCGTCTAAATCATTGATAAATACTGTATTTTGCTGATAATTTTCAATTTTATAACGCTGACTTTTGACAAGTTCTCTTTTAAAATCTGCAGGTTGAGTGCCGCTATTAGATGCTAGAACCTCAAATTCGCTATCTTCATTATAAATGTTTGTTTTAAAATGATATTTAAGTCGATACATCTTGTTCTTTTCAAAAGTGATGGTAGGAGATATCAACCAGTCGCTACTTTCCACAACATTACTATAGTCGTAGACATTAAAACTCATGGCATGAGTACCTTCAAATTGATTATAACCGATTAAACTCCAGATATTACTCGACGATAGCGGCGTGGAATCTTTGTTTTCATCAATAATAGTCCAACATTTAAGCGATGCTGAAAACAAATTAAATCCTTCCCAGAAAGGCACTTTAAAGACACTACAAGCTGTGGTAAATTGAAAAGGTCCTGACCATTCACTATATTCTCCACCACCACCACAAATCATTCTTACATAAAAATCATAATCCGTACTAGGATCTAAATTGTTACCCGATTGATCTTTGTTGATCACATTCTCCTTTAGATTGGTGGTAGTACCTTTTACTATTGGAACACTTAAGCCTCGCTTTTGAACAACATACTCCCAACTCGTTCCGAAATTATCAGACCAAAAAATCGTTGCTGAATTTGCTTTTTCACCTTTACTTCCTAAATTTAAAGGCTCTGGACAACCATTAATCTCTTCTACAAAAACATTATCAAGATTAAAGTAAGTATAACTATTTGCCGTATTAACATGCCAAGCTAAATTGATGGTACTTCCCGTTCCTTTTAACACCAAAACCTCTTGTGCCCATTCATCGCTACTATGTCCTTTTTTAACGAGCAGTTTATTTGTAAAATTTGATACCGCAGTTCCTTTTTCGGAAAGCAATACTTCAAAATCATTTTTATAATAACTACTGGTTTTATAATGATACTTAATTCTATAATACTTATTGGCATCTAATTTAATACTAGGTGAAATCAACCAATCATCGTGTTGAGGCGTACCAGGATCGCCATAAAAAAACATCCCTTGATCTCCTTCAAACATTCCAGAACTATCAATATTCCAAATATTTCCATAGCCAAAAGGCGCAATCCAATCTTTATTATTGTCAACTATAGTCCAGCAGACCGCGGTATTAGAAGTTTTATTAAATCCCTCCCAAAAAGGCAGTGCAACCACATCGCAACTAGTTAGAAATGCGATAGGGCCAACCCATACACTGCTTTTTCCTGGTCCACAACTTGCCCTTACAAAAAATTCATACCAAGTATTTGGCAACAGATTAGTACCTCCTGTACCAGTCGTTTTTGAAACAGTCACTGATTTATTATTCGATAAAACACCACTCCCGACAGGAACACCACCAGTACCTTGTGCTCGAACAAAATATTCCCAATTAGTATTGTGGCTGTCTTGCCAAGTAAATTTAGCTTTATCTTTCTCTATGTCACTAACTATAACATCATTTTCTGGTGCTATACAATCAACTTTATCGATAGTAACCAAATCTATATAAACAACAGCAGGCCCTTTAGTCTCAAGATGCCAAGCTAGGTTAACATTACCAATAACGTCTTTTACATAAACAGTCTTTTTTACATAATTAGCTGCATTACGCTTAACCTTACTCTCTACAACCATCTTAAAATCACTCGGCTCCGTGCCATCCGTGGATAATAGAATCTCAAAATCGTTATCATAAGCATAAGTGGTTTTATAATAATACGAAATGGCATAAATTCCCCCCGTCATGTTTAATGTAGGTGAAATTAGCCAATCATCATGTAGTGCATTTGAAACATAACTCTGGAAAAGCATGACTTGATTACCTTCATAAGTCGAGTAGTTGTTCACTTTCCATGCATTATCTCCTGAAGGCAATCTATCTTTATTACTATCCAAAATTGTCCAGCAACTGAGTGTCGTTGAAGAGGTATTAAACCCATCACTAAAAGGAAGATTAAAAGTACTACAAGCGGTTGTAAAAGAGGCTGGCCCTATCCATTCACCAAACGTACCGTTAGCACATTTTGCTCTAACATAATATTCATACTTTGTTCGGGCTACTAAATTGTTATTGTTGTTGTCTCTAACAACATTAACCTCAGTAGTTGTAGCGGCAACTCCAGCACTCAAAGGACCATTTCCACCAGCTACTTCAATAAAATATTCCCAAGATGCATTAATCTTATCGTCCCAAGATAAGTTTACTTGACTTGTTTTTATTTTTTTTGCGACGAGATTTTCTGGCTCAATACATGCCACCTCTTGTATAGATACAGCATCTAAAAACACATTCACACTACCTACAGAAGTTACATGCCAAGCCAGATTCACATCCCCAGATAAATTTGTGATATACGTTTTTTGCTCAGTCCAGCTATCATTTTTATAGATTCGTTTATCAACAATAATCCGCGTAAAATCATTTAGTCCTAAACCTTTGTTGGAAGCTAAAACTTCAAATTCATTATTGCTATAAGTATTCGTTTTATATTGGTACGTTAACTTATATGTCTTTAAAGGATCCATTTTGAACGTTGGTGAAATTAACCAATCATCATTATTAATCCCTCCAGCAAAATACATAAACTGGTCACCTTCAAAAGGTAAATAATTATACATCCTCCATATATTGTTTCCCAAGGGAGAAGCTGAGTCCTTATTATTATCGACAATAGTCCAGCACGACATAGAAGGAGAGTCTTTATTAAAACCCTCCCAAAAAGGTAAATCTTGTATAAGACATGCTGTTGCTTTTAAAGCAAATGCTTGTCCAAACTTAAAATAGGGTTGCAGATGCAATTTGGGCGAATAGGAATTCTGATTCCATACTCTGTTGTCTTGCATTATTTTTGATTCCACTTCTCCTGAAAAAGCAGTAAGCGTGACAAAATAAATAAGAGCAATATACAAAGTTGAAAAAATAGAAGTATTATTTTTCATCCTTAATAATGATTTGGTTAGTAAGCCCCAAATATATTATTTTTTAACATAAAAAAAATAAAAACCAGTGACAAATATTATTTAAAAAACAAACAAAACAATTAAAATCAATAAAAAAACCAAAAATTAAATTAATTATATAAAAATAAACAACTTTGTTAACTTAAACCATTAAATGGTACTAGATAGTAACAGCAGTATAAAAAACTACCATCTGATTAATTATTACAAAATCACATCTACCTAGAAAGAAGCAGTAAAGAAAAAAGAACTATCGAAAGCTAAAAAATACTAATTCCTTCATGTTTATTAAATTTTGATAGTAAAAATTAAAAAAAAAACACAAAAACGGTATCCAATTATATTTTGTGCAAAAACACTTGATTTTTTACAAAACTAAAGGCTTGTAATGCAACCCTGATTATCACTTAAAAAAATAATATGCTTTTTTTTTGTAACTGTAAAGTTACTTTGAGGAAATTTTAAGAGCTTAATTACCTATTCTTAATAGATACGTAAATAAGCTCTTATAACTTATAAAAAGTCCGAAAACAGAAAGGTTCAGGGATTACTTAAGTTGTTAATCATTATTATTGTAAAACTCAAATTGCGTTGTGATTTCGTCATAGAGGATTTATATTCGTAAAAAAAGAATATATCTAATAAATTAATGTATACTGAATTAACTACAGATAACCTCTGATAATTGTAGAGTTATTATTTCTCTGTGCGTTTGTAATGAAGTTGCGTTAGTCCTTTGTCGAAAGATCTTACTGAAACAAGTTCTACTTGTTGTTCAGGTCTACCGTCTTTAAATAGTTTTGTCCCTTTGCCAACTAGAATTGGCAAAATAGAAATAATATATTCGTCAATCAGGTCAAATTTTAGAAGTTCGTTTACAATTTCTGCACCACCGTCACAAAATATATTTTTCCCCTTCTCTGATTTAAGTTTGTCAACAAGTAATTTAAGGTCACCCGCATAAAATTTCACAGAACCTATATTTGGTCTTGAAGTCCTTGTGATAACGTATGCATCTTTGTTAGCATGCGGAAAATCAAAACCCATAGAAATTACTTTGTCATAAGTTTTACGTCCAACAATAACTGCGTCTACATTTTTTACAAAGTCAGCATAACCATAATCTTGCCCTTCCTGTTCAACAATTGAAAGAAAACTAAGGTCGTCATCTGGTTTTGCAATGTAGCCATCTAAACTTGTAGCGATGTAAAGGATTACTTTTCTCATATTTTTTTTTTTTCAAAGTTACTTCCTTCAATACAAACAAAATTGTATAAAATTTACATTTTCAAAATTCTATCACGAAATTCTGTTGGTGTCATTCCAATATGTCCTTTAAAAACGCGAATAAAATGGGCTTGGTCATAGAAACCTTCGTTGTATGCTAATTCCGTAAGTTTAGTTGTCGGATTAGAACTTAATATTTTGATTACTTTACAAATGCTATTTAACATGTAGAACTTATGAGGACTTAGCCCAACCATCTTGTTAAATGATTCTATGATTGTTTTTTTTGAATAGCTCAATTTTTCAGATAGAGCCACCAAGTTTTCTTGTTCCATTTCAATTGCTATTTTTTGCATTACTTTAGTCATCTTACTTCTTTTGATAGACTTTAATAGTTTATATTCTATCAAGTCGAAAAACTGTGACTCAGAAAATTTTCTATTATATAACTCATTGCTCAAATCACAAAACAAGCTGTTATCGATCACTTTGTTCGCTAATTCTTTGCCATTTATTCCAAATGCACCATAAAGTCCCCAAGGCTTAAATATTACTCCAGCACTAACATGTCTGCCACTAGAAATTATAGATACTGATTTTGATTGAGCACCGCTAATCCAACTGCGTTGGCTATTTACTTGTCCTACTGAGTTTCTTAATTCAAAATTATCACCCATATTAAAGAATAATTCTTGATTTGTTGTGGGATTTGCATAGCCACGATATTCAAAATTGTCACTTTTGTTGTAATAAAAGCTGACTACAAATTCTTCTAAAATTGATTTAGGTATATATTCTATTGTCGATATCATTAACTTTTTGTTATTTAAAACTTTATGTGGAAAATTCGCCTATGTAGATAACCTCATTTCGTTTTAAAGTGAGTACCTAATTCCGGAGCAAAATGACCACCTCCGTTTTTGATTAAAAACTATGTTTTTTCAACTAGTAATTTGTATTCAAATATAATAAAATCACTCTTTGTTTATTCCTCTTTTCGTTCTCATCAATTCTCCATATAATTCAACACTGTGAGATTGTTATATAAGTCTGTCTTATATTACATCAGCTATCTTCTTTTCTCCAATTATGTCTTATCAGCATTGAACCAGGATTTGTGATTTCGCGATTATAGAGTCTTTATTATGCCTGTCCTGTATGATCGACATAAAGAGTAATTTGGACTTTTTTATTTTGGTCTTCTTCGATTCTGTCATGTACTTAGATAAATATCTCTTATTTTCACTTTCAAAATCAGATTATAGGTTGTAAATTACAATAGAATAATTGGGGAGCGAAAGATGAAATTATAACATAACAAACTTTTTATGATGTTTTGCCCCGCTACCGCACGAATCCTTTCCCCCCGCTACCGCACGAATCCTTTCGTGTGGTAATTAAAAATTTAACCACATCAAAAACTGAAATTCGACAGAATCAATCCTTTTGCGTGGTAAAATTCAATACACAGATATTCCCTCTCATAAAACGCAAGTAATATACAAATAAACACAATTCTATTTTGACACAATCAGAAGGCCTACTTTTATCATAAACTGTCTTTATAAACACAAAACTCTCAACATGATTGAGAATTTTGTGTTTATAATGCAGACCACGCGAGAGGACTCGCGCGGTAGCGTATTCGGATATTTTTAATACTCGCGCACCAGCGGGGGGCCAAATTCCAAACAACATTAGCTCCCCAATCATGACCAACAAAAATAGCATCTTCATATCCATAGTGATCCAGTAATGCAACTAGGTCGCCAGTAAGGTGTACAATATCATACTGATTTACTTCGGCTGGACCCGATGAGTTACCATAACCCCTCTTGTTGGGAATAATGACATGATAACCCGCTAATACAAGTGCTGGCACTTGATAACGCCAAGAAAAAGCATGCTCAGGGAAACCATGACAGAGTACAATAGGATTCCCAATATTCTCTTTACCTGCTTCAAAAACTTCCAGTTCTACATTATTGACTGAGATAAGAATAGGTTGAGGAAAATTGGTTGTGTTAATTTCGTTGATCATTTTTATTCTTTTAAAAATTAATTAATGATGTAAAATTATACCTGACTAGTGACAACCCTATGGCAAGAGTTAAAAATAGATTAGTGATATCTATCAAAATATACTTGTAGGGAAATTATTTATGCAACTCATTTAGCTGAAAATTTAAAATGTTAAAATACACAGGTAAACTAAAAATAAATCATCATTCCCCACCGATGAGGCAATATTGAATTCAGTATATTTTGCTGTAAGATATGCAACAAAGTGTTGATTGATACCTGTGTGAAACTGAGGAGCTATTCTATATCATTTTCTAATTCTTTATGGAAAAAGGTCTAGACTTTAATTAAAAACTCTAAAGTCAAATAGGATGAATATCAATATGTTGAAGTTTTTGTCATCTACTTAGCTAAATATATCTTATTTTCGTTTTAAAAATCTGATTTTAGGTTGTAAATTAAAATAGAATGTTTGATAAATTATACCAAGATTCAAATTTGGTGCAATTCTACGACTGTGATAATCACTAAATGGGGAGAAAAAGACTCGATTCGATATTTTAAGCATCCTATTTACGGAATCATAAAAGCATGGAACGATTGGGAATCAAAAGACGAAATTACAACATACCAAACTTTTTATCAGATTTTGCATACTGATAAAAGGTGGGGCGCTTCGTCACAACTATATTTCCCAAAGAAAGAAGAAATCTGTACCTTACTTGATCCAGCGGGATTAAGTGTTAAACATTTATATGGGGACTGGCCATTAAATCCATATGCTGATAAAAGTGATGAAATGATTTTTGTAGGTAGTAAAGGAATAACAGTATTGAATGATATTAACCTATTTTATAGTGAACATACCTAAATTAAAAAAATGGATAAAAACCGCCCTTCGCTCGTAAAGAGCATATTAAAAACATTCTTGAAAACAATCATCGGAATTGTAGTGGTAATCGCTATCCTACTCATCGCGACATTCGTAATTCATCAAATCAATCTAAGCAGCGAAGCCGATAAAATTGAAGATTATGGTCAAAAAATAAGAGTTTTTGACGGTACAATGAATACGATAATAGATGGACAGGGTGCAGACACGATTGTATTACTCACCGGATTTGGAACGGCAAGCCCAAGATTGGATTTTGAACCATTAATCAGAGAATTAGACAAAAAATATACCGTGATCACGATTGAACCTTTTGGTTACGGATTGAGCAGTGAAACAAATCGTGAACGCAGTTTGAATAATATGGCGGAAGAAATCCACGAAGTGGTGAAGCAATTAAATCTAAAACGTTTTATAGTAATGGGGCATTCCATTGCAGGGCTTTACAGCTTAGCATATATTAATAAATATCCCGGTAAAGCAACCGCTTTTGTAGGTATTGATACCAGTGTGCCAAAACAACCTTGGCCGGGTTATAATTCGGCACCTTTGGATTTTTTAGCCAAAGCTGGTGTAATGCGTGCATTTTTAAAGTTTTTTGGAGACAAAAAACCTAAAGACGAGTCAGAATTATACCTTTTTGAACAAAAACACATGATTACGATGAAAGTAACTGGAAACAATACTTTGCACAGAGAAGCAACATCATTGAGTAATAGTTTTAAAGATGCTCAAAAACTAGCTTTCCCGCAGGATTTGCCGGTATTATTATTTGCCGACGAAAACTCAGCTGTCAAAGGCTGGACGGAACTGCACCAAGAGCAAGCCAACAGCGTGGATAAGGGTAAACTAATTTTATTGCCCGGCTCTCATTATTTACATCATACTCAATCGAAACGAATTGTAGCAGAGCTTGAGACCTTTTTAGGAAAACAAAATATCGGCATCCTTAAGTCTTTTCTCTAGTTCGTGGATTTTTCTTGCTCAAGTGTGAGTTTTAAATTTCCTTTCCCAGCAAAACATCCTTCTCCAAATTCCTCGGACTCCTTAAGTCATTTATATAACTGTGGTGCTGTTACTCCCAACTCTCCAGGGAATTGTGATAATTTTGTTCTCTCACAACTGCATTGAACGGCTTTTTCTTTAAAAGCGCTGTCATAAATTTTGCAGACTTATTTCCTAGACTAAAATTAAGATTATTTCTTAGTCTTCTGTGATGCCTAAGTTAGCATATCCAAAACCGCTGTAAGCAATAAATGGGATTTCACTAGAAGAAATCTATATCTAATCAAATCCGTCTTTTTATACAGATAAAAAACGTTTCTAGGGCCATTGCCTCAGTGGTAGCGATTGTACTTTTGTTGAAATTTTAATACCAACAGTTTTATAGAAGTTAAATACGATTAGCAATCGAACGGATATAGTAAATCTTCGGAGCTTTGTTGGTTAGTACACATTTGCTATATGCTTTATTGATAGCTGCATATAAAATAGAAAAATAAATTATAATTAATAAAATAATGGAAAACGGAAAATTTGGTATACGTTCCTTGATGCTTATCCTGGTATTACTTTCATCAAATAGCTATGCTCAAAAAGAAATGAATTGGTGGCACTTTGGTTATAATGCTGGCTTAAATTTCAACAAAATGCAAACGGTGAAATCTGTAAATGGTATTGACACATCGCTACCGTCTTCATTTGTAGGACCAATTTTTACGGGTGAAGGGACTTTCACTCTTTCTGACAGTGAAGGAAATTTACTGATGTCTTCAAATGGGGTGACGGTTTACAATAAAAATGGTATGGAGATGACCAACGGTACGGGCTTGATGGGAGGACAATCTGCTACCCAATCCTGTATCGTCATCCCTATGCCAAACAATCCGACCAAGTTTTATATAGTTACAGCTTCAGAAGAAAGAAAGATTACAGGTATACGGTATTCGGTCGTAAACCTAGATCCTAATAATCCAGCGGATTTGGGTACTGTTGAATTATCTACTAAAAACTCATTATTGCTAACTGGTCCAACCAGCGAAAATATTTTAGCTTTGGCTCATGCCAACGGTACGGATTATTGGTTGATTCATCGCTCAATTACTGATTTTAAAGTGTGGCTAATTACCGATCAAGGATTCTCAACAACATATCAATCTTACAACATACCAGATTTAAATGGGCAAGAAAATCATCCAGTAACGTATCTTGGAGAATTAATTGTTTCGGGAGATAATAAGAAACTTGTAACATTTCTATATGGATTAAGCAAGATCTATTCCGCAGATTTTAATCCCACTACCGGTGAAATTTCAGGAATTCAAAGTTTTGACACGAATGAATATACCTACGCCGGTAGTTTCTCTCCAAATAATGAGTATTTATATTATACGACTCTTATAGGTAAAAGTCATACTGTTGGTAGATTATCTAAAATAAAATATAGCGATTTAAGGGCGGGAAATGTTCAACCCACGAATCTGCCATTTCCAATAACGAATGTTCAAATGGGACCTGATAATAAAATGTATGGCGTATCCTATTACTCAAATATTTTGTATGTTATTATGAACCCGGATGACGGCGCAACGGATGTTCGAATATTTAATAATTATTTAATTGGCAAGTCTTTGTTTGGCTTACCAAGCTTTATGGGCTCGTCTTTGTCCATAAATGCCAAAGCGAAACCCTTTTCCTGTGTGGGTTACGAAGCATCCTTAAACATAACAATAAATGTAAACGGTTACAAGAAACCCTCCAAATTGGTTTGGGATTTTGGAGATGGTTCTCCGACCCAGGAACAAGTTTTCAAAAGCGGAACTACCGATTATAAAACCAATCACGTTTATCAAAATTCCGGACTATTTAAGGTAACCGTTACACCTTATAAAGGGACAACAGCCCTACCCTCTAATAGTTTTCAGACAAACATCATCGAATGCAGTATGAAATCTAATCTAATGATACGTCAAGAGTTAAAGAATATTATAGAAGAATGAGTTAGCTTGTAAAAGCCCGACGAAGTAATGCTCATCGCATTGCCATTAAAGTTTTTACTTATGTCGAGCAATAAAATACTTTTCAACTATTAAATGGTATCGATCTACATGGAATACAATAATTGGTTTGTGATGTCCATCAAACAAAACCAAGGCTGTTCTTTTTTTAAATTTTGTAATATCTATCAAGTATGTTCTCTCCTTGGTATGAAATTTTAATTGACGGGCATTTGTCGTTCCAACAAATCTTCGATCTGTTGCAGGACCATAGTTGTTGTAAATCGAATTAGCAACCTGGATATGGGCTTCAATTTCACTCTTAAAGGCATCGACTTTTTTATTTTGAACAAAAAAAATTCCTTGTGATGGGGAAGTAAGTGTTATTCCAAATGCTGTTTTGAGCTCAGGGTCTACTTGTTTAATGTAACTCGAAGAACAAGAGCTTAAAAACAGCATACACAAAAAACAGTTTATCAGTAGGTTTATATTTTTCCGTGAATTTCTCATTGGTTTTTAATTATAAACAATTTATCAAGACGGTTTGAAAATAACTGATAGTGGATTTTTGGATTGCTATAAAAAAAATAGGGCGCGTATGCTCCGTCTTTATTTGCCTCGTAACCGTCCTGATTTTTTCCCCAATATTTTGCATGCTTAGCTTCCCATTCCCTTCCCAATGTCATCGCTTCTTTGATTTTCAACGTATCACTGTCCACAATTACTTGGCTATATAAAAAGCCATCCCAATTTTCTGAACCGGAATCACTTCGTTTTAAGCTGATTTTTTGAAAGTATTGGTAGTGGATGTTCTTATTGTAATAGGGAACTAATTGATAATCCTCTCTAGAATAATATCTAAATAAATCGTTATAGACCTTACCTCGACTTTGAATGGTTCTTTGAATCTTTGCATCACTATAAAACGCCATCCATTTATCGTTTTCCCGAAATATCGTTTTTAAGAACAGCTTGGATGGCCCATCCGTCGTCCAGCAATCTTTTGAAAAAAACATGGTTGAGCTTTGTTCGAGTTTTGCTATAAATTCTCCTTGTTGGCTTTCATTGAAACCAAAATCTGCATTATACACTTCGATTTGAATTTTTGTAGTATCCCCGTCCAAAGGCCAGGTTCTATAATAGTTTTTATCCCTATGAATCAAATAACCTTCAAACAATATTTCGTCACTATTTGCTGTTTTGTAACTAGCAACAAAATTCCCTAACCGATCAAATTTAGAATATAGTTTGTGTTTTATCGATTCACTACCCACTCGTTCATAGATATCCTGAACTACTATTAAATGATTTGTGTCCGTTAAATAGTGTTGCAAATCTGTAGTACCATCAATTACGAGTTTCATCTCCTTGTTTTTAAACAGCAATTCCCCTTGGTCGAGATCTTGATATTCTAAGTATTTGACAGGTAGCTTATGGCTATTAATCGCATTTAACAGCATTATATCCATATCGGAATTCGCTAGGCTTATAAGTGCTCCAAAAAGAGCTATACCACCAAAGAGCACTTTGAGTTTTTGTCTTGATTTGAAAAATATAAAAATAAAATAGAAAACGATACTTCCAATAAATAGACCAATAGCAACGAAAAAATGAAAGAGTTCCGCATACATTCCCTTTATTAAAGCAGGTGCAATGATTAGATAGACTGCAGTTAGGCAAAAAGCAATTAAAATTGATTTTAGAAGATGCTTAGAGAATTGATTTTTTTCATTCATTACAATTTTTATTTTGCTATTTTAACTCGTGTTTTTTTAAATCTTCCCAAATTATCCAGTTCCCACGGATCTTCTCCAATTAGATAATACCGACCATTCTCGTTAATTATTCTATTTTCAAAGTCTTTATTTTCTGAAACAAATGCTTTTGTATGTCCGATTTGATTCCACTTTCCACCCATAAAAGTCCATATAGAAATATCATTCCAGTACCCTTGATTGGTCCGAGAAAAAAGAATTATTTCATTAGCCCCATCCCCGTTTACATCGTCCGTTTTAGTCACAAAAACCCCTAAACTTTCGTCTACGCTTATTTTGGGAATACCGTTTGAAAATTCAATAGCTATCGCATCATTATCCGGTTCAAAGACTAGTTCTCCGGTTTCTAAGTTGCGTTTTAAAGTTATAAATGCCGTATCCTTTTCTTGATCATTATTGACATCTCCTACCAAAAATTGGTTCTGCTCTACTCCCACTTTTAGCTGAGTTGCCCTGTCTATATTCGTTTTTTTTGTCCCGCAACCCCAAACTGATACAAGTAAAAACAACAGTTGTATTTTCATGTTTTTTTAGTTTGGTTAATCGTGAATATGTTAATGCCCTCCACAAAAGCAAATTTTCTTATTGAAATTCTTTTAAAAACAACAGTCACACTTACTGCTCTAATCCAACTGAATGATCAAATCACTTTATAAAACCATCTAAAATTCAATCGTATACCTAGTTTTTACTTTGGTATTCTAAAAAATTTGCCGCAACTAAACATATCTCTTGATGTATTGCTGTGTTGACGCTAATAGATTTTAGCACTTGGATTAATTCTAGAGAATTTTCAGTTTTCTCACCATTTATTATCCGATTAAGCAACCAAATCGTATGTACTGTCGGTTGTTTTAAAACGGATTGTAACAACAAATCTTCATAGAATCGACTGTTTTCTTGATAAAATTTCTCAATAAAATGTGTTAAAGCTCCAGGACTTCCGAATTCTACCAAAGGGTGTTTTTCCATCAATTCGAGTATAGGTTCAACGGACTCCACCCCTATTTGATCTTGCTCCATGTCAGCTACAACATCATACTGAATTAGTGCGAATTCAGCCTCATCATCAGTCCAATGATGACTATCCAAAAAATCGACAATTGGTTGCAAGTATTTCTCCATAGTTATTGTTTCTAGGTATCTTAAAAGAATACTTTTACATTACGCTCAAGCAACATTCGCACTTTTAGATTTTGCATAAAAAATGGTATGATTTAGTTTAAAATTTCAAACACGTTTTCCCACTCTTCGTCCTCGGTAATTTCGCAATCAAAATTAACCAACCGGTCTGGATCTTCCTCAAGTTCATTTAACCTCTTTATAGCTTCTTCAACATCGTCCACATAAAATTCTAAATTAATTCCTATATCCGTAGTAATTCTGGCTACCAGATGACAAACACAGACTGCTCGCAAATTAGTTGTGAAATACTTTTCTATATCAGCAATGTCAAGATCATCTTTTTGAGCATTAAAATCATCGGTGAAGTCGACCGTTATATAACAGTTAAATTTACATTCGTTTTTATATATATAATTTTTGTATGCTTTATCCACCCAATGAGTCTCAGGTATGCCATTTTCAGTATCCATCATAAAAACGGTAATGCTATTCACTGGATAAATTTGCATCTTATCTAACCTTGTTTCCTTCCAATTCATATCTATAGGATATCGTTGTAATTAATGTTCACGTTTATACTCAAAACTAACTTCTTAAAAATCAATACACCATCAAAAAATAAGAAGTAAAAATGTTGTTAATCGATTTTTTAAAATGCTATAATACTTCATCTAACCCTCCCTCAAAACCTTTAACTTACTTCAAATAAGAAGTAAACTTATTTCGCGACAGTGGTTGTATTTTAATTATTTTTCTTAAAAAAAGCTTTTAAAGAAGCATACAACTGTTCCGGTTCTTCACTTGGGAGATTATGAGACGCATTTTTGATGTAGACCAATTCTTTATCTTGTTCAGCAACATTTTCTAGTGCTTTATAAATCATTTTTCCCGATTCAACGCCAATTGCATAGTCGAACTCTCCTTGTATCACTAAGGTTGGTGTTTTAATACTCGAAAGTTCATTTAAGATATTGAGATTATTATAAGATCTTTGTCCGTGAAACACTTCATTGACATACTCAAATCGCTCCATTACTTTTTCTAAAAGTTCCGGTGTATACTTATTTCTTGTATAGAAATCGGGATCTTTTAACAGTGCTTCTATTCTTGCTTTCTTTTCAGGTTGAGCCCAATAAACATCAAATCCCAGATCTTTTGGGAATTCATATCTTATTGTATTCATATCAGCAAAGAAGGTTTTGTCAAAACCACTTTTCTCTATCGTATCCAGTTTTTTAAGAATTTCAACATATCTTTCTACTTTAATGGGATCATCGGTTGCCTTAAGTAGTGTATTTGCTAACTGTTTTTCGTGTTTAATTAAGGCAAGAGTATTGTGTTGAATGTTTGCCGAACCCGAATTACAAATAAATGAATTGATTTTCTCTTGATGTTTGATCAAGTATAAAAAACCATACATTCCACCCCAAGATGAACCTAAAAGATTAATTTTTTTATTCGGATACTTAGCTTTGATATAATTTACCACTTCGTCCAGATCTTTGACAAATTGATCGGTAGTCAACATCGTTTTATCGCGAAATTCATCAGATTTACCACAACCTCTTTGATCAAAATAAACCATCAAATAATCGTTTTCAAATACATCTCTATAAAATTCATGGTCCACATTAAACGCTCCTGGCCCCCCGTGAAGAGTAATGATAATTGGTTTTTCAGGATTGCCCATGACTCTGGTGTAAAGATTCGTTCGTTCAATAGGAATAAAAAACTCCGTATCGACTTGAACTTTGTGGGTTAGAGCTGTATTTTGCGCTATACAATTATATGAAATTAAACAAGAGTATATAATGGATACTATAAGAAATCGATACATGGAAATAATTGTTTTTATATTATGTGACCTTAATGCTAATGATTTCCTTGGAACTAGGCATCGCTGGCGATACTTATAGCAGTCCAAAGTTTCCGTTAAACAGTAATTTAAATTTTCTATTAAATCGATACGAAAATACACAAAAAAAGATCATTTTATTGGTTATATTGCGGAATTATTCTTGTTTATTTTCAATATTTCGGTCTTTAGTTTTTTGTAAAAAAAATATCTTAAGCCTATCCTCTTATCCGTTTATAATTTAATTCCCCTCAAGCTTTTTTTCTGGTTCAAAGTCTAGCAATAATATTATATTCGTAGGATATAATTATGGATTCGTTCTACTCATACAGGATAGCTTCCATACTTTTTTAATATTTTAATTCGATGACAACCTTTTTGATCCGCTTTATTGCGATTGTTTTTACTTGCTGTTCTTTTGGTCAGAAACATACGGAAGCAACTGGCAAAGATTCCTACGCCTTGTCATATCTGTTTTCCTCCTCTGTGACGAACGATTCTCTAGGAACGGACAATAGGTATACGCGGACAGTAGAAATAAACTTAACAAGAATTGATGAGTCTGTATTAAAATATGATTTTTTCTGTACGAATATCGAAATCAAAGGCCCAAACAACCTTAGTTATATCAAGAAAGTTGCCTATGTTTTCGATGAAATATCACTCCTGGTTGATGCTGATGGAAAAATAATTGATGTTAGCAAACCGGCTGATATGGACCAGCGATGGGAAAAGACAAAGGAAAAAATACTTTTGGAATATAAAGGAGAACTTATTACCAATTATCTAAATAAAATCGATCGAACCATAGAAGATAAAGAACAATTAAAAGCTTTTTTTCAAAGTGATGCTATGTATGGGCTGTTGCTTCAAGCATACTCATCATTGGATCATCCTGTAAATTCATCCAAAATAATAATCAAGGAAAAAGGTGAAAAAAAAGTAATTACTCCCACAAGTACAGTTAAAAAAGAAACAGAACAATATACTTTTAAAGGTGATGTATTAGAGTATGCGGTTAAAACAGTTCCGAATATCAAGTACGAAGTAAAATTTGTCGAGGAGATAAAATTATAAATCCTTACCAAAAATACCTGATGTCACGTTTAAAATTCTTTGATTAACTGCCAGTAATCTTTTCGATTTAAATCTTAAACCAAGTGTTTCAAAGCCTGTGCAACCTCACTATTTAGATAGCTGATTTTTATGTTGATTTGTGATTAATAGACCAATCAAAAGCTTTCTTGGGTATAGATGGAGGGTTATTTTAGCTCCTAATACGATTAATATTTAGGGACAATCATAGTTTATTTTAAGAATTCAGGGCAGATAAACCAAATAAAAAACAAATACTTGATACAATAGTAACTTTTATCTTGACCAATTAAATTAAAATCTACAAAAACAACAAAAGCAAGACTTGCTTATTTAAGAATTACATCAGCATAAATGACTTTATAGCTGAGTTTTTACACTAATAATAGCCAAAAATGTTAAATACATTATTTGATGATTGAACTATATATTATTTTAGTTTTTAATGCGTTATATAAAACATAATTAACGTCAACCAAAAGATGTTGTGGTATATTTTAATTAACTTTATAAAAAAAATTTAGATGAAAAAATTGGCCTTAGCATGCGGATTGTTATTTCTATTTAGTTGCAACAATATCGCGCAAAACAAAAACACAGACACAGACAAGAACACGACCATGACAGAAAAAAATCAAGAAAATACGATCTATCAGTTTAAAGTTAAAGACATTGAAGGCAATGAATTTGATTTTGCGTCCTTAAAGGGAAAAAAGGTCATGATAGTCAATACCGCTTCGGAATGTGGTTTAACACCTCAATACGAACAACTACAAAGTATCTATCAAGAATTTAAAGACAAAAACTTTATTATAGTAGGATTTCCTGCTAATAATTTCGGTTCTCAAGAACCGGGTTCAAATAAAGAAATTTCTGCTTTCTGTACTAAAAACTACGGCGTTACTTTTCCAATGATGGAAAAAATTTCGGTAAAGGGAGATGATATGGCCCCTATTTATCAATTTTTGACAAAAAAAGAATTAAACGGACTACAAGACAGTCAAGTAGAATGGAATTTTCAGAAATATTTGATTGATGAAACCGGAAAACTCGTTCAAGTGGTGGGACCGAGAATCCTTCCAAATGATCCTGAGGTAAAAAAATGGATTAAGGGATAAGCCCCTAATATATCTTTTGGATTTATAGATTTCTATTGCTTTGTTTGTATCTTTGAGTTTTACTTTCAGCTATGATATACCCCGAAATAGAACTTGCACAAAGCATTATCGAAATCTGTAAATCTAAAAACATTCAACACATAATTATTTCTCCGGGATCTCGTAATGCTCCTTTGACCATTGGTTTTGCCAGCGATCCTTTTTTTAAGTGTTATAGTATCGCAGACGAGCGCTGTGCTGCATTTTTTGCCATGGGAATTGCGCAACAAATTCAATTTCCAACAGCTCTGGTGTGTACATCGGGTTCAGCCCTGCTCAATTATTATCCCGCAGTTGCAGAAGCTTTTTACAGTCAAATTCCTTTAGTGGTCATTTCCGCTGATCGACCTTCCAATAAAATTGACATCGGTGATGGGCAAACGATTCGTCAACGAAATGTTTACGACAATCACATCCTTTACAACGCGAACTTGCATGAAACGGCATCAGAACAAAACGATGGTTTTATTCAAGAAGCTATTCATCATGCCATCTACAAGAAAGGACCGGTACATATTAATGCCCCCTTTGAAGAGCCGTTATACAACACTGTTGACAAACTAAGTATTAACCCGCATTTTACAGCATATACACCTCCACAAGTCGCTGCTATTCCGATGGAAATATACCGCGACAAATGGCAAAAATATACCAAAAAACTGATACTGATAGGTGTTAATACACCCGAAGCATTAACAAAAAGGACTATAGATTTTTTCGCCAATGATCCCAGTGTACTTGTATTAACTGAAACCACCTCCAATGTTCATGATCCGCGATTTGTACACAATATAGATACCATTATAACGCCTTTTGGACATGATGAATTTGTAAAACTTCAACCTGATCTGCTTGTCACTTTTGGCGGTATGGTTATTTCGAAGAGAATAAAAACTTTTTTGAGAAAATACCGTCCCCAAGCACATTGGCATATCGATCCGTTACGCTTTTACGATACGTATGACTGTTTGTCCGATCGCATTGTTAGCACTGCAGAAGACTTTTTTAGTCAACTTCAGCTACTGTTAGTCGATTATCATCCAAACGACTCCTACCGGGCTTGGATCGATCAAATTCAACAGCAGCGACAATTAAAGCAGCAACAGTTTTTAAAAGACATTCCGTTTTCGGATATGAAAGCTTTTGAAATATTACTGCCCCAATTGCCAAAACACAGTCAATTGCAAATTAGCAACAGCGCCGCGATCCGTTATGCGCAATTGTTTACTATTGACAGCAGTATAGAAGTTTTTTGCAATCGAGGAACCAGTGGTATTGACGGTAGTACCTCTACGGCTATTGGCGCTGCTACAGGAAGCCAGAAACCCAATGTACTGCTCACTGGTGATATTGGTTTTTTATATGATAGCAATGCGCTGTGGAACGGCTATATTCCCAAAAACTTTAAAATTATCCTGATCAACAACCGCGGTGGTGGTATTTTTAGAATACTCCCAGGACACGTTGAAAACGATATTTTCCATACCTATTTTGAAACCCAGCACAATTTGGAGATTTCAAATCTCGCCAAATTATATGACTTAAATTATTATTGCGCTACAGATGAAACGGAATTAACCGAGGTATTGACGGATTTTTGGTCTAACAACAACAAAGCATCCCTATTGGAAATCCAAACTCCCACACTTATAAACGACACGGTTTTGAAAGATTATTTTAATAACTTAGTTAAATAATCTTTTATAATTATACGCTAACTTATAAAATTTTATTATATTTGAGTATAACCAATAAAAAAATAAAATGAGTAAAAGAGCTGAATTAATTGAAAAGTACGCGGCAGATTTAAAAGATAAATGCGGCGTTACGCCAAATATGGAATTATTGGAAAAAGTCACTATCGGATGTGGTCCTTCTATTTACAACAAGGATTCTTCTACGGTAGCGGGTACTTCAAAAGAAGAACTGCTAACGGTAAGACAGAATTTTTTAATCAAAAAATTAGGCCTCGAAGATTCTCCAAAATTAGATGAAGCCATTGCTAAAGTAATGCATCAATACGGTGACTCCAACAGAAATAAATATAGAGCTGTTGTATATTATCTATTGACGGTTCATTTCAAAAAAGAAAGCGTTTATAAAAAATAATTTTAAAGGAACTCCTTTAAAAGTCAAAAGCCTTAGATCGTTTTCTAAGGCTTTTTTTTCTTCTAACAATCTATCCCTTTTTTATAACACCGCTTCAATGCTTCACTTTGACATACAGATTAACTTACTGATCACTGATCACTAGTCACTAGTCACTAATCACTAGTCACTGATCACTAAAAAAAAGAGCCATCTTAAAAAGACAGCTCCAATTTTTATAATATGCTTTGTTGAAATTTACTCCAAACTGAAATTGATCGATACATTTGAACTCACCTCAATTTCTCCGATGGCTAAAGTTTGATCTAAGGCCATATCTTCTGCACCAGCTGATTTAGCAGCATACATCATCGGTCTTGGTGAATAAGATGTTGATTCGTCCGAAACAAATATCGCTTTCCCTACTTTTTGTCCTAAAGCATTTGCGTAATCCGTTGCTTTCTTCTTAGCATCAGCCACTGCTTTCGTTCTAGCTTCTGTTTGATAATCTGCCGATTTAGAAGACTTAAATTCTACACCTTGAATTTGATTAGCACCAGCTTGAATCAATCCCAACATCAACTCTTCGTATTTAGATAAATCTTTTAATTGAATCGTAATGGTTTGATTGGCTTGAAAGTAATCTAATTTTGTTTCATAATCTCTGTTTTTATAAAGATTAACGCGTTGCGTTTGATAATCCTTCTCCGAGATTTTCATTTTTTTAATATACTTGATGATGTTTGCAATAGCCACATCATTGTCTTTTTTTACTGTTACTGCGTCAGTACCGCGATTTTCAGTACCAATTGTAATATTAGCTTGATCGGGTTTAATAGATACTTTTCCAGAACCGCTAACCGCGATCTGTGGAGTTTGTATACCTGAAGGGTTTTGTGCATTCATAGTAATAGCCATTAATAGGGTTGCAAATAATACAGATAGTTTTTTCATAGGTGGGGGTTGTTTTTTAAATTAAGTGTCTCGATGTTGTTTGAATATCGTCGCCCATTATATTTCAGAGTCGTTACGAATTTCAATTCATTCTTATATATTGTTTGTAGGCATAATTCCAAAAACGATGCCACAAATTACAGCTTGTTCGTTTTTATTAGTACAAACAGTACAATAATAGGTATAAGTAACAGTCCCACAAGTACTGGCTCGGTGGAAATAATTTCTGGTGATTTAATTAAAGTCAACACAAAACCTCCAATGGCACCACCAAAATGAGCTGCATGTCCTATATTATCGTTATTTTTTTTCATCCCGTAAATCGAATAGGACAAATAACCTATACCAAATATATAGGCTGGAATTGGAATAGGGATAAAAAACAAGTATAAGTTCATACCGGGATTGAGCAAAATAGACGCATACAATATACCCATAACAGCACCTGAGGCACCGATTGCTCGGTAGTATGGATTGTTTTTATAAAAGGATAAAGTCAATACATTCCCAACTATTAAACTTCCGAAATAGATCACTATAAAGTAAAAACTCGAATAATAGGCGATCACAATTGGCGCAAACATGTATAAGGTGAACATATTAAAAAACAAATGACCCAAATCGGCATGTAGAAAAGCAGAGGTTATCATTCTATATTTTTCACCATTCTGAATACGTCCAATATGAAACTCGTATTTGGAAAAAAAATTGGGGTCATTAAAACCTTTAAAACTAACAATTGCAGTAATTGCTATCACTACGAGTAAAATGGGGATCATATCATCTATTTAGAGAGTAAAAATAGGCATAGTTTTTTAGAAAGGAATATATTGTGGAAAAAAACCTATAATAAAGTATCTTTGTAAAATTAATAACTGACAAAATCGCCTAGTTAGTCTAGTGGTAACAACAGTTAATTAGAAGTTCTTTTAACGCCGATGCATTCAAAAAAAACTAATATCGACCTATGAATTTTATAATATATATAGTAGCATATCCCCTTTTATGGCTGCTGTCCATACTCCCTTTTCGCATCTTTTACTGGGTATCGGATTGTTTATTTGTATTGGTTTTTTACGTGGTGCGATATAGACGTAAAACCGTACAGGAAAACCTCAGGCTTGCATTGCCGAAGTTGTCTGATTCGGAACGAAAAAGCATCGAACGAAAGTTCTATCACTATATGTGTGATATGTTTTTGGAGATGGTCAAAACGCTAACCATTTCAGAAGATGAAATGAGTAAGCGTTATGTTTTTACCAATATCGAGCTGGTTCAAGAATTGGAAAAAACCAATAAAAGTATTATCTTATTCTGTGCCCATTATGCCAGTTGGGAATGGATGATTATAATGGGGAGATATATCAATTATAAGGGTTTCGGAATTTATAAAAAAATCCAAAATCCGTATTTTGACAGACTCATTCACAACATACGCTCGCGATTTAATGCCGAACTAATCGACACCAGCCATACTATAAAGGCAGTACTGGCCAATGAATCCAAAGGCATTAAAGGTGTTTATGCTTTTGTTAGCGATCAATCACCTATGCTCATAGATGCGAACTTCTGGGTCGACTTCATGAACATGGAAGTTCCTGTACATACAGGCGGAGAAGCCCTTGCAAAAAAATTAGATATGCACGCTTTGTATTTAAAAGTAGAACGCGTTGGTCGTGGATATTATCAAGCCACCTTTGTTCCGCTAGCTGAAGACGTTAAGAAGGTACCTAACTACGATATCAGCGTTCGGTTTATTCGCGAGGTTGAAAAACAAATACACGCAGCACCGGAGTACTACTTTTGGACACACAAAAGATGGAAACACCGAGGTAAAAACCCGAAAAAATAAAAGAGGCTGTCTTATATATAAGACAGCCTCTTTTTGGTTTCGGAAATAAAATCACTAGTTGCTAGCAACGATATTTTTAATTTCCAAAATCGTTTTTTCAGCCAGTGCATCTGCTGCCTCTTGACTAGGTGCTTCTGTATAAATACGAATTATAGGTTCTGTATTAGACTTTCTTAAGTGTACCCATTCGGTTTCAAAATCAATTTTAACTCCATCTATAGTAGAAATCTCTTCTTGCCTGTGAATTTCTGCCATTTCAATCAATATTTGATCTACATCTAATTCAGGAGTCAATTCGATTTTGTTCTTACTCATAAAATATTGTGGGTAAGAAGCGCGAAGTTCAGAGACTTTTAAATCTTGTTTCGACAAATAGGTCAAAAACAGAGCTACACCCACCAACGAATCTCTTCCGTAATGCAATTCCGGATAGATGATTCCACCATTGCCTTCACCACCGATGATCGCATTATTCTCTTTCATCAATTCTACAACATTGACTTCACCAACTGCGGCGGCTTGATACCCCCCATGATATTTGTTGGTAATATCCTTTAAAGCTCGAGAAGAAGACAGGTTTGATACGGTATTTCCCGGAGTTTGACTCAATACATAATCTGCACAGGCTACCAAAGTATACTCCTCACCAAACATTTCACCGTCTTCAGAGATAAAGGCCAAACGATCGACATCTGGATCGACCACAATTCCGAAGTCAGCTTGAACTTCGACGACCAACTGGGAAATATCGGTTAAATGTTCTTTTAACGGTTCTGGATTATGCGGAAAATGTCCGGTGGGATCACAATAAAGCTCTACCACTTCGACGCCCATTCTTCGCAAAAGATTAGGTATAACGATACCCCCTGAGGAATTCACCCCATCTACCACAACTTTTAATCCCGCTTTTTTAACAGACTCCACATCTACTAATTTCAGTTTTAAAACTTCGTCAATATGCAAATCCATATAATCATTGCGGTAGGTAATTTGACCTAAATCATCTACTTCGGAAAAAACAAAGGAAGCCACTTCAGCAATTTTCAGAATCTCCGCACCATCTTCACCACTTAAGAACTCTCCCTTGGCGTTTAATAACTTTAAGGCGTTCCATTGTTTGGGATTGTGTGACGCTGTCAAAATAATACCACCGTCAGCCTGTTCTAAAGGCACGGCTATTTCGACCGTTGGCGTGGTGGAAAGCCCCAAATCGATGACATCAATTCCAAGTCCGATTAATGTATTGGTAACTAAATTGTGAATCATGGGGCCGGAAATACGTGCATCACGTCCGACAACCACTTTAAGTTTATTTTTTGTGCTATTTTGTATTAAAAAAGTACCGTAGGCAGCCGCGTATTTTACCGCGTCTAAAGGGGTTAAATTATCACCTACATTCCCTCCTATTGTACCTCTGATTCCAGAAATAGATTTAATAAGTGTCATATTTTTTTCTTTTTCATTTAATTAGAACAAATATAGTAAATTGAAAATTTAGTTTTTTTTTAAAAAAACAAAATTTAGCAACATAAAATTGCTTATTTTGTACTATGAATTTTTTAGCACACATCTATCTCTCCGGGGATTCGGATTTTTTAAAAATAGGCAATTTCATCGCCGACAGTATTCGAGGAAAACAATACTTAAACTACCCGTTGGAAATTCAACAGGGTATACTCTTACATAGGGCAATTGATACTTATACGGACTTTCACCCTATCTTTAGAAAAAGTAAACACCGTTTGGTTCCGAACTACAACCATTATTCGGGAGTGATTGTCGATATGTTCTACGATCATTTTCTAGCGAAGAACTGGAATTTGTACTCGGATATTCCCTTGGAAAAATATGCTCAAAGATTCTATAAATTACTCGAACAGCACTTTGAAATCTTACCTTTGCGCATTCAAAATATGATTCCGATTATGGCCACTGAAAATTGGCTGGTTAAATATCGAACCGTCGAAGGTTTGCAACAAATCCTAACGCAAATGGACAGTCGCACCGGTTATCAATCTAAAATGCAGTACAGTGTTGCTGAATTAAAGGAATTCTATATTGATTACGAGGAGGAATTCACCTTGTTTTTCGAAGAAATAAAAAATTATACCACTGAAAAAATACCCACTTTATGAAAAAAGCTATTTTAGTACTCTTTTTGTTTTCGTACGCTACTTATGCTCAAAGAGAAAATGCAGCAATAGGACTCATAACCAACAAAGCTATGGTTGTTTCTGCAAAAGAAGAAGCTTCTGCAATTGGAGTTCAAATACTGAATCAAGGTGGGAATGCCTTTGATGCGATGATTGCCACGGAGCTCGCCTTAGCCGTTTGTTATCCAAGTGCCGGTAATATCGGCGGTGGAGGTTTTATGGTCTATAGAACAGCAAATGGAGAAAAAGGCTCTCTAGACTATCGTGAAAAAGCACCGTCTAAGGCAAGTAAGAATATGTTTTTGGACAAAAAGATGAACGTTATCGAACAAAAAAGCACGCAAACTGCTTTTGCAGTCGGTGTTCCCGGAACGATAGCCGGACTATTTGAAGTTCACGATAAATTTGGAAAACTACCGATAGATGAAATTCTTAGCCCGGTTATTGAATTAGCCCATAAAGGTTTTGTATTGACAAAAAAAGAAGCTGAAAAACTCGATCATTACCGTGAAGTTTTAATAGAAGTAAATGGAGGCAAATCACTTTATTCTCAAGTATATAAAGCCAATGACACCATAAAGAATTTAGCTTTCGCAAATACCTTAAAACGCATATCGGACTATGGTAGAGCCGAATTTTACAATGGAAAAACCGCTGAAATAATCAGTAAATACATACAAGCTAAAGGAGGTATTTTAACGATGGAGGATTTAAGCAATTATGAAGCAATATGGAGGGAACCGATTTCTTTTAAATACAAACATCTTGAAATTACTTCTATGGCCCCACCAAGTAGTGGAGGTGTTACCTTAGGTCAAATTTTTAAAATGATTGAACCTTATGATGTTCAAAAACTCGGATATCACTCCGTACCGACCATACAAGTAATCACCGAGGCAGAACGTCGGGCGTATGCCGATAGAAATTTTTTCTTAGGTGATCCCGATTTTGTCGACAATCCGATTGAAAAAATGTTGGATGAGTCCTATTTAAAATCCAGAATGAGTAGTTTTTCCTTTGAAAAAGCCAGTTTATCATCAGACATTAGACAAGGAGATATACCATATAAGGAAAGTACAGAAACCACTCACTATTCTATAGTTGATCCTTTTGGCAATGCCGTATCCGTGACTACCACATTAAACGACAATTTTGGTTCTAAGTTATTTATCGAGGAACTAGGTATATTCTTAAATAATGAAATGGATGATTTCAGTATAAAACCTGGTGTTCCGAATACGTATGGTTTGGTCGGAAATAAAGCAAATAGCGTAGCGCCCAATAAGCGTATGTTAAGCTCCATGTCACCAACTATTGTTGAAAGAGACGGTAGGCTTTATATGGTATTGGGTACACCTGGCGGTTCGACCATTATAACCAGTGTTTTACAAACCATACTCAATGTTTACGAATATGATATGCCTATGCAGCAAGCTGTTAATGCCCCGCGTTTTCATCATCAGTGGTTACCTGACGAAGTGGTTTTTGAACCCGATGGTTTTAATGCAGAAACCTTAGAAAATTTAAAAAACCTAGGTTATAAAATACAAGAGAAAGACAATAAGATCATCGGCAAGGTAGATGCCATTTTAATCATGGATGACGGTCGCCTAGAGGGCGGTGCAGACTCGCGAGGAGACGATACTGCTAAAGGATTTTAATTATCATAAAGCTTTTGTTACTCTGCATTTTTCCCAGTACTTTTGATCTATGAAGAAAACCAACAAGTCTCGAATAAAAAGCACACTAAATCAAACCTTTAGATACTTACAAGGTTCGATTTATTTTTTGAAATCAATTTTATCCGAGCGTCAATTTATTTATTTCTCTTGTGTTTTGGTCGGTGCTTCATCGGCTTTAGCAGTAATTGTACTAAAATATTTTGCCCATTCGGTTTTCCGTTTTACCAATTATATCGACGGTATATTACATTTACCTTATAGTAACAGTATTTTACCGATTATCGGTATATTGATGACGGTCTTCGTGATTCGAAAATTCCTAAATGGAAGTATCGAAAAAGGTACTGCCCAGATCATGATTGCCGTAGCCAAGCGCTCGGGAATGATGCCACGCAAGCAAATGTATGCCCAGATTGTAACGAGCTCTCTAACCGTTGGTATGGGGGGATCTGCGGGTTTGGAGTCACCAATTACCATCACAGGAGCGGCATTTGGATCGAACTATGCTCAAGCTTATAAACTCAATTACAAAGACCGTACCCTACTACTGGCTTGTGGTGTAGCCGCCGGTATAGCTGCGGCCTTTAATGCTCCAATTGCCGGTGTACTCTTTGCTATCGAGGTAATTTTAGCGGATATGAGTGTGTCGGCCTTTATACCTATTATGATTTCTTCTGCAACAGGAGCGATTGTTTCCAATATGGTTATTAAGGAAGATATTCTCTTATCATTCAAACAACAATTGACCTTCGACTCCAGCAATATCCCTTATTACATCCTAACTGGAATTTTAGCGGGTTTGGTTTCTGTTTATCACGCAAGAATGTTTCGGAAAATCGAACATTATTTTGCCAAATTCGAAGGCAATGTCTATCGAAAAGCGATGATTGGAGCTTCGTTACTGGCCATCTTGATCTTCTTCTTCCCGATGCTCTTTGGTGAGGGATATGAAAGCATCAAAGCCCTCTCGAGCGATCATCCGCAAATGATTTTAGACAACTCTTTATTGGCCGGTTTCAAATCCAATCAATGGATTTTACTGTTGTTTGTAGGTTGTACGATGTTTATCAAGGTGCTCGCCACGGGGCTCACACTCGGTAGTGGTGGAAATGGAGGTAACTTTGCACCTTCCCTATTTGTCGGTTCTTACTTGGGATTTGTCATATCAAAATTTGTCGGATTAATCGGCTTAAAAGAATTGCCCGTTAGTAATTTCACAGTCGTTGGAATGGCTGGCGTATTGAGTGGCCTGTTTCACGCACCGCTGACTGCTATCTTTTTGATCGCCGAAATTACCGGAGGTTACGGTTTAATGATTCCGTTGCTTATCGTTTCCTCCATCAGTTTTGCTATTTCTAAGAACATGGAAAAACACTCGATGGACATCAAGTCCATTGCCGATACCGGCATGGTTTTTACATCGGACAAAGACCGTAATATACTCAGTACTATAGTTGCACATAAATATATTAAAAACGATATCTTGACCTTGTATCCCGATCAAACGACCCAAGATGTGGTACATATATTTTCGTCGACGAAGCAGAGTTTTATTCCAATTGTCAATCCCGATGGATCTATTTTTGGAATCGTCAATTTTGATTCGGTGCGACCGGTAGTTTTTAATTCCTTTCAAACGAAATTTACGCCGATCAAAGATTTGATAGAAACCCCAGTAATAGTGTCTTACGCCGATACTACTGAAGTAATCATTGAAGCCTTTGAAACGAATCACGTGGAGAATGTATTGGTACAACAGGATAAGAAATATATTGGTTTCCTCAATAAATCCGAGCTTCTAGAGGTGTATAGATCCAGTTTAAGTTCGATGAGAATTGAGTAAACCTACTGCTGTAGCAGCTAAAAAAGCTCAAAATTTCCCTGCTGTACAACTTTTATTATCGAATTTAAAAGAACAATTCGCCTATTCAATATCACGGAATTAATTGTCGCAAAACTTATAAAAATGTATCTTTGTGTTTTGCCAATTCATATCTTATATGTTAAAAACAGAAGACACGATTGAAGTTTTAGGAGCTCGAGTGCACAACTTAAAAAATATAGACGTCATTATTCCTAGAGAGCGTTTGGTTGTCATTACAGGGCTTTCGGGTTCGGGTAAATCTTCCTTGGCTTTTGATACGATCTATGCAGAGGGTCAACGTCGTTATATAGAAACTTTCTCGGCCTATGCCCGCCAATTTCTTGGTGGCCTAGAACGACCGGATGTGGATAAAATTGACGGTTTGTCTCCGGTGATTGCTATTGAGCAAAAAACCACCAACAAGAGTCCGCGTTCTACCGTTGGTACTATTACGGAAATATACGATTTTCTACGCCTATTGTACGCGCGTGCTGGCGAAGCCTATAGTTATAATACCGGTGAGAAAATGGTCAGCTACTCCGACGAGCAAATCATCGAGTTGATCACCAGAGATTTTAACCAAAAGAGAATATCTATATTAGCGCCGATTGTACGATCGCGTAAGGGACATTATAGAGAATTGTTTGAACAAATATCCAAACAAGGTTTTCTTAAAGTTCGGGTCGATGGAACGGTTAAGGATATAGAACCGGGCATGAAGCTGGATCGTTATAAAAATCACGATATAGAAACCGTTATTGATCGCATGCAAATTGACGATTCGGATACCAACCGTCAGCGTTTGGTGGAGAGTTTAAAAACCGCTATGTATCACGGAGACGATACCATTATTATACTCGAGCAGGAAAGTCAAACGATACGCTATTTCAGCCGCCATTTGATGTGTCCCTCTACCGGAATTTCGTATTCCAATCCAGAACCCAACAATTTTTCATTTAACTCCCCGAAAGGAGCTTGCCCAACTTGTAATGGTCTGGGAAGTATCAATGAGATCAATCTCAAGAAAATCATCCCCAATACCGAATTATCCATACGAAATGGCGGTTTAGCGCCGTTGGGAATCTATAAAAACACTTGGATTTTTAAACAATTGGAAATCATTGCTCAAAAATTTGAGTTTAGCTTATCTGATCCTATATCCAAGATACCCGATGTTGCGATGGAAATGATACTCCAAGGCGGCAAAGAAAGTTTTTCAGTGCTTTCTAAAACAGCGGGCATCACCAAAAATTATAAAATTGATTTTGAGGGAATTTCTAATTTCATCAAAAACCAATACGACGAAAGTCCGACCGCCTCTATCAAGCGTTGGGCAAAGGAATATATGGACGAAATCGTTTGTCCAAGCTGTCACGGTACCCGCTTAAAACAAGAAGCGCTGTATTTTAAAATTGACGAAAAAAACATCGGTGAATTGGTGCAGATGGACATCGATCAACTCAGCAGTTGGTTTGCTACAGTTGAGAAACATCTCAGCAAAAAACAATTGCAAATCGGTAGTGAAATCATCAAAGAAATCAGTACCCGCCTTTCATTTCTTATGGATGTCGGTTTAAACTATTTGATGTTAAACCGAAGTTCCAAGACCCTCTCGGGTGGAGAAGCCCAACGTATTCGTTTGGCTACCCAAATCGGATCACAATTAGTAGGTGTCTTATACATTTTAGATGAACCCAGCATCGGTTTACACCAACGCGATAATGAAAAACTGATTCATTCGCTCGAACAATTGCGCGACATCGGTAATTCTGTTTTAGTTGTTGAACACGACAAGGACATGATTTTAAAAGCCGACTACGTCATTGATATTGGCCCACGAGCTGGAAAAAATGGCGGTCAAATCATCAGTGCGGGTACACCCGCAGAATTGTTGCTTGAGGACACGCTAACCGCATCATACTTAAATGGGAAATTAGCCATTAAAATTCCCGAAAAACGTCGCGAGGGCAATGGCCACGCTTTAACCTTAAAAGGCGCTACTGGAAACAATTTAAAAAATGTGTCGATCTCTATTCCATTGGGCACGTTAACTTGTGTTACCGGAGTTTCGGGATCGGGTAAATCAACCTTGATCAATGAAACCTTATATCCGATTTTAAATGCCCATTTCTTTAATGCAGTGAAGAAACCTCAACCGTATAAAAGCATTGAGGGTTTGGAATTTCTAGATAAAGTTATCGCCATTGATCAGAGTCCTATCGGACGTACACCACGCTCTAATCCAGCTACATATACAGAAGTATTCTCTGAAATACGCAATCTGTTCTCACAAACTCCAGAGGCATCAATAAGGGGTTATAAACCCGGGCGTTTTAGCTTTAACGTCAAAGGTGGTCGTTGTGACACCTGTGAGGGATCAGGAGTGCGCACTATAGAGATGAGTTTTCTACCCGATGTTTATGTAGAATGTGAAACCTGTCAAGGAAAACGTTTTAATCGCGAAACCCTGGAGGTGCGTTATAAGGGCAAATCGATTTCTGATATTTTAAATATGATGGTGGATGAAGCTGTGGAATTCTTCGAGAATATTCCAAAAATCTACCGAAAAATCAAAACGATACAAGATGTCGGCTTGGGATACATTACCTTAGGGCAGCAGAGCACCACTTTATCCGGAGGAGAAGCCCAACGCATCAAGTTGGCCACGGAATTATCTAAGAAAGACACCGGTAATACTTTTTACATACTCGATGAACCGACAACCGGTTTACATTTTGAAGATATCAGAGTATTGATGGAGGTTATTGACAAATTGGTCGACAAGGGCAACACCGTCTTAATTATCGAACACAATTTAGATGTAGTCAAATTATCAGACTATATTATTGACATCGGATATGAAGGCGGAAGTAAAGGTGGCAAAGTTGTTGCTACAGGTACACCGGAAGAATTGATCAAAGACAAAAAAAGTTATACCGCTCAATTCTTAAAAAAGGAATTTTAATCAAATAAAGGAATATAAAAATATCGAAGTCGATGTTAGTTTATAAGACTCACATCGGCTTGGATTGACTTATACATGCTTTTAAAACAAATAATACCTGTATATGAACGTAGAATTTGAAAACGAAGAAGAAAAAATCACCCACAACTTAAAACAAAAGAACTGGAACGAAATCAAAAGCAATGATTCTTGGGCCATTTTCAAAATAATGTCTGAATTTGTTAATGGATATGAAAAAATGGGACGTATTGGTCCTTGCGTCTCCATTTTTGGATCAGCCAGAACAAAACCGGAAGACAAGTATTACGGACTTGCGGAAAAGATCGCTTACAAAATTAGTAAAGCTGGATATGGAGTTATCACCGGAGGCGGCCCTGGTATCATGGAAGCCGGTAACAAAGGTGCACATCTCGGTGGCGGAATCTCCGTTGGTCTAAATATAGAATTGCCGTTTGAACAACACTTCAACCCCTATATTGATGTAGACAAAAACCTACAATTCGATTATTTCTTTGTGCGCAAAGTGATGTTTGTCAAATATTCACAAGGCTTTGTAGTTATGCCGGGTGGATTTGGTACTTTGGACGAGTTGTTTGAGGCGATAACACTAATTCAAACTAAAAAAATAGGCAAATTTCCCATCATATTAGTGGGAAGTGAATTTTGGACTGGCCTATTTGATTGGATCAAATCGGTTATGTTAGAAAAATACAGTAATATTAATGCCGAAGACCTCAACCTGATCAAAATTGTTGATGATCCGGAGCAAGTTGTTGAAATACTAGATAATTTCTATAAGAAATACAATCTAAGCCCCAATTTTTAAACCGCTGAATAAAGTAACATAAAGCTGTTTTGGCCGGTTAAGGCCATTTAAAATAAACGTTAGTGATCGTCCGCAATAAGTCTAAAAAATTACGAAGATCTTGAATCAGTAAATGCGGTCTACCCTACTAGAACAGTTACAAATTACCTAAAAAAAAAGCGCAATACTCAAGTAGTATTGCGCTTTTTTAATTCCCGTCACTTCCGATTATTTGTCTAATTTTCGGTCAATAATACGGTTAAAATAATCTTGTAAAAAGGCTTTACAAGCTTTCTCCAGGGATTCCATTTCGGCATTCTTATGCGCTATCAAATTATTTTCTAAGCCTTTGTCGTTGATATCATAAAACCCCGTCACCTTTTGACCATCAAACGTACAGATGTAATTTCCGCGCTGAAAATTGTATTGATTCGCAATATAATTTACTGTAAAGGGCTCCACTTGGTTATCACCGACTAAGCTTCTACCCCAGCTACGAAATGGCTTGTTGTAACCAATGATATCCAAAATGGTAGGGTAGATATCAATCTGTTGAGCCAGCTCTGTTCTTTTGCCTTGTAAACGTCCGTCTGGTGTATAAATCAAAATCGGTACGGCACTTCTATTGATTACCTTAGTGTATTCTTTATATTCAATCTGATTGGTATGATCGGCAGTAATGATAAAAATGGTGTTTTTAAACCAAGGCTCCTTACTAGCCGCTTCAAAGAATTTTTTAAACGAATAATCCGTATACCCGATCGTTTGATGAATCGGTTGGGTACCCTTAGGAAATTTGCCTTTATACTTCTCTGGAACACTGTAAGGTTCATGTGATGAAACCGTAAATATAGTACTGAAAAACGGTTGCTCTTTCTTATCTAAAGTTTGTTTGACAAATTGAAAGAACGGTTCATCCCAAATTCCCCATACTCCATCAAATTCATCGTCATTATTAAATTCGGTTCTACCGTAATAGTGGTCGTAACCCAAAATATTTGAGAAGCCTAAAAATCCCATAGATCCATTAGCCGCTCCATGAAAGAATGAGGTATCATAGCCCTCGCTATTCAAGGTCGAAACCAACGACTCAATTTTTTGTTTTGGGTACGGAGATGACGTAAAGGCATCTTTAAAGGAGGGTATACCCGCAATTACAGAAGACACTCCGTGAATCGACTTACTACCGTTGGCAAAGGCATTGGTAAAATACAAACTGTGTTGCGCTAAGGAATCGATGAATGGTGCGTATCCGACATAATTGGGAATATTCATATCCTCATTAAACGATTGGATGTATTCTCTCGAAAAACTTTCTGTAATAAATAATACAATATTGGGTTTGGATGGATCGTTGTTCGCATAAAATTTTTCCGAGCTAAGATATTTCTTTACTTCCTCCTCAGGCATATAGGAGACTTTTAGGAAACTGGTTTTTCCGAAAGTACGAATCAATGAAAATGGTGTATTTAAAATCAAATCGGCATGTTCCGGTTTTTGTACATAACGGTTGGCATCGATCATATTCAAAGGTCGTGTACTCTTTTGTAAATCTCCACGGATACCCGCCAACATACCTATTCCAACGGCTAAGAAAATCACAACAGAAGCTCCAAAATAAGCAGGCTTGTTGTATTTATACTTTACTGGGGTTATTTTAACCAACTTGTATAAGAAAATCCACAGTGCTGCTGTAACGATAAAAAGAGCAAATACATGCCAGTAATGCACTAAGAACTTAGATAACAACACCCCTTTATTCGATTCGTGTTCCAAAGTAGCGGTTACCGCCATAGTGGTTCTCGAGAAAATGAATTTATAGTAAATAAAATCTATAAAATTGGTCGCATAAGCAATCAGGTTACATACAAAATAGATGTAAAACAACACTTTTTGAAAGGTCTTCTGTGTATTGATCCATAACGGTAGAATCGACAATAAGATAAACAGGGCGTTGACATAGAATATAGCAGTTCGATCAAAGGTGATTCCGTAATACGCTAATTTAAAAAACTCTGCTACCGAAGAAACATTCAACAAATCAGCATTGTATATAAAAAATAAAGTTCGAGCAACAAAGTAAAAAAAGAAGGCAAGAAAGATTCTATACCCCAATACCAACAACTCATTAATTCTAAAGTTAGCACTATTCATATAACTGTTTTTATTTGGAACACAAAGGTAACTAAAACTTAGATAGTTCAGCATAAAAAACCATTCAACTAAGCCAGCTATTGGGGTTTAATATACGGTTAAAGCGTTTGCTAATCAGAGCTTAGAGATCGAATGTCAAAAAACAAGCATTTTTACAGAACTCTAGAGTAATCCTAAAAACCGCTACGATCAGCAAAGAATTTGATCAAACAAACCATTAACCCTCGTTTGATATAGCAGTAAATACTAAAAATTGCCTATTGATCGATACAAGATCTTCCAGAATATTTAAATTTTCCTTATATTAGCCTAGCATCGCATCGCATATAAGAAATACATATCTGCAGGAACAAAGCGAAATACACCTCTTTGTTGCTGTTATAAAAACTTAGTAATACCTCAACATTAACGCAATAAAGCAGTACTGAAATCGATTTTTTTTCACTACTTTGCATATAAAATTTAGAAAATCATGACAACACCTACCAGACTTTTTGATATTCCTTATTTACAATTAAAACAACATAAACTGACAGATGCATTTGTTACTAAAACAAATGGGAAATGGGTCAAAACCTCTACGGAGGAATACATCTCAAAAGCCAATACCATCTCTAGAGCATTACTGAGAATGGGCATAGCCGTAAACACTAAAATTGCAGTGATCTCATCCAATAACAGAACGGATTGGAGTATATTGGATATTGGTGTACTTCAAATAGGTGCCCAAAATGTTCCGATCTATCCGACTATTGCTCCGGAGGACTACCATTTTATATTGACGCATTCCGAAGCCGAGTATTGCGTGGTATCCGATCAGGAGATCTATGACAAGCTTATGCAAGTTAAACACGAGCTGCCTAAATTAAAAGAAATTTATTCTTTTGATGAAATTGCAGGATGTAAAAACTGGAAAGAGCTTTTTGAATTGGGCAAGGACACCTCCAACCAAGCGGAGGTAGAACAACGTATGGCAGCGATAGCACCAAATGACTTGGCTACGTTAATTTACACCTCTGGAACG
Organism: Flavobacteriaceae bacterium UBA1682; assembly: GCA_002320285.1. Lineage (GTDB taxonomy): Bacteria > Bacteroidota > Bacteroidia > Flavobacteriales > Flavobacteriaceae > Flavobacterium. Next base: position 149,030 of record DCKE01000026.1, on the reverse strand, counting down.
ACAGGCAAACCAAAAGGAGTTATGCTTTCTCATCAAAACATACTTTCGAATGTGATTGGCAGTTCAGAACGCGTTCCCTTTAATTATGAGGATAACTTTAGAGCTTTGAGCTTTTTACCGATTTGCCACGTTTTTGAACGCATGATCATCTATTTATACCAATACTATAGCGTATCGATCTACTATGCGGAATCCATAGAGAAAATGACTGAAAACCTCAAAGAGGTCAAACCCCAAGTCATGACTGTAGTTCCGCGTTTACTCGAAAAGGTCTACGATAAAATTTATGCGACAGGAACCCAACTTACAGGTATCAAAAAAAGAATCTTCTTTTGGGCTATGGATCTGGGTTTTGCTTATGAACCCTATCAAAGAAACGGTTGGTGGTATGAATTTAAACTCGGTATCGCCAAAAAACTTATCTTCTCTAAATGGCAGGATGCTCTAGGTGGAGAATTGAAACTGTTGGTTTCGGGAAGTGCTGCTTTGCAATCGCGACTAACCAGAATCTTTACAGCAGCGGGGATCCCCGTTATGGAAGGCTATGGTTTAACCGAAACTTCTCCGGTTATTGCGGTAAACGATATGAGAAATCACGGTTTTAAAATAGGTACGGTCGGCAAACCCCTTAGTAATATCGAAGTCAAAATTGCCGAAGATGGAGAAATCATCTGTAAAGGCCCGAATGTTATGATGGGGTACTTCAAAGATCCTGAAAAAACGCAGGAAGAAATGAAAGACGGTTATTTCCACACGGGCGATATCGGAATACTAGACGAAGACGGTTTCTTAAAAATCACCGATCGTAAGAAAGAGATGTTTAAAACTTCTGGCGGAAAATATGTGGCACCACAAATGATAGAAAATATCATGAAACAATCTCGATTCATCGAACAAATCATGGTTATCGGAGAGGGAGAAAAAATGCCAGCTGCCTTAATTCAGCCGAGCTTTGACTTTATCAAAGAATGGGCCTCTAGAAAAAAATTAGATATCGGAAAAACAGATCTGGAAATTAGCACCAATGCCGAGGTCATCAAAAGAATCGCTCAAGAAGTAGAAAAGTTTAATTCACAATTCGGTAAATGGGAACAGGTGAAACGATTTGAATTAACTCCTGATGTTTGGTCTATTGACAACAATCAGCTAACCCCTACCCTAAAACTTAGAAGAAAAATCATCATACAGATGTACCAAAAATTATACGACAAAATTTACCGCGAGTAATTTGATAAAATAACTTTCCTTAAAATAATTTTCAAAAAATAGTATGCGTGCATACTATTTTTTTTTATATTTGATATTCAGATTTTAATTGGAGCATTACTCCTGCAGTTTATGTTCGCTATTAAAGCTACCAAAAGCGCTGATGATTATCTAGTAAGATGGAAGTACCACAAAGTTAAACTATGAAAGAAAAAACGATTGACTATATCCTTAGAGCCACATGGCAAGCTGTAGCAAGAATGTATAATGACGAAGCGGGTAAATATGATGCGACTATGGCTGTTGCTTTTGCCCTATTGAGTATTGATCGGGAAAAAGGGACTTCTTCGACAGCCTTAGGCCCAAGTATGGGTATGGAAGCCACCAGTTTGACGCGTACTTTAAAAAACATGGAAGAAAAGAAATTAATCGTCCGCAAGAAAAACCCCAAAGACGGTCGTGGAGTCATTATCAAATTGACGCCACTGGGTCTCGAGAAAAGAGAATTATCCAAAGCGGGGGTTTTAAAATTTAATGAAGCGATTAGACAACACATAGGGGAAGACAAAATACAAACCTTTATTGAGGTTGCGGAAACCATAACGGAATTAGTCAACAACAAAGCTATTTTTAACTCCGAAGACTAAAAGCTTAACATTAAATAACATAACTACTGCGATAGTTTGATTTATAATGGTTAAATTTATAGAAGAACTTAGAAACCAAAAAGAATATTTATAACATGAAAAGACTAATTAAGAAAATAGCAGTAATAGGATCTGGTATTATGGGATCTGGTATTGCTTGTCATTTTGCTAATATCGGTGTAGAAGTTTTACTTCTTGACATCGTTCCTCGCGAATTGACTCCAGAGGAAGAGAAAAAGGGTTTGACCTTACAAGATCCGAGTGTTAGAAACCGAAATGTAAACATGCATTTGACTACCGCCTTAAAATCAAAACCATCTCCTATTTATGACATTTCCTTTGCTAGCAGAATAACTACTGGAAATATGGACGATGATTTACCAAAAATCAAAGATGTCGATTGGATTATAGAAGTTGTAGTAGAACGATTGGATATCAAAAAATCGGTTTTTGAGCAAATCGAAAAATACCGCAAGCCGGGAACCCTAATTACTTCCAATACATCCGGAATTCCGATTCACTTTATGAGTGAAGGCAGAAGTGAAGATTTCCAACGTCATTTCTGTGGTACGCACTTTTTTAACCCGGCCCGTTATTTAAAATTATTTGAAATCATACCCGGTCCTAAAACCGATACAGCCGTTTTAGAATTTCTAAATAACTACGGTCAACAATATCTTGGTAAAACCGCTGTGGTAGCCAAAGACACTCCTGCTTTTATTGGTAACAGAATCGGTATTTTTGGTATCATGAGTTTGTTTCACTTAGTACAAGAGTTGAAATTGACCATAGAAGATGTGGATAAATTAACTGGACCGGTAATCGGCAGACCAAAATCCGCGACATTTAGAACTGTAGATGTCGTTGGTTTAGACACCTTAGTTCATGTAGCCAACGGTTTGTATGAAAATTGCCCGGAAGACGAAGCCCACGAATTATTTAAACTACCTGCTTTTATACAAACGATGATGGATCGCCAGTGGTTAGGTAGTAAAACACAACAAGGCTTTTATAAAAAAGTAGATAAAACCATACTGGGTTTAGATTTAAACACCCTAGAATATAGAGAACCTAAAAAAACATCCTTCCCTACTCTTGAACTGACTAAAACCATAGATCGTCCTATTGATCGTTTTAAAGTATTGGTGCAAGGTCAAGACGTAGCAGGTGAATTTTATCGCAAGAGTTTTTCCGATATGTTTTCGTATGTATCCAACCGCATTCCCGAAATCACCGATGATTTATATAAAATCGACGATGCGATGAAGGCGGGATTTGGTTGGGAAAACGGTCCTTTTGAAATCTGGGATGCCATAGGTGTTGAAAAAGCCATAGGTTTATTAAAGGCCGAAAACAAAACCGTGTCCAGATGGGTAGAAGACATGTTGCAATCAGGCATCAATAGTTTTTATACGGTAAAAGACGGTGCAACCTATTATTATGATATTCCGACTAAAACGTATAAAAAAATTCCAGGTCAAGACTCTTTTATCATTTTAAACAATTTAAGAGACACTAAAAAAGTTTGGGGAAACAAGGATGCTTCCTTAATTGATTTGGGAGATGGAATTGTCAATTTGGAATTCCATTCTAAAATGAATACTATCGGTGGTGGTGTTATCAGTGGGATTCACAAAGCCATCGATTTGGCAGAACGCGATTTCCAAGGTTTGGTTGTTGGAAATCAGGGCGCTAATTTCTCTGCTGGAGCTAACCTCGCCATGATTTTTATGATGGCGGCAGAACAAGACTATGATGAGCTAAATATAGCTATCAAAACTTTTCAAGATACCATGATGCGCGTTCGTTATTCGGGAATACCCGTTATCGCTGCACCCCATGCTATGGCATTGGGCGGTGGATGTGAATTGAGTTTGCATGCGGATAAAGTAGTTGCCGCGGCAGAAACCTATATCGGTTTGGTAGAATTTGGAGTTGGATTAATCCCCGGTGGTGGTGGTTGCAAGGAAATGACGCTTAGAGCATCGGATACCTTTAGAAAAAATGACGTTGAACTCAATGTCTTACAAGAATATTTTATGGCAATCGCCATGGCTAAAGTTTCGACCTCAGCCTACGAAGCTTATGATTTGGGAATACTTCAAAAAGGAAAAGATGTTGTGGTAGTCAACGGTGATCGTCAAATCGCTGAAGCAAAAAAACACGCTTTGTTAATGGCACAAGCGGGATATACCCAACCGATCAAACGCAAAGATATAAAAGTACTGGGTAAACAAGCCTTGGGAATGTTCTTAGTGGGAACAGACAGTATGCAGGCCGGTCACTATATTTCTGAACACGATAAGAAGATCGCCAATAAATTGGCTTATGTCATGGCCGGTGGCGATCTATCGGAGTCCACTTTAGTATCGGAGCAATATTTATTAGACTTGGAACGTGAGGCCTTTTTATCGCTTTGTGGCGAACGCAAAACCTTAGAGCGCATTCAATTTATGTTAACCAAAGGAAAACCCTTACGCAATTAATCGGATTACCAGTCTAGCAAACCCCTAAAACCAAGAAAATATGAAAACAGCATATATAGTAAAAGCCTATCGTACGGCAATTGGAAAAGCACCAAAAGGCGTATTCCGATTTAAAAGACCTGATGAATTGGCAGCAGAAACCATAGAATTCCTGATGCAATCCCTACCCGATTTTGATCGCAGCCGCATTGATGATGTGATGGTGGGAAATGCGATGCCTGAAGCAGAGCAAGGATTAAACATGGCGCGTTTAATTTCGTTAATGGGATTAAAGATCAACGATGTACCCGGAGTAACCGTCAATAGATATTGTGCTTCTGGAATTGAGACCATAGGCATGGCTACGGCTAAAATTCAATCCGGTATGGCCGATTGTATTATCGCAGGTGGTGCAGAAAGCATGAGTTATATCCCTATGGGAGGTTATAAACCCACTCCAGACTATCAAGTTGCCAAAGCGGGTAACGAAAGTTATTATTGGGGAATGGGACTTACCGCAGAAGCCGTTGCCAAACAATTTAACGTCAGTAGAGAAGATCAGGATGAATTTGCCTTCCACTCCCATCAAAAAGCATTAAAAGCTCAGGCAGAAGGGAAGTTTGACCAACAGATTGTACCAATTACCATCGACCAAGTATATGTTGGCGAAAACGGAAAGAAAGCCACGAAATCTTATACGGTAACCAAAGATGAAGGACCACGCCTTGGAACGTCCATAGACGCCCTTTCCAAACTGAGACCGGTATTTGCCGCTGATGGAAGTGTAACCGCTGGAAACTCCTCTCAAATGAGTGATGGAGCAGCCTTCGTACTGATTATGTCGGAAGAAATGGTCAAAGAATTGAATTTAGAGCCTATTGCCCGTTTAGTCAACTATGCGGCGGCGGGTGTAGAACCCAAAATTATGGGAATTGGACCGGTAAAGGCCATTCCAAAAGCCCTGAAACAAGCAGGACTGCAGCTAAAAGATATCGAATTAATCGAACTTAACGAGGCTTTTGCTTCCCAATCTTTGGCAGTCATTCGCGAATTGGGACTCAATCCAGACATTGTCAACGTCAATGGTGGCGCTATTGCCTTAGGACATCCCCTAGGATGCACTGGAGCAAAACTATCCGTTCAATTGTTTGATGAAATGAAAAAACGCGGACAAAAATACGGTATGGTTACCATGTGTGTAGGTACCGGACAGGGAGCTGCCGGGATTTATGAATTATTGTAATCAAAGCGAAGATTTAAAGCATTCGTGTTCTGACGAAATACAAACCGACGATAATATTGAAATCGAGCTCGTACTCTCCGAGTGTTAGTTCCTTCCAAATTATCACAACTATGAACCAAAAATTAAAAAACATATTACCATGGAAAACATCACACGTGGCGGACAATTTTTAGTAAAAGAAACCCGCTCAGAAGACATATTCACTCCAGAGGATTTCTCTGAAGAGCAAATCATGATGCGCGACTCTGTCAAGGAGTTTGTCAATAAGGAAATCTGGCCTAATAAATCGCGTTTTGAAAAGAAAGATTACGAGTTCACCAAAGACTGTATGAAAAAGGCAGGAGAACTGGGACTTCTAGGAGTTGCTGTTCCTGAGGAATACGGTGGATTGGGGATGGGATTTGTTTCAACCATGTTAGTATGTGATTATATTTCGGGAGCGACGGGATCTTTTTCAACAGCCTTTGGGGCACATACGGGAATCGGAACCATGCCCATCACCCTTTATGGATCAGAAGAACAAAAGAAAAAGTACGTACCGAAACTGGCTACTGGTGAATGGTTTGGCGCCTATTGTTTGACCGAACCAGAAGCGGGATCCGATGCCAATTCAGGTAAAACCAAAGCGGTACTTTCCGACGATGGAAAATATTATAAAATAACCGGACAAAAGATGTGGATTTCCAATGCGGGATTCTGCCAATTGTTTATTGTATTTGCCCGAATTGGAGACGATAAAAACATCACCGGATTTATAGTGGAAAACGATCCGAGTAACGGTATTAGCTTAGGCGAAGAAGAACACAAACTGGGAATTCGCGCCTCTTCTACGCGTCAGGTATTTTTTAACGACACTAAGGTTTCGGTAGAGAACATGCTTTCGGAGCGCGGAAACGGCTTTAAAATAGCCATGAACGCCCTTAATATCGGTAGAATCAAATTGGCTGCAGCCTGTTTGGATTCACAGCGTAGACTGATTACTCAATCGGTTACTTACGCCAACGAACGCATACAGTTTAAAACTCCCATTGCCCAATTTGGAGCAATCAGAAGTAAATTGGCCGAGATGGCCACCAATTGTTATATCGGTGAAAGTGCTTCTTATCGTGCTGCAGCAAGTATAGAGGATCGTATCAAAGCGAGAATCGCAGAAGGAAACTCTCACCAAGAGGCAGAACTTAAAGGTGTTGAAGAGTTTGCTATCGAATGTTCTATCTTAAAAGTAGCGGTATCCGAAGACGTGCAACATTGTGCGGATGAAGGCATTCAAATATTTGGAGGTATGGGCTTCTCAGAAGACACCCCGATGGAAAGTGCTTGGAGAGATGCTCGTATTTCAAGAATTTACGAGGGAACCAACGAAATCAACCGTATGCTTACCGTGGGCATGCTGATTAAAAAAGCGATGAAAGGTCAAGTAGATCTGTTGGGACCTGCTATGAAAGTCGCTGAAGAACTGATCGGAATCCCCGATTTCGACACACCGGATTATTCCGAATTATTTGCAGAAGAAAAACAAATCATCGTCAACTTGAAAAAAGCCTTTTTAATGGTTGCCGGTAGCGCCGTTCAAAAATACGGTCCTGATCTCGATCAGCATCAACAATTATTAATGGCAGCTTCGGATATGTTAATCGAAATTTACATGGCAGAAAGCGGTATTTTAAGAACAGAAAAATTAGCTAAAGCACAAGGGAAAGATGCTGTAGGCGAGCAAATCGCTATGGCTCAATTGTACTTATACCACGCTGTGGATATCATCATTGAAAAAGGAAAAGAAGGTATTGCTTCTTTTGCCGAGGACGACGAGCAACGCATGATGTTAATGGGACTTAGAAGGTTTACCAAATACACCAACTTGCCTAACGTTGCCAAATTAAGAGAAATCATCGCTACCAAATTGGTAGAGAAAAACGAATATTGTTTCTAAGAAACAAGTACGATTGGTTTAGTTTGTTTGAGAAAACCGCTGTAATCCTTTTGGAAACAGCGGTTTTTTATTTTTCTTTTATCTGAAAATAAAAACCATCAACACTACTACCCTGTTGCCTTATCTATGTATTCTTCAACGACTTGAGCAATACAGGCCATATAGTGGGTTTGGAGTGCAAGCGAAACACATCAAAGTGTCCGATTTTATTTATGTCATAATCCTTTGGATGCAAATGTATTCTATGGACGACGGAATTACTGTACTGTGCCGCTAACCAATCTACAGCTTGCTGAGGTGCAAAGTTATCCCCTTCCAAGCTAAACGAAAATAAGGTGCTTTTAATTAGATGGTGATACCGTTGATCTTGATCTATAGTGTCTACGAAGTAATTTTTATGCTTACACCAACCACTCCACTGTTTTGCCATGTTTTTAGGCAAATTTTCCATTCCCATTATGCTTTTGGATGGTAAATAACCAAAAATCTTTAATGACACGGGAACAACCAGATTCCAAATCGTCCAATAAGCATATCGACTATAGCCTTTCCACAAGCCCCAGTAACCGCTTTGAGAAGCGACTGTTAGCATATTTGAAATTCTAACAGCACTCGGAGCAAAGCCAATGATTTGTCCGCCTATACTATGTCCTATCAAATGTATTTTATGGTGTGGAAATCGCTCTACTGCACATTGAATAACGCTTTCCAAATCATTCGAAGCCCATTCAACCGCCGTCGTTTGCTCTTTCTCCAAAGGTTTTGTGATCGATTCTCCGATGCCCGTATAATCAAAAGAAAAGACGTGAAAACCGTTTTCAGCTAAATAATCCGCAAAGTACGCATAGTATTGTTGCCGAACACCTGTGGCTGAAACGATTACGACAACTTCATCTATAGGTTGTTGTGATTCAAAAAAATGAACTGAGATTTCATGAGATTTCAACGTTTTAACCCTAATTCTTTCCATAGTTCCCTCCCTTTTAAAAGGCTAATTACCGATTGAAATTCACGTCCCCCGAGCCATATACAATCTCTACAACCTGCCTAAATCTTATACTAGCTAAAATAAAAAAAAATGAAACCAAAACCTTAGAGCGCGCTTATTTTCATAAAAATAGCCTTTTAGAAATTAGTTGTACCGTATATGATTAACTATGACCATACGGGTAAACGCCACTTTAAGCGTGGATCGTACCTGAGCTGCCCCTTTTGAACCACTAAAGGAGCCTCGAAATTATTGGTGTACAAACCACCGGTGCCCAAACCTTGCGGCATAATATTGTTGAGTGTAAAAGTCCATTGAGCAATCGCATTTAGACCGATATTACTTTCCAATGCTGAGGTAATCCACCACCCAATTCCCCGAGCTTCGGCCAATGCAATCCATTCGCTACAACCGCGAAATCCACCGACTAAACTCGGCTTTAAAATGATGAATTGCGGTCGAATTTTATCCAATAGATTTTCCTTATCGCTGCCCTTGGTTACCCCAATCAATTCCTCATCTAGAGCAATCGGCAAAGGACTGCTTTTACACAACTCTGCCATGCTGTCATACTGCTTAGCTTTAATAGGTTGCTCAATACTATGTATTTCTAATTCAGCTAATTTAGAAAGATTATCTAAAGCATTACTATAATCAAAACCACCATTGGCATCAACGCGTAATTCGATTTGCTGTGCCGTAAATTGCGTTCGAATATACCGTAAAAGACGCAATTCCGATTCAAAATCTATAGCGCCAATCTTCAATTTCACACATTGAAACCCCGCTTCTAACTTCTCGTCAATTTGTTTTTTCATTCCCGCCTCATCCTCCATCCAAATCAATCCGTTGATCGGTATGGCCGCTTTTCCAGCAGTAAAATCCGACGGAAAAAGTATCATGGAATCTTCACTTTCAAGTGATAAAAAAGCTTGTTCTATTCCAAATTGAATCGAAGGGAAATCCAGCAACTCTTCCCATAAGTAATCCAACCCCAAATGAACGTGATCTGCTACCCATTTTAATTTGGCTTCGTAGTCCGGTCGGTCATCAAAACTCAATGAACGCAAAATACCACATTCGCCCAAACCTATTTTACCAAAAGCTTCCAGTTTTAATAACCAAGTTTCTTTTTGAGTTAGGATACCCCTCGAGGTACCGGAAGGTTTTTTAAAATTTAAATCGTAACGTTGATAACTCAATTTCATACTATAATGTTTTTTCAATACGGCTGTTTCACATTTATCCCTGAGAACAACCGTAAATAATTCGTTGTGGTTGGATTAAAAATCAGCATTTCAAACGGCTATAATGCTGCAAAGGTAATTTGACAACGACATCTAGGATTACAATTCAATGGCCTCCCCGATGCTCAAAAGCATCAAGTCCTTACCTTTCTCGTAAAACCTCTTAACCGCATATTCGTGATCAATTTCAATATATCCAAACGTATCGTAGTGATAGCCCATTACTTTATCGCAGGCTAAAAATTCAGAAGCAATCACCGCGTCATCAATGCCCATGGTAAAGTTATTACCTATCGGTAAAATAGCTAAGTCCAGTTTGGTTCTCATCGGTATCAACTTAAAATCGTAAGTCAAAGCGGTATCTCCTGCGATATAAATATTTTTATTTTTACTTTCAATGACAAAACCACCCGGTTGTCCACCATAGGTTCCATCGGGAAACGAACTGGAATGTATCGCAATCGTATATTTCAGTTTACCGAAATCAAATTTCCACGATCCTCCGTGATTCATCGGATGCGTTTGAAAGCCCTTGTCCGCATAGTAGTCCGTGATCTCTGCGTTGGAAACTATAACAGCTTCCGGATTGTTATTGATGATGGCTTCCACGTCTAATACGTGATCACCATGTGCGTGGGTCAATAAAATATAATCGGTTCGAATCGCGTCCAAATTAATGTGTTTTGCTTTGGGATTCCCCGAAATAAAAGGATCTACAATTAAACGAATATCCTCTATCTCAATGCCCAAACACGCGTGTCCATAATAAGTGATTTTCATAGGTAGTTAGGTATTTATAGTGATTAAATTTTAAATTAAAGCCAACGAAAACAACAGCGCTAAAAAGAAGGTACCCAAAGCAACTCTTTTCATTTCTGGATCCAATTTTTTAGGGTCTTTATTGTTAATTACGACTACTAAATGTTTTACAAAAGGCAAATAAGCGATGACAAACATAAAGTGATGCCACGGCAACCCGATAACAATCGCATAGATAAAGATAGCAAGAAGCGCCACAACGACAATAGCATAATGATAAATCTTGGCCTTTTCAGCGCCTAATAAGACCACTAGAGTGTTTTTACCAGATGCCTGGTCCGATTCTCTATCGCGCATATTATTGAGGTTTAAAACAGCTATACTCAGATTTCCTATCGCTATTGCCGGTAAGATCTCTAACCAACCAAAAGTTTGGGTATACAGATAATAGGATCCCAGTGTACTAACCAAACCAAAGAAGATAAAGACAAACAAATCTCCTAATCCCCTATAACCATAAGCCGAATTCCCTACCGTATATTTAATTGCTGCTGCGACTGCTGCCACCCCTAAAACAAAGAAGAAAATGGACGTCATAAAATGTTCGCTACCAAAAGAAACGTAAATCAACAATACCGCCGACAACAAGGACAAAATCGCTGTGACAACGACCCCTTTTTTCATCTCAGCCGCTGAAATGATTCCACTCTGTACCGCTCGTTGTGGTCCAACTCGGGTATGGTTGTCCGTACCTTTAACCCCATCGCCATAATCATTAGCAAAATTAGATAATATCTGTAGTAATAAAGTGGTCAGCATGGCTAAGGAAAAAATCCACCAATAATTACTCATCGTGTGGGTTGCGCTAAATGCACAAGCACTTCCTACCAATATTCCTGAAACCGATAACGGCAATGTTCTCAAACGAGCGGCGTTAATCCAAGCTTTAGTTTTTGTCATTTTCTTTTTAATTATAATCTACATCCAATTTTTTGTGGATGTCTCTATTTGAAACAACCAATAATCTACATATTTTTTGATTTCAGAATATTTAGTACTGTTGAATCGAAGTACTCCTCCTGCCGTATACAAACTTACACCGCCTATATCGCTAGTTCGTTGCCAGAAAAACTGCGTAGTCTCGATCTTCTGAATTTTATAGGGCTCGATAATTTCCCTCGATATATCCCAAAACCCCCTTTTTATCACGATAAATTTCGGATGAATATACAACGTACGAAGGCGATACATCCGATAGCTGACCGCCGATACCAATATCAGATATATCGGTAAAACTGCATACCACTCCGTATTTACGGCATGATCCCTAAAGAATAGTAAAAACAGCACTATGGGCAATAAACCAAAAAAGAAAAAACGCGTCCAAAAAAAACGATTGCTCGATTTAAGCACTACACCTTCAACGGGTTGCTGTCCATAAATCATTTGAAACAAATCTTCTTTTTCCACGGCAGAACAGCCCGGAATCTCAAGAGCTGATTTTTTATTTTGCTTGTCGGACTCTTCTCCAGCTACCTGACGTATATGAATCTGAAGAATATCCCACCTTTTTTGAAAATAATTCTGAACTGTTTTGATAATCTGAACGCGATTGGGCCTGATGATTGTACTGCGTGTAGCCAATAACCCAAAACTCAATAACAAGGAGTTCGATTCTTTAACTATGGTAAAATTGTAAAACTTATACAGTATTCGAATCAAATTAATGACCAAAACGGACAATACGGAAAGGACCACAAAAAACAAGATAACATATCCAATCCAATATTGATTGACATAGGCTTCCATCTGCTCGGGATCCAGTTCAAAACGATCGCCTAAATAGTTAGTTATCTGCTCGTAAATGGTATTTAAAAACAATAAAATAATCAAGAATGTTTGAATATAACGTGAGGTTAAACCCACTTTAATCAAACTCCCCATACTGATTTTAGTCGTTTTTGTATTTTTATCAGTACCATTTTGAGTCAAATCGCTTTCTGGATCAGAAGCAACACTTACCGTGTGTTCAAGCAAACAATGCTTGAGCGCTATAGCAACCTCATAAGTGACCGAATTGATCATAACTTCTTTTCCTGAACCACCAGCAGAATCGATTTCGACCGCAAAGACACCGACCAACTTTTGAACAAAACTTTGGTTGATATTAACCTGTTGAATTTTTTCGAGTTGAATCATGATCTTAGATCGATTGAACACGCCTTTTTCAACGATAAATTCATTACTCTCCGGCCGGATATAAAAATAGAAGTTTTTAAAATTCAAATAAGCCATCACCAACAGCAGCACGCACAAAAACGCACTACCTACAATCACATAGACACGCGTTTGCGATTCGGCTTTTAATAAAACGATAATCAAAAGGGGCACGAAAGCCCTTAGCAACTTTTGCAAGACATAAAGAAAATCAGCAATAATACCGATTTTGGATTGCCTTTGGGGTTGGCTAAAATTCTCCATCTGCTGTTGAAATATCTTTATTTTCGGATTGATTTTCTTCTAGAGTATCGCCTATTTCAGGCGTATTTTCAAAATTGACCTGATGTACCTTATCTACGATAAATTGTTTGATACGCTCTGCTTGTTCTTTCGGAATTCCAGGGATTTTTAGATCTCCATTTGCACCGCCAGCGCTATAAAACTCCAGAGCGGCCAATTGATACATCCTTGAAAGTATTCCTTCATGTAAGGCTACGTGTTGTACTCTATTATAAGGAATTACGATTTCTCTTTTCAATACTATACCACTTCTGTATATGACATCATGCTCTCTAAAAGCATAGGTCTTTTTGGAAACTCCTAAGATCGAAATCACCCAAACATACAGCGCGACAAGCAATGCTGCAAGCAAAACAAAAAGCCCCAGTAATTGAGGATTGTCTTCTTTTTTAATTTTAACATCCCAAAAATAAAAAATTACCCCCGCTCCGATGATCATCAATGAAACTAAGGTTGCATTAATCATCACCACTTTGGTATACTTCGGATCTAATGACAAAAAAGACACTTCATCAATTGAAGGCAATTGTGAAGTGTCTATAGGCTGATTTGAAAATTCTTTCATGATAGTTTGTTAACGATTATATGCGGTAGCCAGTTTATTTCAACAGCTTATTACTAGCAATTCATATATTCTATAAAGGGTAAAACGATAGGATCTATTAAGGAATCCATTGTTTTACGAAATTAGGCTTTCTTTTTTCTAAGAAAGCATCTCTTCCCTCCTTGGCCTCATCGGTCATATAAGCTAAGCGCGTAGCTTCTCCCGCAAAGATTTGCTGACCAACCATACCGTCGTCGGTAAGATTCATTGCAAACTTCAACATTTTGATAGACATAGGAGATTTCTCCAATATTTCTTGGGCCCATTGAAAAGCAGTATCTTCTAATTCATCGTGAGGAATTACCGCATTGACCATGCCCATTTCAAAAGCATCCTGAGCGGAATAATTACGCCCTAAGAAAAAGATTTCTCGTGCTTTTTTCTGTCCGACCATCTTAGCCAAATAGGCCGATCCATATCCACCGTCAAAACTGGTCACATCAGCATCGGTTTGTTTAAAAATAGCGTGCTCTTTACTCGCTAAAGTCAAATCGCAAACTACGTGCAAGCTATGCCCACCACCAACTGCCCATCCTGGAACAACAGCAATAACCACTTTAGTCATAAAGCGGATTAAACGTTGCACTTCCAAAATATTCAAGCGATGCATACCGTCGTCGCCCACATAACCCTGATGACCACGTGCCTTTTGGTCTCCACCACTGCAAAAAGAGTACACCCCATCTTTTGATGAAGGCCCTTCTGCCGAAAGTAAAATCACACCAATACTGGTATCCTCTTGTGCGTCGTAAAACGCCTTATACAATTCACTGGTTGTCTTCGGACGAAATGCATTTCGTACATCGGGTCTATTAAAAGCTATTCGAGCTACTCCATCACACTTTTTATAGGTGATATCTTCAAACTCCATAGCCGTTTTCCAATTTATAGTACTCATAGTATATTTAAATTTAGCGTAAAAATAAGGCATTTTTTGTATAATACCCCATATTATCCTTTTATTATCGGGTAGCTTTTCTTTTCAAATCCCGTTGATTTTAGCCCTAAAAACAGTTTTGTTCAGCAGCTTGCTTATTCTTTTTGTCGCATAGAATGGTATCGCAATGTGTTTCACACTTCACTAACCGAACAGCAATAACTGCATCAGCGTCCTCCTTTTAAACAGTTTAATTTTGACGCGAGACCTCTTGCACTTTAACGCGTTAAAACAGCTAAAAACATACGTTTTGACAAGTCAATACCAGCAGCTACCCACATTAAATCATTAACAATCAAAAGAATCGATAAAAAACCGACTCAACTTATTTAAAATTTAACTATATTTGTTTAGAATCATAGTTATGAATAAGAAATTTTACATCATCTGTTTGTTGGTATTACTGGGTAGCCTTCTACTCAGCAGCTTGGCATTTGCTCATTCGTAATCGACAGCTACAAAGCCATAGATTCGTTTAAAGACAAACGGTCCCACTGCATACTAATTTAAAACAGACACTAGAGCAGTTTATCTTTCGGATCAAAGGTTTGATCTGAGGAGTTAAAAAAAGCTACACCACAACATCAAGCCGTAATCAGCTGATGGAGTTTATTGAAAAGTAGCCCACAAGCGATTGCCATTCCAAAACTCAGCAAAGTACCTATCAAAACATATTCGGTTAATTTTCGATCTTTTGAACGCGTTAAATCACCAAAACGAAAAATTGATTTAGCCGCTAAAAGAAAACCGACTCCCTCCCAGAAATTGATGATTACAAATCCAAAAACAAATAGGCGTTCTAAGATACCGATATACTTTCCTGCATTTTTCAATGACACAGCGTCGTCTTCTATCTTCCAGGTAGCGATTAACACCTTCATGACTATAGCCGCTACAACCGTCGTCAACAGTAGGCACAAGGCCAGTAGCATATAGACCGGATTACTAAATACGTCCCAATTCCATATCCAAGATTCGCAATATGCGGCGACAAAAACAACTGCGCTTAAATGTGCGATTTGATCGATAAAAAATGCCCAAGGTTGTACTATCCTATCTTCAAAATACAACTTTAACAGATCTATCGCGTAATGAGAAACCACCACCAAGCCTATAATGCTAAAATAATTGGCAGTCCCCCAAAGCAGTATCCCCAATAATACGGCATGAACAGCTATATGGTAATATAGATATTTCGAGCGTATTTTTTTTGCCTCTTTATCCTTTACCCAATTTGTGGGTTGCAAAAGAAAATCACCTAAAAAATGAGCTAATAGTAGTTTTAAAAAAAGCACACTAATCATAAGGGGTTGTTTTTTACATAATACTGTAATACCTTTTGAATTTCATCATAGCCTCCTCTTTTTAATGCCCTACTGATATTGCCTTGATTCATCTTTGTTAATTCTGCCAATTGCAGTTGCGTAAAATCAGGGTTATCAAACATTTTTTGAATCAAATAGATAGAAACAGGAGTCCAAGCATTAACAATGGTTGAAATCAGGTCCAAAAACAGATTTATAATTTCGTTCCACGATGAATCATCACTTTGAAAACTCAGGGTTTTGTGTTTTAATCGATCAAAAGCTTCTCCCGAATGAATAAAAGCACTGCCATTGGATTGCGATATTTTTTTATCGGTATAGTTCTTTTCACCAACACCTATTGAAATCCTCACATCTAAACCTTTAATTTGCTTTAAGGCCGCTTTTAAATATAAGGCCGCTTTTAAAGCCTGATCCACGCTAACCTCTAACTGAAAACTATCGCCTCTAAATACCTCCCAAACGCTGCGATCGGCAGCTAATAATGCCAATGATTTCTCAAGGACAGGTAACCATTCTTGAGGTTCTACCGATCTGGAATTGATAATATCCCCAGTTAATATTGCGGTCATAATAATGAATTTACCTTTCAAAAATACAATTTATAAATCAAATATAAAACAAAAAAATATGTCATAATCAATACATAATTAAAAATATGTCATTATTATAACATAATTAAAAATATGTCGTTATTACAACATAATATAAATTTAAAAAAACTTATCTACTACTCGGCGCAACAAAAAAAGGGCTGTCTTTCAAAAGACAGCCCTTAGAGATTCAAAATCTAATAAACTATTTTATTTAAACGTTTTCACTCCCTTCATAAAAATCCATTTCATCAAAATACGATCTCCATCAGCTGTCGTAACATTTCTAAACTGAGGCGCTAAGATCGTCGCAACAACCGCACTTGTCAAAGGAATCCAAAATCCAGATAAGGCGGTAAACTCAACGATTAATACTCTTATAAGAAAGAATAGGACAGCAAAGCCAATAAATTGTAACAAGAAGGTTTTTACTTTTGTACTCATGTGAATTATTTAAAAAATTATACGATATCCCTATCTGGATTGGTTTGAAACTTGGTTCGTTTACTACCTGCATACATTTCGTATTTGACAAAACGCGCTTCTAATTTTCCATTAAAGAGTTTGATTTTTCTCGACGGTTTCAGTCCGACAAATTTCAAGGCTTCCAAGTTGGCCGTTATAAACCAAGCCGAAGTACCCGGATAACTTCTCTTTAAGGTATCTCCAATCTCTCTGTAGAAATTCTCTAGATCGATATCCAATCGCTCTCCATAGGGCGGATTGAACACCATATGAAGCGGTCCTTCGGTTTCTTTTTCAGTATCGAAAAAGTTCGCTTGCTCAATTTTTATATATTCATCTAAGTTGGCATTGCGAATATTGTCTTTAGCTTTCATCACAGCAGAGGGAGCTTTATCATACCCCTTGATGGTATAATGAAACTCTCTAACTTTTTTAAACAGGGAATCTGTAATTTGATCAAACAAATCATTATCCCAATCTTTCCATTTCTCAAAAGCAAACTCTTTACGATTGATATTGGCAGGAATATTACACGCAATCATAGCTGCTTCAGCCAAGATGGTTCCACTACCACACATCGGATCCATAAAATCACTTTGCCCACTCCAGCCCGACATCAACAACATACCCGCTGCTAAAACCTCATTGATTGGAGCGATATTCGTAGCGGTTTTATAACCGCGTTGATGTAGTGAATTTCCAGAAGAATCCAATGCCACCGAACACATATCTCCTTGTATGTGGATATTAACTCTTAAATCTGGAAAATCCTTATCGATACTCGGTCGTTTCCCCGTATCATTTCTAAATTGATCCACTATCGCATCTTTTGTTTTTAAAGCTACAAATTGAGAGTGATTAAAATTGTCTGAATTCACCGTAGCATCCACGACAAAAGTTTGCTCGGCAGTGATATATTTAGACCAGTCAATACTTTGAATTCCTCTATAAAGATTCTCTTCATTGTACACGGCAAATTGCTCAATTGGTTTTAATATCTTCAAAGCAGTTCTCAAAGCTAAATTAGCTTTATACATAAACCCTTTATCGCCTTCAAAGCTTACCATACGCACTCCTTGCTCCACTCTTCTCGCTCCCAAAAGCTCTAACTCTCTGGCTAGAATTTCTTCAAAACCAAAAAAAGTTTTAGCGATCATTTTAAAATTTTCCATAGGCTTATTCCAAATTAGGAATATTTATTTAAAATATAATATTCCACAAAAATAGAGTAAATTTACAGGCTATAAAAGAAATTAAGCAACTCATGCAAAAAGAATCGGCAATTTGGTATGCTTCGTGGTTTGACACGTCGTATTACCATACATTATATAAGGATCGGGATTATGAAGAAGCCCAGTTATTCATGGACAATTTGACTCAATATTTAAACCTTCCTGAGGAAGCAAAGATTCTTGATCTAGCTTGTGGAAAAGGCCGTCACTCCATCTATTTAAATCAATTGGGGTACGATGTAACAGGAGTTGATTTATCGGCAAATAGCATCAAAGATGCTAAAAAACACGAAAACGACAAGTTGCATTTCGCCGTGCACGATATGAGACAACCCCTACCTGAACAATACGATGCTATCTTCAATTTATTTACGAGCTTTGGGTATTTTGATGACGAAAGTGACAATGTCAAAACCTTAAAAGCCATTCGCGACAGTCTCAACGAATACGGTTTTGCTGTTATGGATTTTATGAATGTGGACAAGGTTATTCCCAACCTGGTTCCCGAAGAAACAAAAACGGTTGACGGTATTGAATTTCATTTGAAGAGACGTTATGAGAATGGGTTTATCATCAAGGATATCGCCTTTGATGACCAAGGGCAACATTATGAGTTCACAGAACGTGTACGCGCTTTTCGCCTAGAGGATTTCGAAAAAATGATGGAAGAATCCGACATCAATTTATTGGATATTTTTGGAGATTACCGCTTAAAAAAGTTTTATAAAGGGGAGTCCGAACGTTTAATTATGATCTTTAAATAAAATGGTTTACATCCTTCCATTACTCTCTATACTCATCGGTTATTTGATCGCTATTATACTGCGACCAAAAAACAAAAAGAACCTAAAGTTATTATTGGCTTTCAGCGGTTCCTTTTTACTGACCTTAACGGTAACCCATTTGTTACCCGAAGTTTATGCAAGCACTGAACACCTCCATCACGGTGGCTTAGAGCACGATCACAGTCATAGCAGCAGTATTGGTATTTTTATTATGGTTGGGATTGTATTTCAGATTATTTTAGAGTATTTCTCTAAAGGCGCCGAGCATGGTCATGTGCACCTTCCACACAAAATGGATGCGATGCCTTGGCTACTATTTATCAGTCTTTGCATACATGCTTTATTGGAAGGCATGCCCCTGAGTCAAAACCTGAATCTGGCATGGGGAATTGCCATTCACCACTTACCGATTGCCGTGATATTAACTACCTTTTTTATCAATGCGGGTATGGACAAAAAAAAGATCCTCTTTTTTATGTTGGTCTTTTCCTTGATGACTCCTTTAGGAACTTACGTGTCCGGAAGCTTTGTGCCTCTACAAAAATATTATGCTGAAATCTCAGCTGTAGTAGTGGGAATATTATTTCACATTTCCTCAACCATTATTTTTGAGAGCAATGAAGACCATCGCTTTAATCTAACCAAACTCGGGACAATCATACTTGGTGTTATTGTCGCTTATTTTGTTTGACACAATTAGACCTCAAAATATACTTTATAAAAAAAACACTCCACATAATATGATTTTATATGGAGTGTTTTTTTTTATCTAAGAATGCGCGACCTATTTTTCAATAAGACGGTATGCCTTTAAAGCTTGTTTCAAGATTTCAGCAGAACGCAACAAGTCTTCTTTCTTTAATACATAAGCCAAACGAACTTGATCCAATCCAACACCCGGTGTAGAATAAAAACCAGCCGCAGGCGCAACCATAACCGTTTCGCCTTGATAATCATAGGATTCTAAAATCCATCTTGCAAAATCATCAGCGCTTTTAACAGGAAACTTTGCTACACAATAGAAAGAACCGTTAGGCACACCTACTTGCACACCTTCAATTCCTTGTAGTGCTTCGATAAACACATCACGACGCTCTTTATATTCTTCAATAACTTCATCAAAATAACTCTGAGGCGTATCTAAGGCAGCTTCTGAAGCGATTTGAGCATAAGTCGGCGGGCTTAAACGCGCTTGAGCAAATTTCATCGCAGCTCCCATCAACTCTTTGTTTTTTGAGACTATACATCCGATACGAGCACCACACATACTGTAACGTTTCGAAACCGAATCAATCATAATAGCGTTTTGCTCAATTTCAGGAAAACTCATAATAGACACGTGTTTGTGTTCACCATAAGTAAATTCTCTATAGACTTCGTCAGCAATTAAAAACAAATCATGCTTTTTCACCAAGTCCGCCAATTGAGCAATCTCTTCCTTTGAATACAGATAGCCGGTAGGGTTTCCAGGATTACAAATTAAAATGGCTTTGGTTTTTGCAGTGATCAGTTTCTCAAATTCTGAAATAGCTGGTAAGGCAAAATCATTTTCAATAGAAGACATCACCGGTACAATATTAACCCCAGTTGACGTTGAAAACCCGTTGTAGTTTGCGTAGAAAGGTTCCGGTATAATAATTTCATCACCGGCATCCATAGTACTACCCATCGCGAAAATCAAGGCTTCTGAACCTCCTGTAGTAATGATGATATCTTCTACATTTATCGGCAAATGATGTTTTTGATAATAAGCTGCTAATTTTGTTCTGTAAGTTTCAAAACCGGCAGAATGGCTGTATTCCAACACGGTAATATCTGCATTTTTTACTGCATTTAAAGCTACCTCAGGAGTTTTTATATCGGGTTGACCAATATTTAAATGATATACTTTATTTCCTTTTTTCTTGGCTATTTCCGCAAAAGGAACCAATTTTCTAATTGGAGATTCAGGCATATTTTGCCCTTTTAATGATACTTTTGGCATTGTTTTTTATGTTTAATCTAAAATTAAAATATGCTTTAACCGCGCAATTCAAACTACCTATAAATAGGTAGTTAAACCGCTCTTTTTTGTGTCTGTCATGCAAATGTAAGCGATTTTCGCTAGAGTTTTAAACAAAAAAACAACACAACCAAATATTAAGTTAAATATACCCAAAAGCCCCCCTTTTTGGTTATTTTTGTTGGATTATAAAAAAAAACCAAGAACAACAAAATCATGGATAAAAAAATTATTGCCTTTTTTTCGTCTACTCGACTGATGGCTGTTTTATTTATTGTGTTTGCTGCTGCATTGGGTATTGGAACTTTTATTGAAGACCGATACAATACGGATACAGCTAGAATCATGATCTATAACGCCAAATGGTTTGAAGCCATTATGCTTATTTTCGTTTTCAACTTTATCGGTAACATCAAACGTTATCAATTACACAAAAAAGAGAAATGGGCAACCCTTTTATTACACTTGTCATTCATCTTAATTTTAACCGGTGCATTTGTTACAAGATACATTAGTTTTGAAGGAATGATGCCTATCCGAGAAGGGGAATCTGCCAGTCATTTTTTCTCTGACAAAACGTTTTTAACGGTTATGGCCGATGGAGACTATCAGGGTGAAATGAAAAGATTAACTTTTGAAGAGCCTAAATTAATGTCGGGTGCGACAAATAATTACTTCAAAATGAAAAAGGAATTTAATGGAATTCCTTTTGAAGTGGAATACAAAGATTACATCATGGGGGCTACCGAAGAGATTCAAGCCGATGAGAAAGGAATATATTTTTTAAAAATGGTTGAATCTGGTGATGGAGAACGTCACGAACACTTCTTAAAGGAAGGGGAAGTCACTAGTATTCACAACGTATTGTTTGCCTTTAATCAACCAACAGCCGGTGCGATCAATATCCACAAGGATGGGGATAATTATTCGATCGACACGCCATTTGAGGGAGATTTTATGAGAATGGCCGACCAATTTAAAGGTACGGTAGCCAAAGACAGCAAACAAGAATTGATGTTTCGATCGCTATATAATGTAGCAGGAGCCAAATTTGTTTTTCCAGAATTACCGACTAAAGGTAAAATCGTTTTAAAGTCAAACGGCGATTATAAAGATAAACATACTGAAAATGCCTTGATATTAACAGTACGTACTCAAGGAAAAGAAGAAGAAGTCATCTTAAAAGGAAACAAAGGTCGTATGGGAGTTCCCACTTCGATTCAACTGGGAGATTTAGAATTTACGATGATGTTTGGTAGTAAAACCTACGAATTGCCGTTTAAAATTCAATTGAACAAATTTGTCGCAGACAAATATCCAGGAACTGAAAAGAGCTATTCTGCTTTTGAAAGTAAAGTAACTGTGATTGCACCTGATGAGCAATTTGATGCGCGTATTTTTATGAATAACATCTTAGATTATAAAGGTTATCGCTTTTTCCAAGCTCAATTTGACGAAGACGAAAAAGGTACCATCTTATCTGTCAACCACGACTGGTGGGGAACTTGGATTACGTATATCGGATACACCTTCTTGTATATCGCTATGTTAGCGATCTTATTTGACAGAGATACCCGATTTAATGATTTGAGAAAAAAACTAAATAAAGTGAGAGAGAAAAAAGCGAAGTTACTTACCCTACTACTTTTGTTTTGTTCCGTGGGTATGTTTGCACAAAAAACAAACAACCACAATCACAACATACCCAATTTACCTCAATTAGATTCATTGCTTGTTGCCAGTCAGGTTTCTGAAGAGCACGCCGCTCACTTTGGTTCATTAGTGATACAGGATGCCGGAGGGCGAATGAAACCGATCAACACTTTCTCATCGGAATTATTGAGAAAAGTGAGCAAGTCCGACCATTATAAAAAAATGAATTCGGATCAGGTTTTCCTATCGATGACTCAATTTCCTCAGTTGTGGTACAACGTTCCGTTGATTGAACTAAAACGCGGTAACGACAGTTTAAGAGCTACAATTGGCGTGGATAAAAAAGCCAAATACGCCGCTTTAGTACAATTTTTTGATGATAAGGGAAATTATAAATTGGGAAAATCACTGGATGATGCCAATCACGCTGGGGTTAAAAACCAATTTCAAAAAGATTTCATCGAAGTAGATACCCGTGTAAACTTGTTATACGCTGCTTTAAGCGGTAAAATATTAACCATTTTTCCGATACCTAATGATGCCAACAATAAATGGGTATCCTATTTAGAGCTTAATGAGGCTGGAATGAAAGGTATGGACTCTTTGTATACCAAAGAAATCCTTCCTCTTTATATGACGTCACTTTTAAAGAGTATCGAAACAAAAGACTACAAAGCCGCTGATGAATTTTTGGTATCCTTACACGGATTCCAAAAGAAATACGGGGCTAATGTTATCCCGTCTGACAGCAAGGTTAAAGCCGAATTGTTGTACAACAAATACGATGTATTCAAATCGCTTTACACCTATTATATGTTAGTAGCCGTGGTGATGTTTATATTCATTATCATTCAAATTGTCAAACCGGCTAAGTTTGCAACAAAAGCTATTAAGATACTTACGGTTGTTATTTGGCTTCTATTTGTCGCTCATACCTTGGGTCTAGCCATGCGTTGGTATGTTTCCGGACATGCTCCATGGAGTGATGCTTATGAATCGATGATTTACGTAGGATGGGCTACCATGTTATTCGGTATTTACTTCGGTAGAAAATCAGAGCTGACCATTGCAGCCACTGCTTTTGTAGCTGGGATGATTCTATGGACAGCACATTTAAACTGGATGGATCCTTCGATTGCTAACCTACAACCCGTACTAAACTCCTATTGGTTAATGATACACGTAGCCGTTATTGTAGCTAGTTATGGACCTTTTACCTTAGGAATGATTTTGGGAATTGTCGCTTTGGTCTTAATGTTGTTCACCAACAGCAAAAACAAGGCAAAAATGGAACTCAACATCAAAGAAATCACTTATATCAACGAAATGGCTTTGACCGTTGGATTGGTATTGCTGACCATCGGTAACTTCTTAGGAGGCCAATGGGCCAATGAAAGTTGGGGACGCTATTGGGGATGGGATCCAAAAGAAACCTGGGCATTAGTCAGCATCATGGTTTATGCATTTGTAATACACATGCGTTTTGTACCTTCTTTAAGAGGAACATGGATTTATAACCTAATCAGCATTATCGCATTCTACGCCATTGTAATGACGTATTTTGGAGTGAATTTCTACCTTACTGGTTTGCATTCTTATGCTAAAGGAGAAAAGATAGTAACACCTGATTTTATCTATATATCCGTAGCCTTAGTGGGTCTACTCGGATTGTTTTCGTACTTTAAATACAAGAAGTATCTAAAGAAATAAAACAGCTATTAAAAAACACTCAATCCAATCGATTGAGTGTTTTTTTTTAGGCTTATGCCAGTTAAAATCAGCACAAAAAAAAAGCTACCGTGAGGTAGCTTTTCATATTTAAGTAATGTTTTTTATTTTCCTAAGAAAATTTGAAAACCAACAGCAACACCTAAACCATTCTGAGCAGTTGCAGTAGAAGCATTAGACTTACTATAGTTGTATCCTACCTCTGCCTCTAAAGCAACGTTACGAGATACAAAGTGAGAATACCCTAATCCTACACCAAAAGCAAAAGAGGTTTCATTATTGTTTTCTGCTGTTGCAGAAGCACCACTAATACCCAATTTACCATTTCCATAGAATCTACCCGTTTCACTAGCTCCCTCTGGGAAATAATAACGAGCAAAAGGCATAAAGGTATAATTCCAAACATTATCACCTCCTTTAACCGTTTGGAAACCTACTCCAGTTTCTAAACCAATTGCAATACCATCTGTTACAAAATACCCAGCTTTTGGCATTACATTAATGTTGAAGTTTTCTCCTTCAAAACTGTAACCCAAAGATCCAACAGCTCCTCCTACCATCCAATTCCCTTTTTTAATAGGACTCATGCCTACTTTTTCGGATAATTTAGGAGCCTCCATAGAGTTAATTGTTGACTTAACCGTGGACTGAGCGTTTGCCGATACTAATCCGCCTAATACTAAAGCAGACATCAAAAATAAATTTTTCATAGAATTACTTTTTTAAAGTTTTAGTTAAATAATGAAATTTAATTATTACTAATTTAAGGAATTTTAAATTTAATAACTAATAAATTTTAAAATAAAAATTATTTATTTGATTAGTATTAATACAAACATCATACCACAGTGGAGTAATTTTTAAAAAATTATATTAAATTCCTTTAACTTTACATAATTTCCGATAAATAATACATTTACTTATTCTTGGCGAGCATTGTCCTGAGATTCGTGGTATTTCCTAGTGATTTCCTTAATTTTCTGTTTGCGTTCGAGTTCCGAATCTTTGATTTTGCGTTTTTTCTGGTCCTCCTTTTTCTTGTGATTTAATCGATTTGTTTCATTTCTTCTACTCATTTGCTAACTCTCGTTTTATTTGCATTAAACTTTTATCGGTGGTTATCATTTCCCCAATTACACTTTTTCTTGTGGAAATAATATCCACTACATTCAAATATTTTGCCCAATCATCAGCGAGTAATATTTCTTTAATTTGCTTGATTCGCTTTGCCGTTTCTGGGGCGGACCTAAAAACAGCAGATAATTTCTCATGGGGAGATAAACTTGCTTTATGCTGATACACGACTTCTTGTTTATCGAAATCCACAGTTATAAAAAATAATTTTTCACTGTCATTGTTGGGATAAAAATCCGACCAAAGTGCATATCCCCACTTGTAGCCATTCTGTTCCTTATTGGCGGTGATTAAACGCCAACGACAATTCGCCGCTCTGCCCCAGTGGTTGGCATATCGAAAAACACCTAAATCATCAAAATAATACATGCTTCCCGATTCGCTTTTATAATTAGCTGATATCAAAGGCACAGCATCAGCCGCTACTTCGCGAAATTCACAAAAGGTGTGCTTAAAAAAATTGTAGCGGTTATATTTTTTCATCAATTCTATAAGGCTGCTTTATCATTTATAATTGTGATTCCCTTTTCAATCATTACCGCCTTAGCCTCTTCTAAGCCTGCATCGGAGATGGCCTGTGTTGCAAAATTTAAAAAATACGTCTTAAACCCTGCTGTCACTGCGTCCATAGCCGAGTAATAAACACAAAAGTCCGCTGCTAAGCCCGCGATATACACTTCTTTAATTTGACGACCTAATAAGTAGGCAGTTAATCCAGTATTCTTGCGTTTACCGTTGTCAAAAAAACCACTATAGGAATCGACAGTGCTATCCATACCCTTCCTAAAAATAGCCTCTACGCATTTGGAATCCCAATCCGTTGAGAAGTCTGCACCTGCGGTATTTTGTACACAATGAACCGGCCACAATACTTGCGGTAACCCATGTAAGTCGATGAGATCATAAGTATGATGATTGGGATGTTCAGTCACAAAACTCTGATGGTTATGCGGATGCCAATCCTGAGTAGCCACGACCAAATCGAAATACGGTTGAATCTCATTAATTATCGGTATAATTTTGTTGCTATCGGGAACCGCTAAGGCGCCGTCTTCTAAAAAATCATTTTGAAGATCTACTACAATCAATGCTTTCATCACTTATTCTTTAAAAAAAACTCGCTCCAAAAAGAGCGAGTTCGTTCAACATACTATTATTTTTCAAATGTTTTTAGTGTCTCCACGATAATTCGAACACAATCTAAAATCTGTTCTTCATTCATCACCAAGGGTGGTGCGAAGCGAATGATATTACCATGCGTGGGTTTGGCCAACAATCCGTTGTCTCGTAATGCCAAACAAATGTTCCAAGCCGTATCGCTCTCTTCCGTATCGTTGATCAGGATTGCATTTAACAAACCTTTACCTCTAACCAAGTTACAGATCGTACTGTTTTCAATATATTCGTTTAGTTTAGCGCGAAACAATTGCCCTAAAGTTTCTGCATTTTGTGCTAAATTTTCTTCTTCAACCACTTCTAATGCCGCAATAGCTACCGCTGCAGCTATCGGATTTCCACCAAAAGTAGATCCGTGTTGACCCGGCTTGATTACTCCCATGATTTCGTCATTGGCCAAAACAGCAGATACGGGATACGCACCACCAGATAGCGCTTTACCCAAAACCAAAATATCCGGTTTCACATTTTCATGATCAACAGCCAAAAGCCTACCCGTTCTAGCGATACCGGTTTGAACTTCATCTGCAATAAACAAAACGTTATGTTGCTCACATAAAGCTTTCGCCTGAGCTAAATACCCCTCAGATGGAACATAAACACCTGCTTCTCCTTGTATTGGCTCCACTAGAAAACCAGCGATATCCTTATGAGCCTCTAAAGTGTTTTTTAAAGCTTCAATATTATTGTATTCAATAGCGATAAATCCCTCTGTAAACGGTCCGTAATTCTTACGAGCATCTGGATCGTTAGAAAAGGATATAATGGTCGTAGTACGCCCGTGAAAATTATTCTCACAAACCACAATTTTAGCTTGATTTTCGGCTATTCCCTTCTTTTCATATGCCCATTTACGACACAATTTTAAAGCGGTTTCTACAGCTTCCGCACCCGAATTCATTGGCAATACCTTATCGAAACCAAAAAACTCGGTAATTTTCTTTTCGTAAACACCCAATTTATCGTTGTAAAATGCTCTTGAAGTCAGCATTAATGTCTGCGCTTGCTGGGTCATGGCAGCAACAATTTTAGGATGACAATGACCTTGATTAACAGCAGAGTACGCAGATAGAAAATCATAATATTTTTTACCCTCTACATCCCAAACATACACGCCTTCTCCCTTGGTTAATACGACTGGTAAAGGGTGATAATTATGGGCTCCATATTTGTCTTCTAACGCAATAATCTCCTGTGAAGTTAATTTTTGTGACATTGTTTTAATATTTTGAATTAGTAGTCTATAAATTATACTGCAAATTACTCAAAAAATAAGAAAAAAACCTATTCTTTAAGGTAAAACAGCAGGAACAAGAAGAAGATTTTTACGATAGAAGACACCGATCAATTTCATTGAGTTATTAAGATTAAAAATGAATAATCAATTATTTTATTTCAAAAGAAGTAATCAATCAAACAAAGAGTTATTTTTGCGCCATGAGAAAAAAGACAGAAAGAATCGTATTCGAAAACGTAGAAGTCCTTGATGCAGGTGCAAAAGGCGTTTCGGTAGCTAAAGCCCCAGATGGAAAAGTAATTTTTATTCCAAATGTAGTTCCCGGTGATGTAGTAGATGTTCAAACCGTTAAAAAGCGCAAAGCTTATTACGAAGGAAAGGCTATTAAAATACATCAACTTTCAGATCACCGTATTGAAGCGGTTTGTCAACACTTTGGTGCCTGTGGTGGTTGTAAATGGCAAAACATGAATTACAACCAGCAGTTGTTTTATAAAAACCAAGAGGTGTATAATAACCTAAAACGCATTGGAAAGATAGACTTACCCGAGTTTGAGCCAATTGCCGGATCGGAAAAAACCTTCTTTTACCGCAATAAAATGGAGTTCTCCTTTTCAAATGCGCGTTGGCTGACCGACGATGAAGTGCAAAGTGGTGAAGAATTTGGTAAAGAAAATGCATTGGGATTCCATATTCCAAGAATGTGGGATAAGATTTTAGACATCAAAAAATGTCATTTACAACAAGATCCTTCGAATGATATTCGAAATGAAGTTCGACGTTTTGCCAATGAAAACCATATTGCTTTTTTCAATCCAAGAGAAAACAGTGGTCTATTACGTACTTTAATGATCCGTACTGCCTCTACAGGCGAAATCATGGTGTTGATACAGTTCTTTTACGAAAATAAAGTTGAACGTGAACTGTTGCTGAATTTCTTAGCGGAACGTTTCCCTGAAATCACCTCTTTACAATATGTGGTTAACGGTAAGGCCAATGACACTATTTACGATCAACAAGTAAAATTGTTTAAAGGCCGCGATTATATTTTGGAAGAAATGGAAGGATTAAAATTCAGCATTAATGCAAAATCTTTCTATCAAACCAATTCTGATCAGGCTTACGAATTATATAAAATCACAAGAGATTACGCAGGTTTAACAGGAAATGAGCTCGTATACGATTTGTATACTGGCACAGGAACTATCGCACAATTTGTGTCCAAACTCGCCAAGAAAGTTATTGGTGTTGAAGCCGTTCCGGAAGCTATTGAAGATGCAAAATTAAATGCTACTCGTAACGAAATTACCAATTGTGAATTTTATGTTGGAGACATGAAAAATGTATTCAATGACGATTTTATAGCCGAACACGGTCAGCCTGATGTAATCATCACCGATCCTCCTAGAGATGGTATGCACAAAGATGTAGTCGCTCAAATTTTAAAAATTGCACCACAGAAAATTGTTTATGTTAGTTGTAATTCTGCTACTCAAGCTCGTGATTTAGCCTTGATGGATGAGATGTATCAAGTCACTAGAGTCAGACCAGTAGATATGTTTCCTCAAACTCATCACGTAGAAAATGTAGTACTGTTGGAAAAAAGAGCCCTGTAATAACCTACCGAAAACAGGAACTTTTTTAGATGGATTTAATCGACTATCCATTTGGTAAAAAGTAAATTATACCCCCATTGGGTGGCCCAATATCAACTATAAAAGAAAAAGCATTGCTATTTGCAATGCTTTTTCTTTATGATGCCCTTAGATTTATTACTTTTGGGGAATTGTATCATAAATTGGTTTGAAGAAAAAAAATAACTCCTATCTTAAGCTAGTAGCACTAGCTAAGGGTAAAGTAGAAGAATCAATCGTTTTCAAATTATTTAAAAAAACAGTAATATTGTGCTATGAGAGCGCTATTTAAAAGTTTTGATAAAAAACAGTAGCCAACCATTAATGGCATATAAGCATTATTAATAAACATGAATCTCGAATGAAAAAACTAGGATTTTATACTGGCATGTTATTTCTACTGTTAGCAGTAGTCAGTTGTGAAAAAGATGACATTTGCCCCGAAACCACCCCAACTACTCCTAGTGTATTTATCCGATTTTTCGACAGACTAGAGCCCCTAAGTGCTAATTCAAATGGTGCCTTAGTAGCTTATGAAGTCGGCAATGAAAAATTGATTACTAGGTCGGGCAGTGAAATAAAATTGCCGCTGCGTTTAGACAATAACGATACGGCGTGGGTCTTACAGCTCACAACTGTTAGTGATACGGGAACCGATATTATTCGTCGAGATACCCTAACTTTTAAGTACGAAATCGAGACGATTTACGTCAGTAAAGCCTGTGGCTACAAAAACGTTTTTACTCTGAGTACCAGCGCAGAAAACAATCCAAAACTTAACCATAATGGAATTGGAAACTGGATCAACAGATATGAAATCATGACAACAAATATTACTACGGAAACAGATGAGCACATTAAAATATATTATTAGTTTTGGGTTGGTGCTGCTTTCAAGTATTGGATGGGCACAAGATTCACTACCTCATTTTTATCCACAGCGATACGGCTTGAGAGTTGGTGTCGATTTATATCGCGCAGCGCGAAATGTGTACGATAAAAATTACAACGGATTTGAAATCGAAGCCGACTACCGTTTGACCAAAAAACTATTTGCGAGTGCAGAACTGGGAAAGGAAAAAATGACCAAAGATGAAGATCAATTTAACTTCACTACCAATGGGAGTTTTATCAAAATCGGAGTCGATTACAATTCCCATCAGAACTGGATGGATTTAGAAAACATGATTTATGCCGGTTTTAGATATGGTTTTTCAAGTTTTTCCCAAAATTTAAATTCCTATACTGTTTACAGTCCCAATTCGTATTTTGATAAAACTTTGGAAACTCCAAATAAGAAATACAGCGGTCTAAGCGCACATTGGGTTGAATTTGTTGCTGGTATACGTACGCGTATATTCGACAATGTTTTTCTGGGATTCAGTGTTCGACTCAATGGTATGGTTCATCAAAAAGAACCTGAAAATTTTGAAAATCTATACATACCAGGGTATAACAAAAAGTACAGTGGTGGTATTGGAGTTGGCATGAACTATACCGTCTCCTATTTAATCCCTTTATACAAATCACAGAAAGTTGTAAAAACAATCGAAGAAAGCAATCCTTTAGAAGACAAGAAACCCGAAGTTAAAAAGAAATAATCCTTGGGATTCTCGAAATACAATCATCATCAGCCCTTTGAAATAGATTTCAAAGGGCTTTTTTTATACCACTTACCTCATAAATCTCCAAAACAAATATCGTAAACAGCATCAATGCTAACATGCAGCTCGTTAAAATGCTTTGATTTTTACAACCAAACAACGCTCTGTTTTTCAAACTATTAACCCACCCCCAAAAAACATGTAGACGTTTTGTAGTCTGTGAAATTTTAAGTCATAAAAGACTTAGGAATACATTTGCTGTAATTAAATAATTAAAGCTATGAATAATAATTTTTTGAAAAGAATGCTGTCTATTACCTCAATCTTAACGCTGCTAGTCGTTTTAAATGCTTGTAGCAGTAGTGACGATGATAATGGTAATACTATTGGTGGATATAAGACAACACCCGTAGAATACATTGAAGGTACTTTTTCTGGATATACCGGTAAAGATGAGGCAACTGTAATCGTTGAACTAGTCAACAATGAACAGGCCCTATTTATTCTTAACAATAAGGTATCGGGCAAAAAAATTACTGCCACCGTCTATATTGAAGGGGTTATCATGATCGAAGGAGTGGATCCGACAATACTATCTAAGGCAGGGGAAGTTCCGAGTATAGCCTATAATCACAAAACAAAAAAATTGATAATCGCTGGAAGAGAAGGCGGGGTAACCATGACTTTTAGCGGTAATAAAATCTAAAGGTTACATTTTTACGTTTTTTCATGTTAATAAGAATAAAGACATTATCTTCTAAAACAAGTATAACTGTCTTTATTCTTTTTTGTTAAATAAACTAATATAGAATTTTTTTTTAAGTAACTTTATCAGTTATAAAGCACCTAAAATCAGTCTGTAATCATTTTTCATGCGGTATCGGTTTCTACTTCTTATATTAATTTATCCCTTGATCTCTTCTGGGCAACAAAAAATCATTGACTCGTTAGAGGTACTAGTCAATACAAAGAATCTAGCCGACAAACGCAAAATCATTCCGCTTTCTGAATTGGCTATTTACTATAAATCAGATACCCTTCGATCCTTACAAACTGCTCAACGCGCTATAAAATTAGCTACCAAGCAGCAAGATCAACAGTATTGCGTTTATGCCTACTCGAGTTTGGCGCTGATCTATGCCCTACAAGGTCAAGTAGATCAAGCCTATATAGAAATGGATAATACGACCAAATACCTTTCTAAGACAACAGTCAAGCGCGCCAAAGCCACCGCTTATCACCAGATCGGATTGTCGAAATTTTACCTTAGTGATAGAGACGGCTTAAAAGATATTTACATTTCCTTACAACTGCTTGGAAAAACGGACTATAAACTAAAATCACTAAACTACAGTGTACTTACGAACTACTATCTAGCAGATATTTCCCAAGCCGATAAGTATTCCAAATTAGCTGTTGAAAATGGTTTTAAAAGCAAAGATTATCACAGTATATGTTATGCTTGGAATATACGCGGCGTTCGCTTTCTATCTGAATTTGAAAAAACACAAAACCAGCAAGTTCTAGATAGCGCTTTAGTTTATTTCAAAAAGGCCTTGAGCGTATACGATGATCATCCGGGATTTATTCGCGCAAGCAACTGCATCAACATCTTAGCTAATTTGATGAATATCTATCAGTCTAAACAAGAATTCAGACCCGATGTTACCAACTTAGAAGCAGTCCGATTGTACCTCGACAAGACCTTGCTATTACCTATTGAACAGTCAGACGAATTTCTTATCAATCGTTATATGATCCGTATTAAAGCAGAAATAATTCAAAAAAATCAACTCGAGGCAGAAAGTCTTTTTCTCGAGGCCATAGCATGGCTCGATCAACGTCCTAAAAATTATAGAAACAAATACGAATTACATCAACAATTTGCCCTGTTCTATGATAAATCTGCACGATTTGAAGATTCTAATCTTCATCTCAACGAAGCTTTTAAATACTATCAAAAGTATTATGATGACCGATATATCAAAATTGGTCAACAACAACTTGCCAAGTTCGAATTGACCAAAAAGGAATTGGAATTAGAAGAGAAACAGCATTTAATCTATATCGGATTTACAGCATTTGCGATCTTTATCTTGCTGATTATTCTTTACATTAGGCATTTTATCCAATACAAAAGACAAGAAATCGCGCTATTATCTGAAATTAAAGATCAAGAAGCTCAAGCTAAGATCGATGCAGAATTAATCGCTAAACTAAAATCCGAAGAAACCAGTCGGTTACAAAAGGAAATCATCGCAAAAAAAATACAGGTCTCTCACAAAAATGAAATACTACTCAATTTAAAACAAAACCTCCAAAACAATGTTCCCATCAATACGCGGCAATTCGAAAAAATACTAAAACACGAAACGCTTTTAGATCGCAAATTTGATGGTTTTGAACAACTAGTACAAAGAATTCATCCCGAATTTTATATTCGATTGCAAGAATGCGCAACCAACAAATTGACCACACTTGACCTTAAATACTGTGCTTATATTTTTATTAAAATGCCCACCAAAGAGATGGCAGATCTGCTCTATGTAGAACTGAAAACCATACGCATGACGAAATACCGCCTTAAAATCAAACTAAAACTAGACAAAGACGTTGATTTGGAAGCGTTTATTCAAAACATTGTATAACAAATTTTATTGAGGCTTTGCAAATCTTCTCAGTCTTAATTGCATCGTATCTGAATAAAGTTTGAAATCCCATTGCATTAAATCCGCCGTTGAACTTTTAACAGTGACAGGAATTGTATCGGGAACTTCTGCATTGCGCTCATAAGAAATCAACTTTAGATCTCCGTTCAATTCATCATATTGATATTGTAATACCAAACTGCGATCATTTTCAAAAACATAGGGATTTGGACAAAAATAAGCTAGATTCCGCTGTTCAAAATAAAGCGTTTTCCATGCCGTAGAATCTTGTAACCACTCGTTTTCAGTAAGCTGCTTACCGTTGCGTATCATCTGCTCTACCTGCCATTTTCCATAATAAGGGACCGTACTTTTGCTTTTATTCGAAACAAACAATACAAATCCACAAGCCAAACCGATGCTTAATACTCGAAATATGTTTCGAAGTATAGGATGAACAACAACAGGCAAATTATTTTTATATTTTGATAAAAATGCTACTAATTCTGTAGTATACAGCGTCAATAAATAGATCAAACCCAAAGTATATATGACCGAATTAATAAATGCACCTACAGAAATCTGATAAAACTGATTGATCAAAACCACATTGAGCATAATCGGTAAAAGCACCGCAATTCCCACCAAGGTTGTCCTTCTAAATAACAATAATACGCCTCCCAATACTTGACATATACCAATGATAAAACCCATTTGATCGGAGTGCCCAAAATAATTCCATGTTAACTCCGTCCCATTTAAAGTACTTACTATCGAATCTTGCAAGTGGTATGAAGTAACAAATTGAAGGTGAAACAATTTTGCAAAACCATATATAGCAAGAAAAAAGGCCAAACAATACCGTATAATTCCCTGAAACCAAGCGTGCATCTGAGGAGAATTAAAATCAGACGATCGCTTTTCTTTATAATGCCAATAACTCGCAAAACACAACGCAAAGATTATGGAAACGATAAAACTCCCCATCATCAACATCGGGAAATAATTCATAAAACCTTGTGGCAATAAAGTGGCGAAACCCAATAAAAAATTAGTCACCGAAATCGCAACCAATAGCGATTCACTAAACTTTTTAAACCAAATAGTCCGAAGTTGATTCAATTCTAACATAAAAAGACAAAATATTTTAGAGCGTAAATCTAATGAAATTAACTATTTATTAGGATTTTTTTTTCAATAAGACTTCAGATTTGCAGTTCCTATAAAATAGGTCGCTTTATCCACTTTTTAATGGGAAATTAAAAAAACAGACCGATGAATAAGTTGATAAGCACGACGTTTACCTCACTACTTTATTCGGCAGACAAGCTATTTTAGGGTGTCATTGCAGCTCCACCTAGGCCGAGACGTTAATTTTCTCACGGTTTAAACTTCCTAAGTACCCCCGTTTTAAAAATCAGCTATCAATAAATTGATTTTTAAGTATAATATATCCATAAAACTCATCTATTGTTAAAAATAACCAATACTTTTACTAAGACATTTGCATTTTAACACCAAAAAACTCCGATTATGAAACTAAAATTTATACTCCTGTTCACGGTCACAGCAATTTTGGGCTCCTGCCAGAAAAAAAGTGCTAAAGACGAAATGGCCGATTTGATGTATTTTGGTGGCCCCATTATAACTATGGAAGATGCTAATCCACAGGTAGAAGCTGTGTTGATAAAAAAAGGGAAAATACTATTTGCAGGTTCTAAATCGGATGCCGAAAAATACATTGACGCTAAAACCGCTCAAGTTGATTTACAAGGAAAAGCCCTATTGCCCGGGTTTATAGATGTTCACGGACATTTGACATCAAGAGCTGGTATGATGCAGGCAGTAGATTTATCACCAGAACCCTATGGCACGGTCAACTCTATTCCCGATTTGCAAAAAGCCCTGAAAGAGCAATTAGCGAAAAATTCGACATCAAATAACCAACCGCTAATTGGAAATGGTTATGACGATGCGATTATGATAGAACACCGTCACCCTACTAAAGAAGAATTGGATGCTGTTAGTAGCACTGTTCCGATCATTGTCATCCATGCCTCTGGTCATGCTAGTGTAGGAAATAGCGCTTTGTTAAAATTAGTTGGACTATCGGATTCTTCACCAGATCCTGAAGGTGGGCATTTGGGACGCTATGCAAAAACGGGTAAACTCAATGGCAAACTCGAAGAGAATGCCAGTTTTATAGCCCTACTGACCTTAATGCAAAAGATTGACCCCAAGGGAAGTCCTCGTCTAAATGATAGTGAAGATGCTTACACCGTTGGTGCGGATACTTTGCAATCGCAAGCGCTTACAAACCTGATGAAGGCTCAAGAGGAATGGTTGAGCTACGGACAAACGACCATCTGCGATGGTCGAACCATGGGAGAGAGTCTTGGACTACTGAAAGAAGCAGCTGATAAACATTTGTTTAAAGCAGATATCGTTTATTTTCCAGACTATGAAAATGTTAAAAAAGACTTCGAGCGATTAAAGCCCGATTATATGCATTATAAAAACAGACTGAAATTAGCCGGTTTTAAATTCTCTGACGACGGATCTCCTCAGGGTAAAACCGCGTGGTTAACGCAACCCTACCTGGTACCTCCTGAAGGACAAACCTCAGATTATAAAGGATTTCCCATATTTACAGATGACATCCTATACAGAGACCTTAAGACCCTGTTTCAAAACAATATTACAGCTCAACTGCACGTTAATGGCGATGCAGCTATCGATCAAGCGATACGTGTGATTCAGCAACTAAAAGACGAGGGAATTTACAAACCGGAACTACGTGTAACCTTGATTCACGTCCAAAACAGTCGACCCGACCACATTCAAAAAATAAAGGACTTAGGCCTAATTCCCTCCTACTTCTCAACCCATACTTATCTTTGGGGTGATTGGCATTACTCCAGTGTGTTTGGTCCAGAACGCGCGGCTTTCATCAGCCCGGCACATTCGGCCTTAAAAGCAGGTATACCTTTTACAATACATCATGACGCACCAGTAACTCCGCCAGATCTAATCACCGCTGTATACGCTGCTGTTAATCGAAAAACACGCTCTGGTCGCATATTGGGCCCCAATGAACGTATCTCTCCTTTAGAGGCTTTAAAAGCCATTACCATTAAAGGAGCATATCAACTTCAAGAAGAAGATATCAAAGGCTCTATCAAAACCGGTAAATTAGCTGATCTCGTGGTATTGGACCAAAATCCATTAACTATTAATCCCGACAAATTAAGAGATATTAAAGTGTTAGAAACCATCAAGGAGGGAACTACGGTTTATAAACGTAAATCGTGATTCGGGAGTCGGGATTCGAGAGTCGGGATTCGAGAGTCGGGATTCGGGAGTCGTGATTCGAGAGTCGTGATTCGAGAGTCGGGATTCGAGAGTCGGGATTCGAGAGTCGTGATTCGTGATTCGGGAGTCGGGAGTGATCAGTTATCAATGCGCAGTTATCAGTGAGCAGTTGTCGAAAGTTGTTAATCGAGCATTGATTTATCCTTATTCGTGAGTCGAACATCGATTCACGAACATCGATTCACGATTTTACGGTTTCACTTCTGGAGTTATCTTGCCTTCAGCTTCCAAAGCAGCTTGTTTAGCCAGTTCTAACTGTCTGGCTTCTTCTACATCTTCTTCATCGGGTTTATCCTCCATATCCTCTTCTTTATAGCGCCCGAGTTTGATGTTAAATTTGTCCGTAGTTCCGGTGATTCTCATCGGAATTCCAATAATCCCCAAAGGAGGTAATCCCAATCTAAATCCAATATTCATCTTACCATCCAGGGTTACTTGCCCTTCAAAACGCGGACGGAAACCAGCCATTTTCATACGAGTACGCTCGATGTTCATGACGTTGTTTTTAATTTGAGTTTTGATTGCTACCTTGGACACACTACCATCTTCTAAAGAATTCATATCCGTTTTGTCAGCTATCGAATTCAGCAAATTAAAACCTTTAAATTGAATATCCTCCAAGGTCAACTCACCTGCCCCCTCCAGTGTATTCATTATCGGAAACATTTCCGCATTCAAAGTACCGTTTAACTTGTATTTCAACGAAACCTTACCATAGGCGTCTTTTGCCATGGTAGCCATTTCTCTAAATAATTTTATTTCTTTATACGCGCGTTGAATATCAAAATTAGATGCATCGATTTCATAGTCAAAATGAGCTCTGGTATACGAAGTGGGTTTGTAACTGGCTTTCATATCTACCTGTGTACCCACTAAATCAAAATTAGCTTGGTTCACCGTCACTTTACCTGACTGAGTTACTAAATTACCCTTGAAATTTTTCAAAATCAAATCGGTATATTTAATCTGCGCTACATCAGCATTAAATTCCATATTGAAATGATTCGGAATCATAACTACTCCAGCTGTTGCAGTCGACTTCGATGGTTGAGCAACCGCAGTAGTAGGCCCAAAAACCATCAACTCATCCACATCTAATTTTCTGCTTTTTAAGTTAAACTTCCCTTCTAATTTTCCATGATCACTAGTAATAAACGGAATCACATTAGATAAATGACCATTCATAGAGAATTTAGATGTTCCATATACGGCTCTAAAATCTTCAAATAACATCTTTTCTTGAAAAAATTTAAACACCCCACGCTTGATATCTAATGCCTGAGGGAACAACTCTGATTTTAAAAAGATGTGATCGACAGTCATGATACCGCTGTTCTTAAGTTTGCTGTAATTACCTGCCATGGCATCACTTTGTAGACCTCTTAATGACAAATCCGTTTGGATGTTACCACGCACATTTAATCCATCAATTTTAAACAATTTATAAATATTACCGATGTTTAATTTACCCTTGGAGTTGATATTATACCTCAGGTTATTTAAATTGTACAGATTCGCATCAATTTTAAAAGGCTCGCCAGCGATTTTAAATTGAATAGGCAATACCTTAATCAGTAGGTCGCTATACGATCCTCTCTTACTGCTGATATACGTTTCTATATCAATATCTTCAATTGGTAATTCAGGCATGGCTAACATCTTGATGTAGCCTTTATGTACCTTGACTATGGAATTCGTAATCGGAAAGCGCTTTTTATGCGGTTCATAAGTACCTTTCGCCACAACATCTATTAACACATCGCCACGCATTTCAACTTGATCTACCGGTACAAATGTTGAAATTTCAGCTAAATTAAGCGCCGCTTTGACATTGGCATCCAAATCAAAATCGCTTAAGTTTTTTAAGATAAAATGACCTTTAATATAGTTGGTCAAGGCCTGTGCCGACATATTCTGAACCTCGATTCTCGTATTTTGATATAGGCTGTCTGCCGCTTGGGCATGTATGCTAAAATTGATGTTTTCAATTGCAGTAGGTAATTGAGCCATTTTAAAATACCCGTCTTTTACTTGCCCCTCTAATTTGAACTTTGGAATACTCGAGACCACCGTATCCATCTGATCTTTCCTTAAACCAGAAACCACGACAGAACGTGCAAATTGTCCTTCAGTCGAAAAATCCAAATCCAATTGACCCGCTAAGTCCAGTTGGCTAATTCCCAAGGCAGCTTTAAAAACCTTCAGGTCCAACGAACTCTTTAAGGCTCCTGAAACTATCGGCGACTCCATACCTACACTGTGAAAAGAACCTTTGGTAGCTTTATTCTTTAAGCTAAAAGCCAAGTTATTGACATCGATTTTCAAGCGATTTAAATCCAAATCAGGCAATACCAGATAAAAATCCAAATTAAAGTCCTTTAAAGGATCTTGAATTTTTTGATATGCTATATATCCATCAGTAATTTTCAACCCCAATTCAACACTCGGTTTAATATTGTCCTCCGCGATAAATTGACCTTTTAATTGAAAGGTCACATCTGAATTTCCGCGAATATCGGTTTGCTCCAACCAAGATTGGTATTCTACAGGTATTACGGATAATAGGTTTTCGAGTTTTCCGTTTTTGGAAACCACATCAAATAACAAATCATAACCCTTGTCTAAAAATCCAAATTTGCCTTTAAATGAAACCGGCAATTCTTTAATCCTCAAATCGTTTTCTTCAAATACAAAGTTTAGGGACTTGGTATCTACTTTGGTGATTAATTTGGCAGATACTGGCTTCTGCTTTACATAGGCAACTTGATCAAAGACAAGATCAAAAGATTCTATTTTTGCTAAGGTTTTCAATTCAAAAACTTCCGAACTCAAATCTCCCGTACCCAAGTAATTAAATCCTTTTGCCTCAATTTGAAGTTTATTTGCTATATCTTTATATACGATATGGGCATTGGTGATTTTTATTTTTTCAATACGTAAATCCGTTGCATTATCGTCTTTTTTAACTTTTTCCTCTTCACTGATCCAAATATCATAGTTTGCATTTCCTGCGGAATCCACTTGTACGTTAAATTCCACATCGTCTAAATACACCGTGTTCAAATTGATTTTATCCCCCATCAAACTCATCAAATCTATTCCAAAAGAAATCGAACTGGCTTGCAATAAAGTTTGATCTTCAAACAAACCAACCCCCTTGATCTCAGGCTTGTCAATAGTCACCGTTAAGGATGGGAATTTTTTATAAAAAGAAAGATCTATTGCCTCAAAATCCATCTTAGCTTTGATGTTTTCATTTGCGAGATCCCTAATGCTTTTGGTGATGGTATCCGCAAAGAATAACGGAACAACAAACATCAATAATAACAGTGTCGCTAGCGCAATTCCCATTATTTTTCCAGCCTTAATCATGCTCCCTTTTATTCCCTTTTTGGTCGTTTCCATATCGTATTTTAAACAGCCCACAAAGGAACGATTTTACTAGTACAAATAGAAGAATGTTTATACAATATTTTAAGGAACTTTACCAATGGCGAACAAAAATTTCGAAACTAATTTACAATCCTTACTTTGAGATCCAAACTTCCAAGGCAATTGACAATTGCATCTTAACACTACTCATACACTGCAAGTACGAATCGGCACATCCCAAATCAATATTCAAATTGGAGCAGTTTTATTTATTAAATCTAAATATAAAATCCTATAAACCAACAAAATAACATTTTAAGTGATAATTTTTCCTTATATTTATAGTTAAACCCCTATGTTATTCTCAAAACAAAGTTCAAAATATCATCAAAAAAACGCACAATATGAAAACACAAAGACTATCACAGAAACTAACTCAGGCGCTCAATAGTCAAGTAACCTTAGAGGCAAATTCCTCCCAGATTTACTTAATGTTGGCAAGTTGGGCAGACGATGCCCATTATGATGGAGTTAAAAATTTCTTGATGAAACACTCTCAAGAAGAACGGGTACACATGGCCAAAGTCATGGAATATATACAAGAGCGTGGCGCAAAAGTGGTCATTGAAGCCTTGGCAAAACCGGGACCAGAGCCCAAAGATATATTGGAGTGTTTTGAAATGGTTCTCGAACAAGAGATAAAAAACACCGAAGCCATCTACCAAATTGTCAACTTGAGTTTTGAAGAAAAAGATTGGGCTACCTGGAATTTCTTACAATGGCTGGTCAACGAGCAACGCGAAGAGGAAAAACTGGCATTAAACCTGCTGGATAAAGTGAAGTTAGCCGGTGGCCGAAGCATGTCTGACACCTCGAAATTTGAATTGGATAAAACGATTGGCAATACACCGCAAGAATTTCCCGTGGCCGATGATATCAATCCGTTGGAATAATACGAATCGAAGAATCCATCGCTAAAGTGAAATTCAAAAACTAAGAAAATCACTTAATTTAAAGCCTTTACGTTATATAAAAACGCCCCGGATTATTTGATAATACGGGGCGTTTTAAACTTTTTAATGCCGATAATTTACTAGAGTTTACTCCTGTTTTGATTTACAAGATTCCAACGCCCTTAAATACAAATTTTCGTACAACGGCAATACCTTATCAATATTAAACTTCTTAGAGACTTCTTTCGCATTGTCTTTAAAAGTGTTTAATGTATTTTCCTCCTTTAAAATAATTAGCGCATTTTTGATCATATCCTCTACATCTCCGACATCGCTTAAGAAACCCGAATATCCGTGTTCATTAACTTCTGGAAGTCCCCCAGAGTTACTCGATATCACCGGAACAGAACAAGCCATAGCCTCCAAAGCTGCTAATCCAAAGCTCTCTGTTTCAGAAGGCAATAGGAATAAATCCGAATACCATAAGATACGATCGACCTCATTGCTATTACCAAAAAATATAATTTTATCGTAGATTCCCAAATCCAAAGCCAGCTGTTCTGCTTTTTCTTTTTCAGGACCGTCTCCGACCATCATCAATTTAGCGGGAATTTCTTTTTGGATTCCGTTAAAAATCATAATGACATCTTTGATTCTCTTTACTTTTCTAAAGTTGCTTATATGCGTGATGATTCGCTCTTCCGGATCTGCCATTGCCGAACGCTTACAAGGAAGATCATCAAATTCTTCATACTGTTTTTGTTCGATGAAATTGGGTATGACCTGAATCTCCTTTTCAATATCAAACAATTCGTAGGTCGATTTTTTTAAGTTCTCAGAAACGGATGTCACATAGTCCGACTGATTGATACTAAAACTAACCGCGGTTTTGTAAAAAGGATGATTCCCCACTAAGGTGATATCCGTACCGTGTAAGGTTGTAATCATCGGTAGATAGATTCCTTGCTCCAGTAACATTTGTTTGGCCATATAACCCGCATAAGCATGCGGTATAGCATAATGCACATGCAGTACTTCGATACCGTATAACTTAACCATATCCACTAACTTACTCGATAGCGCTAATTCATAAGGCTGATAATGAAACAAAGGATATTCTGGCACATTCACTTCGTGATAGAATATATTGTGATTCAAAAGGGCTAAGCGAACCGGTTGACTATATGTTATAAAATGAACTTCATGACCGCGATTTGCCAATTCTAATCCCAGTTCTGTTGCCACAACCCCACTACCGCCAAATGTGGGATAACATACTATTCCTATCTTCATATACTTTAATTCCTAATTGGTCCCTAAAGTACTATAAAATACTTTTACTTTAGACCCTTTTTATTTTAC
Source organism: Flavobacteriaceae bacterium UBA1682 (assembly GCA_002320285.1). Lineage (GTDB taxonomy): Bacteria > Bacteroidota > Bacteroidia > Flavobacteriales > Flavobacteriaceae > Flavobacterium. The sequence continues at coordinate 106,209 of DCKE01000026.1, read as the reverse complement.
ATTATCAAATATTTTTCAACACTTACCAGGAGATGCACTTTATAAATCAGTCCCACCTCCTTCAACAAAGTATAAGATAAATCGGCCTGTATTTAATCGATAATCGACTGGTAAATAGCCTGTTGAACATCTTCTCTGACGTTGGCTTTTGACAATTTATTATCGTTGCTATCGGGATACGTTCTGTTGGATAAAAACACATAAATCAAATCTTTCTCCGGATCTGCCCAAGTCATCGTACCCGTAAATCCTGTGTGACCAAAACTTTCCATTGATGTGCATCCACAAGTTGGACCTGCAGTTCCCGGTTTTTGAGGTTTGTCAAAACCTACACCTCGACGATTCCCATCCTTACAAGACCAGCAAGTATTAAAATCATTAAAGGTCTTTTCAGAGAAAAATCGATCTTCACCATAACTTCCTTTTTGCATAAACAACTGCATCATTTTAGCTACGTCTAAAGCATTGGCAAATAATCCTGCATGGCCAGCGACACCGCCCTCCATAGCCGCAGTCATATCGTGTACATATCCCTGTACTGTAGTATAGCGGAAGTAGGTATCAATTTCTGTCGGAGGAATGGTGCTCATATCTCTTTTTCTCAAAGGATTATAAGTCATGGTGCTAGCACCTATCTTACTGTAAAATTCGCGATCAGCCAATTGGTCTAAAGACAAATGATTTGACTGCTCTAAATACTCTTTTAACGCGATAAATCCTAAATCACTGTATTTATATTGTTTCTTTGGCAACAATTTACTGTCTGCGATTTCTTTTAAAATCACTTTGTTATACCCCTTTTTAATGTATAAATTTTCCGAAACTTGATCGGGAAACTCCAAAGAGTAATGATTGGAATAGAAAAACTTCGAGGGTTGATTCTGCTCGTTTAAAGTGCTTTTGTAAAAGGGTACCCATGCTTGAAGTCGCGCCTGATGGGTCAAAACCTCTTGTAAAGTGATATCCTCTTTATTGCTGTCTTCAAATTCTGGAATCAAAGTTCCCAATTTGGATTTCATCGTTATTTTTCCAGCCTCGTATTCTTTCATCAACAACGGCAAAGTCCCCAAGATTTTGGTCAGCGAGGCCAAGTCGTAAACGTCGGTATTTAATACGGGTTGATTCTTTTCAAAGGTATGGTTACCAAAAGATTTTTGATAGACTACCTTTCCATGCCTAGCCACTACTACCTGAATACCCGGTGTTAAACGTTGATCAATAGCTCTTTGAGCCAATTGGTCAATTTTTTGAAGTTTTACCGGATCCATACCTTCATTAGCTGGCGTGGAAAAACCTAACCTGGAAAGCGTTTTGGTTTTTAAGCCAGTTCCTTCAGCGAATTCACTATTTATAGTAACGGGTAATTTTCCTTTTGCCGCTAAAGTTCCGAAGATAATCTGAGCCGATGCCTGTTGAGCAAATTTATTGTTCTGATACGATTGGATCACAGCCTCTATAGGTCCGAAATTCAATACTGCCGACAAGGCATAAGGTTTTGCAAAAGAAACTAAAATAGTCTTGTTTTGTGCTGCGATTTGACTGATCCAATTTAATTCAGCAAAAGTAAAATCGTGTTTTCTCCATGGATTATCCGCCTTGTGATAACCGATGATCACACGGGTATATTGTTTCAGATCAGTAAGACTAAAGTTCTCTGCGGTAGTATCTATAGCTGTAACAGCTGCAAACTGATTTAATTGATTTAGAAACTCGTCGCCCGAGTCATCACCTAATTTTAAATAGGCGATTTTCTCTTTTTCTAAATGTACTATCGGCAAGGCATGTCGATCATTTTTAATGACTGTCATGGCTTGGTTATACAATTTAGCATTGAGATCCTCGTAATGGCTATCGTTTAATTCGGCCGTTAAATTCGCTAACTGCACCGGTTTATAAGCTGTTAAACCCGCTTTGTATTTATAACTTAATATTTTCTTTACCGAATGTGCCAAACGCTCTTCTGTAAAAACTTTGGCCTCAAAAGCTTCTTTAAATTTCACTAAGGCAGTCGGAACATTTTCAGCAAACAATAACACATCATTTCCAGCCATAAATGCAGCCAAATCAATTTCACCGGGTTTTAAGTAATTGGAAGCCGCTTTCATATTCAGGGCATCCGTAAAAATCAAACCTTCAAACCCCAAATCCTCTTTTAATAGTTTGGTTACGACGTTATAAGATAAGGAAGTCGGTAATTTCGGATCTGGCTCAATAACCGGTAAACTCAAATGAGCCACCATAACGCTTGCCAAGCCGTGATCGATTAGTTTTTTATACGGATACAATTCAACTCTATGCAAACGATCTTTCGTTAAATCCATCAAGGGCAGTGCATAATGCGAATCTGTCGATGTATCTCCATGACCTGGAAAATGCTTGGCCGTAGAAAATAAATTTTGGCTTTGATAACCTTCCATAAAGGCAATAGCCCGATCGGTGACTACTTCACGAGTTTCCCCATACGAACGCACACCAATGATAGGATTTTTAGGATTGGTATTAATATCTACTACCGGTCCAAAATTAAAATGCAAACCAATACGCTGCGATTGTTGTGCCAATTGCACTCCGACTTGTTTGATTAAGTCCATATCTTGTACAGCACCTAAGGTCATATTCCACGGAAAACGCGGTGTAGAATCCAAACGCATACTCAAACCCCACTCCCCATCAATACCAATTAACATTGGAGTCTTAGCCAATTTTTGCAAGCTGTTGGTCATCGTCGCTTGACGAACAGGACCACCTTGAAAAAATATCAAACCTCCCACCTGCTGCTCTACCACGAGTTTCTCAAGGCTTTTTAGGTGCGCGTTGTCTTTATTGGAATAGGCGGCAACCATAAAAAGTTGCCCCACTCTCTGCTCAAAAGTCATGGCATTATATACACTATCAACCCAAATTTTTTGCGCTTTTTTAAAATTGGTTTGCGCAAAAACAGAACTTGATAACACTAAAAATAGGACAGTTAATTTTCTCATAGAATAGGGAATGAAACAATAAAATCATCACTCAAAACAAGTTGGATGATGATTTTATAAAATAAGATAATGTTGATTTATTTAAAAAAACCTACTGTGCCAACTTTCCGATGCAGGCACTTCCCAGAAATCGTTAAACTCACCCAAATCATTGACCAAGTTATTAAAGACAATGGTTTGATCAGAAACGGCTTTCTCCTTCACCATTTTCTTAAAGTCAATTAGGGTTTTATAAGCGATAAAATCCCCTGACTTATAAGTCACGTTCATCTTATCCATCAAATCCACCGCGTATTTCTGTTCGAATTGTTGAATAATTCTAACGGAAGCATCGATGGAGCATCCCGAAGCCGGGTGCACATCTTGATCCACAACTAGGATAATAAATCGATTGTATTTTACAGTAAATGATGCTTGAAGAGGTGTTGCGTGAGCAGCCCATTGGGACGTAAACTCCAACAATTCCTTTTCTATATCTTGAACCTCGTCATCAGAGAACTTTCTATTGGATTGGTATATCCATATTCTCGAATGTTCCGGCATTTCTTCAAATGGTACGTACATAATTATAAATCTTGTGCAGTCGCGATTAATTCCGCAACATCTAACACTTTTACTTGATGTTCTTTATCTTTGTATTTTACTCCATCGGTCAACATGGTATTACAGAAAGGGCAACCCGCTGCAATGATTTCCGGCTCGGTTTCCAACGCGTCTTCTGTACGTTCAACATTAACGTCTTTAGAACCCTTTTCTGGTTCTTTAAACATTTGTGCTCCACCGGCTCCACAACAAAGTCCATTGACTTTAGATCGTTTCATCTCTACCAATTCAGCATCCAGTTTTTGAATCAATTCACGAGGTGCTTCATAGATCTGATTCGCTCTACCCAAATAACAAGGATCGTGAAAGGTAATTCTTTTTCCCTTAAAAACACCTCCTTCAATGGTTAATCTACCATCATCCAACAAGCCTTTTAAAAATTGGGTATGATGAACTACTTCGTATTTACCACCCAATTCCGGATATTCATTTTTAATGGTATTAAAACAATGCGGACAAGCCGTTACGATTTTTTGCACTTCATACGCATTGAGTACCTCAATGTTCATCATGGCTTGCATCTGAAACAAAAATTCGTTTCCAGCACGCTTTGCAGGATCGCCAGTACAGCTTTCCTCTGTTCCTAAAACAGCAAAAGGTACTTTAGCTTTATTTAATATTTTTACAAATGCTTTAGTGATTTTTTTAGCTCGATCATCGAAACTTCCTGAGCAGCCAACCCAAAATAAAACTTCAGGTTGTTCTCCTTTTGCCATCATTTCGGCCATTGTAGGCACTACTAAACTCTCTGACATAGTAAATGGTATTGTTATGTTAGGGATTGACTACTGAACAGCCAACCATAATTTTTATTAGTTTTCGTCTTTCCAGTTCAAACGGTCCATTTGGTTGTATTGCCAAGGCGCACCGTTGTTCTCTATATTGGTCATCATTGCATTCAACTCTTGAGGGGCAGCACTTTGCTCCATCACTAGAAAACGACGCATATCCATAATGATTGATAAAGGACTGATATTGATTGGACATTCTTCTACACAAGCGTTACAAGAAGTACAAGCCCATAACTCTTCTGTAGTGATATAATCATTTAATAAACTCTTACCGTCAGCCACAAAAACACCTTTATTGGCATCGATATTCTTGCCTACTTCTTCCAAACGATCACGCGTATCCATCATGATTTTACGTGGAGACAATTTTTTTCCAGTCTGATTAGCTGGACAAGAGGAGGTACAACGACCACATTCCGTACAAGAATATGCATTAAGCAATTGTACCCAATTTAAATCTTGTACATCAGATGCACCAAATTTCACGTGCTCTGCCGGTTCCTCAGGCGCTGCAAACGGATCTGCATTGGGATCCATCATCAACTTCACTTCTTTAGTCACAGAAGCTAGATTGTCAAACTCACCTAACGGATTTAAATTGGCGAAATACGTATTGGGGAAAGCCAGAATAATATGTAAGTGTTTTGAGAAATACAAATAATTCATAAAGGCCATAACACCAATAATATGCCCCCACCAAGCCACACGTTCTACAATAGCAACCGTTGCTGGCTCCATTCCATTAAAGATTCCAGCGATATATTGTGAAATCGGAAAAGAACCCACTGCCGTATAATGCGTGTATCCCAAGTTTTGTAAATAAAAGTCCGCGGCGTTCATCAATAAAAAGAAACACATCAATACCGTCTCAAAATAAATGATGGTATTGGCATCCTTTTTAGGAAAACCATCGAGTTCAGGTTGATTTAATCGTTTTAATTTGATGATATTTCTTCTAATCCAAAATACTACAACCGCAAAAATCACCAAAAATGCCAATACTTCAAATGTACCTATCAATACGTCATAAAATCCACCCATAAAGGATAAAACCCTATGAGTACCAAAAAGACCGTCTATGATGATCTCGATCATTTCAATATTGATCACTACAAAACCCACATATACAAATACGTGCAGTACCGCAGCTATTGGGCGTTTGACCATTTTGGATTGTCCCAAAGCAACCATCGCCATATTTCTAAGTCGATCTGCAGGACGATCCGTACGATCTACCTGCTGCCCTAACTTAATATTTCGCATCAACTTTTTTACATTCATAATGAAAAAAGTAAATCCTACTATTAATAAAATTAAAAATAAAATATTACTAAGGTATTGCATATCTCCAGTTAATTTATTGTCAATTGAGTCGTTGTTGTATGTTTGTTTTTTGTTCTACTATGGATAAACCTAATCTATTTTTTCGAATCTTCAGCAGTTTTTACTTCCGTTTCTACTTCCTTAGGAGTGTAAACGGGTGCTTTCTTTCCAAATAATGAAAAGTGTACATAACGTTTTGGGTTTAATTTCAAATCGCTAAGCAACTCCTCTAACTCTTTAGAAGCCTGATTTAAATTTCTGTATAATTCTTCATCCTTCAACAATTTACCAACTGAACCTTCTCCTTTTTCTATACCGCCGATAATTTGATCAATATTATTTGAAGCCGACTCTAATTTAGCAAAAGTTCCTGTAATATCCAAAGCTGTTAAAGAATCTGATAGCTTTGAAAAATTACCACTGGCATTTGAAAGATTGCCCATAGTCGTATTTAACTTCGCTGTATTATTAACAACCAATCCATCTACATTTTTTGTAATGGAGTTTACATTAGCCAAGGTATTATCCAAATTAGCTAAAGTATTTTTGATGTCTTGCTGTGCTTTTTCATCCAAAATCGAATTGACTGCTGCCAACATCTTATTGGCATTTTCCAATACCAATTCCAATTTTTTCTGAAGTGGATCTAATTGTTCTCCGAGTTGATCGGTAAAAGCCATTCGGATTTGTCCATTTAAATAATCTCCAGATTCGGCCAATTCTTTATCTGCGAAATTGGGTTCCAAACCAATTTGTTTACCACCTATTAAGCCAGGAGAATAAATATAAGCAACGGTAGACTTAGAAACATCGAAAGGATTTGTCATCGAAATCTCGACAATTAACTTCCCGGTGTTTTCCTGAATAGTGATCTTACTAACTTTACCAACAACCAGTCCATTTAAGGTCACATGAGAAGAAGTGGTTAACCCCTCTACATTGTCGTATAAAACATAATATTTCATACTGTTGTCAAAAAGGCTGCGCCCTTTTAAAAAACTATAACCCCAAATAAATAACATAATGGCAGATAGCACCAATATCGCTGTCTTAATTTCTCTTGATATTTTCAAAATTGTGGATTTTAATGAGCAAAAATAAACTTTTTTATCTAAAGGCTACCTATTTATTTCAAGGCTTCTGCAACAGATATTTTTTTACCTTTTTTAAAGGCTACTATAAATGACGAGGTATAACCTTTAAGCTTAGCCTCTCCAAGTCTTTTTTGCGCCTCGTTATAATCACTAGTCTCTGAATAATAATATTTATTCAAATTGTTTTCTTTGATCATAAATATAGACGAAAGTCCATTGAAGTTTGACGGTTTCAAATCTAAAACCTTAGAACTCGCCGAAATTTGAATTCTAAACACAACATCTTTAGCTGTGACTACCTTGCTTTCAACTTTTTCTACTTCTTCTTTATTGGGTACTACTGTAGTTTTTACTTCCTGTACTGGATTAGGATTATTTTTAACCGTTTTATTGTCTTTTACTGCTGGGGCTGTATTTCCTTTACTTGCAGAATAGAAATCCTTTTTATAATTCAAAATCCCCTTAGCAATTGATTCTGCAAGCTCTCGCTGTCCGCGTTCCGAATTCAGATATTCCCCCTCTTCTTTATTTGACACAAAACCCAGTTCAATTAAGATACTCGGCATAAATGCGCCATGCAGTACCCAGAATGGACCTTGTTTTACTCCTCTACTCTTTCTTTTTAATTCATTGGTAAAACCGTCTTGCACTTTACTAGCCAAATCAATACTTTGCCCAACATAATCCTCTTGCATCAAAGTCAGTCCAATTAACGATTCTGGAGAATTCGGATCGAAACCGGCATATTTGTTTTTGTAATCATCTTCGAGTGTAATCGCAGCATTCTCTTTCTTAGCAACTTCTAAGTTAGACTTGTTTTTACTCAAACCCATTACATAGGTTTCGGTACCGCTAGCATCATTGCTGTTCACTCCGTTACAGTGTACGGATATAAAAACGTTTCCATTTTCCTTATTTGCAATAACTGACCGCTCTTTGACTTCGACAAACACATCGGTTTTACGTGTATAAATTACATCAATATCGGGTTGTTTCTCTAATATTTCACCTACTTTTAATACGACAGATAAAACGATGCGTTTTTCGACATTACCGTTGTGACTGGTACCAAAATCTTTGCCTCCGTGACCAGCGTCAAGAACAACTTTAAATTTCGAATTGGACTGTGCATAACTAAAAAAAGACGTGAATAAAAAAATTCCTATTAAGAGAAATTTCGATTTGCTTAAATTCATAAACATAAATTTATAATTGAGTTTAAATTTAATAAAATTCTAAGTTTTAAAAAAAAATATATGTAAGTTTGACACTTCAAAAAACGATCCATAATTTACAAAAATAGCACTTATAGCCTTGCATACAAAGATAATTCATATCGTTTTCTTATCATTTTTTATCAGCGTGATAAACACCTCCGTTTATTCGCAAGATTTAAAACCTAAAAAACAAAGCTTAAAGGTTGATAAACAACCAACTACCACCGACACTACAGCAACGACTTCAACGGATACTTTAGTGGTAAAAAAACAGGACACCCTAGTCAAAAAAGCCCCATTACTAGAAGGAATTGTCTATAGAAAGGCTAAGGATTACGAAAAATTAGATCAAAAAAAGAAGCAACTGACCCTCTACAATGAAGCCGAATTAAACTATTTGGACTTCGAACTTAAGGCTGGAAAGATCGTATATGATTTCGCAAAAAGCGAAATTTATGCAGGAAGAATAAAAGATAGCCTCGGAAAATACAGTCAAAACCCGGTTTTCAAGCAAGGAGATGACGTTATTGAACCCGACTCTATTCGTTATAATACAAAAAGTCGCAAAGCGATGGTTTGGAATTCTCGAACCCAACAAAGTGAGTTTAGAATTAAAGCAGAGGTCTCCAAAAAAGAGAACGATTCGGTTTATTTTATGCAGAATGTTCGCTTTACCACAGCAAAAGATATCGATAATCCAGAGTATTATTTTAAGACCAAAAAGATCAAATTTGTACCCAACAAAAAAGTGGTTACTGGTGTAACTAATATGGTTATTGCTGATGTTCCTACTCCAATCGGATTGCCTTTCGCCTTTTTTCCCATGTCGAAACAGGCAGAGTCCGGCTTTATCATTCCAACTTTTGGAGATACCAATCAACAGGGATATTACATACAAAATGGAGGTTACTATTTTGCCATTAGTGACAAGCTCGATTTGAATGTTTTAGGAGATTATTACACCAATGGAAGTTACGCCCTTAGAGCGGAAAGTTCTTATGCGCAACGTTATAAATATTCAGGACGGGTGAATGTGCGCTACGAAAATCAAATTTTCAGTGAGCTGGGATTACCGGATTACCAACGATCTACCCAATACAACATTCAGTGGTCACATACACAAGATCAAAAATCGAATCCGTCTTCGCGTTTTTCGGCATCGGTCAACATGGGTAGTGGACAATACTTTACCCAATCGTTAAACAACAACAATATCGGTTCGCGTTTAAACAATCAAATGAACTCCTCGATCACCTATTCCAAAACGTTTGAAAGTGTTCCTCAAGTCAACATGACCTTAGGGGCTACACACTCTCAAACCACGGGAGTGGAATCCATCATCAACATGACTTTGCCGACCATGCAAGTTAGTGTGGATCGAGTTTATCCGTTTGCCTCTGAAAACGGACCGAAAAAAGGTTTTATCAAAAACATCAATTTATCGTATAATTTAAGAGCTGAAAATCGCGTCAATACTACGGAAGACAAATTCTTTAAAAGCGAAATGTTCAACGATTTAAATACCGGTTTCCAACACAGCATCCCCATCACCACTAACTTCAAAGTATTCAAACATTTTAGCGTTAGTACAGGTGCTAGTTATAATGAAGTTTGGTATATGAATACCATAGAAAAACAGTTTGATATCGCCGAAAACAAAGTAATAGACAAACGTATCAATGGATTTGACAGTTTTAGAACTTACAATGTTAACGCCTCTGTTGGAACCACTATTTACGGAACTTTTAATTTTAGTAAGGACTCTAAACTACAAGCCATTAGACATTTGATGAGCCCGAAAGTAAATTACACGTATTCTCCTAGTTTCGAGCAATACTATGATACTTATGCCATCGATGCTACTGGAACTACCATGGAGGAATATACTCGTTTTCAAGCTGGTATTTTCGGTTCTCCAGGCAAAACGTTTTCCAATATGTTGAATTTCTCTTTAAGCAACTCTTTAGAGGCTAAAATACGAGATGACGAAAGTGAAACGGGGGAATCTAAGAAGTTGATGTTATTAAACAGTTTAAATTTCAGTACTTCTTATGATATAACTGCGGATTCTCTAGCTTGGAGACCCTTGCAAATTAGCGGTGGAACCAACTTGTTTCAAGACAAGATGAACATCAATTTTGGAGCTACCTTAGATCCTTATGCCATTGATAACAATGGAAGAAGAATGGACATGTTCAACATCGATAACGGTGGAAGTTTATTTAGAATGACCAGCGCCAATATGACGGTAAACTGGTCTTTTTCAAGTACCGATGCTATGTTTGGCAACGAACAAAAAAGCAATGAACAGAATGTTCAAAATGGAGGCCGTGCCGATGATTTATTTGGTAGAGCAACGGATTTAGGAGATAATCGCCAGACGCTGTTCGACGACGATGACGACAAAGAGCGCCCTTTTACCGGTTTTTACAATGCTAAACTACCCTGGGATTTAATTTTTGCATATTCGTTAACCTATGGAAATTCAAGGAGAGAAAGTCAAATCACCAACAACTCGGTCATGGTATCGGGTAATATTGAAATCACCCCAAAGTGGAAGTTTGGTTTTTCATCGGGATACGATTTTGCCAACAAAGGAGTAACTTTTACACAGTTGCGTTTTGAACGAGATTTGATGAGTTGGAGAATGAATTTTAGTTGGGTTCCTCTGGGAGATTATACCAGTTGGGGATTCTTTATTGGAATCAAGTCATCGATGCTGAGCGATCTGAAATGGGAAAAGAAAAGCGTACCGGACAAGCGATATAGAAATTAACCTACTGTAGGAATTCGGTAGTTTTACTTATAAAAAACTTTTATGTAAAATCCGTGTCGAAACTCTCGATATTTATTAAAAACAGGCATATATCGCTGCGTAAGTATAAAATCAAGCGCTATGTAGTGTCGATATAAATTAAATAAAATAGCTATGAAAACAATAATTAATTCTGAGCAAGCACCTGCTCCAATCGGACCTTATAACCATGCAGTTAGCATCGGTGATTTACTGTTTATTTCTGGTCAAATCCCGTTTAACCAAGCAAAACAAGAACTGATTACATCAAGCATAGAAGACGAAACGAAACAAGTGATGGAAAACTTAAAAGCCATTTTGACCGAGGCCAAAATGACTTTTGAAAATGCTGTAAAAGCGACCATATTCATTCGCAATATGGATGATTTCGCACGTATTAATGAAATTTACGGTGCTTATTTCAATGCTGCTACTGCTCCTGCAAGAGAATGTGTACAAGTTGAAAAATTACCCCGCAATGTGAATATCGAAATTTCTATGATCTGTTCGAAATAGCATCTAATAACAATTGAGCCGTGGCTAAGTTGGTTGCCAACGGAATATTGTGAACATCTGTCACCCTCAAGAGCATATTAATATCTGGTTCATGAGGGTGTTTTCCCAAAGGATCTTTAAAGAACAAAACCATCTGAGTTTTTTCTTCGGCCACTCTAGCTGCAATCTGAGCATCCCCACCCAATGGTCCTGACAACATCTTTAAGACTTTAAATCCCTCCTGCTCCATTAATGTGCCCGTAGTTCCCGTGGCTATCAAAGTGATAGAATCTGAGTTTAAAAAGGCTCTGTTGAGCAACACAAATTCGATCATCTGTCTTTTTTTTCCGTCGTGCGCTATTATCGCTATTTCCATTTCCATATTAAATAGTGTGTTGATGAAATTCAATCAATCCGTCCATCGGTTTTTGATAAATTTTACCCAATTGCAAACCGTTAAACTTTAAAACTCGAGCAAATTCCTCTTGCAGAAAATAAGCCACTGATCCTATAAAATGAACGGGAACAGTAGCGGATTCCTTAAATTGTTTGATATAATGATCTACAAAAAACTGAATCTGACTAACGATCATTTCCTGGAAATACTCATGATCTTTATATTGGATTAAAAACGGCAGAAATGAAGCCAAATAGGCGTTGGGATTTTCCTTTTTATAAAAATGATCCTTGATAACGTCCGGATGTAAATCGTATTTATGTTCTATTAATTTACGCAAATCATCGGGCATCATTTTTAGATAATAACCTCGAATCATCAGTCTGCCGAAAGCACTTCCACTACAATCATCCATCGCTATAAAACCTAAAGATTCAACCGCTTGATGCACTGCGTTTCCATCAAAGTAACTGCAATTGGATCCCGTACCGTTAATACAAACAATAGCTTGAGAACCGATTGCCGTGGTCGCATAAACCGCTCCATAAGTATCCTCACGGACTTCTATATAATTTGCATTCTCAAAGTATTTATCAAAAAAATCATAAGCAATTTTTTTGGCACGAGTTGATCCACAACCCGATCCATAGAAGTAAAATGATTTGATTTGATCTTTGTATTTTTTAACGTCGGGCAGCAACTGTACCCGAATTTCAAATTCTTCGACCGTTAAAACTTCCGGATTTAAACCCAGACTCGAAACGGAAAGCAACCATTTCCCTTGGTCGTCAAAAAAGATCCAATCGGCTTTGGTTGACCCGCTATCTACTATAATTTTCATGCTATGATGTTTATTTTACTGTATGTACACGTACAGCTAAATCGATTAATTTTGCTGCATATCCGTATTCATTATCATACCATGCAATAATTTTATAGAAAGTACTATTCAATGCGATACCCGCCTTTGCATCAACGATGCAAATACGCTCATCGGACACAAAATCCTGAGAGACTACTTCGTCTTCAGTAAATCCTACCAGTCCTTTATAATCGGTTTCCGATGCTTTTCTAAAGACTTCCATGATCTCAGCATAAGAAGTTTCCTTTTCTAACTTAACCGTCAAATCCACAACGGATACATCTACCACAGGCACACGCATAGCCAAGCCGGTTAATTTGCCTTTTAATTCAGGTATTACTTTGGTAACTGCTTTGGCAGCACCAGTACTCGCTGGGATTATATTGTTTAACGCCGAACGTCCTGCACGGTAATCCTTTTTTGAAGGCCCATCTACGGTGAGTTGTGAAGCCGTAGCCGCATGTATGGTGGTCATCAATCCTTCTACAATTCCAAAATTATCATTCAGAATTTTTGCCAACGGCGCTAAACAATTGGTGGTACAAGAAGCATTGGAAACAATCGTATCTGCTGCTGTTAATAAGTGATCGTTAACCCCCATTACAAACATCGGTGCATCAGCAGATGGTGATGAGATAACCACTTTTTTAGCTCCTGCTACAATATGTGCCTGTGCCTTTTCTAAAGTGGTAAAAACACCCGTACAATCTGTAACTACATCGGCTTGAACTTCCTCCCATCTTAATATGGTCGGATCTTTCTCTGCGGTAACCCTTATAGTTTCGCCATTAACAACCAAATGACCGTTTTCAACCTTGACATCAGCCTTAAAGTTACCGTGTACGGAATCGTATTTTAATAAATATGCTAACTGTTCTACATCCATCAAATCATTGATCGCAACTACTTGTATATCTTTTCTGGCGATGGATTCTCTCAAAACCAATCGACCTATACGGCCAAAACCATTTATCCCAATTTTTATTTTCATCTTTAGTTTTTTTTAATTTGTATACGTTGATTTATTCCTTCACTGATTCCCTTGCAACTCTGCAGTGTCAAGTTTCGAATCCTTAAACTTAAATCGAAATAATATCTGAAACTCGTATCAATTCTTGATCAATACCCGAAAATCCCTTGATGGCATTACTCAACGGCGTCAAAGCTACTTGGTCATTTAACAAACCTACCATATAATTGGTTTTTCCCTCAAGTAAATAGTCTACGGCTTTAACTCCTAAACGACTGGCTAAAACCCGATCAAAACACGAAGGAGCTCCACCGCGTTGCATATGTCCTAAAACAGAAACGCGTACATCGTATTCCGGTAAATTTTTCTCGACATAATCACCTAACTCAAAAACGTTTTTACCCAACTTCTCGCCTTCGGCAACGATGACAATACTAGAGGACTTGCCCGATGCTTTACTTTTCTTCAGTGACTCTACAAGCCTGTCCATCCCCATATTCTCTTCAGGTATGATGATTTCCTCTGCCCCACAGCCAATACCAGCGTTGAGGGCAATATGTCCCGCATCTCTACCCATGACTTCAATAAAGAATAATCGTTTGTGTGAATTGGCGGTATCTCTAATTTTATCCACTGCCTCGACTACCGTATTTAAAGCGGTATCAAAACCGATGGTATGACTCGTTCCATTGATGTCGTTGTCGATAGTTCCCGGAATTCCAATAATCGGAAAACCAAATTCTTCATTAAACAGCATTCCTCCCGTAAAACTACCATCACCACCTATAATAATTAAAGCATTAATCCCGTTGTCGAGCAAATGTTGGTGTGCTTGTTGACGTCCTTCAGAAGTTCTAAAACCCTCTGAACGAGCGGATTTTAATATCGTCCCCCCTTTGTTGATAATATAGTTGACATCACGTGGACCCAGTGATTTAAAATCACCTTCTACCAATCCTTGAAAACCTCGATAAACACCTATACACTCTATATTGTAGAAGGCACAAGTACGTACAACAGCTCTAATGGCAGCATTCATCCCTGGAGCATCACCGCCTGAAGTCAGTACGGCTATTTTCTTTATTTCACTTAACATCCTATGAGTTTTAAGTAAATTTACTCAATTAAAAACTAAATCCTACAAAAAAACCAGCAAGAACTACTGGTTTTTTTATTAATATTTTGCTATTATTCCGAATCATCATCCTGCGTTTCCGCATCGGGATTAGACTGCCTTCTATTTTCGTAAAAACGAATAAATTCAGAGTTATAATCGGAATCCGGTAATTCATCACCGGCTTTTTTTCCATCTTTTTTCTTGATATTCTCCTGTTCTGCAGCTTTATTAAGTATTCTGCGAAGCAAGGCTCTAAATGTATCAAAATCAACCTCATAAGACAAACCAACTCCTTGTGTATATCCAATCCCCTCACCGATATAGTTGATATCGTTTTCACGATTAAAAACACGAGCATTTAAAGTTCCATCATCATTTAATCGTAACAACACCTCCACATCACCTACGATAACGGACTCTTCAGCTCCACCTACAGGTACTCCCAATTTTCCGTTGACGGAAATTCTTTCATTGACCTTTGTAGAGAAGGTCACCCCTACTCGGCCTTCGCTCTGAGCGTATGGATTTCGATCCGCCTGTGCATAATTAAGTCCTACCTTAAATTTATCGTCTGAATCCGAAAAAAGATCGTCAAAAATACTACTCGCACGTTCAAATAAACTTCCGTAAGCCAACGAAGATGCATTGTCAGACGAAAAGAAACTCCCTGTAGCAAGCAAGGCCATAGCCTGTCTTTCGCGCGTATCTCTATCACTTAATTTATAGTCGATTTCCGATTTGACCACTGAACTCACATTTGGAAAATTAATTTCAAAATCTACTTCGGGACTACTCAAACTACCATTTAAAAGTATCGACACATCGGTAGGTACCTTTCTATTTAAAATCGCATTGTCAATAATGACACTCGGATTTGCCTCGGTGTGATAAATGGCTTGTAAATCTAAAGCTGCATTCATCGGATCACCGTCCCATCGAATAGTTCCGAATTTTTTAACTTGGAAACGCTTGTCGATAATCCCCCCATATTTGAAGTTGTATTCTCCTTCATAAGCCTGAAAATCCCCCCACATATTAAATTTCCCACTGGTATTGATCTCCATCGTTATAAATCCAGCTCCACGTCCTTTCATCGCGTGTCCCGATTCCCGATCCAAAATAATTTCTATCTCCGCGTCTGGTGTTACAACAAATTCAAAATCCAATTCAATACCGCTATACTTAATAAATTCCTTTTCAAGCCCTTTAAGTCTATTTGCCTTTTCCTGAGGAGACAGAAAATGTATAAACGAGTTGTCTCCAACTCCTTGAGCCTCATTTAACGGTATTTTGATCGATGTACCCTTATTGGATGTCGCATTTATATTGATCGATAACAAGTCAACTGGCCCAGAGATAGCAGCAGTTCCATTGATATAGGCCGTACCGTAATAAACACTGCCCTCAGCATATTGAGTATCCAATCCCAATAAATTTTCGGAAGCCAACTTCAGGTCCAAATTCCAATCGTCAAATTTCTTGTGCTTGATAGAGCCTTTAATGATTCCCGAAGTCTTATATTTTGAATCGATCAATTTGACATTCCGCAATATAAACTGCTCCTGAGTTAAATCAATTGCAGAGCCTTGCTCAAAATCATAATCTACCCCTGTAAATTTCGACTTCATTCCCGCATCATCCAAATACAAACGTCCGTCAATTTCCGGTTTTATATGTGTACCCAGTATACTAATCCTTCCAGACGCTTCTCCACGAACATCAGTTACTATAGAACTCAACAACGGCCCTATGGTCTTGATATTAAATTTATTAAAACCCGCGGTTAGATTTAACAAGCTGTTTCTGCCTACGATATTTATGCCCCCATTTAGAAAAAACTTTTCTTCATGGTTTTTGATAATACTCGAATTGACTTTAAAGTTTTGTAACTTCTCATCCCCATCAATCTTAAAGATCAAATCGCCCAACGCTACTTTATTGACCATTAAAGAGTCAATAGTAATATCTGACGATGGATGAAAAATCGTCCCTTTTTGTTCAAAATTTACCGATCCGTTGATGTTTCCACCAAACTCCATATTATTGAGTTCTGGAGTAATTTTATTTAAATCAACCCGATCAAAGGATAATTTTAGATCTTTATAAGTCGAATCTCGCAAAATACCACTTAACTCTACTAACTGCCCATCGTGTGTCAGTGACATCTTATCCACCTTAAAGTCGGTCAATTTTTTATTGAATACAATTTTATTTTCATCGTCGTCTTTTTCATTTAAAAACCACAGATAGTCCTTAAAGTTCAATTCTGATTTCTTAAACCCTACTACCGATTGATTCTCCGGGTTAATCGTATGGTATAAGTTTAAATTAAAATAATCCTTTCCGTGTTTTCCACCTTTAAATTCCGTACGGAAAAACAGCGTGTCGTTTTGAGTGACATTGATCAAGTTAAAATCCGATATCGAATACCCTTTGGTCTTCACACTGTCAATAGATACAAAGGCATTGTAAAGCGGATTCTGATTATTGATATTCAATTGAATATTAGTCGTAGAAATATTATTTACCGCTACACCGGGTGACGAGAATTTTAATTTAAAATCTCCTTCATCGGCATTGATGTTTCCTTTAATTTTGCTGTTTTCTTTCACCGACAACATCGGTAAGAAAATTTCGATTAATTGGCTATTTATCGTGAAATCGAAATCAAAATATTGTTTGGGTTTAACCTTAAAAGCCGAATAGTTGGTATATAAACTACCTAGGGCATTTTCAACCATCTTAACCATTTCTCCAATCTCAAATTTACCGGAAAGTTGTCCTTCTATCGCGTCTTTTGAGCTTAAGGATATGGTTCTTACACCGACATCGCTAAATCTGGATTCAACTAGGAAGTCTTCAAACAAATACTGATCCTTGCTATTTTGATACATGGCTTGTTCGAGGTGAAATTCCCCTGCCAAATCATCTAAGGTATTTCCAGAGGCTTTTAGCGACAAATCGCCCTTAAAAATAGCTAAAGTATCTTTTACAAAATTCAATTTATGCAAATCGGCATAATCGATTTTTGCGGTAAAATCGTAATTCTTGACTTTGGAACTCAAATCGATTAATCCGTCAAAAGCCAGTTTCAAATTGGGGTCATTACTGTTTAAATATCCTTTGAAATAAGGCATTCTCATCGTACCATCAACTTCGATGTTTTGATAATTATAACCTTTAAATGCAAAGGAAGTCACTTTCCCGACTAAGGATGTATTTAAATATTTTTCAGAAAAACCACGTCCATCCAAGCTAATATCTAGGTTTGTTTTACCAAAAGACGGATTGGCCAAAACCTCACCCAAGTTAAAATCGGTCAAGGCAATCGTCCCCAAATAAGTCGCATCAACCATCTTATCGATATTGCTCATCGACACTTTGGCTACTGCTCGGCCCGATGACGTTACCAAATCGATATCGGTTTCCAAGGTTTTTTTGGTTAATCCGATGGTACCTGATAAATTCATACTACCCAAACGAGCCAATTCCTCCGGCAAGATTTGACCCAACACCCGAGGCATCAATTCTTTTAAATCGTAATACGTTGAACTCAATCGATTCAAATTGGTATCCATTCGAAAGGGTCCCTCTCCGAAGATATTTTGAAATCTAAAATATCCAACCACCTCAGAATAGTGATCGTCAATCAATTTTAAATCGGTCAAGGTAAAGTCATTCATGACTCCCTTTAACTGCGTTTTCAAAAAGAGTTTTTGGTTCGCTCCAAACTCCGGATAAAATATGTTGATATCGTTAGTAGATAGGGATGCCTTATCAATCTGCACATCTAATTTAACCTTATCGACAAAATACTTCATGTCATCGCCTTGAAAATCCATTTTAATCGCACCGGACAGTACCGATTCATTGGTGGTCAACAACAATTTATCTAAGGTGATATTGGTTTTGGTATAGGAAAACAACGATTGCATGTCTTTGACAATCAATCCGTGGTTTTCAACTAGTCGTAAGGATTTAATATCGGCATAAATCTCTGGCCCTTTGATTAAAAATTTAGAGATATTGGCATTTAATTCCTTTAGGTCGAGTGTTACGGGTTTTTCGTGATTGTCGTCAGAAATCAAAAAATGACTGTTTCTCAGTTTTAATTCCTGTACACTTAACCGAAAACTTCCATCACCTTCTTTTCCGTCGTCAAAAGCCTCAATAAACAAATCAAAATTGGTTTTCGTCTCTCCCTTATACGTGTGCATATTAAAATCCAAACCGTCCATCGAAGCTTTTCCGAAATACAATTTCCCTTTAATCAGTTGTTTAAAATCGAGTATATTCGTATTGAAGTGTTTGATATTGATAAAGGTCTTATCGTGGTTGTCCAATACGTTAACGCCGTTTAGCGTTACCCCACCAAAAATAGTGATCGCAACCTTATCTATATAGATTTCTGTACCAAAACTCTCGTTCAACTTGGTTGTCACCACACGGGCGATTTTAGTTTGAACAAAAGGTAAGGTCAATGCTATACCAAGCGATAGCAACAGGATGATTAATCCTAAGATGACACGAAATAGTGTTTTATAAAATTTTTTGATGTTGTTTATTGTTTTAAATTTGCTTTTTAAAAACGAACTGTGCTATATACAAACTAAAGTTAACAAATGTACTAATTTCTTGGATAAAAGTCATCTATTCTACTCATATTAAATTACAAACTTCGATATTAAAATGTCTGAAAACCCCATATATATACTCGCTATTGAAAGTTCCTGTGACGATACTGCCGCGGCAGTAATGAAAAACACGACCGTGCTTTCCAATATCGTAGCCCAACAAAAAATACATGAGGAATACGGTGGCGTCGTTCCAGAATTGGCTTCGCGTGCACACCAGCAAAACATTGTTCCCGTGATTGATGTTGCTTTAAAAAAAGCCCAAATCACTAAAGAACAGCTTACTGCAATCGCATTTACTCAAGGCCCGGGTTTGATGGGTTCCTTATTGGTAGGTAGTTCTTTTGCCAAATCCATGTCTATGGCATTGGATATTCCGTTAGTAGCTGTCAATCACATGCATGCTCATATACTGGCGCACTTTATCGATGAGGCCGGTTTTGACAAACCGACTTTCCCATTTTTGGCTTTGACCATCTCCGGAGGTCATACACAAATTGTACAAGTAAACAGTTTTTTTGATTTAAAAATCATCGGAGAGACCACGGATGATGCCGTTGGTGAAGCTTTTGATAAAAGTGCTAAAACCCTGGGGTTTCCTTATCCTGGTGGACCGTTGATCGACAAATACGCCCAATTGGGCAATCCAAAAGCTTTTCGATTTACCAAACCAAAAGTACCGGGATTAAACTTTAGTTTTAGTGGACTAAAAACGCAAATCTTATATTTTATTCAAAAAAATGTCGCAGAGAATCCCAATTTTATCGAAGAGAATAAACATGATATCTGCGCGTCTATACAGGAAACCATCATTAATATCCTCATGGATAAATTAAAAATGGCCGTTGAGGAAACCGGCATCAAACAGGTTGCTATCGGTGGCGGTGTTTCTGCCAATTCGGGTATCCGAAAAGCCTTAAAAGAAGCTGAAACCAAATACGGCTGGAAAACTTTTGTTCCCAAATTCGAATATACCACAGACAATGCAGCCATGATTGGAATAGTCGGTTATTACCGTTTTTTAGAACAACATTTTAGTGACGCTTCTGTAGTTTCAAAAGCGCGTATTGAATTTTAAAAAAACCACTTTTATGCAATTATTTTACGCACCCGATATACAAGCTGACCAAAAAGAATTCTTTTTCGACAAAGAAGAAAGCAAACACATCATTAAAGTATTACGAAAAAAAACAGGCGATATACTTCATGTTACCAACGGATTGGGATATTTATTTGAACTTCAAATCACTTTGGAATCCGAGAAGAAATGCCTTACGGAAGTTTTATCCGTAAAGCCCTATCCACAACCCGATCACTACATCCATTTGGCGGTTGCTCCGACAAAAATGAACGATCGTTTTGAATGGTTTCTTGAAAAAGCAACTGAAATGGGTGTTCAGGAAATCACTCCCATTATATGCGATCATTCGGAGCGAAAAGCAATCAAGACAGAACGTTTTGAGAAAATCATACAATCTGCCATGAAGCAGTCTTTGCAGTTTCACTTACCGATTCTAAACGAGCCCATCTCTTTTAAAGAATTTATGAAGGCTGATTTTGACGGTAATAAATACATCGCACATTGTGAAGATGGCGAGAAAAAGCTATTGAAAAATGCGATTCCTAAAAACGAGAAATACACCATCCTGATCGGTCCCGAAGGCGATTTTTCCAAATCGGAAATCGACACGGCTATAAAAAATAACTTTATACCGGTATCCCTAGGCAATACGCGTTTGAGAACCGAAACGGCCGCAGTAGTCGCTTGCCACAGCTTTGTGTTTACCAATGAAGATTAAATCTATTTATGCTTTTACAAGCTAAAAAACCGGAGTACCCTACCGCTGGTTCGGGCGTCTGCTCGGACCAAAACGCTATAAATACGTAACTAATTATATCATACCCAATCTATAGTGCACTTTTAGTGCACCTCTAAAAACGTAAAAAATACTTTTTTAAGAATATAGCCACAACATATTTTTAAAATGCATTTGTTTTATTACATTTGAATAAAAAGTCTATGTCTACAGCTAAAGAGATCTCAGGAGGTATTGTCAAAGCTGTCATCACTTTAGTGGTAATAGCGGGTTTGCTATTTTTATTGTATCAGGTTAAAGCCATATTTATTTACTTTGTTTGTGCTTTAATTCTATCCTTAATCGGCGCCCCGATTATTCGTTTTTTTGTCAAAAAACTACATTTTAAAAAGATTTTGGCCGTCTTGGTGACCATGGTGCTATTTATTTTAATCATGCTGGGCTTTGTTTTTATGTTTGTACCACTCTTTACTACACAGGCGCAAAATTTGTCCGTATTAAATACCGCACAACTACAGGAAGACATCAATCATCTGATCCAGCAAGTAGATGGTATATTAGCTGTTCGTGATTTAAGTTTGGAGAAATTACTTAATCTATCTGATATCAGTTCTAAGCTAAATTTTGACTTTATTCCCAATGTTTTCAATTCGATTATTGGCACAATAAGCGGACTGGGCATTGGTATTGCTTCGACTTTTTTTATCACTTTTTTCTTTTTAAAGGATCAAGCTATCTTTCAGTACCACTTTAAAAAAGTATTACCTGAAAAGCAAGAAGAAAGAATACTAACTTCTTTAGATAAAATCAACAATCTATTATCGCGCTACTTTGTAGGATTGGTTTTACAACTCTTTATCGTGTTTATCTTAACGCTGGTTGTACTACTGATTTTTGGTGTAAAAGGAGCTTTGATGATTGCTTTTTTATGTGCTATTTTAAACATCATTCCTTATATCGGTCCGCTAATCGCCAACTTATTAGGAGTTATACTGACGATGTTAAGTTATATTAGTGAAGATTTCAGCAGCGTGATTATACCAAAAGCACTTTCGGTAATGGTTGGCTTTTTCATTGTACAATTTATTGACAACAACATCAATCAACCATTAATTTTTTCGAACAGCATCAAATCGCATCCTTTGGAAATCTTTATCGTCATCCTCGCTAGTGGTATGCTGACAGGGGTGTTTGGAATGATTCTTGCCATCCCATTATACACGTGTTTAAAAGTGATTGGAAAGGAATTTTTCCCACATGTCAAACTTATACAGCTCTTAACCAAAGATATTTAATTGAAAAACGACCTTTTACATTCCGACGTTCAGGAATTTATACAACAATCGCTCAAGAAGGATACTGCGCAATTGGCCTTACAGAAAAACCCGTTTCCAGAAATTTCTTGGACGGAAATTTTAACACAGATACAGTCCAAACGCAAATCACAAGAGAAATTACCCACTTGGTACAACTGTGCAAATATCTTGTATCCAAGCAGTTTATCGATAGAGCAAACTTCTTCCGAGCAGTGTGCCGCATACAAGGCTAGATTGGTGACTGGGGATCATTTAATTGATTTAACCGGCGGGTTTGGTATTGATGCTTATTATTTCTCAAAACACTTTAAGTCGGTAGTGCATTGCGAATGGCAAGAAGACCTATCTCAGTTGGTACAACATAATTTTAAAACTCTTAAAGCAGACAATATCGACTGTACTTCTGGAGATGGACTGGCAATTTTAAAAGCTAAAAACCAGCAATGGGACTGTATTTATGTCGATCCGGCCAGAAGAAATCAATCACAAGAGAAAGTATTTTTCTTAAGGGAATGCGAACCCAATGTTCCCGAACTACTCGACGAGTATTTTCAATATACTAGCAAAATATTAATAAAAGCAGCCCCCTTATTAGACTTAATTGCGGGATTAAATGAATTGAGGTTTGTAAAAGAAATCCATATCGTTGCACTAGACAATGATGTAAAGGAGTTGTTATGGCTTTTGGAAAAAGGCTATACCGGCACTGTAAAAATAGTGGCATCCAATCTTAAAAACAACCACAACAGCATCTATGAATCCACTTTAGAAGCTGAAAACGAAGCATTTGCCAACCACGGCCTACCGCAAGCATATCTATATGAACCCAATAGTGCTGTAATGAAAACAGGGCAATTTAATCGCATTTCCGAGGTCTATCAATTGGACAAACTCCACCCACATTCACAGCTGTACACATCGGATCAATTGATCGAATTTCCAGGGCGTATTTTTAAAGTTATAGCTAATTACCCTTTCAACAAACAACAGATGAAAGAGCAGTTACAAAATCAGAAAGCGAATATAACAATTAGAAACTTCCCTGTTAGTGTTAGTGAATTACGAAAGAAATGGAAAATTAAAGACGGTGGCAATCATTATTATTTCTTTACCACAGACTGCAACAATGAAAAAATAATATTACTTTGCGAAAAAATAACTTTATCATGAGAACCATAATCCTATTTATCAGTTTAATTTTTACCATTAGCTCAACAGCACAAACTAAAAACTGTGATATTATTGATTATGAAATTAAAAACGATACTACCGATTTCAAAAAAACCATGGAGTACTTATTCGTTGAAAAAAGTTATCCCAACTCGATTGAATCGGTTTACCTATCATTGATAAAATCAGACGGTTTAAGTTTAATACAGTTACAGTATCTACAAAAGGATTCCAATTTTATCAGCGCTTCATGCGTAGATCAAAAATCCATGATCACTTTTCAGTTACTCAATGGTGCTATAGTAAATTTTAGACATGCCAATACTGATTATTGTAATTCCTTGAGTTATGATCCCGAACAAAAAGCAAATATTAGAATCTTGAGCACCTATTTTCAGATTCAAAAAGACGATTTTAAACGTTTAAAAGAATCCCCTATCAGCGTGATGCAAATCCGGTTTCAAAACAATACCAAAACTTTTGAGATAGAACCTAAGATTGAATCTAAGGTAGTTGAGGAAACCTATACACCCAATACTTATTTTATGCAAAATTTACACTGTATAGAATAAGATGTAAACGCACTCTCACTCGAGATCGCGCAACAAGGCTCATTAAAAGCTACGAATTTTTTCCAGTCAATCCATACTTAGGACTTTCGTAGCTACGCAGATTTCTTGGATAAGTAATACTCCTTCGACAAAAGGAATTCCGAACCCTATCAGAATATAGTGAAGGAGATTTAAGATTCGTAACCTACCCTCGATTTCTTGATAACTGATTTCGACTTTCGACTGTCTTTTACCAATAACAATAGTGATTACCGTTTACTAATTACTGTGTTTACTAATTACTGTGTTTACCGTTTACTAATTACTGATTACCGTTTACTGATTACTGATTACTAATTACCGTTTACCAGCAAACTTTTTAGAAATTGTTGGATCAAAGAGGTTGACGAAAGCATTATTAATCGTCCCATCTGCATTTAATAAAAGGGCGCGATGCACTTTGGTAATGATCCATTTATCTTTTATTTCCTGAAAGTTTAAAGCCCGCAGCTCCTTAATCAGAGGATAGTGATAATTACCAATAATACGTACCCATTCTTCTTGGCTGGTGTCTAAATTAATCGAAATCACTTCTATATTTGGGTTTATAGCTAGGAGTTCTTGTGCTTTTTTATGGGTTGCTTCAAAATGACCGAGGGAGTTTTTTGTCCAAACGAAAATAATGGTCGGTTTAGCTATAATTTTATTGATCGAGACCTGTTGCCCTTTTATATCGATCAAACCGATTTCCGGTAATCTCTTTTCTTTTTTCAAATTGCTAATGGCATCCTGAATCTGGATAATTTCGTTGTGCTGACTTTTATCCGTAGACAATTCGAAATACCTTTTTAGAAATTGTTCGTTGTGGTTGATATTCTGATCATCCAATAAATATAAAAATGCGATATTGTTTAATACCGAATTCTTTATCACTGGGTTTTTAATTAAAGTATCGACGACATTGAGTTTACTGATATTTTTGTCCAGACTTACTTTACCGGCAAATTCCGTCTCATTTTCGTCGACTACGGAGTTCAGCATAACGGATAGATAACGGGTAAAGGAAGAAAAATTATTCAGTTTTTCATTGTTAAAATCCACTTTGCTTCTAAAGTTGTAATAATCTTTAGGTAGTTGTTTTCGAATATCTTCTTTTTCTCGGATACGATGTGCTAACGGATAAATTTCTTTTTTGGAGTAATAGTGTAAATCCAGCATGGCTTTGGCGTAGACATCAAAGTCATTATCCCACCCTATTTCTGTTTTTTTACGAAGGTAATAGGCGATTTTTGCTGCGTGAGCCGAATCATTTTTTCTAATAAAATCCTTTACTGAATCGTCAAACTGAGCATACATGCGTTGGCGATCGACCAAATTTTTAGTATTGAGATCCATTAAAAAGTTATTCTTTTGGTCGCCACGACCGGAGAAAATGATAGAATGGTCAAAATCTCGTGTATTCAAGCGTAAATTTAAGCTGTCGTTTTTGTCAAAAAACACATATTGATACTCTGGGTTGTGTTTATAGATGTACATACCGGGAGCTAGTGAGTCAAATTTCTTAAAAAAGCGGTTATTTTGATCCAGATACAAGGTATCTAAAACTTCATTATCCTTACAGAATAAAACATAGTTCTCCTGAGGGTTAATGATTTCTCCTTGAAAATAAGCCGAATAGTCATTCGCATCAAAGCTTTTTTTACAAGCACAAAACAAAGTAAGCAAAGAAAGTGATGATAGAATAAGTGAACTATTTTTTATACAAGAACTCATTGATGGGGCTTTAATCTGTTGGTTTTAAGCAAAAATAAACTATACCGCTAACTATGAATGTTAATGCGTAGTTAAATAACCACTTTGGACGGTGTTTTACAAGAATGCTGTTATCTAGTATATTTTTAGTAAATTTGCAAAACAATAAAAAAACATATATTTAATAGACATGTTAACAGTTTCAAATCTTTCAGTACAGTTCGGTAAGCGAATCTTATTTGACGACGTCAATGCAACTTTTACCCAGGGCAATTGTTATGGGATTATTGGTGCCAATGGTGCGGGTAAGTCTACATTCTTAAAAATTATTGCTGGAGAATTTGATCCGACTTCTGGTCGTGTGATTCTAGAGCCTGGTAAAAGGATGTCTGTACTGAATCAGAACCACAATATGTTTGATGAGCACACCGTTCTGGAGACCGTTATGATGGGTAATAAAACCCTTTATGCCGTTAAGAAAGAAATGGACGAGTTGTATTTGGACTATACCGATGAAAATGCAGATCGAATTGGTGAATTACAAGTTAGTTTTGAGGAAATGAACGGATGGAATGCCGAATCCAATGCTGCTACTTTATTATCAAACTTAGGGATATCTGAGTCTTTCCACTATTCTTTAATGGGAGAGATGGATGGTAAACTCAAAGTAAGGGTATTATTAGCTCAAGCTTTATTCGGAAATCCAGACGTATTGATTATGGATGAGCCGACCAACGACTTGGATTTTGAAACCATCGCTTGGTTAGAGAATTTCTTAGCTAATTATGACAATACCGTTTTAGTAGTATCTCACGACCGTCACTTTTTAGATGCGGTTTGTACACATATTTCTGATATTGATTTTGGTAAAATCAATCATTACTCTGGAACCTATACCTTCTGGTATGAATCTAGTCAGTTAGCTGCGAGACAACGTGCCCAACAAAACAAAAAAGCAGAAGAGAAAAAAGCGGAATTAGAAGAATTTATTCGTCGATTCAGTGCCAACGTCGCCAAGTCAAAACAGGCTACTTCTCGTAAAAAAATGATTGACAAATTGAAACTCGATGACATCAAGCCGTCAAGTAGAAGATATCCAGCTATTATTTTTGATCAAGAGCGTGAAGCTGGAGACCAAATCTTAAATATTGAGGGATTAACTGCAACTCTTGATGGAGATGTTTTGTTTAAAGACGTTGATTTCAATGTTGCCAAAGGTGATAAAGTTATTATCTTTTCAAAAGATTCTCGTGCCAGCACTGCTTTCTATGAAATTCTCAATGAAAAACGCAAAGCTGATTCCGGAAAATTTGAATGGGGAATTACCACCATACAATCCTATTTACCGTTAGATAATCACGATTACTTTGAAAATGATGACACTTTGGTTGATTGGTTGCGCCAATGGGCAAAAACCGAGGAAGAACGCGATGAAGTATACGTTCGCGGATTTTTAGGAAAGATGATTTTCTCAGGAGAGGAAGCATTAAAAACAGGTCGTGTATTGTCAGGAGGAGAAAAAGTACGTTGTATGATTTCGAGAATGATGATGCTTAGAGCCAATGTATTGATGTTGGATGAACCTACCAATCACTTGGATCTGGAGTCTATTACCGCCTTTAATAATTCATTAAAAAACTTTAAGGGAACCGTATTGTTCACTACACACGATCACGAGTTTTCTCAAACTGTAGGAACTAGAATATTAGAGCTTACACCAAACGGAGCTATTGATCGTTATATGACCTTCGATGATTATCTAGATGATCCGAAAGTACAGGAATTGAGAAAGAAGATGTACAATCTTTAAAATATTTTAGCAAAAGGCTGTCTTTATAAGACAGCCTTTTTTTGTCGATAAGCAGATACGCAGATACGCAGATAC
>DCKE01000026.1:0-78393 GCA_002320285.1 Flavobacteriaceae bacterium UBA1682 | reverse complement strand
GCTGATACGCTGATACGCGGATGGGCGGATGGGCGGATGGGCGGATGGGCGGATGGGCGGATGGGCGGATGGGCGGATGGGCGAATGGGCGAATGGACGAATGGACGAATGGACGAATGGACAAATAGGCATATGAACAATTGCTAATTTTTCATTTGAACGACATTAAAAAAGTATTAAATTAGCAACATGATAACCGTTTCAATTATAGGCTCTGGAAAAGTAGCCCATCATTTAATTCTTCATTTATTAGAGCAAGAGGGAATCTATTTGCAGCAGGTTTATGCCCGTCACACAGACCAATTACCTGCTTATTTGCCTAAGGATAGGATCATCAATCAATTGGACCAATTGACTGCTGTAGATTTAATTCTACTAGCAGTATCTGATGATGCCATCGAGCAAGTAACCGCAGCAATACCCTTGCAGAATCAATTAATTGCACATACCTCTGGAGCTACTTCTATCGAGGCAATTAAAGGACCAAATCGCGCCGGGGTTTTCTATATGTTGCAAACATTTTCATTAGAAAAAGCAATAGATTTCTCAGAAATTCCGTTTTGTTTAGAGGCTCAGTCCGACGCCGATTTTAATTTATTGGAAAAAGTAGCTTTAAAGTTTAGCGAAAAAGTTTTTGACATCAATTCCGAACAGCGAAGATCCATTCATATTGCAGCCGTTTTTGTGTCTAACTTTGTCAACCATATGTATGTATTAGGTGCTGAAATATGCAAGGAGAATCACGTTCCGTTTGATATCTTAAAACCTTTAATACAGGAAACTGCCGAAAAGATTAAAACGATTCCCCCCCGTCAAGCACAAACTGGTCCTGCTATTCGAAAAGACCAAAAAACCATTGAAAAACACTTGGAATTCTTAATTGATCCCAATTTAAAAAATATATACCAAATTTTAACTCAATCAATTCAGCAAAAATAATGTCTAGAAATTACAAAGAGATCATGAATGATATCACTACCTTCATCTTTGATATGGATGGGGTACTTACCGATGGAACTATTCACATAGCACCTGACGGCAACTTATTGAGAACCATGCACATCAGAGATGGATATGCGATGAAAGCTGCTTTGGAAAATGGTTATACCGTTTGTGTAATTTCTGGCGGTAAAAATGAAGGTGCTCGAATTCGTTTGCGCAATTTGGGGCTTACCGATATTTACTTAGGTGTACCTAATAAAGTAGAAACCTTTGAGGAGTTTACCAGTCTTTATAATATTAAACCCGAACAGGTTTTATATATGGGCGATGATATTCCCGATTTTCACGTAATGAAATTAGTCGGATTACCGACCGCTCCTCAAGATGCTGCACCAGAAATAAAAAAAATATCCAAATATGTTTCGCATATCGCTGGAGGAAAAGGAGCTGTAAGGGATGTGATCGAACAAGTAATGAAGACACAGGGTAAATGGCTAGAGCATTTTAACGCCAAACTTGACTAATACAAATACGAAACTTATGAAATTGCTAAAGAAAAACCAGTTGCAATCCGTGATCCAAGTCTGCTGCGCTTTACTGCTCTTTCATTTGGTATATTTTAAACAACAACAAGGTTTCACTACCGCTTTAGGTACTCTTCCTTTTATATTGTTTTTAATTTCACTTACACTGATTGGTCTCGGTGGATTGGTGCTTTATCAATTGACTAAGCAGGAAGAAAAACCGCATTTAAACTGGACGATAAAGTTAAGCAATGGATATTATATCTATTTTGCATTAACCGTTATTGGCGTTGGAATCGGATACTACCTCTGTAATTATATCGCCGGCAGGCCTACTTTTCTAGCCTACTTTATATTACAGGCCGTGTTGTTATATTCCTTTATTTCACAGTGGAGGAAATCATTTATTTGGAGTAATCTGCTGTATAGTTTTTTATTGGTATTTCCGCTGTATGGAATGGCACTTCTGGATTTGATTCCAAAAATAAACGAATACAATTTTGTACTGCTTCGTCTCAACTTTGGATTCATTGTGGATTTTTCTATATTGCTTTTTTTCCTTTTTCTACTGCAATCATTAATTCAGGATATCTTATTTCGTCCCAGTGACTACATCGATCAAAAAAGAACCTTAGCAGTGCGTTATGGCAGTAAAATCGCCGCTAAAAGTGGAGCCGGTTTGGCATTGTTCATCGCCTTTAGTTTACTGGGTTATACCCTGGTATATTTGACCGCTCACTCCAGTTTGTTTATCTATATACTTGCCTTAATCATAGCACCTTTACTCTATTGTGCTTTTGAACTTTGGCAAGCCAAAACACGTAAAAACATCAAAACGATTCACCTAGTACTTCAAATTACTATTTGGACGACGATACTTGCTATTGCTTTACTTACTTATAATCTAACTACCTATGTTGCTTCCTGAGTTATTAGCCCATAAAAAAATCATTCTAGCGTCTAATTCACCTAGAAGAAAGGAGTTTTTACAGCAGTTGGGTCTCGTTTTTGATACCAAGCCAGCAGATACAGACGAAAGTTATCCCGTTGCTTTTTCAGGCAGCCAGATTACCGATCACATCGCTTTACAAAAAGCCATGGCGTTGAAAATAAACGATAACGAACTTCTTATTGCAAGTGATACTATAGTATGGCATCAAAACAAAGCACTGGGCAAACCTGTGGATTTTAATGACGCCGTAGACATATTGACGAGTTTAGCTGGTCAAACCCATGAAGTAATCAGTTCTGTTTGCATTCGAGATCATGCCAAAACCACGGTATTTAACGATACCACAAAAGTTACGTTTAAATCGCTCTCAGCAGAAGAAATAAACTATTATGTGACCCATTACCAACCTTATGACAAAGCCGGTGCTTACGGCATACAAGAGTGGATTGGTTTAATTGGAATCGAGAAGATCGAAGGCTCTTATACCAATGTAGTAGGCATGCCTATGGAAAAACTGTATCATCAACTTATAGATTTTGTATCCTAAATTATGAACATACACGAATATTATCCGCAAATCATCAGTACAATCATCTTAATTGGGTTGTATTTTTTGGCCAAATTCATCACTAAAGTCATTATCAACCGAGTTTCTGAAGTATCGGAAAATGCCAATCGCAGAAAACGATTGATCAATCGCTATTTTGACACCTTGACCACAACGATTTGCCTCTTGATCTTGTTTGCCATTTGGGGTGTCAAAACCGAAAACATTTACGTAGTCTTATCCTCTACCTTTGCCATTATTGGAGTAGCCATGTTTGCCCAATGGTCGATTTTAAGCAATATAACAGCCGGAGTTATTTTATTCTTCTCATTCCCCTTTAAAATTGGCGACGCCATACGTATTCAAGATAAGGATTTCCCAGTAGAAGCAGAAATAGAAGATATCAAAACCTTTCATACATTATTAATCACTCGAGAAGGTGAACGAATCTCCTACCCCAATAATCTATTGTTGCAAAAAGGTATTGTAATTATCAACAGACAAGATTATTTAAACCGCAAAAGAGATGCACAAGAATAAGTGAGTCTACGCGTAATATTGGCATAAATATTGAGATTCTTCTACATATTACTATACAGTAGACAACCATCACCTAACGATTACGTAAGTAATTATAACTGTTAATAGATGAAAGAAATTTATAAAAATCTGTTTTTACCAAAACGGTTTGCACTTTGGAAAAAGAAGTACACCGCTGTTTTAGTTATGAATTTTTTATACATCTTATTTTTTTATTTTTTAATGCAATTGTACTCTTAGACCATGCAAACTATTGATTGGATTGTACTGAGCTGTACCTTGCTTTTTATTGTTATATACGGTACTATTAAAACCAAAAGCAGTAAAAATGTCAATGAATACATCTTAGCTAATAAAGAAACACCGGGCTGGGCTGTTGCGTTATCCGTCATGGCTACACAAGCTAGTGCGATTACTTTCCTATCCATTCCAGGTCAGGCTTATCACGATGGAATGAGTTTTATACAGTTTTATTTTGGTTTGCCATTGGCCATGATAGTCATTTGTATATTTTTTATACCGCTCTACTACAAATACAATGTTTTTACCGCTTATGAGTTTTTAGAACGACGTTTTGACGTGCGTATACGCTCGTTGGCCGCAGTGCTCTTTTTAGTGCAACGCGGTATCGTTATCGGACTAACCATTTATGCCCCTGCGATTATTCTATCGTCAATTTTAGGTTGGGATCTCAAAGCGCTGATCATTATCATCGGCGGATTGGTTTTGATCTATACCGTTACCGGAGGCTCAAAAGCGATTATACTGACTCAAAAACAACAGGTTTTCGTAATCCTAACCGGTCTTATACTAACCTTTTTTATCATACTTAACAGTTTTCCAGATGATTTAAGTTTAGCAGACGCCTTGGGTATAGCCGCGGCTAATGATAAGATGAAAATCGTCGATTTTTCATTTGATCCCAGTGTACGATATACCTTTTGGAATGGTATAACAGGTGGCTTTTTCTTAATGCTGGCCTATTTTGGAACCGATCAAACACAAGTAGGTCGTTATATTACCGCCAAATCGGTAGGTGAAAGCCAAAAAGGGCTCATCATCAATGCCTTGCTAAAAGTGCCGATGCAGTTTTTTATTCTACTCACAGGTGTTTTAGTATTTGTTTTCTTTCAGTTCCACAATGCACCGCTGCATTTTAATCCGACCAACACCAATGCTGTCAATGCATCCATATATCAAAAGGAATATCACGCTATTGAAAAAGAATTACACGAAGTCTTAGAAGACAAAAAGGAAGTAAGCATTTTGTATACGGGTCAATTGTATCAGGACTACAACAATCCGATTTTACAAGAAAAAATGGTGTCCCTCTCAGGCAAGGAAAAAGAACTTCGAGAACAAGCCAAGGAAGTGATTCTAAAAGCCAATCCCAAAGCGGAAATCAACGATAAGGATTATGTTTTTATCTACTTTATCATCAATTATTTACCCCGAGGTTTAATAGGCCTTTTATTAGCCGTTATTTTGTGTGCTGCCATGGCGGCTTCTGCATCAGAATTAAATGCCCTCGCTGCAACAACGGCAATTGATTTATACAAGCGCAATCTAAAATCGGTCAAATCGGATAGCCACTACCTAAAAGTTACAAAATTATTTACAATTATTTGGGGACTCATCGCCATTTTAACAGCCTGTGTAGTCAATTTATTTGAAAATTTAATCCAACTGGTCAATATAGTCGGCTCGGTTTTTTACGGAACCGTATTGGGGATCTTTTTGGTTGCTATTTTTGTTAAATCCGTGCATGCTCACGCGGTATTTTGGGGTGCTGTAATTACGCAATTGTCTATTTTCTATTTGTATTATTTGGATGTTGTCAGCTTTTTGTGGTTAAACTTTATCGGGGCCATGTTGGTGGTGATTGTATCCTTTATCACACAAAAAATCTTTATCAAATCTCCAGTTATTTCTTAATAGTTCTTTATACAGGCATTTTCACTTGCGGTAAAGACCACTTATTCATAACAGCTAAAATTCTTATCGCCACAATCACTCCTGCTGTAACGACATAATTAAGGTCTTTCGAAATATCGAAGTAGTGTAACACATAATAAACCAAACCTCCTAAGATGCATACGGTAGCATAAATCTCCTTCTTAAAAATCACGGGGATTTCATTTCCCAAAATATCTCTGATAACCCCGCCAAAACAAGCGGTAATCGTACCCAAGGTGATGCAAATTATAGGGTGTAGCCCTACTTCCATCCCCTTTTCAATACCAATTAGCGTAAAGATAGCCAGACCAATCGTATCAAATAACAGCAGTGACATACGCAGGAAAGCGAATTTTTTTCTAAAGACAATAGCCAAAACGGTTCCGGCTATGATGGTAAAGAAATAATTGAGATCTGTCAACCAACTGACTGGACTAATTCCAATAACGACATCTCTAAGGGTACCTCCACCTATTGCGGTTACAAACGACAACGAGAGTATCCCAAACAAATCAAGTCGTTTTTCCATAGCCACAAGAGCTCCTGACACTGCGAAAGCCATAGTGCCCAATAAATCCAAAAAGTCAAACATGCTAAAAGGTATTACATCAATAAGGTTAAGTGGTTGTAGTCAGCTAAGACGGTATCAATAAATTTAAGTGGAGTCTCTGATTTGTTTGGTACACCTATCACGCTTTCAACTTTTTTCGTCAATTGATCCAACAAGATCTTGTCGTTATTTAAGCGCACGTTTTTAACGGCCTCTTTGATAATCCTGATATCTTCATCCGACAACAGAACCACTTGTGGATAGGTGGGTATGTATTCTGAAGGTACTTCTTGAAATATAGATTGTGATAGCGTAAATCTTTGTTTTGTTGAAATTACCGCTGTTCCAGCAACCAAATCACCGAGTCGTTGTTTGCGATCGGTCAACATAATACTGATCATTCCTAGTACTCCTGAACTGATTAAAATATCGATTAATCGAAACACCCACCGAATCATATAATCACCGACTTGAGCTTGGTAACCATCGATCTTGATAACCTTAATTTTTAAAGCCATTTTACCTGGTGTTCGACCTTGTGTGAAAATCTCAAAAAATAAGGTGTAAAAGATTACTGGTAAAAACACCAATAAATAAAGAGCTGAACTACTCCAATTGTCCAACTGATTTAGAAAATAATTCAAATTAAAGATATGAATGATAAAGAAAACGGCAATGGCATATAGTGCTTTAATGATCATATCCAATACAAAAGCTAAAATACGCTCCCCTATAGATGCATTTTCAAAATTAATCGCAACATTTTGAGTGGTAACAATGGTTAATTGCGTCATATTTCATATTTTAGCTCTCCATGAGAGAGGTAATATTTATTAAACAGAATAAAGAAAAATGGCTCGAATACGAGCAAGCTATTTTCGGTAAAATCAAAAAAGAACCGGATTATTTAGCCAGTATGTACATTCAATTAATGAATGACTTGTCCTATTCGCAAACTTACTATCCTAAAAGCAAAATTACGGCTTATTTAAATTATTTAGCGGTACAAACATATCAAAATATTTATAAAACCAAACGTACCGAAACGAATCAGTTGGTTCATTTCTATAAAACGGAGGTTCCCTTAATCGTTTATCAATACAAAAACTATTTGATTTTCAGTACCTTCTTATTTTTAATTTTGGTCGGTATCGGTATGCTCTCGTCTCATTACGACGAATCTTTTGTTCGCCTGATTCTGGGAGACCACTATGTCAATACAACTTTAGAAAACATCCGTAAGGGCGATCCTATGGCGATATACCAATCCGGTAGTAATTGGGGCAGTTTTATAGCGATAACATTTAATAATCTCTCGGTGGGACTTCGCTTTTTTGTATACGGTATATTTGCGGGTTTAGGAACGCTGATTTACCTCTTTCACAACGCAATTATGTTGGGAACTTTTCAATACCTTTTTATACAGGAAGGACACTTTACATCCAGTTTTCAAGGAATTTGGTTGCACGGAGCTATGGAAATTTTTTCTATGGTCATCGAAGCCTTTGCCGGATTCATTTTAGGAGCGAGTATCTTATTCCCCAAAACATACTCACGACTCGAATCCTTTAAGACCGGATTTAAAAACGGCTTCAAAATTTATATCGCCACCGTTCCCTTTACCATATTTGCCGGTTTTATCGAAGGTTTTGTTACCAGATATTCCCAAAGCATGCCAGATATATTAAATTATATCATCATTTTCGGTACTTTTACTCTAATTTTTTATTACTTTGTGATTTATCCCAAAAAAGTTTATAAAAAAGTCCATATCTAATATCATAAATTATGTTTCAATTATTTAAAAAAAGAACTTTTAGTAGTTATATCAACGACACTTTTGATTTTTTTAAAGTAGAGGGCAAAAATTATTTCAAAAATTTCTTCTTAATAAACGGTGCTTTTTTGGTGCTGATGCTTATTTGTAGTTACTTTTTATTTCAAGTGTATTTCGATTTTATGAAATCCGAAATGCAAGGTTTTCAACAAAATTATTTGACAGATTATTTAGAGGACAACGGTTTGTTGATCTTTTTCTTGGCCTTCGCATTTACGATACTGCTGATTATGTTTTCTGCAATCGCCTATTCTTTTCCAACATTGTACCTGAAGAATATGGAAAATCATCCCGGACAAATCATTACCACCGACATGATTATCAGTGATCTCAAAACTCAAATAGGACGAATTTTAATCTATATCCTAGGAACTGTTTTTATAATCTTACCTTTGATTTTCATACTCTTAGGTATCGGAATTGTATTGATTTTTATCATCATTGGGATTCCGTTATTACTGATCCTGTTTCCAGCGATTATGAGTGTAAGTATGTTGTCTTACAACGAATATTTAATCAAAGGCACTGCCTTTTTTGACTCGATTGCCGTTGGTATTAAAATGGTAAAGAACAATTTTTGGCCGATTATTGGAAGCACATTTATCATGTATTTTATCATACAAATCGTTGCAAGTATCTTTACCTTTATACCACAAATGATCTTAATGTTCAACTTGTTAACCGGTGTAAAAGATGATGCCGAAATTTTCGCAACCGATACATTCTCTGTAACTTATATGATCATTATGGCCATCAGTATGATTGTTGGTTTTATCTTGAACAATTTATTGTTAGTCAATCAAGGATTGATTTATTACAGTGAAAGAGAAGTAATGGAAAACAATCAATCTCGTTTTGACATTGAACAGTTAGGCCAATCGAATGACTAAATTCTTTATTGGCATATGGTTGTTTTTAAATTCGATGTATCTACAAGCGGATACGCTTGTTGTATCTCAAAATCAGCTGCAAACCCTACCACAAAAGACCAGAGTTGATCTAGACAATCCGATTGAAAATTTAAAATTTACTCCTGATTTTAAAGAGCGTTATAAAAACAAACCGGAATTTAATTATTCTTCAGCTGCTAAAACAGACAACCTGTGGACCCGAATTAAAAACGGTATTAATCGCTGGTTAAATCGCCTTTTTAATTCCGAAGCAGCGGACACGCCAAAACAATTGTGGAACACTGCACTTGATTATATCTCTGTTGTGTTATTGATAGCACTGATCGCCTTTGTCATCAGAATGTTTATAAAAAAAGAAGCGTTTTGGTTTTTTAAAAAGTCCAAAAAACCGTTTGAAATCCATACGCTCGAAATAGAGAAAAACCTTGAAAAAACCAATTTTAAATCTTTAATCGAAATAGCATTAGCTAACGACGATCATCGCTTAGCAGTACGTTATTACTATCTGTGGTTGTTAAAGGCACTTTCTAAAAATGCCGTGATTAAGTGGGATTTGGAAAAAACCAATTCCGACTATTTATCCGAGATCAAAGATGCTGAAACCCGCAAATCGTTCCAATATTTATCCTATTTGTATAACAATATTTGGTATGGTGAATTTGCCGTTGATCCACTGGAATTTGACAAAGCTCAGCAAGCATTCGAATCCTTTCTAAAACGTTGGAGCGATGAATAGTACTATAAAAAAATATTTGTTCTTCCTCGGTTTTGCGATATTGTTAATCATCTTCATCGATTATAACAAACCCAAACCTATCGATTGGAGCTCCTCTTTTTCAATAGAAGATAAGATCCCCTTCGGACTGTATATATTGAATCAGGAGATGGATTCTTTAATTAAAGGGCGCAAATTGGAACGTTTTAACAGACCAATCTACGACTTCATAAACGATTCACTGCTGCAAGACTCTACAGGTATAAAAACACTTTTGCTCATTGAAAACCAATCGAGCATCAATTATCCCGATACAGATAAAGTTTTAGAATTTGTTGCTAAGGGAAATACCTTATTCGCCGTTGCTGGTTTTTTCCCTCAGACTTTTACAGACACCTTAAAACTCAATGAATTCACCTATAGCGATGCTGATAAAACCGTTGTTTGGACTACTAACCAATCACTTTCACGCCAACAATTCAATTTAGACAAGGCGTATTCCTACAACTTTTTCAGTGTAAGTGATACCTTAAAAACGACCATTCTTGGCTACCAGACAACGTCAAACACTCCCAAAGTAACCAATTTTATAAAAATACCTTTTGGTCGAGGATTTGTCTTTTTAAATACACAACCCAAAGCATTTACCAATTATTCCATGTTGGAGAGTAATAACCATTTGTACGTGGAAAACGTATTGTCGTATCTGCCCAAACAACCTGTTTATTGGAAAGTATTGACCAATACGAACGACTTTGATGAAGCCGTTTCATCATCACCGCTGCGATTTGTCTTACAAAATCCCGCCTTAAAATGGGCCTGGTATTTTATCTTGTTGGGGATATTCATCTTTGCCATTTTTACAGCCAAACGCAGACAACGCACGATTCCGATAATAAAACCGTTACCAAACACCTCCGTGGAATTTGCAAAAACGATATCATCGCTCTATTCGCAAAGTGCCAATTATTCAGATTTAATGGATAAGATCATCTTGTATTCGCTGTCTAAAGTAAGGCGGGTATATATGATAGACACTCGTAAACTGGATGATCACTTGATACAATCTTTACAAAAAATGACCTTACGAGATCCAGAAAAAATTAAAAAATGGGTCGATTTAATAGAAGTTCATCGTGCGAATCCGCATGCTGCAACACAAGAAAGTGTTATTGCTTTTAATACTTTAACCGAAGAATTATTGAACTAAATACTCCAAAAATGGAAATAGAAAACACCTCCGAAAACATACATTTTGAATCGAGATTAGATCTTTCTGAATTGCATCAAAGAGTCCAAGCCGTTCGAGAAGAGATCAAAAAAGTAATTGTTGGTCAGGACAAAATGATCGACAAACTCTTAGTAGCGATTTTAGCCAATGGGCATATCCTTTTAGAAGGCGTACCTGGAGTTGCCAAAACACTGACAGCAAAATTATTAGCCAAAACCATAGATATGGATTTTAGCAGAATACAGTTTACTCCCGATTTAATGCCGTCTGATATTTTAGGAACATCGGTCTTTGATATTAAAACCTCTGAATTTGAATTTAAAAAAGGTCCGATATTTTCCAATCTTATACTGATTGACGAAATTAATAGAGCACCGGCAAAAACCCAAGCAGCCTTGTTTGAAGTAATGGAGGAGCGACAAATCACCATTGACGGGAATACCTATATGATGGATAAACCCTTTTTGGTCATTGCCACCCAAAACCCGATTGAACAAGAGGGAACTTATCGATTGCCAGAAGCGCAATTAGACCGTTTTTTATTTAAGATAAACATCGAATACCCCAATCTAGATGAGGAAATTGTAATCCTCCAACGCGAGCATCAAATTCAAAATCAAAGTAAAGAAGATCAAATTTCCAAAATATTATTACCCGCAGAAATCATCGCTTTCCAACAATTGGTTAAACAGATTATCGTCGAGGAAAACCTGCTGCATTATATTGCGAAAATCGTTGGAAATACCCGTGAAAACCCACTTTTATATTTAGGGGCCTCACCGCGAGCTTCTTTGGCCATTTTAAATGCTGCTAAAGGATTTGCGGCAATAGCAGGACGTGATTTTGTGACGCCAGAAGACATCAAAGAAGCTGCTATACCCGTTATTCAACACCGAGTAATTGTTTCGCCAGAACGTGAAATGGAAGGTATAACTGCTCAGGACATCATAAAACAAATATTAGAAACCATCGATATCCCTCGATAAATCGATCACCGCCATGCTTTTTAAATCCTTATATATCCACCTGCGTTTATATGCTTTCCTAATTTTGTTTGTCGGGCTTTTTATATTGGCGTTTATCTTTCCGGATTTATACTATTGGGTATGGGGGACTTTTGGACTTTTCTCAGCTGTTGTACTGGTGGACTACAGCCTATTATACTCTGTCAAAAACGGCATCAATGCCCAACGAAAAACCCCTGAAAAACTCTCTAATGGAGACATTAATAGCATAAATATTTATTTAAAGAACCATTACAACTGGACCGTTTCGTTACAGATTATCGATGAGATACCCTTTCAATTTCAAGTTCGCAACTTCGAATTAAAAACGACCCTAGCTGCGCAGACTGATCAAGACATGGAATACCAACTTCGACCGACAGAGCGCGGTGAATATTCCTTTGGGACTTTAAATGTCTATGCAGCCTCAATGTTGGGTTTACTATCCAAAAGATATCGTTTTGACGGCAATCAGACCGTTGCTACCTACCCTTCGTTCCTACAGATGAAAAAGTACGATATGCTCGCTTTCTCAAAATACAAACAGCCCTATGGGTTTCGAAAAATACGCAAGTTGGGAACCACTACAGAGTTTGAGCAAATCAAAGAGTATGTCAGTGGCGACGATATCAGAACGATCAACTGGAAGGCTACAGCAAAGAAAAATCAACTGATGGTCAACCAATATCAGGATGAAAATTCCCAAACGATTTATGTCGTTATCGACAAAGGTCGCGTGATGAAAATGCCTTTTGATGGACTGAGTTTACTCGATTATGCCATAAATGCGTCCTTAGCCTTATCACAAGTCATCTTAAAAAAGAAAGATAAAGTAGGCCTATTTACCTTCTCTAAAAAAATTGAAAATCGAGTAGTTGCGGCATCGAAGAGTGTACAAATGCAACAAATTATGGAGCAGTTGTATCGGGTAGATACGAATTATTTTGAAAGTGATTACAGCCAATTGTATGCTGAAGTAAAAAGAAATATTAGTCACCGCAGCTTATTAATTCTTTTTACTAATTTTGAAACCCTTGATGGGTTAAATCGACAACTCCCCTATTTACGAGGATTGGCAAAAAATCATTTGTTGTTAATTGTCTTTTTTGAGAATACCGAACTAAAAGTACTAACCGAACAAAAAGCGCAGCACATACAAGATGTATTTGACCGTGTGATCGCCGAAAAATTTGATCACGAGAAGCGATTAATCGTCAACGAACTTCGTAAATATGGTATTTATACGGTTTTAACAGCTCCCGAAAATTTATCGATGGATACGATCAATACCTATTTAGAAATCAAGGCAAGAGGAATTTTATAAAAAATCAACATGAAAAAAATCGATAGTCCACAAAACAGCTATATCAAAACCTTAATTCAACTTCAGGAAAAATCTAAAAACCGCAAACAATCCGGAACGTTTATCATAGAGGGACAGCGAGAAATACAATTGGCTCAAAAGGGAAATTACACCCTATTGACCGTGCTCTTTTGTGCTGATTATTTGCCTGAAGAAAAAGCATTACAAGGCATCTCCAAGACAGTTGAAATCATTGAAATCTCGAAAGAGGTTTATCAAAAACTCGCGT
This sequence comes from Flavobacteriaceae bacterium UBA1682, assembly GCA_002320285.1. Lineage (GTDB taxonomy): Bacteria > Bacteroidota > Bacteroidia > Flavobacteriales > Flavobacteriaceae > Flavobacterium. The sequence continues at coordinate 65,092 of DCKE01000026.1, read as the reverse complement.
ATCGAGATACTACGGAGGGAATTCTGGCCATTGCTCAAAGCAAATCACTGTTATTGCAGGATTTAAAACTCCGAGAAAATCCGCTAATCTTAGTTGCAGAAGCTCCTGAAAAACCGGGAAATATCGGTGCGTTATTGCGAACAGCCGATGCGGCGAACATCGATGCGGTTATTATTGCTAACCCAAAAAGTGATTTGTACAACCCCAACATCATTAGATCAAGTGTTGGAGCCGTTTTTACTACTGCCGTTGCTACGGGAAGCACCGAAGAAGTGATTGAATTTTTGAAATCACGCGATATAGCCATTTACTGTGCTACTTTACAGGATTCCACCTCCTATCATACCCTAAATTATCAAACCGCTACGGCATTTGTCGTGGGTACAGAAGCTACCGGTCTTAGTGAAGCCTGGCGATTAGCAAGTACAAAAAATATCATCATCCCCATGAGCGGTGAAATCGATTCGATGAATGTATCCGTTGCGGCATCCATTTTGATTTTTGAAGCAAAACGGCAACGTGGATTTTAATTCTTTTAGTAAATGAAAAATACTTTAATAGTAGCTCTAAGCTTATGGACACTGAATATGTGGTGTCAGACTGCCGAAATAAACAGTCAAATTGATCGAGTAACTCAGCGTGCTATGAAGGCATTTAACGTTCCAGGAATTGCGGTAGCCGTGATCAAAGACGGTAAGATTATTCATTCAAAAGGATATGGAGTTCGCTCGATAGATTCAAAAAATACCGTAGATGAAAACACCCTATTTGGCATTGCTTCAAATAGTAAAGCTTTTACAGCCGCCGCTCTAGCGATACTGGTTGATCAGAACAAACTGGAATGGGACGACAAAGTCGTCAAATACATCCCGGAGTTTAAAATGTACAACGATTATGTCACACAAGAATTCACCATTCGAGATTTACTTACCCACCGTAGTGGTCTTGGATTGGGCGCTGGAGACTTGATGATTTGGCCTGATGGGCATAATTTTACCCCACAAGACATAATCAATAACATACAGTATTTAAAACCGGTATCGGGTTTTAGAGCTCAATACGATTACGACAATCTTTTATACATCATAGCCGGAACAGTTTTAGAACGCGTCAGCGGTATGAGCTGGGCAAGCTTTGTAGAAACTGAAATTATGAAGCCCATCGGCATGACCGCCAGTGCGGGAAACTGGAACCGCTTGACAGATAAAACGAATGTTATCGTCCCTCATGTTCCCATAGAAGGTCAGCTAACCGTGATCCCGAGATACACCAACACGATACTCGATGCTGCTGGAGGTATTTATTCTAACATTAGCGATTTGTCAAAATGGGTTCAATTGCAGTTAAACCACGGAAACTGGAATGACACCAAGGTATTTAGTGCGGCGGTTCAGCGCGAGATGTGGACACCTCAAACCTGGATTCCAACTCAAACAACTCCTCCTTACAATACCTTGTTTTCAGCCTATGGATTAGGATGGCAATTAGCCGATGTGGCTGGATCTTTGCAGGTTTCTCATACCGGTGGTCTGGAGGGAATTGTTACGCAAATAACCTTATTACCCCAACAAAACCTAGGTATAATTGTATTGACCAACCAACAGTCAGGAGCCGCTTTTCAATCGATTACCAATACGATCAAAAATCACTACTTAGCCCTGCCCTACCAGGATTTTGTAGCCCACTACCAAAATCGCGTTGCTCAAAACAATAATGAAGCTGCACTGATCGTTGATCAAGTGTGGACAACCGTAAACAACAATAAAAAATCATCGAGTTCCGTTAAAGCATTGGAGGCCTTAATCGGTAAATACCGCGATGCATGGTTGGGAGAAGTGAATATTTATAAGGAAAAAAATAAAATCATATTCGCATCCAAACGATCCCCAGAACTCCAGGGAGAGATCCATTTTTATAAGGATGATGTATATACTGTAAAATGGAACAACCAATCCTTTAATGCTGATGCCTTTATAAAAATAAAAGTTCAGGAAAATAAGATTGAATCCTTTGAAATGGAGGCGATATCACCTTTAACAGACTTTAGTTATGATTTCCATGATTTGCATTTTATACCAACTTCTTAACACTGCAGTTGCTATATTGAAATAAATATTAATCAAAAAAAGTCGTATTAATTTGCTAAATTAATTTTTTAATCTAAATTTGGGTGTTTTTAGTTTTTTTTAACAATCAACAAAAAACAAAGCCACATTCCAACAACAACTAAACAAATGAATATGAATTGCTTTAAATCCATTTGCGCTAAGCAAAAAACGTTTTCAAAATTAAAATTAACATTTGCTGCTTTAGTCTTTTCATTTAGTATCACTTCGCAGGCACAAACTTTCAAAGAAAAACGTTTCGTAAACGACTATAAATGGAAGGTGTCCTTGCAAATGAACATTATGGACTTCGGGTTCGACAAAGATGACGCTACCAATACCGAAAATTGGAATATGTTAGCCTTTCCTTCTCGAGTAGCTATCGAAACGAATATCGTAAACCATTTAAGTGCAGAATTAGCTATTGCGATGAATAAAATCGAAAAGGGAAATGCAGTAACTTCTGCTCACGACTTATTTGCCAATGATGATTTGAATGTTTTTGCCATTGACGCCAACTTAAAATACAGTATCGGAGGTTTATTAAATATTCCTATCGTAGATCCATACATCGCAACTGGTGCTGGTTTTTTACAATTAGACGGTACAAACAATGCTACGTTTAACTACGGTGGTGGTATTAATTTTTGGTTTGCCGATATTGCTACCCTAAGAGATTACAGATATATGCGTGATAGCAGATTGAGTAGATTTGGTATCAACCTAGAAATTTTGGGTAAAAAGAATTTGAATGACGGTCCAGGTAGTAATATGCAAGCAGCTGCTGGTGTATTTTATATGTTCTAAAATCACAACAACAATAAAAAAGCAACTCCTCTATCACGAGGAGTTTTTTTGTTGTGTACTAGTCTCGGAATACCCGACATAAAACTTGTTAATTTAAAATTTTTCGTTTAAATTTAGAATGTTCAATAGCAACATATATGACCGAAATAGAAATTGAAAAAGAAAATAAAGCCATCGCTCAAGAGTATAAGGAATTACTTAGAATAAGTTATCAAACCTTATCAGACGATGACAAAAAAATGATACGTAAGGCATTTGATGTAGCAGTTGAAGCGCATAAAAACCAACGTAGAAAATCTGGAGAAGCCTATATTTTCCATCCGATTGCTGTAGCCAAAATTGTCGCTTCAGAAATTGGACTGGGGGCGACATCTATTGCCGCAGCGTTGATGCATGATGTGGTTGAAGATACGGATATCACGGTAGAACAAATTGAAGAATGGTTTAACCCCAAAGTAGCTAAAATTGTTGAGGGATTGACGAAGATGGCTCTACTAGAACCGGATTCTCACATATCGATGCAAGCGGAAAACTACCGCAAAATGTTGTTGACACTCAATGACGATGTTCGAGTAATACTAATTAAAATCGCAGACCGTTTGCACAATATGCAAACCATGGAAAGCATGGCCGAATACAAGCAAGCCAAAATCGCTTCTGAAACACTCTATATCTATGCCCCACTTGCACATAGATTGGGTTTGTTTAACATTAAAACCAAATTAGAAGATTTGGGACTAAAGTATACAGAACCCGCTGTTTATCAAGATATAGTAAGCAGAATTAGAGATACCAAGGAAGAACAGGAAGCCTATATGAATTCGATCTCTGATGTTCTCAAAGAATCGTTAGACAACGAGCATATTGAATACACGATGAAAGGCCGCCCAAAATCGATCTATTCGATACGTCGAAAAATGAAGGTTCAGAACGTTACTTTCGACGAGGTTTACGATAAATTCGCTCTGCGAATCATCTACAAATCCAAGCCCAATGAGGAAAAATTCCTGGCATGGAAAATCTATTCGATAGTGACCGATCACTACAGACCGAGTCCTAGTCGTTTAAGAGACTGGATATCCTCGCCAAAATCGACCGGTTATGAAGCCCTACACATCACCGTTATGGGTCCGAAGGGTCGTTGGGTAGAAATTCAGATTCGCAGCGAACGCATGGACGAAATTGCCGAAAAAGGCTATGCCGCACATTATAAATACAAACAAGGAGTTACCGAAGAAAACAGTTTAGACATCTGGCTCAATCAACTCAAAGAAGCTTTGGAAAATGCCGAAAGCAATGCCGTTGATTTTGTCGAAGACTTTAAATTAAACCTATACTCTAAAGAAATCTATATTTTTACGCCTAAAGGAGAAATTAAATCACTTCCAAAAGGGGCTACTGCCTTGGACTTCGCCTTTAGCATACACTCCGAAATTGGAATTCACACCAGAGGAACGCGTGTCAACGGTCGTTTGGTACCTTTAAATCATGTCTTAAACAGCGGTGATCAGGTCGAAATTATGACTTCTGATCATCAGAAGCCAAGTATACATTGGCTGGATTATGTTACGACATCACGAGCTAAAAACAAGATTAGAAACGTACTCAACGAAAATACCAAAAAAATCGCTGAAGACGGAAAAGAGATCCTGATCCGAAAACTGCGTCATTTAAAAATCACCTTGGATGAGAAAACCATTAATGAGATGGTTAATTATTTCAAACTAAAGACCAGCTTGGATTTATTTTACAGAGTGGGCGTCGGAATTATCGAAAATCAGCAGCTTAAAGATTTTGCCGCTTTAAAGAACAATACTTTAATCAATTTCTTTAAAAAGACAATCAAAAGACAACCGAGTACCAATCCAGAGATCATAGCCAACAAAGATGCCTCTCAACTGGATTTAATCGTTTTTGGTAAAGACAACGAGAAACTCGACTATAAATTAGCCAGTTGTTGCAATCCTATTCCGGGTGATGATGTATTTGGATTTGTAACGATCAACGAAGGAATAAAAGTACACCGTAAAGATTGTCCCAATGCGATTAGCTTACAATCCAATTATGCCTACAGGATTATCAATGCGCAATGGATTGATTCGTCTAAAGAAAATTTTGAGGCCACGATTAAAATTACCGGATTAGATTCTATTGGATTAACTGGTGAAATCACCAGAGTTATCTCAAACAATATGACCGTTAATATCAAGAGCATTTCCCTGAGTGAGAACGCAGGTATCTTTAATGGTCAAATCACCATTACAGTTCCGAACAACGCCTTGTTAAAAAAATTGATGATCAATATAAAAAAGATAGAGGGTGTTGATAAGGTAACGCGAATATATTCCAATTAACTGTACGCGAACGCGCTAGTTAAATATACATAATTATAAAAAAGGTTCGGCTATTACATTTCATAACAAAAAAAATAGCCTTATCTTTGCAATTGATATTTAATATTCCAATGGAAACAAGTAAAAGTCAAGAAATTGTAAAAACTGTTTTTACAAAGTATTTAGAAGAAAGAGGGCATCGAAAAACACCGGAACGCTACGCCATTTTACAAGAGATTTACGATAGCGAAGAACACTTCGACATCGAGTCTTTATACATTAAAATGAAGAACAAGAACTATCGTGTAAGTAGAGCAACACTATACAATACTATTGAACTTTTATTGGAATGTGGTTTGGTACGCCGTCATCAATTTGGTCAAAACCAAGCCCATTACGAAAAATCCTATTTTGATAAACAACACGATCATATCATCTTAACCGACACTGGGGAAGTTATTGAATTTTGTGATCCACGAATTCAAACGATCAAACAAACGATCGAAGAGATTTTTGATGTTGAAATCAATTCACATTCTCTTTATTTCTATGGAACTAGAAATAAACCGACCGAAAAATAGTCAAGACCACTAATCTAAACAACACACATAATAATGACAGTAGATTTACTACTTGGCCTGCAATGGGGCGATGAAGGAAAAGGAAAAATTGTAGACGTTCTGACTTCTAAATACGACATCATTGCTCGCTTTCAAGGAGGTCCTAATGCTGGGCACACCTTAGAATTTGACGGAATAAAACACGTACTAAGAACGATTCCATCTGGAATTTTTCACAAAAACTCCATCAATATTATTGGAAACGGAGTCGTTATCGATCCTGTGGTTTTCATCAAAGAAATTGCCGACTTGGAGAAATTCAACATCGACATCTATTCAAGATTGCTAATCTCTAGAAAAGCGCATTTAATTTTACCTACACACCGCTTGTTAGACGCAGCATCAGAGGCCTCTAAAGGAAAAGCTAAAATCGGTTCTACTCTAAAGGGAATTGGTCCAACTTATATGGACAAAACCGGAAGAAATGGACTTCGTGTTGGCGATATAGAATTGGCGGATTTCAAAGAGCGTTATAACGCTTTAGCGGAAAAACACAAATCGATGATTACCTTTCACGATGTAGATTTACAATTCAACTTAGCTGAATTAGAAGAAGAGTTTTTCACAGCTGTTGAGCAGTTGAAAAAACTTACTTTTATCGATAGCGAAGAGTATATCAACAATGCTTTAAAAGAAGGAAAATCAATTTTGGCCGAAGGTGCGCAGGGTTCTATGTTGGACATCGATTTTGGAACATATCCATTCGTTACTTCCTCCAATACTACTGCTGCTGGTGCTTGTACAGGCCTGGGAGTTCCTCCTAATAAAGTACAAAAAGTTTTTGGTATCTTCAAAGCGTATACAACTCGTGTTGGTAGTGGCCCATTCCCTACTGAATTAAGCGACGAAACTGGAGCAAAAATGGCCAGTATCGGAAGAGAATTCGGCTCAGTAACCGGTCGTGCTAGACGTTGTGGTTGGTTGGATTTAGTAGTGTTGAAATACGCTGTTCAAGTTAATGGTGTTACTGAACTATACATGATGAAAGGCGATGTACTTTCCGGTTTTGAAACCCTACAAATCTGTACGGCTTACGAATACCAAGGAAAAGTAATCAAACATTTACCTTACAATATCGAACCTGAAAATGTAACGCCTGTTTTCGTAGAGAAAAAAGGATGGAAAGCCGATTTAACTCAAATGACTGAGTACGATCAATTTCCTGCAGAATTCAAGGAATATATCGAATTTATCGAAAGTGAAGTTGGAGTTCCAATCAAGATAATATCTGTTGGTCCAGACCGAAAACAAACTATTCTAAAATAATTAACTCAAAACACTTTCTTCGGAAAGTGTTTTTTGTTTATAAATAATTCCCAATTAAATTTTTCTGAACTTTTTTTCTTTAAATTTGAACAAAAATTCTAGATTTGAAAACAATACCATTATTTTTTCTATATTCTTTTCTTCTTTTCACCTTCGTTGTAACTGCACAAAATAAAAAAAACATCATCATTAACCATGCGGATTATAGCGATATCAACCAAGCGGAAATTCCCAATGCGGTTATATTAACTGGAAACATCAATGCAGAACACGATGGGGTATTAATCACTTGCAATAAGGCCTACTACTTCGAAAAGGAAAACTACATCAAACTCTTTGGTAATGTCATCATGAACCAAGGTGACACCATTCATATGAACAGCCGCTACGCCGAATACAACGGTATGAATGGCTTTGCCTACGCCAATGGAAACGTCATCATGCGTTCGCCAAACTCTATGCTGGAAACCGATACCCTACACTTTGATCGAAACCAAAATATCGTTTACTACAATTCATTTGGAAAAATCACCAACGAGGGAAACTTATTGACCAGTAACGCGGGGAAATATTTTGTAAACGACAAGAAATTTCAATTTTTCAATGCAGTAACCATCACTACCGATCAGGGAACGGTCGTTAAATCAAACCACTTAGATTATTATGAAGTTCCTCAACATTCTTATGTTTTTGGACCATCAACAATTACGAGCAAAGACAATTATATCTATACCGAAAACGGTTTTTATGATGTCAAACAAGACATTGGAAAGTTAATCAAGAAATCTCATATCATATACGACAACCGTCGCATTGAAGGCGATTCGATGTATTACGACAAAAAACGCGATTTCTCATCAGCCACCAACAACGTCAAAATAACCGATACGATCAATAAAATGATTATACGCGGACATTATGCCGAAGTTTACAGAGCACAAGATTCGATGTTTGTTACTAAAAAAGCTTTAATAACTACGGTCACAGAAAATGATTCGGTTTATATACACGCCAAACGTATCTTGGTTACAGGAAAACCGGAAGCGCGGATCATACGCGGTTTTAATGATGCCCGAATTTTTAAAACAGATATGAGTGGAAAGAGTGATTCTTTGCATTACAGTCAGAAAGTTGGACTCACTCAAATGATTGGCAAACCCGTTGTTTGGAATGGAGACAGTCAGTTAAGCGGTAAATTGATACATTTAATCAACAATCCCGTCACCGAGCAACTCGACTCGCTCAAGGTCTTAGTCGATGCATTTGTCATACAGCAGGACACTTTGGGCACGGGTTTTAATCAAGTCAAGGGACAAAATCTCTATGGGAAGTTTCGGGATAATAAAATGTACGAAATCGATCTGATCAAAAATGCCGAAATCATTTATTATATGTACAATGATAAAGATGAGTTTATCGGAATCAACAAAGGGGTTTGCAGCCGAATCAATTTGGAGTTAGAAGAAAATAAAATACAGACCGCCACCCTATTTGTCGAACCTAAAAGCGAAATTTACCCAGAAGCCGACCTGCCTGAAAATGCGCGTAAACTACGAGATTTCAATTGGCGGGGCGAGGAACGCATACGAAGTCTCGATCAAATTTTCCCAGAATCTGAACTCGCTTTGGATTTAAAAATTCAAAAAGAGAGCATCACCCAACAGAAAGATGCAGAGGTTCCAATGGAGGTCCAAACCGAAACTACAGGCAAGCCGAAACAAGAAAAGAAAAACACCAAAAAATAATACTGCCGACCATGAGAAAAGATTTTTTCAAATACCAAGCACAGACATCACCTAATCCTCTAGCCATGCAGGTTTCGCATGCAAAGGGTTCCTATATATACGATACCAACAACAAAAAATATTTAGATTTTGTAGCGGGTGTTTCCGCCTGTACTCTTGGCCATCAGCCCGAACGCGTCAATCAGGCGATAAAAGATCAATTGGATCGCTATTCCCACGTAATGGTCTATGGTGAATACATACAAGATCCGGCAGTAGCCTTTTGTAAATTACTTGCAGAACATTTACCTGCTCAGTTAAACAAAACCTATTTGGTCAACTCGGGTACAGAAGCGACGGAAGGCGCTTTGAAATTGGCGAAACGCGTGACGGGAAGAAGTCAATTCATCTCTTGCCACAATGCCTACCACGGCAACACTATGGGCTCGATGAGTGTTATGGGTTGTGAGGATCGCAAACGCGCTTTTAGACCGCTATTACCTGATGTAGACTTTATCACGTTTAACAACGAAGCGGATTTACAAAAAATTACGACAAAAACCGCCGCTATAATTTTGGAATCCATCCAAGGTGGTGCCGGTTTTATAGAGCCCAAAGACGATTTCTTGCTGAAGGTGAGAAAACGCTGTGATGAAGTCGGTGCGTTGATGATAGTCGATGAAATACAACCGGGCTTTGGCCGAACGGGCAAACTTTTCGGTTTCCAGAATTACAATGTGATCCCAGATATCTTAGTACTTGGAAAAGGTATGGGTGGCGGTATGCCCGTTGGAGCATTTACAGCCCATGACCAACATATGGATTTGTTGTTTGACAATCCTAAATTTGGACATATTACGACTTTTGGAGGACATCCTGTTATTGCAGCAGCTTCTTTAGCTACTTTACAAGAACTGGTTGAAACGGATATCATGGCTCAAACACTCGAAAAGGAAAAACTTTTTAGAGCGCTGCTCGTACATCCATTGATAGTAGAAGTACGTGGACGCGGATTGATGCTTGCACCAATGACTGCCAGCGATGCTATTACCAATCAAGTGATTATGAAATGCCAAGATAAAGGTTTAATTTTGTTCTGGCTGCTATTCGACGGTAAAGCTATTCGAATCACACCACCACTAACGATTTCCGAAGACGAAATCAGAGAAGGTTGTCAAATCATCTTGGATGTACTCGATGAAATACAACAGTCCGAAAACCTGTAAAGTTTTCTTAATAAAGAAATAATTTGTAAAAAAAACAAGTTTTTTCAAAAATAATCCGGCCTAAATTTTGTATATTTAGTCTAAGGATAACATAAAAGATTTTATTATGTATTTGAGCAACGAAGAAGAAGAATATAATTTATCCCTTTCCCGTTTTGAATCGATGCTAAAAACAAACAAAGTATTGTTTTTTGATTCTGAAGAGTTTGAGAATATCATCCTTCATTACCTCGATTCTGGCAAAATGAATTTGGCAAAAAAAGCCTTAAAATTAGCACTAGAACAACACCCCAACTCGACAGGCCTAAAATTGGTACAAGTGGAGTTATTGATATTTCAGGACAAATTAGAGATGGCCGATCGTTTATTAAACGAATTGCATGCTATCGAGCCGACTAATGAAGAAATATATATACAAAGAGCCAATATTTATTCCAAAAAGGGTCAACACGAGAAAGCGATAGAATTTTTAAAAGTCGCTTTAGACTTGACAGAAGACTTCTCGGATGTATTCTCACTTTTGGGCATGGAATACCTTTTTATCGATGAGATTGAATTGGCAAAACAAAGTTTTATCCATTGTTTAGAAAATGATGAAGAGGACCAATCTGCTTTGTACAATGTGGTGTACTGTTTTGATTTCCTTGCAGAAAATGAAAAGGCTGTGGAATTTTTAAATGAATTTATTGAAAATGATCCTTATAGCGACATTGCTTGGCATCAATTGGGCCGACAATACTTTACGCTAAAAAGATATGAAGAATCGGTTAGAGCTTTTGAATATGCCACTTTAATTGACGAGCACTTTTTGGGTGCCTATCTAGAAAAGGGAAAGGCATTAGAGAAATTAAAAAGATTTCAAGAGGCTATTGACAATTATATGATTACGCTGGATTTGGACACTCCTTCTTCTTATGTATTGATGCGCATTGGAAATTGCCATGAAGAACTAGGAAACTCCGAAATGGCCTTGCATTATTATAAAAAGACCGTTCATGAGGATCCACTTTTAGATAAGGGTTGGATATCATTGACCGATTTTTTTATCAAGGAAGAAAAATACGAGAAGGCGTTACATCACTTGGAGAAAGCGATTAATATTGACGATCAAAACGAAAAGTATTGGATTCGTTATGCCGCTTTAAACAAAAGTCTTTTGCATTTTTCGGAAGCGGAAATCGGATACCAAAAAGCCATCGAACTCGGTAGCGATCAACTTTCAGATTGGACCAGTTGGACCGATGTCTTATACCTTTTAGGCGAGTATGAAACTGCCATTTCAAAATTGTTGGAAATCTCAGAAAAACATCCTGATGATCCGGAAATCGCTTATCGCCTTGCGGTAATATATTTCTCGCAAAACGATATTGAAAAGGGTACTTTTCACTTGACCATTGGACTGCAAAACGACTACGACAAAAAATCAATCATTGAAGAGTTGTTTCCTTCACAATGGGAAAACCCATCGCTTCAAAATGTCATTGAAAAATATCCTGCATCTAGATAAATCAAAAACCATCCTAAGGATGGTTTTTTTTATTTAATCGCCTTACCGCAAGCTAAAAGACGTTTCAATCGATCTTTTAAAGGCTGTAATTTGCGGTTTAATCAATCATTCTACAAAAGCGACCCCGTTCAGTCCGCAGCAAAAATATTTGCTTAGATACCCTGGTTTTTAAGCCTTGGCTATTGGTATTTATACCTCAAATTCAGCAAACAAAAAACCCAAAATAATTTGCATTATTAGTAGGTCTAATTAGCTGTTTTTTTAGTAATCTTGTCCTGTCAAATTCAAAATTAAAAATTCATCAAAAAAGTTTAGAGATGGGAAAGAGAAACCAATACGGACTAATCGGTAAGAACATCGAATATTCCTTTTCGCGACAATATTTCAAAAGCCGATTTGCCACAAAAGGAGATCAACAAAGTACTTATGAAAACTTTGAACTGAATGAAATTTCTGAATTTACCCAAATTCTCACAGACAACCCCAATTTAAAAGGGCTCAACGTAACGATTCCTTATAAAGAGTCCATCATCCCCTATCTTGACGATCTATCGACAAAGGTATTAGAAATTGGCGCTGTAAACACGATTAGAATAACTAAGAAAGGAAAACTTAAAGGTTATAACACCGATTGGTATGGTTTTTATAAATCCCTGAAGCCGCTGTTGAAAAACAAACCGGAGAAAGCGCTGATATTGGGAACCGGTGGTGCGAGTAAAGCGGTTTATTACGCATTGCAAAAGCTGAAAATCGAAACGCAATTCGTATCGCGCAGTCCCGAAGAAGGAGTTTTGAGTTACGAACAATTAACACCCGCTATATTTAAGTCTCATCTGTTGGTTGTTAATACGACTCCTCTGGGAACTTTTCCAAATATTGACCAAAAGCCCGAATTCGACTACAGTCTATTCACCGATCAACACCTGGCTTATGATCTGATATATAACCCTGAAATCAGTGCATTTTTACGCGAGGCACAAAAACGCGGTGCTCAGATTAAAAACGGATTGGAGATGCTTGAATTACAAGCAGAGAAGTCATGGAGCATTTGGAATAAGATCGTGATGAGCTAAAAAAGTTATTTTATACTAAATCAGACCTTAATTGCGGTAGAAAATGCATTTTTTTATAAATTTTCTTTTTCAAGCTCGGTTGTGTTTTGTATCTTTCCGAAAATAATGTTAAACATTAAGCATTTATAATGATGTTAGAAGAAAAGAATGATAACCTGCACAGGGATGCAGACGGACTTAATGAAGTTTCATCTCCTGAAATTGTACCTACTGATCAAGAACAAGCTGTGAACTCCATCATACTTTCCAATGCGGAAGAAAGTGAAGACAATACGGCAAGCGAATCAAATTATATTCCAAAATTGGATTATGATAGTCTAAGTATGGAAGCCTTATCCGACGAATTACAAAAGTTAATTTCACTGGAAAAGATCACTTCTATCAAAGATCACGCTGAAGAATTAAGAAAAGCTTTTCTTTCTAAGTACAATGATTTCATCGAAGAGAAAAAAGAAGCGTTTTTAGAGCAAAATCCAGACAGCACCACGGAGTTTGAATACGAATTTCCTCTAAAAAACTACTTTGAAACCTTATTTAACGAGTATCGCGATAGAAAAAATGCTTATTACAAACAACTACAGAAAAATTTAAATCAAAACTTAGATAATCGCATCGCCATCATTGAGGAATTAAAAACCTTAATCGATGATGCTGACAACAGAAACGATGCTGTTAAAAAACTGACTGCTTTAAGAGAGAAATGGAACCATGCAGGACCAATTCCTCGCGATAAATACAATCACGTATGGAACAACTACCACTTTCACGTGGAGCGTTTTTACGATCAATTGCATTTGGACAGGGAATCTCGCGACATGGATTTCAAACACAATCTAGAGCAAAAGCAGAAAATCATCACTCGTGTTGAGGAGCTACTCCTAGAGGATGATATTATCAAAGCCTTTAGAGAATTACAAACTTTACACCGAATCTGGAAAGAAGAAATCGGACCAGTAGATCGTGAGATCAGAGAACAAATCTGGGAGCAATTCAGCGATTTAACCAAACAAATGCACGACAAACGCGAGCAATTGTTTGATAAACTTCGCGAAGCTGAAAATGAAAACTTGGCTAAGAAAATTGAGATCATTACCGAAATGGATCAAATCTCAAGAGAAGAAATGACAAGTCACAATGCCTGGCAAAATCAAATCAAAAAAATCGAGGCACTGAGAAATCGATTTTTCGCTATTGGTAAAGTACCTTCAGAGAAGAATGAAGAAACCTGGTATTTATTTAAACTCGCTACGCGTAATTTCAACATCAATAAAAATACCTTTTACAAGGATTTAAAAATTGATCAACAACAAAATCTTACGAAAAAGCAAGCTTTAATTGAAAGTGCACACGCGCTTAAAAACAGCGAGGACTTTGATACGACTACCCCCTTGATGAAACGCATTCAAGACGAGTGGAAAAAGACTGGACATGTACCTAAAAAATACTCAGACAGCCTTTGGAAAGAGTTTAAAGATGCTTGTAACCACTACTTTGATAAATTGCACACCGCCAAGAATCAAGAAAATGAAGAGGAGGCAGCCGCTTACAATAAGAAAAAAGAATACCTAGACCTGCTTAAAGAGTTTCAATTATCCGGTGATCACAAAACCGATTTAGAAGAAATCAAACTTCATATCAACAATTGGAAAAACATTGGCAGAGTAGCACAGAGCAAACGTTTTGTGGAAGGTAAATTCAACAAAATATTGGATGTCTTATTCGATAAATTAAGCTTGAGCAAAAAAGAAACTGAAACGGTTAAATTCAATAACCGTATGGACCAACTCGTTGGTTCTAACGATCAGAAAAAAATTCAAAATGAAACCATTTTTATTCAAAGAAAAATGGAGGAATTGAAATCGGAAATATTCCAATTAGAAAACAACATACAGTTTATTTCTAATGCCAAACCCGATAATCCATTTGTTAGAGAAGTTTATAAAAACATCGAAAAACACAAAGAAGATTACAAAATCTGGGCTGAAAAACTCAAGCGCATTAAAGAACTTTAATTCGGGAGTAAAATTCGGGAGTCGAAATTCGGGAGTCGAAATTCGTGAATCGAAATTCGGGAGTCGGGAGTCGAGAATCGGGAGTGAGATTATATAAAATTAGGAGGTTGTCTTTAGAGATAAACCTCCTAATTTTTTTTTGCTGTTTTTTAATGTAAAGATTTATTTAAAAAATATTTTTCGACTTATAAGCCCTATTAAAAAACCTTAATTTAGTACGATTAGGCTACTGTTTTCAGAAAGGAGCCGAGCTCCAGAACGACAAACCATTGCTGATCAATTGTTATTACTATAAAAAAACCACTGAGTATCATGCTCGATTTCGCTTAAAAATCCCAATTGAATCAATCAAAAACAAGCTTAGTTTGGATTAAAACCCAAAAAAGCCGTCAATTACGACGGCTTTTTTTTATATAACATCAAATTACTTGGATTCCAACGCTTTTAATTCATTTTTCATTTCCAAAGCTTTATAGATACCTCTTAAAGTACCAATCGCTTCTTCATTATTTGGATTAATCGAAAGCACTTGTTTTAAGTCAGGAATAGCACTTTTGTAGATTCTATCCTTCTCTTTCTTTAATTCCTCATATTTTTTATTGTCTTGAGCAGACATTCCCAAACTATTCATCTTATTTGTCAATCCCTCATCCGGCATCAATTTAAGAATCGCCAAGTTTAAGTAAGCATTTTCAGATCTTGGATTAATTGCAATCGCTTTTTCGTAATACTTCTTAGCTTCATCATACTTTTTGGCTTGATAACTCGTCACACCTAAGTTGTACAACAACACATCGTCATTCGGATTTTTAGCTAATGCTTCTTTAGCCAATTCCTCATATTTACCCATGTTGTTTGACTTCAAATACAAATCCATTTGCGTCAACAATAAGTTTACATCATTTGGATCTGATTTACGAGCCTCAGATATAGCCTTCTCCGCTTCATCATAATTACCTTCTTGATAATAAATCAAAGCCATATTTTTAATGATCTCGGGTCTTTTTGAAGCTTCTTTGACAAATTTAGGGTCTTTGTGAGTTCCCTGTTTGATCATCAAATCTCTCATTTTAGTGTCTTTACCAAAACTTTGAACTTCTCCAGTTGTTTTCTCAACAGCCGTATAATAAGATTCCTGACCTGTAAATCCTAAATCAATCAATTTTTTATAATTGTTGATCGCTCCATTATAATCCTTAGAGTTCACCGCTGTAGACGCCGCATAGTAAAGATAAATCGTATCCGTAGGGCTTAATTCATAAGCTTTATTAAAACGCTTAGTAGCTTCAGCATAACGTTTAGCATTATTGTCTTCAATCGCTTTATTGACAACAACCTGTCCAATAGCTTTTAACTCTTCCTGAGCTTGCTTGGTATATTTAGCTGTTTTGGATGCTTTTTCAAGCTCGATAAGTTTACTATACGAAGAAACTACTTCATCAATATTTTTATCTAAATCCACTTTTTTCTTAACTTGTTCGTAAGCGAAGTTTCCTTTAAGGAAATAATACTGCGCTTTTTGAGCATCATTGGCATTAGTTAATACTGCTTCAACTTTTGATAAGGCAGCTTGAGTTTCTTGAACATCGCCTTTTTTAATAGCGCGCTCTGCATCTTTTAATTCACTTTTTTGAGCCATTGCAAGCCCTGAAATCATAAGAGCAGAAAATGCATAAGCATATCTTCTATTCATAACTATACTTTTTTAGTTTTTATTTTTATTGTTCTTCTTCTTGATCTTCTGTGTTCTCTATATCATGATCTTGATCCTGCTGATCGTCATCGAGCGAATCCATCGGTACTAAAACCCCGTCTTCGCCTTCCAACAATTCAATATCATCTTCCGGCATCACTTTAGCAACTGCCGCAATAGAATCGCTTCCTTTGATGTTGATTAAACGAACACCTTGAGTAGCTCTCCCCATAATTCTCAAGTCAGATATTCTCATTCTAATGGTCAATCCCGATTTATTGATGATCATCAAATCATCTTGATCCGTAACTGAATTAATAGAAACGAGTAAACCTGTTTTATCCGTGATATTCATGGTTTTCACCCCTTTTCCTCCACGATTGGTTTCTCTATATTCGTCTAAAGACGAACGTTTCCCGTATCCATTTTCCGAAACTACTAGAATTTCACTATCTAAATCACTTACAGAAACCATACCAATTACCTCGTCTTTATCATGTGCCAAAGTAATTCCTCTCACTCCTGATGCCGTACGACCCATTGGACGCGTTTTTTCCTCGTCAAAACGAACCATCTTACCAGACTTCACAGCAATTAAAACCTTGCTTTTCCCGTCTGTAAGCTTTGCTTCTAACAATTCATCATCTTCTTTAATCGTAATGGCATTAATTCCATTTAATCTTGGACGAGAGTATTGTTCCAACGGTGTTTTCTTAACCTGACCCTGTTTTGTGGCCATAATCACATAGTGACTGTTGATATATTCCTCATCTTTTAAATCTTGAGTACAAATAAAGGCTTTTACCTTATCGTCATTCTCAATATTAATCAGGTTCTGAATAGCACGTCCCTTACTGGTTTTAGTTCCTTCTGGAATTTCGTATACACGCATCCAGAAACATTTTCCTTTTTGTGTAAAGAACAACATATACTGGTGGTTGGTTGCCACATACATATGTTCTAAGAAATCCAAATCTCTGGTACCAGCAGACTTCTGTCCAACACCACCTCTATTTTGTGTTTTGTATTCTGAAAGCGACGTTCTCTTGATATATCCAGCATGAGAGATCGTAATTACTACTTGCTCATCGGCAATCAAATCTTCAATACTCACATCTCCACCAGCGTACTCAATCACAGAACGACGGGCATCACCATATTTGGTTTTAATCTCAGCTAATTCCTCTTTAATCAAGTTCATTCTTAGCTCTTTACTAGCTAATAACTCTCTTAAATGAGTAATTAATTTCATGATTTCGTCATATTCTGCACGTAGTTTATCTTGCTCCAGTCCTGTTAATTGACGTAGACGCATTTCAACGATAGCACGAGCTTGAATTTCGGATAAACTAAATCGCTCGATTAATTTAGCACGAGCTTCATCGGTATTCGACGAAGAACGAATCAAGGCAATTACCTCGTCAATATTGTCCGACGCAATGATTAAACCTTCTAAAATATGAGCGCGCTCTTCAGCTTTTCTCAATTCATATTCCGCTCTACGAGTCACCACTTCAAAACGGTGCTCAACGAAATAGTGAATCAATTCTTTTAAATTCAACATCTGTGGACGTCCGTTGACCAATGCAATATTATTGACACTGAAAGACGACTGCAGTTGTGTATATTTATATAGGGTATTTAAAACGATATTCGGAACGGCATCTCTTTTAAGTACATAAACGATACGCATACCATTTCTATCCGATTCATCCCGAATCGTCGCAATACCTTCAATTTTTTTATCATTAACGGCTTCAGCGGTTTTTTTAATCATTTCCGCTTTGTTAACCTGGTAAGGTATCTCAGTTACGATAATACACTCGCGTCCATCAACTTCTTCAAAACTGGCTTTCGCACGCATAATCACCCGTCCACGCCCCGTTTTAAAAGCTTCACGAACCCCTTCATAACCATAAATCGTACCTCCCGTTGGAAAATCGGGTGCTTTGATGTGATTCATCAATTCATCGATTTCGATATCCGGATTGTCGATATAAGCCAAAGTACCGTCAATAACCTCCGATAAGTTGTGTGGAGCCATATTCGTTGCCATACCAACCGCGATACCAGAAGCACCGTTAATCAGTAAAGTTGGAACTTTAGTAGGCATTACTTTAGGTTCTTCTAAAGTATCATCAAAGTTTAATTGAAAATCTACCGTTTCCTTGTCGATATCTGCCAGAATTTCTTCGGATATCTTTTTCATTCTTGCTTCGGTATACCTCATAGCTGCAGGGCTATCACCGTCAACTGATCCAAAGTTACCTTGACCATCAACTAATAAATAACGCAAACTCCAATCTTGAGCCATACGAACCATCGCATCATAAACAGAACTATCTCCGTGAGGGTGATACTTACCAAGTACCTCTCCTACAATTCTCGCGGATTTCTTATGAGCCCTATTGGACATTACTCCCAGTTCATACATTCCAAACAATACTCTTCGATGTACAGGTTTTAAGCCATCTCTAACATCAGGAAGCGCTCTTGATACAATAACTGACATTGAATAATCAATGTAAGCTGATTTCATTTCGTCTTCAATGTTAATGGGAATTAACTTTTCTCCTTCAGACATAAGTATATAAATTAAAAATTGTCAAATATTAAAACGTGCTAATATACGAATTTCCACTGTTTTTATGCTACTTTTATTGATATATTTCAGCATTTACCAAAGTTTTAAATCTCTGATTTATTTTAAAATAATTTAGCCTAGATTTTTATTTTTCAATTATTTTTCGTCAATTAGCCTAAGACACATTCGATATTAGGTACACTTTTTGCATTTACCTAGACAATCAATCATTCACCCTATTTAAAGATTAAAATACATGGACGATAATTTTTCACCAAGAGTTAAAGACGTGATTACCTATAGTAAAGAAGAAGCTTTACGATTGGGTCACGACTTTATCGGTACGGAACACCTATTATTAGGTATCCTGAGAGATGGTCAGGGAGAAGCTATTACAATTTTAAACAACCTAGATATTGATTTAGATTTTTTACGAAATAAAGTAGAAGTTTTAAACCCCATCAATCCCAATAAAGACTTGCAGTCAGACAAGAAAAACCTTCACCTGACTCGTCAAGCTGAACGCGCTTTGCGCATCACTTTTTTAGAAGCTAAAGTATTTAAGAATGAAACCATTAGCACCGGCCATTTATTGTTATGTATTTTAAAAAATAACGACGATCCCACTACCAAACTTTTAAACAAATTAAAAGTGGATTATGAGATCGCAAAAGAAGAGTTCACCTCTATACTTTCCAACGAAGAAGGTAGTAGCAGTACTTCCTATCCCAAAGCGGAAACTTTCGATGAGTCAGGACAAGATGACAGTACAACTGACAGCAGTTTCAATAATCCTACTTCAAAAACAACAAAAAAATCTAAAACTCCGGTCTTGGATAATTTTGGCAGAGATTTAACAGAAATGGCTGAAGCAGGGAAATTGGATCCCGTTGTCGGAAGAGAGAAAGAAATAGAAAGGGTTTCTCAAATTTTGAGTCGTAGAAAGAAAAACAACCCACTGTTAATCGGTGAGCCTGGGGTCGGTAAATCGGCTATTGCAGAAGGACTTGCCTTGCGCATTATTCAGAAAAAAGTTTCGAGAATTCTCTTTAATAAGAGAGTAGTCACTTTGGATTTAGCCAGTTTGGTAGCCGGAACTAAATACCGCGGTCAGTTTGAGGAACGCATGAAAGCCGTGATGAACGAGTTGGAAAAAAATACTGATATTATTTTATTCATCGACGAAATTCACACCATCGTAGGCGCTGGTGGAGCTACCGGTTCACTAGATGCTTCAAATATGTTCAAACCCGCTCTTGCCAGAGGTGAAATCCAATGTATTGGTGCCACTACTCTAGATGAGTTTAGACAACATATTGAAAAAGATGGGGCATTAGAACGTCGTTTTCAAAAGATTATAGTTGAACCTACGACCATTGAAGAGACCATTACCATTTTAAATAACATCAAAGCAAAGTACGAAGATCACCACAACGTAATTTATTCGCCAGAAGCGATAGAAGCCTGTGTAAAATTAACCAGCAGGTATATGTCTGACCGTTTTTTACCAGACAAAGCTATTGATGCGATGGATGAAGTGGGATCTCGTGTTCACATTACCAACATTGATGTTCCTAAGGAAATCATCGAACTGGAAAAGAACCTGGAATTGGTACGTGAAGAGAAAAACGACGTTGTCAAAAAACAGAAGTACGAAGAAGCGGCTCGTTTGCGAGACGATGAAAAAAGAATAGAAAAGGATTTGGCTATAGCCCAAGAAAAATGGGAAGAAGAAACCAAAACCAATCGTATTTTAGTTACGGAAGAAAACGTAGCTGATGTCGTTTCCATGATCACTGGAATTCCATTGAATAGAATTGAACAGACAGAAAGCAAGAAATTAGCCTTATTACCAGAATTGATAAAAGGAAAGGTTATTGGTCAGGACGAAGCAGTAAGTAAAATAGCTAAAGCTATTCAACGAAATAGAGCCGGCTTAAAAGACCCGAACAAACCAATTGGTTCCTTTATCTTTTTGGGGCAGACTGGTGTTGGTAAAACCCAACTGGCCAAAGTTATTGCCAAAGAAATGTTTGATTCAGAAGATGCTCTTTTGCGCATTGACATGAGTGAATATATGGAGAAATTCGCGATCTCTCGTTTGGTTGGAGCACCTCCGGGATACGTAGGTTATGAAGAAGGTGGGCAATTGACCGAGAAGGTTCGTAGAAAACCGTATTGCGTTATTTTACTCGATGAGATTGAAAAAGCGCATCCCGATGTTTTTAATATGATGTTACAAGTTTTGGACGACGGTCATTTAACCGACAGTTTAGGACGCAAAGTAGATTTCAGAAATACCATTATCATCATGACCTCGAATGTTGGAGCCCGTCAGCTCAAAGATTTTGGTCAGGGTGTTGGGTTTGGAACGCAATCGAAAAAAGATCAAACTGAAGAAAATTCTAAGGCAATTATTGAAAATGCTTTGAAAAAAGCTTTTGCGCCAGAATTTATAAACCGAATTGACGACATCGTGGTTTTCAACGCCTTAGAGAAAGAACACATTCACGCTATTATCGACATCGAAATTAAAAAATTATACGATAGAGTAGCCGATTTGGGATATACCCTAGAGCTGGATACCGAAGCAAAAGATTTTATTGCAGACAAGGGTTTTGACCGTCAATTTGGAGCGCGTCCGTTAAAAAGAGCGATACAAAAGTACGTTGAGGATCCGCTTGCAGAAGAAATCATCAGCTCAAAAATTCACGCTGGAGATCAGATCAAAATGAGTCTTGCAGAAGACAAAGAATCGCTGAAAATTCAAATAAATCAAGTTGAAAAGCCTACTAATTAGTAGGCTTTTTTTTCCAAATTTTATATTAGCTATTCTAAATAATAGTACTAATTTAGTTTCACAAATTCAGACAAATGTTAAACAAAGTTATTGTAAGTAGTGAGGAGTGGTGCACGCTCCCATCTCTCGGAATTCCCACTATCAAAGCTCGAGTAGATTCCGGAGCTAAAACCTCTGCCCTACATGCAGTTAATATAGCTCCATTCGAAAAGAATGGTGAAAACTGGGTGAAATTTGATGTGAATCCCATTCAGAACAACATCAAAACGGCCCTGCATTGCGAAGCTCGAATAATAGACAAAAGGATTGTAAAAAGTTCCAGTGGCTATCGAGAACTGCGCTATGTCATACAAACAGAGCTTGATTTGGGCGGTACGCAATGGGAGATCGAGCTTACCTTAACCAACCGTGACTCGATGGGATATCGCATGTTACTCGGACGCGAAGCGATGAGTGGACGTGTGTTGGTCGATCCTGAAAAACACTTTTTGTTAGGTCAACCTACCCCAGAAAAGATAAAAGAATACTATTATACCAACGTCACTGAAAAGAAGGGTTTACGAATTGGTTTACTAGCCAGCAATCCCGATTTATACAGCAACAAACGCATCATGGAAGCCGGCGAAGCCAGAGGACATGAAATGCATTTTCTCAATTTAAAATACTGTTATATGAAACTCGACGCTAATCAGCCCGAGATTCATTACAGAGGCGGAAGAGTATTGAATGATTTTGATGCAGTAATTCCTCGTATCAGACCTAGTATGACTTATTATGGCTGTGCTTTGACTCGACATTTTGAATCGCTTAAGGTTTTTAGCTTAAACAATGCCGCTGCAATTACTCAGTCGCGTGATAAACTGTACTCCCTGCAATTGTTACTCAACAACGGTGTTGATATTCCAACCACCGGATTTGCCAATTCACCCTTAGATACCAATGATTTGATCAAAATGGTTGGCGGTTCTCCTCTAATTGTCAAACTCTTAGAAGGGACTCAGGGAAAAGGTGTCGTATTAGCCGAAACTAAAAAAGCTGCAGAAAGTGTTATCAATGCTTTTAAAAGCTTAAATGCCAACATATTAGTTCAAGAATTTATCAAGGAAGCTAACGGAAAAGATATTCGTTGTTTTGTGATTGACGGCAAAGTGGTTGCTGCGATTCAAAGAGAAGCCTTACCGGGAGAATTTAGAGCCAATATTCACTTAGGCGGAACAGCATCGATCATCAAGGTTACTGCCGAAGAAAAGAAAATCGCGATTAAGGCCGCTAAGGCAATGAATTTAAAAGTAGCAGGTGTTGACATCATTCGTTCTTCAAAAGGCCCCCTACTCCTTGAGGTGAACTCCTCTCCGGGATTAGAAGGTATTGAAGGAGCAACCAATAAAGATATAGCTGGTGAAATGATCAAAGCTATTGAGAAAAATTTTAAATGGTAATTCCAATCATCTTAAAATAAATAAGGCTGCCCTAAAGGCGGCCTTATTTATTTTTAAGACATCTATTTTAAAAGAATTTTAATGAAGACTTTTTTATAACCGCTACTGCTAATTTCAATAAGCCTTATAATTGAATGGTTTGAAGTAATTTAAAGACCTTGAAACAGCTATTTTATTTTAAACTGTGTTGAATTCGAATAGCCTCAGCCAAATGATTTCTCAACATATCCAGAGTTTTATAGGACCATAATTTTAGTTCGCTATCTTTGGTTTCCTGATATACTCTAAACCAACGATCAATTGCATCGTTATGTTCTTTCATAATAAGTTTTACATACTTCTTATCAAAACTCTTAACGCTCTCTTTTCCCAAGCGTTCTACCGATTTCTTCTTATCACTTGGAAGTACTTCTGCTAACGACACACTTTGTGCTTTCGCATAGTCCATTAAATCATCCTGCGCTTTTAAATAATCTTTTTCTATGCTTTTTGCCAAAGCAATTACTTCTGGATTAGTAGATTTCTTAAGCGCCAGCTGATTGATTCCAAGCTGAAAAACATAATAACCCGATTCCTGTTGCAAGAGTTCAGCTATGTTTTCTGTATAAGGCGCATTATTAATCGTCGTTACGCTTTGCGATTCCAAATCCGCTGCCCCAGAAGTTGTCTGGTCTTTTTTACAAGAAGCAAAACCAAACGAACTCAATATCGATAAACTCAACAGCACTTTTGCTATCCAATTTGTATTTGTCATTTTACATATTTTATAATTTCGGCATAAAAGTAACAATTTACTGTATACGGCTGTCATTTCATTCCATTATTTAATACATAATCCCAATAAAAAAGCGAATAACACATAGTAAATTAATAATGAAACGCTATGTAAAATCATTAAAAAGCAATAAATTGGTGCTTTAATAAACTCCATTACAACTATGAATCCTTCAACCACGGGCTGGATCAAAAAGTATTTTGAAAAAAATCATGACTACCACATTTTCAAGGACTCTAACCTTGAAAAAGTATATCGAAAAGCTCGCGAAATTGGTTTCGCATACGGATACATCGACACAGATATCTTTGGTAATTCAGCGTTAAATCTCGCCTTAACACAAGAAGAACTGTCTAAAATCTGTATGTTACAAATGCTTGAAAAAGCCTACTATTACAGACGAAAAATATACAATCATCACAAGTTTGTCACCGAGCTTTTAGACTTCTACCAGCTCTTAACTCCTCGCAAAAAAACCTATGTGGAACGGGTTTTGGGCTCGAAAAATGCTTTTGATCAATTGGAACGCGTTTTTAAATACCGCTGGAGTGTGAACCTTTTTAGTCCGGTAAAAAACCACGGCTTTATTTTAAATAATATTTTGTTACTAGCGGATCTATTAGCCTTTGATCGCTATTTGGTTACCCGCGAAAATCCAAAAGAATTTTCAAATCACTTTATAGAACTACTGATCAATATCGTTTTGGAAATTAAAAACCAAAAGGTCGATAAAAATGAAAATGATATTTTACTGATCAAGTACTTACAAAAAACATTAACCCCCACGAAAAGCAACACTACAGCAAATTCAGAGTCGGCAAAAGCAAAAATCACCCATTTTAGAGAAATGGAAAAGAAATTTCTATCTGATTTTATCGTAATCAACAGCTGGGATAACGATTCCAAAAGAGTTAAAGAACTCAATTTGGATTTTTTAAATTCTTATAATTTAAACTTAGAGTCGACCTACTTTATTAAAAGCCAAAAACATTTCTATGCGTTTTTAGAAAAACATCAATACGATTATTATTTCTTTAAATCGTCTAATCTTTTTAATAATTTAGTAAAAACAACGAGTAGTAATGTAGAACTGCTACTGGTAAGAAACAAAAAAAGGCTGGTTAAAGAAATTTATAAAAACGGGCATTTGATGAATCTGCTTTTGGACTCTACCAAAAGAGAACTCAACAGTCAAGAGAAAAAAATGGTCAAAAAACAACTGTTAGAAATTTGTAAGACCATTCCTTCTTTAACTATATTTTTATTACCAGGCGGTAGTTTGGTATTGCCGATCATCTTAAAGTTTATTCCGCAATTACTGCCTTCGTCGTTTAACGAGAATCTGTAACTAATTATTGAATTTTAGCTGATACACTTCATCCAATTCTTGGTTACTGGTCAAGTTAACTTCTAAATCTGTAACATATCCGGAATTTAAACCGTAGGCCCATCCGTGTATACTTAATTCTTGTCCACTCTTCCACGCCGCTTGAACGATAGATGTTTTTCCCAAATCAAAGACTTGTTCTTTCACATTGAGTTCAACAAAACGATTAAAACGCTCTGTTTCATCTTCGATGGCATCGAGTTCTCTATTGTGTAAACGGTAAACGGTTTTGATGTGTCTGATCCAGTTATCGATAATTCCCACAGAATCATTTTTCATGGCCGCTTGTACGCCACCACAACCGTAATGACCGCAGACAATAATGTTTTTTACTTTCAAAATATTGACAGCATAATCCAATACACTCAACATATTCATATCGGAATGGATTACCATGTTGGCAATATTTCTATGTACAAATACATCGCCGGGTTCTGCGCCGATAATCTCATTGGCCGGTACTCGACTGTCTGAACAACCAATCCACAAAATCGGAGGAGTTTGCTTCTCTGACAATCTCTTAAAATAATTGGGATTGATAGCCAATTTCTGTTCTACCCATTCCTTATTATTTTCTAAAATCTTCTTATATAAATCGGTATGTTCCAAAATTATTTTTTTAATTATATGGTGAAAAGTTCTTTAACAAAATCTACTTCTCCTGTTTCTACTTTATAATAAGCACCTACCAAACCGATTTCTCCCTGGTCAAACATGCTTTTCAATACCTCACTGCGTTCTAAAATGTGATCCAATGTAAAGATTACGTTTTCGAAAGAAACTTGATCTATAGTAGATTGAGCGTTTAAATCTGCTTCAGGATTATCGTTGACAACGGCATTTATCGAAGTTTGAACCTTGGCTAATAGCCCGGTCAGATGACCTAATTCCGTACCGTGGCAAGCACCTTTGATGGCACCGCAATTGGAGTGTCCTAAAACCACTATCAGTTTCGATCCCGCTAACTTACAAGCAAATTCCATCGAACCGATAATATCATCATTCAATACATTTCCCGCTATACGCGCACTAAAAATATCACCCAAACCTTGATCAAAGATCAATTCTGCCGAGGTTCTACTATCGATACAACTTAAAATAATAGCAAATGGAAATTGTGTTGCCTTGGTCTCATTAACCTGCTCCAACAAATTGCTGTGAGCTTTAAGATTTTCCACAAAGCGTTGATTTCCTTCTTTTAAAAAGGTCAAGGCCAATTGTGGAGTCAGTGAGGCTTGATCTTTAGAACTGTGTAATCGCATATTCAGTGAGTTTGGAACACTATACCATTTAGTGGTTCCCTATATTAATGACTGCAAATTTAGGAAAAAAAAGCTTAAGAGTCCTTTTTAATGGTTTTTATTGAAGAGTAGTTCCTTCTAAAGCCTCCACCACTTAAAGAATTCGCAAATAGACCGGCAGTGCGCAGTCTCATTAAATGGGTATAGCCATTGCAAACTACAAACCCCGAATTAGCGATTCCAACTGCAACCGTTAACACTACTATAAATTCTCAATAAGAAGCGATAAAATCAAAATATGTTTACTAAATTTGCACTCACATTAGGAGGAAAAATTTGAACTGATTGCAACCTCGGTAAAAAAATGCTAAAGCAGAAAATCTCCTTTAGCCATTTTTCTCTATTAATTTTAAAAAAATTAAACGTTATGGCTTATTACTTTACGTCAGAATCTGTTAGTGAAGGACATCCTGACAAAATCGCAGATCAAATTTCTGACGCTTTAATCGACAACTTTTTAGCTTTTGACCCTGAATCTAAGGTAGCTTGTGAGACTTTAGTGACTACGGGACAGGTAATTTTAGCAGGAGAAGTTAAATCAAAAGTATATTTAGATGTTCAAAACATCGCAAGAGACGTAATCCGAAAAATCGGATATACCAAAAGTGAATATATGTTTGATGCCAACTCATGTGGTATTTTATCCGCTATACACGAACAATCCGACGACATCAATCAAGGTGTTGATCGCGCTTCTAAAGAGGAACAAGGCGCAGGAGATCAAGGAATGATGTTTGGTTATGCAACCAACGAAACCGAAGACCTGATGCCTTTAGCACTTGACTTATCCCATAAAATCTTACAGGAACTCGCTGCGATCCGCAGGGAATCAACCGAAATTGCATACCTAAGACCTGACGCAAAAAGCCAGGTTACCTTAGAATACAATGACGATAATACTCCGAGTAGAGTGGTTACTATTGTAATCTCAACGCAACACGACGATTTCATCAAACCTGTAAACGACAGTAAAGAAGCTAAAATAGCAGCGGAATTGGCCATGCAACAACGTATTGAAAGTGATCTTCGCGATATTTTAATACCTAAATTACTGGCAAAACATCCACAGTATTTACATTTGTTTCAAGACGTGGAATACTTGATCAATCCTACAGGTGTTTTTGTAATCGGAGGACCTCATGGAGACACTGGTTTGACCGGACGCAAAATCATCGTAGATACTTATGGCGGTAAAGGCGCACACGGTGGTGGTGCATTTTCTGGAAAAGATCCGAGTAAAGTAGACCGCAGTGCCGCTTATGCAACCCGTCATATAGCCAAAAATCTCGTTGCAGCTGGTGTAGCAGATGAAGTTCTGGTACAGGTATCCTATGCAATTGGTGTTGCCCGACCTATGGGAATATACATCAGCACTTACGGGACATCCAAACTAGCGATAAACGACGGAGCTATTGCTGCTAAAATATCTGAATTATTTGACCTACGTCCCTATTTTATAGAGAAAAACTTAAAACTAAGAAATCCAATATATAGCGAAACGGCTGCTTACGGTCATATGGGTAGAAAACCACAGACGGTAACCAAAACCTTTAAAAGCCCAAGTGGCGAAATAAAGGAATTGGAAGTAGAATTGTTTACTTGGGAAAAATTAGATCGTGTAGACGATATTAAAAAAGCTTTCGGTTTATAATAAAAAAAGTCCAACTTATCGTTGGACTTTTTTTATAACTATTTCCTTATATGCATTTGAACATAAAAACAAAAGGCTTGTCTGATGACGAGCCTTTTGTTTTTATAAATAGCATCGGTAAATGCTGTATCGATATTTTACTGACAGTCTTTTAAAACAACAACAATCAATCTCTGTAAACTAAGTATAGACAAATCGAAGTTCTCACAGAGCAGACACTTGCGATCTGTTACGACTTTCGCGATTAATGCTCGTCTTCTGGTTCTACAACATCGGTATTTTCCAGGTCAAGGTGTAGCGACAGCTGCACTTTCTCAACAGAGTTACGATACATTTTAAGAATGGTACCGCTATAACAATCCAAATCGATAGAGTCATTTTCCTTTAATTCGGTATCGTAGTATACTTGTGCAATCAATCCAGCTAAGGTATCGTAATGCTCTCCTTCTTCAAACTTATAGGGTAACATACGATTGATATCAGACAAGTTATAATGCGCATTTACGTTATAAACCCCCTCAGATACTCGAGTCACTATAGGCTCCTCGTTGTCATATTCATCTTGAATTTCACCGACTAATTCCTCTAAAATATCTTCCATACTGATAATTCCCGAAAACTCTCCAACTTCATTGGTCACCACGGCCATCTGAACGTGTTTTTTCTGAAACTGTTTTAATACGTTTTTAATCAACGCACCCTCAGAAATAAAAATCGGTTGACGCAATAACGATTCGATACTGGTATCTTCTGGTGTACTCAGTAATTTTTTAATCAAATCCTTCGTATAAACAATACCCTTGATATTATCAAGTGAATCTTCGTATACAGGATAACGCGAATATCCTTCATTAATAGCATAATCAATAGCCTCCTTTACCGAGGTTTTAATTTCTATTGCTGACACATTCTTACGTAAAGTCTGTATATTAAGTACCCTTCTGTCGTCAAAATCAAATACATTTTGAATCAAAAGGCGCTCGGTCTCTTCAATAGCTCCACCTTCCTGACTTTGGGTAATAATCATTTTCAGCTCTTCTTCCGAGTGAATATCACTGCCGTGTATCGGCTTAATACCAATCATTCTCAAGATAGCATTAGCCAAACCGTTCATCAACCAAATAACCGGTCTAAAGATAAAATAGAATATTTTTAAAGGCCAAGCCAACGCAAAGGTCGTTTTGGCAGGAAAATGAATAGCAATTGATTTTGGAGCCAATTCTCCAAAAACGATGTGCAATATGGTAATAATAAGGAACGCTATAGGAAATGATACACTTCTTGCAATTTCTGCCCATTGTTCACCTTCTAATCCAAACATACCAAAGGCTCCCATAATCACCGGTGTAAGAGAACTTTCTCCGACCCACCCTAATCCTAGAGATGCTAAGGTAATACCCAACTGTGTAGCGGCTAAATAAGCATCGAGGTTATCGACTATACTTTTAGCTACTTCCGCAACTTTGGCATTAATATCTTGATTGGCTTGAATTTGTGAAGAACGTACTTTAACGATGGCAAATTCTGCCGCTACGAAAAAACCGTTTAAAAATACTAGAAAAAGCGTCAACAGTAATTTACCTGCTGAAATCTCTTCGGTGACATTGCCCGCTATTAGGGACAATGTCATAATCTGGGGGTATGTGTCCATTTTATGAATTTAAAGGAACAGACTTCGAATAACCGTTTTTATAAGTCTGCAAATTTATTATACTAAAATATGAAATTTTATTCAATTCTAAGCCTTAATAAATTTAAGTAAAAGTACTAAATTTTTAGTTCCTTTTACATGAAGTGCTTATTAAATATTTTGAATTGATTTTAAGCCCAAAAGTTCAACTCTGCAACGAGAAATTCTCAACATGTAAAACCTTATGCGATTTGATCTATCTCCCTGTTTTCTAATTAGAAAAACGATTCTATACCATTTATTGATAATACTAAATTAAAAAAATCCTTTGAAACAACCAAGAATTGACGATTTTTTAAAACTAAAAAGGCGTCTAAAATAAATTAGACGCCTTTTTTATAAACTTAAGTACGATTTTCTAATTAAGAAACCTCTTCAAGACTTTCTCTGTGTAATCTTTCAATTTCTTCTTTATCTTTTTTCGGCATTGTATCTACTAATACTGGTGTCGCCAAGAATAATGACGAATATGTACCAACAATAATACCTACCAACATCGCGAAGATAAATCCTCTGATTGAATCACCACCAAAGATAAACATGATAAACAATACCATGATTAACGTCAATGAAGTATTGATAGTTCTAGATAAGGTAGTGTTTACGGAGTCGTTAACAATTTGGTTAAAATCCCCTTTTGTCTTACCACCGATAAACTCTCTTACCCTGTCAAATACAATTACCGTATCGTTCATCGAGTAACCGATTACCGTAAGAATTGCAGCGATAAAATGCTGATCAATCTCCATGTGGAACGGCATAAATTTATATAATAAAGAGTACATACCCAATACAAAAACAACATCATGCGCAACAGAAACGATAGCTCCTAAGGAATACTGCCATTTACGGAATGAAATCAATAGATATAAGAATACCACTACCATTGAACCAATTACTGCCCAATATGCATTTGTTTTCACGTCCTTAGCCATGCTTGGACCGATTTTAGAAGCTTGGATAATACCTACTGATTTACCCTCTGTAGCATTTACAAACTCTTCGTAAGTAATTCCATTGAAATACTTTTTCAATCCGCTGTAAAGTTTTTCGTTTACTTCTTGATCTACTTGAGCACCTTCGTCGTCTACTCTATATTTTGTCGTCAATTTCAACTGGCTCTTGTTACCAAAAACTTTAGCTTCAACATTAACTCCAAATATTTCACCCAATTCTTCAGAAACTTGACTGGCTTCAACCGGTTTTTCAAATTTAACTTGGAAAGTTCTACCTCCAACAAAATCCGTTCCTTGGTCAAAACCGTTTACAAAGAATGATGCAACACTTACAATTACAATTACAGCAGAAAGACCGTAAGTATATTTTTTAACTCCCAAGAAATCGAAATGGAAATTAGTAAACCAATTTTTAGTGATTGAAGTACAGAAATTTAATTTTCTACCTTTTTCAGCATCTTTATCCATAAACATTCTCGCGATGAAAATAGAAGTAAATAAAGAAGTAACAATACCAATTAATAAAGTTGTAGCAAAACCTTTAATCGGTCCTGAACCGAATACAAATAAGATCAAACCCGTTAGGATATGCGTTACGTTGGCATCAATGATTGAACGCATAGCACCAGTCCAGCTGTAAGATTCC
This sequence comes from Flavobacteriaceae bacterium UBA1682, assembly GCA_002320285.1. Classification (GTDB taxonomy): domain Bacteria; phylum Bacteroidota; class Bacteroidia; order Flavobacteriales; family Flavobacteriaceae; genus Flavobacterium. Next base: position 33,497 of record DCKE01000026.1, on the reverse strand, counting down.
TTAATCGATTCCACCAATGATTTACCTTGACGCAAGCCTTCTTTAGCTCTTTCGAAGATAATGATATTCGCATCTACCGCTGTACCCATCGTCAAAACGATACCAGCAATACCCGGCAATGTCAATACAGCACCTAAACTAGAAAGGATACCAAATAAGAATAACAAGTTCAAAATTAAAGCAACGTTAGCATACCAACCCGCTTTACCGTAATAGAATACCATCCACATTGTCACCATCAACAATCCTAAGACTGAAGACATCATACCTGCATCGATAGCCGCTTGTCCCAAAGATGGTCCAACAATTTCTGATTGTACAATATCTGCAGAAGCTGGAAGTTTACCTGCTCTTAAGATATTGGCTAAATCTTTGGTATCAGAAACGGTAAAATCACCTGTAATCACTGAATTCCCTCCAGAAATAGCTCCTGTAGTTACTCCCGGTGCAGAATACACCATATTATCAAGAACGATAGCAATATTAGATTGCTCTGTAAAGGCTTTTCCAGTTAATGCTTCCCATGCTTTAGCACCTTTAGGGCTCATTTGCATAGAAACAGATGGGCGACCAAATTGGTCAAATTCGTCTTTAGCAGAAGTAATCACACTACCACTTAAAGGAGGAATACCATCTCTGTTTGTTTTAAGCGCATAAAGCTCTACTAAATCAGGCGTTTTTCTATTTGGTTTTCCCCAAGTGAAACGCGCATAACGCTGATCAGCAGTTAAAAGAGAACGAATATCAGCACGTTTTAAATACGCATTGATTTTCATGGTGTCTTTAGTTTGGAAAAATCCTAAGATTGGACTTCCAGCTTGACTTCCCATAACCATATAATCCAATAGTGGATTTACTTCTTTTTTAGCTGTAGAATCCTTAGATACCCCAGTTAATAATTTATCAATATCTGAACCCTCCGTTTTTGTAGAATCTTGCTCTACAGCTGGAGTTTCAATTTTTGACTTTTCAGTAGTTTTTAAAACTTCGTTAGCCGCCATAAGGAAACTTCCCATTTCATCAACTTTGTAAGTTTCCCAAAATTCTAATTGGGCAGTACTTTGCAATAGATTTTTAATTCTATCTACATCTTTCGCACCAGGTAACTCCACTAATATTCTTCCAGAATCTCCCATCATCTGAATATTAGGCTGAGCTACACCAAACTTGTCAATACGCTCTCTAAAAACTCTATATGCACTTTCAATAGATTCTTTAACTTTACGATCAAGTACTGTTTTTACTTGATTGTCTGTCATGTCAATCGTAATTTCACTTAAATTACGGTTAGCAAAGATCTCTGGTGAAGACAATTTCACGGCACCTTTTGACTCTTTGTCAAAAGCAGCGTAAAAAGCATTTAAATAAGTTTGGTTTCCTTCTCTGTTTGCATCCGCTTCTGTTAAAGCTTTATTAAAAACAGCATTTTTTGAATGATTTGCCAATCCTTTCAAAATGTCTTTGATAGAAATTTGAAGTGTCACATTGATACCTCCTTCTAAGTCGAGACCTTTATTGATTTGTTTGGCTCTCACTTCATTAAAAGTATGTCCTAGGAAGACCTTATCATTACCGATTGAATCAAGATATCGCATTTCCTTTTCTGAATTCCCTCCAGCAAAGCTTTTTGCTTTTTTCTCAAAATGACCAGTAACAAATGTGAATGAAAGTTGGTAAATACTTACCAATGCAAATATTATTGCAAAAAATTTAACGAGTCCTTTATTCTGCATTATTACTAAAATTAATTATTTCTAATTTTTAAAAACGAGCAAATATATGATATACACAATGATTAAGCAATTTATTTCTGATTAATATCCAAAAAAAAACCACCTTTTAGGGTAGTTTTTTCTATAAAATAAAGCAATTATTATTCTAAAATATTTCTTAAATCTAAATTCATCGTTCGGATGGCTTCCGCACTTTTGTCAAATTTAGCTTGTTCGTCGGTATTTAATTCCAATTTAACAATTTCCTCAACGCCATTTTTACCTATAATACAAGGTACTCCCAAGCAGATATCCGATTGTCCATACTCGCCTTCCAACCAAACGGAACACGGAATCATACGACGGCGATCGTGTAAAATACTGTCTACTAAAAACGCCACAGAAGCTCCAGGAGCATACCATGCAGATGTTCCTAACAATCCAGTCAATGTAGCTCCTCCGACCATGGTATCAGCTGCAACAGCATTTAAAACTTCTGCCGAAAGAAAATCGCTAACCGGATTGCCCACATAAGAAGCCAAGCGAGTCAACGGAATCATCGTGGTATCACCGTGACCTCCAATAACCATTCCCTGTACATCACCAATGGGTCTATCCAATGCTTTGGACAAATAATACTTAAATCGGGAACTATCCAATGCCCCACCCATACCTATAACCTTATTTTTAGGCAATTTCGTTGCTTTTAAGGCCAAATAGGTCATGGTATCCATAGGATTAGAAACCACCACTAAAACAGCCTTAGGAGAGTGTTTAAGCAAGTTTTCCGAAACGCTTTTAACAATATCTGCATTGATTCCTATCAATTCTTCGCGAGTCATACCCGGTTTACGCGGAACCCCCGAGGTAATCACCACTACATCACTATTTGCCGTTTGGGTATAATCATCTGTAACCCCAATCACACGGGTACTAAAGCCCGTAGTTGCGGCACATTGCATGATATCCATCGCTTTACCTTCAGCGAATCCAGGTTTTCTGTCTAACAAAACCACTTCACTAGCTATTCCTCTATAAGAAATGACATCAGCACATGACGCACCTACATTTCCAGCTCCAACTATCGTTACTTTCATAAATATTATTTTTGGTTTTAATCTACTGTCTAATATAGTAAATTAAAATTAAAAAAGGCCAATCTTAATAAGATTGGCCTTTTTTTATGCATCAATTTTTGCGTAAACCGCATTCTTTTCAATAAACTCTCTTCGCGGTGGTACTTCATCCCCCATCAGCATCGAAAACACGCGATCGGCTTCTGTCAAACTATCAATAGTTACCTTTCTCATGGTTCTGTGCTCCGGGTTCATCGTCGTATCCCAAAGTTGCTCCGCGTTCATCTCTCCAAGACCTTTATATCGTTGGATAGCAAATCCAGAACCCATTCTTTCAGAAATCTCATTACGCTCATCGTCCGTCCAAGCATATTCTTTCTTCTGTCCTTTTTTAACTAAGTACAAAGGAGGTGTAGCGATATAAACGTGTCCGTTCTCGATCAAACTTCTCATATATCTAAAGAAGAAAGTCAAAATCAAAGTGGCGATGTGGCTTCCGTCCACATCGGCATCACACATAATCACTACTTTATGGTAACGCAGTTTTTCTAAGTTCAAGGCTTTACTATCTTCTTCTGTTCCAATAGTAACCCCTAAAGCAGTAAATATATTTTTAATCTCTTCGTTTTCAAAAACCTTGTGAATCATCGCTTTTTCAACGTTCAAAATCTTACCTCTTAACGGTAAAATCGCCTGGAAGTTACGATCACGTCCTTGTTTAGCAGTTCCACCTGCCGAGTCACCCTCGACTAAGAACACTTCACATTTTGCCGGATCTTGTTCTGAACAATCGGATAGTTTTCCCGGTAGTCCACCACCGGTCATTACCGTCTTGCGCTGCACCATCTCTCTGGCTTTCTTAGCAGCATGACGCGCTTGAGCAGCCAGAATTACTTTTTGCACAATGATCTTAGCATCGTTTGGATTTTCTTCCAAATAATTCTCCAACATCTCAGCAACAGCCTGACTCACTGGCGAAACCACCTCACGGTTACCCAATTTGGTCTTGGTTTGCCCTTCAAACTGAGGCTCCATAACTTTTACAGAGATAATAGCCGTTAAGCCCTCTCTAAAGTCATCACCGGTAATCTCAAATTTTAATTTATCAAGCAATCCCGACGCATCGGCATATTTCTTTAACGTTCTAGTCAATCCACTACGGAAACCTTGCAAATGCGTTCCTCCTTCGTGTGTATTGATATTGTTTACATACGAAAATATATTTTCAGAATAGGTATCGTTGTAAATCAAGGCCACTTCAACAGGCACATCGCCTTTATCGGTTTCCATACTGATCACATCACCAATAATAGGCACGCGATTCCCGTCTAAAAATCGGATAAATTCCTTTAATCCTTCTTTAGAATGAAAGGTTTCTCCTACAAAATTCCCGTCTTTATCCGTTTCCCTTCTATCTAATAAGGTAATCGTCAACCCTTTGTTTAAGAAAGACAACTCTCTTAAACGAGCAGCTAAAGTATCATAAGAAAATTCCAAGGTTTGAGTAAAAATGGTACTATCTGGTCTAAAAGTAACCATGGTACCGTTTTTATCAGCCTCTCCTACTTGTTTAACAGGAAAAAGTGGCTTACCCTTTGAATATTCTTGTTCGTATACTTTACCGTTTCTATAAACCGTAGCTTTCAAATGTTCTGAAAGAGCATTCACACAGGATACCCCTACACCGTGAAGTCCTCCTGAAACTTTATAAGAATCTTTGTCAAATTTTCCTCCTGCACCAATCTTAGTCATAACCACCTCTAAAGCGGAAACTCCTTCTTTTTTGTGCATATCAACTGGAATACCACGACCGTTATCTTCAACTGTAACCGAGTTATCTTCGTTGATGATGACATGGATCAAATCACAATGTCCGGCCAAAGCCTCATCAATTGAGTTATCTACAACTTCATAAACCAAATGGTGTAATCCACGCGGTCCAACATCACCAATATACATGGACGGGCGCATTCTTACGTGCTCCATTCCTTCCAGTGCTTGAATACTGTCTGCAGAATAACTATTCTTATTTATTTCTTCGCTCATAATCAATATTCTAAAAATCGTATTTTTATGTGTAACGAGCAAATATACAATATTTTCAGCATTTTATCAATAAAATCAAACCCTAAGTTTGAACATTCTTTATGAATATTTTTATTTTTTCGCACTATTAACCCCGCGATAAATCACTACATAAAAACGCAAATCTCAGATTCCTCTTCAATACGATAGAATCTATTTTCAAAGCTCATCGCCCTGAATGAAATAGTTGAAGTACACCTATTCGGATGTGAATATTGAAAAAAACAATTAAACCCCGATACTTATTTAGCTATAGTCAACGACAACAAAATTTATAAATCCACAATTGGACCTAGTGGGCCAAATTAAGATTGGATTAGTAAACCACCGTTCAAGAATAAAAAAAATAAAACTCTCTTTTTGCGACTAATCATTTAATTACAAAAACACTTTTTTTTAAGTATAATTTAACATTACTACCAACAAAAAACCCCTTTTGAAATTTTACAAAAGGGGAATCTGTTTTACAAAAATATCTAAGATTTACTGTGAGATAAATGGGTTAATCTTCACAACACTTTGGATAAACCGACCTGATTTTACCGCATCTAATTTTAAAATGCGCTCAGAAAACGATGCTTATTATTCCAAGTGATTGATCAAAAACTCCGATCCATTAAACACTATAGTATCATTCAATTTTTTTCCTATTAAGGCAACAGCCAATGGCGCATCAGCAGAAATACAAAGTATAGACATGTCGTCAATAACCAATTTCGGCAAGGCTGCTGAAATATAAAGATAAATCGAATTAATACGCAAAAAACTCCCCAATGCTACAGTGTCTGACTTGCGGCTTCCATCGATTTTAGAGAGAAATGATCTCGTTTCAATAGCCTCAGCAACCTTTTTACTTAATTTCTCTTGTTCTAAATGCATCATAGACAAACCGGTTTCGTGTTTATCACCAGCAGAACTTTTGGCGTCATTTTGAGCATCGGACGCCATTTGGGAAATCATGTCTTGAAATGCGTCGATTTTATCGGTAATCATTTCAAGATGCGTTTGAAGGAGTTTCTCTTTAATATTCATTTTGTTAAGTTTTTTCTTGATTCCATTGAGAATCACTATTGTTACAAAGTTGTTTTTCTGTTTTTCTATTCTAAAAATCCCCGAGTGTATAGTTCACCTAGATCCATAATCGAAGCGCCCTCTTCCTTATTTTTTCCAAAAACCTAAAATCCCCATTAAACGATCTGCCGTTGCTCTGGAAATCAGAAAAAATAACTACAATTACTGTACTACAATCTTACTCTAAAAATTTTATTGAAAGATATAAAAAATTTAATAAAATCGCATTAAGAGACTTTTTTTTGTCAAAATACAAATTCGCGACTAAAAAACTGAATTTATTTGGTTTTCTTTCTAAAAAAGCAGCTAAAAACAGTCTTATACAGGAAAATATTTAAATTAAATCTGCTTTATTTGTTAGATTTTAGGCATTTAAAATACTTAATTGTTCAAAAAAAGCTCAAAACGCCGTATTATTTTTACAATTACCGCTATTAACAGTGTCGCAGAAGAATTTTTAAAAATTATTTTGTCGCAATGCAGTGGAATGTATGCGATTTTTATTAAGAATTGTGATGAAATATGTACAGGAAAAATAAATCTTCCAGGTATAATATAGTTCCCAAACAGAAATTAACGCTACAACCAGCATAGCCCTGTAAACTGTTTATGTTTCATGGACTGCAACTCCTACTAATACCGTTATCGCCGCCTAGTAGATTTAGTCATTCTTATTAAAATGGAACATCGAATTATTTATACTGCACCACAGACAGCACACGCTTATACTTTACAGTTAACCGCGTATAATAACAGTTTGGTCACAAAACAAGCGTTCCATAACCTTAAAGACGAACCTCCTTTAAATTCCAACATGGGAGACTCGTTGGAATCGGAAATAAATTAATTATTTCGCAGCTTTTGCTATTCGCTTTTTTATTTATCAATCGTCGTACAAATTCAAAGGCGTACCTGCCTACTTACCGATGCACTCGTAAAAGCCTTTCAAAAACCATATTTTTTTTCCTAAACTACATAACAACAACTCCTTTCATTTTAATCCATTTATCCCAATATAATCTATTCGTTAGTTTATTACAAAATTTTTAAAAAACATTAACACTCAAAACACTATATAACAGCAACTTAAACAAAATAATCACGTTTATTTCACCTCTTTAACGCAAAAAAAAGAGCAGTAGGTAGAAAAAATCTACTTACTGCTCTTTTAAAAACTTTTAATTAAATATAACTACAGCGTATGTCTGCTAATCAATCATTTACATATCAAATTTATACATAGCTCCACCCATAACTTGAACTCCTTGAACTTTAAAATTATTCCAGTTCTCGTAATTCTTATTCAGCAGATTATTTCCGTTTAAAAATATCGTCCAATGTTTACTTGGTCTATAACCCAATTTCAAATTCCAATCGACATAACTTTCTAAAGTTTTAACGACCGGTTCTGAAATAAAACCGGGATCACTTGGATCAACTACCGTTCCATTTCTAAAGACATCTTTTCTTTCCCCTACGAAATAAACTTCAGTACCTGCAAACCACTTATCGGTAATTTCGATCTGTATATCCGCACCGACCTTTGCACTAGGCATGTTCCACGCTTCTGTCAGATCGGTCGTATAGTGACTAAAAGTTCCATTAACCCCCATAGTAACATTTTTCTCAAAGTCAAAGCGCAATTCTCCAAAGAAACTCCATGTTTTTAAATTGCTATAGGCTAAATCAAAAGAGTTACCATATTGATAGCCCAACGCAGTAGGTCCCCCTACATAAGCACTACTCATAAAAAAGGCCTTGTCGTCCTCACTTTTATAAGACCCACGGATATTGTACGAAATGGTATTGTCTAGTTTTCCTTTTAATCCCAAATAGATATTGAATTGCTCACTGGTTGGCAAAATCGCATTACCCGGAGTAATAAATGGATTTTCCGCTACAAAATCAGCATAAGTATTTTGTTTTAATCCCCCTTCTGCACCGGTATAAGCAATCAAAAGATTATCTACCAAATTAAAAGATGCCTTGACCTGCGGGTATACATAAAATGCATTGTCTTTTTTACCTTTTACCTCCGAGTCATTAAAGTATATGCCCGCTCCTAATTGCAAGGAGTAGGTTTCATCCTGAAAAGCGATACTCGGCTCGACTCCAAAATTCATTTGGCGGTTAGATTCTTTGTATTTGGTTTGAAAAACTTCATAATCAGTACTGACATAATCCATCACTAAATTAACTGTTATGTCTTGTTCTCCTAGAGCCGTTTCTATTTTTGGTTTGATATAAAATCTGTTTTCCTTGCTGTCAAAAGCATCCCAGAAATATTTGTACTTTAAATCTACGGAAGCTAATGGACTGTTGTTAAATTCCATTTTGCCACCTAAAAATACCGATCTATATTGCTGTTCTTCATCGATACCACGAGCATCGAAATTCATAAAATCCAAATCTTTCACTGGCAATCCATACCAATTGGTCACTTGATTTTGAAATCCTAAATCGATATTCCAATTGAACTTTTCTTTTTTACTTCCATAAGTAAGATCAATAGCCGCCTTAGAGAAATAATCATCGAGTATCTGATCTTTGATTCCACCCTCTGAAGAGAAAAAATGAACCATTCCAGCCAAATAATCGGTTTCACTAACTTTTTTGGTCAAAAAAAGCTCCCCTCTTAGGTTGAGATAATTTCCCAATCCAAATAAAGCATAGTTGTTGAAGGCTGCTAATCGCGGATCTTTTTCAACGTCTGCCGCTTTACCTTTTTCAGGTACAAACGTAGAGGCTACGGGAAAAGAATTGATCGAATACTTGATGTTTTTCTTTTGAGCATTGTCGTCGTCACTGAGATTCGGCGTTTCACGCACCTTAAAAGCATCCGATATCGTAGCCTCATAGGGGCGCACCACATTAACTACTTCCGTTCCTATATTCTCGTCCTTTTTTGTTTTGTTTTTATCTTGAGCTACAGCTGTACTTGACAATAGTATGGCCATAGCAGATAAACTATATAAATGTGTTTTGTTCATCGTTCAATTATTTGTTTTGAAGAATTATTTAGAAACGGAAGAATTTCGCTTAGACTCTTCTTTCTTGATTGTATTCAGTTCATTTTGCGCTTCGGAAACCAAATCTGGAAAATCGCTAAAGTTCTTAACGACACTCTCTAATATATAGGTTGCCTGGTAACTGTCCTTTAAGGCATAAAAATTCTTAGCCATCAACACCAAGCCTTTGGCTCCATAATATTTATAACCGGAATAGTCTTTAGCCAGTTTTTGAACTGCCGTATTAGAGCTTTCAAATTTGCCTTCTTTATTTTTAAAATAAGCATCGTAATACAAAGCTTCTGCCGCTAATTCTCCTTTAGCAATGGCAGCGACTTTTACATAAGCCGCTTTGGCTTTAGCATCGTCATTGGCGTGAATAGCTGCTCTGGCTATAATCACTTGCGCATCACTTTTCACTTTCGCATCGGCCTTAGGATTATTTAAAATCTTTTCAGCATACACCACTGCTTGTGCATCATTTTTCTGATCGTAATACACTTTCATCAAATTGGATTGTGCAAATAGCGTGTTTTGCTGGTAGTCTGAAAGGGTTTCTAATTTCTTTAAAACTTCAACTGCTTTAGTCGATTCTTTTTGAGCTAAATAAATTTCACCCAAACGAGCTAAAGCCGGTTCTGAAAAGGCATTTCTGGCTTTTGAAGCCACATATTCGAAATGCGGTATCGAAGTCGATACATCTTTAGCAGCATAAAATATTTCTCCCAAATAAAAATTCGCTTTTAAAGCATGAGCTCCGTTAGGGAAATTAGCTAGATAAGAAGCAAAGCCTTTAGTGGCCTGTGCGGTATTATTCTGTAAGTATTGCTTTTCAGCCGCCTCGTAAGAATCGTTATCTAGGTCTGAATTAGAGACTTCTACAAAATCTAAATTCTTCACCCAAGCAGCATATTCTTCCACCTGCCCGTTATCGACATAGATCAATCGCGCATTGGAAACCGCTTCATTAGCTTCAGGCGTATTCGGATAGTCCGCTACAACTTTTTTGAATTTCGCCAAGGCTTTGTCGTTCTCGTTGCTGTTGTAATACACCAATCCCTGGCGCAAAATCGCTCTGGATACAAAAGAACTGGTTGGGTAACTCTTGATCAATTGATCTAAAGTTTGAACACCCTTTTGTGCCTGATTAGTGGTTATATAGGTATTTCCTATTTCGTATAAGGCATCATCGGCGAAATTGGACTTGGGATATTTTTTTACAAAGGCATTCAATTCCTCGATTTTTCGATCATTTCTGTCGACAAATCCATAAGACATCGCCTTTTGAAAAGTAGCATACTCCACATCAGCAGTATTACTTTCAATCACCTTATTATAAGCCTCCATAGCAGGCCAATATTTACCTAAAACGAAATTACAATCTCCCAATCGAACATAGGCATCATTCTTTCTAGATACGTCTGCTTTGGAACTATTAACAAACTTTTGAAAAGCAGCAGCGGCAGGCTCATATTGCTTTAGTTTAAAGTATGCATAAGCTTTACTATACTCAATATTCTGATATTCCGGAGTTTTTGACGCTTCTGAATACGAAAGAAACGCATCATAAGATTCTAATGCCTTTGCAAACTGCTGGCTATTAAATTCCGTTTCTCCTTTCCAATATTGTGCTCGTGCGGTAAATTTAGCATCTTGTTTTTCAGCTATCGATTTATTAAATAAATCCAAGGCTTCCTTGTATTGGCTGTCCGAATAAAATTCTAAACCGCGATAAAACGTCACTTTTTGATAAGCCAGTTTGTTTTGAATACTCTTGTTATTTTCCAATAACACCAAAGCCTCTTTATAGTTTTTTGAAGTGATGTAGGAGTCAATTAATAGGGATTCCAATTCTTCCTTAAAAGGGGAAGTAGGATATTTGTTCAAAAATGCTGTTATAACTCCGGGAACACTTTGATAGGGATTTCCTATTTCATAACTCAGTTTAGCATAATTCAAATAAGCATCTTGTTGAATTTTGGTATCAAAATTCATTTCAGACGCATTTTTAAACGCATTTAACGCTTGTGGTTTTTTGTCGGTATGCAGATAACTCTCGCCCAAATGATAGTAAGCATTTTGGGCCACACCATCATTTCCACCGATTATTTTATTAAATTGTTCAATGGCATTATCGTAATCCTTTGATTTATAATAAGCATATCCCAATTGATAGAAATCGGTATTGCTCCATCTTCCATTTTTTCCTTTGTAATTCAACAAATATGGCAATGCCTTATCAAATTGATTTAGGTTGAAATAACTCTCACCGATAATCTTGGATAGTTCTGACTTTTCCGCATCAGTGGCTTTTCCCATTTGCTCTACCCCTTGCTTGATCGCCTTGTCAAAGTTTCCTGACTTAAAGCTCATATCGGCCTGAAAATAGCCCATTTTTTCTTTATACTTCTCCTTGCTCTCTACTTGTTCAAACAATTGATTAGCGTCTTCGTAGTTGTCAGAATCATAGGCGATATAGCCCAAATAATAGACCGCTTGTTCACCGTATTCCTTGCTCTCCTTTACTTTTGTAAAGTATTTTTGAGCCTCTTTTTTATTTTTAACAAAAAAATTGCCGTATCCTTTTTGGAAGTAAAAACGATCTAAATCGCGTTCACTCATCGCATTTTCCTTTACTTTCTGAGCAAAACGCAAAGATTGAGCATAATCACCCTTGTCAAAGTAAAACTTAGTCACTTCAACATAAGCTTGATTTTGTTTGGCACTCGTTGGATAATTCTTAACAAATAAGTCAATCTTATCCTCTGCTCCATCCTGTTCTAGTCGGATAGCACAATTGGCTATGTAGTAAGCACATTCTGCTTCTAACTCATTTTCCTGATTATTCTGAGCCACTTTAATTTTGTCAAATAAAATTTGAGCAGCTAAATATTGTTCTTCTTTATATAATGCTACGGCATGATTAAAATCGGAAAGTTCACCAGTATATACGGCACTTTGCTGTGCACTAGCCACGACACTTCCCAGAGATAATGACAAATAGAATAACCTATTAATTTTTCGCATTTTTATTTTATTTTAAAATTCAAATATATCATATTTTAGCGTATTAACACTCGTTATTAGCAATATATTATAGCGGTTTTTCGCACATTTATGCATCGGTATATACACAAAGCAGCAAATAGTCCCATTCCCAATTTACAGTCAAAAAAATCTTGATTTAAACGATTTAACTTCCTACATTTACCACTCAAACTAAGAATCCTATGTCACTAGCTGTTTTATCACTTCAAAATGCCACAATTTACCAAGATGATTTCGCTGTATTGTCTCAGATAAACCTCGAAGTTCAAAAAGGCGAATTCATTTACCTCATCGGTAAAACCGGAGCTGGTAAAAGTAGTTTTATGAAAACGCTATATGCTGATTTGAAATTGCAAGAAGGCACAGGAACTATTGTAGACTACGATTTAGTAACCCTTAGAGAAAATGACATTCCTTTTTTAAGGAGAAAACTCGGCATCGTATTTCAAGATTTCAAACTACTTCCCGATCGAAATATCTACAACAATTTATTGTTTGTATTAAAGGCGACCGGCTGGGTTGAGAAAGAAGCCATGCATCGCAGAATCGAAGAGGTTTTAGATCGTGTAGGTATGTTGTCACATGCTCGAAAAATGCCCCACCAAATTTCTGGTGGAGAACAACAACGCGTAGCCATAGCCCGCGCTCTTCTAAACGATCCGGATTTGATTTTAGCTGACGAACCTACTGGTAATTTAGATCCACAAACCAGCGTTGAAGTCATGGAAGTACTACAAAAAATCAATCAAAACGGTCGTACCATCATTATGGCAACCCACGATTATGCCTTGTTGCTAAAATACCCAGCAAAAACTTTAAAATGTGAAGACGGAAAATTGTTTGAAGTAGTGCAACGAACGGTATGATAAAAAAAGATTCAATATCTTTATTTGTAATTCCTTTTTATAATGAGTTTAATCGTATTTGCATCAATGAGTATCACAAAACTTTTCTACTTGATGACTCGATTGATTTTCTATTAGTTGATGACGGAAGTACTGACGACACCCGTACTCTTTTACGGCAATTCGAAAGGGATTATCCACGCGTTCACCTTTTAATCAATGCCAGAAATAACGGTAAAGCCGAGGCAATAAGAACCGCAATTCTTAGTTTTCCTTTGGACAAGTACCGATATATCGGATATCTCGATGCTGATTTGGCTACTCCAGCTGAAGAGCTTATAAAGATGGCTACATTTATAGAAAACAACCCACAATACAACTTCATTATGGGAAGTCGTATTAAAAAAATGGGAAGCGCTATAACACGTTATGCCTATCGTCACTATTTTGGTAGAATCTTCGCTACGATCGTAAGTTACTTCATTATTAAAACCGCAGTATACGATACCCAATGTGGAGCGAAGATTATTGAAAAAGAATTGGCTGCTGTTTTATTTCAGGCACCTTTCCATACGCGATGGCTATTTGATATTGAATTACTATTGCGCTATAAAAAACAAAACGCCTTATTTGCTCTTAACATTTTTGAATTTAGTCTGGATACTTGGACTGAAAAGGGCAAAAGTAAAATCACTTTAAAGGATTTAATTGGATTTCCATTCCAGTTGATTAAAATATACCGGAAATATGTTTAAAAACGGGTTCCATAAACTGTTAAGCAATCCCATTACGACTATAGTGGTATTTGCCGTTTTTTTACGTCTGATAGTATTTGTACTTTACCAGCAAATTTTGATAATCTCTGATTCTATAGATTATATAGAATTAGCCGACTTAATTTCAAATTGGAATCTGACGGGATACGACGGCAAAAGAAGCCCTGGTTATCCCATACTACTACTTTTTAATTCGTTAGCCACCACGGTGAGCTTACAGATTTTACTCGGAATTTCAACAATGGTACTTGTATACAAAAGCCTTTTACTCTTAAGATTTGACGTAAAAAAAGCTTTGATCACAACACTATTTCTCTGCACCTTTATACACGTAATTTTCTACGAATTTTCAATATTAACAGAAAGCTTTACGCTTTTCTTATTCACCTTGATTGTCTATTTATACCTTAAAGACGACAATCAAAATCCGTCTATAAAAAACTGGTGCTATTTGAGCCTATTATTAGGTATACTCATATTGGTAAAGCCCTTTTATTTTATTTTACCGTTTGTCTTTTATGGTTTTTCTGCCATTCAAAACTTTTCTATTCAAACCGTATTCGGTCGAAGATTAATTATCCTAATTGCCCCGCTATGCTGTTTTATAGGCTGGTCTTATGTCAATAAATTAAATACGGGATATTTTGTCCCCACCACCTTTTACGGTATAAATACAGCACAGAATTGCGTTTATTTTGCAGAAAAAGCTCCAGAAGAATTTCATTTGATTAGAGATATATACGTTAAACATCGCGATGATGCCATACAGAACAATAAAGATGTCGCAATGAGTATTTGGTATGCCTATGATGAATTAATAGACACCAGCGGCTTGTCATTTGTCGATTTATCCTATCAGCTAAACGAATTTGGGAAAGTGCTGATCTCAGAAAATCCAAAAGATTATATACAACAAGTATTTATATCTTGGATAGACTTTTGGAAAACAGCAATATATTGGGATTACAACCATTTTAATGTACCCCATGCTAATAAAGTTTTTATTGGTATTTGGTATGTACAAAGTATCGTATTGGTGATTTTTAAAATCGGGTTTCTATTGACCTTTCCATTCCAATTATATCGATTTGCCGTATCGAGGAAAATGACACCTGAACTCGTGTTGTCAACTGTAATCATCATTACATCGATAGCTCAGGCCTTAGTTACCTATGGTACGAATTCAAGATATAGCTATCCGTTTGAATTCTTAATGATTATTTTGGTACTAAGCTGCTTATCCCAATCGAAATTCGGAAAAAATTTAGTTTCTACATCTTCCAAATCCAACTGAGTACCATACCGTTAATTAAGAATAAATACATCATTTGAATTCGTATTTTTGAAACGAAAACATTTATATTTACCACTATATAATAATATTGTCCTCTACTTTTTATGCTCTCTATATTAATCTTGTCTTATGATTACGACCTTTACTCCTTAGTTAGAAAACTACAGAGTGACTGTTGCTCTTTGGGACTAGAATTTGAAATTTTATGCTCGGACGACAATTCCAAAAATCATTTTCGAAACAGAACTATAGAAGATCTCGACAATTGCCACTACATCACACAAAGCGCTAATATAGGAAGGAGTCGTACCCGTAATTTTTTGATTAATAGCGCCACTTATGACACCGTTATTATGATTGACAGTGATACTTATCCGGTCACGGATAATTTCATTGCAAACTATTTATCCATCATCAGCAAAAATGAGAAAGCCATTATTTCTGGAGGATTGAAATACAAAAACGAAAAACCGAGAGAAACCGAACTGTTGCGCTGGGTCTATGGTCAAGCTAGAGAAGCCATTCCAGCGAAAACACGGCAACTTAAACCCTATAAATACACCCTATGCTCAAATATTTGCTTTAATAAAAAACATTTAAACGGAATAGGTTTTCCAGAAACAGTACGCGGATATGGCTATGAAGATTTTGTGTTTTTTAGGCAGTTAGAAAAAGCGAATCGAGAAATAATACATCTAGACAATGCTGTATTTCATTTAAAACTGGATACCTCTGCAGAATTTTTAGATAAGACCGTCTTGGGAATGCAAACCTTAAAACAACTTTTAGACGAAGGTGTTGTCGATTCACAGGCAACATTACTAAGCAGCAGTCAATTAATGCTTCAAAAATTGCATTTTCAAAAAATATTCCATTATTTATTTAAAAAATATGAACCGAGGATTAAGGCGAATCTTATTTCGAGTAATCCAAAAATAAACTTACTCGATATCTATAAATTGGGTAAGTTGAATGAATTCAACATCAAACACTGATAAAGTACTATTTAGCGACCTTGATATTCTTGAAACAATTGCTCCCATAACGGCATAACCATTTCTTCCCTAAAGGATTCTATCGATAATTTTGTATTGGATCGCAGTTGATTTCTCAATCCAATATTGTCCATCAATCGCTTCAGCTGTTGCATAAACTCGTCTTCATTATTATCGTAGACAACTAAGCCATTATACTCATGAGTGATAATCTCTTTGATACCAAAAGGCGCATCAAAAGCCACACCAGTAACTCCATGTGCCATCGCTTCTAAAAGTACCATCGGCATTCCCTCAAAATAAGCGGTATGTATAAAAAATTCAGCTCTTTTTAATTCACTAAAAACATCTACTGACTCACCGTGAAAGTATACATTGGACACTTGAACTCGCAATAATTGGTCATATAAAAGCTCATCTTCGACTTTCCCATAGATATGCAAACTCCACTCTGGATAATTATCCGCTAATCTCTTCCATATCGCCAACATACGATCGTAACCCTTTTGAAAGGAAATCCGGCCAACAGCTATAATCCTATTTTGTTCAATCGTCAGCTCTTCCGTTGAATCCACCTCAGTAAAATTGGGAATTACCGTTAATTTGGCTGTTTTCCATTCTGATTTACTTTCACTATTAAGTAAGATTACTCTCTCAAAATAAGCTGCAGAAAAATCTATGTATTTGGAGATTAGCATCGCTTTCAAACGCGAATGCGTTTTATAAAATGAAAACTTAACGGCTCCATGAACTTCTAAGAATAATGGAATCTTAGCCCGAATTAAAAATGGTGCAAAATAAGCCTTTATACCGTTATCGTTGATCACGATAATTTCTGGATTTATCGATACCAATAAATCATTGATCTGTTTATACAACCTCCAAATTGACGATAACCCGCGCATCTTAGTGGCAAGAAAATGGAACTTTAACTGTGTATTAAATTTAAAAAAAGGCTCGTCGCTTAAATCATTCGTACTGATAATAAAAACTTCATGTCCCCATTTTTCTATAAAATAATTTGTCTTGTCGGCAGTAACTCGTGCTACGCCACCTGAACCCGTAATATTGGTTGACAAATAAACTATCTTCATGAATTGTGGAATAATAGAATTTTAAAAAAGTACAACAATGTTGTTTTAAAAAAAAACTTATATTGGTCGTATAGTCAAACTTATTAAGTTGCCATATCAAGAAATGGACAGCTCTTATAACTATTAATTATCTATATATTTGCTTTCAAAAATACACAAATAAAAATGAAAAATACAGTTACACTAAAAATTGCTTTAGTCGGTGATAGCTTAGCAAATGGTGGTGCCGAAAAAGTACAAGCACGTCTGTCATTTTTTTTTTTAAAACAGGGAATGGACGTACACCATATCATCGTTACCGATCAAATTTCCTATGCATACGCTGGCAAACTTTTAAATCTGGGTTTGGAGAAAAATCAGACGAATGGCATCTCAAATAAACTGAAAAGGTTTTATATACTTAAACAGTATTTTCATAAAAATAAATTTGACTACATTATTGATTTTCGTTGTAGACATAAAAAAATTCAGGAACTAGCCCTTTCCGTTTTTATTTTCAACAAGGGATATATACCTACTATTCACCATTATAACCTTGCCTGGTACGCAGTATCCAACAGTATACTATCCAAATTACTTTATAAGAATACGCACCGCATCATCGCGGTTTCAGAAGGTATTGAAAAAAAGGTTCAACAAATTTATCCCTTTCCGAATTTAAGCAGCATTTACAATCCGATTGACCTTGAAGAAATCACGATCAAATCCAAAGAGCCCCATAGCTATTCACTCCTGAAATACATCACTGCAATTGGCCGTATGGACAGCCCCATTAAACAGTTTGATGTACTGATCAAAGCCTATTCAGAAAGCCGACTTCCCGATTTAGATATACAGTTGTTAATCATTGGCGATGGAATCTTAAAACCTCATTTGGAGCATATCGCCCAAAACAGTGAAGCAGCAGGCAAAATTATCTTCACAGGAAATCTAGCTAACCCATTTCCCATACTAGCATCGTCATTATTTACGGTTTTAACGAGCAAGAATGAAGGATTCCCCAACGTGCTATTAGAATCACTTGCTTGTAGTACACCTGTGGTTTCCTTCGACTGTCCTACGGGACCTAGTGAAATTATTCAACACCGAAACAATGGATTGCTGGTCACAGATCAAGACTTAACAGCCCTTGTAAATGCTCTTAATGAGATGGCAACGGATAACGATTTATACAACTGTTGCCAGGCTAACGCAAAAAATAGTGTAAGTCGTTTTGACATCAAACAAATCGGCGAAAAATGGTTGCAACTTTTTTAAAGTGCTTTTTTAATTTGTTATTATATTTACCAATCATCTAAAAATTCCAAAGACAAAAATGAAAATCTTATTGGTTGGAGAGTATAGTCGACTGCATAATTCCTTAAAGGAAGGACTAGTTCAATTAGGCCATGAGGTAGCTATCGTTGCAACGGGTGATCATTTTAAAAATTATGAAGTAGATTATTCTATACGGGCGCGTTTTTTAAATGATTATTGGCTTATTCGAAAAACTAAAAATTTGGTCTATCGTCTGACGCGATTGGATTTAGGCAGGATAGAATCGGCCTTACGTTTTTATTTTCTTATACCCACTCTTAAAGATTATACCCACATACAGCTGATTAACTCCAATGCTTTAGAAACCTATCCACAGTTAAGCTTATGGTTGTACAAAAAGCTCTTGACCAAAAAGACGACGCTTTCACTACTCGTATGTGGTGATGAAACTCCTGTTAACGATTATTTGCTAAAAAATAAATTGCGGTATTCCGTTTTCACACCTTATCTGCAAAAGGAATCGCTAAAAGGGGCATTCCAACATGCTTTGAGTTATACCAAACCAAAACACCGGCAGTTGTTTGAATGGGTTAATAAACGATGTGACCGTCTTATCGTTTCCGACTTGGATTACAAAATTCCAATGGTTGCGATGAATTATGCGGTTAAATTTATTCCCAATCCAATCAATACGCATAAAATCGTGGTAGAAAAAACGGCTTCACAAAGCCCTATAGTCATTTTTTTAGGAATTAATCGCGTCAGTTATCACCAAAAGGGTATCATCTTTTTTGAAGAAGCTTTAAAAATCATCAAAGAAAAATATGGTAATCAAGTAACAACCATCACTTCGGAAAACGTACCGTATGAGCAATATATAGACTCCTATCGTCAAGCTCATATTTTACTCGACCAAGTATATGGTTTTGATCAAGGCTATAATGCCCTTGAAGCGATGGCAAAAGGGAAAGTGGTATTTACCGGTGCTGAGATAGAGTTTAAATCCCATTATCAATTAACGGAAACTGTTGCTATTAATGCCTTGCCCGATACTCAAGCCATTGTAAAGGAACTTTCCTTCTTAATTGACAATCCAGAACAACTTCGCCAAATCGGAATAAATGCCAGAAGATTCATAGAAAAAGAGCATTACTATATCCAAATTGCAAAAGAATATTTAGCGGAATGGGATTCCGAAAGATAAAAAAAAACCTACTTTTCAGCAGGCTTTTAAATTACTATTTCAAGATAAGCTTATCTAAAACGACGTGTTTATTTTCGTAAAATCGAATTGAATATACGCCTTTATCAGCCTGTTCCAAAACTACTTTATTATTTTTACTGCTTAATTTTTGTTCGTGAACTTTTTTTCCTTTAATGCCATAGATTTCAATATAATAGGTATTCACATCATCATAAGGATATGAAATATAAAAGGTTCCCGAAGTAGGATTAGGATGTATTATCAATTTTTTGGTTGCTTTATCTTCCTCAACGAGAAGATTATTTGAAATGACATCTAAATCAGTACTAGATGTTAGCGTTTTTTCACCAACACAATAAGCAATATAGGTATTAAAATAAGCCCCTTCTTTAGCGTGGAATCCCGGTCGTAATAGTATATAGTCGGAAGCGGTATATACGGCATTTCCCTGAATGACGTTTATTGCATTCAAACTTTTCGCACTAACTCTAGCATAGTCATTCCATGGCACTGTTTTAAAAATCGTTAGATCTTCAAAGCAAATAGTACAAGAACCCAGACAATTTGCTGTTGATACACGATATCTCATCACATCTCCTGGCTGAGGACCAAAACCCATGCTAAAATGTACACTAGAATTACTCAAATGGTCGCAGTAACTCATTATGGTACCCAAAGCTGGTATAGACCCACTATTGCAATTTCCTTCTGGCGCTGCACAACCATCTATTACTGTGTTATTTCCATTCCATTTACAGGCATGGGTATGATTAGAACCAAATAGGTGTCCAAATTCATGTGATACCACTTTAACTGACCTCGAGTAAAACGAAAAAGCATCGAAATTATCATTCCTATTTATAATAGTAGCTCCTTTTCTATACTTAACATCTGAAGCACACAAACCATCAACATATGCTACACCACTGGCTCCACTACCGTACGTCAAGAGCATGGCTAGATCACCATTAAAATGATGTCGTGTATCTGTAAAACTATCCAATAAATCATATAAATCCGAAGTGTTGAATGGAGACGGTGTATCCCAAATTCTAATTTCAGAAATACGGGTTTTAATTCCCTCGTTATAGTACAAGGTTGCCACTTGATTATATATTTTTCTCACATACCGACTAACAGTATTAAAACTCGATCCATTTTCTTGAAAAATATTATACGCTGTCTCGAAATACAAACTCGTACATTTATTTAATACATTGTTTTTTTCTATGTCAAGTTCAGCATCGATGATTACCGTATCCTTAGTAGCACGTTCCCTTTCTTTACATTCAAAACCGCCAACTTCTTTAATGTTATCAATAGGAAAAACAACCATCAGCGTACTGTTCTTCAGTTTCTCAATATTAAAATCGCCTAATACGGACGAAGATATAAAACCATTCACTTCATCGTCAAAAAAAGTTAAGGATACCAGACTTTTTTCATCATCTTTTAACACACCGCTAAAGTGTTTCATTTTTAAATCAACAACAACCGCTCTTCCTTTACTATCTGTTACTTTGAAATCATCTAATTGTTCTTCAATTTCAAACGCTTCAATTTCAAAAAAAGTGTTTTTATAAGGAATTTTCAAACTCAGTATTCCCCCTTTTATTGTTTTTCTTTTGTCAAAAATCTGCTGCGCATCGTAAGCTAAAATCTGCATATCTTGTTCATCAAAAAAAACAGATTTAAAATTTTTAGAAAGTGAAATATTCTTTTTAAATACGGCATCGTTTGAATGTAGATCGGGACTTTTAATACCTAAACTTCGATTGGTTTTTCGATCTTGAACTTCTTTAAAAACGGAATACGTTTGCCCATATCCACTTAAAAAAGATACTAAAAAAAAACCTATTAATAGTAGTAATTTCTGTTTCATACCTAGTTTAATTTAGATTGCACTTCTCGCTTCAACGCTTTTAATTCTTTATTCAAATCAATGATGTATAGCGTCAGTTCTTCTATTTTTTCCTGCTGAATTCTTGCGATATCTCCTAAATTCAACCCTTCTTTTTCAATGATTTCACCAGACGGAACATTTGGAAGATGTCCATGCTCTACAATAAAACATTCTACCTCTTCCAACGGCTTCAACGTATAGGAGTCATCAAAAACATAATCGGCCCAAGTAGTATACACCTTAACCTCTTCTGCACGAATTTTCCCCTTCACCGATAATTTATATAGTGTAGAACCATCATAGAAATTATTCGTTCCAATACCCATGCTTTTACCGACATATACATTTTCTTCTAATCTAGTATCACCACTGCGAACAATCAGATTATTTCCTGGAAAATCACTTCCCCATCCTCCTATGACAATTCGGGAATTGCTATGTGGCATATGAATGTAATCACCGTGTTCTGTTCCCTCTGATATTTTTATGGCCTCACTGCCATCCTTACGCCTTAAAAGAATAGCAGAATAATAATTACTCACCATATCATATCGAAAACGTTCTATATTGTTTTCGTCGGCAATTTCCAATCCCGCATAGGAATTGTACCCTAGATTGCTTTGAGACATTTGACGATGATAAAAATTAAATGTACGCTTATCATTGCCGCTTTCAATTAAAGAACCAATAGACAGTAAAGGCGCATAAGGATTACTTGTACCGACGAGAGAGATATTTCTGGCTTGAATCTTTCCCAATACATCTAATTTAGCTTTGGGCATTAGGGTACCAATCCCCACATTTCCTGCGCTTGGAAATGTATTGTTGTTTACAGGCTGATATTGCCCAAACGAAACAGTGCTGGTAAGCACGGCTAATAATAAAACTTTGATTTTCATAAAACATATTTTTAAAGTTAATACCCTTAAAAATAAGGTTTTACAACACCCCTCTAAACTTAAAATCAATTTTTACAAAAAAAAGATTTAATTATACAAAGTCATCAATGAGCTGAAAATAATTTAAAAAATAAACAATCAAAAAGATCAGTTTTTATTAAAAATAAACCAAAATAACAATTCAAAAACAATTATTATGATAACAAAAAAACTTAAATTATAAAAAAAACATCAAATTTAATGCATTTGATATTCCCAATACCCTGTAATTTTAAAGCTATTTAATAAAAAAAGCACCATTGCTATCAATGGTGCTTTTAATACAAATAAGACTTATCTATTTTATTTTTTCATTTCCTTTTTCTTTGCATCAATTCGATCCTGAGCTATTTTCATAGCGGCTTGTTGCGTGGTTATATTATTCTTTTCTGCATATAAAAAGATTTCTAAAGTAGTGTGGTAAATGTTTTCCGTTCTGCGCATGGCCTCTTCTTTCCCATAACCGACGATCTCACCATAAACATTGATAATTCCACCGGCATTGATCAAAAAATCCGGCGCATAAGAAATACCGCGATCTTTTAAAATCTGACCGTGGACTTTATCGTTGGCCAATTGGTTGTTTGCTGCACCAGCAATCACCTTAGCTTTGATTTTATTAACGGTATCGTCGTTGATGGTTGCCCCCAATGCACAAGGCGAGTAGATGTCCACATCTGCACTGTAAATATCAGCACCCATAAAGATTTTAGCGCCATACTTTTCACTGACCTCTTTTACTCTAGCTTCATTAATGTCGATTATTTGAACTACAGCTCCTTCTTTAGTCAGATAATCCACCAGGGTTTCTCCCACATGTCCTATACCTTGTACTAATACTTTTTTACCTTGCAGTACATCGCTACCAAATTGATGTTTAGTCGCCGCTTTAAGTCCCATAAATACACCGTAAGCCGTAACCGGTGACGGATTTCCGGAACCACCTCTAGACTCCGATATACCGGTTACATAAGGCGTAATATCGCGGATCATATCCATGTCCTGAGTCGTCGAACCCACATCTTCTGCCGTGATGTATTTACCTCCCAGCGAGTTTACATATTCACCGAATTTCTTAATCATTTCTGGAGTCTTATCCTTTTTGGAGTCTCCGATAATAACTGCTTTTCCCCCTCCTAAATCCAAACCGGTTATGGCAGACTTATAGGTCATACCGCGAGACAATCGCAGCACATCATTTAATGCCTCCCATTCGTTAGCATAATTCCACATTCTAGTTCCACCCAAAGCTGGACCTAATACCGTATTATGAACCCCTATTATAGCTTTTAATCCGCTATCCTTATCATAACAAAACACAATTTCTTCGTGATCATCAAACGATAGTTGCCCAAAAACCGGGTCAATTTTATAAAGTTCTTTTGCTTTAATTAATTCTGTAGCCATACCAAATGTTTTAATTAAAAATTTCTGATTATTCAAAATCCTATTTCAAATTTAAGGTTTAATTCCTAATAACACAATGAAATGGACAATTATAAAACATTAATAAACAAAATAACTACAACAGGCAACCCTAAAACTTTCGACACAAACAACAAGTCCGCGTCCTTACCTGGATTTTAAAAACAGATCGAAATCGCGTACATAATCCGCTTCGTCAAATTCGTCAGAAGATACGACCAAGCACACCGAACCCGACGAAAAATTCTTCAGTTCACGCCAAACTCCATGAGGTATTAATAAGCCCTTATTTGGACGATTTAAAGTAACCGTTTGCTCGATGATACCGTCGTGAAGAATGACATCAAAACTACCAGAAAGCGCTACTAAAAAGGCACTTTGCTCGATATGCGCATGCCCTCCCCGTTCTGCTCCTGATGGAACATCGTATAAATAATAGACCCGTTTGATCGAAAAGGGTATAACATCCTTTTCGATAACGGAAAGATTCCCTCGTGGATCTTCGATTTTCGGAAGATCTATAATGCGACTATTCATAATTTAAAAACAAGTTTATCAAACCACAGCGCAATCACCGCGATTTTTAATTTTTACTATAACAACCAACACAGCTACTGCAGTTACTAGTTAAAGAACTAAATCTTTTTCCTAAAATAAAAGAACAAAAGTGCTAAATAAATAAAATAAGTACAAGCATGCGCCATCGTTGCTCCTTCAATACCATAACGATCAACTAGAAAAACACTCGATACCACCAAAGTTAGAAACGATAAGCCTTCCGTAATTAAATAGGCGACGACTATTCTTTTAGCATAAAACAGTATTCCAAAAATCAACGACACCGCTTTAAAAAAATCTCCGAGCAATTGCCACGATAAGATATCCGATACAGCTAAAAATTGCTCCGACATCAACAGCGTGATCACCGCAGTTCGAAATTGATACAACATCAATAAACCCAATGCGAAGATCGGCAATATCCAAATGAAATAATGCTTGATTTCTTTTCTAATAACATTGCGATTCCCCAAAGACAATTTGGGTAAAAAATATACCGCAATCAGCGAATTTATAAACATCATATAGAAATTGGATATCCTGTTGGTTGCTTCCCAATAACCCGCCGCATCAATACCTAAATGATCCATGAGGTATGTTCGTATATAGAAAGATACCAACGGCGCTACCAGACCCGTAAACAACGCCATGATCGAATACGCAAATAAAGGTTTTAACAGTTGAAAGATAATCGAATTCCGTTGTATACTTAAGCTATTTATTAGATCTTTCCGAATCCCTAGAAAGGAGATCAACCCTACAAAAGCAGGGGCTAAAATCAGCGCCAACAGCGCGCCGTTTAAGGTCCAATAATACACCAACAAAGCACTTATAAAAAAACCCAACAGATTGCCAAGAATATTGATCGTCATCAAGGTTTTATAACGCTCTAAACCGTTGATGATGGATATAAAAACAATATTAAATGCCTGAATGGGAAAAACACAGGCCAAAACAACAAATAAAAACGAAAAGGACAGTCCTTCGTCAAAGATATAATCGCTTAACTGTTGCCGAAAAACAAAAGAAAGTCCGCTAATTAACAGCGAGAAAATCGCAATAGCTACCACCAAAACCGCTATGAACTGAGACTTTTTCTTTTCATCCGTCCGGTACTCCGAAACATACTTGACGATACCATTTTGGAATCCCAAAGTAGAAACCGATTCAAGAGAAGTTAGGAAATTCCGAAAATTCCCCATCAAAGCCATTCCGGCGGGGCCAACATAAACCGCAATTAATTTGGCGGTTATGATACCGGTCAACACGCGAATCAGCAAGTTGATATTATTTAAAATACTCACTTGAAAAAGCTTGCTGGACACTATTTTTCTATAAGCATTCAATAGTTAATAGCTGTTTATAACATCGATAATATGAGTTATTTCTTCTTCCGTCAACACCGGGCTCATCGGTATACTAACCACTTCTTGATGGATGAGTTCCGTCACGGGTAAATGCATTTTTCGATGCGAAGCCATCGCCTTTTGATGATGTGGTGGTATGGGGTAATGTATCAGGGTCTGTATGTCGTTTTTCAACAAAAAATTCTGAAATGCAATTCGATCAGAAACCCGCACGACAAACAGATGAAAAACATGCGCTTTTCGATCAACTACTTTGGGTAAAATAATCTTGTAATTATCGATTTCTGTCAAATATCGGTGAGCGATGATTTGACGTTCGTGGTTGTGTTGGTTTAAAAAAGGCAACTTAACATTTAAAAAAGCCGCTTGAATCTCGTCTAAACGCGAGTTAAAACCCAATAATTTATTTTGATATTTAATTTCTGAACCGTAATTCCTCAAAATTCTAATTTTTTCGGCAAGTAGTGCATCGTGAGTCGTTACACAACCCGCATCTCCCAAGGCGCCAAGATTTTTACCCGGATAAAAACTAAATCCCGCGGCATCGCCAATCGACCCCGCATAGCGCTCTCCAGAAACAGCGCCGTGTGCTTGAGCAGCGTCTTCAATCAAAAGCAAATTGTTTTGATGTGCAAAATCTACCATCTCCTGAGCTTCAGAAATCTGCCCATAAAGATGCACCATTAAAATAGCCTTGGTTTTATCGGTTATCTTCTCCTTAACGGAGTCTAAAGACAAATTGTAGGTATCCAAATCCGGTTCTGCCAACACTGGAATTAAATCATTGTGAATCAAGGCTAAAATACTGGCTATATACGTATTTGCAGGAACAATAACCTCGTCTCCTTTATGCAGTTTACCCATAGCTACGTAAGCCCTGAAAATCAACATTAAGGCATCCAAGCCATTCCCCACGCCAACACAAAAAGGTACACGACAATACTTGGCAAAGTCATGCTCAAAATTCATCACTTCATCACCGAGCACAAACCATCCTTTTTCGAAAAGCTGTTTCGTCTTATCCAAAAAAGCTTCTTCAAAAGGCTGATTGATCTTCTGTAAGTTTAAAAACGGAATTAAATCCATAGCTGTTTCAATTTTAAATGGTTTGTAGTTTTAATTCGATAAAAATTTTGAACCACAGCTCGAGCACCAAACCCCTCTTTCCAGTACAATAAACCCTTGTTCAGCTTGCGCCCCTCTTCCACGTTACTAATGCCGAAGTCAAAAAATTGCTTGTCGGCAAATACGTTTTCGATCAAATGCGCATGGAGTAAATCCAATCCCCCCAAATTATTATAATTATCCAATCCCGAAATGTATTGAACATGTGCCGTAGTTTCCGTTACAAAAACCGTAGCTCCACCAATAATCCGATCGGAATATACGTTAAACTGCCGAATTTGATTAGAAAAAAAACCTTTTAATGTCCGAATTTCCTCCAAAGTATGGACAGGCAATTTTTGATATTTACGCTGCAAATTCGGCACTAGTATTTGCTCCCAAAAATCCCTCATATCGTCCGTTTCCAATACAGTCAACTGATTCTTGATCGCCTTCTTTATTTCAGACTTTTTATTATTAACAAAACTTATCGGTTTTGCCAGATTGACAACAGACAACAAATCCCGACGCATTAAAGCCGCATCAGTCACAAAAGCAATATACTCGAGTTCATCGGCGAAATCCGTATTGTATATCTTCGGTATTACCTTAATTTCCAGATTACTGATCTGACGCTGCTCCAAAAATTCCAATACTTTCGCAAATGCGTCAAAAAAAGTCTGCGACCTGATGTTTGACGCACAAATCAAACCTCCATAAGTTAAACCTGCATGCGAGGTCACCACATCCTTTTCAACCGTAGCTGGTAAAACTGCAACCAAAACATCCCGCTTATAAACCATCAACGAATAATCGTTAAATCGATCCCGATGATACTCCATAAAATCTCGATGAAACAAAAAAGTTGCATTTTTTGCCTTGGCAATAAAATTATTCCATTCCTCAAAATGAGACCCATCGTAAATTATAATAGAAAATTCGTTCAAAGTCCTTTAAAATTAGGTCGTAAAATAACAATTTAAAAACAAAACCACCTTGAATTTGACCGTTTTTTTAAGTTTTCTTTTAGAAAATTAAATCGATAATGCCTACAAAGGCAGAAAATACTTATTTTTGACGCTAAATCAACGATCTTGCTGCGCTATAAAGTTGTACGGATAGAGTAAAAACAGTATATTTGCACCTTATATTATTTTAAAGTTAATTATGATAAAAATTACATTACCAGACGGTTCAGTGAAGGAGTTTTCTTCAGGAAGTACTCCTTTTGATGTTGCACAAAGTATAAGCGAAGGTTTAGCCAGAAATATCATTTCTGCAAACTTCAATGGTACCACCATCGAAACGACCACACCACTGACGACCGACGGTAGTTTAGTTTTATTTAGCTGGAATGATGCTGAGGGTAAAAAAGCTTTTTGGCATTCTACTTCTCACGTTATGGCACAAGCCTTGCAAGAATTGTATCCAGGTATCAAATTGACCATCGGACCTGCCATTGAAAACGGATTCTACTATGATGTAGATTTTGGAGACCACAAAGTCACCGATGCCGATTTCAAAAAAATTGAAGATAAAGTACTCGAAATCGCTCGAGGAAAACACGAATTCTCTATGCGTTCTGCTACTAAGGCGGAAGCATTGGAGTTTTATAAAAAAGAGGAAAACCCTTATAAGGTTGAGTTGATCGAAAATTTAGCAGACGGTACAATTACCTTCTGTGACCACGCTACTTTTACAGACTTATGTCGTGGAGGTCATATTCCAAACACCGGTATCATCAAAGCTTTTAAAGTACTTTCCATTGCTGGGGCTTATTGGAGAGGTGATGAGAAAAACAAACAGTTAACACGTGTTTACGGCATTTCATTTCCAAAACAGAAAGACTTAACCGAATATTTAGCCCTATTAGAGGAAGCTAAAAAACGCGATCACCGAAAACTAGGTAAAGAATTAGAATTGTTTGCTTTTTCACAAAAAGTAGGTCAGGGTTTACCGTTGTGGTTACCTAAAGGAGCTGCTTTGCGCGATCGTCTGGAACAATTCTTGAGAAAAGCTCAGAAAAAAGCCGGTTACGAACAAGTAGTAACACCACATATCGGACAAAAGGAATTGTATGTTACCTCTGGCCATTACGCCAAATACGGTGCAGACAGCTTCCAACCGATACACACTCCTGTAGAAGGAGAAGAGTTTTTATTAAAACCGATGAACTGTCCTCACCATTGTGAGATTTACAATACCAAACCTTGGTCGTATAAAGACCTACCAAAGAGATATGCTGAATTTGGTACCGTTTATAGATACGAACAATCTGGTGAATTACACGGTTTAACTCGTGTGAGAGGCTTCACTCAAGATGATGCCCATATTTTCTGTACTCCAGATCAATTGGATGAAGAGTTCAAAAAAGTAATAGACTTGGTTTTATACGTTTTCAGCTCTTTGGGCTTCGAGAACTTTACAGCACAAGTATCTGTACGTGATTTGAACACACCAGATAAGTATATCGGTTCTTTAGAAAACTGGGAAAAAGCGGAACAAGCGATTATCAATGCCGCCAGAGACAAAGGTTTAAACTATGTGATCGAAACAGGCGAAGCTGCCTTCTACGGTCCTAAGTTAGACTTTATGGTTAAGGATGCCTTGGGAAGAAACTGGCAATTGGGAACCATTCAGGTGGATTACAATTTACCAGAGCGTTTTGACTTGACTTATAAAGGTTCTGACAATGAATTGCACCGTCCGGTGATGATTCACAGAGCACCTTTTGGTTCGATGGAACGTTTTATCGCTATTCTTTTAGAGCATACAGCAGGAAATTTCCCACTTTGGTTGATGCCGAATCAGGCTATCATACTGTCTTTGAGTGAGAAATATGAAATATATGCTAAAAAAGTTTTAGATTTGCTAGAAAATGACGAAATTCGCGCCCTGAACGATCACCGAAATGAAACGATTGGTAGAAAGATTAGAGAGGCAGAAGTTCAAAAGTACCCGTTTATGCTGATTGTAGGAGAAGAAGAAGAGCGAAATGGAACGGTTTCTGTGCGTAGACACGGAGATGATGGAAAGTCAAATCAGACGATGAAAATAGAAGAATTTATTCAACTTGTAAAAGATGAAGTAAACCGTTCTGTTCAACCGTTTTAAATAAAGTATAACCAGCTTGTCAAACAAGCACTAAAATTATAAGGCCATAGCAATAAGAAATAATAGAGGGATGAAACCCCGAGTAGAAAAGAAAGACTTGCATCGTATTAACAATGCAATTAGAGTCCCTGAAGTTCGACTTGTCGGAGAGAATGTTGAATTAGGTGTTTACAAAACATCTCAAGCATTACAGATGGCTGAGCAACAAGAATTGGACTTGGTTGAAATTTCACCCAATGCAGCGCCTCCCGTTTGTAAGATTATAGATTACAAAAAATTTCTTTATGAGCAAAAGAAACGGGACAAAATGCTTAAAGCCAAATCTACACAGATTACGGTAAAAGAGATTCGTTTCGGACCTCAGACTGATGAACACGATTATGAATTTAAAAAGAAAAATGCGGTTAAATTCCTTAAAGAGGGATCTAAATTAAAAGCATTCGTATTCTTTAAAGGACGTTCCATCATCTATAAAGATCAAGGACAAATTCTATTGCTGAGATTAGCACAAGATTTGGAGGAATTTGGTAAGGTTGAATCCATGCCGGTTCTAGAAGGAAAAAGAATGACTATGTTCATCGCTCCTAAAAAGAAAAAATAAAATTCCGATTCGGGATTTTCAAAATAATTAAGTAAGATAAACACAAATACCTAGGAACAAAATGCCTAAAATGAAAACTAAATCTAGTGCCAAGAAACGCTTTCAAGTGACTGGTTCTGGAAAGATTAAGAGAAAACATGCTTTTAAAAGTCACATTTTGACTAAAAAATCTAAAAAGCGTAAATTAGCTTTAACACATTCTGGTTTGGTTCACCAATCAGATATGAAAAGCATTAAACAACAATTGAGATTAATCTAATCGTTGTTTACGGTTAACATCATTTAATAACCCTGGAGTGGCGCAAAGAAAACTTTAGAAGTGTTTGAAAAAAACCGCCCACTACAAAAATACATTTAAAATATGCCAAGATCAGTAAATTCAGTTGCTTCAAGAGCACGAAGAAAAAGAATATTGAAGCAAGCCAAAGGTTTCTTTGGAAGACGTAAAAACGTTTGGACAGTAGCTAAAAACGCGGTTGAAAAAGCCATGGTTTACGCTTACCGTGATAGAAAACAAAAAAAGAGAAACTTTCGTGCATTGTGGATTATGCGTATAAACGCTGGAGCTAGACTTCACGGTTTAAGCTATTCACAATTCATGGGGAAAGTAAAAGCTAACAACATCGAATTGAACCGTAAAGTTCTTGCAGATTTAGCTATGAACCACCCTGAAGCTTTTTCAGCTATCATCACGAAAATAAAATAAACGTTTGTCAAATCTGATTTATCTTACTTAATATAAAGACCCGCTTTTTGCGGGTTTTTTTTTCGGGAGTCGGAAATCGAAAGTCGGAAATCGAAAGTCAGCAAAGATTACATCTCCTTACTTTTTATATATTTTATTAACCCACTCAACATTTTTCCGATATTTTCGATTTTTAACAACAGTTCCTCTTGCTGTTCTAATGAAATAAAATCAAGGTTAAAAGCTATAATTACTTGTGTTTCCAATTCATTTTTACTACCTAAAGCGATATATAAAAATTGAATATATTCTTTAGGCCCTTTCCTAGCTGATCCTTCTGAGATATTTGACGGAATTGATACAGCCGATCGCCTTATTTGATTGGTCAATCCATAGAGTTCCTCCCTAGGAAAGTCTTTCGTGATCATATATATATCGGTGACTAATTGTATTGATTTATTCCATACATCTAAATTCTTATGTGTTTTCATAATGTTCCAACATAATTGTTTACCAATACTAGTATACTGATTATCAATTAAAAAAACAACCCAAAAAACAAAATTCGAATTTAGGAATACGACTAACGAAAATCAAATCACGACTAACGAACTAAATAAAAAACTAAATTAGGCACCCACCGATTCAGCACTAACATCAGTTTCCCTTTATCCCAATTACCTATATAAGACTGAAATTTACGTTTGGCTATTGCCTTAACGGCTTGTTGTGCGGCTTTGTCGACTTTACAGCCTGGTGCATCCGATTCTTTACCTGAGGCTTGTCCGAATTCATTAAGGGATTTTTTCGTCAGGGCTGTTTGTAGAAAACTGGGGATTAAAATAGTCACATCTATTGGGATTCTAGCCAACTCGGCACGCAAACTATTGAAGTAACCGTGTAGTGCCGCTTTTGCACCGCAATACGACGAACGACCTGGCAAGGCTACCTGGGCCAACACCCCCGACACTACGACGATATGCCCGAGACGGCGTTCTATAAAATGAGGTAACAGATGTCGCGTTAGTTCGACCACACCAAAGTAGTTGGTATCAAAAATGGTTCTGGCTACCTCTTCAGACGTTTCGAGAGCTGTGCCATTCTGTCCCACCCCCCCACAGTGGACAACCATATCAATGCAACCAAAAAAGCTAATCGCCTCCTTTACTTTCTCGTCAAAACTATAGGATTCCAACAAATCCAACACCAAAACGCGCGAATCTTTGATATTAGACTGCACAAGCTCCAGCTCTTGAGTTCTACGAGCCGATAAGATCACGTTTGCGCCTTGTTTGGCAAATTGATAAGCCAGTGCCTCACCGAAGCCCGAAGAGGCGCCTATCACCCAAATAACCTTTTCCTTATAATTTTTCATATATTCTCATCTAAGTTTACAGTTTAGACCATGCGTCAATACAAA
This sequence comes from Flavobacteriaceae bacterium UBA1682, assembly GCA_002320285.1. Taxonomy (GTDB): domain Bacteria; phylum Bacteroidota; class Bacteroidia; order Flavobacteriales; family Flavobacteriaceae; genus Flavobacterium. The sequence goes on along the minus strand of DCKE01000026.1, from coordinate 917 downwards.
AACAATATAAATTTACGCGTTCTATTTAATTGGCATTATGATATTTATTCTGTTTTGTGTTTTTTTTTCGGTTAGCACTATCCAATTGACCCCAACTTCGCCTATTCGATCGATAGTAAAACCCCCTCCTAAACGCGTTCATTCCTTACGGCTACTGGAAAAATTGTTCTAATACTGACCTTAAAATCAAAATCCTCTCTAAATCCCAACAAAAAAAATATCATTATACTACTGATTCTTAAAAACTTAGTAAATCACATCAAAAAAACATCAAAAAACTTCTATATAAGATTTGCAAAGCCCATAAAAAGCGCTATATTTGCACTCGCAATACAGCAATGAATTGCACTGGAGAAATGGCAGAGTGGTCGATTGCGGCAGTCTTGAAAACTGTTGACTGTAACAGGTCCGGGGGTTCGAATCCCTCTTTCTCCGCCATAAAAATGAAACCCGACCTTGGTCGGGTTTTTTGTTTTATAAAAGTGTTGTCGAGCTCGCTCGAAACAACATTTTTGAAAAACAAAAAACACTGTTACGCCGTAACAGTGTCATTTATATGAACCGCTCTCCCCTACAGGGAACACCGCAGCGAAGCGTAGGTAATCCCATACTTATCCCCTCTTTAATAAATTCAACACCAATTTACTGTGAACGTGCTACTGAAGGATCAATCCTAAATGTTGTGTGTATGCAAAAATATTGGATCAAGACATAATGTTGTGGGGAAGTATAAAAAAACGGATCAATCCTAAATGTTGTGTTTACACAAAAATATTGACCAATCTATACAAGAAGAATTCTATATCTCTTACTCCTCTAAACTGAGTTCTAAAAGCTTTAATTTTCGCATTAAAGGATTCTGCAGAGGCATGGGGACTTCTGTTGTCAAAATAGTTTAATATGGTCTAATAAGGAAT
>DCKE01000013.1 GCA_002320285.1 Flavobacteriaceae bacterium UBA1682 | reverse complement strand
CGTGGTAAACAATATTGTCATAAACCGTCAGATCAAACGTTGATCCGGGTGCATTACAAATACGCAACGGACTTAAAGGCACCAAACCAATGACACAAGGTTCGGTTTTAATGGTAAAACTAAATACTTTAAAACAAGGGCTGATAGCGCTTTGAACGCGAACCCAAACCGTCTTGGCATTAAAGGTATTATCAAAACTATAATAAGGTGGTATCGCTGCAATATCATCGATAGCGTCTTGTTTATTTTCATAAAACGAATAAATAACCGGATGATGCGTAACCCCTTTAGTGGCTTCTTCTAGATTAAATAAAGTAGTCGCACCCGGTGCTTTACACTGAACCAAGTTCTGAGGTACTTTCTCGATAATGATGTCGTCAAAAAACTCAATGGTAACCGGTTTGGGTTCCAAATAACAAACGACGTTTTTGTAATTCAACTTTACTCCGTAAGTGCCCTTGTCGGTAACTACTAATTTTGGTCCGTTTTCTCCGACGATATCAATACCGTTTTTAGTCCACTGAATCGTGTAATCCTTAGGATCCAAACCACCGCCAAGAACCAAAGATCCTCCTGGACAAATCGCATTACCGCCTTCGATAACAAAATCATCTCCTAAATCTGGTGTTCCGATATCGAAACTACGCGCGTTAAAAAATACGGCAGAAGTATGACTTGATGAACCACAGAAATCCATTACTGCCAACTTAATATGGTATTTACGGCCTGGAATCACTTTTACTGTTCGAGAACTCAAAGGTACTGTTGATCCAGAAAAATTAAAAGGAGCACCAGCTGGATTCGATTGATTATTAGTATACTGATTCCAATAATACTGCGGATTCACACTTGCACAAGGCGCACCGGATTTACCGGTATCTCTAATGGTATTCAATGCAATCGGCGTATTGGTACCCGGTATTTTAGCTAAGTTTTCACCAACTCCGTTAGTAGTATCAATCAACCAAGCGGCAAATAAAGCTCCATTTCCACAATCATATGTACAACCTTGAACATAACTATTTGAAGCAAACAAATATTCAAATTTAATCGTATCCTTAACCGGTACAAAATCAAATTCCAATTGTGTTACACGCATATCAGTAGCCACAAGCGGAGTTTGTGGCATTCCTCCTGTATCATTAATGGCGTCGATTAAATCTTTATCTCCAGCCCAACGATTTGTATTAGTTCCCGTAGGTCCACCATATGGACCTGGTATGTATTGAACTTCACTTGTACCTAAAACGATTCCTTCATCAAAAGGAAAGATAGAACCGTTTTTATTAAAATATCCTAAGGTATTTACCGATTTAGTTGCAGGACTTCCATTACCTACTTTATAGGTAATATTAGACACCAAATTACAACCGGATTTCACCAATACATTGGTCACCAATTCTTCAACCGTATACTGATCACCACTTGGGCTAACGCGCATCGGTGGCGGAACTGACGTCAAACACAAATCAAAGGGATAATCATTGGCTGTGGTATTACCCAGACGAACATAATAGATACGTCCAATAACCAAATTACTAATGGTCGATTTTTTTATAGCAGGAGTCAAATTAAAACATGAAAATGCTGCTGCTTTAATCAGCGAACAATCTGCCTTATCATAAATTGCAACATTGATTGTCCATGTAGCCACACCGGGAACATTGATTTCCAATTGGTGAATTTTACTGGTCGCTACAAACTTATACCAAACATCGCGTTTCGCTCCTGGATTACAAGTTGGTTGCGCGATATTCACACTATTGGTGGCTTCTTTAAATGTACCTAAAACATTACGAACACAATCAAAAGCGGGATTCACCGGTAAATCGATAGCTCCAGCACACTCGTCGTTTACGGGGGCTGCCAATAACAACATCGCAGTTCCATTTTTTGTTGTTGTTTTGACGGCATCGAAATAATTGACAAAACTATAATAGCTCAAAGAACTGTTATAATTCGGTTCATACGCTTTGGCCGTTTCTTTCCAAACACTGTTATTCGCAAATAACGGTGTTGAAAAAACAAACATCATTAATAATAATAAAATTCGCTTCATCGTTTTTCGTTTTTGTTTTGGTATTCTACCTAATCCTTTTGTTTAAGAAAACTTAATATGTCCACAAATCTAAAACTTTTTATTTTAAAAAAATACGAAATCTAAAATCATATTCACGATTATTAGCTATATTATCAATCAAATACTATTTTTAATTCATTTTAATTACGGACACACCAATAATGTATAAAAAAAATCCCGATAAATATCGGGATTTTTTATGAGTTAAAAATTAACTGCGGGACAATTNNTGTGATGTATTGCATGCGCTGTTTGGAGATACTCTCCTTTTCGATGTATTCCGCTCCTTCCAAATTTCGGCGGTAAGATACCCCACCCCAAACCTGTCCGAAGTTTAATTTCTGATATACTTTCATGTTGATATCGAACGACTTTTCACGGGTCTCATCGGTATACTGAATCATAAAGGACGGTTCATAACTAAAGCCACTACGACTTTCTGTTCCAAACATATATCCCGCAGACCATAAAAACTTACGCATATTATCACTCTCGATATCCGTATACATATCGCGTTTACTAGACATTGCATTCTTAACGGTAAAGTGCGTATAAAACTCAAAATACTGATAAGAAGCTCCAAAATCCACATTAAAGTACGAA
>DCKE01000016.1:107806-118912 GCA_002320285.1 Flavobacteriaceae bacterium UBA1682 | reverse complement strand
TCTTCCCATTTCGAACAGAGAAGTTAAGCCCGTTAGCGCAGATGGTACTGCATTTATGTGGCAGAGTATGTCGTCGCCTTTCTTTTAAAAAGTCCCTAATCTTTATTGATTAGGGACTTTTTTGCTTATACGCAAATCCGCAGATATGCCTATACGCTTTAGAATCATGTCACCCCTACGGGGTTTTTCGTGATTCGTGATTCGTGATTCGTGATTCGTGATTCGTGATTCGTGATTCGATTTTCGAGTCACGACTCTCGACTCACGATTTTCGACTCACAACTATCTGTTGAACAATAAATTCAGCATCTTCTAGAATCCCAAAAATAATACCTGATTTCTTTTTTCTTAACCACGGTAAACCGATAAAGTAAACACTTGACAGAGAAGTTACGCCATCGGTATGAATAGGAATAGCATTGTCATCGAGAATGGGAAGTTGTATCCACTTAAAATCAGATCGAAATCCGGTGGACCAAATAATGGTATCGATTTCGGTGGTCGCCAATTTTTGTGCTAGAGATACTGTAGTAGTTGTGTCGGCTAAGTCCGCGCTGTCTATGTAGTCGTCAATATGAGCGGTTATGGCGTTGTCTTGGATGTAGTTGTCTACTTTTTTCTTTAATACTTCTGAAAACTGATCTGCATATCTGATGTTGGTGTATAAACTATCGTCAAAGTAGAGTTGTTCAGAGTCGGTGTCGATAAAACGTCCCAATAGTATAACGCCCTTTTGGCTTAGGCTTTGTAGGCTTATGGTATGACCATAAGGACCAACGCCCGATACTTGTGGTTGTGTAAGTTCGGGGCTTTTGGTAGCTTTCAGTTCGCTTGTTGTTTGATCCATTATACCCATTTTGTTCATCCAATCCATCATGTCTAAACCGCGGTACCGCCTTGGTGAACGCCCCACTTTACCGGTTGCGAGATAAACTTTGTGGGTTGCAGATAGTTCTTCAGCGATTTGACAACCGCTTTGACCACTACCGACAATGAGTACTGTTTTTTTGGAAAGTTGGTTTGGGTTTTTATAGTCTACCGCGTGAATTTGCTGAATGTGTACAGGTAGTTTACTTGCAAAAGAAGGGATATGGGGTTGATTCTGAGATCCTGTAGCAACGACTACTTGTTTTGTATACCAGATGATCTCTTTGTTTTTACTGTAGGTTTCAACGCGGTAGAGCTGTAGCTGCGAATCGTAAGTTAGGCTTCGTGTCTCTGTGTTTTCAATTATGGGTAAGTGATGGGTTTCAGCATAATTCTTGAGTTGGTTTGCAAATTCGATGTGATTGGTAAACGCTTCTCGGTCTTCCGGTCTAGCTGAAATTTGTCCGGGTAAAAAATTCATCCAATTGGGGGTATTCAATTTAAAAGAGTCCCAGCGTTGAGATTTCCAGCTAGAACCTATTACTTTTTTTTCGAAGACCAGGTGATCGATTTTTTCTTGGGTGAGTAGATAACTTATTGCTAATCCAGCTTGTCCCGCTCCAATTATGATTACGTCGGTATAATTTTTATTGATCATGGGTTTATTTTAAGTAATTTTGAGTAAACTTAACCTTAAGAGGTATGAAGTGGCTAACGAATTTTGGGGTATTAAAGACGTTATTGAGCTAATTATGAAGGAGGAAATCTATATACGACGCGATAATTTAAAGGAGAATCAATTTGTTGATTTCTCGGAGAAGAGCTATGAGCTGTTAGTAGGTGATAACACAGATAAGTTGTTTGCATTTAAGGAGACTTCTTTTCGTGGATTGCAAGTAGTTCGTTGTGATTATGATCTGAACAGCGACGAACGCATTTCACTGGATATAAAAAGTGATGCCTTGGAAATGCATTTCCGATTATCGGGTAATTCGACAGCGGTTTGTGATGATGGATTGCAACTGCACAGTAATAGTGGCCAGCACAGCCTGCTGTATCACCATGAAGGACAAAAGAAAATTGATATGCATCAATCGAAGAATCCGGGATCATTTTTAGAAATACGCGCATCCATAGCGGCAGTACAGGATATTTTTATTCAAGGAAATGATTTTCAAAAACGATTTTTTGAACACTTACAGAAAGGACGCCACTATTGGGAAGGGTATACCTTACCGATAACAGCTCAAATGTATACGGTGGTTCAGCAACTGACCTCCTGTACTTATAGCGGTATGATGAAAAGTTTTTTTATGGAGGCTAAAATAATGGAATTGATGCTTTTGCAAGCAGATGCATACGCAAACCAGAATCCCAACGTTCAAAAAATCAAATCAGCCGATATCGATAAGTTATATGCAGTCAAAAACTACCTGGATTTAAATAAAGGTGCTCCTGCTAGTTTGGAATTTTTGTCCAAAAGTATGATGATACCAACAAAAAATTTGACTAACGGTTTTAAGCAGCTTTTTAATAGTACGGTACTCGAATATAGAATAAAAGTAATGATGCAGCAAGCTGTTTATTTGCTTGAAGAAGAGAAATTATATGTATCGGAAGTTTCCGATCGTTTGGGTTATGCAAACCCGCAACACTTTACTACCGCTTTTAAAAAGCATTTTGGTTACCTACCGAGTGCCTTAAAGGCCTAAATGTTTTTTAGATGAACTCGCTCGTTTAATGATTGATTGGGTATGATGGTGTTGTACGGCGATTAAATCTACAGCGAGACTGACTCCTGTCTCGTATAGAGTAAGGCACTTCGTGGATATCAATTGATCTAGGTTGAAATGTCTATTTGATAAAATATTGGATTATTTAATGTGTATAGTGTTTTTATGTGGGTATTTTTATTAGTATTGCAGTGTTAAAAAAACACAAAATATATGAATCCAATACCGTGGTTAACACTTGCTGTACTCGCAAGTACTCAGATGAGCGGGCAAGACATCTCGCTAGATTCTGTTTTAGATTATGAAATACCCTCGCATGAAATTCGTTATGGGGCATTGAAGTTAGCGTTAGGTGGGATTTTTGAGGGCGGTTATGAGTATGTATATAAACCCAGACATGGATTTGGAACTAATGTTTTAGTCAACTTTAATCCCAAAGAATATGGGGAGGGTTATTACGAAGATTTTGCTATAAATCCCTATTATCGGTTTTATTTGTTGAAGACAAAAAATTACTGGGGTAAGGGATTGTTTGTAGAGGGTTTTTTAAACTTGTATACGGGAAGGGAATCTTTGAGTACTATTGACTTCGAAGGATCTTCTGTTGTGGTTACTCGTGAAGATCGCAGGTATTTTGAAACGGCCATAGGATTGGCCGTCGGGCAAAAATGGGTATACAAATCCGGTTTTGTTTTGGAACTCAAAGCGGGGATGGGAAATAGTCTATTGGGAAATTCAGAGGTTCAAGCCAATTTTAAGGGAGATGTCAGTTTGGGGTATCGTTTTTAGTCGTCAATGATGCATAGATGTTGATAACCAGAACTTTTAATTAAAATATTTTTGCAGAGTTAAAAATAAGTATTAATTTTGCACAGCTTTTAGGCCAGTTAAGTTTACTAAAAGTATATTTAAAAGAAACCAACATCTTCTGACGTTTTATAGCTGGTATATAGAAACTTATAAAATTCAGAATACAAATTATTATCAGCACAAATGTCTGAACAAATAAAAACACAAGACGAGTTCTTACAAGATTTTAACTGGGAAAGCTACGAACACGGTATTGATGCTGTGGACGACACTCAACTTAAAGAATTCGAAAGCTTAGTAGACAAAACTTTCATCTCTACAGATGATGAAGAAGTTGTTGAAGGTGTAGTAGTAAGAATTACTGACAGAGATGCTATCGTTGATATCAACGCTAAATCTGAAGGAGTTATTTCTTTAAACGAATTCCGTTACAATCCAAACTTAAAAGTTGGAGACAAAGTTGAAGTATTAATCGACGTAAGAGAAGATAAATACGGACAGTTAGTTCTTTCACACAGAAAAGCACGTACTATCAAAGCATGGGATCGCGTTATTTCTGCACATGAAACAGGAGAAATTGTAAACGGTTTTGTGAAATGTAGAACAAAAGGAGGAATGATCGTTGATGTATTCGGTATTGAAGCTTTCTTACCAGGATCACAAATCGACGTTAAACCAATCCGTGACTACGATCAGTACGTAAACAAAACTATGGAATTCAAAGTGGTTAAAATTAACCATGAATTCAAAAACGTAGTTGTTTCTCATAAAGCGCTTATCGAAGCAGATATCGAGGTACAGAAAAAAGAAATCATCGGTCAATTACAAAAAGGTCAAGTGTTAGAAGGTGTTGTTAAAAACATTACTTCTTACGGTGTATTCATCGACCTTGGAGGTGTTGACGGTTTAATCCACATTACAGATCTTTCTTGGTCAAGAATCAATCACCCATCAGAGGTATTGGAATTAGATCAAAAATTAAACGTTGTAATCTTGGATTTCGATGACGAAAAAACAAGAATCCAATTAGGTTTAAAACAATTATTCGCTCATCCTTGGGATGCTTTAGATGCTAAACTTGCTGTTGGTGATAAAGTAAAAGGTAAAGTAGTTGTTTTAGCTGACTACGGTGCATTCATCGAAGTTGCTGAAGGTGTTGAAGGTCTAATCCACGTTTCTGAAATGTCTTGGTCTACTCACTTGAGATCAGCACAAGATTTCGTAAAAGTTGGTGACGAAGTAGAAGCAGTTATCTTGACTTTGGATAGAGAAGAGCGTAAGATGTCATTAGGTATCAAACAATTGTCTCAAGATCCTTGGACTGATATTACTTCTAAATACCCAGTTGCATCTAAACATGTAGGTATCGTTCGTAACTTTACAAACTTTGGTGTATTCGTAGAACTAGAAGAAGGAATTGATGGATTAATTTACATCTCTGACCTTTCTTGGACTAAGAAAATCAAACACCCGTCTGAATTTGTTAACGTAGGTGATAAATTAGATGTTGTTGTATTGGAATTAGACGTTGAAGGTCGTAAATTATCTTTAGGTCACAAACAAACTACAGCTAACCCATGGGACAAATATGAAGATGCTTTCGCAGTTGGAACTATCCATACAGGTGAAATCTCTGAAATCGTTGACAAAGGGGCTACAGTAGAATTTGGTGACGATATCGTTGCTTTCATTCCAACTCGTCATTTAGAGAAAGAAGATGGTAAAAAATTGAAAAAAGGAGAATCAGCTGACTTCAAAGTTATTGAGTTCAATAAAGAATTCAAAAGAGTTGTTGCTTCTCACACAGCAATTTTCCGTCAGGAAGAAGAGAAAAATGTTAAATCTGTAGAGGCGAATAACAATTCAAATGCTTCAGAAAAAACAACTCTTGGAGATATCGATGCTCTAGCAGAATTGAAAGAAAGAATGGAAAAAGGAGGAAACTAATCCTAGATTCATTTTACATAGTAAAGCCCTAACGCGAGTTAGGGCTTTTTTTTGTGCTTTATTTTTTTGTGCGTTCCCTGCGGGCGGGCTTTCCGCACTCGCTTTTTTACTGCGCTTCACTGCGTAAAAAGAGCTCAAACAAGGCTCCAATCCCTAACGCGAAAGATTTACAGCATATACAAAGGCTGTACAAAAGGCTTACAAATTAGTCTATTTGTTAGGTGTTGATAGTGAGTTGTTTTGTACGCGAATTACAAGTAGTGTACAAATAGGATACAAAAGGGCAGTGAGCTTATGGCGTTGCCGTCAATTTATAATACAATGCGGTGAGTTGTTGTTTGTAATACAATATTTGGGTGTTAAGGGGGAAAGTAAGGATATAAAAAAAGACCGTCTCATAATTTGAGAGGGCCTTTTGATTTATTTTGAAAGAACTAAATAGTTTAGCCTCTTTTCTTTTTGGCTGCAGCAGCTCTTTTCTTTTCAACACCACGGTTGGTCGGTTTGGTTTTACGCGGGTTACGTTTTCCAGGACCACCGAGATTGACCTTTTTATTCTTGTCAGAACGCTCGTGGAAAGCAGCTCCTTTGGTTTCGTCTTTCTTATAGCGTTTCGGAGCACTTTTTTGAATCAAGTGTTTCTTTTCGAATTCCAATAAACGATCAGAAATTTCAACTCCTTCCGGTACATCTAGTGTTTTAATTTCGCGTTCCATCAACATTTCTGCAGCAAACTTAACATCTTCTTCCTTAGGGTCAATGATGCTGATTGCGATACCCGTTTTATCGGCACGACCTGTACGTCCAATACGGTGCATATATTGCTCAGGGCTCTCTGTAAACTGTAAGTTGATAACGTGGCTGATGTCTGAAATATCCAAACCTCTGGCCATAATATCTGTAGTTACCAATCCGCGTAATTCGTTGTTTTGAAAATCTCTCATAGCCGTTAAACGGAAGTTCTGAGATTTGTTGGAGTGAATAACCGTGAATTCTTCGGGATAAAGCACTTCCAGTTTTTCCAATACATAATCGGCGATCCGTTTGTTGTTGATAAAGATTAAAACGCGATTAAACGTTTCTTTATCCGCCAATAAATGGGCTAGTAAATTTAATTTGGTAGTAAAATTGGGAACCAAATACAATTGCTGTTCGATTTGTTCTAATGGAGTACCTGATGGAGCCAACGTGATCTCTTCAGGGTAATCAAAATAATCTTCGAGCATCTCATCCACTTCTTCCGTCATCGTGGCAGAAAACAGGATGTTTTGCCTTTTGGATTTCATCATCGAAAGTATAGAGGTAATTTGAAATCTAAAACCGAGGTTAAGAATTTCGTCAAACTCATCGATAACCAGCTTTTGCATAGCATCAAAACGCACTACACCGTCTAATGCTAGATCCATAGTACGACCCGGTGTACCTACTAATACATCAACACCGGCGTATACCGCTTTCTTTTGTGTATTGATATTAACACCTCCATAAATACCCAAAGTACGGATAGACATGTATTGGGTTAGTTTTTCGACTTCCGCAGCAACTTGTACTACTAATTCTCTGGTAGGAACAATTATGACCACTCTAGGAGTATCGGTCTTAGCAAATTTCCATTGTTTTAGGATAGGCAATAAATAGGCATAGGTTTTTCCAGTACCCGTTTGTGCAATTCCCATAACATCTCTTCCGGACAATATAGCTGAGAAAGATTTTTCCTGAATTGGGGTGGGGTGATTGATATTTAACTCACTTAAGGCTTTATCTAAAGCTTTAGGGAGATTAAAATGTTCGAAAGTGATCATAAAAATTCAATTTCGACAAAGATACGCTTTTTATTATTTTTAAATCGGCAGTGGGTAAGCCGATTAAATGATTTTTTTTATCACGCGTAGTTTATGAGTGTGTCTGCCGCTGTCAACGTTGCAGATGCCGAGATGATCAAGGCGGTCGATGCGCACCTTTCCATGAGCGTGAATGATGTAGTTGTTTTCCATGATGATTCCGACGTGAACGATAATGCCTTCTTCATTGTCAAAGAACGCCAAATCACCGACTTCGCTTTCTTCTATAAAGCTCAAGGCCTCGCCAATAGTAGCTTGTTGTGAAGCGTCTCGCGGAATTTGATAACCGTTGATGGCATAAACCATTTGGGTAAAACCCGAACAATCGATACCAAATGGAGTTTTTCCGCCCCATAAATAGGGTGCGTTTAAATACAGAAATGCTGTATTGAGCAAATTGGTTTTGGCTGATTTCCCAGTTAGTGTGGTGCCTTCAAACGCAAATTGTTGGGTGTTGATTTGGGGATTATTTAAAAAAGTAAGGTTGCTTCCCAATGGAATTGGGATCAAAGCGTGATCAGGGGTGGTGATAAAATCAATTAAATCCCCACTGAGTATGGCGCTTGCCTGGGATAAACTTTTAAATTCTACCTCCGAAATTATTTGATATTGTTTGTTGTCAATCCATCCCTGATAGCGGTCAAAGGCCAATTCGATCAGTGACCATTTTGGCGTTTGCTCCAAAATGCTAAAATGCTCTCCAAATAAGACCTGCGTCACCATTTCACTGGTATCGGTGGGGTCTTTACGTAAAGGAACTATAGCGAGATTACAGATGGCAAACATGGGCATGGGATTTATGATACAAAAGTAAAAGATGAGTTTTGATTTTACAATCAAAACCCATCTTTTTGTGGGGTTATAGTATGTTTAGATTCTTTCGATAACCATAGCAGAAGCACCACCACCACCATTACAGATTGCGGCAGCTCCTATTTTTGCATTATTTTGTTCCAATACACTTAATAAAGTTACGATAATTCTAGCACCTGAACAACCTAGAGGGTGACCTAAAGAAACCGCTCCACCGTTCACGTTAATTTTATCAGCATCTAAATTTAATATTTTAGCGTTAGCCAAACCAACTACTGCAAAAGCCTCATTGAATTCGAAGAAGTCAACATCTCCTAATTCTAAATTCGCTTTTTTAAGCGCTTTTGGCAAAGCTTTAGCAGGAGCTGTTGTGAACCATTGTGGCTCTTGAGCAGCATCTGCATAACCTTTGATATAAGCTAAAGGTTTTAGTCCCAATTCCAAAGCTTTTTCTTCGCTCATCAATACAACTGCAGCAGCACCGTCATTGATGGTAGAAGCATTAGCAGCAGTTACGGTACCGTCTTTAGTAAACACGGCGTTAAGTGTAGGAATACGATCTAATTTTACATTGGTGTACTCCTCATCTTTGGTTACCATAATTGGATCACCTTTTCTTTGTGGAACGGCAACTGGAACGATTTCACTATTGAATTTTCCAGCTTCCCAAGCTTGAGCGGATTTCGTGTATGAAGCAATGGCAAAAGCATCTTGCTCTTCACGAGAGATATTATATTCTGTAGCGCATAAGTCAGCACAAACTCCCATAGCATTATTGTCATAAGCATCGGTAAGTCCATCTTTTTGCATACCATCGACCAAAGTAGTAGGTCCAAATTTCTGACCGTTTCTCATCGGTAAATAGTGAGGAATCATGCTCATGTTTTCCATACCACCAGCAACAACGATTTCAGCATCGCCGCTCATAATTGCTTGTGCGCCTTGCATAATCGCTTTCATACCTGAAGCACAAACTTTATTAACTGTAGTACAAGCTACTTCATTAGACAATCCAGCGAAAATAGCTGCCTGACGTGCTGGTGCTTGACCAACTCCTGCCTGAACAACATTACCCATAATTACTTCATCAACAAGTTTTGGATCAAGGTTGATTTTTTCTAAGGCTCCTTTAATAGCAGTAGCACCTAATTTAGGGGCAGGAACTGTAGATAGGGCTCCCAAGAAACTTCCGATTGGAGTCCTTGCTGCTGAAACGATTACGATTTTTTTATTCATGATTGATAGTTTTTATTAGTTTGAATATGCGAATTTAATGATTATTCATCAATTAAACGGTATTATTATCTTTCTAAAAGACTTTTTAAGCCCGCTTGCCAACGACTTTTGAAGAATTCGATAATTTGTATTTAAATTTTTAAATTTTTTATAATAACTAGGCGGCTGATAATTAGTCGTTTTGGATTGAGAGCGTAAAATATTCGTGATTTTTGTATTAAAACACTTGTGTAAATTGAAAAGTTGTGGTACGTTTGCAACCGCAAAGAGAATAACTCTCTTGTGCAACGGAGAGGTGCCGGAGTGGTAACGGAGCAGATTGCTAATCTGTCGACGGGTGACTGTCGCCAGGGTTCGAGTCCCTGTCTCTCCGCAATTTTCGGGGTGTAGCGTAGCCCGGTTATCGCGCCTGGTTTGGGACCAGGAGGTCGCAGGTTCGAATCCTGCCACCCCGACCAATAAAACCCAAAAAGATTATGGTCCAATAGCTCAGCTGGATAGAGCAACTGCCTTCTAAGCAGTAGGTCCCAGGTTCGAATCCTGGTTGGATCACAAAAAGCCTCAACGAAAGTTGAGGCTTTTTTGTTTTATAGCAGTAAATTTACCTTCTAATGAATTTCCCGACACTACTGCTAGAACGTCTAAACGTACAACACCCCAGCTTTTGGACAATTTCGTATCGTTAGAATTAGACGGGAGTCGATAAAATAAAAAAAATGATTTTAAAAACAGAACGATTGAAATTGCGGCCGTGGCGTGAGACCGATGCGGTAGCTTTATACGAATATGCCAAAGACGAGCGAATTGGTCCCATTGCTGGATGGCCTGCACATCGCAGTGTTGAGGAGAGTGCGGAAGTTATTCGAACGGTATTTGCACATGAAGGGATCTTTGCGGTGACACTAGCAGAGGATGATAAGGCGATAGGTCTTGTTGGGTTGCTGCTTGGTTCCGATAGTAATTTTGAGATAGCCGCTAACGAGGGAGAAGTATCCTATTGGATTGGAGTGCCTTTTTGGGGAAGGGGATTGATACCGGAAGCGGTACGCGAAATTTTGCGATATGGATTTGAGGATTTAAAACTGCAGTCTATTTGGAGTGGTTGCTTTGATAATAATGTACAATCAAAAAAGGTACAGGAGAAATGCGGATTTAAGTATCAGTATACGCAGGAGAGTCAGTTGCCATTTTTGGATAATGAAAAACGTACGGAATTGGTCAGTAGGATTACTCGTGAAGAATGGGTGTTGAAAACGGTGGTTAAATAGGCGGAATAAACCAGGAGTTGTTGTAATTGATTGGTTATGAATAGCTATGATTATTACTAAAAATTATCAAGTGTATAAGTTTGTAATTGATAAATTTTTTTCCTAGGTTTGCAATCGCAAAGGGGTTAATTCTCTAGAGCAAGGAGAGGTGCCGGAGTGGTAACGGAGCAGATTGCTAATCTGTCGACGGGTGACTGTCGCCAGGGTTCGAGTCCCTGTCTCTCCGCAACTTCGGGGTGTAGCGTAGCCCGGTCATCGCGCCTGGTTTGGGACCAGGAGGTCGCAGGTTCGAATCCTGCCACCCCGACAAAAAAGCTCTGACGAAAGTCAGAGCTTTTTTTATGCCCTAAAACGGCGCAAGCTTGCTTAAGCGCCGTTTTAGGGCATAAAAAAAGGATTAGCTCGCCCAGCGCTAAGTTGCTTTTTTGTCGAATCCCCCCTTTAGGATGCCGCAGCGCAGCGAAGGCAATCCTCATACATTTATATTTACACCATGCGCAAGCTTGCTTAAGCGCCGTTTTAGGGCATAAAAAAAGGATTAGCGCGCCCAGCGCTAAGTTGCTTTTATGTCGAATCCCCCCTTTAGGATGC
>DCKE01000016.1:258-107796 GCA_002320285.1 Flavobacteriaceae bacterium UBA1682 | reverse complement strand
CAGCGAAGGCAATCCTCATACATTGATATTTACACCATGCGCAGCTTGCTTAAGCGCCGTTTTAGGGCATAAAAAAAGGATTAGCGCGCCCAGCGCTAAGTTGCTTTTTTGTCGAATTTTTCCTCTGGGATGCCGCAGCGCAGCGAAGGCAATCCTGCCAGCTCGTTAATTCTATCATTTTGATTTTGCTTAAGCGCCGTGATAGCGCATAAAAAAAGAGTTAGCGCTCCCAGCGCTAAGTTGCTTTTTTGTCGAAATTTTCGTTTAGGATGCTGTAGCTTAGCGGAGACAATCACACGTAAACTTAGTAGACCCATCGCTCTTAAAATCTTTGAATTACCGTTTTTTTCTAACGGTCACAGCTACTGATTTATTTGGTCAGGTTGTTGGGAACAGCGATAATTCCTCCCAATACTGTTGTGTTTCTAACCTAAGAGAAAGCGGGTGTTGAGAAACAAAGCGCTAATCTTCCCTAAATACAAAAGCTAATTTTGCTTATAACGAGAAGTATATTCATCAATTAAACGCACAACTAAATATTGCATTACCAAATCACACGATTTTGAATTGTGTTTGTATATAAGCTAAAGTTCTTTATTTCTATTTTATCAACTTTTCCAATCTCGCAAGCATGTCGTCTTTTTCTTTCAACATACGCTCATAGAGTGCGATTTTACCATCATAAAGGCTAACTATTTTATCAATTGGGTTGAATTCACAGTCTGTGTAGTTTGCATTATTATTTAGTGTGCCACTTCCAGAATTTGCTCCTTCGTAATTGTTTTGAATATTTACAATAGCTTGTTCCTCATCAAAATTTTCAATAGCTTCGACAGGAATCTTAAGCAAGCTAGCTATTTGAGCAAGCATACTTTTTTCAACCGTTTCTTTTTGTTCCAGCAGCGACACTTTTTGTTGGTTCCAATCATCGCCAAGTTCAAAGGCTAAAGCGTCTTGTTTGATACCGAGCATTTCACGAAAACGCTTAATATTTCTGCCATGATGTATTTTTTTGTGGGTATTGGTCTGATTCATGGTTTCAAAATTACTATATTCTTTGAACTAAAGATAATAAATTGCCTGTTAAAAACGAGTGATTCTATGTGAAATACAAGATTTATGTGTTTTTAACAAGAACCCAAATATGTTTATTTATAGTGTAACTTAAAATAAACGAAAATGAAAAACACAGAAATAAAACAATTAAAAAACAAGAAAACTAATGATTTGTAAAAAATATGCAAAGCGAAAGGATAGTTACTTTAACGTTTCCCCATCGTTGTTCTAAGTGGAAAATGGTTAAAAGAAAGCGGTTTTAAACCTGGTCATCAAATTGATGTGACCTATGTGGATCGTTACAGACTACTTATTAGTCTGGCGAGAGAACAACGCTTCAAAATTCGCTAAGAAGAAGTTTGTTTTATTGAGGCTTTTGATTGAGATTCTATATTTTAAATGGGGCTATAATCCGCACAATATTTTTAGCATCCTAGCCACCTCAAGATCCATTCTTGAAAAGGCAAACCATTTTTTACCTAGGTCTTTCAATGATGCGCCAACGTGATAAAGCTCCGTACCGTCAATTATTATAAATCGGTCGTGAGCATTGGAGAAAACCTCAATCTCAATCGGAGGATATTGGCTGTTGTACCTTTGTAAATCCAGACGTAACTGATTGCTGATGCTCTTGGTATATATTGTTGCGGTCACTTTGTTAGTGCGCTTTCCTAACAAGGTAAGTACTGTATCATCTATATAATTATCAATAAGTATGATGGAGGTTTTTGCATTTCGGATGATATTGGATACAAAAGTATAAGCATCAAAAATCTGACCATCATAAAAAATACCTTTATCACTGTGTAGTTTATCTCTTTCCAATGCTTTAAAGATTGCTTCAAACTTTTTGTCTGACTCCAATTGCTTCAATTCCATTTTATCCAATCGTTGAAAAAGCGACGCATTACTGATAAGTATTTTACGCATGTCTACAAAGGCATTCATAATCTCAATGCTCACTTTTATAGCCACATCACTCCGAAGTACAGCAGAAAGCATTGCAATACCTTGCTCAGTAAAAACATAGGGTAAATAACGTCTTCCGCCGTAGCTTAAACTTGAGGTTCCAATTTGGAACCTCAAGTTTTCAACTTCCTCTTTGCTCAGTTGAAAGCAGAAAGAAGTAGGAAACCTTTCAATATTTCTTTTTACTGCTTTGTTGAGGTTCTTTGTTTCCACTTGATATAAGGAAGCAAGGTCGCTGTCAAGCATCAGTTGCTTGCCACGAATGGTATAGATTAAATTCTCTATTTCTTTTTGAGCTGTGATAGGTTTATGAGCCATTGTTTTTTCAACATTCTGATTATATGTAGGTTGAACGATAAATATAATTATTTTTTCTTTTTATTTTCAAATTCAAATGAGGTTGTACAATCTTCTTTCAATACGATATACGCATCGAATTTTTTACCAGCTTTATTTGTCATTCTTCTGATAAGGGATGTTTTTACCTTTATTAAACAAAGCATCAACATCGGCTATACTTATTTGTACACTACAGACATTGCTGAACTGTAACCAACTACAAAGTTCGTTGGGAGACTTCACAATTTGATTAAAAAAAATCAGTTGCTCGTTTTTGCATTTGGGCAAAGTTAGTTGTGGCGCATTTTCTTGAATAATTGCAGATTCCAATAGCTCATTGATAATCGTTGTATCAAATAATTCCTGTTTTTAAGTAAAGCCAAAGCGTCATTTTCGCTGTTTTCATTTTTTTTAATGCAACTGTATCAGTGATGTTACTTTTAAAACTTGTCCGAGTTCAATTATTTACGAGGAATACAAAGAATAGCTTTTAATCTAAATCGGAAGAATTTGGTTTTTGTTTTAAGGGGATATTATTGATGCTGTGGATAAACTGAGTTGTTGTCTGATTTGTTTGTGTTTTAAAGAACCTCATCAGATGGTTTGATTCTGAAAAATGAAGTGTGTAGGCTATTTCGCTAATAGTTTTGTTGGAGTGTAGTAGTAAGTTTTGTATTTCAAAAAGAAGTCGTTGTTTTAGTAATTGAGTCGCTGTAGTATTGAACTGGGCTTTGACGGCTTTATTAAGCGAAATTCGGCTGATGCCAAGCATTTCTGTATAATCTGCAATCCGCTGCTTCTCCTTGATATGGATTTCCATTAGACTCTTAAAGAGAAAAGCAGAATTGTTTTCGGATTTATTTAAAGACAAGCTGTGTTGATTGGCGTATTGGCGGTTTAAGGTTTGTAACAGATAGTACAACAATGAGCGAATAATATGAACACTATCAGATTGAGTATCCAACAATTCCTTTTTAATCTCTGTCAACAGTCCGCAGTATTTTAATAATTCATCCGTATTTATAGTCATTTTCAAAGGGTGAACTAACTGATAAAAATAGAGTAGGCGGTAAGTAAATAGTTTGTCTGCGAAAAAATCATTTAAAAATGCTTCTTGAAAAACCAAAGTAGTTACTTCAAGGTCATTTGATTCAAATTTCCATTTTCGTTTTTGGAAGGGTGAAATAAAGATAATAGAACCCGCGGTTAGTTGAATTTCTTTCTGGTTTAGAAGCAGTATACCGTTTGCTTTTTTAAAAAATAAAATCTCAAAATGATCGGTATCATAAACACCTAAATGGGTATAATCAATATCTTTTTCTGTCAATACATTTAGCAGAAAATCAACACCGCATTCCGTTTTATGAAATTTTATCGTTTTCATATTCCACCTTTTAGCCTATAAAAATAGCGAATTTTTTTTAAAAAGAGTTTGTATCGACAAGCTATGCGTTAGTATATGGTTTATCAAAATGGTAGTATTCAATATCTTTTTGATACCTAAAAGGTAACGCCTTGTATGGACCTTTGTATAGAACTCATTAATCCCAAAGACTTAATAATTAAGTGTGGGATAGTATTAAAGAATAATATAGAAACTTATGAAAAGAAATCTTTTAGTAGGACTGATGCTGACCGCTAACTTAGCCATGGCACAAATTAATCTGGAAAAATCGGCAACGACAAGCGTTCAGTTGGTTAGAAATGCAACTTTGTTGGTAGAGTATGGTGGCAAAAAGATTTTGGTAGACCCCATGTTATCTCCTAAAGGTGTTATGGAATCTTGGGCTGGAATCGAGAAAAACCCTACAGTGGATTTAGTATTACCCATACATCAAATCATCGAAGAGCTTGACTTGGTTTTGGTGACCCATGTACATCCTGATCATTTTGATGATACAGCGATTAAAGTTCTAGATAAATCTATAAAAGTGGTAAACCAGCCCGCAGATAAGACATTTTTTGAAAAGCATGGCTTTAGTAATGCAAGCGTTTTAGACGACGATATATTATGGAATACTATAAGTATCACGCGTATAGATGCGCAGCACGGCTCTGGCGAGGTACTGGAAATGATGGGCAAGACATCGGGCTTTGTATTAAAGGCAGAAAACCAACCGACGGTGTATATTGTTGGAGATGCAATCTGGACAGATGAAGTTAAGAGCACTATCAAAAAATTTAATCCGGACTATATCATTGTTAATTCCGGAGGGGCGTTTATTCAAGGTTTCGACGCTACACCGATCATCTTGGATGAAGCACAAACTATGGATTTGATATGGCATAGTGGTAAGGCTAAGGTAATTGCTGTACATATGGAAGCCTTGGATCATTGTCGGACAACTAGAGACTCTTTAAAACAGAGGGCTACTGATTACAAGATCGGAACAGACAAATTGATAATTCCTCAGGATGGAGAAAAAATCATACTTTCTCTTTAAGTTGCATTAATTCACTTAGTTAGAAAGATGCTGTCTAAATTTCTCAACGTTCAAGGGAGTCGTTGTAAGCATAAATGACAGCTGTGATATATTTAGATAGAGCATCTGTTTATCATTAATGTCGACAAATTTATGTACCGTATTGTTTTTAAGCGATAGATTGTTCCCCGATTTAAAACAGGAGTTATGGTGGTTTACAACAGGGTGAAAAATCTTTGCGTTTAGCTAGAAAAATCTTGGTACTACTGATAACAAGCTGAAAATTGATTTTTTTATTGCGGTTTTAATTATTTAGGTGATACTTTGTAACTTTGGAGTTATAAAAACATTTATTACTTCACTCATTACAAAGCGTATGAAGACAATTAATCATAGATTGTTTGATTTACTACAAAGTTATTTTAATGCAATATCCGTAAAATCAAAAACGAAGCTGATTGAAGAGGGGCAGCGGTCTAAGCAGTTTTATTTCTTAAAAAAGGGTGTTTTAAGAGGATGGACCTTACATGATGGCAAAGAAATTACCTTTCAATTTTTGTATGAAGAACAGTTCTTCTGTAGTATTGAGAGTTTTTGGTATGACAAGCCCAGTCTATACACCTTGGAAACTCTCGAAGATGCGGATTTGCTTATGATTGATAAAGAGCGGTTACTCGAATTGCTAGAACGCGATTTGCTACTGCTACAAGCTTTTAATGAGTATATTATTCAACGGATGTTGGACTATCAGAAATTACTTATCGGCCGCATTAAAGATAATCCTGAAAAACGGTATCAGAAGTTAGTGACGACGGCTCCTGAGATTTTTCAACGAGTGCCACAACATTATATTGCTTCGTATCTGGGAATCACAGCTGTTTCATTAAGTAGGATTCGAAATAGACGTTAATTAACAATTGTTATCGCAATTCTTGTTCCGGTGTTTCATCTTTGCTGTATCATTAAAATAGTTAAAAGATGGAAACTACAGTTAAAGAAATGTTGCACGAGATTATTGAAAATCCGGTGTTTGACGAAAAAGTAATCGATTGTTATTTTGCGTATAATTATATACAAATCGTGGATCACACTCACTTAAACCTCAAGCAGTTTAAAAGCCATATTCAAAAATTAAAATCTCTATTAGCTAGGGTGGAAGTGGAAGTTTTGAACTGTGCCTCTAATGATAAATCCGTTTTTACCAAGCATTTGGTTCGTTCGATATTAAAAGATGGATCGAAACACACTCATAAGGTTTTTGCTGAATTTGTAATAAAGGATGGAAAGATTGTGAAATGTGAAGAACTGACCTTTTTAATAGAGGGTTCTGAAGCGGGGAAAGATTTGGGGTCTGTTGTTATGTAAAGCATGATGACCTTATAGTTATAGAACGGATTAAAAAAGCCTCTCATTTCTGTCAAAAAAAAACTGTTGAAGAAGAATTAAATTATTTAAAAAAATGACTTGGCTTGATAAAAAACAAGTCATTTTTTTACGCACTAAGTCTTATAAAGGTGTTTTAAGGTTAGAATATTTAGCTTTATTTAACGGGATTCTACCTGCGTTGTTAATAATTAGTTTTCTTAAAATACCAGTTAGGAGTTATTTAGATTAGTAAAAGTTTTCAAAGTCAATTCCTTAAAATATTATCAGCGGAAATTAAAATGAAGCATACCGCAGGGGGAGTGACTTGTTTTTCTTTTTCAAGTACTAGTTGATATTTAAATAAAAAAACAGATGCAAGATTTAAACAGAACAACGCCTTTTGGTACAGTGGCTTATTTTAGACATTGTATAAAATATGGGAATGTGAACGGAGCATTGAGTTGTTTTCATTAGGAAGTGGTTTATATAGATGGAAGGGAATTAAGAGGTTTGGACCAGATTAAAACAGCCATGCAAGCGATTTGTACCTTCCAATTTCCAATTAGCGGAGCTACTCCCATACTACATTAATAGGTGATTTGGCGATGTGAATGGATTTCTGACCAATGAGCGGCACTCCTCCTGACGGGTTGTCAATTGCGATTGGTAGATTTTATATTGTAACTGATGAAAGGTAGTAAGTGTACAGTTTGGGCACTTACTACCTTTTTGTATAATAGTAAAATAGGTTTTATGACGGGTATAGAACATTTATTTTTCCAGTTTTTGTATGGGAGTTAATGGCATATGCGTACTGAAATTCGACTGATATATAAGGGAATACATCCAATTAAAAAGTGATTTTTTGACCTTGCCAACCGCTTTGGTGAAGAAATTGTTCCCATGTAAGACTGTGTGGGTTGACTTTTCGGCTCCACTCTAAATCGCGTTCATTGCGAAAATAACCGTACTCAACGGCAAAAGTGGCCATTCCCAAAATTTCGCGTACTAAAATATCATTTGTTCTATATTCCGGAAAGTGATACAGCATTTCTTCTCGCGTACATGCGGCGCTATAGACTGCTTTTTTACCGGTAACTCGGACAAAAGTGTCTACCATTTCTTGAGGCGATATGAAATCGCCAATTACGGGTAGCGATTTACCGTTGTATTGATCGGGCTTGGATAAGATTTCCAGTACAGCTGGTCCTGTAGCGGTTAGGGGATCAACAAATGGTGCGCGAAAATCTTTTGGCAAATACATTGGAAATACAAGGGTATCGCCTTGAATACGGGGGGTATAGAACTCCAGTAGGTTTGTATAAAAAAAAGCCATATAAATAAATGTACTTTTGATGGGCAGTGTTCGAATGTATTCTTCGATTTTGGCTTTATCTGTAAAATGAGGAGCAAATTTTTTTCCTTGCGAAATTTGATCTACGTTTTCCAAACTGCTGAATATAATGTGTTTCACATCCGCTTCGACGGCCGCATCTGCCAATTGTTTACCCAGTTCTTGTTCGTGATCTTGAGGGGGAGCGATGTTGGGTGTCATCAGAAAAACGCTGTCTGATCCACGAAAGGCTTCAACGAAATCATTTTTGTATCCCAAAGTAAGCGGTATGTCTACGAGCGATACTCCTTGTTTAGATAATTCAAGCGCCTCAGGCGAATCGAGACGTCGGGTAATACCTCGTAGGCGATATCCGCCGTTTTGTAATAAAGTTTGTGCGACACTACGCCCTTGTTTTCCTAAGATTCCGACAATCGTGATAAGCGGTCTGTCGGTGGTTAAAATTGTTTCCATTTTTATTGTTTTAAAAAAAATTAATAACGATTGTTTTTATACTAACAAATGTATTTTTAGTAGCTTGCATTTACAATAACTATCTAAATGGATAGGTTAAAAATAGTTAGGATGAAAACAGAGTGTATAGGTGATGGTGTAAAACTAAAAGACAAAATTTATCCATGTACGGTAAGTCTTGCAATGGATCTGGTTGGAGGTAAGTGGAAGGCGGTAATTTTATATCATTTAAAAAATGGCGAAAAACGCTATACTGAACTTCGAAAAGAAATGCCGACCAGTACTGAAACGACCTTGAGTATACAGTTGAAACAATTAGAAAAAGACGGGCTGATAGCGAGAAAAGTATTTGGAGAAAAACCTCCGATTAAGGTGGTTTACAAACTATCGGAGTTTGGAAAAAGCTGTATTCCGGTTTTAGAAGCCATTACAAAGTGGGGAAATCAGGTCGTTTTGGAAAAGGGCGAATTTATCAGTGCAGATTTGTAAAAGTAAGCGTTAATTTCTAAAATCATCAAATCGAAAAAAGTCTTCGCCACAACCTTGTGTTATAACAATTAAAATCTCCTATATTACTTATTCTGATTTTGGAACGTTCAAGACGATACAGTTGCTTTTTATGCCATATTCTTACAATATTTAAATTTTAAGTTTAATTTCGGGCAAAATAAAAAAAGATGCAAGATTTCAACAGAACAACAGCGGTTGGTGCTGTAGCTTACTTTCGCAATTGTATAAAAATCGGTGATGTAAGTTCGGCGCTGAGTTGCTTTCATCCGGAAGCGGTTTATATTGATAGAGATGGACAGGAATTAAGGGGGTTGGACCAGATTAAAAAAGGCATGCAGGCTATTTGTGCCTTAAAGTTTGATATTAGCGGAGCTACGCCACACATCACAATGGTAGGTGATTTGGCGATGTGGATGGATCTTTGGCAGATGAGCGGTACTACTCCAGATGGGCGTCCGATTCAGATGACGGGACACACCGCTTGTATAATGAAAAAAGACCAAGTAGGAAATTGGTTGTGGTTGGTGGATAATCCTTTTGGATCGGCGGTTTTAAAAGATGGTATACTATAATGTTTTTATCGTTTTCACTATTTCAGAAATTACTATTTCAACATTAAATATAAAGCAGTCTTTTATATATTGTAGAATAAGTTTAGGTTTAGCAAAAACAATTCCCACAGACGACTTTTGAGAAAAATAGGTATCCTACTTTTGGAGTGAATAGAGAAAATTGTGTGATGTCTGGGAATGACAACAATAGGACTTCCAATGTAACTAAAATCAAAATTGAACCATGAGTATATTCACGTATCACCTCGTTAAAACTTCCTATTTATCTGCTTTAAAGGCAGTTTTATTTCCGCTTAGATCTGTAAATACTCCGGGGTTAATACATGCTGAAATCATGACCTCTATGGTGTTGGGCTCTGCAATCTTCGTACCCTCACGTGTATTGGGAAAAGAAATAGCGGTGTTCGCTCAGTGGGAGCGTGAGGAAGCAATTGAATACTTTCTGGAAAATCATCCTTTTGGCAGAATATTAGATAAAGGCTGGCATACCAGGCTAGTTTTTATGCGGCAATGGGGTAACATAAGCGGATTTAAAATTGATGAGGAGCCAATGGAAATGCATCTTTTGAATAGTCCAGTTGTTGCGATTACCCTTGCGCGCATGAAATTATGGGCACTCCCTAGATTCTTGTATTGGGGACGACCTGTAGAGAAGTTAGTTCGCGACCATCCTGAAACCTTATTGTCTTCAGCATCGATACGATTACCTCGAACAATCTCGACATTTTCAATTTGGACATCGCAAAAAGCTATGACCGATATGGTTCACGGACACAGTGCTGTTCCTCGACCAAAAAGGCATATCGATGCCATGAAAGAGAGAAATCGTAAAGATTTTCATTTCGAGTTTACTACTTTGCGTTTTAAACCCCTTGGCGAGTTTGGATCTTGGAATGGACAAAACAATATCATCCCTAATTTGACAAGCCCAGTACTATGAATTTAGCACATCCGATGCAGCAATTTCAGGATTGGTTTACACAACAATGGGTCATTTTGTGGGGAACAAAGATTAACCCCATCGATTATCCGTGGTTAATCGCGCCCTTTGGAAATAAAAACGGTATCGGTGAAGATTTTATCCATCAATTAGCAGCAAAAGAAAACCTAATCGTTCAAAGGAATCTTCGATCGCAAGGTTTAATACAGTCCATAGATGAACTAAACCTTTCTGAAGGGGCATGGAATAAATTGTCTAAACAAGTCATTGATTTCTATGAAAACACTTCTGACTACCAGCTGCGTCTGACTGTAAAATGGAATCCCTTTTTTAAATTTCCAGGCATTTTGGTAAACAGACTTTTTAGTCATCGAATCAGCCAATTAAGCATTCCAATTCAGAACAATATACATGCGGAATCATTAAAAAGTGAAATTATTACACTTGTGAATCCAACGACCCAGAGTGTACAATATACCATTTGGCTTCGAATGGATCCGGTAACTAATCGGGTGATGTATTCGGGTATCTATGGCACTTGTGTTTTGCCTTCTGGTCAAAGTTGTATCAAGGCTGTTTTTCCATTGCCCTATGGTAATGCAACTGTGATTATGGAACCTAGTGTTGGTGATAGAGGCGAATTGATTTTAACTTCTTCTGGAAAAAAAATAGGTGATGCTGGTTTTTATTTTCAACTAAGCGATTCCAAAGGAAATCATTGGACTCAGTTTATAAGTTCTTTTCGTGATACGCTGGTTGTAAGTGCAAGCGAGGAAGTAGTCACTGCAGAACAAACGCTCACCCTATGGAAATGCAAGGTGGTGCAGTTGGGTTATATGATTGAGAAAAAAAAGCAAACCGTATTAAATAAATAATTTTTATTATTGACAAGAATTGTTATACTTTTTCAATAAGAAATAAGATTTGACTAAATTGAAGACGATATAGCTGTTTTTAAAAGTTGAAAAGTAAGAGATTTTATAGATTAGAAAACAATTAAAAAAGTAGAAAGATTCTATTGCAAATGCATTCAAATTTATAAGGTATAGAAAAACGATTAATTATAAAATCATAGAATGAAATCTATAATATTGACATCTAATGTAATTTTAGCATCTATGGTGCTTTTGTCATGTGAAAGTGGTGCTGACAAAGCCCAGAGCCAATGCGAATCTATGTATCAAATAATAATTAATGAAAACGATAAACACATATCCTATTTATCGAAAAATATTAAGATTAAGATTGATGAAAATAGAAATAACCAAAATGTAATTATCTATAATAGTTTGACAAATGATTATTTAGATTACTTGTCTGAGATTGAAGCAGCAATTATTAAGGGAGGAACTGCAATTTTTTTTGATGAGTATGAGTATTCTAGTGTAGGTAAAGAATTTGAAGTTAAAACTAAATTGTATAAAAGTGAAATAGAAAAGCTTTCGAGTTCGGTTAATTTCAAAAAGAGACTTAATTTGCTATTAAACACCAATAGTATTCAAATTCCAGATGATCCGATGATACTAGCTGAAAACAATGAAAATGGCAGAACTGTCGTTGGCAAAGTTTACGCTTTTTATTTAGATTATTATTTTAGAGGTTTTTCTATATCTCAATCTTTAGCATTCATAAACAATAAAAAGCGAGCTATTTTAGAGTTGGAAAATGAATTTCTATTAAATTTCTGTAAATAAATGCACTGAGGTATAAGGTTGTAGTAAAAAGCTGCTTATCTGTACCTCATAATCAAGTTATATTAAATATCATTACTCCAAAAACAGGGACAACACGAACCGATTTCCCCGTGTTTTTAAAAATCAAAGCAAGTGAATAAAATTTATATTTTAAGCGGCTTAGGTGTCGATAGAAGAGTCTTTGATAGCATTGATTTTGGAGATCTTGACCCAGAATTTATCGATTGGATAGAACCGATTTATAGCGAATCATTGGTTGATTATGCTAAAAGAATCGTACAATTAATTCCAGATAAGAATCCTATTCTAATTGGTTTGTCCTTTGGCGGAATGGTTGCCATAGAAATTTCTAAAATCATCCAAACGGAGAAACTAATCTTAATCGCTTCTGCAAAAACCAAATACGAACTCCCTTTACTTTATCGAATTGCAGGAATTTTGAAATTGAACAAGTTAATTCCCACTTTTTTTTTAAAACAGCAAAACTTTATAACGAATTGGTTTTTTGGAGTTACTACAACGAAAGACAGACAATTGTTAAGGACCATTTTACTAGAGACGAATCCTCGTTTTTTAAAGTGGGCAATTCATGAAATAGCCAATTGGAACAACGAGTTTGTGCCTAATAATTACATTCATATTCATGGAAATGCAGACAAAATAATTCCGATTAAAAATGTAAAACACGATTTTCTAATTGAAGGTGGAGGTCATTTTATGACCGTAAATAAAGCTAAGCAAATTGAAAAAATACTTCTTAATAATTTGCGTGAAATCCGTGAAAAGAAAACTGAGCGAAATTTTTAAAATAGTTGAAAAAAAAAGTCATAGACACTATTACTTCAATGTTGAATAATACGCTATATTGCAAATCTCAGGAGCATACATAACACTAGTGAAAAAGAGTATAATATGGAGATAAAAAGTATAGAATATGACTGTTGATTTTGTAAAACCAACAGTCATATTTTCAATTGTAGGATTTTTCATTCCTGGATTTACAGCTATAGCAATTTTAGCAGTTCAGATGTTTTTAAATGGTTTAGGCGTAGAATGTACTATTGCTTTTGAGCTGATTTGGATATTGTCAAGTATTGGTGCGTTATTGCTGCCTTTTCTGTTTTATAGATATTTAAAATGGTTGCCGCTTGAAAAATTAAAAACATTACCCATATTGCTGACGATTTTTAATGCATTAGAATATGTTCTAATTCAATCGAGTTTGATTCCAGTGTTTACAAATGCACAAAGTCTCTGCTATGGAAATGGAGGCCAAAATGGACTTGAATTGGTTTTTACGGCGTGGATAGGATTACCAATTTTAATTTTATTAAGCTTTTTATACAACCAAATTCTTAAAAACAGAATTTTTTAGTTGGCACGAGATTGTGCCGCGAAAACATCAGTTCGATAAAGAAATAGATATAAGGTTTTAAAAACAAGTTGTATATAAAATGAAAATACCGACAATACACGGATATATTGAAAGAAGAATTTTAATAAACTTTATATCAGACCCCAAAGTTGTTGAGCAAATTGTGCCGCTAACTTGTCGATCCAAAATTTAAAAAGGAAAAGACATGGTAGGAATCTGTTTAATCCGACTAAAAATCAACTAATTTAGATAACGAAATTTCCAAGGCATTGGCAACTTCCAACAAAGTATAAAGTGTTGGGTTGACTTTGCCATTTTCGAGCTTTTCGATTGCCTGACGGTCTTTGTTGCATGCTCGCGCTAAATCAGACTGAGTCCAACCACGCTGTTCTCGTAGTTTTACGATTTGCTTGCCCAATTCCAACTTTAGTTTTTCTCTTGTCATATATCAAATGTCATATTATTAGCTGACATTTTTGTCATATAAAAATACGACATTGTGATTTTTTAATTTATATTTGTCGTATAACTGTATGACAATGAGGGATTTTAGAAAACTTAAAATTTATACGAAATACCAATCAAGATCTAACGGGTTGACCTCGATACCAGAAATTAGACTGGAGGGAAAATGGCTGGAAAAGCTTGGTTTTAAACAAGGATTGATGGTTAATATCGAACAAAGACAAAATAAACTAATCATCACGATTGACAAAGAAAGTAAATAAGTCCTATTTAAAACAAGGTTTTATTCAAATAATGTGTCGCGTGTCCCTTTGGTCTATGCTCTAAAGTGGCGAGTAGTTTATAACCGTTTTTCTCGTAAAAGGGTTTGGCTTGCCAACTGGTGGTTTGTAACAGGGCCTTTTCACAGTGATTTTGTCGTGCAGAGTTTTCGGCTGTTTCTACCACTAGCTTACCGATTCCTTGACCCCGACAGGCATTGGACAACCATAACAACTCGATGTGTAACGTATTCCAATAACAACTGGCTCGAATACCGCTGTTTATTTGTTGATGGGAATCGTTTGCAAATACCAAAAACTGTATTTCGGTTTCGTTCGGCTTCAGTTCAGGTATAGTTCATCAGTTAAAATCGCAAATTCGGTGACTGATGATTTGGGCTTAGGCTTGATTGGTAGTAGTGGTTATTTCTGCAATCGTGCGTTTGTTCTTAGAAGGACTATCTGTGTTAAAAACAGGAAAAAGCCCAACAGTAGCTTTGGCAGATTTTGATTTTTCAATAGGAATCAAACGCTGAGATACTACTATTGTGATGATACGATTGGTAAAATAATAGGAACGACTAAAAAGAAATGATTATATTAGTGGTATTGCATGATTAATCAAGAGTAGATCAATACCCAACAAAGCAATATAATATGATGAACAAACTATTTTTTTTATTCGTGCTGATCTCGCCGGTGACCTTGTGGAATTGCACAGCGACAACAACAAAAATCGTCCATATGACTGATCAAGAAATCGTAAAATCTGTACAAGACAATGCGGTCGAAGCCGTAGCAAAAGCTTTAGAGGGTGGTGCCAATGTCAATGCTGCAGACAGGGAAAGACGCAACTTATTGTTGATAGCGACCCATAATAGTTCTATTGAAATGGTAAAACTGCTGTTAAATCACGGAGCTGATGTCAATCAACAATCGGTTAATTTAGACAGTGCTTTTTTGTATGCCGGAGCAACTGGACAGACAGAATTGTTACAACTGTATTTAGAGCACGGGGCGCGCTTTGACGTTTTTAATCGTTATAATGGTACGGCTTTGATCCCCGCTTGTGAGCGTGGGCATGTCGCAACGGTGCGCTTACTGGCAAATAGCCCGAACTTTCCAATTAATCATATCAATCGTTTACAATGGACAGGCTTGATGGAAGCAGTTGTTTTGGGAGATGGGAGTGCGAAATTTCAGCAAATCGTTCAAATTCTAAAAGATGCGGGTGCCGATTTAAATATTCCCGATCGAGATGGAATCACTGCTTTACAACATGCTAAAGATAAAGGGTACAAGGAAATAGAGCAAATTTTAAAATTTTAAAAATTGGGTATTATATTATATGTATAATTACGTATCTAGATGGTTATAATAGAAAAATTTAATACTATTTGTTTTAATTGTTTACTAATTGTTAGTGTTGTATTTTTGAAAAAAATACCTAAACGAATATCTTATGTTTAAAAAAATAGCCTTTTTTGTTTTAGCTGGTGGTATGTTGGCTTCTTGCTCTAACGATGATTCTACATTGAAAAATCCTGAAATTGTAAACCCAGAAGTAGGAAATCCGATTATAGAGGGGCAACTAAAATCACTAAAAGTTGTAAGTAACCTTGGTGAACAAAACATTTTAAATATGGTTGTTTTTAAGTTGCAGGACAGTAGTGCTAGTGGAAACATAAAATTCCTTGCATTGGCTGATAAACTAAAAAGTAATCTAGATTCGCTTACTTGGGAGATTAAGGGAGGAGCCACAAAAATGCAACTATTGCAAAAGCAAGGTGATTCTTATAGTGTTAGACTTGAATGGGGACATCACTTTTATCTACCAGGAACTTATACCACCTATTTAAAAGCGTATAAAGATGGCTTAGTTGTCGCAAAAGATTCAACGAGTACTCGAGTTTATGTGGATGGCGATTTTTTAAATATACAGTGGAATAAGCCTGATGGAAATTTTAATATGAATACAGGATTTATCAATAATGGCAATGAAGATTATAGTTTTTCTCTTTTGACAAATAATCGCGATGGGATCCTTTCGTCTATATTAAATGTTCGATTTGATGATGAGGTATACGAAGGGAATTTGGATGACCTCGCAAATCGAGAATTGGAGGTGCTAACTAATTACATGACAACTTTGTATGGGGATGCAAAATACCAACAAACGAGCGAGTCCTCTTTTATCGAGTATAATAAGTTGTTTAAGAGAACAGTACAACAAGACCAAGTTTTAAAAATATGGGTTGGAAAAACCTCTAATATAGTTCTTTTAAAGAAAGCCACTTGGGCAGAATACGGACATGGATATGAGATATATGCCGAACCTAAATATTAATGTTTTACAATTATAGTTGTGTTTTTAGATGTGTATTACCTAAAAAGGACGACAGTTGTTTTAAATATTTCCAATGTATATATCTAGTCTGATTTTTACAGTGCGCTTAAAAAAATCGTAATGATTTTACAATACTAAAATACTGTATAAATCCCAATGTATTAAGATACGAAAAAAAGCCTATAACTTCAATGTTTTAGGCTTTTTTGTTTTTCCACTATAAAAAATCTTAGCAGTATTTGATTGGTCAAGATTACCGCAATGTTGCTGATTCCTTTTTCTTTTTGATATAGGTCAATGCTTCGATAATTGAGGGAATATATTTTTGCAGAATAATTGTAACATCATGCAAGAACTCGAAAAAATCATTTGGATATCTACTATTCTCATTATCCTGATATCGTTAAAAGACAAAATAAAATTAGCCTTACCTATTTTACTGGTTTTGGCTGGATTGCTGTTGAGCTTTACCGCTTTGGTACCGTCGATTGAAATGAGTCCGGAATTGATCTTTTATGTCGTATTACCACCGATATTATTCGATGCTGCTTGGAATACATCCATACCGGAATTTAAAAAGGAATTTCCGAAAATTTCGATATTGGCTGTGGTGTTGGTGTTTTTAACCACCACCATCGTGGCTGTATTTGTGCACCGTGTAATTCCGGGATTTGGTTGGCCTATGGCCTTTGTGTTGGGAGCCATTGTTTCGCCACCCGATGCTGTAGCCGCAGCGAGTATTACGAAAAGTATACCCCTGCCCAAACGGACAATTACATTGTTAGAAGGCGAGAGTTTACTGAACGATGCTTCGGCCTTAATTGCCTATAAATTTGCGGTGGTAGCAATACTCAGTGGCGGTTTTTCCATTTGGAATGCGGGGTTTAATTTCGCAATCATCAGTTTAGGAGGCATTATAGCCGGTATCATTATTGGTTTTTTATTTTTAAAAATGTATCGATTCTTTGCAGGTAATAGTAATGTCGAAACTTTCGCGGTGGTTTTGCTACCGTTTGCAACCTACAGTTTAGCCGAACATTTGGGATGTTCAGGTGTATTGGCTGTAGTAGTGCTAGGGATGTACTTGTCGTGGAATTCCTTTGCCGTAATTGCAATTGAAAGCCGAATTCAAATGGGGCATTTTTGGGAGGTAATCATCTTTGTGATTAACGGATTGGTATTTTTGATTTTAGGATTGCAATTGCCTAAAATCATCGCTGAATTTTCGCTTTCAGAACTGCCGTTATTGATTGTATATGGCTTTTTTATTTTTTTGATATTGGTTGTAGTGCGTCTGTGCGTCTTGTTTGCATTGCCACTTTTGGGAGGACGATCACAGCCCAAACAGCAATTGGGATTATCTCCATCGAGCAAAGAATACTTAATTCTATCTTGGGCCGGTATGCGCGGCGTGGTTTCTTTAGCGGCCGCCTTGGCTTTGCCAATCACCGATAACGATGCGCTACCTATTGCAAATCGCAATACGGTTCTATTATTGGCTTTTGTGGTAATCGTTTTTACACTGCTGATCCAAGGACTGACTTTGCCCAAATTAATTCAATGGATCAAACCCGCTCCAGATTCGCATTCCGATGCGCAAACCCTAAATGTTTTACTGCTCTACAAATCCATTTCGTTTTTAAAAGAATTTAGTGCTGATGATCTTGAGACGCAGCAAGCCGTGACAGCTATGCTGGCGAAACTGCAAGCCGAAGAGCACAACGTGCTAACGCAATCGGAAACAGATCAAGGGCTAAATTCGAAAAAGAAGTATTTAAATCTGGAATTGAAATTGGTCGAATGGCAGCGAATCGCTTTGACTCAAAGCTATAAAAGTGGCGCCTTTTCGTTGGAAACCATTCAACGAAAAGAGGTGGAACTCGATTTCTGGACCACGACGATCGAACATGAAAGGCAACAGCTCGGTTAGAACAACAGTCTTCATCAGCTAATTGTTGTCTACTGCGGTCTAGATCGATGGATGTTAACTTATTTATGACCATTCTTAGGCGGTTGACTTACACCTTATAGGGCAAGTAAAAATGTTTTTTGACTTAAGTCAAAGTTTAGGTCTGCCTATAGCTGCAAATTTGTAGTCGGTTTAGTATTCAAAACAGAAAGAGAGGAATTCAACAAGAGGTCAGCAAATAACAAAGCTTTGCTATCAGGCAATTCTGCCTCTCGTTGTTTCGGTTTTTGTTTTAATTGAAGGTTTACCACCGTTTAGTTGGTTGCTGTAAAAAAAGGCAATTACCGGTTGGTAGACTCAGCAAACCGGGACTTTTTTGGAGCTGTGAGCGGTATAATCACAATCATAACGATGATGTTTAATAAAAAATAATTTTTATAGATGAATAATACATTACAATCCTTTGGTATTCATGCCAAAGAAAGAGTAGAACGCGCAATTAGTGAATTGCAAAAGGGCAAAGGAGTTTTATTAATCGACGATGAAGATCGAGAAAATGAAGGCGATTTGATTTTTGCTGCAGAAAAAATGAATTTGGACAACATGATTCAGATGATTCGGTATTGCAGTGGGGTGGTTTGTTTGTGCATGCCACATCAAAAGGCTGATGCACTTGATTTGCCCTATATGGTTACGGACAATTCCAGTTTATACCAAACCCCTTTTACCATTTCTATTGATGCACGAGTAGGGGCTACCACGGGACTTTCGGCTGCTGACCGACTCGCGGCTATCAAAGCGGCCAGTGCAGATGATGCCAAACCCACTGATCTGGTTCGACCGGGGCATATATACCCTTTACGTGCTCATAATGAAGGTGTGTTTGGCAGAATAGGTCATACGGAAGGCAGTGTTGATTTGATGCGTCTCGCGGGTTTAAAACCAATGTCTGTCTTATGTGAATTGATGAACGACGACGGTACCATGTCGCGATTATCAGAGATTACGGCCTTTGCACAACAGTGGAGTTTAACCGTTTTGACAATAGCCGATATTGTATCATATCGAAAACAATATCCCGAAAGTATCAAATCCTTAGAAGCAATAATCATTTAATGACAGGGAAACATGATTAAAACACCAATCAAAAAAATACGAACGGTATTCACCGTCAAAAACAAAACAGTATTGACACCACATTTTATACGTGTGGTGTTTGATATTCGAGAAGATCAAATGGAGCTTTTATCTTGCGTGTGTTCGGGATCCAACAACAAAATTTTTATACCTCCGCAGCATTGTAATATCATTTATTTTCCCGATCGAGCAAGGGAAATTGATGCCGAATTGCTGGCAACGCTGCGTACTTATACCAACCGTAAAGTCGATTTACAAAAACGCGAATTGACCGTTGATTTTGTAGCACATGGCGACAATGGCCCCGCAGCGCGTTGGGCTATTAATGCGACAGCTGGTGATTGCTTGGGTATCGGGATAAAACAGAGTGACAAACCGCTTGTGCCCGATGCTGAAGCCTATCTGTTAGTGGGCGATGCTACTGCTGTACCTGTAATCAGTGCCATATTGGAACAACTGCCTGAAGGTGTTGCGGTAAAAGTGTTTTTGGAAGTGGCCACGAGAGAAGATGAAATGCCATTGATCTCCGCAGCGGCGACAGACATCACCTGGCTTCATAACCCACAACCGGAAAGAGGCAGTAGTTTGAGCGCTGTGGTAAAAGAATTGACTGATGTGCATCTGATTCCAAACCATTATGTCTTTATAGCGGCGGAACATACGACGGTAAAAACGTTAAAAGACTACTTTAGAGTACAGCTGGAATGGAATCCGCAATTGATCTATACCGCGGCCTATTGGCGATCGGGAGCATCAGAAGGAACTGCTGTATAAGCTTGTAATACCCCTGTACAAAACAGTAATAATGTGTTTTTTTAGTGGTAAATTTACGCAGAACTGATTTCTCAATATGGAAGCGCAACTAACGACCTATATAAAAGACAGAATAACGGTATCCGATGCCCAATTGGATACCATACTGTCTTATTTCAAACCGATGCAACTTAAGAAAAATGAGTTATTACTGACGCATGGTCAAGCGAGCCAACGCACGTTTTTTGTGATTCAAGGCTGTCTTCGGATTTTTTTTATCAATGAGGAAGGAATGGACTCTACCCGTTATTTTGCTTTTGAAAATCAGTTTGCCACGGCATTGGTCAGTTTTATTACGTCAGAAGCCTCGGAAGAATTTATTCAGGCCGTTGAAGAATCCGAAGTCTATTATATCACCCATACCGATTTTTACCACTTGCTTGATATCGTTCCCCAATGGGATAAGTTTTATAGAATGTATCTCGAGATAGCCTATGTCAACAATACCAAAAGGTTGATGTCGATGATGATTCAAGATGCCTTACAAAAATACCGTCAACTATTAGATGAAAATCCGATTGTTGTACGTAGGTTGTCGAATAAAATGGTGGCTTCATACCTCAACATTTCGCAGGAAACCCTGAGCCGTTTAAAATCTAAACTCTAACGTATGTTTTTTGACTCAAATCAATGTTTTGAAAGGTGAAAACCAGCAATTTTACCGTATCAAAATACAGATTATGAGCAGTCAAGAAAAATCTTTTGAGATTTATACTGGGGTGATACTTCAAAAGCGTCAAATAGCCCCTCACACTTACCACATCAAAATTCAAAGTGCGTATTTTTCGAGGATCAAATACCAAGCGGGTTTGGCGATGGAAGTGTTTTTGTCGAATCCGTATTACGATCCGGGTAGTGTGGCACGTATGTATTCTTTTTGGAATTTTGAACCCGTATATAACACAGTCGATTTGGCGATCAATACGTTCTCCAACGGCAAAGGATCCTGTTGGATAAAATCGGTTCAGCTGGGCGATGTGGTCTTTTTTAAACCGCCATCTGTGCAAGTACCCCTGGACGAAACCGCCGATGAATACCTGTTGATTGGCGATGTCACCGCCCTATCTCATCTGTACGAAATTCATAGAGCCATAGCGGTCAGTAAACGCGTGAGTAGTTTGGTTTATTCCGCGGATTCCGCGGATTTTTTTGCCGATATCGACAACAGTTTCCCATTGACGAGCATAGTCGTAAATACTTTAAAACCCGAGTTAATCGCGCAACACTTACCACAGTGTTTTTCGCAGCAAACACCGCATGCTATCGCCTATGTATTTGGTGATTCTAAAACGACTTTCTTCCTAGAAAGCTATTTAAAGCAACATCCCTCTTTTAATTTACAAAAGATCTGTGTCCAAAGCTTTTGGGGTAAAGAATAAACACAACACAGTTAAGAACGTTTACTGTTTGTGTTGTTCCATGATTAATAAGATACTGAAAAAACAGCTAAAATACAAGTGCTTGAGTTTTTTTTTTGATTACAAGGAAGAGAAAGCTAATACAAAACAAAATGTGTTGTGATACAGCAAACGAATCATTTTTTTACGAGTTGCCTTATTTTTTCTATTTAGTACTTATCAATAACTCTCGTATATCAATATTTAAAAATTTTGCTATTTCATAAAGGGGTTCAACGCTCGGTTGTACTTCATTTGTACACCAACGCGAAACTGTAGATTCCGTTTTCCCCAAATGGTAGGCAAGATCTTTACCGCTGCTATTTTTTTTAGCAAGAACAGACTTTATTCTATTTAACTTTACTTTCGTCATACCACTATTTATAGAATTCTTAGACAAATATCGTAAAAATATAAGTATATGTAAATAACCTTTTACTCGTGATAAATTTATTATTATGTATTTAATGTAAAGATTTCATAACTATGGGGAGAAAAAATACTGAAGTTAAGAAAATGAGTTGTTGTGTTAACTTGTAAACAATAAACAGCACAACTCAAAAACTTCCCAATTTAATCGTAGTTTTGTCAACGGTATATTGCCTTTCACATTTAATCTCCATCATTATGAGTACCTTATTTATTAAAAACATGGTCTGTAATCGTTGTATCCTCGTTGTACAAAATGAAATGGACAAACTCGGACTATTGGTTAAGAACATGACTTTAGGTGAGGTTACCTTAGAAGATGAGTTAACTTCGGAGCAACGAATGGCTTTAGCATCGGTATTGGTACCTTTGGGTTTTGAAGTAATCGACGATAAAAAAAGCCGTCTGATCGAGCAAATAAAAAACGTGATTATCGATGTGGTACATTACCAAGACAACGATGTCAAAAGCAACCTCTCCGATATTTTAAGCGACAAGCTGCAGCACGATTATAACTACCTCTCCAACTTGTTTTCGGAGGTAGAAGGCGTTACCATCGAAAAGTATTTTATAGCCCAGAAGGTCGAAAAAATCAAAGAGCTTTTGGTCTATGATGAACTGTCTCTAAGTGAAATAGCTCATCGATTAAACTATTCAAGCGTAGCATATTTGAGTAATCAATTCAAAAAAGTAACCGGATTAACGCCTAGTCACTTTAAACAAATACGCGACGAAAAACGCAAACCCTTAGACAAGGTGTAAGTAAATCTTACAAAACCCTACCATAATAGTATAACAATTCCTACCGCTATAGTCGCCAAATTTGTACTGTAAATAAAGCAATACAATTATGGCGACAACAAACAACAAAGAAATAGTATACATTCCACTCGAAGATGTCGATAGCGAACACTGTGCCTTAATCGTCGAAAAGGGATTAGCACAAGTCAAAGGTGTTGACAGTCCAAAGGTAGAAATCAACAACCGCAGAGCAGCGCTTACCGTTGCCAACAACGAAACCATAGGTGCAGCTGTAAAGGCTATTAAAGACCTGGGGTATGGCGTACCTACAGTGAAAAATACTTTTCCGGTATTGGGCATGACTTGTGCCTCGTGTGCTGGAAGTGCGGAGAGTATTGTGACTTATGAAGCCGGAGTGGTTAGTGCTTCAGTAAACTTTGCTACGGGCAACCTAACGGTGGAATACCTCCCGAACATTACCGATGCTTCCAAATTGCAAAAAGCCGTTCAGGCAGTGGGTTACGATTTACTTATTGTAGATGAAAACAAACAGCAAGAATCGTTGGAGGCGATACATGAAGAAAAATTTAGAAAGCTAAAGAGCAAAACAATATGGGCTGTGATTCTGTCCTTGCCTGTTGTAGTAATCGGTATGTTTTTTATGGACATGCCGTATGGCAATGAAATCATGTGGTTGTTTTCTACCCCGGTAGTACTGTGGTTGGGTAAAGACTTTTTTATCAATGCTTGGAAACAAACCAAAAACCGCTCGGCCAATATGGATACCTTGGTGGCATTGAGTACGGGAATCGCGTATTTATTTAGTGTGTTTAATATGTTGTTTGCCGATTTCTGGCACCAACGCGGTTTGCATGCGCATGTTTATTTTGAAGCGGCTGCAGTAATCATTGCCTTTATTCTGTTGGGGAAATTGCTCGAAGAAAAAGCCAAGGGAAATACCTCTACGGCCATTAAAAAACTGATGGGATTACAACCCAAAACCGTAATCGTGATTTTGGCTGACGGAACTGAAAAACAAATGCCGATTGAGGAAGTCAATGCAGGCGATGTTATTTTGGTGAAACCCGGAGAGAAAATTGCGGTAGACGGTATGGTCACTTCAGGCAATTCGTATGTAGATGAAAGTATGCTAAGTGGCGAACCGGTTCCGGTATTAAAAACACAAGGCGAAAAGGTATTTGCAGGTACGATTAATCAAAAGGGAAGTTTTCAGTTTGAGGCGGTTAAAGTGGGTAAAGAAACCATGTTGGCGCAGATTATCAAAATGGTACAAGATGCCCAAGGGAGTAAGGCACCGGTACAAAAGCTTGTAGATAAAATCGCAGGAATCTTCGTTCCCGTGGTGATAGGTATAGCGATTTTAACCTTTATCATTTGGTTGATTTTCGGAGGCGAAAATGCCGTGGTGCAGGGATTATTAGCGGCTGTAACCGTATTGGTTATCGCTTGTCCGTGTGCGTTGGGATTGGCTACACCAACTGCTATTATGGTGGGTGTAGGTAAAGGTGCTGAAAACGGAATCTTGATTAAAGACGCTGAGAGTTTGGAATTGGCGAAAAAAGTAACGGCTATCATATTGGATAAGACCGGAACCATCACAGAAGGAAGACCTCAGGTTACGGGAGTAAAATGGTTAAGCGATAACGATACCCGTAAAGACGTTTTATTGAGTATTGAAAAACAATCCGAACATCCGTTGGCAGAAGCGGTAGTAAAACATCTAGACGGTGTTGCTGGTACGGAATTAACGCAATTTGATAGTATTACGGGTAAAGGAGCCAAGGCAGATTACCAAAGCGTTACCTATTTTGTAGGAAATAAAAAGTTATTGGCAGAAAATAACATCAGCATAGATACTTCGTTGCAAACACAAGCCGATGATTGGGGAACCCAATCCAAAACCGTAATCTGGTTTTCAAACAGTCAGCAGGCTTTGGCGGTAATCGCTATTTCGGATCAAATCAAAGCCACATCGGTTGAAGCGATAAAAGAAATGCAGGAGATGGGCATTGACTTGTATATGCTTACTGGAGACAATGAAGCTACGGCTAAAGCCATAGCGGAACAAACGGGTATACTGCATTACAAAGCTGAGGTGATGCCGCAGCATAAAGCCGATTTTGTAAAAGAACTGCAAAAACAAGGTAAAGTAGTGGCGATGGTAGGTGATGGTATCAACGACAGTACCGCATTGGCCACTGCCGATGTCAGTATAGCTATGGGTAAAGGAAGTGATATTGCGATGGATGTGGCTAAAATGACGATTATCTCGTCTGACTTAACCAAAATTCCACAAGCGATCCGCCTATCCAAACAAACGGTAGCGACGATTAAGCAAAACCTGTTTTGGGCGTTTATATACAACCTAATCGGTATTCCTCTGGCAGCGGGTATTCTATATCCAATAAATGGATTCTTACTAGACCCGATGATCGCTGGAGCAGCGATGGCTTTGAGTAGTGTGAGTGTGGTGAGTAACAGTTTACGCTTAAAGTGGAAAAAGTAAGGATTATGAAACGTAAATCTTACAAATCAAACCCAAAATTACATAAGATATAGCGTAGCATATTGTCGCAACTTTGTAGAGTAGAAAAACAATAAAAATTTAAGAAAAATGGAAAATAAAAAATTTCAATTCAAAACCAATATCAATTGCAGCAGCTGTGTATCTAAAGTCACTCCTTTTTTAAATGAGGCAGCAGGCGAAAACCAATGGGAAGTAGATACTACAAACAGATTTAAGGTGTTAACGGTATCTTCAGAAGGAATTACGGAACAACAGATTGTGGACTCGGTTGAAAAAGCCGGTTTTAAAATTGAAGCCGTAAGCGAATAAAAAGCAGCTGGTATCGCTTGAAAATACGGCGATATCAGCTACCTTTAAATAAAGAAATTACAAGGCTAAATTTTCTTAAAAAATAAAATGATTACTATGAAAAATATAAAAAATACTTTGTTGGGGTTAACTGTTGCAGTAACCACCTTAACGGCTTGTAACAAGGCGGCAAACAAAGACAACAACGCTGAAATGAACACAGAACAGCACGCCAACCACGATCAAATATATGCTTGTCCGATGCATCCAGAAGTAACCGGAGCTAAAGGCGACAAATGCAGTAAATGCGGTATGGAATTACAGGCTGTAAACAAGGAAGCTGCTGCTGAGATAGCGGTAAAGATTTCAACCACGCCAGCAGTTATCGAAGCGGGAAAAAGCACCAACCTTACTATTGCAGTAACGGATGGGCTAAAGCCGATTTCGTTAGAGGAGGCCCACGAAATGAAAATGCATTTGTTGTTGGTTAGTGAAGATTTGAGTTGGTTTAATCATATTCATCCCCAAGAGGAAAAAGATGGAACGTATACGGTATCAGAAACTTTTCCAAGTGGCGGAAACTATTTGTTGTTTACAGATTATAAACCGGTAGGATTAGCCGGAGCGGTTGATATGCAAAAGGTAGAAGTAAAAGGGACTACTGTGACTTCAAAAATGGATTACAAACCCAAGTTGGTGGCAGAGGTTGACGGTTATAAAATGACTTTACTCAACGGAGCAGATTTTAAAACTAATAGCAGTCAAGATTTACAGTTTTCGGTAGAAAAAAACGGTAAAAAATTACAGGAATCCGATTTTGAAAACTATTTAGGAGCTAAGGCTCATATTGTGATGATCGGTAAGGAAGATAAAGATTTCCTTCACATACATCCAATATCCGACAAGCGTTTTCCAATCTATGCACAGACCCATATCAAAAAAGCGGGTGTTTACAGAATGTGGGCACAGTTTCAAGTAGGAGGCAAACTGCATACAGCAGACTTTACCGTAAATGTGGAAGAAGGAGCAAAAGGGAAAGAAGAAAACCACAGCGGTCATCAACATTAAGCAACTACAGTAAATTTATAAAGTTAATTGTCTAAAAAAACGATCAGCAGCCCGTCTGTTGGTCGTTAAATAATTTGTCATATGGTATTTTACAGGCTTTTGTCTGTTGATTAATACCGTCGTTTATCTCGCACCAGCACCTTTACAACAGTTGGCGTTTAATTAGCCTAATATGGTTATTCTCTATTTTCCTTTTAATGGGTTGCCAACGTATATTATATCTATAGTATAACTGGTGTACTTAACTTCCATCCGGAGATGATTAAAATACGGATTTATGAATACTTAAAACTCAGTTGCGGTTTTACAAGTTTCGTAATAAGGTCGCATCAATGGCTTTGGCAAGTTTTTCATCTACCTGATACAGTTTGGCATAAGTGGGCCATTGCTGTACGATTTCCAAAACTTCTTCTATGATAATTTGCGGTTGGCGGATCGAGTTTTGCCGCGCAATGGTGAGCAGGTCAGAGCGTAAAAAATCTTTTCTTTTACCGTTGATGCTGAGGTTGTGTTGGCTTACCCATTCGCTATCGGGACGATAGGCATGGCAAATATCATAGGCAGGAGCTAAGTGCCATCTGCCGTTCGGTAACATTAAAAAAGCAAAATTTTTGGTGTGATCATCGCAGTTTCTTGCCAGTACATTAAATACCAGTCGGCGAAACATTTGTTCGGCTTCGGCATAGGAAAGTTTTAATAACCGCATGCTTTGAAATAATTGTTCGTAACTATAACTTGCAACTTGATTAAAATCGTAGTGTTGTAAGGCACAAAAAGTCTGTACGTGCAGTTTTTGGTTGCCTTTTAAACGATCAAAGCGCTTGGTCATAAAATGTGCCCGTCCTTTCTCTTCAATCAAGCGGCATTCCGTCATATCAATACCAGCATCGGTAGCCATTTTGTAATAGGCCATTTCTACACGACCGTATCCATAGGTTGTGCCGAATTGTGTGTCATTGACCCCATCGAATTTTATCAGCCAATGTTCAAAATCATCATCTTGAAGGGTTTGACCCGATTTGATTATTCCCGTGGTTTCATTGTAAGCAATGATAGCTTTCGGGCGTGCTCCACCCGCTGAGGTCCCCATTTTTAGTACGTCCAACAAAACGTCTTGCATTTCGTGATCGGTGTGGGCTTCAAAGCGTTCTTTACTGTCGAGTAGGTGCATCGTGGTTTCTATAAGACTAGAAAGTTCTATGGCTTTTGATGCAGCGTTGGTGGATAGGGTGGTGGGCTCAAATTCCAAAGCTCCCATTCCTCTATTACCAATAAAACACAGTAATTCAACGGGGTTTAAGGAGTTTTCGGGACGCCCATTTCGGGCCAACCAACTGTTGATTAATTCATTCCCATATCGGTCTGGCAAAGAATCGGCCAATAAACCAGCTAAGCCTTTAAAGGTTGCGGTATGTCGGAGCTCTGGAAAGGCATATACCTCGGATGATAAGGGCATCTTTATCGGTGCAAGCTGTAAACCAGCTGAAATGAATTTTTTGTCGTATTCAAAAAAACCGAGATCCTGATGTGAATCCCAGGCTACAGCACCAATTCTTTTTCCCCATAGTTTTACAAATGCAGTGGTTACCATAATACGGGGTCGTTATCGCTTTGATTCGTTTTTTTAGATGCTCTTAAGCGTTCTCTTTCTGCTTCTTTTGCCAGTGTGATGGGACTGATTTTTGGAACCGCCGTGAAGTGTTCCAGTACATAAAGCGCGTCGAGTGTACGTAGTATTTTTATGAGATTGAATACGGTGATGTTCTCTCCGCGTTCTGCTAGGCTTAACGTGGATCTACTCATAGCGGCTTGTTCGGCAAGCTGGTCTTGAGTGAGATTTTGACTGATTCGTCTCGTTTTAATGAAAGTACCGATCTTTCTTAAAAGTGCTGCATCACTATAGTTTACTTGGTATGATAAATCATTCATTACTTAATATTTTATAGTTAATGATTCTTTTGTCATTCAAATTTATATATTTTTTCCGGTTTTAAAAAAATTTTAACACGAATGATATGTCATTCATTAAGCTTGGTTTTAGTTATTAATGAATTGTTTTTCATTCATGTTTTGACTATTCTTAAGGCTGTGATGTTAATAGGTTTTAGCAAAATACACAGCCAATTCAAGTTATTTATTGCTTATATGCTCTAGGAATCACGACTGTTATCTAGCTTCTTTTAAATGAGAAGTGTGGTATTATTTTCGAATAGATAAAATCTATTTTTTATTCCAAAATTGCATATTGGGAAAGTTGTATTTACTGTTGTCAAACACCGGATCTTTGCCTGCTTTGAGTTGTTCGTTATAATCTTTAAAGAGCACCACCACTTTTTTGTGCAATAGCAAAATAGCGATGAGGTTGAGCCAAGCCATTAAACCTACACCGATATCTCCCAGTACCCAGGCGGTTTTTGCCGTGGTCATACACCCGATAAAGGTGGAGAACAATATAATGATGCGCAAGCTCCAGATCAATAGTTTGCTTTTGTTGTTGCGCATGACAAAGCTGATGTTGCTTTCGGCTATATAGTAATATGCCATTATGGTTGTAAAGGCAAAGAAAGTTAGGGCAATGGCAACAAATCCGCTACCGAGTAGGGGGAAATGCTGTGAAACGGCAAATTGGGTGAATTCGGGTCCCATTTCGACCTGGGGTAGATTTTCAACGATAAATCCTCCTTTGGGATTCACCACGTTATACTGTCCGGTGAATAAAATCATTAAAGCAGTAGCTGTACAAACGAATAAGGTATCTACATAAACGGAAAATCCTTGAACAAGTCCTTGTTTTACGGGATGAGAAACCTCTGCTGCTGCTGCTGCATGCGGAGCGGTTCCTTGCCCGGCTTCGTTGCTGTAGATACCGCGTTTTACTCCCCATGAAATGGCCAAACCTACGATACCTCCAAAAGTGGCGTCCAGGCTAAATGCCGAGCTAAAAATCAGTGAGAATACCGCCGGAACTTGATGGATATTAATGGCTATAATAATCAGCGACATCAATATATAAGATCCAGCCATAAAGGGTACCACGTATTCTGCTACGCGACTGATTCTCTTTACTCCACCGATGATAATGATTCCCAAAAGTACCGCCAATCCGATTCCCGTATAATACAAGGGGATGTCAAAAGCGGATTTTACCGCAACCGAGATGCTGTTGCTCTGTACGCTTGGCAGTAAAAAGCCCGTACTGATGATGGTTACTATGGCAAAAGCCCAAGCAAAAGCTTTGTTGTTGAGTCCGCGCAAAATATAAAAGGCAGGTCCTCCTCGATATTGTCCGTCTTTTTCCACCTTATACATTTGTCCTAAAGTAGCTTCAACGATGGCCGAGGCACTGCCTAAAAAAGCAATCGCCCACATCCAAAACACCGCCCCCGGACCGCCCATGGCTATAGCTGTAGCTACGCCCGCTATATTTCCTGTGCCGACTCTGCCCGAAATGGCCAGTGAAAAGGCTTGAAAAGACGTGATTCCCTTGTCGGAAGCACTATTTTTAAAAAGCAATAAAACCATTTGCCTGAGGTAAGTGATCTGG
The DNA here is from genome assembly GCA_002320285.1 of Flavobacteriaceae bacterium UBA1682. GTDB lineage: Bacteria > Bacteroidota > Bacteroidia > Flavobacteriales > Flavobacteriaceae > Flavobacterium. The sequence continues at coordinate 77,800 of DCKE01000016.1, read as the reverse complement.
GGCATTTTAAAGCGAATACTGAAGTAAACACCCGTTAATAAACATAGAAACACCAAAACATCACTCCAAACAACATTGTAAATCTTTTCTATTAGCAGTTCCATTTCTTTGAGTTTAAATGTTAATGAATTGCTAAAGTATAGAAAACAAATGGAAAATGTAGCGCAGCTGCGTGTTTATTTTATCAAGTAATTAGGGTGAAATAGGAGAAAATGCATGACAAACAACAAAAGAAAAATCATATTTATTTTTGTCTGCTGTATCTAAAATACCAGATTTAGTAAAGAGTATAACCACCTGCGAATCAAAAAATCTTGATGCAGGCGGTTTTTTGATAAAAGTATGAATTTGTAATAGGGATTAGCTAAGTATAGATTTAGCTGTTTTTAGGTATGAGACAGCAACGGAATCATCAGCTGTTGTTGTTTAAATACTGCTGCGAGATTTTCGGATACAAACAAAGTGAGGTCTTCATCTTTATAACGCTCAAAAGGGGTGTTTAATCCCAAGGGGGTAAAGCCAAAACGTACGTTTGTTACAGGAGTGTAAGCCAAAGCACTGATCACGTCTTCCATAGGGCAACTTTCCAATTGATAGAGCTGTACTATAGTTAAAGTATTTTCTTCAATCTCTGCCACGGCTATGGTTTTTAATTGTTCCAAAAAGTATATAGTTTGTTTATAGCCAAATTCTGGATAGGCATAGGTATAGAAAAATGCCAAACCTTTATTGTAGGTGTTTAGCGCAGCAGTAGGGATGGATTGCTCGACGTAGTTTTCAAAGAGTTTCAAGTCTGAAGGACGATCCAGATCCAGGTGTTGTACAATTTGCCCCCTATTGGTAAAAACACCGTTAAGGCTCGCTTGATACTCGTCTACAGGAACAAATCCAAATTTTGGATAAAATTCCGTTACCGTATCGTTCGCAAATAAAAACATTCCGTCTAATTGATCCTTAAATTCCCCTTGAATGTATTCCATTAAAAAACGCGCCAATCCCTTTCTTTGATGTTTTTCAGCGGTCATCACTGTGCCCAGCTGTGCCAACAGCATTTCTTTGGAATGCAATTGGGTTTTAAACAATGTAAGGGTAGTGTGTGCTACGATTTCTCCATCTGAAAAAAGCGTATATATACAACAGGTATCGTCCCAGAAAGTAGATTGATAATAATTTTCAAAATCAAAACCCCAAAAATTTCTTGTCATTGCATTAAACTTCAAGCGCAATTTTTCGTGATCTTGATAATTTTTGTATAAGGTATATTCCGTTCCGTTTACTGTTACTATATGAGTCTCCATAGTTTTTGTTTTTACTGTTGCAAAATTGCGAAGGCTTTGTCGATTTGCGATAGATTATAATTTGATAAAAATGTGCAAAAGGTTGTTTTTGTATATCTTTATATCGGAATCAACTAAAAGTTATCACATTCGCGATAAAAAAATGTAGTTATGAAAACGATAGGAGATCGTATCTTGGTTATGTATACAGCTGATATATTGCCCGATGTATTTTATGAGGCAAATTACAATAACAAGGGAATCTTGATTTCATTATGTGTTAAAGGTTCGGTACAGCTTCAGGTAAATTTACAGAAAACCACGCTAAAGGCAGGCGATTTGCTAACGGTTTTACCTCAAAGTATAGTGGAGGTAAAGAATTTGGAAAGCGACAGTTCCTTTTGTTGTTTGTTATTTGATTTTAATGATATATCGGAATTGGTGTTGCCGTCGGACTACAATTTTTTAAAAACCCTGTTTTCCCAGCCGATAATTTCGTTGAGCGATGATAAACGGCTTAGTTACCAGACTTATTTTGACTTGTTAAAAACCAATTTTGATAATTCTTATTCTAAATTTCATCCTCAAATCATCAAGTATTTGTTGTTTTCACTAATTGGTCAGATCAATGTTTTTTACCAACAGCAAGAAGCGTTGTTGTATCCCTCATCGCGAAAAGATATCGCTGTGTTTCAGTTTTACAACTTGGTGTATCAATATTATATGACAGAGCGATCGGTACAGTTTTATGCCGATTTATTAAAACTGACACCTAAATACTTAACCACATTAATCCGTCTGCGCACAGGGATTTCTGCTTCAAAAGTCATCTCGGAAATGGTAATCATTAAAGCAAAATCGTATTTAATGGTTAGCGGTTTGCCGGTTTATGAAATTGCTCATCAATTGCACTTTGCAGATGCCACCACTTTTTGCAGATACTTTCGAAAACATACCGCTTTGAGCCCTCTTACGTATAGAGAACAAAACAGTTAGTTAGCATAGGAGAGTTTTTTTTTATGTTTGACCTAATTGGTGTTGTAATCTACTGATGAATCTGTAACATATTTCATACTACTGCTTAGTATGGCGGCAGTTTCTGCTGTAAAAAGTTAAAAAGACAAGTGTATTAATGTAATATTTTCTTTTTAAAAAAAACCATTAAAATAATTGCGTAGTAGAATAAAAGGAAATACCTTTGCACCGTTGAAATTTCGAACTTTTTAGTCGATTTTCCTTGTGAAAACAGCTTTGAAATAAGAATTCAGATTGTATTAAAAGGCAATAACAACATATCCTAAGTGAGGTCCAATAGCTCAGCTGGATAGAGCAACTGCCTTCTAAGCAGTAGGTCCCAGGTTCGAATCCTGGTTGGATCACTTAAGAAAAAGCCACTCATTGAGTGGCTTTTTTGTTTATTAGAATTCTAGCACAAACTCTTCTTTCGGAGTTCTCACTTTTTTCATATGCTTGATCCAGTCATTTTTAGCGTCGGCATATCCGATATACATCAGAGAAACACTTTTTAATCCATGCTTTTTAAGATCGAGTATTTCGTCTACCAGCTCGTTGTTAAAACCCTCTACCGGTGTGGTGTCAATTTTTAATTCAGCTGCCTGAGCTAAGGCTAGTCCCAAGGCTATGTAGGTTTGTCTGGCTGTATGGGCAAAATTGAGCTCAGCCGGTTGCTCTAGATAGATGCTTTTTAACTTGTCGGTATAGCTGCCAAAACGACCTCGTGGCAAGCCGCGCTCATCGGTGGTGAAGTCATAGACCTTGTCGATTCTTTCTGCGGTATACCTGTCCCAAGCAGCGAAAATGATTACATGAGAAGCATCTCTCATACACTCTGGGTTTAAAGCTCCTTCAGCGAGTTGCTCTTTGATAGCACGGTCTTTGACAACTATCACCTTGAAGGGCTGTAGCCCTGAAGAAGTAGGAGCTAAACGAGCTGCTTCAACAATTTTATCAATGTTTTCTTGACTTACTTTTTTTGTTGGATCATACGCTTTTACCGCATGTCTCCAGTTTAAATTTTCTATTAACGACATTTTGTTTTATTTTAAAATTAGTATTAGTAACAGGGATATCAATGCAAGAATTCCCTATTTAGCGAATGTTTTTCTAGCAGCAGTTTCCCGTGCTAACATTTCCATTCATAGGATAGAAAGCGGTGCCCAAGAAACTAGGATGTTTACTCCTAGTATGTATCTATCTTCTATTTATTGATTGGAAACGCTGAGTTTAACTTCCATGTTTCCACGCGTGGCATTGGAATAAGGACATACTTTATGTGCTTGTTCTATAAATGATTGCGCTTCCTCTAGCGTTACTCCTCGGGTATTTGCATGTAATTCCGCAGCAAGACCGAATCCGCCGTCTCCTAATTGACCGATGCTTACCGTGGCTTTTACGCTAGTTTCTCCGATCTGACCTACCGTTTGCTCTTCGTTTTCCCAAAGTACCATCAATACCAAATATTGCGAATAGTTGAGGTCAGGCTCATCTAATAAAGGGCGATAATGATTGATGATCTCTTTCGCCAAGGTGTAGACCGGAAAGCACACCTGATTTTTGAGATTTAGTTGATCGACCATTTTGGTTTATATAATTATAGAACAAAGGTATATAAATTAGATTGTGCACAATATAGTTTTGCAAAACATTAATATTTTTTTAGCTAATTTTTGCAGTTAAAAAGAACTGGCAAGGGGATCAGTAGGTGTGCTTTTACTGATTTTGTTTTTGAAGAGGGAAAAGCTAGCAAAAACTATTTTAAGGAAAATAAACCAAATTACGCCTATAAAATCTTTGTGAAAAATCGGTTTTTTTAAAAGGAAAGAGGAGCTTTATTAAACACGAGGAAGGCTCAGTGCTATTACGAGAATACGATACAGTATGTCATTTTAAATAGACAGTTGTAATAAAAACTCTAAACAATCAGAAATATTTAAAAAATGATGTGGGAACGATACTTTGGAAAAACAGTATCTTTGAGCTCATGTTTAAGTTCGAGATCGAGTTTGATTTTTAAGGACTTTTATTTAATGAAGGCTTCTCTGTAGAATCTATACAAAAAATAATAATGAAAATAGTAGTCATTGACAATTACGATAGTTTTACGTTTAATCTGGTGCATTATCTTCAAGATTTAGAAGAACAAGTAGTGGTATATAGAAATGATGAATTTGCGATCGAAGACTTGGAGTATTTCGATAAAATAGTTCTTTCACCGGGTCCGGGTATTCCATCGGAAGCGGGTTTGTTAAAACAAGTAATTGCAAAATATGCCACGACAAAAAGTATTTTGGGCGTGTGTTTGGGACAACAGGCCATAGCTGAGGTTTTTGGGGGTAGCTTGGTCAACCTGGAAAAACCGTTTCACGGTATTGCTATGCCGATCACGGTTACAGTACCCGACGAAGTGTTGTTTAAATCACTTCCCAGTCAATTTGAAGTAGGTCGGTACCATTCGTGGGCGGTAGATGTCAATTCCTTACCGGATTGCTTAGAAGTGACTGCTGTGGACGGGCAAGGTATCATCATGGCTCTTAGACACAAGGATTATGATGTGCGTGCTGTGCAGTTTCATCCAGAAAGTATTTTGACCCCGATGGGCAAGCAAATATTAGCGAATTGGTTGAGTAAATAAGTCGATGCGTTGCTTGCCATTTGCCGATTCGAAAGCAAATCCTGATTCCTGAATGAATTCGTATTTAGGAGAATTAGAACTTGTATTGCGGATAGATGATTCCATAAATCCGGAATTTTATAAACAAAAAGAGCTGTTTCAAATAAATGAAACAGCTCTTCTATATTTATATAAGAAAGATTACAAGTGAATCACTTCGCCATAAGCATCAGCAACAGCTTCCATAACCGCTTCACTCATCGTAGGGTGAGGGTGAACCGCTTTTAATACTTCATAACCAGTTGTTTCCAGTTTACGAGCGATAACTGCTTCTGCAATCATATCCGTAACACCAGCACCGATCATGTGGCATCCTAACCATTCTCCGTATTTAGCATCGAAAATTACTTTTACAAAACCGTCTGGAGTTCCAGAAGCTTTCGCTTTTCCAGAAGCCGAGAAAGGGAATTTACCCACTTTGATTTCATAACCGGCATCTTTTGCTTTTTGCTCTGTCATACCAACAGAAGCGATTTCTGGAGTAGCATATGTACAACCAGGAATATTTCCATAGTCCAACGGCTCTACATGGTGACCAGCGATTTTTTCAACACAAAGGATTCCTTCAGCAGAAGCAACGTGAGCTAAAGCTTGACCAGGAACTACATCTCCGATAGCGTAATAACCCGGGATGTTGGTTTCGTAAAAATCGTTAACTAAAATTTTATCTCTATCCGTTGCGATACCCACTTCTTCCAATCCGATGTTCTCGATATTAGATTTGATACCCACAGCAGATAAAACGATGTCTGCTTCAAGGATTTCTTCTCCTTTAGCTGTTTTAACCGTTGCTTTAACTCCTGTTCCCGTGATGTCCACTTTTTCAACAGAAGCATTAGTCATGATTTTAATTCCCGCTTTTTTCAACGAGCGCTCAAATTGTTTGGAAACGTCGATATCTTCAACAGGAACAATGTTTGGTAGAAATTCCACTATAGTTACTTCCGTTCCCATAGCGTTATAAAAATGTGCAAATTCAACACCGATGGCACCTGAACCTACAACAATCATTTTCTTAGGTTGTTCCGCAAGCGTCATCGCTTGACGGTATCCGATTACTTTTTTACCATCTTGAGGAAGATTAGGCAATTCTCTAGAACGAGCACCAGTAGCAATGATAATATGGTCTGCTGAAAGTTCCGTTACCTTTCCATCTTGGTCGGTTACATCAACTTTTTTACCTGCTTTTACCTTACCAAAACCATTGATAACTTCAATTTTGTTTTTTTTCATCAAAAATTGAACACCTTTGCTCATACCGTCAGCAACGCCTCTTGAACGGGCAATCACAGCAGAGAAATCTTTATCAAAAGATCCATCTATGTTGATACCATAGTCAGAAGCATGTTTTAAATAATCAAAAACTTGTGCAGATTTTAAAAGCGCTTTAGTTGGAATACATCCCCAGTTAAGGCAAATCCCACCTAAGTTCTCTTTTTCTACAACAGCTACTTTAAAGCCTAATTGTGATGCTCTGATGGCAGTTACATAACCTCCAGGACCACTTCCTAATACAATAATATCGAATTTCATATCTATGTGTTTCTATATAATTCAGCTACGAAATTAATCATTTAATTTCGTTATTAAAACTTTCGTAATTAAAAGTTCTTTTCAATTGATTTTATTTAAATATTCTGCAATTAACTGATGATTTACAGCTAATTTCTTAGGGAATCTAAATGTTTATTGTGCTCAATCTCTTTGGTGGAAAATTGAGAGTCATATAGATTTTTATAATAACCGTCTTTTAAATTGATCAGTTCGAGATGAGTGCCCATTTCGACAATTCGACCTTGATCCATAACGATGATTTTGTCTGCCTTAACAATGGTCGCTAAACGGTGTGCAATGATGATAGATGTTCTCCCTTGTGTTAAGTATTCAGTAGCGTTTTGCATCAATTCTTCGGAATAGGTGTCTACAGAAGAGGTCGCTTCATCTAAGATCAAAATACTTGGATTGCTGACATAGGCTCGTAAAAACGCAATCAATTGGCGTTGCCCTGAGGACAACATAATACCGCGCTCCTTAACGTTGTAATCATATCCATAAGGAAGGCTCTCGATAAAATCGTTAATACCGATTTTTATCGCTGCGGCAATCACGTCATCACGAGTGATATTCGGATTGTGTAAAGTGATGTTGTTTAAGATCGAATCGCTAAACAAAAACACGTCTTGGAGGACCACAGCAACTTGTTTGCGCAAGCTTTCCGTGGTAAAAGATTTGATGTCTGTGCCATCGATTGAAATCGTTCCCTTGTCCAGCTCGTAAAAATTATTTAATAAATTGATGATGGTAGATTTGCCTGCGCCAGATGATCCGACGATAGCGACGGTTTCTCCCGCTTTTATTTTAAGGTCGATGCCCTTTAGAACTTCCACTCCGGGTATATAACTGAAGTGAACGTCGCGAAACTCAATATTGCCATCGAATTGCCCAGCCTCTATTGTTCCTGTTTTTTCCACTTCATCTTCAATTTCCATAACTTCAAAAACGCGTTCTGCGGCGATGATACCCATTTGCATCACATTGAATTTATCCGCAATTTGGCGCAGTGGATTAAACAGCATATTGATCAACATCGTATAGGCAAAAAGATCTCCAAATGTTGTCAAATGACCGCCATTAGCAATGGACATTCCGCCATACCAGATAATAAAACCCAAAGTTAATGAGGAAACGATATCTGCTATCGGAAAGAAAATAGAGTTGTATAAGATGTTTTTTAACCAAGCGTTGTTGTGCTTGTTGTTGATGTCTTTGAACTTTTCGTATTCCACCGCTTCTCTCGTGAAGAGTTGCACGATTTTCATTCCGGTCAAACGCTCTTGAATAAAGGTATTTAAATTGGAAATTTGAGTCCGTACTTCTTGAAAAGCGGATTTCATTTTTAATTGAAAAACACGAGTAGCATAGAGCAAAATGGGCATGCCAATTATCACAATACAACTCAATTGCCAGTTCATATAAAACATAATTCCCAATACCACGACCATTTTTAATAGGTCACTGACAATCATAAATAATCCTTGACTAAAAATACTGGCAATAGACTCAATATCCGAAACCGCACGAGTGACTAATTTACCTACGGGTTCATTGTCAAAATACCGCATTTTAAATGAGGTGATTTTATTGAATAATTGTTCCCTGATATCTTTGACAATATCTTGCCCGAGCCAGTTGGCCCAATAAACAAAGTAGAATTGCGAAACCACTTCGAGTATTAATACAAGAGCCATAAGACCTACATAAATTAGTAAACCCTGACCGTCGTGTTTCTGAACGTAATCGTCCACGGTTTGCTTGAGCATATAAGGGCGTAATGCCGCGAATATCGAAAGGGATATAGCCCAAACAATCACCCAATTAAACCGACTTTGATAAGGCTTGGAGTAACTTAATATTTTTTGGAGAGATATAGATTTAATGGCTTTCATTCAAAATAGGGGTATGATACTCGGGTTAAAAATAATCCTTTTGCTGGAACTGAAAATCCAGCTTGACCTCGATCTTTACTTTCAATTATAGTTCTAAGGTGGTCTACGGTTGCTTTTCCAAGCCCGATTTGTACTAAGGTTCCCACTATAGCACGAACCATATTTCTTAGAAAACGATTGGCGGTAATGGTAAATACCAAACTGTTCTGCTGACGACTCCAATTTGCTTGTGTAATCGTGCAGTTAAATGTAAAAACATCCGTATTGCTTTTAGAAAAACATTCAAAATCTTCGTACTCAAAAAGTATCTTAGCGGCCTCATTCATTTTCTCTACATCTAAAGGTCGATAGTGATACCAACTCAAATCTTTTTTAAAGGCATCCTTAAATAAGTGAACATGATATTCATAGGTTCTACTAGTTGCATCAAAACGGGCATGAGCCTCATCATCAACTGTATGGAAACCATACACGACGATGTCTTCCGGTAAAAAAGAATTGATTTTGGGTACTAATGTCGTGCTGTTAAGCGCTAATTCACTATCAAAATGAGCATACATCTGTCTGGCGTGTACTCCCGCATCCGTTCTACCAGCCCCCACTAATTCTAAAGGTGTACGCAGTATGGTACTAAGTGCACTAGTAAGCGTTTCCTGAACGGTTTTGGCATTGGGCTGAGATTGCCATCCATGATAATAGGTGCCTTGATATGCAAATTCTATAAAGTATCTCAAAATTGAAGGTCAAAATTTATTTGAAGTACAAATATAATCTAATTTAGTCATTGGATGTTTTTACTCCAATAAAATTAATGTGATACAAAAGGAATGGGTAGAGTATGTTATGGTGTTTTTGGGCATTGCCTTCGGCCCAGGCCTTTCGCTATATCTTTTTATAACACTATCGCTTTATAAAAAGGATGCCGCTTCAGTCCTTAATGCAAAGTGATATAGCCCTGTTTCTGGATTAGTCAAGGGGTGGGTAAAAAATCTAATATACCAAGCTGCTCCGTTAAAGAGAAATTGTCGGAAATTATTTAATTACCTTTGCTTTTACAATTCAAAAAAATATCAAATGCGTTTTATAGTTTTTATGTTGCTAATGGTCTCTGTGCAGGGATTTAGTCAAGAATTTGATCCGTTTTTTACTGATAAAACCTTGCGAATTGATGCGGTTTTTGCGGGAAATGTAGAAAAGAAAAGTGTTGTCATCGATGAATTGAACGAACTTCCTCAATGGGCGGGACGCAGGCATCATTTGAGTGAAAATCACCTTAAAGGCAATGGTACGGTTTCGTTGTATGATGTAAAAACGCAACAGTTGATTTATACGCATAGTTTTAGCACCTTATATCAAGAATGGTTGTCGACGGAAGAAGCGCAGAAGATTTCTAAAAATTTTGAAAACGTCTTTTTGGTTCCTTTTCCCAAAGGGGTTGTTCGGATAGAAATCGCTTTAATTGATGAAAAGGGGAACTATCCGGTAGTGTTAAGTCAGCAAATAGATCCTACAGATATTTTGATTCATAAAAAAGGTTACCAATCCCAAACGCCTCATGTTTTGTTGCATCAAGCTAAAGTTCCGAATAAGGCAATTAACGTGGTCATTGTAGCTGAGGGGTTTCAACAAGATCAAATGGCTGTTTTTAGAGAATATGCACAAGTCACTGTGGACGAGATTTTTGCACATCAACCGTTTGGGCAATTTAAAGATCGTTTTAATTTTTATGCTGTAGAAAGTATTTCGCAGGACTCTGGGGTTAGTGTACCGCGGAAAAATGAATGGAAACGCACAGCGGTAGAGTCCAATTTTGATACCTTTTATTCGGAGCGTTATCTGACTACAGGACGATTAAAAAAACTACATGATTTGTTAGCGGGTATTCCGTATGAGCACATTATAATATTGGCTAATACCGATGTATATGGAGGTGGTGGAATTTATAATGCTTATACGCTAACAACTACAGGGCATGCGAATTTTAAGCCAGTAGTGGTTCACGAGTTCGGACATAGTTTTGCGGGACTATCGGACGAGTATTTTTATGAAACCGATGTGCTGAGTGATATGCAATCGACGGCATTAGAACCTTGGGAACAGAATATAACTACTTTAAAGGATTTTGATTCGAAGTGGAAAGATATGTTGGTTAAAAAAACGCCGATACCAACCGATATCAAGGATTCTAAAAAATATCCTGTGGGCGTTTATGAAGGTTTGGCGGGTAAAAAGATTTACAAAGCTACTTTAGATTGTCGAATGAAAACCAATACCGCTAAGGAATTTTGTCCGGTTTGTGAAAGAGCGATCAGTCGTTTGATACAGTTTTATACCGATTAGACTTGAGGGATTAAAAGGGAGTAGAGGATTTTTAAACTGTTTAAAAAAGAATTAGGTGAAAAAGATATTACTGTTATCTGATACGCATAGTTGCATAGACGATACGATATTAAAATATGTGGATCAAGCCGATGAGGTATGGCACGCTGGTGATATCGGCGCTATTGCAGTAACGGATACCATCAAAAAACATAAACCGTTAAGAGCTGTCTTTGGAAATATAGATGGCATTGAAGCGCGTGCAGAATTTCCTGAAGACAATCGCTTTGTCTGTGAGGGGATGAGGGTATGGATAACCCATATTGGAGGGTATCCGGGTAAGTATAATGCCCGGGTGAAGGAGGAACTTCGTCTTGATCCGCCACAAATTTTTATATGTGGACATTCACATATATTAAAAGTTCAATTTGACAAAAGCTTGGGTATATTACATCTGAATCCAGGAGCGGCAGGCATATCTGGTTTTCATCAAGTGCGAACGATGTTGCGTTTTGAAATTGATCACGGGAAAATACAGAACTTGGAGATTATAGAATTTCCAAAGCATAAAAAAACCGAACCCTAGGGTTCGGTTTTTGGCGCACTAATAAACTAAGATGAAAGGTTTATCTTAATCGATCTACAGATTTTACGAGATCTTCATCCTTCTTGATGGCTTTGTTGGCCAAAACCAAAAATAAGATAGAAGCAATAGGGAGGAACATCCCAATACCTTTCTCAGAAACCACTTCCGCAGTTTCTCCAGATATCATTAGAGAACGATACACAAATAATCCTAGTAATATAACGTTTGATAAGAGGTTCAATCTGTTTAAAACAAATTGATTTTGTCTTTTTTTATAAGCTAATATACTGATTACACTTAAGCTCGTAGAAAGTCCAAATAAAATGGTGTAATACGAGTTTTCCATAAAATAAAAAGGAATTTCACCCGATGTTTTCCACAGGGGAAATACAAAAGGAAGTATTCCGGAGAAGACCAGCGCTAAAATTAAATATACGGTTTGAATTCTTTGAATCATATTTTATTCTTTGAAAAGACAAAAATAACGTTTCTTTTTTGTAATTTCCTATTGTTTTTTAAAATTAATTCGTAATATTGCAAGGCATAGCTGTAAGTGCTTCATATTATGGCTACTTCAAATTTGAAATACACTCCAAAAAAACACAACACAACAATTCCATTAAATTTAAACAATAAACATTTCTATGTTTGACATTTCTGTATTAAAAGAAATGAAGCTTCTCGAGCTTCAAGAAATTGCAAAAAACGCGAAGATTAGTAAATATCGTAATTTAAAGAAGGATGAACTTGTTTATCAAATTTTAGATTATCAAGCTGCTAATCCAGAGTCTGTTAAAGTCTCTACGGTAACTACGGAAGATGCTCCCATAGCAAATTCAGCTGAAAAGCCGAAAAGAAAAAGAGTCACTCCAGAGGATAAATTGGAAGTTCCCCCTACTGAGAAAGTTGAAAATGACAAGCCGGTCGTTGAAAAACAGCAAGTAGAAGTGGAATCACCACAATTCAAAAAAGAAAATACGGAACGAGTTGCTCCAGTTAAAAGGATACAAGAACGCCCGAGAACAGACAATAGAAAAAATACACCAGTAACAAAAGAATCAGAGGAAAAGCCAGCCGAAGGTTCTAGAGAAGAGGTTGCTACACGAAAAGAATTTGTTCCTAAACAAAGAATCAAAAAAGAGGTAAGACCTTCAAATACCGTTGAAGCGAAAGACCAAGATAACAATAAGGCTTCACAGCCCATTCCTGCTAAAAAAGCAAATACCAATCCCAACAATCCCAATGCTAACCAAAATGGAAACTCCAATCAGAATGGAAACTCCAATCAGAATGGAAACTCCAATCAGAATGGGAACTCCAATCAGAATGGGAATTCTAATCAGAATGGGAATTCAAATAATAACAATCCACACCAACACAATAATAATCCAAATGCAGCGGCTAAGAATAAAAAGCCGCAGTATAGAGAACCGGATTATGAGTTTGATGGAATTATAGAGAGTGAAGGGGTCTTGGAAATGATGCCTGATGGATATGGATTTTTAAGATCGTCTGATTATAATTATTTATCGTCTCCGGATGATATTTATTTATCGCAATCTCAAGTTAGACTTTTCGGATTAAAAACTGGAGATACGGTAAAAGGGGTCGTAAGGCCTCCGAAAGAAGGGGAGAAGTTTTTTCCATTAGTTCGCGTATCTAAAATCAATGGACATGACCCACAAGTGGTTCGTGATCGGGTTTCTTTTGAGCATTTAACGCCTTTGTTTCCTGACGAAAAATTTAAGTTAGACGAAAAACGCAGTACGGTTTCAACGCGTATCATGGATATGTTTGCTCCAATTGGTAAAGGGCAGCGTGGTATGATCGTAGCACAACCAAAAACGGGTAAAACCATGCTTTTAAAGGATATTGCAAACGCTATTGCGGCCAATCATCCCGAAGTGTATTTGATCGTTTTATTGATTGATGAACGACCTGAAGAGGTTACCGATATGCAACGTAGTGTCAATGCGGAAGTTATTGCTTCTACATTTGATGAACCTGCAGAAAGACATGTTAAGGTAGCTAATATAGTATTGGAAAAAGCCAAGAGATTGGTGGAGTGTGGTCATGATGTGGTGATATTATTAGATTCAATCACGCGTTTGGCTAGAGCTTACAATACGGTGCAACCCGCTTCTGGAAAAGTTTTAAGTGGTGGGGTAGATGCCAATGCCTTGCAAAAACCAAAACGCTTTTTTGGAGCAGCTAGAAATATTGAAAATGGTGGTTCACTAAGTATTATCGCGACCGCTTTAACGGATACGGGATCTAAGATGGACGAGGTTATCTTTGAAGAATTTAAAGGTACTGGAAATATGGAACTGCAATTGGATCGTAAGATTGCTAACAAGCGTATTTTCCCTGCTATAGATTTGACTTCGTCAAGTACTAGAAGAGATGACTTGCTGTTAGATAAGCAAATGTTACAGAAGATGTGGGCTATAAGAAATTATTTGGCTGATATGAACTCTGTTGAAGCGATGAATTCCATTAATGATAACATAAAGAAAACAAATAACAACGATGAGTTTTTAAAATCGATGAACGATTAATATTTAAAATTCTCGTGACTATATTAAAAGAGAAAAATCATATTGATGGTTTTTCTCTTTTTTTATGGCATTTTTTTTGTGGTAAAACAATTTGTCAAGCGGTTGATAAATAAAGGATTATTCTTTTAAGTACTGTTGAATAGGTCTAAAATTTTTGTTATATTTGAAGGAGAGTGTTTAAATTAATAGATATAAAATCAATAGTTATGAAAAAAGCATTTTTTTTAACAGTCGTGATGATGTTCATCGGGCTTGGCGCTTCGGCTCAAGATAAGGTTTTGACCAAAGAGCAATTGCCAAAAGAAATTCAAACTTTTATTGGAAAAAACTTCAGTGATAAGGTTTTTCTGACAGCAAAGTTGGATAAGGAGCTTTTGAAGACTACCTACGAAGTGAAGTTTGATGATGGTACCGAGTTGGAATTTGACAAGAATTCAAGATTGATTCAAGCCGAATGTAAATCGGGTCTGCCGTCGTCAGTCATTCCGGTTGCGATACAAGATTATGTAACCAAAAATTACGGTATCAATTATGTCGTGGAGTGGGAGTTAAAAAGTACCAATAGACAAGACATTAAGTTGAATAATGAAATAGAACTCGTTTTTAACGATAAGGGCAAGTTTATGAGATTAGACTAACTGCTTTTAATTTTTACGAAGAAGCCGGGCATTGCTCGGCTTTTTTTATGTTGTGGTATTGCAGTACTCTAAAAGGGTCGATTTAAGCAACTTATTTTTTAGTAACTGCAGTGGTTTGGCGGCAAAGATTATTGCTCATGCAGGCTGCCGAAAGGTTCTTCCAGCGGTCTTGTGCAGCAGCTCCGCCCCATATTTGAGTAGCCCAATACGGGTTGTCAATAAATGGATTCCTATTTCCTTGTGCGTAAGCATTTTTTGTGTTTGCGAGGTAGTTGTTGCGTTGAATTTCAATCTCAGATACAGGATCTTCGGCATTCCACTTTAAAAACAAATCAATCATACCGTCGGGTGTGGCTTTAGTACTGCCGTAACCAACGTTATTAGGTAAGCAGCGGGTGTTGTATCTCAAATACATATACATCATCATTCTGGCAACATCGCCTTTCCATTCATCACCGGGATACCAGCCATTGCCAGATTTTCCGGAATTTCCAGAGCCTTCGGCAAATTTTAAGTTTCCTCTTGCCGCATTCCAATCGACATCGGAAGCTCTGATGTGATGGGCGTCTGCACCCGGCCCTGCAATATCGAGGTTGGGTTTTCCTAATGACTTGGCAAAAGTGTGTTCTCTGTTCCAGTTGCCTTTTGCTCCTCCGTTATCTTCTTTGTTTCTAGTTCGACTTTGAATGCCCTTGTTTGTGTTTTTCCATCCGTATAACAACAAAACCTTAGCGGGGTCTGTCGGATCGAGATCGCATACTTTAATGGCATTCCAAACTTGTTTGTAGGTAAGTTGTTTGGTATGGGTTGCGGTAATTTTACGAATCAATTGATTTTTAAAGGCAACCCCTGTCAGTGAGAAATCAACCCCTTGGTAGTAGGAAAGCTGATCTGCAGGTTGAGCAACAGTGGTATTATAAAACAAAAATCCACCGATAATGAGTAAAAGAATTCTATTCATAAGCGGTGGAATATTTATTTTAAAAGATCTTATAATTATTTATTTCTTTCCATTAAGGCCATATAGAATCCATCAAAACCAGATTCAGACGAAAGAATTCTTCGGTCTTCAATCAGTTTAAATTGCGATCCGATTTCCGTTGTTAAGAAAAATGCAATTTGTTCTTGATTTTCAGAGGGTAGTATAGAGCAAGTAGCATAAACCAATTTACCACCTGGTTTAACGATTTTAGAATAGTCTTCTAAAACTTGTCTTTGTACCAATTTGATATTGTCTATAAATTCCGGTTGTAATTTCCATTTGCTATCTGGGTTTCTCTTCAAAACACCTAATCCACTACACGGTGCATCAATCAATACACGATCTGCTTTTTCGTGTAATTTTTTAATCACTTTGGTCGTGTCAATAATGCGGTATTCAATGTTAAATGCAGCATTTCTTTTGGCACGAATCTTTAATTGCTTTTGTTTGCTCTCATAGATATCCATGGCGATGATTTGCCCTTTGTTTTCCATTAAAGAGGCCATATGTAGGGTTTTTCCACCGGCACCTGCACAAGTGTCTACCACGCGCATTCCAGGTTGTATGTCTAGAAAACGAGCAACCAATTGTGACGAAGCATCTTGTACCTCAAAGAGACCTTCTTTAAAAGCATCTGTTAAGAATACGTTTGCGCGTTCTTTTAAAATAAGCGCATCGGGATAATTATCATCTAAAATAGTGTCAATATCCAAATCCATTAAAATGGCACGCAATTTCTCACGAGTTGTCTTAAGTGTATTAACACGTAAAATAACTTGTGCTTGTTTGTTTTGTGCAGCCAATTCTTGAGTCCAGGTTTCCTCGCCCAATTCTTTTAGTCCCAACTCATCCATCCAGTCTGGAATAGATTCTCTGTATTTACGAATTTTGATAAGTTCGTCAAAACGGCCTTTGATTTTTCGAACCGGTGTTTTTTCAAAATATTTCCAATCGGGAAGTTTATAACCTCTTAATACGGCCCAAACAGCAAAGATTTTCCAAACTTCATCTCGGTTATACGGTTCTTTTACTTCAGCAATTTCTGCATAAAGTCGTTTCCATCGAACCATCTCATATATAGTTTCCGCAACGAATTTTCGGTCGGTGCTTCCCCATCTCTTGTCTTTCTTTAAAGCTCTTGATACAACTTTATCGGCATATTCACCATCGTTGTAGATCGATAAAATTGAGTCAATTACGGTAAATGTTAAATTTCTATGTAGTCTCATTATAAATATAAAATCAGCCTGCAAAGATAGTGCTTTTCAGGCTGATTTTTAAAAATTATGGTTATTATTGTGTAAGGAATAACAATTATAGGTTTCTCTGACTTTATTTTTTATTGCGATACTGCTTTAGTAGTTTGCGATTAAAGTCATCTTCAGCCTTGTTTAATTGAATGATTTTTTTAGCACTCAATACTTTTTGTACCTCTTGAAGGAAATTAGTTCGTAGGCTAAAGTATTCCGATTCGTAGTTAATTATTTTTTTTAAAGCCTCTTCCGCTTCTTTCTCCTGCATTTTCTCAATGGTTTCCATATCCGTATTTCTAATATAACGTGCCATAGGATTATTTCTTAAAGCGTGCATTTTCTCCGAGTAATTCGTGTACAAAGGCCAAAATTTTTCCGATTCTTTTGCTGTTAGATTTAATTCAGAGGATAGATGAGCTATTTTTAGAGAATTGATTTGATCGTGATTGCCGCGGTCTTGGGCTATAATGCTGTGAGAGCAAAAATAAAGCAAACATAAAGTGATGAGTTTTTTCATATGTCTTTTACATTTTTTAATTAGGGTCATGGGGTATCGCTTTTTTATTCAAAAGGGGTTTGTGTTCTACAAACGTTTTTAATAGCGACGATACGGTCTCTTTATTCTTCATTTAAGTAAAACTCGATATCTGTACTGCTAAGTAGATAATCATCTATTTTGAGATCATCTAAATTTAGAGATTTTTCAAATTCTTTAAAATCTTCCGCACTAAAATCTTGAACTATTTCTGAGGGTTGCGTTGTCGATTGCAGGTAGTTTTCGATGTCTGCGGATTTTAAATCGTTTTGATTGCTATCGGCAAACCAAAAACTCAGACCTAGTAGTACCGCAACACTTGCAGCTGCGCCGAAATAAAACAGTCTCGCTATAGACAATGTTTTTTTTGCAGGGATAGCGGGAGTAGTGTCCCATTTGGCAAACAATTTTTCGTCAAAATCCTCAAAATAGCTCTCAGGGACTTTAAAAGTCTCTTTTGATTCAGGCAGGGAATGTGATTTTTGTTCTTTCATCGCTTTGTGATCTTATAGGTTAGACTATAAAAAGACCTAAAGGTTTAATGATCTTTTAAAAATAGCTCTATTTTTTTTACGGCATGGTGATAAGAGGCTTTTAAAGCACCTACAGAAGTCTCTAGAATATCGGAAATCGTTTGATAATCCAGTTGCTCATAATATTTCATTTTAAACACCAGTTGTTGTTTTTCGGGTAGTCTGACCAAAGCCTTTTGAAGTAGAATCTGAATTTCATCTCCGCTATACAAATCATCTTCTTGCAGTTGTTCTACTAGAAATTCGGACAGTTCATCATAAGACAGTTGTTTTTTTAGCGCTTTTTGTTTTAAAAAAGTTAAGGCTTCATTGGTGGCAATTCTAAATATCCAGGAAAACAGTTTACTGTCTCCTTTAAATTTATCGATGTTTTGAAATACCTTAATAAACGAGTTTTGCAACACGTCATTGGTGTCTTCATGATCTAACAATAGGGTGCGCAAATGCTTGTAAAGCGGTTTTTTGTACCGGCTTACCAAAACCCTAAATGCTTCGTTTTGGGTGTTTTTGTCGGTTAATCTTTTAATTAATAATCTTTCGTCTTCCAAAATAAAATGTAAGTTCGAAAGTTAAACAATTTGCCTCAAATGCCGATGTATGTTTTATTTTTTTTGAAAGGGATATCCAAGTTGTCGTTTGTGTTTGATTTGAAAGCAAAGGTTTTTTTAAAATGGATTTGTTTTAAAATTATAAGGCTAAACACTAGCTTATATTTCGCATAGTTTTTATAAACGTTTACCTTTGTAAAAAAAAACAATGATTAAGACCATTATATTTGATATGGATGGGGTTATCGTCGATACAGAACCCGTACATAAGTATGCGTATTACAAGCATTTTGATGAATTGGGGATTGATGTAACTCCTGAAATGTATGCCTCTTTTACCGGTAATTCTACTAGAAATGTTTTTCAGAAGTTAAAAGCACATTTTGACTTGACTGACGAGGTGGAAGATTTGATATTGAGAAAACGTTTTTTCTTTAACGATGCTTTTGATACCAAAGCAGATTTGGAATTGATAGCGGGAGTAAAAGCGCTAATCGTTGATTTGCATAGAAATGATGTGCAGCTTATTTTGGCTTCATCAGCATCAAAGGGAACTATTCAAAGGGTTTTTACTCGTTTTGAGTTGTTTCCTTATTTTACGGATATAGTTAGTGGAGAAGATTTTCCTAAATCCAAACCAGATCCAGCTATTTTTCTACATGCTGCGTCGCTTTCCAAAGCACCCAAAGAGCAATGTGCGATTATTGAAGACAGTACCAGTGGGGTTCGTGCGGCCTGTGCAGCCGATATTTTCTGCATAGCATATCACAGTGAACACTCTAAGTTGCAGGATTTAACTGGAGCGTCATTTTTTGTAAAAGACTTTAATGAAGTCAATGCAGCGATTATTCAAACAGTTAAACAACTTTAGTTAAAAAAAGGCTAGTAACTATTAATTAGTAACTAGCCTTTTATATTAGGGATGTGCAATTATAATTTGTGCATATTGTTGGCTAAGGTTTCGATAAATTTACCGATAGGACCTTTAACCATCATGGCCATCATCGGATTAAATTCACCTTCAAAATGCAATTGAACTGCTGCGTTTTCACCATCAATCGGTTCTATGTCTCCGATAAGTGTAAAAGGAAGTTTATCGCTAGCAGCACCTAAAACAATTTTTGTAGGGGCTATTTGATCTTTTTTTCTCAGTTTGATTTCGGGCATTCCCTTTAAACCGAAAATAAAAGAATCTTCATCTACTACTTCAAACTTAGCAATAGAATCCGGCATCAATTGTTTGAAGTTTTTGACATCGCTTAAAGCCTCAAAAATATATTCTGCGGACTTTGATACAGTAACCTTAGGACTTTCTAGTTTCATAGTTGACTATTTTGGTTTTTAAACGGATATATAATGTGGTCTCCAATTGCGCGCCTAAAACCACCGTTATGCGATCGGTTTTAAAGGCAGTTGAGAATTCTTATTTAGGACTCCAAATAGATGGGTTGGTACGCCATTCTTTTAAAGTTTCCAAATCGGATTCCGAAATATACTTTTTTTCTACCGCACTTTCTAATAATGACGAATAATTACTTAATGTCATCAATTGAATCCCAGCTTCTTTAAAGTTTTGATCAGCAATTTCAAAACCGTAGGTAAAAATTGCTGCCATACCCAATACATTGGCGCCATTGGCTTTCAAAGCTTCTACGGCTTGTAAGCTACTTTTACCTGTACTAATTAAGTCTTCGATCACTAAAACGGATTTACCGGCTTCCAATTGTCCTTCGATTTGGTTTTGTCTACCGTGTTTTTTAGGCTCGGGTCTTACATAAACAAAAGGTAATTCCAATACTTCTGCAACCATTAATCCGATGCCAATAGCACCTGTCGCAACTCCTGCAATGACGTCTGGTTTACCGTATTTGGCTTCTATGTTTTGAGCAAATTCATTTTTTAGGAATTTTCTAATCTCTGGATATGAGAGTGTTATGCGATTGTCGCAGTAGATTGGAGATTTCCATCCCGAAGCCCATGTAAAAGGATTTTTAGGATCTAATTTAATTGCGTTTATTTGTAAAAGCAATTCGGCCGTTTTTTGTGCTGTTTCTCTATTAAAAATCATAATACAAATGTATAAAGTTTTTGTAAACGACAAGCCTCTATTTCTGACAAACGAAATTGTAAAAGAAACTGATTTCCAATTGTTCTTGTTAGATAGTGTCGATATCGACAAAATTATCATTAAATATTTTCAAAATAAAATCCAAAAGGCTTTTCTTTACCATCCTAATGAAAAAGAAATTCTAAAAAAAATCAAAGAAAAGATTCCCGTTCAAAAAGCAGGGGGTGGATTGGTCTATAATTCCCAAGGAGAGGTCTTGTTTATTCTTCGAAATGGAAAATGGGATTTGCCGAAAGGAGGCATTGAGAAAAATGAAGAAATTGAGCAAACCGCTATCCGTGAAGTCGAAGAAGAAACCGGAGTTACAGGCTTAGAAATAACTAAGAAACTGCAGAAAACCTACCATGTATTTAAACGCAATGGTAAGTACAAACTGAAGATTACCCATTGGTTTGAAATGAAAACGGATTTTGATGGAGTGCCGGTTGGACAAATTGAAGAAGGGATAGAACAGGTGGCCTGGTTAAATAAACAGCAAATTCGAGAAGCCATGGAGAATTCGTATGAGAACATCAAACTGCTGATTGAAGAATCAGACGTTTTATAAACTAGTAAATATAAAAAAAGGTCGGCAGTATATACTGTCGACCTTTTTTTGGTTGTTATCTTTTAACAAAAACGGGTTTAGGAACCAGTCGTTGATAGTCGCCTTTGTTTCGGATCACATCTCTAACGATGCTGGAACTGATGAACGAAGTGCTCGCTGCGGTTAATAAAAAGACCGTTTCAATTTTTGTCAAAAAGCGATTGGTATGAGCAATGGCTTTTTCAAACTCAAAATCAGCGGGATTTCGCAATCCTCTTAGTATAAATTGAGCATCGTTTTCGATACAGAAATCGGTAGTCAATCCGTGATACGTACGGACTTTAATCTTCGGCTCATCTTTAAAGGTTTCTTCGATAAAACGCTTTCGTTCATCTAAAGAAAACATATATTTCTTTTCGGCATTGACACCTATTGCAACGATAATTTCGTCAAATAGGGGTACTGCACGGCAAATAATGTCAAAATGACCGTTGGTGATTGGATCAAATGAACCGGGGAAAACCGCTCTTCTCATGATTAAGATTTGTCAAGTGCCAAACAAATGGCGTTATCAAATAATGCTGCTAGTGAGATATTGGCTTCACGCGCCTGTTGTGGTAAGATGCTTTCGTTGGTCAATCCTGGAATGGTATTCATTTCAAGTAAAAACGGCTCGCCGTTGACCAAAATAAATTCACTACGAGAGAAACCTTCCATTTTTAAAATGATATATATTTTCTTGGTGATTTCACTGATTTTTAAGGCGACTTCTTCTGATATACGAGCGGGGGTGATCTCTTGAGATTTGCCCATGTATTTGGCTTCGTAATCAAAAAAGTCGTTTTCGGACACAATCTCAGTAATCGGTAGTACTTTGACTTCACCTTGATAATTGATCACTCCGACAGAGACCTCTGTGCCCTCCAGAAAACTCTCAATAATGATTTCATTATCCTCTAGATAAGCTTTGTCAATAGCTGTTAAAAGTTCTTCAGAAGTTTTTGGTTTTGAAATCCCGAAACTGGAACCCGATTTATTGGGTTTTACAAAACAAGGTAGGCCGACTTTTTGAATAATGGCTTCCGTATCGATTACATCACCTTGATTGAGGTAATACGAAATGGCAGTTTTAATACCATAGGGTTTTAATACCGATAACATATCGCGTTTATTCATGGTCAGCGCAGCTTGATAATATCCACAAGAGGTATGCGGCATATTGATCAATTCAAAATAAGCTTGTATCAAACCATCTTCGCCAGGACTTCCGTGTATAGCATTAAAAACGACATCGAAAATTATTTTTTTGCCTTGATAGATTATTGAAAAATCATTCTTGTCAATAGGGTACTCTTGTTCATCATCTGCAACAAATACCCATTTGTTTTTAAAGAGGTGAATTCTATACGGAACGTATTTTGAACGATCCAGCGATTGGTATACCACATTTCCACTGAGTAGTGATATTTTATATTCGCTAGAATACCCACCCATAATAATAGCTACATGCTTCATATCTAATGATTTTGTCAATTGGAGACCCTCGTTTTTTAGAGGGGTGTCAATTAAACAAATTTATAATAAAACATAGAAACAAAAAATCTTTTCTATTTTATATCTTTGTCAAAATTATATTTTTATGAGTATTAGAAAATTTATAACATCAAAAGCTTTTTTTATCAATATAGCTTTGGCAGTAATCATCATCGTGGTGATTAGTTTTGCGTCATTACGCTGGATGAAAAGCTCCACAAACCACGGTCAGAAGATCGCTGTTCCGGAATTGCGAAAAATGAAGGTCGATGCGGCAGAGGGTGTTTTGGAAGCAGTGCAATTGAAGCTGGTTATTTTAGATACTTTGGATTATGATAAAAGCGTACCTCCTTTGTCTATTATTGAACAAGATCCAGTGGCAGGAGCAGGCGTAAAAGAAAATAGAAAGATTTACGTAAAGATAAATGCTGCGGGATATTCTAAAATAACCTTGCCAGACTTAAATCAATTGACTTTTAGACAAGCCATAGCTACAGTAGAAGCGATGGGCCTCAATTTGGGGACCACAACATATCAAAGTTATATTGGTAGAGACGTCGTTTTACAAGTGAGACAAAATGGTAAGACATTAAAAGCTGGTGATAAGGTTTTAAAAGCCTCTAAATTAGATTTTGTATTAGGAGATGGTAGAGCCGGATTGTCTGCAGAGGCATTAGACGTAGCTCCAGAAATTGAAAACAACACAGCGGAATAAATGCAAGAAAATATCGAGTTCCAAGACGAATTAGAAGGGGATTTATACGAACATTACAAATTTGAAGCCTCTAAAGGACAAGCGCCTTTACGAGTGGATAAATTTTTAATGAATTTGGTAGAGAATGCTACTCGAAATAAAATTCAACAAGCCGCGACAAACGGTAATATATTTGTCAATGAGATTCCTGTCAAGTCCAACTACAAGGTCAAAGCCTTTGATGTAGTACGAGTATTGATGGAACAACCGCCGTTTGAAAATAAAATTTTACCGGAGAATATTCCATTGGATATCGTTTATGAAGACGATACGCTTTTGGTGATCAACAAAAAACCCGGACTAGTAGTACATCCTGGACACGGAAATTACACGGGAACCTTAGTAAATGCCTTGGCTTATCACTTTGAAAATTTACCTCTAAACAGCAGTGAGCGTCCCGGTTTGGTTCATCGAATCGACAAGGATACCAGCGGTTTATTGGTCATTGCTAAAACCGAATGGGCGATGAGCGAATTACAAAGACAGTTTGCTGAAAAAACTACAGAAAGAGAATACGTGGCTTTGGTATGGGGTAATGTAGCAGAAGAACAGGGAACCGTGGAGACCTATATCGGACGACACGTCAAAAACCGCATGCAGATGGCCGCTTATGAAGATGAAGCAGACGGTAAATATGCCGTAACTCACTACAAAGTTTTAGAACGTTTGGGTTATGTTACGCTTGTGAGTTGTCGATTAGAAACCGGTCGTACACATCAGATTCGCGTTCATATGAAACACATCGGTCATACCTTATTTAACGACGAACGTTATGGGGGACACTTGATTTTAAAAGGAACTACCTTTACCAAATACAAACAGTTTGTGGAAAACTGCTTTCAAGTATTACCACGTCAAGCTTTGCATGCGCAGACCCTAGGATTTGAACATCCGATAACCAAGGAGTTTATGCGCTTTAGTTCGGATATTCCAACCGACATGATACAGTGTATTGATAAGTGGAGAAACTATTCAACAGCCAATCAACCTGAAGTGGAATAAGCCATGCGAAATGTCATTAGTGTTGACTTATCAGAATATACCAATTTTAAAGATAAACTACTTCAGTGGAGCCAACAGTTCCGCGAAGTAGTTTTTTTGGATAGCAACAACGCTACGGAGAACTATTCCGAATTTGATTACCTACTTGCAGTGGAGGCCTTCACGGCTATTCAAACCGATTATGACCGGGCATTTCTCGATCTAGAGGCCTACTATTCCCAAACGAAAGACTGGTTGTTTGGTTATTTGAGTTATGACCTAAAAAACGACGTCGAAAAATTACAATCTTCGAATAGCGATGGATTAGAATTTCCAGATTTATTTTTCTTTCAACCCCAAAAAATATTTAAAGTTAAGGGGAATGTATTGGAATTGCATTACCTCAGAAATTGTAATGAGGAGTGGGAGAGCGACTTACAGCAAATAGAAGAAACCGGTTTGTTTACGGTTGTACCTACAAGCAATATTGAGATTCAACAGCGCATTTCGAAAGAACAGTATATTCAAAAAATCACGAATATGCTCGGCAGTATTCAGGCGGGAGATATCTATGAAGCCAATTTTTGTATGGAGTTTTTTGCAGAAAATAGCAGTATAGATCCGTTGCAAATTTATCAGGCATTAAATGCGATTTCTAGCCCACCTTTTGCTACTTTTTTTAAGAATAACCACCATTATGCTTTAGGGGCTTCACCGGAACGCTATCTGAAAAAAACGGGTACCAAAGTAATCTCACAGCCGATTAAGGGCACTGCTAAACGACATCTGCTAGCGGACGATGATTTGCAGGCTCGCATCGATTTACAATCAAATATAAAAGAACGCGCAGAAAATATAATGATCGTCGATTTGGTGCGAAATGATTTGTCCAAAACCGCTATTAAAGGATCTGTAAGGGTTGAAGAGTTATGTGGAATCTATACTTTTAAACAAGTACACCAAATGATTTCGACGGTGGTGTCCGAGGTTTCTGCTGATACTTCTCCGATTGCAATTATTCAGTCGACCTATCCAATGGGTAGTATGACCGGAGCTCCCAAGATTTCTGCGATGAAAATTATTGAAGAATTGGAAGAATCCAAGCGCGGACTCTATAGTGGTGCTATTGGATATTTTTCCCCTGAGGGCAATTTTGATTTCAATGTAGTCATCAGAAGCATACTCTATAATCACGCAAAAAGCTATATTTCGTTCTCTGTTGGAAGCGCTATTACCTCCCTAGCCGAGCCCGAAGCCGAATACGAAGAATGTTTGTTAAAAGCTCAAGCGATGAAAAGGGTTTTACAACCGATACAAGAATAAATAGCCGGTCCGCAAACACCACTTCTTAGGTGTGTTATAACCATTAAAAATATTGGTATTGGTAGTTTCTACTAAATTGTGAAGGACTGACCAGCCAAACTTAAGCGCGAAAAATTACAGATTCACAAAAAATTATAGTTTCTGTAATTTTTTTGGCAAAAAAGAGGTTTCAAAAAACAAATAAAATATGTTACTTTGAGGACTTTAATTTGTAAAATGTTAGCAAAACTTAAAACTCACCTTCAGAATCGATTTCCAGATATGCAACAGGCTAAACTTTTGTTGGCGGTTAGCGGAGGAGTTGATAGTATCGTGATGTTGCGTTTATTTGCAGAATTAAAGATGGATATTAGTGTCGCGCATTGCAACTTTCAATTGCGAGATAAAGAGAGCGATGGTGATATGGAATTTGTAGAAGAATTGTGTAAACAATTGAAAATTCCATTTTTTGGCATCCGTTTTGATACAGAGCAGTATGCTCAAGTAAATGGGGTTTCGATTCAGATTGCAGCGAGAGACTTGCGTTATCAATGGTTCGATACTTTATTGTTAGACAAAAAACTCGATTTTCTTTTAACGGCACATCATGTAGATGATTCCGTTGAAACTTTCCTAATCAATTTTTCTCGGGGTACAGGTTTGGATGGTTTGATGGGAATTCCCGAACAAAATCATAAAATCGTACGTCCGATGTTGGTTTTTTCCAGAGAGGAAATTGAGCAACACGCAAGGGCAAATGGATGGGATTGGCGTGAGGATCATACCAATGCAGAAACCAAATATTTGCGCAATAAAATTAGAAAAGAAGTCGTGCCGATTTTTAAAAAGAGCAATGCGGGTTTTTTGAATTCGTTTAAGAATTCGATGATGTATTTAAACGAGGCACATAGCCTAATCGAAGATGCTTCAAAAGATTTTTATGATCGTGTTGTTATTGAAGAGGGAGAAACACGGTATTTCTCCATAGCAGCATTAAAAACACGAGGGAACTATCTGGCTTACTTACATCACTGGTTGTTGCCGTTCGGATTTAAGAACTGGGACGATGTCGACTTATTAGTAGACGCGCCTACCGGTAAAATGATTTTTTCCGATACAGCTGTTTTGCTCAAAAATAGAGCGCAGCTAATATTGGCACCAAAGAGTGTTTTGGACGATGATAAGCAGGTATACGAACTTTATGAAAATGAAACTATAACTAAACCAATAATTATTTCTAATGAACAACAAAATGAACGATTAGCCTATGAAGATAAAGACATTATTTTTGTAGATAAAGATCAAGTAAAGTTTCCCTTGCTGCTGAGAAAGTGGCGTGACGGGGATTCTTTTTATCCTTTGGGAATGCACGGATCTAAAAAGCTTAGTAAGTATTTTAAAGATGAGAAATATTCTCAAATTGAAAAAGAATCAGCTTGGATCTTGTGTTCTGAAACTCAAATTGTATGGATTGTCGGTGGTCGAATGGATGATCGATTTAAGATAAAAAGTACAACTAAAAACATTTTAAAAATTCAATTAATCAAATGAAAAAATTAGCCTATTTGCTACTTTTTTTAGTTTCTATAGTGACGGTGCAGGCTCAGATTGTCAACCCGGCTAAATGGAAATCTAAAATAGAAAAAAAATCAGAAACGGAATATGTAATTACCCTAGACGGTGTAGTTGACGGGAATTGGCATATGTACTCACAATTTACTGCTGAAGGAGGCCCCTTACCGGCAGAATTGTTGTTTAATAATGAAGAAGGGAACTACTTAATTGCTGGAAAAGCAAAGGAGAGTCCAACAAAAACGGTATATAATGATGTTTTTGAGGTAGATGAAACCTATTTTGATGGACCGGTAAAATTGGTTCAGGAAGTTAAGATTACCAATAAAGATCTTAAAAATATTCAATTAGAACTGGCTTATCAAGTTTGTGATGAAGTTTGTATCAGTCAAAGTAACTTTTTTGTGTTTGACCTAGCGACTCTAACAGCTTCAGAAGTTAAGAACTTTGAGGAAGCAACGGAATCCGTTGCTGCGGTAACGGCTACAACCCCACAGGATGCAGCGCCAATTAAGCCGGTAAAAGAAGAGCAAAAAGGCTTATTTAAAATCTTTTTTATCGCATTTCTATCTGGATTTGCAGCGTTGTTAACCCCTTGTGTGTTTCCGATGATTCCAATGACGGTTAGTTTCTTTACTAAACAAAGTAAAACCCGCGCTAAGGGTATTCGTAATGCCATTTTTTATGGATTATCAATCATCTTGATTTATGTAGTTTTGGGTACTATCGTGACCGCTGTTTTTGGAGCGGACTCTTTAAATGCACTGTCTACTAATGTCTGGTTCAATGTGATCTTCTTTGTCTTATTGGTGTTCTTTGCTACCTCGTTTTTAGGAGCATTCGAAATTATGCTACCAAATTCATGGGCGAATAAAGTGGATTCGCAAGCAGATCGTGGCGGATTTATAGGAATCTTGTTTATGGCCTTGGCCTTGGCGATAGTCTCTTTCTCTTGTACAGGACCAATTGTTGGAACCCTATTGGTAGAAGCGGCATCTAAAGGAGGAATTGCTCCGATTGTAGGAATGTTGGGTTTCTCAACTGCTTTGGCCTTGCCATTTATGTTGTTTGCGATGTTCCCAGGTTGGTTAAACTCTATGCCAAAGTCCGGTGGATGGTTAAATACGATCAAAGTGTCATTAGGATTCTTAGAGTTGGCTTTAGCCTTTAAATTCTTATCCAATGCCGATTTGGTTTTGCAAGCTCATTGGTTGGAAAGAGAAGTTTTCTTAGCTATTTGGATCGCGATATTTGGGGCTTGGGCATTATATTTATTAGGAAAAATCAAGCTGCCACACGATAGTCCGATGGATCATATCTCCGTAGGTCGTTTGGCGATGGCTTTACTGGTAGGTACTTTTACGATTTACTTAATCCCTGGATTGTGGGGTGCTCCACTAAAAATCATTTCAGGATTTCCTCCTCCAATGACCTATAGTGAAAGTCCTTATGGAGTAGGTAACTCCAAAGGCGGTGGTGTTTCTACTGAAGTAGAATTGCCAGACGGTGCTAAATTAGGTGCTCATGATTTGGTTGCTTTTACCGATTATCAAAAGGGAATAGCTTATGCAAAATCCGTAAATAAACCGGTTTTATTAGATTTCACCGGATTTGCCTGTGTCAACTGTCGTAAGATGGAAGATTACGTATGGTCGGATCCGGAAGTGTTATCTTTATTGAGAAAGGACTTTGTATTAATTTCACTTTATGTAGATGATAAAAAGGAATTGCCAGAGGCAGAACAATATATATCACCAGAAACGGGCAGAAAAATTAAGACTGTTGGTAATAAGTGGAGTGATTTCCAAATTACCCATTACAAAGCCAATGCACAGCCTTATTACATAGTTTTAGATTCCGATGAAAAGGCATTAAACAGCCCGATCGGATATACGCCAGATGTACCGACTTACAAAAATTGGCTGATTGAAGGAAGTAGTAAAAAACAATAATTAATATAGAGATCATGAAAAATAAAATCGCTTTAGTGGCTTTACTGATGTCTTCCTATTTTGGGATGGCACAAGTTCAAGTACCACAAATGAGTACCAAGGCAAAAATAGAACAGGTTGTGGGACTTACTGATATCAGTATCGACTATACCAGACCGAATATGCGTGGTCGTTCTGTATTTGGAGATTTGGTTCCCTATGGAAGAATGTGGAGAACCGGTGCTAATGTCAACACCATGATTACTTTTGGTGATGATGTAGTAATCGATGGGAAAACATTAAAAAAAGGAACCTATGCCTTGTATACCCTTCCAAAAGCGGAATCATGGGACGTGATCTTTTACGCCAATACCAACAACTGGGGATTACCTGAAAAATGGGATGACTCTAAAGTAGCCTTAAAAACTACAGTAAAACCGATTGCTTTAACTCGTAATGTGGAGACTTTTACATTAGCTATTAATAATGTTAATGTCGATGCGGCTGATTTGGAAATTTCTTGGGAAAAGACCATGGTAGCTGTTCGTATTGAAGTACCGTCAGAGAAATTGGCTTTAGCGAGTATCGATGAGGTTTTAGCGGGTCCTAAAGCAGTGGATTATTATGCGGCAGCACAATACTACTTCTTGATCAATAAAGACATGAATAAGGCTTTAAATTGGATTAATAAGGCCATTGAGCTGAAAGGTGAAGAGGCTCCTTATTATTTCGTGAGACTTAAATCACAGATCCAAGCGAAGTCAGGTGATAAAAAAGCTGCGATAGAAACAGCCAAAAAATCGCTGTCCATGGCTGAAAAAGCAAACAATGCCGATTATATCAAAATGAACAAAGACTCTATATTAGAGTGGTCAAAATAAAAAAAAGGCTGTCGATAAGACAGCCTTTTTTCATTTAGCTTAACGGGAGTTTCATTTCTCGTTTTCTTATTAATAGTTTATATTTGCATCTTAACAACACATCCTTATTTTATGTTAACAGAACTGAATGCTATTTCGCCTATCGACGGTCGTTATAGAAATAAAACCAATTCTTTAGCTGCTTATTTTTCTGAAGAAGCCCTGATTAAATATCGCGTATTAATCGAAATCGAATATTTTATCGCTTTATGTGAAATACCGTTGCCACAATTAAAAGGAGTTTCTCCAACTGTTTTTCCAGAATTGCGCAAGGTATATCAGAACTTTTCTACAGCGGATGCCTTGGAAATTAAAGAAACAGAAAAGACGACCAATCACGATGTCAAAGCCGTTGAATATTTTGTTAAGGCAGCTTTTGATCAATTGGGTTTAGCAGCTTATAAAGAATTTATTCATTTCGGCTTAACGTCACAAGATATCAACAATACAGCCATTCCCCTTTCAACCAAAGAAGCTTTTCAGGAAGTTTATATGCCGCTTTTTATCAAGTTGGTCAATAAACTAAAAGCGCTTAGCTTGGAGTGGAAAGATATACCGATGCTTGCGCGTACCCACGGTCAGCCTGCATCTCCAACTCGTTTAGGAAAAGAGATTCACGTTTTTGTGGAGCGTTTAGAAGAACAACTGCGCTTGTTGAATAACATCCCTTTTGCGGCTAAGTTTGGTGGAGCTACCGGTAATTTTAATGCCCATCATGTAGCTTATCCGAAACAGGATTGGAGACAATTTGGAAATGACTTTGTCGAAACCAACTTAGGTTTAAAACATTCTTTTCCAACTACGCAAATTGAACATTATGATCACTTTGCTGCTTTTTTTGATGCTTTAAAGCGCATCAATACCATTGTGTTGGATTTGGATCGAGATGTGTGGACTTATGTGTCTATGGAATACTTTAAGCAGAAAATTAAAGCAGGAGAAATTGGTTCTTCGGCCATGCCGCATAAAGTCAATCCGATTGACTTTGAAAACTCGGAAGGAAATTTGGGTATTGCCAACGCTATCTTCGAGCATTTGTCCGCCAAATTACCCGTGTCACGCTTGCAAAGAGATTTAACAGACAGTACGGTATTGCGCAATATTGGTGTGCCTTTTGGGCATACGATAATCGCTTTTGAAGCCACCTTAAAAGGATTGGACAAATTATTGTTAAATGCAGATAAATTTGCTCAAGATTTAGAAAACAATTGGGCTGTGGTTGCCGAAGCTATTCAAACGATTTTGAGAAGAGAGGCATACCCAAATCCGTATGAAGCACTAAAAGACTTGACCAGAACCAATGCCGGGATCAATAAGGCATCGATGCATCAGTTTATTGAAGGACTTGATGTCTCGGATGAAATAAAAGCAGAACTCAAACAAATTACACCAAGTAATTATTTGGGGGTTTCTGTTTAACAAACCGGGTTGATCTGTGTACGCGCTCTTAGGAGAACAGACCATTCTTAAGATTAAAGATAAAAAAAATTGGGCATCTCGCAAGATGCCCAATAAATTGAATTAATGGTAAAAAACCGCTATTACTCCGCAATAATCTCCCCTTTCATTAAGGCGTAATGTGCCGGGAACGTACACATGAATGGATAAGTCCCCGCCTCGGTAATTTTAAATTCAATAGTAGTTGATTCCCCTCCGCCGATTGTTTTGGTGTGGGCGATAATACTGTTTGTTTCTGACGCAGGAATATAATCGTTGTCCTTAGCTACAGCTGCTTTTTCAGCAAATGCCGCCATGTCGATACCCGGTTTTAATACCACAAAATTGTGACCCATAACCGCTTTATCCATCTTACCAGTATGATGTAAAGTAAGTATGATGGTTTCTCCAACGGGTACTTTAATTTCGGTTTTGTCAAATTTCATGGTGTCATCTCCAGAAATGCTCACTTCAAATCCTTCTTTTGGTGCGCTTTCTTCTGGAGTAACCGTTACTTCTTGTGTCTCTGTCTTTTTATTATCTCCACATGATGATAATGATATACTAACTAATCCAATGGTACAGATAAGGAATATTTTTTTCATATTTTTTCTAGATTTTTATACTGTAAAATTACCTGTATTTTGAATCCAATGATATGATAATTATCATGTTATAAAAAAAAATATATTTTCTTATACGAAATGCTGTTGTATTCTAAAGTACGGATCCATAATACAAGATCTCATGCCTTGGATGTACTGTGACTTGCAGTACCTAGTGCAATAACTTGTTTGATTTGGAGACGTTCCTATTTGTTGAAAAAGCGGCAAGGTAACATCAGTTAGGAAAAACGGCTAATTATTTTGAAATCTTTAGTAGTGTCACTGGGAATCGAATTTGGATTTCCGTTAAAAAAGGATTATTAAATGGCGTAAATATTTGATTTTAAAGTAAATTAGTTTAAATTTAGTAAGTCGAAAGAGTGCATCTATACAATCTTAAATCACGGTTTATAGAGTTTTTATTAGGCACAAGGCTATTCGACGATACAGTGATTGGGTAGGATCTTAATTTTTTAAATAAAACTAGAGTATGAAAAAACGCGTTTTAATGTTAGCAGGAGATTTTGTTGAAGATTACGAAGTTATGGTTCCATTTCAGGCCTTGCTTTCGGTAGGTGTAGAAGTTGATGTCGTTTGCCCGGGCAAAAAGGCTAATGAGGCTATTGCTACTGCAGTTCATGATTTTGTAGGATTTCAGACGTATATGGAATTGCGAGGGCATAATTTTATTTTAAACAAAACTTTTTCAGAGGTGAAAGTCTCCGATTATGATGGATTGTATGTATGTGGTGGGAGAGCGCCAGAATACATTCGTTTAAATCCCGATGTTATAAAGTTTGTACAGTATTTCTTCGAAAAAAATAAACCGGTAGCGGCAATATGCCACGGTATTCAGATACTAACGGTTGCGGATGTATTAAAAGGGAGGAAATTAACGGCCTATCCGGCTATTGGACCAGATATCGTATTAGCGGGCGGTCACTATCAGGAAATCGCTGTTGACGCAGCGTATACCGACGGTAATTTAACGACTTCGCCAGCTTGGCCAGGGCACCCAGCAATCTTAAAGGAATTTTATAAAATGTTGGGAATTGCTATTGTGAAAAATTAAAAGCATTAGTATTGTTGATAAGGACTTGTAAAAGGGGCTGATGAAGTGCAAAACATTTCTTATTTTAGCAAAACTAAATTAATACCATGATTACAGAGAAACAGTTTCAAGAAGAATTAGAGATCATTATAAAAAATGCGATAAGAGAAGATGTAGGTGATGGAGATCACAGTTCTTTGGCGTGTATTCCAATAGAGGCAGTAGGGAAAGCTCGTTTGCTGGTTAAGGAAGCAGGTATTTTAGCCGGTGTCGAATTTGCAAAGATGATTTTTCATTATGTTGATCCTGAATTGGCCGTTGAAGTGTTGATTACTGACGGAAGTGAAGTTGCCGTTGGCGATGAAGCCTTTTATGTTAGCGGTAGGTCGCAATCTATTTTAAAAGCTGAACGTTTAGTATTGAATTCTATGCAACGCATGAGTGCAATTGCAACCAAAACCAAAGTCTTTGTAGATTTGTTGGAAGGAACGGATACCAAAATACTCGATACTCGAAAAACGACACCGGGAATCAGGGCTATTGAGAAGTGGGCTGTAAAAATCGCAGGTGGAGAGAATCATCGTTTTGCCTTGTATGATATGATTATGTTGAAAGATAATCATATTGACTTTGCAGGCGGGATTTCTCAAGCTATTCAAAAGACCCATGCGTATTTAAAGCAAAATAATAAAGACTTAAAAATCATCGTTGAAGCGAGAAACTTAGAAGAGGTAAGTCAGATTTTGCAAAATGATGGAGTTTATCGAATTTTATTGGATAATATGGACTATGATACCACCAAAAAGGCAGTCGCAATGATTCAAGGCCGTTGTCAAACAGAATCTTCGGGTAATATTGATCAAAGCACTGTTAGAGCATATGCTTTGTGCGGGGTTGATTATGTGTCCTCCGGAGCTTTAACGCATTCTGTTTGGAATATGGATTTGAGTTTAAAAGCGGTTTTATAAGTAATTTAAAAAACCAAATGAGTGTCGAAAGAAATTGAGGATAAAATAGATAAAATACCGGTATTAAATAAAGTGGTCTCTTTTATAAAGACCATTAAACTACCTAAATTAGAGGGATATTCGCTGTACGACTTGCTAGAATTATACATTACTGGTATTGTTAAGGGCGCCTTTTCCTATCGAGCGGGATCGATTGCCTTTAGTTTTTTTATGGCGTTGTTTCCGTTTGCACTTTTTATTTTAAATCTGATCCCCTATATTCCATTAGAGAATTTTCAGGCAGATTTTATGCAATTTATCGCCAGTTCCGTTCCTCCCAATACGTATGAAGCCATATCTTCTATCTTAGATGATATTATGACGAACAGTTACAAGTCATTACTGTCTTCGGGTTTTCTATTGTCGATTTTTTTGATGGCTAATGGTGTTTTTGCGATTATTGGTGGATTTGAATCCTCTTATCATATCACGATTTCACACAGTTTGTTTCGGCAATATTTACTGGCTTTAGGATTGTCTATCATGCTGTCTTTTATGTTGATTATCACGGTAGCGGTGTTTGTCGTTTTGGAGGTGATTATGCACAGTATTATGGATATGGAAATTTGGTTGCAGTGGGCGAGAAATTTATTCTTGTTATTTGTAATCTTAATGGTCACTTCTACTTTGTATAAATTTGGAGCCAAGGAAATGCAAAAAGTATCCTTTATATCTGTAGGGTCTGTTTTTACAACGGTATTGTATGTGTTTACGTCCTATTTCTTTGGAATATATGTTTTGAGATTTGCCCGTTACAATGAATTGTATGGTTCTATTGGGACATTGTTAGTTTTGATGTTTTATATTTGGATTAATTGCATGATTTTACTGCTGGGCTTTGAATTAAATGCATCGATTAGCAAATTAAAACGAAAAAAAAGTTATATTTGAGTATACGATGTCATCAACAGCTATCAAGGAGTTATATTGCGTTAGGCTCGTGTTGAAAATAGTAGTGGGAAAAATTTTAAAACAATAATAGTGTTATGATGAAAAACTCAATTTTAGTTCTGTTTGTGATGTTTCTAGGAAGTATGACAACATTAAATGCGCAGAGTATTACGGGTAAGTGGAAAACTATCGATGATACTACTGGGAAAGAAAAGTCAATTGTTGAAATTACAGAAATAAGCGGAAAATATTACGGAAAAGTAATCAAGTTAATCAAGCCTACAGTTGAGAATCCGGTCTGTGATAAATGTCCTGGAACAGACAAAGGCAAGCCGATTGTTGGTTTGACGATTATCAAAGGTTTGGTGAAAAAAGGAGGTGAATACACCGATGGAAGAATTATCGATCCTCAGACGGGGAAAGAATATAAGTGTACCGTTAAACTCAACGGAGTTGACAAGTTAGATGTTCGTGGATATCTCGGGATATCGTTGTTGGGAAGAACGCAAACATGGGTCAGGTTATAGCGGTATTTTTAAGCATTTAAATAAAAATTTGAAAAACACTTTTGGTAGAGAAGCCTTCTATCAAAAGTGTTTTTTTTTATACAAAGGCGTATCTTTGTCAATACAATTTTTTAATTATGATGTATTTTGTTGAGGTCGTAGTGCCTCTGTCTGTATCTGCAACATTTACGTACTCGGTCTCTGAATCGGAGTTCGAGTTTATACAGATAGGTATGCGTTTAGCAGTTCCATTTGGCAAGAATAAAGTATATACGGCTTTGGTTTTGGAAAAACATCACCGGGTTCCTCAACAATATCAAGCCAAGGAAATACATGAAATATTAGATAGAAGTCCGATAGCTACTGAGAAACAAATCCAATTGTGGCAGTGGATTGCAGAGTACTATATGTGTAGTTTGGGAGAGGTTTATCGAACGGCTATGCCATCGAGATTGCTGTTGGAAAGCGAAACGCTGATTCATCTTAATCCCGATTCAAATATCGATAGTAAACAACTTACAGATCAAGAGTATTTGATTTATGAGGCCTTGCAACTTCAGTCGACCTTGAAAATTGAAGAAATCGTATCGATTTTAAATAAAAAAACCATTTTTCCGATTGTCAATGCGCTATTGGATAAGCAGGTGATTTATATACAAGAAGAATTGATTGAAAAATACAAACCGAAACAAACCCGTTATGTTCGTTTGATTGGTGATTATGAATCAGGAGATCGATTGAATGCCTTGTTGGAGCTGTTGTCTCGAGCAGCCAAACAACGCGAGCTAATTTTGAGTTATTTTCAACTAAAAGCGGTCGAGCGAAAACCCATATCTGTCAAGAGATTGTTGGAGTTTTCTGGCAGTACGGCTGCCGTGATAAAAGCATTGGTAGACAAGGAAATCCTCGAAGAATATTTCCTAACGGAAGATCGAGTGATATTTAAAGATCGAGAAGAGGTTGATTTTCAACTAAGCTCAGCGCAACAAGTGGCCTATGATGCTATCGAAAACGGTTTTGAATCCAAAGATGTCGTTTTGCTTCATGGGGTTACGGCTTCGGGCAAAACAGAGATTTACATCAAAATGATCGAATCGTTTTTGAATACGGGTAAGCAGGTTTTGTTTTTGTTGCCAGAAATCGCCTTGACGACACAGTTGGTGAGGCGATTGGTGGCATACTATGGTAATCAGGTGGCTGTTTTTCATTCAAAATATTCGCAAAACGAACGGGTGGAGGTTTGGCATCAGGTATTGGCAGCGTCGGTTACGGCTCGGATTGTCATCGGGACGCGGTCATCGCTTTTTTTACCCTTTGAGCAATTGGGCTTCGTGGTTGTGGATGAAGAGCATGAGGCGACGTTTAAACAACAGGACCCAGCACCTCGATACCATGCCCGTGATGCGGCTATAGTGTTGGCGAAAATACATGGGGCAAAAGTACTTTTGGGATCCGCAACACCAAGTCTCGAGAGTTACTACAATGCCAATCAAAATAAATTTGGATTGGTAAGCTTAACCGAGCGTTACGCCAATGTAATTCTACCTGAAATAGTTTTAGTTGATGTAAAAGAAAAATACAAGCGAAAACTAATGACCGGCCATTTCTCCAATACGCTTATTGAAGAAATCGTGCAGGCATTGGCTTTGGGAGAGCAGGTCATTCTTTTTCAGAATCGCAGAGGGTTTTCGCCTGTAGTGGAGTGTATGACTTGCGGAACAGTGCCTCAGTGTACCGATTGCGATGTCAGTCTTACCTATCACAAATACAAAAATCAGTTGCGTTGTCATTACTGTGGTTTTGCAATGCCGATGCCCACGTCTTGTGTGGCGTGTAATGGTGTTGATTTAAATACTAAAGGTTTTGGTACAGAGCAAGTGGAGGAAGAGCTAAAACAGCTTTTTCCAGAAAAGAAGATTGCGCGCATGGATCAGGATACTACAAGAGGTAAATATGGTTTTGAAAAAATATTAGACGCGTTTAAAGAAGGGGAAATTGATATTTTAGTCGGCACACAAATGCTGGCAAAGGGGTTGCATTTTGACAATGTCAATCTAGTTGGAGTAATGAATGCAGACAACAGCCTGTTTCATCCTGATTTTCGTGCTCATGAACGGGCCTTTCAGATGTTGATGCAGGTTTCGGGAAGAGCTGGGCGAAAGCATAAGCAAGGGCGAGTAATTATACAAACCTACAATCCGTATCACAATATTATTCAGCAGGTCACGAACAATGATTACGAAGGGATGTATAAGGAGCAAATGTATGAACGGCACAATTTTAAATATCCGCCTTTTTACAGGTTGGTCCGTTTAACTCTAAGGCATCGGGAGTTTGAGAAACTTAAGGAGGCGTCGTTTTGGGTGTATAATATGTTGAAGACCCATTTGGATATGCCTGTTTTAGGACCTGAGGAGCCTGCAATTAGTCGCATTAGAAATCAGTATATCCGTGTAATCTTGATTAAGATCCCTCAGCAAAAACCATTGATGTCTACCAAAAATCAAATTCAACGCATATTAAAAAGTTTTGAAGCTGTAGGGGGGTATCGCGCGGTTAAGGTTACCGCCAATGTAGATTTTTATTAGTAAAAAAAATAGAGGTAAAACTGCAAAAGTTTTGAATTCACTTCGTGAAAATTAAGTTAATACAATGTGTTTTTTAGCTTAAAATGTTTAAAAAATGATATTTTTTGGTCTTTTTTCAATTAGTTTTTGATAAAAGGCAAGTGTAATATTGTTAAATAATGATTTTTATCATATTTGCTGTGTTTTTGACTCGATATATTTGTTGTGAATTTAAAAACCAATGAAATGAAAAAGATAAATTATTATTTAGCTTTTTTCTGTGCCGCTTTGTTTTTTATAAGCTGTTCAGATGATGAGGGCGTCTTGACGCCTCACCCAGAAGATCCAGTGCCAGGAATGGTTCCGCCATCGGCAACGGTATTTAAGAAACTTCAACTTGAGGCCTTAGAGAAAATGACTCAAAGAAAAAGTTTTAAAGCAGAAGATGGAATTGTTTTTACCTCAAAAGCAGGAGTTGTTTTGATGATCGATCCACTGAATTTATATGATGCCAACGATGAGAAGGTTACCGGAGATGTGGAGTTGGAATTTATAGAGTTTTATGATCGTGCCTCTATGGTGTTGGCCAATAGACCTTTGATGGGGGTCAATGAATCCGGTGGACTAGAACCTTTGGTTACTGGAGGTCAGTTTTTTATTAATGTTACTCAGTATGGAGTGGGGCTAAAAACAAACTATTTTAGTATGACGGTTCCCGCTGCGAATAGTGGTGGATTGGATGTAGATATGATCATGTGGAAAGGCCGTTTTAACGACGACGGGAATATAAATTGGGATGAGTTTGATCCTGGTGCTGAAGAAGGTGGGGTCTATCCCAATGCAGAAACTAATGAATATCAAGTTTATCTAAAAGATTTTGGCTGGTCGAACATCGATCGATTTTTATTAGGAGAAGGCGAAAGAACGCCTTTAATAGTTCGAGTTCCAGATGGATATGACAATAAAAACAGTTCTGTATATGTCACGTTTAGAGGCGAGACAGACGTATTGGCCTTTTTGGATAAGTATGATGTTGCAACTAAAAGTTTTACGGAGCACTATGGTTGGGGGCCTGTCGGTTATGATATGTACGTTATTTTCGTATCAGAAAGTCAAGGCAAATTGATTTATGCGATTCAAGAAGTGAAATTAGAGAAAAATATAATCATTACCATTGCGATGGATGAGTTAAAAATGGCAAGCGAGGAGGAGCTAGCAGCAAAAATCAAGTCTTTGCCATAAGCTATTTTTTTTTGTTGAGTAGAAAAAAATAGTTCTTTGAGGTTGCTTCCGATAAAATTGGAAGCAACCTTTTTTTTAAGATTGAATTAATTGAAAAAGAATTTTTTAAAGTTTGTATTATATCATTTAAAAACGTATTTTTGCACCCAATTTTATAACAAATAAAATCTAATATTTATGAATCATTATGAAACTGTTTTCATCTTGAATCCCGTTTTATCTGAAACTCAGGTAAAGGAAACAGTACAGAAATTTGAAGAATTTCTTACTTCTAGAGGAGCACAGATGGTATCAAAAGAGGATTGGGGCTTGAAAAAAATGGCTTACGAAATCCAAAACAAAAAAAGTGGTTTTTACCATTTATTCGAATACACAGTAACTGGAGAGATCTTGATCGCTTTAGAGACTGAATTCCGTCGTGATGAAAGAATCATGCGTTTCCTTACAGTAAGTATGGATAAACATGCGATTTCTTGGGCTGAAAGAAGAAGAGAGAAATTAAAATCTAAAAAAGCTTAATTATTATGTCGACTATTGAGCAATCTGCAAAAGGAAAAAAAGACGGAGATATCAGATATCTAACGCCTTTAAATATAGAAACAAACAAAGCTAAGAAATATTGTCGTTTCAAAAAATCAGGTATTAAATATATCGATTTTAAAGATCCAGATTTCTTATTGAAATTCGTAAACGAACAAGGAAAAATTCTTCCTCGTCGTTTAACAGGAACTTCTTTGAAATACCAAAGAAAAGTTTCTGTAGCTGTTAAAAGAGCTCGTCATTTAGCATTAATGCCATATGTGGCTGATTTATTAAAATAAAAAGAGGCGAAAACTATGGAACTTATTTTAAAACAAGACGTACAAAAATTAGGATTTAAAGATGACTTGGTTTCGGTAAAACCGGGATACGGGCGTAACTTTTTAATTCCTCAAGGGATTGCTATTTTAGCTACACCTTCTGCAAAGAAAGTATTGGCTGAAAACTTAAAGCAAAGAGCTCATAAAGAAGCTAAAGTTATTGCTGATGCGAATGTTATCGCTGAAGCGCTTAAAGCTTTAGATATTAAGATCACAGTTAAAGCTGGTGGAGAAAAATTATTTGGTTCTGTAACTAATAATGATCTTGCTGAGGTTTTTGCTAAAAACGGTCAAAGTATCGATAAAAAATTCATCACTTCTGGTATCATCAAACGTACTGGTAAATATGAAGCGACTGTTCGTCTTCACCGTGATGTAATCATTGAAATTCCTTACGAAGTTATTGCTGAGCAAGAATAATCAATTGATTTGATATAGTAAAGCCTTCTCCAACGAGAAGGCTTTTTTTGTTTTAGGTCGTTTGAATCGCGTGAGAAATATTCCTCCAATCACGAATTACGAGCTACAATTTACGAATAAAAATATATTTTTGCCTTAAAACATAAAAAGTTCCAACATGGAAATCAACAAGCGTTTCGATCGGATATTGGCGATTATGGTTCAGTTGCAGTCTAAGAAAGTGGTGACAGCGCAGGAATTGGCGGATCGTTTTGAGGTGAGCCTTCGTACTATTTACAGAGATATTCGTTCTTTAGAATTGGCGGGTATACCGATATATAGCGAAGCGGGTGTTGGTTATTCATTAGTAGATGGTTTTCGCATGACACCAACTTTGTTTACAAAGGAGGAGGCCTTGAGTTTTGGTGTTGCAGAAAAACTGATGACCAATTACCTCGATAAAAATCTTAGCGGGCAATTTAGTTCTGCATTATACAAGATGAAAGCGATGTTGCGTACCACAGATAAAGCGGTAGTTTCGACGGTAGAGAGCAAATTGTTGATGCGTTCCAAGTTGGAATTGTTTAATCAAGACGTTCCTGAGGGTTTGTCGCTGCTGTTTCAGTCGATCTCTATGCGTTTGTGTCTATCGATTTCTTATCAAAGTGTCGAGGCTGTGGCTCCGTCTGTCAGGGAGGTAGAGCCTGTTGGGGTTTTTCATGAAAATACCTATTGGTACTTTGTAGCCTACTGTCATTTGCGTTGCGATTATCGGCAATTTCGATTGGACCGCGTTTATTTGGTTGAATTGACACAACGGTCTTTTGAGAGGCAGCACCAGCCGTTGGAATTCTATTTGGAATCGCAAAAAACCAGTGAGATACCCGAAGTTAAAGTTCGAATTTCTGTGGAAATGGATGTGGTGAAATACTTGAAATGGGAACGAGATTATTACGGTTTTGAAAGCGAAATAGAACGTGAAGGTCGGATGGAGATGACTTTTCGTTGTACGGAAGTGAAAAGTGGGTTTGCGCGTTGGTTTATGATGTTTGGTGATAAAGCACAAATTTTGGAACCCGAAAGCCTAAAGCAAACCGTCCGCGAATTGCTTGCAGGAAATCTCAGCAATCTCAATACATAAAAAAATCCAGTTGTAAACTGGATTTTTTGGTTTTAACGTTCCCAGAAAAAAGGAGGTTCCAACTCGAGTGCACGCAGGTATACAAAACCTTGAGCTCGATGGTGGACTTCATTGTCGATAAAATAAAATACGGTGTTGATCAGACTGTTCTCATATTGCCCAAAAAGATTGAATGTTTTGGGAAAATCCGACTCGGGTATAGCAGCATACAATCTATTGATTGAAACTGTGTCTTTGTCCCACTGATCGAGCAGTTCTCCTTTGGTTTTTAGCGTATCTCTGTTTTCCTGAAACGGTTTTGAAATTTTAGAGGTGATCTCTTCAAGTCCGGGCACGGCTATCGAGATCAATTCGTGAATCATCGTTGAGAATGGGCGCATATTGCCGATTCGAAATTCAAACAGTTCTTTTTCTGGAAAGGCTTCGATGGTTTTGCGCGTGGAAGCGCGATGCCCTTGCCAGTGAATTAGTAAGGCTTCTTTGGTTAAAAAGTTTGTGTTCATAAAATTTGAATTTTAAATTATTTTTCAAAATTAGCTGGCGCGAGTGACAACTGTCTGTCAGTAGCTGATGGACGATTTCGTTTTTTTTAAAATAAAAGTTATAGTGGTTTTTTGTAGAAAAATAGGGGAAGATTTAGAAAGTGTCGTATTTTTGAATTTTAAAAATATAAGTTGAAATTACTTAGATGACATCTTTTTGTAGCGTCTGTATAGATGGTCTGCAAGTGAGATGAGCGGTCTCGGTTAATAAATAGATCATTATGAAATACAGTCGTTTGACCAAGGAGCAATTTGAGGAAATGCACCAAGAATTTATTAATTTTTTGGTTTCTCAACAAATTGATAAAAAAGAATGGGATGAGATTAAAGAACAAAGGCCTCATGTAGCAGATCAAGAGCTAGATGTGTTTTCTGATTTGATTTGGGAAGGGGTTTTGACTAAGGCAAAGTACTTGGAGCATTATTCCAAAAATCACATTTTTTTATTTTCATGTGATGATTCAAAGATCGATACTATAGTTATTAAGAGTTTAAAGGCAGAGGTCGATTTTCTGTCTCAGAAGGGTTTGCAATGGCTGAGTGATGCGGTTTTTACGGATGAAGTAGAAGTTAAATACGGAGCTAAAGAATTTGAAGGCGATCGCAATGCGGAGCTTTTTGGCATTATACAACAAGGAGCGATTTTGAGCGAAGGCGTATTGTATGGAGAATTTAAAGAAATGTTGAAATTATAAGTAC
The DNA here is from genome assembly GCA_002320285.1 of Flavobacteriaceae bacterium UBA1682. Taxonomy (GTDB): domain Bacteria; phylum Bacteroidota; class Bacteroidia; order Flavobacteriales; family Flavobacteriaceae; genus Flavobacterium. The sequence goes on along the minus strand of DCKE01000016.1, from coordinate 34,840 downwards.
TACCACTATGGATGTTTTAAAACAAATCACGGATTTACGCGAAGAGCTAAACCAGCATAATTACAATTATTATGTATTGGATCAGCCGATTATTTCTGATTTTGATTTTGACCAAAAGCTCAAGCAGCTGGAGCAGTTAGAACAACAACATCCACAGTATTTTGACGAAAATTCACCTACTCTAAGAGTCGGTGGAGTGATTACCAAAAACTTCGAAACCGTTCCGCATATTTATCGCATGTACTCCTTGGATAATTCGTATTCTAAAGAGGATTTGCTAGATTGGGAAAAACGGGTACAAAAGGGGCTTGGTGATGTTGAAGTAAGCTATGCTTGTGAGCTTAAATACGATGGGGCGTCAATCAGTATTACCTATGAAAATGGTAAATTAAAACGCGCTTTAACTCGTGGTGACGGCTTTCAAGGTGATGATGTAACGAATAATATCAAAACGATAAAATCAGTTCCCATTCGATTAAAAGGTGACTTTCCGCCTAAATTCGATATACGCGGTGAGATTATTTTACCTTTCAAAGGTTTTGAAAAGATGAATCAGGATTTGATTGAAATTGGAGAAGTGCCTTATTCGAATCCGAGAAACACGGCTTCTGGTAGTTTGAAGTTGCAGGATAGTGCGGAGGTGGCAAGGAGACCTTTGGAATGTCTTTTATATGCCATCGTGGGCGATCAGTTGCCTTTTGCAACGCAGTTTGAAGCTTTGGAAAAAGCGCGTTCCTGGGGGTTTAAAGTACCTCCTATTGCAAAACTTGCCATGAATATGGAATCGGTTTTTGAGTTTATAGACTATTGGGATCAGCATCGAAAAGATTTGCCGTATGAGACGGATGGAGTTGTCGTTAAAGTGAACTCCATCGATCATCAGCAGGAGTTGGGGTATACGTCCAAATCACCGCGTTGGGCGATTGCATATAAATTCAAAACAGAACAGGCAGAGACGCTTTTAAAGAGTATTACTTATCAAGTAGGTCGTACTGGTGCTATTACGCCGGTGGCAAATTTAGAAGCGGTACAATTGGCGGGAACGACAGTGCGGAGGGCTTCTTTGCACAATGCAGACCAGATAGAAAAGTTGGATATCAGGGAAGGGGATTCTGTTTATGTAGAAAAAGGAGGAGAGATTATTCCTAAAATTGTAGGGGTGAATTTTGAATTGCGTCCAGCGGATTCCCAGCCTACCATATATATTGATCATTGTCCAGAATGTCAAACCAAATTGGTTCGAAAAGAAGGTGAGGTGCAGCATTACTGTCCAAATTTCTACGGTTGTCCACCTCAAATAATTGGAAGGATTCAGCATTATATCTCTAGAAAGGCTATGGATATTGAAGGATTGGGTGGGGAAACGGTAGCTCTATTGGTTAATAATCGTCTGATCGAGAATTATGCCGACTTATATGAATTGCAGAAAGAAGCTGTTTTACCTTTAGAGCGTATGGCAGAAAAATCGGCGGATAATTTAATTAAGGGAATCGAGAAATCTAAAGAGGTGCCTTTTGAACGGGTTTTATATGCATTGGGGATCCGTTATGTAGGAGAAACCGTTGCTAAAAAATTAGCGCTTCACTATAAAAATATCGATGCCTTGTCTCAGGCGAGCTTGATGGATTTGATATTGGTCGATGAAATTGGAGAGAAAATTGCGCAGAGTGTTGTTGACTTTTTTGAAAACCAAGAAAATAAAATATTGATCAGTAGGTTAAAGGATTTTGGTGTGCAATTTGAACTAGTAGAAAAAGAGAGTACAGCCATTTCGGATCGTTTTGCAGGACAGGTTTTTGTGGTTTCAGGAGTTTTTGAGCGCTTTTCTAGAGAGGACTTAAAGCAGTTGATAGAAGACCATGGAGGTAAGGTAGGAAGCTCTATTTCGGCCAAGACTAACTATGTGGTTGCTGGAGATAAAATGGGACCAGCCAAATTAGAAAAGGCTAATAAGTTGAAAATAACCATACTTTCTGAACAGGATTTTATCGCTTTAATAGCGTAATATAGAAAATCGGTGGCATGCTATTTACTATGGAATTGTTGTTTAATCATTCATAGGGCAATAAGTGTTGTGATAATTTAAATTTATTCGTTTTCTTTTTGATATTTCACAATTCAGTTACGCTATATTTCGTTAACTTTGTAAGGAACTACAACGACTATGTTTTTAAATATATTAAAGTATAAGGCCCTTAAAAGATCGGTTAAGAAACAATTGTCACAAGGGCAGAATATTGAATTTAGCGGTGTCATCAAAAAGGTCGGAGTTATTCTGAATCACAAGGATTTTTCTGATAAAGAAGCTTTTGTAAAAGAGTTAGCGCTTCGTGGGATTAGTCCAGATCACATTAGTTTTCTACTGAGTAGATCTGTTGTAGGTACTTTAAAGGATGGTGACGTAGCTATAAAAGCCGGTGATTTTGATTGGGAAGGTAAGTTGAAAAATGAAAAGGTCCAGGGTTTTATCGATACGCCTTTTGATTTATTGATCAGTTATTACGATGTTGATGAGATGTTGTTGTTATGGTCTACGGCCCATTCTCAGGCAAGGTTTAAAGTGGGTTTTTCCACTATCAAGCTTAGTAATAATCATTTATCACTACAGCTACCTATCGAGAAATATAAAACGTATATGGAAGAATTATTTAGATATATAGAAATTTTTAAAAAATAAAAAGATGCAATCATTTATGGGTACAGGAGTTGCTTTGGTAACTCCATTTAAAAGCGATTTTTCCGTTGACGTAGAGGCGCTACAAAAATTAGTAAATCACGTAATAGTGGGTGGGGTAGAGTATTTAGTGGTTCTTGGGACTACTGGAGAGTCCGTTACTTTGTCCAAAGAGGAAAAAGAGTTGGTGAAGAAGACCATAATTGATGCGAATAAGGGGAGATTGCCATTGGTTTTGGGTGTTGGAGGAAATCATACTGCTGGGGTTGTAGAGGAATTAAATGCTGAAAACCTTAAGGGATTTGATGCGATTTTGTCTGTTTCTCCATTTTACAACAAACCGACACAAGAAGGGATATACCAACATTTTAAAGCAATAGCTTTAAGTTCTCCTTTGCCAATTATATTGTACAATGTGCCGGGTAGAACAGCAAGTAATATGTTGCCAGCTACTGTATTGCGATTGGCCAGCGAATTTCCAAACGTCATTGGAATAAAAGAAGCTGCCGGAGATTTGGTACAGGCCATGGAATTAATTAAAAATAAGCCAGAACATTTTTTGGTAATTTCTGGAGACGATATGATTGCTTTGCCGATGGTATTAGCTGGTGGAGCAGGTGTGATTTCAGTTATAGGTCAGGCATTTGCTGAGGATTTCTCCAATCTAATTCGCTTGGGGTTAAATAGAGAGGTTGATCGAGCATTTGAATTGCATTATCGACTGGCTGAAAGCATAGATATGATTTTTGAACAAGGTAATCCTGCTGGAATCAAAGCCATGTTGCAATCGATGAACGTTACTGGAGATACTGTGCGTTTGCCTTTGGTGAATGTTAACGAAGATTTAGCAAAAAGGATTAATTCTTTTGTTGTTAAAAACTATAAATTAGCCAATCTTTAAAAAAATATAAGAATCATGTTATCAGCAGATTTAGAAAAAGCATTAAACAGACAAGTGAAAATTGAAGGCGATTCGTCTCAGATATATTTAGAAATGGCATCTTGGGCAGAGATTCAAGGTTTTGAAGGTATTGCGACTTTTATGTATGCGCAATCTGACGAAGAGCGTCAACATATGTTGAAATTGATCAAGTACGTCAATCAAAGAGGCGGTGTAGCTGATATTCCTGCAATTTCAAAGCCGGAATTGGATCATACTTCTTTTAAAGCACTTTTCAAACAATTGTTTGATCACGAAGTATATGTTTCTCAAAGTATTAATGACTTAGTACATATCTCCTTGACAGAAAGAGATTATGCAACTCATAATTTCTTGCAATGGTATGTTTCTGAACAGATCGAAGAAGAGGCTACAGCACGTACGATACTGGATAAGATCAATTTAATTGGAGACGATAAAGGAGGACTTTATTTATTTGATAATGATCTTAAAAATTTCAATCAACAATCAAAACCGGTTTTGTAATTCGGTTTTAATTCTTGAAAAAAATCAAGAAAAGATGTCTGTTATTGACATCTTTTCTTTTTTAATACAAAAAGGTTTTTTATAATCCAATTAATACTTAAATTTGCATCTGCTTTCATAGAACTATCTTGGGAAGACTTTTTGCTATAAACAATAAATAATATGAAACCGGCAGTATGAAGTAGTTTGTTGTATGTACAGACTAATGTGAGTCAGCTGGTGTCATATCTTAAATGTTAAATAATATCCATATATGAAAAAATATATAAGCTTAGCTCTTTTGATGGTTGTATTAGTCGGGTGTAGTCCGCTTCAAAAAGCGATGAAATCGGATGATGTCGCTTACAAAAGAGAGGTAGCACAAAAATTATATGAGCAAAAAAAATATAGAAAAGCACTTCGTCTTTATGAGCAATTAGAACGCGTAGGTAGAGGTACACCTGATGCAGAGGAGATGTTTTTTAACTTTGCAAATGCATCTTATTTCGTAAAGGATTATATGCTTTCTAGAGAACGCTATAAATTATTTGCAGCGGCTTATCCTAAAAGTGTACATCATGAAGAAGCTTTATTACTTGAGATAAAATCTACTTTTGCTTTGTCTCCCGTATATTCGTTGGATCAGGGATTTACGGTACTGACAATTACTAAGTTGCAGGAATTTATCGATACATATCCCACGTCAGAATATGCGATTGAAGCTAATCAGATGATGACTAAAGCAAATCAGAAATTGGAGCAAAAAACTTTTGAGAATGCCAAACAATTAAATACAATTGGTGGATGGACTCGAGATTATACAGCTGCAATTATCGCTTTAGATAATTTTATATTCGATTATCCAGGGACCATTTATAAAGAAGACGCCTTGTATTACAAGTTTGATTCTGCATATAATCTGGCGATAAACAGTGTTTATTCCAAAATGGAAGACCGTTTGGAAAACGCAAAAACAATGTATGATGCTTTAATTCGCTTTAAAGAAGATACAAAATATAGAAATCAGGCCGACAGAATGTTGGAACGAGTTAATAAAGATTTACAACAATTTTCAAAATAATTTTAGGATGGATTTAAAGAAAACGAATGCTCCAGTAAACACAATTACTTACAACAAAAGCAAGATTGAAGAACCGACAGGAAATGTTTATGAAGCAATTACAATTATTGCTAAAAGAGCGAACCAAATCAATGCTGATATCAAAAAAGAATTGTTGGACAAATTGGATGAGTTTGCGACATATAACGATAGTTTAGACGAGGTTTTTGAAAATAAAGAACAAATTGAAGTGTCTAAATTCTACGAAAAATTGCCTAAACCGCATGCACTAGCTGTGGAAGAATGGTTAAACGGAGATATTACCTATAAAGAAGTTGTGAAATAACATACTCTACGACATGTCAGTTTTAAGCGGAAAGAAAATAGTACTGGGTATATCTGGTGGAATTGCCGCTTATAAGACGGCAAGTTTAGTGAGACTATTGATAAAAGCAGGTGCCGAGGTTCAAGTAATCATGACACCTGCTTCTCATCAATTTGTGACTTCGTTTACGTTGTCTACCCTATCAAAAAGACCGGTTTATACCGATTTTTTTAATTCAAATGAAGCGACATCGACTTGGAACAATCATGTCGAGATTGCGCTTTGGGCAGATTTAATACTCATTGCTCCAGCAACAGCCAATACAATCTCAAAAATGGTGACTGGTGCGTGTGATAATTTATTACAGGCGATTTATCTTTCGGCAAAATGCCCAGTATATTTCGCGCCTGCTATGGATCTGGATATGTATATCCATCCTTCTACACAAAATAATTTAAAGGTTTTAGAATCTTATAAAAACCTGATGATTCCCGCAGAGAAAGGTGAATTGGCAAGTGGCCTTTTTGGGGAAGGCAGAATGGCCGAACCCGAAAATATGATAACTTTTCTTACAAAGTCTCTATCTCAAGACAAAAGCCTTAGCGGAAAAAAAATATTAATAACTGCCGGTCCTACATACGAAGCTATCGATCCTGTACGTTTTATAGGTAATCATTCTTCTGGAAAAATGGGTTTTGATATTGCATTAGCCGCCGCTCAAGAAGGGGCGACTGTAGTTTTAGTTACAGGGCCAACGCAACAACAGATCAATCATCCGCTGGTAGAGACTATAGCTGTACTTTCTGCCCAAGAGATGTATGATGTATGTCATCAGCATTTTGATGGGGTAGATGTATTTATCGGTGCTGCTGCTGTGGCTGATTATAGACCTAAAAACATAGCCACTCAGAAGATAAAGAAATCAGCAGACGATTTTGTTATAGAACTTGAAAAGAATCCCGATATTTTAGCCTCTTTAGGCACTATTAAAAAACAACAGTTTTTGATAGGTTTTGCTTTGGAAACAGAAAATGAAATAGAAAATGCCAAACAAAAAATCAGAAAAAAGAATTTAGATCTAATTGTTTTAAATTCATTAAACGACCAAGGTGCTGGATTTGGAGTCCCAACCAATAAAGTAACTTTTATTGATAAGGCATTTCACGTAATGCCTATGGAATTAAAAAGTAAGGAAGCTGTTGCGGTAGATATTGTCAATAAAATAAAGGAACACTATGCGTAAATTATTTTTATTAAGTATTGTCTTACTCTTTTGTAATGCGTTAAGTGCGCAAGAGTTTAATGCATCGGTATCAATTAATCACAGCCAGATAGGTAATAGCAATAGACAGGTTTTTAAGACCTTAGAGACAGCGCTTAAAGATTTTATTAATAATACCAAGTGGACTTCTAAAAATTTTGGTAGCAACGAGAAAATTGACTGTAACTTTTTCTTAAATGTAACCTCCTATGATAACAATGTGATCTCGGGAACACTACAAGTGCAATCCTCTCGTATCATTTACAATTCAACATATACTTCTCCTTTATTAAATTTTAACGATAAAGACATTAGTTTTACCTATACAGAATTCGAGAACCTAAACTATAATCCCAACAGTTTTGATTCTAATTTAATGGGTTTAGTTGGTTATTATGTCAATATTATTTTGGGACTCGATGCTGACAGTTTTTCGAAAAACGGAGGTACTGCTTACTTTCAAAATGCATCCGGTATAGTGTCTATGGCACAACAGAGTGGATACAAAGGATGGGCTCAGGGCGATGGCAGTAATAACCGCTATTTTTTAGTCAATGATATCATGTCTTCGTCGAACGACTCTTTTAGAGAGGCGATGTTTATCTATCATTTTGATGGATTAGATAAAATGGCTGATCAAACTAAAAAAGGAAAGGAAGGGGTGATGACATCCATTGAAACGCTGTCAAAATTATATGCTGTTAGACCAAATGCCTTTTTATTACGTATCTTTTTTGATGCTAAATCAGATGAGATCGTGTCTATTTTTTCTGGAGGACCAGATGTTAACAAACAAAAAACCTTAGAGACACTAAATAAAATATCTCCATTGAATTCCGCCAAGTGGAGTAAATTATAATTGATAAAATATACCATTCATGCTGAGCGTATTATCTATTAAAAATTTTGCCTTAATTGAGCGTTTAGAAATTAGTTTTTCCAACCATTTCACGATTATTACAGGAGAAACTGGTGCTGGTAAATCTATTCTACTAGGTGCATTAGGTTTGATTTTGGGTAAGAGAGCAGACTTGACATCTTTAAAAGTTAAGGATGAAAAATGTGTTATTGAAGCACATTTTCAAATTGCCAATTATCAGTTGCACGCATTTTTCGAACGATTGGATCTTGATTATGAAGAAACAACCATCATACGTAGAGAAATTTTACCTTCGGGTAAGTCACGTGCTTTTGTTAATGATAGTCCGGTAAATCTATCAGTCCTCAATGATTTGGGAGTCGCTTTGATCGATATACATTCGCAACACCAAACTCAAGAGTTATCCGATGAGACATACCAGATTCAGATTTTGGATGCCGTTGCTCAAAATACCGTTGTTTTATCGCAGTATCAGCTTGCTTTGACTGCTTTCAAAAAGGGCCAGAGTCAATTAAAGTCCTTGCAAACACAACAGGCGGAATGGATTAAAGAAAGAGATTATCATACCTTTTTATCGGAAGAACTGCATCAGGCACAACTCAAATCAGGAGAGCAAGAAACTTTGGAATCCGATTATGAGAAGTTGAATAATGTTGAATTTGTAAAAGAAGCGTTATCTAAATCTTGGAGTTTACTTACCGAAGAACAAATAGGTATCAATAATACAGTAAAGGAAGTACGCAATTCTTTGCACCGTATTGCGAACTTCTCTAAAGAGTTTTTAGAGTTGTATGAACGCGTTCACAGCGTTGAGATTGAATTGCAGGATATCGCCAATGAGATTGAATCCCAAACAGAAGGATTAATTCACAATCCGGAACAATTGCGTTTAATAGATGAAAAATTGCAATTGATTTATGCCTTGCAAAAGAAACATCAAGTACAAACCATCGAGGAATTGTTAGTTATAGAAAATGAACTGAATCAAAAGCTTTATATAGCTAGTGATTTGGATCTTAAGATTGATCAACTTATCATAGAACTCCGTCAAAGAGAAGGAGAGTTGATTGATTTAGCATCGCAATTGACAGTAATGAGGAAATCGGCAGTTCCGGTACTTCAACAGAAATTAGTGGACTTATTAAGTCTATTAGGTATGCCGAATGCTGCTTTTCAATTTGTAATAAATCCTTCTAAAACCTTTTTAAATAATGGTATGGATGATTTAGAACTGTTGTTCTCTGCCAATAAGGGAATCGACTTTGGTTTATTAAAGAAAGTCGCCTCCGGAGGAGAACTGTCGCGTATTATGTTGGCTATTAAAGCTATTTTGGCAGAGTATTCCAATTTACCAACCATTATTTTTGATGAAATTGACACAGGAGTTTCCGGTGAAATTGCCGATAAGATGGGGGTAATTATGAAAAATATGAGTCAAAACATGCAAGTTTTATCAATTACACATTTACCACAGATTGCCGCAAAAGGCGACCATCACTATAAGGTTTTTAAAACTACAATGGGCGATACGACGACTTCTCAGCTGCGTTTGCTGACTCGGGAAGAACGCATCGTTGAAATAGCACAAATGTTGTCGGGAAAAGATATTTCAGAGTCAGCCTTAATACACGCAGAGGAATTATTGAATAAATAGATAAATGACATCATGGACTATAACAACCATTATGAAAATGAATTTATAAAAGCCGACCGCCTTATTTCTGATGGTGATGCATCACAGGGTAAGGAAATAATAGAGGAAATTCTGTCTGATGTACCTGATTTTGGTAGAGCTCATAATCATCTTGGTTGGATTTTCTACTATAAATTGTACGATTATGCTCGTGCCGAGTATCACTATCAATTGGCAATGAAGTTTGAACCTACTTATGGTGCGGCTTATTTGAATTACGCTTATTTACTTGTAGATCTTAAACGATTAGATGAGGCAAAAACACACATTAAATATGCCATTGAAACCGTAGGTAAACCCGATCTCGGGTCTTATTATTGTGAACTGGGACGTTTATATGAAGTGGAACTCGATTTTTTAATGTCTTATAAGTATTACGATAAGGCGAAATATCATTCCTATTCCAATTCCTTTATAGAGACACTGCGCCTTAATAGAGAACGCGTAAAAGATAAAATGAGTATATTTGAAAAACTTAAATTAAAATTTATTTAAAAAAAATATAGAATATGTATAATTTGTTAAAGGGAAAAAGAGGAATTATTTTTGGTGCATTAGACGAAAATTCAATCGCTTGGAAAACGGCAGAACGCGTACATGAAGAAGGGGGGACTTTTGTGTTGACAAATGCTCCTATAGCAATGAGAATGGGAACGTTGAATGAATTGGCGGAAAAGACTGGTTCACAAATAATTCCTGCGGATGCGACATCGATCGAAGATTTAGAAAACCTTGTTGATCAAGCGACGGCTATATTAGGCGGAAAAATCGATTTCGTTTTACATTCTATCGGTATGTCTGTTAATGTTCGTAAAAACATACCTTATACAGAAAACAAATATGATTTCACTCAAAAAGGTTGGGATGTATCTGCGGTTTCCTTTCATAAAGTGATGCAAGTTCTTTATAAAAAAGATGCGATGACCGAGTGGGGAAGTATCATCGCTTTAACATACATGGCTTCGCAAAGGGTTTTTCCTGATTACAATGATATGGCCGACAATAAAGCCTATTTAGAATCGATAGCACGTAGTTTTGGATACTTCTTTGGCAAGGACAAAAAAGTTCGTGTAAACACCATCTCTCAGTCTCCAACTGCTACTACAGCAGGGCAAGGTGTTAAAGGATTTTCTGGCTTTATTTCTTATGCAGACAAAATGTCTCCGTTAGGGAATGCTTCCGCTTTGGATTGTGCTAATTATGTAGTTACCATGTTTTCGGATTTAACTAGAAAAGTAACGCTTCAAAACTTATTTCACGATGGCGGATTTTCAAATATGGGTGTTAGTCAGGAAGTGATGGAAGCCTTTGAAAGAGGATCTGACGATTCTAAAGTATAGTTTGTAAAATAATTGAAAAACTGGGACCTTCTTCTATGATTGTCCCATTTTTTTACCCCTGTTAATTAGATACTATATGTTGAAGTACATTTTTATTATTAAACCAATTCCTACAGCTTATACAGCTCATCTGAGCAATCGTTTTCGTTCCTTTGGGGGGTATTCGATCCCTTCTCCCTGAATCAATTCATATCCGTATTTCATTATGATTTCAATAACGGGAAGTGTTTTGGTACCTTTCTCGGTCAAAGTATAGATTACTTTGGCAGGCACCTCGGCATAGACACTTCTAGCTATTAAACCCTTTTGTTCCAATTCTCGAAGCTGGCTTGTAAGCATCTTATCAGATATGTGAGGTATATCTCTTTTTAATTCACTAAACCGCAACGGCTTTTCTTGCAAACGCCATAAAATCGGCATTTTCCATGTACCCCCTATATGCCGTAATGCAAATTCAATAGGTGTGTAATATAAGCGGTTGTCATAAAAAAATTCAGGCATAAATATTAGTTTTTATAGTAGACGGCTATTTTGTCATTTTCGACGCATCCCAACCAATAATACGGGCCTAAATCAATAGCAACAGTGGCATTGGCAAACTGAATGTTTCCTCCGGTAATGATCTTTTTTAAATCGGTTAAGCTGGGGTTTATGGTGATAACGCTAAAATACATATTGGTTTCACTTATACCTTTGCTAAGGAAAACGTGCTTGGGGTCGCCTATTTGCCCGGCGATTAATAGGTGGCCACTAATTGACCATCTTATATTATCAGGTAAAAAATCCACTGCTATAGAATTGGTTGTCTTTCCGTCATATGTTGATAGTTGATGTATTTGTTGGTTAGCCCATTCAGACAAATATAGGCTTTTTTGATCCGGTGAAATAGCAATGCCGTTGGCACCTGAAAATTGGTCTTGACTAAAGGTAACCCAATGAGCTTCATTAGTCCATTTCCAAATTTGTCCTGTCGCTTCTTTTCTCTGAAACTTTTCTAGAAAATCAGGATCAGTAGGATCGTACATACTGGTAACATAAATTTCTCTATCGCGGCTAACTACCAAACCATTTGCCCATACAGCAGCTGGTAAATCAACGGATTCCTTCCATGTGATTTTTGGGTTTTCGTCACTAAAATACAGATTAAAGATCTCGATGGTTTCCTTTTTGCTATGACTAATCACATACAGTACATAGCGCTCGTCATATTTATTTATATATATACCATGAGGTGAAAAAGATTTTAAGTGATCGGGTACAGTATTATCCCGTGCACTATCGAATAACACTACGATGTGATTCTCTTCTTTATGCATCGCATAAATCTTTCCTGAGTTAGTCGCAGATGCCATAGAACAAATTATAACCCAATTTTGATCGGGTACAGAAATTAAATCTTCAGGGTTCTCGATTCCTTCTATATAATGGGAGAAAGAAACTTTGTTATTAGGAGCTTGTGCTACTGTTGTTATCGTGAAGTATAGACTGCAAAATAGGTAATAATACAATTGTTTCATCGTTGATTTTTTGTAAAAATAGCTACTTTATACCATGAAAATGAATTGCTTACCAAAGGGTTAGTTGGAAACTAAAATGTAAGTTTTTGGAATCGGACTGTTTGATTTACCGTGAAGTGGTAATAATTAGGTGGCCTGATTGTAATACCTGACGAGATTTAAACCTAATAATAAGTAGATAATGGGAAGAAACCGTGCTGAAGGTCAGTTAAATGCGAACAAGATGCCCTAGCGGAATAGAAAAGTAACGAGACGGATGAATATACCGTTACAACGAAATCAAGTGAGTTGTAACGGTATTTGAATTAATTTACTATATGGCTTGTCGTATCGTACTGAGTGAGTCTAAAATAACCCAGAGGATAATTGTTTTCATTGGTGATGTTTTGAACATTTCCTCGAACTTGTCCAACAGGAACCTCAAACGGACCACCGCCACCTCCTATAATTCCCAATAAGGTACTCATATAGTTGTAATAGGATTTCGAAATCCCATACAGACGAATATACAGCTCGTCACCAACTTTAATATCACTGCTGAAATACGAAGAATTCATCAAGTTTCCCTGTGAAAATTTATCGTCAAGAACCGAATAACTGTTTTTTTCGCCTTCGAGTTCATATCTAACCATATAGTAGTTATCTTGGTCTGGATGGTCTTGAAAGTACGAGGAGATTTGATAGAGATCTTCCGAAAATATGTTGGTTATTTTTTGTTCCGTATAGGCAATTTCGGGTACTTCTATCAATTTTTCTGTTGCTTCGTACACCTCGTTTTTGTAGTTGATATGTAGGGTATAACTATCGTTTAATTCAGCAGAAAAATAGTCGCAATAATACTCCCCAGTTTGGTCCTTTTCAGTAAAATGGAAAATTCTCCCGGAATTATTTTTAACCCAAACTTCAGCTCCATGTACTTTAGGTATTTGCGCGGAGTAGTAATCCGTAGTCAAAGTCAAACGGATCTTTTGTAAGGGATTGAATGCTTTGATGTTAAAATCGAGATTGGCTTCAATGACTAATTTTGGATCTGCGGTAGGTAGATCAATATCGACAACGGTTTCGCAATTAGAGAATCCAAGGGCCAATAAGAAATATAAAAATATTTTGATGTGTGTTCTCATTTTTTTAAAATTTGAAATTATACGTTACACTTGGAACTATTCCAAAAATCGACATCTTAACGGCTTCGTTCTGTCCAATTAAATCACTTTCTCTGAAATTAATTGACGCGGCATTTTTACGCCCGTATAGATTATAGATTCCAAATACCCATTCACCCTGCCAACCTCTCGCTTTGTCGGGTTGAGACACATACGTTGCGGATACATCCAAATGATGGTAGGTCGGTAGGTTGTTTTTATTTCGTAGATCGTAACTTGGTATACGGACATCCAGATACTCATATTGTCCGTTTGGATAAGTAACGGGTCTGCCCGATTGTAGCGCGAAACTCGCACTGAAAAGCCATTTCTTATTCAATTCATAAATAGCAACAATCGATAAATCATGTAATTTGTCGTAAGAGCTTCGGTACCATTCTCCATAATTAATACCGATCTCCTGAGGCGTTCGACCCGGAGTGCGTTGTTCGGACTTGGAGAGGGTATAGGATATCCATCCAGTAAAGGCACCGGTATTTTTTCTAAACATCATTTCCAAACCGTATGAACGGGACTCTCCGTTTAAAATAATCTGTTCAATAGCTTCATTGGCAATTAAATCTGCTCCATCAATATAATCAATTTTATTTTTCCCCTTTTTATAGTACGTTTCTACTTCTAGCGAATATTTGTCGTTGTCGAAATTTCTAAAGTACCCTAGAGCTACCTGATCTACAATTTCGGGTTGTAAAAAAGAATCACTCGGAGCCCAGATATCCAAAGGAGTAGGTGATGACGTATTTGAAATCAAATGTAAATACTGTGTCATGCGATTGTAACTTGCTTTAACGGATTGATCATCATTAAAAGCATAGGATATGGAAAAACGAGGTTCAAAATTCTGGAAATTATCGATCGTTTGACCCGATGAATAATATTTGGTTCCTATAGGAGTGGCTTTGGAATAAATTTTTAATTGCTCATCATAGTGCACGGCTTGGTTCTGTGCATAAATATTCATGGTTTGAGAACCCAATCGGTAAAACATACTGTAACGCAAACCTAAATTAAAGGTGATTTTATCATTTAATTGCTGTTCCGCTTCCAAATAAACACTTGGTTCAAAGGCGTGTTTCTGTTCTAGTTGTCGCTCATTTATGGACGAGTCAATTTTAGTAGGAGTAATCTTACCCGGATTGAAATCGTAGTAAATGGCATTCACCCCGTAGTTCAACTGTAATTTATCGGACAAATAATGTTTCAAATCGTATTTGAAATTGTAATTCTTTATTCCAGAATCCCAATCCAAACCTACAGTACCCAACTTAAGTCCGTAATAATAATCACTGTAAATTAAGGAGGTATTGGCAAACAGTTGATCAGTAAACAAGTGATTCCATCGAAGATTAACCATCGTATTACCAAACTGATTGTTTAAAAAATCGCTAAATTTAAAAACATCTCTACCAAAATATCCAGAGAGATATAGATTGTTATTGTCGTTGATTTTGTAATTCACTTTAGTGTTTAAATCGTAAAAATAGGCAGAACTGTTAATATCTGTCAACTTTAAAAATAAATGAGCATAAGATCCTCTACCGGCAATAAGAAATGACGATCGGTCTTTTTCTATAGGGCCTTCCAACATCAAACGACTGGAAATAGAACCGATTCCACCGGTTCCATGAAATTCTTTGCTATTGCCATTTTTTTGAAAAATATCAAGTACAGAGGAAGCTCTCCCTCCGAAGCGCGCGGGAATACCTCCTTTATAGAGTTTGAGATCCTTGATGGCGTCGGAGTTGAAAACGGAAAAGAAACCGAATAAATGTGAAGAATTATATACGGTAGCCTCATCCAATTGAATAAGATTCTGACCTGCAGAGCCTCCACGAACATTAAATCCAGAAGCACCTTCTCCCGCATTCGTAACACCGGGAAGTAACAAAATCGATTTTAAAATATCGGATTCCCCCATTACAACAGGCATCTTTTTGATTTCGTTGATCGACATTTTATTAACACTCATCTCCGGTTTTCGAATCACAGCCCGAGGGTTATTTTGAATGATAACCACCTCGTTCAACTGCTCCGAATCTGAATTCAATGATAAATTGAGCTTGGTGTTGCTGTGAAGCTCTACTTTTTTATACATAGTAGAATAACCGACATAATCGATTTTTAAACTATAAGTACCAGCGGGTAGGGAGATTGAATAAAATCCATATTCGTTAGTGCTGGTGCCGTTGTTGATTTCATCGATATAGATCGAAGCACCAATTAGGGTTTCGTTATTTTTGATATCGGATAGGATACCGCTTAAGGTAAATTTTTCTTGGGCGAATAAAACATCCGAATTCCCTAAGAGTAAGGTCAATAAGAGGTAATGAAGAAATAAATTTCTAGACCTTTTGATTTTTAAAGTCATAATTTTTAATTAATTATTGATGCAAATTTAGTACTTAGAACGAAACTTCTACACTTATTATTTTTTAAAAAGCCGAATTTATTCCAAAGGTTTTCGAATAAAATTTATGGATCAATTAAAAATTTGGAATACTTTTACGAAAATGGTTAAAAGTGTGTTTTATACTAAATTTTGATCAGAGTTATTAATCGATATGATCTACCATGGTCGCTAGTTGTAAAAGGGTTTTCCAATTTCTTGTACTGGCGCTTAACTGTAGTTTACTTTCGAAAAAGTTATTGCTTAATTTGGTATGGCCGTAACCCTTTGAACAGTAAAGATAGATCACTTGATTGTTTATCGTGTATTGGTCTGGTAGATAGTTGTTTGGATTGATTTTGTCTATGTTTTTTTGTTCGGGATTTGAAGATAGCAGCGTGACATGAAGAAATGTAAGATCTGATTCAGCACTATAAGGATTGTTTTTAATGATGTCAGTGAGCATCATTTGATCGATTAGCAGAACAGGCACTTCGAAACCAAATTCTTGTAAAATTCGATCCTCGATCAAGTGTTTGATTAAATGGATTTGCTCTTCACGATATTGAAATATAATATTTCCACTTTGAATATAGATTTGGACATTTGTAAAACCTAAACCTTCATACGTTTGACGAAGTGAATCCATCTTAATTCGCTTGTGGCTGCCAACATTGATGCCTCTTAAAATCGAAATATAGGTTTTCATTAAATAAATGATTTAGATATATGTGGTGTAAATGTATCTTATTTTTAAATAAGAGTAGCGATACGTGTCTATTTATTAAAAGCGATAAATGTCTTGCTGGTTTAATTTGGCAAGTTTTATTAGCTCAATTTATTTTACTTTTGAAGTTATGAATACAACATGGACTTATTCGAATATTTGGTTGAGGAACTCTATGATGTTTCTGTTTCTTTTTATGCTTTTTTTTACTGCTCAGTATTTTGATAGCAGTGAGGTAATGACAACGGAAACAATCACACAAGAGCTGTTGTTGGTACTGACGGTGATTTATGTTTTTATATTCTTGCACAATACGATAATTGTAAGACCGTTGCTCTTGAACAAGAGGTATAAACAGTTTTTCGCCTTTTCCTTTTTATGGTGGGCGTTTTACATATTTGTTGCAACTAAGATGAATCTTTATCGCAATGAGCATGAAACTTTGGCCAATCAAATAGGGGGTGGGGTTTTTATTGCTTTTGTCGGCACTGGAGTGTATTTTATACATGTTTGGATCCATCAAAATGTGATTACAACCCAAAAGAAATTGCTAAACACGGAAGCTGAATTGGAGGTATTAAAATTACAACTCAATCCACATTTTTTACTCAATGCATTAAACAATCTTTACGGTGTAGCCTTAGCGAGTCCAAAAGATACTCCCGATCGAATACTGGAATTGTCAGATTTGCTTCGATATCAGATAGAGTCAACTAAAAAAGACTATGTTAGCATATATGAAGAAGTTGATTTTATTAAAAAATACATCAGTTATCATCAATTTAAAAGTAATGACTTAAGTGTTGCTCAAGAGTATATCGGGGATTTTTACAGGCATCAAATCCCCCCATTATTGCTTATTTTACTGGTAGAAAATGCGCTGAAGTTTTCTGCTCAAACGGAAAAAGCTCGGGTTTCATTGAGTTTAAAGTTGGTTGAATCCAATTTGATCTTTTCAATTGAGAATGGCTGTTTGATGAATTTTGATAAAGTAGAGGGAACAAAAATGGGGCTGGAAAATCTAAAGAGACGTTTAGAAGTCTCCGCAATCAAGTTCAAATTAGACCTGGTGTCGACAAATGAAAAATTTAAAGTAGTTTTATATTTATGGCAACTTCCTACAACTGTTTTATAGTAGATGATGAAAAACCAGCGCACCAAGTTATTCAATCACATATTAATCAATGTGAAGATTTGGTCGTAGTTGGACAGGCTTATGGCAGTTCAGAAGCCTTACATAAGCTCCAAGAGTGTAAAGTTGATATACTGTTTTTGGATATTAATATGCCGTTGATAACTGGGTTGGAGCTGTTGAAGATTTTACCAGTGAAACCCATAACGATCATCACTACAGCTTATTCTAATTTTGCTTTGGAATCCTATCAGTTGGATGTGGTAGATTATTTATTAAAACCCGTTTCGTTGGTCAATTTTTTAAAGGCTACTCAAAAAGCCAAGTTGTTTTGTAAACACCGCGAGTTGGTAAAAGACATTAAAACTCATGTTAGTATCCGGGAGAATGGTCAGTTGGTTGATATAGAGTTGGGAGAAATTCTATTTATAGAAAGTGCGGGTAATTATATAAAAATTTTTATTCTTGGGCGTCCTCGTCCTTATTTTATTTACGGTTCTTTATTGAGTATAAAAGCAGATTTGGTATTGGATCAGTTCTTTCAAGTGCATCGTTCATTTATCGTCAATACAGAACATATTATCAAAAATGAAAAAAATGTGTTGTACTTACGAGATGCATATCAAGTTCCAATAGGTAGAAAATATCAAATTCTTTTGGACCATTTTTTCCACGAAAAATAACTTTAATTTCTAAGAGATATAAATTAAAAGAGCGACTTTACAGTCGCTCTTTTTAGATGATATTCTATATGTGCAATTAAGCAATTTGGTCGATAATCGCATTTAAAGTTGTGCTAGAACGCATCGCTTTATTTGTTTTGCTTTCGGTAGGTTGGTAATAGCCACCAATATCTTGTGGTTTTCCTTGTGAACCGATCAGCTCTGCATTGATCTGAGATTCATTTTCAGTTAATGCCTGTGCAATCGGCGTAAAGAAAGCTTTTAATTCAGCGTCTTTATCTTGTTTTGCCAACTCCTGAGCCCAGTATAAGGCTAGATAAAAATGAGATCCTCTGTTGTCAATTTGACCAACTTTACGAGCAGGCGATTTGTCGTTGGATAAAAATAGTTCCGTAGCGATATCCAAGGTTTCAGCTAAAATCAATGATTTTGGATTGTTTTGTGTCTGACCTAAATGTTCTAATGAAACTGCTAAAGCCAAAAACTCTCCTAAAGAGTCCCAACGTAGGTATCCCTCTTCGATAAATTGTTCCACATGCTTTGGAGCTGATCCACCAGCACCCGTTTCAAACAAACCTCCGCCGTTCATAAGAGGAACGATGGATAGCATTTTTGCAGATGTTCCCAACTCTAAAATAGGGAATAAGTCGGTTAAATAATCTCTCAATACATTTCCAGTTACAGAAATGGTATCTAAGCCTTTGCGAATGCGCTCTAAGGTAAATTTAGTAGCTTCAACTGGATTAAGGATACGTATATCCAAGCCGTTGGTATCGTGATCTTTTAGGTAAGTATTTACTTTGGCGATGATTTCTCTGTCGTGAGCTCTGTTTTCGTCTAACCAGAAAACAGCAGGTGTCTCTGACAAACGTGCTCTGTTTACTGCTAGTTTAACCCAGTCTTGAATAGGAGCGTCCTTAGTCTGACACATTCTGAAGATATCTCCTTTTTCAACTTTCTGCTCCATAAGCACTTTTCCAGCATCATTGGTAACTTGTACGATACCATGAGATGAAATTTGGAAAGTTTTATCATGAGAACCATACTCTTCTGCTTTTTGTGCCATTAGTCCAACATTGGGAACGGATCCCATAGTACGTGGATCAAAAGCACCGTGTTTTTTACAGTCAGCTATAGTTGCAACATAAACACCAGCGTAAGAACGATCTGGGATCAAAGCGATGGTGTCTTCTGATTTTCCCTCTTTGTTCCACATTTGTCCTGATGTACGGATCATAGCAGGCATAGAAGCATCTACGATCACATCAGATGGTACATGTAAGTTGGTAATACCTTTGTCTGAATTAACCATAGCTAATGCAGGACCATTTGAAATAGCCGCTTCAATAGCCGCTTTTACTTCAGCTTCTTGAGGTAAACCAGCGATTTTAGCATAAACATCACCTAAACCATTTCGGGTGTCTACATTAATTTCTTTAAACAAAGTGCTGTATTTTTCAAATACAGTTGCAAAATATACTTCCACAATAGCACCAAAGATAATAGGGTCAGAAACTTTCATCATCGTTGCTTTTAAATGCACAGACAACAAAACGTTCTTTTCTTTTGCAAGCTGAATCTCTTTGGCTACAAAAGCTTTTAAAGCTGAAAGGTTTAAAACAGAGCTGTCGATTACTTCGCCAGCTTTTAGCGGAGCGAAATCTTTAAGCACTTGTTTTTGACCTTGTGCATCGATAAATTCGATTTTATATTGTTCAGCATCGGTTAGAGTAACTGATTTTTCACTACCGTAGAAATCACCTTCCGGCATAGATACCACTTCGGTTTTAGAATCTGCAGACCAAGCCCCCATAGAGTGCGGGTTTGCTTTTGCGTAGTTTTTAACAGCTTTAGGTGCTCTACGATCGGAATTTCCTTCACGTAAAACTGGATTTACAGCCGAGCCCAATACTTTAGAGTAGCGGGTTTTTATTTCTTTTTCAGCATCGGTTTTCGGCTCCTCTGGAAAACTAGGAACAGCATAACCGTGTTTTTGTAATTCTGCAATAGCTTCTTTTAATTGGGGTACCGACGCAGAAATATTAGGTAGTTTTATAATATTCGCTTCAGGTGTATTGGCTAGATTCCCAAGTTCTGTTAAATCATCAGCTATTTTCTGAGATTCTTCCAGAAAATCTGGAAAATTAGCGAGTATTCTACCCGATAATGAGATATCTCTGGTTTCTACTTCAATCGATGATGATTTGGTGAATGCTTTAACAATAGGTAAAAATGAATGTGTAGCCAACATGGGAGCTTCATCAGTCATCGTGTAAATAATCTTAGATTTGTGTGCCATTTGTTGTGTTTTTAAATGATAGCAATCGTGTTTTGTATATAAAAATTCTATTTTTCGATCGGTTATTACGTATAAGCAAATATAATAAATATTAGCCTGAAAAAGGAGCAATACCTTGACTTTGATCATGGAATTGCTATTTTATTAAACGCTGATACGAAACTTTACAATTCAATAATTTTTTGTCTTAAAATAAATAATTTCAAAATCTACCTAAATAAAAAGACCTTCTTTTAGAAGGTCTTTTAGGTATTATTTCATATTTAGAGCTTTTTTCCACCATGGTCTGGTGTCTTTTTCCATGTCTTGGCCATATCCATAACCGTAACCGTATCCATAACCATATCCTTTGGTCGTGTTGGTGTCATTAAGCACCACTGACATATTAGGTATTTTGTTTTCTCGGAATAAAGTGTCCGGTATGTTTAACATACGTTTATCGAGATAGTTTGCTCTAACGACATAGATAAAGGTATCTGCGTGTTTAGCAATCAATAAGGTGTCGGTAACAAGACTTACTGGTGCGGTATCTACGACGATGTAATCAAATTCCTTTTTTAAGTTTTCAAACATCTGATCTACTTTTGAGCCCATTAGAAGTTCTGCCGGATTCGGCGGAATAGTTCCTGCCGGTAATGCAAAGAAGTTATCAAAACCAACTACTTTGGTAATATAAGGATTGATGTCTGTTTCTTGACTAGCTAAGAAATTGGATACCCCTTTTGACGGTAATATGATATAATCATCTAAACGCGGATTTCTTAAATCCATTCCGATTAAAAGTACGCGTTTATTAGACAAGGCTATAGTTCCTGCGATATTTACCGATGTAAAGGTCTTTCCTTCTTTTGGGAAGGTTGAAGTTAGAAAAATCGTTTTGGCAAGTCCTTTTGGGGTTTTGGTCAACATAAACTCCAGGTTGGTACGAATAATTCTAATCGCTTCCGCGGTACTTGAACGACTGCTGATATCGATAATCTGTGTATTCGATTCGGAATGCGGTATATCTCCCAAGAAAGGTATTTTAGTAGCTCTCTCAATATCTTGACGATTCTTGATTTTAGTATCTAATAATTCCTTTAAGTAAATCACGGCAAAAGGAATTAATAAACCAATTATTAAAGCAGCCAGTAAAATAATACTTTGTTTCGGTGAAACAGGAGCCGTACCTGCCTTAGCGGTATCAACTACTTTTGCATTTTGATCTGTTGCAGCTAAAGCAATAGCGGTTTCCTCTCGCTTTTGAAAAAGGTATAGATAGATGGCTTCCTTGACCTTTTGCTGACGGTCAATAATTCTAAACTCTCTCTCTTGACGCGGTACCTGAGCGATCTTCGCAAGTAGTTCACGATCTTTGAGTTCTAGTTCTCTTCTCGTGATATCTAACGAGTTTTTCAATCGGGCCAAACTTTCTTGTACGGATGCTTTCATAGAAGCAATCTGGGAATCCAATCTCACAACAGCTGGATTTTCTGCGGTAGAACTGGCTTTTAAACGATTTCTCTCCAATACAATGTTGTTGTACTGATTGATTAAACCGGCAGAACTTGCGTCAGAAGTAATGATATTTGACGGTAATAAATCTTCTGCTTTACTCTTGTTCAAAAAGTCAATCATCGATGTTACTACTTTAATCTCAGTAGCATTTTCAATGATATTCTTTTCAAATACATTAGCATTCTCCAGGAATATCCCCGCTTCTGTTGGTATATCGGTAAGTCTGTTGCTGTGTTTATAGCCCTCTAATGATTTTTCAACATCACCGAGTTCTTGAGTTATTAATTCAAGACGGGATGCTATAAATTCGGAAGTTTTTTCTGAAACAAAACGTTTGTCGATAATGGCTTCTTCATTGTAGATTTTAACCAATTCGTTTAAATAATCAATCGCTTTAGATGGGGTAGCGTCAACTAAGGAAAGATCAATAACCGTGGAAAACTTATCCGTGGGAGCAACGGTCAAATTTTTTACAAAGTTAGTTACGATACTTTCAATAGGGAAAATTTCGACAATAATATTGTTGGAGATTTGATCTTGGTCTTTAGCGGCGTTTTTTTCCGAGGACTTGGTCAGTAAAGTTGGTTCTTGGCGAGGTGCATTTTTAGTCACCACTAAAACTCCTAACTTGGTTTGTATGGTATCTCCGTAAGCGAAAACACCTAATTCGGAATCCTTATCAGCTAATTCAAATTTGTTGTCTTCAGTTCGCTTTACATTAAACGTATAGCGAATGTGATCAAAGTCGAAAACGGGTTTGATAAAATTAAAACGGAAAGGAGCATTGTCGTATAATTCGGTTTTCTTTACTCGACCCTCATTGATATACGCAATATTTAATTGTAGTCTTCTTACGGTTTTTTCAGCAACCGTATTTGACTTTATTAATTGAGTTTCATTTTCAACATTACTTTTTCCTCCCGAAAACATGGCCAAATCGGAGAAAGCTGCCATTTCTGACATCATTCCGCCACCTCTTCTTTCATCTTTTACTATGATGGTAGTGTTGATTTTATATTGTTTCTGAGCATAGCGCAAATATACAAGGGTGCTCACTAGAACGATAAAAAGGCTCAATACAAACCACCTCCAATGTATTATATACTTCTCAATTTGTTCTCTTATATTGATACTCGAGTGATCGTCTTTTTCAAGTTGATTTTCCATAAAAGGTTATTTAACAGATAAGGCTATAATGGTTACTAATAAAGATAATGCAGATAGACCAATACTGATGTTTGGACCGATTACTGATGAGTTAACCTTTGTTTTGTTAGGTTCAACGTAAACGATATCGTTTTGTTTTAGAAAAAAGTAAGGAGAATTGATAAAATCTGCTTTGGTAATATCAACCCGTGTAAAAGTTCTTGTTCCGTTTTGTTCTCTAATTACTAAAATGTTTTTCCGAGATCCATAGGTTGATAAATCTCCGGATAGGGTTATAGCCTCTGGAAGGGTTAAGCGTTCACTGCTTATGGTATGTACTCCAGGTTGATTGACTTCACCTTGAACCGTTACCTTAAAATTCATAATCCTCAAATTGATAATAGGATTTTTTAAGTACTTGTTGATTTCATTTTTGATCAATACGATTGCCTGAGACTTATTTAATCCCCCAATTTTTAAAGTTCCAATAATAGGAAATTCAATATTCCCATCGGCATCAACCAAGTAAAGTTGTTGAGTAACTTGCCCAGTGGTAGCCGAATTTCTTGGATCTGCCGTAGCAGTTGTGAATAGATTAAAAGGTGCAGCAGATTCGGGATCCTCTGCTGAAACCACAATCATCAGTAAATCATCCGGAACCAACTTGGTTTCAAATCGTTTACTAGTAGCATCAGAATTGATTACGGCTTCAATATCTTGATAATATATATATTTTTCCTTGGAAGCACAAGAGGTCAGCGCTACGAAAGCGAATAACATTAGGAGATAAGTGACTAGATTTCTATTCATGTTCTTTTTTTGCAAATGTAAAAGTTCTATTTTGATTATGAAAGATTAATTAATAAGGGGCTGGAATCCAGTTTTTCATATTGTGAATTTAAGCTTTTGAATTCCGGGACAATTTTTTTCATTTGTGTAACCATTTCCATTGTTTTGTTTTTATATGCATATTGTGATAATTCAAGTATTTGATGGTTTAGAACTTCATAAGACTCAGGAGCGTCTTGGACTATCATTATTTTCTCATGATGAGTCGGTAAAGTGATAGAGGTATCGTTTAATAACTCTTCATACAGTTTTTCTCCCGGTCTTAATCCTACAATCTTTATTTTTATATCCTGTTCGGGTATTAACTCAGCCATTTTAATCATCTTGCGTGCCAAATCGATTATTTTGACTGGTTTCCCCATATCAAATATATAGATTTCTCCTCCATTTCCCATAGCTCCTGCTTCTAAAACCAATTGACAGGCCTCAGGTATAGTCATAAAATAACGGATAATTTCTGGATGTGTTATCGTAATCGGCCCACCTTCTTCAATTTGTTTAGTAAATAGTGGTACCACGGAGCCGTTCGATCCCAGTACATTGCCAAAGCGCGTGGTAATGAATCGGGTGTTATTAGACTGGTTTAGAGAGAGGTGTTGGGACAAAGATTGTACGTATTTTTCTGCAATCCTTTTACTAGCACCCATGATATTGCTCGGATTTACAGCTTTATCAGTAGATACCATCACAAAATGAGAACAATGGTGCTTTACTGCCAAATCTGCCATGTTTTTCGAACCCATTACATTGGTGAAAATGGCCTGGCAGGGATTATCTTCCATTAAGGGTACATGTTTATAGGCGGCCGCATGATAAACAACATCGGGTTGGTGCTTCTTGAAAACCTCGTCCATCAAATCTAGATTTCTAACATCGACGATAAGGGAAATGATCTGGAATTTACAATGTAATTTTTCTAATTCCAGGGAAATGTGATGTAGCGGTGTTTCGGCCTGATCAACTAAAATGATTTTAGACGGATTAAATCGCGTGACCTGCCAAACGATTTCCCCACCAATAGAACCAGCTGCCCCAGTGATCAACACTGTTTTATTATTAAGCTGTTCCGAAATTTTGGTAAAATCCAATTCAATGGGTTTGCGTTCTAATAAATCTTGGATCTTGATATTTTTAACTTTACTAGCTATTTTTTTGGAGTCATTCCAGTCCGTCACCTTAGAAAGGTTATATACTTTGTAATTGAAATGCAAACAATCCTCTACAATAGAAATTTTTTGTGAGGTTGTAATTTCGCTGTCCGTGATAATTAAAGCCTCTGCTTTAGCATATCGAAGCACAAGAGACGTTTTTTTATCGGTGTCAAATACCGGTAGGTTAATGATTCGATTATTGGGCAATTGTTTCTCCGTAGTGATAAAGCCAACGACCTTAAAGCGTTTGGGGCGCTCTGCACGTAAAGCTGAAGTAACTGCTACCGCGTTACGAGAGTTCACTAAAACGATGACTGGGGTTAAAACAGTACTTTCCGAAGAAGTGAATAAAGTTTCATAGGCTTGTTTGACAATGATTCTATAGAACAATAACAAACAAAAGGATATCGTGATATTTAAGAAGAGATATGTGGTCAAAAACAGTTTGCTTCCCGTAAATAATTCAAGGCCTTCATTTATGGCAAATAGGGTTATAAAAGTAGCAGATTGTGCAATGCAAAGCTTAATCGCATCGATTAAAGTCGAATGACGTATAATTCCTAGGTAGGTTTTGAAAAACCAGAAATAGAAAAATGTGATTCCGAAATAGAATGGGCTAATAACCCAGGCCATAGGAGTGGGGTTCGCGTTTACACCGATACCTTTCAACATAAAGAAACTAAATACACTAGCGATAAATACCATGCACATGTCAATCAATAGGATAGACCACTGTGGGAGATATCTGAGGTTTCTTAAATCAAAACGATTGGAAACATCGGTAATAGTTTTATGAAGATTATTAATTAAAATAGATCGCCAATTTTTTCTCAAGATACAGCAGGGATTAAGTTAATAGAAAATGCGCTTATACAAAAAGTACTATTCAGGGATTTTTGTTTAATCCTTGTGAACAGCTCTTGAGTTTTTTTTAAGGTATCTCTTTGATGATGAAGAGTTGCCTCATTTTTTAAAAATGAATAAATAGTGTTTATTTGGTGTTTTGTTTGAAAAAAGAATAAAGTGTTAAGTTGATCAATCCATGAATTAAAACTTTCTTTGCATCGTTTTAAATGGGCTGTAACTAAAACATTTGTCGTTAGGAGGGTTTTGTTGTTTTGAGAGTGTAGGTGTATTTCTCTGTTTTTGTTTTGAGATAATTTAGACCACTTTCTCATGAAAGATATACCTTCATGAGATTGGCTTAATGGAACTAAATTTTCAACAGCGCGAACAGGCATGCTGCCGCTGTTGTTATGTGGAAATGAAAAGACTTCTAAGTGTAGAAGTTTGCTTCCATACTTAGTCAAAAATTGTTTAGAAAGAAAATTATTTCTAATTGACATTTTGTTAATTGTTTTTCAATTTACAAATTTAGCCAAACTTTTGATATTTAGAACTAATTACTGCGTTTTATTTACAATTTAAATAAAGCTATAACAGTTGATACGGCTTGAATTAGAATTCGATTTTTTTCTTTCTCAATTCGAAATTCTGACCCAAATAAACTTTTCTAACCATTTCATCCTCAGCTAATTCTTCTGGTATTCCAGCCTTTAGAATTTTACCTTCAAACATCAAATAGGTCTTGTCGGTGATGGCTAAAGTTTCCTGCACGTTATGATCGGTGATAAGAATTCCGATATTTTTGTTTTTTAATTTCGCAACGATTCGTTGGATATCTTCGACGGCAACGGGGTCAACCCCAGCAAAAGGCTCATCCAACAAGATGAATTTAGGGTCAGTAGCTAAGGCTCTAGCTATTTCCGTTCTTCGTCTCTCACCACCAGAGAGCAAATCGCCCCGGTTGGTGCGAATGTGTTCTAAGCTAAACTCATCAATTAGAGATTCCATCTTGGCTACCTGCTCTTTTTTAGAGAGTTTAGTCAATTGTAATACGCTTAAAATATTGTCTTCGATACTGAGTTTCCTGAAAACAGAAGCTTCCTGAGCTAAATAACCAATACCGTGTTGTGCCCGACGGTACATCGGAAAATCGGTGATGTCTGTATTGTCAAGGTATATCTTGCCTCCATTGGGTTTTACTAAACCTACTATCATATAGAAAGAGGTGGTTTTTCCTGCCCCATTAGGACCGAGTAGTCCAACGATTTCTCCTTGATTGACCTCAACAGAAACGCCTTTAACGACGTTTCTGCCTTTATATGTTTTGATTAGATTTTCTGCTCTTAACTTCATAAGTTGGTTTTAAGAAGGGGTTAGGTCTTTTTTTACTTTCGGTTTTCTTTGTACAAACTTCGATATAAAAATACTGATTTCATAGAGAATCAACAACGGAATAGATACGATTATTTGACTAATGATATCTGGCGGAGTGATAACTGCTGCTATGATTAAGATTAATACTATAGCATATTTTCGGTATTCTCGTAAAAATTGCGGGGTAACCAAGTCTAGAACCGACAAGAAATAGATGATTATGGGTAATTCAAAAACAAGTCCGCAAGCCAAGGAAGTGGTTTTGACTAAGCCGATATAGGAATTCAAATCGATTTGATTTTTAACGATATTGCTGACTTCCAAATTTGCTAAGAAATTGATGGATAGTGGAGTAATTACATAGTATCCAAATAATACGCCTATGAAAAAAAGCAACGACGATACAAAAATAAAAACGCGCGCATTTCTCTTTTCTTTGTTGTAAAGTGCTGGACTTATAAATTTCCATAATTCCCAAAGTAAATATGGGAAGGAGATGATGAAACCAGCGGTTATTGAGGTCCATAACATAACAGAAAACTGACCTTCCATCGTTCTGTTTTGAATTTCGAAAGGTAATTCTTGGTTACAGAAACTCTTGTCTAAGTCAAATCTTTGGGCAATATCACAAAAAAATTGATAGGTGATAAAGTCACCGCGTTTCGGGCCGAAAATAATGGTGTCAAATATAAAATCGGTAAAAAAGAAAGCGACTGCTCCTCCGATGAGAATAGCGATAGAGGATCGTATTAAAAGCCATCTGAGCTCTTCTAAGTGGTCGAGAAAAGACATTTGCTTTTCTTTGTTTTTTTGTCTAGTCATTATACAATTCCTTCTTTTAAAATATCGTGTAAATGGATGATTCCGACGTATTTAGATTGTTCGGTCACCAATAGTTGGGTAATGGCATAATCTTCTAACATCGATAAGGCCTTTTCGACTCTTTCTTGAGTTTCAATCGTTCTGGGATTCAGACTCATGATGTCCTTGGCTTGAATGTTCGATAGCTCACTTTGGGTTTGCAACATTCTCCTGAGATCTCCGTCTGTGATGATTCCAACAATCTTCTCATTTTCAACTACGGCAGTAACACCTAATCTTTTTTCTGAAATTTCAACGATAACATCCTTGATGTTAGAATTGGGGCTGACTTGGGGTTTTTCGTGTTTTCCCAACAAGTCTTTTACCAGCATCAGCAGCTTTTTGCCAAGTGCTCCACCAGGATGGTATAAGGCAAAATCCTCGGGTTTAAAATCTCTTAATTGCATCAAACAAACGGCTAAAGCGTCTCCTAAAACCAATTGAGCTGTAGTGCTATTCATTGGTGCTAAGTTGTTTGGGCAAGCTTCTCTTTCCACTGTGGCACGAAGTACAAAATGCGACTGTTTTCCCAAGAAAGAATCCGGATTTGCTGTAATTCCAATTAAAGTGTTTCCGAATCGAACTAAGTAGGGAATCAATGCTTTGATCTCTGGGCTGTTTCCACTATTAGAAATGCAGATAATGCAATCTTGAGGCTGAATTATTCCTAAATCTCCATGAACAGCTTCTGCGGCATGCAAAAAAAGTGATGGGGTTCCAGTGGAGTTAAATGTCGCTACAATTTTTGTTCCAATTAACGCACTTTTGCCAATTCCCGTAACAACAACTCTGCCCTTGCAGTTAAAAATGGCTTCTACAGCATTCTTAAAATCGTCATTTATATAATGAGTTAAATTCGCAATACTTTGGCTTTCAGATAGTAAGGTGTCTTTTGCAGACTGGAGTATGTCTATTTTTTTGTCCAAAATCTCGGGTATTAATTTTTATTTATAGTATAAACTTTTTTTGTACCTTTAGGTTCAGCAAATTTATGTAAAATACCATTAAAAAATAATGAAATCAGACGAAATTGACTTACATAAGGAATTAAAGACTTATTTTGGATTTAATCAGTTCAAAGGTCTCCAGGAAGAAGTAGTCAAAAGCATTATTACCGGTCACAACACCTTCGTGATTATGCCTACGGGCGGCGGTAAATCTTTGTGTTACCAATTGCCTGCTTTAGTATTGGGTGGAACGGCAATTGTGGTCTCTCCACTAATCGCCTTGATGAAAAATCAAGTGGATGCCATTCGCAGTTTATCGACAGAATACGGCATCGCCCACGTATTGAATTCCTCATTGACCAAGACAGAAATAACACAAGTCAAGGCCGACATCAGAAATGGTGTAACCAAATTGTTATATGTGGCTCCGGAATCTTTGACCAAGGAAGAGTATGTAAGTTTTCTTCAAGAAGTTCCTTTGTCCTTTGTCGCTATTGATGAGGCTCACTGTATTTCAGAATGGGGGCATGACTTTCGCCCAGAATATAGAAACCTCAGAAACATCATACGGCAATTAGGGGATATTCCAATCATTGGACTTACAGCTACGGCTACACCAAAAGTTCAAGAAGATATTCTTAAAAACTTAGAAATTCCCGATGCCAATGTATTTAAGGCATCATTTAATCGACCGAACCTCTATTATGAAGTGCGTACCAAAACTAAAAATATCGAATCTGATATCATTCGTTTTATCAAGCAACATAAAGGCAAATCGGGAGTAATATACTGTTTGAGTAGAAAGAAGGTAGAGGAAATTGCTCATGTGTTGCAGGTTAATGGAATCAGCACGGTTCCTTATCATGCTGGATTAGATGCGAAAACCAGAGCCAAACATCAAGATATGTTTTTGATGGAGGATGTGGATGTAGTTGTGGCGACAATCGCTTTTGGTATGGGAATCGACAAGCCCGATGTTCGTTTTGTAATTCACCACGATATTCCAAAATCATTAGAGAGTTATTATCAGGAAACTGGTCGTGCTGGTCGAGATGGAGGAGAGGGGCATTGCCTGGCGTATTACTCGTATAAGGATATCGAAAAGTTAGAAAAATTCATGTCTGGTAAACCTGTTGCAGAACAGGAGATCGGTTTTGCTTTGTTACAAGAAGTGGTTGCTTATGCCGAAACATCGATGTCTCGCCGCAAATTCTTGCTGCATTATTTTGGCGAAGAGTTTAGTGATATAGATGGGGATGGTGCAGATATGGATGACAATGTCCGCAACCCTAAAAATAAAACTGAGGCTATGGATCAGGTGGTAACGCTGATTAAAATAGTTAGAGATACCAAACAATTATATAAAACAAAGGAAGTAATATTTACTTTAATCGGACGCGTAAATGCTTTGATTAAAGCGCATAGAACGGATATGCAGCCTTTTTTCGGAGTGGGATTGCCTAAGGATGAGAAATATTGGACTGCATTATTGCGACAAATATTAGTTGCTGGATTGCTTTCGAAAGATATAGAAAGTTATGGAGTTCTAAAGCTTACCGCTAAAGGATTGGCTTTTGTTGAAAATCCAGAATCCTTTATGATGTCGGAGGATCATGAATACAGTAATGCTTTCGATGAAATTGAAATTGCAGCTTCGAAGTCTAACTATGTTGCAGACGAAGTGCTTGCGGGGATTTTAAAGGATTTGCGTAAGAAAGTTGCCAAGAAATTAGGTGTACCTCCATTTGTGGTTTTTCAAGATCCTTCTTTAGATGATATGGCTTTGAAATATCCTATTACCATCGAGGAAATGGGGAATGTTCATGGTGTTAGTGAAGGTAAGGCTAAGAAATACGGTAAGTATTTTGTAGATGTAATATCGAAATACGTCGAGGACAATGAAATTATTCGTCCAGACGATTTGGTTGTTAAATCTACAGGGGCAAACTCTGCTTTAAAATTATTTATTATTCAAAGTGTGGATCGTAAATTATCTTTAAATGATATAGCAGCAGCAAAGGGTTTGGATATGAATACTTTATTGAAAGAGATGGAACAGATCGTTTATGCTGGAACTAAGTTGAATATCGATTACTGGATAGACGATGCTTTAGATGAAGATCAGCAAGAAGAGATCTATGATTATTTTATGGATTCTGAAACCGATGCCTTGAAAATTGCATTAGAAGAATTTGATGGTAATTACGATACGGAAGAGTTGCGGTTGATGCGCATAAAATTTATCAGTAAAGAAGCCAATTAAATAAATAAAAAAAACCACTTTCGAGTGGTTTTTTTTATGGTTGAAATAGTTCGCCTCTATGGGGTTTTAATCGGTCTCTAACGGCAATCATTTGCTCGTCGTTAACAACTATAAAGGCAAGTGCGTGAAATTCATTAATGACTTCGGTACCGGTAATTTCGATACTTAGTTTCTCTATGGCAATAAATTCTTTGAGATGAATTAAGTGATGCGAGGCGGTTTGCGCGCTGACGCTACCTTTAAAATCCCAGATTAATTTGATTTGTCGACTCATGATTGTAGCTTTAAAAGCAAAAATACAAATACCCTTTTAAAAAGGTAACTATTTTGATTTAAAAAGGAAATTTAAATGATAAAAAAAGGACTTCAATTGAATTTTATCAGTGAAAGAAGGAAAGTTCAAAATGCTACACGGGATTCGATTAAACGGTTCTTTTTTTGTATTTTTGACAAGCTATAAATTTAACATGAAAGAAGAACAAGTAATCCTAGTTAACGAAAAAGATGAGCCGCAAGGTTTGATGGGCAAAATGGAAGCGCATGAAAAAGGGCTTTTACATCGCGCCTTTTCGGTTTTTATTTTAAACGATAAAAATCAATTGATGTTGCAACAACGAGCTGCGTCAAAATATCATTCACCGCTATTATGGACTAATAGCTGTTGTAGTCATCAGCGTGCTGGTGAAAACAATATCGAAGCAGGACAAAGACGATTGCTCGAAGAAATGGGGTTTTCGGTTTCGTTAAAAGAATTGTTTTCTTTTATTTACAAAGCTCCTTTTGATAATGGTTTGACTGAGCATGAATTAGATCATGTAATGGTTGGATATTACAATGATAATCCGTATATTAATAAAGAAGAGGTTGAGGCTTGGAAGTGGATGTCATTGGAAGAAGTTAGTAGGGATATGGCGGAGAATCCGAATTTGTATACGGCCTGGTTTAAAATTATATTCGCTAAGTTTTATCCGTTTTTAGAAGCTCAAAAAAAATAAATCACCACATCATGAAAGTTACTATAAGCAGAAAAGCACATTTTAATGCAGCACATCGTTTGTATCGCAAAGAATGGTCTGATGAGAAGAATGAGTTAATATTTGGAAAGTGCAATAATGTAAATTTCCACGGGCATAATTATGAAGTTATTGTACACGTGACGGGAGAAGTAAATGCTGAAACCGGCTATGTAATGGACCTGAAAATATTGTCGGATTTAATTTATGAAGAAGTAGAAGCGCCTTTTGATCATAAAAATTTAAATTTAGATGTTGCTGAATTTGCGAATTTAATTCCAACAGCCGAACATATAGCTGTGGTGATCTGGGACAAGCTTAGACGAAGAATTGATTTGGACAAACAATTGGAGGTTGTTTTGTATGAGACACCGAGAAATTTTGTGTCTTATAAAGGAGATCAATAAAATGCTTTTACCTATTGGATAAATTAGTAACTTGCGCCTTCGTTTTTAAAACGAAACAAAAACAAATAAATAAACAAAACTAAACAACTCGTTTATTTCCACTAAGTGAGTCAAAAGTATATGAGTTTTTTAAAATATCCCCTGGTTTTTGATCCCATTCTTAAAGAAAGGATTTGGGGCGGAACCAAATTAAATACATTATTAAATAAGACGATTCATTCCGAACATGTCGGAGAGAGTTGGGAGATATCTATGGTTCCAGGAGAGATCAGTACAATTTCCAATGGAAGTTACCAAGGTATGTCTCTTGACAAACTTATTGATCTATTTCCAGAAGAAATTTTGGGAACTAAGATTTATGCGAAGTTTGGCAAACAATTTCCTTTGCTGTTTAAGTTCTTAGATGCGAAAGAAGATTTGTCGATACAATTGCATCCCAACGATGATTTAGCTCAAGCGCGCCATCAGTCATTTGGTAAAACAGAGATGTGGTATGTAATGCAGGCAGATGAGGGGTCTAGGGTGGTAGTTGGTTTTAACGGTCCGGTGAGTTCTGAAGATTATTTATATCATTTAGAGCAAAAAACCTTACCGTCGATATTAAAGGAGATCTCCGTGAATGTAGGTGATGTTTTTTTTATAGAAACAGGTACGATTCACGCCATTGGAAAAGGGGTTTTACTTGCGGAAATTCAGCAAACATCCGACATTACATATAGGGTTTATGACTGGGATCGGGTGGATTCGACAGGAAAAGAACGTGAATTGCATATCGATTTGGCATTAGATGCTATAGATTATCGACCGCGACAAGTAGAGCTGTTTTATGAAAGAGAACCCAATCAAGGAAATATGATTGTGGATTGTCCTTATTTCAGAGTGAATTATATTCCATTAGACGGGGTGTTTGAGGCTGAAAAACAAGGCGATAGCTTTTATATATATGTCTGTACCGAAGGTGATATGTCGGTTTTGATCGAAGGGCAACAGGCTTTTGGGTTTAAGAAAGGAGATACTTTTTTAATTCCTGCGGCTTTAAAAAACTATAAATTAGAGGGAAAGGCATCTTTGCTGGAAATATTTATATCTTAAATATGAGTATCGAATATAAAGTTGTAACTTTGCAAACAATTATTTTTTAAAAAGTATAAGAAAATGGCAAGCGTAAAAAATTTAAAGAAAGATATTCACTATGTATTAGGTGATCTTATTCAAGCGATTTATATTCATGAGATGGCTACAGTTGGAGCGCCAACTGAGAAAACAAACGATTTGATCGAAGAAACATTACAAAAATTTGACGTTTTAATCGCTAAAGTTAACGCGAAGAAAGTAGAAGATAAAAAAGCACATTTCAAACAAATTTATGTTGAATTGGAAGAATCTGCAGGTCAGTTAGTTGAGAAAATCAACGCACTTTAATCGCAAAAAGGCTTAAAAAAAAGAAAAAATATATTGCGAAATTCAAAATGTATTTTATCTTTGCACTCGCAAATGAGTCGCCGGTGTAGCTCAGCTGGCTAGAGCAGCTGATTTGTAATCAGCAGGTCGTGGGTTCGAGTCCCTCCATCGGCTCAAAAAGTTCTTAAAAATTAACGATTTTTGTTTTGCTTTTTAAGAAATAAAGTGATAAGTTTGCACAGCATAAAAAGAATAAGCCGCCGGTGTAGCTCAGCTGGCTAG
>DCKE01000016.1:0-232 GCA_002320285.1 Flavobacteriaceae bacterium UBA1682 | reverse complement strand
AGGTCGTGGGTTCGAGTCCCTCTATCGGCTCAAAAAACCATCTATATTTAGGTGGTTTTTTTGTTTTTATACTGTTCGGTTTTATATAAAAGAAAACCATTTGAAGAAGACGCTTTTAAGCGTCTTTTTTTGTTTTTATTAAACAAGACCTGTTTGGGGGGTATGGTGTTGTAAAACGGGTTTAAAGATGTAAAACGGTGGTCTTCTCGAGGTATTACTATAGGTAGATGGT
>DCKE01000027.1:267263-342821 GCA_002320285.1 Flavobacteriaceae bacterium UBA1682 | reverse complement strand
GCCATCGGCTACCGCCAACGTGCTGTTGGTCGTGTTTTTGTCAATCGCGCTTAATGCAATCTGAACCGCTACGCCTTTGTTGTCCGTCAAAACCAAATTCGACCCTACCACAGCCAAAGTCGCGTTGATGTTGTTGGTGTCGATGGTGTTTAACAAAACGTCTACCGCATTGCCGTCGCTATCCGTTAAAACCAATTTACCATCAGCTACCGTCAAAGTGCTGTTGGTGGTGTTGGTGTCCAAAGAAGAAAGGTCTACATTTAACGCTTTACCATCCGTATCGATCAAAATCAAATCACCGTTTGTCAATGCCAGAGACGCATTCGTTGTGTTCTTATCAATTGAACTAAGTGGAATTTTCACTTGAATACCTTTGTTGTCGGTAAGTACCAAATCATTTCCAACTACTACTAGACTTGAATTGATATTATTGGTGTCTATCGATGAAATGTCTACATCTACAGAATTTCCAAAACTAT
This sequence comes from Flavobacteriaceae bacterium UBA1682, assembly GCA_002320285.1. Classification (GTDB taxonomy): domain Bacteria; phylum Bacteroidota; class Bacteroidia; order Flavobacteriales; family Flavobacteriaceae; genus Flavobacterium. Next base: position 342,342 of record DCKE01000027.1, on the reverse strand, counting down.
CTGTCAATTTTAAATTTCCGTTGACAAAAGTCAGACTTGTATTTGTAGTATTCTTTAGAATATAATCGATAACTGTCCCTAAGCCATTAGTATAACTCAAAGTATTAGTCAATGGATCATAATTCAATGCCGTTAGAGAAAAAGGTGTTGGAATAACGTCTTCAGAGGATTGGAGGCGTACCCATCTGTCCACCATCCAATAATAATATCCAGGAACAACATCACCTACTTTATTAATATTAAATACCAACAAACTATTCACATTGCCATTGCTAATACTGGTTACATCTCCGGTTCCATTCAAAGCGACCTGAGGGATTAATACCCCTCGATCTTTTGATACAATTTCTAATTGAGTTGATTTATTTGGTTCCGTAGTACCAATACCAACCTGAGCATACATTGCTCCTGCTCCCATTAAGAAAGCAATCGAGAGTAGATTTTTTTTCATTTGTAGTTTATTTTACATTAAGGACATATGGAATCACTTTTTCTGCATCGGTATTAATCTTCAACTACCTTTTTTACATTGGTGATTTCATGATAATTAATTTTTATTTGTTTACAAGTTTTCGATGTTACTCCATGGTATACACCTTAATTAATAGAACAAATTTGTGGCTATTTTTCACGAAAAAAGTCTCAAAAAAACAGGAAGTTGTGTCCTCCAATTTTTTGAAACTCTTAAAATACAACCGCCCTCAAAATACACAACAGCCATGTAATCAGTAAATTACAATTTAACACAGTTAATAATCAATATCGGATCTGATTTGGATGGGTTTAATGATATTAATGCGGATTAAATGTGAGATCACAGTAAAATTGATGTTCTTTTCAGAAGAAAGATGCTTGCAAAAAAAATGTTTTACTCCGTTGTTTTGATATAGAATTTAAACCCGTTTTCTCGACGAGATTGAGAAAATATTTAAATTTGGGCTTGATAAAGAGGGGAAATACTATTCGTAGATATTAAAAAAGAATCGATTCAAAACACTTGCACTGTAAAACCAACTAGTCTGCTTTTAAATCATATCTCTTAAGGTCATTTTTTCATAAAAAAAGCAGGAGAGACACTGAGAGTCTTCCTGCTTTTTTTAGGTATATCGTGCAACTAAATTAATTGTTCTACTTAATGAATCTTTCCGGGACTTTTCTTTCTAAATTCCAACGGGGTACAATTGAACTCATTTTTAAAAGCTCTGTAAAATGATGTTTTCGAACTGAATCCACTACTATAGGCAATATCATCGATTCGCTCTTTGTTACAATCTTCATTAATCAACTTCGCAGCATATAAGATTCGATGTTTATTAATGATTTGTTTAAAGTTGGACTGATATACAAAGCTAAAAACTTGTGTCAAATAATGTTTAGGAATTTTAAGTTGGTGACTTAGATCATCCAGATTCAAATCGTGAATTAAATAAACTTCTTGTTGCAATAATTTATCTACATGATATTTATAACTGTGTAAATCGTCCATATTCTTTTTGGACTTTGTGTATTTTACGGGTATAGAGACTTCTTCATTTTTGATGTAATTGGTGCTTTTCTTAAACTGGACTATATTTTCAATCGTCAAAAAGATTACAATAATCAACAAAAAGAGATACGAAATTAAGTTCCACAAAGTTGAATCTGTTTCAAAATTCAACTCCAAAATCAGAAAACTAACAAAAAAACTAGTATACACCACCCAATATAGAATACTAAAGAAAACGAGATATTTTAATTGACTATCGACAATTAATCCTTTCAAAATGCACACAAAACCAAAAAAGAAAATACAGCCCATAACGACAACTGTTGTTATATGAAGCATTATAAAATAGGCGGTTTTTATTATTTCATTATGCGACAAATTAAGATTTATCAAAATATACAGTTTCATGAAAAAGATGGCTGGTATAAAATACAAGAATTTTATTTTATAAAATCGCTTTAAATCATCGCGTATGGCAAATAAAAATATCGGGCAAAACCAAAGCGTAACAGGCATGCCTCTCAAAATAAAAGTATCCATATTTAACCTCAACATCAAAATCATCAATCCACTATAAACGATGACGATAATAAAAAAACCAAACGAGTTCCAAATAGAAGGAGTGTAATTTAGTTTAGAGATCACGCTTTCCAAGAATATATTTAAAAAACCCGAAATGAAAAGTAGAAACAAGATCATTTCAAAAACTATATTATACATGTTCAAGATTTTTAAAGCATTTATACAACGACGGGGTTGTTCCAACATTGGATTTAAAATGTTTATTGAAGGATGTTTTTGAGTTGAAACCGCATTCTATAGAAAGCCCCTCTATAGTGAAATTCTCGTTTTCTATAATCCGCTTTTTTGCGTATTCGATTCGGTAAGCGGCTATATACTGGTAGAAATTAACTTTTAGACCTTGATTTAAGGCGTTCGAAATCTCAATCCTTGATAAATTGAGTACCTCAGCTAATTGCTGTATACTCAGATTGCAATTTAAATAGCACTCTGATTTTTCAAAATGAGATTGCAAAGCTTCCACAATCTCTCCAAACTCTTTTTCCTTGCCCAAGTCTGGCGTTGATGTCTGATGACCAAAGGCAGAAGAAAGATATATTGAGGATGCGATCAATAATATTAGTGCTGTCAATAAAAAAACATACAGCAACACTGAAATAGGAATTCGGATGCCCCAATTAAAATAAGAATCTAAGATCAATAAACTGTAAGAAGCTACAACAACGACATTGAAACTCAATAAGTAATTAAAAATATCGGCATTAGCCTTAAGGGCACGCCTTTTAAATTGTTTGAATAACTGATAGGAATAGAAAACGACCGTGACTATAGATAAAACATCACTAAGATTTAGATTGAATAGGTAGTTGATACCACAGCACAATCCAATGGACCAATAAAAAAAAGCCCAACTCACACCTCGCTTCTCTATAAAAAATTGTTGGCAAAGTATAAAGAAGAATGGGGCATAAATCAGCCCAAAAAAACTTTCGGAAGGCAAATCGAAATTTTTAAAATACAAACTAGACACGATGAGTACTATGCAGACCAAAATTGGAAAAACATAATTTTGCACGATTTTCATTAATAAGCATATTAGGTTAAAATGAACGATTTGATCTCTTTGTGAATACGGTGAAATACCACAACAAAATCATAAGTCTAATTTATCCCAACTTTTTAATCCAGTTTCTAAACTTCGGTACAGTACTTTTAAAATAATTCCAATGTTACAAAATTGTTACAATCTGAAGCTTTATAAATGTACCATTTTAAAAAAAAACAAATCGCTGAAATACAGCATTATAAGTTTACAATTAAATACTAATGTCCTCTTATACTTAAATTTAAACTTTTTATGATTTTACCATTAAACGTTATGTTTCAGATTTAAAAAATGTGCCAAAAACAAGCTTTTGAATAGAAAACAAATTTTAAAACCCATAAAACGTTACAGTTGTTACGAGTATTAATTACGATGAGGCTCAAATTCTTGAAATAAAATTTCTAATAAAGACATCATTCACAAAAACCATTGTAATCTTCAAATTTTAAACCAAAAAAAAACTACATCGCTGTAGTTTGTATTTTATTATTCCGAATATCGTACTCCGGCGATAATTTTAGACATAAAAAGCAGTACGCTCAGCATACAACCGTGCATAGTTACAGGAACATCAACCTCCAAAGCCCAGCCTAAGATAGTAGAAACTCTTTCCAAAGTAATAATACGCCCTTATTACCCGAAATACAGTTCGCTTTAACTCCAATAAAATATTATAAGGTAACACGAAATAAATAAGGGCTATTTTGCATATTGATCACTTTGCTACGGTTTGAACTATTGATGAGCAGAGTGCCCTTTTTAAAAGAAATCCGTTAAATTTTATCCCGGAGTTTTCAGGAAGAGGGGCTAGCATATTGATGCATAAATTTTAGCGCCTGACTTCTGTTTTTAATTTCTAATTTAAAATACAAATTACTAACGTGGTATTTGACTGTACTGACCGATACAAATAATTTTTCTGCAATTTGTTGGTTGGAATAACCTTCTGTAATAAACTTTAATACCTGCAATTCCCTATCGGTTAAAAAATGGGTTTGCTTGAGCTGATCAAGAATCGAATCCAAAAATTGTCCGTCTACAAAGATACTTTTTGGTCTCTTTAAATCCAGATCTACTTGTTCAAAACTGAGCACCTCCAACTGTTTTACGTAATTTTGGATTTCATTGCGATAATTATAATTCTGAGTTTTAATCTTTTTGACATCATAAATAATAGCAAAACTGATACTAATGATTTCAAAAGCACTAGCTAATCTAAAAGCATCTCTAGTAAAAAAATTAAAAATGGGAGAGACTGACATTTGGTGTAAATTATAACCAATTCCAAAAATTAATACGATACCCAAAGTCGCAATCATAAAACGGGCAAGTACATTTGTTTTGAATAACTTAATACCTATATAACAACACCATAGTGCAACCAGCACGTTAAATCCATTTGCCAGTAATAAGAAAACGATATTTTCCGTAAAAAAATAAATCAAGGTTACGGCTAAAGTAATGCCTACGAGTACACTAGCTACTTTAACAAAATAGGAATCTATATCTTTTATATTTAAAAAATGATACGTAAACACACAGGCCATCGCTGCGGTCAACCAAGAAAAAAGTACCACAAAATTTTTAAGTATCCAGTTATTGGATGTAAAGAAAATCAATAATCCATCTTCATATAAAAACTGTAAAAAAATGAAGCTTAGTAAAAAGCAATAGGAGATAAATCGTTTGTCTTTAAAAATGACAAAAAATACCAGATTAAAAATCACAGACATGACTGCTAAACCGTAATACCCTCCGAGTTTAAAAAAATCCCAACGCTCATCTTGATAGAGTTGTTCTGTTTCCTTAACTTGTAAATCAACTCCAGCATAGCGACTAACCTTATTTTTTAGGAAAATTACCGGATAATCAGTCTTAAATTCAATTTGATTGAACCTTTTCGGCTTATTATCTAAGTTACGAAAGTTATTTCCAGAACGACCAACTAATTTAAATACACTGCTATCATTCTGTGCGTACAGGTATATTTCGTCGAAATACATGCTGGAAATTTGCAACGATAATGACTTTCCTAACAAATCAGCAGGAATCACACATTTTATCCAAAAGTAATCATTTTCTAGTGCTTTTGCTTCGAAGGTATTTTGTTGCTGATTCAGTTCTTCAAACTTGAATTGATTAAAATAACTAAGATCCAATTGTTCGTCTTTCTCCTGTGCATTTACTACAAAGCAAAGAGCCAAAAATAATATAGTGGTTAATAGGGTTCGAATAAAACTCAATAGGTTTCTTTTTAGTTAAAAACTCGCTAAATGCGAACAATGCAAATTTAGTGAATTAAAACTTCTAAAAATTAACTTAAATAAATTTAAATACTCGTACATCCAAAACCCATGTAAAATTTATTTTTCATTCAAAAACACGAAATTACTTTAGTAAAAAAAGCGGACAAATAAAAAATCACCTCATTGAAAAACAATAATTTAACAAAAAAACTGTCCCACAAAAGTTAAAAAACTAGCCTAAAGTATAGGTTCAAAAAAAGGATTAAGTTTTACATTTGATGCATATAGTCACTAAAAACAAACTAAAAAGCAATTAACACCTCTACATTTTATGAAACAAAAATTCCTCCTCAACTTCAAAGGGGCTCTATTTCTCTTTTTAGTTTTTTCAATCAAAAGTTTTGCTCAGCCTACGCTGGGTGAGATTCGGCTTTTTGCAGGAAATTACCCACCAACTGATTGGGCTATTTGTAACGGTCAGTCTTTAAGCATTTCAGAGAATAGTGCTTTGTATACCCTATTAGGTACGACTTATGGTGGAGATGGGATAAATACATTTAACCTTCCAGATTTAAGAGGCCGCGTAGTGATTGGCAGGGGTCAAGGTCCAACCTTGGGCAATTACATAATGGGACAAACTGGCGGCACGGAGATCTTTAGAATAACTGCACTCAACCTTCCTGCTCATTCGCATGCAGTCAATATATATAATGCTGTCGGCAATGTTGTGAACGCACAAAATAATGCATTGGCAAGAAACCGAACCTTAGATTTAAACAGTACGAACAAAGGTTATACGAATAATGCTCCAAACACGCTTCTGAATGTTTTAAGCATCTCAGCAACTGGTAGAAATTCGGATTTGGAAAATACCCAGCCTTCGATCGGAATTACACATATCATCGCACTATATGGTGTATACCCAAGTCATCCATAATCGTCACTTCTCACCCTTTATACTTATGAAAAAAAATCTACTTCAGCTCGCATTATATAGTTTATTGCTGTTCTTATTAAGTCCTTTGAAAAGCTTAGCTCAGGATAACTATATTGGAGAAATAAAAATATTTAACGGCTACACTGCTCCTTCTGGCTGGGCATTTTGCGACGGCTCACTATTACCAATCGCAAATTATTCGACACTATATAGCGTAATTGGCACAAATTACGGAGGGAATGGCACAACCAATTTTGCCCTACCCAATCTTATGGGAAAAGTTCCTGTAGGAACAGGACAAGGACCGGGTTTGAGTAAAAACTATCTTTCTGGGACTACAGCCGGAGTTAGAACCATCACCCTTACGGCAAATGACTTACCCCCTCATTTTCACTACCTTAGTATATACAATGGTACTGGCAATCTAGACTCTGCTGCAGGTGCTGTTATTGCAATCGCGCAATCACTGGATTTAAACACGATACAATTTCCGTTCTCTACGCAACCTCCCAATGCGGAACTCAACCCCTTAACCATTTCAGCTGTCGGTGGAAGTATCCCCATTTCAAATACACAACCCTCTTTAACGTTAACCTATATTATTGCCTTAGAAGGCATATACCCCTCTAAGAATTAAGACATAAAATAGCACAATCCATTTAAAATAACTTCCTTATTTTTTTAAATATGAAAAAAAAATTACTCCCCGCACTATGCTCTCTACTGGCCTTTTTCAGTTGTCCGTGGATGTCGCAAGCTCAAGATTATCCTATCCTCGGAGAGATTAAAATCTCCCCAATCTATTTTATTCCTAAAGGTTGGCTCGAATGCAACGGTCAGATTTTGTCGATAGCTCAAAACCAAGCACTGTTCAGTTTATTAGGTACTACTTATGGAGGCAACGGGCAAACAACCTTTGCATTACCAGATTTACGAGGTCGTATTGCTACAGGCGCTGGTTCAGATGCTTTTGGAGTCACCTATACTAAAGGCTCGGTTGAAGGTACAGAAAATACCGTACTAATTACAAGCAACCTGCCGTCGCACAATCATACTTTAAAAGTATATAACGGTCCTGGAGATACAAACATCGCAGCAGGAAATAGTTTGGCAACGGGACAAACGCTTGATTTGAACGAGGTAGATGCGAGTTATTCAACCGCTGAACCTAGAACATCACTAAGCCCACAGATGGTTAGCAACACTCCCTTTGGAAATCCAATAGACAACAGACAACCTTATTTGGTGCTTACTTATATAATTGCCACACAAGGATATTATCCCTCCTATAATTAATTGATTATGAAAAAACTATACTATTTAATTTTAGGATTATTATTGCCTTTTCTACTGCAAGCTCAGTATAAAATCAATACGGTTTGGGGCGATGGCAATACCGCTATAACGAATTTGTCGACAGGCGGTGCAAACAGCATTGCCCAAGACAGTCAAGGCAATTTTTATTTGGCGACGGCTGGTAGCCACGTCATATTAAAAATTACTCCCACTCAGCAAAAAACGGTATTTGCAGGTACTGGAATTGCCGGTTATAGTGGCGATACGGGGCTTGCTAATGCAGCCACGCTTAATGCTCCATCAAGTGTTACAGTACAAAACAACAACTTGTATATTGCCGACCAAGGCAATCGACGCATTCGAAAAATTAATTTAACGACCAATATCATCACCACAGTTGCTGGAGATGGTACTGAAAACACCACCAATAATGGACTCGGAGGTTGTGTTTCCGTAGCTGTAGACAACAATCAAAACATCTATGTCAGCACCGGTCAAAAAAACACGGTAAAGAAAATCACCCCTGCAGCTGTTCATACAACCTTTGTCGGTACGGGCATTGCCGGATTTAATAATGCGGACAATCAAGCATCAAGTGCTACTTTAAATTCCCCTACTGCTTTATTCATCAAAGACTCGCATCTATACATCGCCGATATGGGCAATAGACGAATCCGCAAAGTGAATTTGAACAACGGTCAGCTTTCCAATGCAGCTGGAGACGGTACGACCAATATTACCGGCAATGGTTTGGGAGGTTGTAACGGAGTTACGGTAGATGCGCAAAACAACATCTATGTAAGTGCCGGTGGAAAACACGTTGTTCGTAAAATTACGGCTGGCGGTGTACATAGTACCTATGCAGGAACTGGTACAAAAGGCTTTTCTGGCGACGGCTCCTCTCCCGAACTCGCCAACCTCAAAGGACCAAGCGGACTGTTATTTGCCAATTCACAGTTGTACATTTGCGATTTGGGCAATTACCGCGTACGTTCGATAAAAGACTTCAATTTTGCACCAAACAGCAACAAAGTTTTATTTGTAAAAAAAGGTTCAAACGGTACTGGTGATAGTTGGGATAATGCGATAGGAGAATTGTCCGATGCGTTAGCATGGGCACGAGAGAATGCTAGTAAAAATCTATGGAATGCCCAAAACCCACTTCAAATATGGGTTTCTGCAGGCACCTATTTACCCCAATATACCTTAACCGACTTAGACTTAGGCAACTTGCCAACTGCTTCTAGAGATCAAACCTTTTACATTGAAAACAACATCAACCTATATGGAGGATTTGCCGGTACAGAAAACGCAGTAAGCGACAGAATCTGGAATAATAATAAAACAATATTGAGCGGCGATTTATCGGGCAATGATCTCTCAGAAAGCTTTGATAATCATACAGAAAACACCTATCACGTGGTTACTGCAGTAGGTTCAACTTTTAGCATGAATGGATTTACCATTAGTGGAGGAAACACGGGATCAACAGGAGCTGTAGTTATCAATACGAAGAATATTTTGAGAACTGCAGGAGCTGGAATGTATGCTGTACTTTCCAATGTGAAACTCCTGGACGTCGTCTTCGAAAAAAATAAGGGAACCGGAGCAGCAGCTTATATTAAAGATAGTTCGCTTTCCTTTAAAAACGGTCAGGTTCGAAATAATACAGCCACTAACATTGCTGGTTTCTCTATTGACAGTTCTACTGTTAACATCTTGAACAGTGCCATCTATAACAATACAGCATCTAATTTGTATTCGATATTATATAGTAGCTCATCTTCTACAAAAATCACCAATACGGTAATTACTAAAAACACTGCTGCTGCTACAAGTGCCTTTCAGGGTACGATGGGATCAACCCTACCAGTTGCTCAAATCTACAACAGCATCATTTGGGATAATACTACTGCTGTAGGGCCAGACACGGCTGCAGATTTTATAGCGCTAAACAATATCACAAAAAATGTAATCACAGGCAATTGGAATGTCGACCCCCAATTTAATAATGCGGCTAGCAACGATTTTAGTTTAAAAATGGCCAGTCCTGCAAGAAATAAAGGGAACAATACTTACTATTCCGCAAATGGCGGTGACCTGCAAAATGACCGCGATTTAGGTAATTTTGCTCGTCTCAGCGAAGCGAATATAGACTTGGGTGCTTATGAACTTCAAATCCCACTGGTCCCCTTAGCAGTTACCTTAAGTCCGACTCACATCAACTGTCATAGTGAATCAACAGGAGCTCTTAGCAGCGCTGTTGTAGGCGGAATCGCTCCATATACCTATCAGTGGCTTGACGGTGCATCTACAACCGCTACTCGATCAAATTTAGCGTCTGGCAACTATTCGCTGACCGTTACAGATGCCATCGGCGGAACAGCTACGGCAACAATAACTTTGACGCAGCCCGTAAACGCGCTGACCACAACGGGAAGCTTTACCTGGGTAAGTTGTTATAACGGTTCAAACGGAACAGCTACCGTAGTTGCTTCGGGAGGAACCGCACCTTACACCTACTCGTGGAATACGAGCTCCTCTACTCTTACTACTGCCACAGGCTTAGCAGCTGGTGTACATACCGTGACTGTAACCGATTCCAAAGGTTGTAAAACCACTAGAAGTTACACCATCACTCAGCCAACACTTTTAGTGGCAGCAACCTCTCAAACCAATTTAGCTTGTTTTGGAGGAGCTACAGGTCATGCCTCAGTAATCCCAACAGGAGGAACAGCCCCCTATACTTACCGATGGTCAAATGGAGCTACTACACAAAGTATTTCCGGACTAGTCGCAGGAAATTATACTGTCGATATCATGGATGCCAATACCTGTATACTGACCAAATCCATAACCCTGACCCAACCCACTGCGCTAGCAGTAACAGCAAGTCAGAGCCCTGTTAGTTGCCATGGAGGTTCTAATGGTTCGGGAACGGTAAATGCCAGCGGAGGAACCCCGCCTTATACCTATTCGTGGGCTCCTTCAGGAGGTACATTAGCTTCGGCTACAGGGCTAAAGGCAGATACTTATACCGTTACCATTACCGATAGTAACGCCTGTATAATTACTAAAACGATCACCATTACGGAACCCGAGCTACTTGTTGTTGTAGAATCGAGTACTAACATCAAATGTAACGGAGCGGCAGACGGGTCTGCAGAGGTTACAGTAAGTGGTGGTAATCCGCCTTATAGCTATTTGTGGTCTAACGGCGCAACATCGGCAAAAATTTCAAATTTAAATGCCGGCTTGTATTCCGTTATTGTCAAGGATGGCAACGGTTGCTCTAAAAATGCGACATTTACTATTACACAACCGACGGTTTTAAGTGCAACAACTTCCAGTATATCGGTAAGTTGCAACGGCAATAACAACGGAAGTGCTGGTGTAACTCCAAGCGGAGGTCAAGCTCCCTATACTTATTTGTGGACCAATGGTGCCACTACTCCATCAATCTCTAATCTGACAGCAAACCAGTACTTCGTATTGATTACCGATGCGAATGGTTGTACTATCGGAAAATATTTCACAATTACAGAACCTGCAGCTTTAACGAGCTCCGGTAGTCAAGTTAATATAGGTTGTTTTGGCGCTAGCTCTGGATCAGCAACAGTAACGGTTAGCGGCGGAGTGGCACCATACAGCTATTCGTGGTCTCCATCTGGCGGAACCGCAGCAACTGCATCTTCATTAACAGCTGGAAACTATACCGTACTCATTACTGATGCCAATAATTGTCAAATCAGCGAAAGTTTTAACATCAGCCAAAAAGAGCCTTTACAAGCCACCATTTCGCAAACCAACATCAGTTGTAATGCCATATCCGACGGTACTGCAACGGTTACAGTTACTGGAGGCACTGGTAATTATACTTATTCCTGGTATCCTACAGGCGGATCTGCAGCTACTGCAACGGGATTAGTTGCGGGTACCTATACGGTTTTGGTAACCGATGCCAACCAATGTAGCGTTACAGATTCTATAACTATAACCGGCTCTATACCGTTAACGCTATTAGAGAAACAAGTTAACGTTAGTTGTAATGGCGGTTCAAACGGATCGGCTACAGTTACTATAACTGGAGGAACACTGCCATACACCTATTTATGGTCTAACCAAGCTACAACGGCAACAGCTACAGGATTGAGCGCGGGAACCTATGACGTCGAGATAACCGACGCTAAAGGTTGTACACGTAGTACAACTTTTACCATCAATGAACCACCTCTTTTAATACCATCAACGACGCAAACGAATATCGCTTGTTATGGTGCAGCCACGGGTACGGCTACCGTGAATCCAATTGGAGGAAGCGCACCGTATACCTACTTATGGTCGAATGGCGCAACAACACCAACTATCAATAACCTAGCAGCATCGACCTATACCGTAATTATTACAGATAGTAAAGGCTGCTCTACCAGCACCAGTGTGGATATATCGCAACGCAGTGCTTTGGCGGTTACGCCATCACAAGTAAATGTGAGTTGTCAGAGTGGAACAAACGGCTCAGCTACAGTTCTCGTAACTGGTGGAACCCCGGGTTACACCTATTCTTGGGCACCAAATGGAGGCTCTGAAGCCACTGCTTCCAATCTAACTGCTGGACTGTATACGGTGACCATCACAGATGCAAACGGATGTACATTAAGCCAACCATTTACGATTGTACAAGCAGCCCCTTTAGTGATTACTAGTACACAAACCAATATTGGTTGTAGTGGTAATCCTTATGGAACTGCAACAGTTGAAACCACAGGCGGAACTGCGCCATATACTTATACTTGGTCGACGCCGAATGGGGTACTAAACAAAGCAACGGAACTGGCTGCGGGTACTTACACGGTTCAAGTAACCGATGCTAAAGGTTGCAGTTCAACTCAGGAGATCACCATTATTTCCGATGCGCTAACCACGGTATGGAATGGTACATCTTGGAGCAACGGAAGCCCAAATTCATTGGATTACCGCGCCGTATTTACAGGAGATTTCAATTCTATAGCGGACTTAAAAGCGTGTTCAATTTCAGTTGAAAACAACGCCAAAGTCAGCATAAAAGGCGGACATACGTTAACGGTTAATCACGGTGTAGACATAGAGATCGGTGCTGATTTGATTATAGAGGACCAGGCTAATCTGTTGCAAATTGGAAACGATAACAACACGGGTATCGCAACTGTAATCAGCAACAGTTCACCGATGAAATGGTTAGACTATACTTTATGGTCATCCCCAGTAGCTGGGCAAAATGTTTTTGGCTTCTCTCCAGAAACTGTGACTACACGAATCTTTACCTATAAGGGTAGCTCTCAGTTAGTCAACCAATCTCCGATTAATAACAGTACCCTTTCTAGCAGTTCAATCATGGAAGTGGGTTATGGCTATCTATTTAGAGCTCCAAACACCTACTACAACTCCTTACCAAACGCGATAAGTTATGAAGGGAAATTTAAAGGGGTGTTAAACAACGGTCCAGTACTAGTAAATACTTATGCAACAGACTTTACTTCGATTGGTAATCCGTATCCATCTGCCTTAGATTTATCCGATATTGTAAGCGATTATAACGCAACAATCTATTTCTATACCAATTCGTATCCGTATGCAAACGGAGCCTATACCGGGAATAATTATGCCAGCTATAACAGCACCGGTGCAACGAGTTCAGGTAATGGAATCGTACCTACGGGAATCGTACAAAAAGGACAAGGTTTTATTATTGAGACCCAAGCTGCTGCTATCGAATTCAATAATGCAATGCGAGTAAGCGCAACAGGGTCGATGATGAGATCCGCAAATGTAGAACGTCACCGTTATTGGATCGATCTTACGGATCACAACAGCAAACTGTTGTACAACCAAATATTAATTGGATATGTTGCAGGTGCTACTAACGGTTTTGATCGTGGAAATGACGCCAAACTATTTGGTCATGATGGAACTGCCCTATATACTTTAATCGATCAAGACCAAACCGCTTATGTCATCCAAGGTAAAGGCCTGCCTTTTGTCAACACAGATCGAGTATCGTTAGGATTTAAAGCTGTTGAAGCAGGAAATTTCACTGTAAAAATCAATCATTTTGATGGTGTATTCCAACAAAATCAACGCATCATTTTACTGGATAAACTGTTGAATACCGAACAAGATCTTAAATTAGGGGACTATGTGTTTAGCAGTGAAAGTGGTGTCTATACGGACCGTTTTGAAATTGTATACGATTCGCAGAAACTCGCCATTGACCAACCTAAAAATAAAGATGTTAGCGATTGGTTAGCCTATAAAAAAGGAGATGCTTTGCAAATTGAGAGTATCGGTTTCGATATACAACACATCGAGGTCTACGATATGTCAGGAAAACGATTGTTTAAATCGCCTAAAATCGATGCTAAAAATTATGTATTACCGGTGATCAACAACCAACAAATACTGATTATCAAACTCCAAACGATGGGGAACCAAACTTTGTACAAAAAAGTAAAAAATTAAACCAAAACCCGTTGCTCCGCTGAGCAACGGGTTTATAAACTTTATAACCTATGAAAAACTACTTAAAAAACTTGATGCTACTAGCTGTTTTCACAGTTTTCGCATTCAACGGTTATGCACAACCCGGCAACCCTGTAGGAGAACCCGACGAACCACCCGTGCCTATCGATGACTATATTCCCCATTTTATCGTTTTAGCTGTGGCTCTCGCTGGATATTGGTTTTATAAGCAAGCACAGAAAGAAAAGAAACTACACAGATCGGAATATTAGATAAAAGTTTCACAAAATCCTTAGATAAAAATCATCTAAGGATTTTTTTTTAGGATTTTATACTACTTAAGACCACTATTCGAAATAAAAAACTAAAAAACATCCTAATTTTAGAATCAAAGGACTCATTAAGTATAAAAAATAGTTCTTAATATGTAGCGAAGCAATAAGGTAATTTTAAAAAAAACGTTATCAATAGATACAGATTTAACAAAATATCATTTAATTAAAATATATTTGCATCATAATACCTTATAATCACAAAATCTTAACAACGTCAATTAAAGGCGTTTTGCATAGCTATGTCCACCCATATCCCCCAACCTGAATTTATCAGCCAGTTAAAAAATATTTGTTTGTTAAGTCTAGACACGCTATTGACCAAATATCCGGAAGTGATTCATCCACAGCGATGGCCGTGTTATTCCATATTCTGGACCGGAAAGCAGGAATATCATCACATCATTAATAACACCTTAATCACCATTCCAGAGAATCATTTTTTATTTATTGGTCCCAATCAGCAACATCATTTTATAGACAAGAAAAACAAACATGCCTATTTACTGATATTCAACAGTGTTTTTTATAGTCGAACAGAGATAGAAAATTACCAATTGGAAAATAATCCGCTATTTGCCAACAATGATCGGTACTATATTGCTGAAAATTTCATCGATAAAATCTCGGTATTTAAAAATGCCTATTTTAGATATTTTCAGGATCCCGAAGAGCTTTCGTTAGTCAATCCGGTCAAGCGAAACATTGCTCACAATATCGTTGAACGCATTTTATTGAACGGTCTAGAAAAAAATGACACTGCTATACAAGAACCCATTCACGCCATTTCTGAATTTAAGATAGCCTCCAATTTTAAGAAAATGGCTTTAGAAAAAATCAGTGATCAAAAGAATGTCGGCTATTATGCCGATCGTTTAAACATTACTAAACGCAGCCTTGACAAGGCTACGGAAAAAGTATTTGGAAAGACCGCAAAGTCTCTGTTGATCGATATATTAATCGAAAAATCCAAGACCTTACTAGCCAATACAGATCTAACGGTTAAGGAGATTTGCATCGAATTGGGCTTCAGTCAAGAGACTAATTTCAGTTCTTTTTTCAAGAATTATACCCAGGAATCCCCATCGGATTTTCGGGCTAAATACCTTTAAAACACCTTAAAAAAAATGATTTTTATCATATACTAATTGTATTTTTTCATCAGTCGTTTTTAAAAAGTCGCATTACATTTGCATCGCTTCAAATCACACACCGAGAAGCATTTTAAAAACGACAAAAAATGAAAAAAACACTTCTATTATGCGTATTATTAGCTACAGTAGCTTTTAATAATCAAGCTTTTGCACAAGATGTTACTTTAAAAGTTACTTTGCGTCCAATTCAAACTATTTTGATCAACCCAGCACAAAAAATTGTTGATTTAAATTATGCTACGAAAGAAAATTATTCTAACGGAGTAAAGTTAGATCAGGTAGATCACATCAGTATTTATAGCACAGGTGGTTTTGCTGTAAAAGTAAAATCAGGATCACCAACTTTAGGTAGTGCTCACACTGGAATCAGCGAAAAAATCGACGCAACAGATATCCTAATTACACCAACTTTAAGTACGACAACACCACTAGCTGGTTCGACTTTAAGTGCTGTTAGTTTATCAACTACTCCAAAGACGTTAATTACGAATACTACAGGGGGAATCGATAAAAGTTTTAACATCAACTACGCCGCTGCAGGTGGAGGAAAATATGTTAACAAATATTTCAACGTGGAAAGCCCAACGGTATATACTACTACAGTAACTTATACTATCGAAGCTCAATAATAAAAGATCCCTTTATTATTTTATAGAAAAGAGCAATTAGGAATAGTATTTCTAATTGCTTTTTTTATTATACCTTAGTCTTATGATTTTATCTCAAAGGTTTTCACTACTTGTACTGTTACTCTTGTTTTATACCACTATTAACGCACAGTCGGGTTTGTCTGTAAGTCCACCTAGAAATTATTTTACGGTAGCTGTTGGACAAAGCGAAAGCAAAAAAGTATTGGTAAGCAATCCGAGTAAGACCTCGCGTTTAGACTTGGCCGTTTCTTTAAACGACTGGAGCTATGATGAATTGGGCAATAATGTTATCTATGATGCTGGAACGAGAGACAATTCGTGTGCAAACTGGATTTCGATAGCGCCACAATCTTTTTTTTCCCTGGCACCCGGTGAAAGTTATGAAATGGAATTAATCGTTTCGGTTCCCAACAATCTTAACACAACAATCCCCGTTCATACGGCTATGTTGTACATCACTCAAATCAATCCCGAGGACGCTGTTAATGAACACGGAACCAATATCAAGGTATCGGTTCGTACAGGCATAAAAATATACCAACGTTTTCCCGGCGCACGCTTACCCGAATTGGAGATTCAAAACTTCGTATACGACAAAGAAAATCTTATTTTAGATTTTGATAACACTGGAAATATCTGGGCCGACGGTACCTTAACTTGCGAATTAATCAATCAGGAAACCGGAAAAAAAACAAGTCTTCCCGATATGGTTTTCTATACCATTCCGAAAGATCAAAGAAAGGTTGTCATCGCCTTACCAGTTGCACTCGAAAAAGGCAAATACATTGCCACTTCGATGTTAAACTATGGTGAAAATGCGACTATCAAAATGGCCGAATTAAGCTTTACTCATGAATAACAACAACTTTTCTACTAAAGTTGGGTGGTATATTTTATTCTCCCACTTTTTATTTACAATTGGCTTACAAGCACAAATCGACATCAACACCTATTCTGATGGCTATATAAGTGTTAACAGTTATAATGGCATTACAGCCTCGAATTGGACCACGGTGCAAGTCAATTTGAATGGCAATTCCAATTTAGAAAATTGGACGCTGTCTGCTAGAATAACTAGTCCGATTAGAAATTCGGAGGGAAAAACATTTCCGTTTAACAAAATCGCTATGCGTATCAATCATATCGAAGGCAGTATTCAGGGTGTAACACCATCGATCACTTCGATAGGTGCAGATCCAAATCCGATCGTCATGCAATTGTCGGATATCAATTTAATTCAGAACTCTCCGTTAAAACTCAAAACACCTGCGGGCACCTATAACCAAATAAAAATTGTTTACGATATTATCATACAAGGCGGTGCTTATTTGCAAGAATTAAAAAGCTGGCAATCCTACCCTTTCAATTGTGTGATCACACTGAAAAATGCAGCTGGGGGCATAGTACATCAAGGTAGCATCAACAACTACAATTTGCAGATCGTACCGTCTGACAATCCACCGATAGAAAACACCTATAGCATAGAGACTTCCATCAATTCCAGAAATAGTTTTCTCGAATTCAATACCCTATCTGACTATGTCAATGGTGTAAAAGTGCAATATAATAATGCCTTAAAAGTGATTTCTTCTACCCCCTACTCCATACAAGTTCGATCAACGAGTAGTCAACTTACAGCAAATCGATCCGAACTTCCAATCAGTATCATTCAACTATCTTTAATAGACAGCAATACAAGTGGAACATTGGGTAACCTGGAATTAAGCAATTATTACCAAACACTTTACCAAAGCCCTACTGCTGCAAAGCAGGCACGGTATTTTGATTTAAAGTATTGGACAAAAGCACGAGATCAACGCCTCTTAGAAGTAAAGCCCGATACCTATACTACCACGTTAATCTATACATTAACGCCACAATAACACCTATGTTTGCACTGCTAAAAGCGCGCTCATCTAAGATCACTTGGACTATCTTGTTCTTTGGAATCTATGCTTTGACCTTCGGACAATCGTCCAATTTAAGTGGAATAACCCTAAAAACCGATAACGAAATCGTCGCTTCGAACGAAACTTTATTATCGTTGGTTACTTCCTTAAAAAACAATACTGCTAGCCCATTTATTGGGACGTTAGAAATCGATACTGACATTCATTTAAACCGGGTAAACCCGGGTCCGATTTCCATTATTTTGGAGGCGGGTGCTTCTTCATTTTTACCGATAAAAATTTGGGTAGATAAGCAGCATGCCGCCGGTAGTTCAACGGTAAGCTTTACATTGTTTGATTCACAAAAACAAGTTATCCAAAGCGCTACAACCCTGATCAATGTATCGTCAAAAAGACAACTGCGCATCTTATCCGATGATGCACAATTGATGATGCGTCAAATCGGCGATTCGATCCGCGTGACTACCCGAGTGTATAACAACGGCAATCAAATAGAAAAAATTAAGTTAACAGCGTCTTTCCCGAAAATGCAATTTCAGAACACGCTTTTACACAAAGAAATAGAACTAAAACCGTTTTCAGACACTATAGTGCGGTTTAGCAAAATAATTGACCAGGAATTGATGTCTTTGGAATATTTCACCGTCAATGTAGCCGCCTTAGATCAAAACAATGATTTTATCGGCAATGCAATAACTATCGTACAAAATGCATCGGGAGATCGGCGGTATATCCATCCAACCAATAACGGTTATTCCAATGATTTTTGGAACGATAATAAGATTACTTTAAGTGCGCGAGACCTTACAGGTAACAATCCGTCATACTCCATCTACGGTAAAAATGAAATACAGCTGAACCAGGGGAAATTAGCTATTAGCCTAGACGGTACACAATGGAATAGAACCTCGGAAATGCCGCTGTTTACCAACACCTGGATCCAATATGAAGCCAATGGAAAAGGTATACAGTTGGGGAACTTGCAAGAAAATGATCTCGAGATCAACCTATCGGGCCGAGGAGTTAAAGTTTATACTGCCAACGACGAACGAACTAAGGAACTACAATTGGGTTTCATGGATAAATCCTACAACCTTATCAGTTCCTCCCCTTGGAGCACACAAGGCATTGCCGGTTTTGCGAAAAACAAATTCACCTTGTCGGAAAAAACAACCTTGTTCAGTTCATTTATTTTCGATAGAAGTTACGGTATCGACAGCTACCTGTTGATGAACAATCTAGTTTGGTCCGCAAATTCCAATTGGAAGTACGACTTTAGATTTGGACAAGGACTAACCGGAGCCAGCCTATCGGACTACAGCCTGTCCTACAAACCCTCTATTGCCGTTGGCGCAAACCTGCAAGGTAAATCGGGTTCTTATCATTTTAGCAGTACCAATTTTTACAGCAGCGGTTATTATCCAGGAATTCGAAAAGGAGCCTTACTGCTAGACGAGCGTATAACAAAAAACTTTGAACACAGCATGATGTGGATTGGTGTCAATTTTTACAATTACAATCCGGACTTTATCGATCCTTTAATTTACTACAAAAACAATTCAGAGAATTTTAGAGCAGAACTCGGGATTAATTTCTCTTTGCCTGCCCAATTTAGGTTGAGTTTTATTCCGCAGGTCAATTTTGAAAATGGACGCTATCTGACGTTAAATACTTCAACTTATCAAAATCTAAGTTATAGATCCACCTCCATCAACGAAACGGCAAGTTGGAGTAGTAAAAATCATCAACATCAGGTATTTTTATCCCTGTTTCAAGGTGTAGCCCAATATCCGTTTTCTACGGAAAACAAGTTTATCCATAAAACGCAATTATCCTGGAGCTATCAGGGCTTTCAGCTTAGTACTTTTATTCAAGAGGGCAACTTTATATTGGCAGAGGGTTTGTACAATTCTTTTGACTCAGATGAAAAAATCAATCGATTTTCAGTCATGCCTAGTTATCGAAAATCATTTTGGAATGATCGTTTGACGATTCAACTCAACGGTCTATACAATTATGATTCATTTTCAGGAAAAAGCTATATGTTAGCAGCAATGACAGAATGGAAAGCTTTTAAAAAAACCAGCTTTTTTGTTTCGTTAAATCAATACCACTATCAAAATAAATCGTTCCAGACTCATAATACATTTTTACAAGCGGGAATTACTCAAGCTTTGCCAAACAGCGCGACAACGACATATACAAAAAAAGGAAACATACAGATCTTCTGTTTTTACGACCGCAACACCAATGGCGTTTATGATGACGGAGACGAACCCGCATTCGATCGTATAGTCATGATCAACCAATCTGCTTTTGTTGCGCAAAAAGACGGTACGGTAAAATACCGCGCTGTACCCTATGGAGCTTACCATATATCGGTTAAAGGTAAAAACTGGATGGCAAAAGAATACGATATTGACCTGGTTTCCAAGTCAACAGAACTTGCAATACCGCTTCAGGAAACTGGAAATGTCCGAGGCAAGTTCGAATACATATACGATGCTAAACTCCAATATGAAGTCAGCGGTGTTAGATCCGGTCTGGCAGTAACACTAACGAACCAGCAGGGGCAAATTTTCACTTTTAAGACCAATGATCAAGGTGAATTTATCGCCTATTTACCAATCGGGACTTATCAGCTTCAAATCGATCTTTCCCAATTGCCGAAGAACGTATATACTGAAGAAGAATCGCGAACGATCATCGTTAGCAAAGGTAAATCTCAAATTATAGACCCGCTGATATTAAAGGTTAAAGAACGCAAAATAGAGATCAAACGTTTCGGTTCCTAAATTTTTATCTGGCACACTACAAGACTCATTCACACGTTTGTTAGTGCCTTGGAAATTGCGATTAAAATAATTTACCGTATAACTCGAAGTTTCTTTAAAGGGGTTTTCTTTATTTCTTCTTCTTTCTTTTTAACGGGATTACCATTAGCATCGAGTAAAATCACTTTCATATAAGAGACTACTTGTTTGGAATCCGCAGCTTCAATGCTGATTTCATTGCGTTCATTTCTTCCCTCTTTTGGGTTGACAATCTTTTGTTTAATCCACCATAAAAACTGCTGCTTCTCGACATCAAAATCAAAGGAAACCGACTCTATGGGTTCGATATTCGTTCTAGTCTCTTTGACGATCTCCATTACTTTACAGTAATCGAGTATAGGATCTTCAGGCAGATAATTAGCTGCATCGGGAAAATTAAAGCCTGAGATAATTCGCTTATTGTCATCTAAAGCAATTCCTATACAGTATCTAATTTCCGGTTTTGGAAGGTAATAATAATAAAAAAAATATTTGGTTTTACAAGCGTACATATCCACAGGCGGATAACGTCCGTCAAACTTCACAATACTGTCGTAATTACTAACATCAACTGATTTAAACTCCATTTTAGAGAAGAAAGCATCACCGACGTAATCCTTAAGGTATTTTTCTAAGTCCTCTTTTATAGGCAGAATTTCGTTTTCGACCATCGCAATGTCCAAAGGCCCTTTTGCCGACATCCAGTCCTTGGTTTTTTCTCCATTAAAGGCAAAATTATAAACGGGACATGGAGTACTGAATTCCTTGATCTGAAAGTCACCCGAGACCGTTTCCCTACATTGTGCATTAGCCGAAAATAGTCCTAATACACCTAATAAAATAATAAAAATAGATCTCATTTTAACAAATTTTTACAAAAACCGAAATTAATCAATTATCCGTTTTAAAAAACTTATTATTAAAAAATACACAAAAGTATTTTTTATTCGATGCAAATATGGGAAACGATTCAATCAACATGAAACGTGAACTACAGATCCTAGGGAAGGAAAAAGACATACTAAAAAAAGCTGAAGTTTAGAATTTCAGCTCTTAAAAACAATTTCGATATTTTCTATTTCTATAAGGAAGGCAAATGAGCTAAAAATGCTCCTTTTACCTCCCACAATTCGCCAATTCTATCTTTGCGATAGATCTTGTCGTTAAAGAAGGAATTATCATTGGTGAATAACAACTCATCTACATTGAGGACCGTTTTAAAGCGATGTACAAATATTCCTTTGTGGTCATCGACTAAGACATAGATACCCCCTTCCGTCATGTTGGCTATGTTTGCCTTTTGACAGATCACAAAACTACTGACGCGAACCGTTGGAGTCATATTCTCACTAATCACCTGGAATGCCACCTCACAGTTATCCAAAAACGGAAAATGGTAAGAATACAAGGTCGGAAGAATTTTTTTAGCCTCGAGAACGTATTGAAACTGTAAATCCGAGGTAATCATTCTAACACCCATTTTATCCTTCCCTTCTACCGTATTATATTGCGGTCTTAACTTATTCACACCATATAACAAGTCATTCAAATCTATATGATGAACTTCACAGACATCAATAACAGATTCAAATTGCATACTGTTTCTCTTTTTCCAAGAGGAAATAGTATTGGGTTTTACTTTTAAAATTTTAGATAACTGTAAGTCAGTTTTAACATTCAAAAGCGATTTAAGTCTTTTTAAAATAATATTTGTATCTAGCATTTTGTATTCTCAATTTGTGTTATACACTAACTCCTGATAAAAATCGGAGCCCTCACACCCATAAATTTTATATGCTTTAAATTCAACGTAAAACTGTATTTACCTCGAAACAAAAAAGTCAAACTAATTTTTTAAAAATACCTATACGATTGATAAAATTGCGCGCCCTTATATGTATTATTCAAAAAATATACCAATTATTTTTCACAGCAGTCTTTTGAAAAAAGCAATTACAAATCTTATAGGTATTCTTCTCTATTAGACCCCTAAATCACAAAAAGTCACATCTATTTTTGCTTTTTTCGATCAAAAAATAGAAAACAGCACAAAAAAACATTAAAATGGCTATTTCAAATCAGGCCGAAGAAGTTCAATTAAAAACATTTATCTTATAAATAGATCTAAAATGTAACTTCCACAAAAAAAAACAGTTTGGGGAACGAATACTTAATTAAACCCTTTTATTACATAAAATCAGCTAGCGAGGAACTTTTATAAATCTCGAGTAAAAGTTATAATTCCGTAAGTTCCATACTAAATTTTATCCTACAAATAAAACAGTTTTTCTGTAAAAACTCCCAAAATATACAAAAATATTTTTACACTTTTGTTTTTTACAATATTTTTAACACAAAACACCTGATTTTTAATTATTTAATTGTGATAATTTGACATTTTTAGCAACATACAACTGGTAATAGTAGCAGAAATTACTCTATAATTATGCATACTTTAGTATAAAAAGGCAGACAGTTGTGGCTATTCGCATATCTCTTTTTAATAACCATGAAAAACACTCCTTTTGTCATATATTTATCTGATCTAATGAAGTTTCACCTATGAAAAAATATTTTTTTATACTGCTGATGAGCGCTAATTTCATTCATGCGCAGCATTTAAATCCTGGTTTTGATGCTAAGGAGTACTTAGATCTACTTTCCTTACTCGCTCAAAAGAATGAGTCCAAAACTGCCGATACTATTGCCATACCTCCATCATACAAACTCGCCTATCAATCTAAGGAAATCGGGTTTGACAACCAGTGGTCGTTGTGGAAAAACGATAAAAATCAGGTCGCAATAACGATTCGCGGTTCTGTTCAATCCTCTGTTAGTTGGCTTTCTAACACTTACGAGGCCATGATACCCGCTTTTGGCAACTTGTCCCTTTCCAAGGACCTCCAATTCCCCTATCAGCTTTCAGCAGATCCGAATGCCGCTGTACACGCCGGGTGGATGATTAGTGCAGCATTTTTATTACCGGATATTACATCCCAAATCGATTCCTGTTATAAACAGGGAATCCGTGATTTCTATATCGCCGGACACAGTCAAGGTGGTCCTATTAGTTTTTTTATCACCTCCGAATTAAGACACCTTCAAACAATCGGAAAGTTAGCTGCTAATATTCAATTTAAGACCTATGCATCTGCTTCTCCAAAACCCGGAAATTTATTTTACGCTTATGAATTTGAGAAATCCACCCAAGATGGCTGGGCTTTTAGCGTTGTCAATCCCTTGGATTGGGTTCCAGAGATGCCCTTCTCCATACAAACAACCCAAGACTTCAACCCTCTAAATCCCTTTCCACTTATTCAAGGATTGATTGCACAACAAGGACTAGCTAAGAAATTGGTTTTGAGGCATTTTTATAATCAGATCGACAAACCAAGTAAAAAAAGCCAGCGAAAAATGGAGAAGCTGTTGGGTAAAAATGTTTTCAAACTAATTCAAAAGAAACTCCCCGAATTGCAAGAACCACAGTATTTTCCGAGCAACAATTATGTACGAACTGGAGCCATACGCGTCTTGATTCCCGATGAAGGTTACTACAAATTATTCCCTCAGGATTCAGAAAAATCATTTACCAATCACGACTATCGCGCTTATCTGTATTTGGCTCAGCAATTGTATTTAAAACAGAAACAAGTATCTCAGCATTCAGAATCGAGTGAATTGTAATAACTTTGAAAAAAAAAAACATGCGAAAGGTTATATTAACGCTACTACTTTGTTCTCAAAATCTACTTTGGGCTCAATCTTTTGACTTAATTCCGTTGGGAGTTTATGGCGGTGGAGATGAAAGCAATCTCTCTGCTTATTTGATCGGCGAAAAAGACAAAAACGAATTCCTATCTCTGGACGCTGGTACAATACGCGCTGGTATACGTGTAGCCATTTCCAAAAAAACTTTTGATGTCACTGACGAGATCGTTTTAAGATCTTATATCAAAGCTTATTTTATATCTCACGGCCATTTAGATCATTTATCGGGCTTGATTATCAACTCACCAGAAGACAGCAAAAAAAACATTTATGCGTTCCCTTATGTTATTGATGTTTTAAAAAACAATTATTTTACCAATGCCGCTTGGTCAAACTTTGCCAATGAAGGGGAAAGTCCTATACTGAACAAATACAGTTATCACCGATTGGAAAAAAAAGTATCTCAACAGGTTGAAAACACTTCGATGCGCATCCAAGGTTTTGAATTGAGCCACGGTAGTTTTAGTAAAAGTGCAGCCGTTTTGGTTCAAAACAGCCTGGAAGATGCCATATTATATTTGGGCGATACCGGTGCAGACAGGATCGAGAACTCCGAAAACTTAGCCATACTATGGGAAAGTATTGCACCATTGATCAAGGAAAAAAAACTCAAAGCCATTATGATCGAGGTATCATTTCCCAATAGCCAGCCAGAAACCGCCCTATACGGTCATCTAACACCTAAATTATTAGTCGAAGAGCTTGTGAAATTAGAAAAACACACTGGGAAAGGTGGTTTGAAAAACTTTAAGGTGATCGTCACCCATTTAAAACCCGGTGGCAATCAAATCGAAATGATCAAAAAGGAACTGGGTGACAACAACCCGTTGCAACTCGAATTTATCTTTCCCGTACAAGGTCAAAAAATGGTTTTATAAGTACAGATCATTATAGGTATTGGTTTATAATTGGAACCTAAATAATCAAAATCCACTCCCCTTTTAAGGGGAGTTTATGCAAGAATATTGCCTAAAGACACATAGACAAAGAATCTTATAATTGCATTTTATGCGGTTTTAGAGTTTTGAGGAAACAGCACCAAGTCTGCCAAATAGAATACTACAAAACAAATTAGCGACGGCACTACCCAAGCTAATTCATATTGATGTAAGGGTATCCAAGATTTAAAAATACCTATGTTGTCTTTCTGAAAGCCGAAACGCTCTGAGAACTCTAGCAATGCGATTACAGTAGTCGCTCCAACCGCCCCGATAAATGGTGCCTTACGAAAAATTATTTTCCCAAATAAAACCACGTATAGTACCATTGCTAAGGTGATTGGGTAGACAACCGCTAAGAAAGTAAATGCATAATCAATGATTTCATCCACTCCCCTAACTGCTAATATACTAGATGAAATACAAGTTGCCAATACCACAACTTTATAACTTAATTTTCCTTTGGTTAAACTGCTAAAGAATGTCCCAACAGCGCAAGTTAGTGCAATAGCTGTTGTCAAACAGGCCAAAGCAATACACAACGACAAGGCTGCTGTACCACTATGTCCTAAAACATTTTGAGAGATGTATAACAACAAGTCGGATCGTCTGTAATCTTCTGTAGCGTCATATCCTGAGGTTGCCCCCAAATACACTAAGCCCCCATAAATAAACAACAAACAAAACATCGCTATTAGCCCTGCAGCCATCGTAATCTTCGTTTTTTCACTAGCAGAAACATACCCTTTTGCCTTTGCAGCCAAAATAATAATACTGGCAAAAATAACCGACGCCAACACATCCATCGTTTGATAACCCTCTCTAAATCCGTCCAAAAATGCTTGGCCTGAGGATGTAGTCGATGTTAGATCAGTACTCAAAGGATTCCATATTCCGACTACCACTAAAATACTTAGTAACACCAGAAGCAAAGGTGTCAAAAACTTACCGATGATATCGACCACCTTGGAAGGGGATATAGACAATACTAGTGTTATGGAAAAGAAAATAATAGAAGAGATAATCGGACTAAAATTTGGCGCCAGAGCCACAACCCCTACTTCGAATGTAGTTGCAGCAGTACGCGGAATAGCTACTAATGGCCCAATACTCAACATGATTACTATCGCCAAAATAACGGCAAAGTATTTATTGATTCGCGAACCCAAATCCGTAAAGGTTTCCCCCGAAAACAAAACCGCTAGAATACCCAAAAAGGGCGCCAATATTGCTGTTAAACTAAATCCAGAAATAGAAGCTAGCCAGTTTTCACCGGCGTTTAAACCCAATGTCGGAGGTAGTATTAAATTCCCTGCACCAAAAAACATAGCAAATAATGCAAATCCAATAGTTACGGAATCGATAATCCTTTTTGATCTCATTTAAATTTGTTTTTATAGACACCTCAAAAAACAGTAGACGCTGTTTTTCAATCTAAGTCATTATATTTATTTTATCCTTATAACATACCTCAACACTAGCATGTTTCAGCATATTTATTTTTACAACAAATTCAATTTATAGCGTGATTTTACACTATAATTAATATTGTTAAGCTTACAAATATAACCTTATCTCGGAATTTAGCTGGTAAATACAATAAATTCTACTGGATTAATCCGAGATATCCGCTTATGAATATTTCCTTCCAGAGCATTATGGGAATGATTTTTGATTCTATAGGGTTTTAAATCAAGAATCTATTTATGCAAACCCCATACGATATCATCATAATTGGAGCCGGTCCCATAGGCATTGCTTGTGCTCTTGAAGCCAGAAAAAAAAACCAGACATATCTAATTCTCGAAAAGGGTTGTTTGGTCAATTCGTTATACAACTACCCGATCAACATGCAGTTTTTTTCTTCATCTGAATTACTGGAGCTCGATCAAATACCTTTTACCAGTACGGAAAACAGACCCAAGCGCAACGAAGCATTGGAATATTATAGACGTATTGTTCAATCAAGAGCCGTTGTTGTAAACCTTTTTGAAGAGGTACTTACCGTCTCCAAAATTGGAAAACAATTTGATATACAAACCAATAAGAATTTCTATAAAGCAAATCATGTTATTGTGGCAACGGGTTTTTATGATATTCCGAACTTACTCAACATACCCGGAGAAGATTTACCTAAGGTGAACCATTATTACAAGGATCCTCATTATTATGCACAACAAAACGTAGTGGTTGTCGGTGGAAGCAATTCGTCGGTAGATGCCGCTTTGGAATGCTATCGCAAAGGAGCATCGGTAACCCTAGTTATCCGAGATCAGACTATTGGCAGCCATGTAAAATACTGGGTCCGTCCAGATATAGAAAACCGTATTGCCGAGGGATCCATCCAAGTATATTATAACAGCCATCTGAGGGAAATAACTCCGGCAACAGTTACTATAGAAACGACTGAAGAAACGGTTACTATAGCTAATGATTTTGTACTGGCATTGATAGGATATCGTCCTAATATCGATTTCCTAGAACGTATCGGCATCTCCTTTAGCGATGATAACCGTAAAATCCCTGTTTACAATCCTGAAACTATGGAAACCAATGTCGAACATCTGTATTTGGCAGGCGTGGTTTGTGGTGGTCTTGACACTCATGAATGGTTTATCGAAAACTCCCGGATTCACGCAGTAAAAATTCTTGAACATATCATTCCATAAATACAGCAATTCCTTACTATGAGATAGCGACTTTAACAAAAGAACAGTGTCACAACAGCAATTTCGTATTGATACTGACCGAGGACTTTATGCTGTTTATGCGTTTAAACGCAGATCCAAAATAGTCCTAGGTCAAATCGATTTAGAATTCTTCATACATACTTCACAGATCCCCTTGGCAAGAACCTCGTATTCATCAAATTGAAAGCCTGGAGGAATCACAATCTTTGGAATCTGAACCTGAGTTAAACAAATTGTTTTTTTACATTGACTACATATAAAATGCACATGAGTATCCCGATGTTTGTCTTCTGAACAATTCACATCACATAAAGCATATTGTGTACCACTACCGCTACTGATTTTGTGAATCAACCCCTTTTGTTCAAATGTTTTTAAAGTCCTATACAATGTTACGCGATCCGATTGTTCAAAACTATTTTCGATATCACCCAAAGTCACCGCCTCAGCTTGAGTCTTTAGATATTCATAAACTAAAATACGCATAGCTGTAGGATTAATTTTTTTCGATATCAACGCTGTCTCCAACTGTAATTTACTCGTATTCATACCCTTTTGATTTTAATTTATCATTATGCTCTAAGAAAGCTTACAATTGTCATGGCTCTACTACTTGATTAATTCGACATTTAAATCAGCTTACACCACATTCTTAATTTAAAAAAAGTACCTTTATTTTTTATAAGCTAAATATTCATATCAAATTACAATTAATCCTCGTGAGTAGCAAAATTATTGGAAGTATTTTAATCGTAGCAGGAACAGCCATCGGAGGTGGTATGCTTGCCATGCCGATCATATCAGCTGGTATTGGTTTTGGTGGTATCAGTATCGTTTTATTTTTAATCTGGTTAGCGATGTGTTATACCGCCTTGCTATTTGTAAAAATATATAAATACAACCCTCACGATGCCGGTTTAAATACCATCACTCAGAAATATTTAGGTAAAACCGGATCTTTTATCACAGCCTTGAGTATGCTTACTTTGATGTATGCTCTAATTTCAGCCTATATCACAGGAGGCGGAGCCATTATCAGTACTAATCTAAAGCTGTGGCTCGGAATCGATTTATCCCCGACCTTATCGGCTTTGTTATTTACGTTTTTATTTGGCGGTATCGTATCCTTAGGAACCAAATTAGTAGATTTCACCACCAAATGGATTTTCACTATAAAGTTGATTTTTTTACTTATAGTGATTATCGCATTACTTCCGTTTGTAAAAATGGAAAATCTAATGACTTTGCCCGTTGAACGTGCCTTAATCTTTTCCGCTGTACCTGTTATTTTTACTTCTTTCGGATTTCACGTGGTTATTCCGAGCTTGGTTAACTATTTAAAAGGCGATTACAAGCAATTGCGTTTCGTAATGATCGTTGGGAGTCTGATTCCTTTAGTTATTTATTTAATTTGGGAATTATCGGTTTTAGGAAGTATTGACAATGGAGTTTTTATGTCGATCTTACAAACCAACGTTGGTTTAGAAGGCTTAATACTTGCAATTAGGGAAATATCCAACGCTCGAGTAACCAACATTGCCGTCAATGTATTTGCAGCGGCAGCTATACTTACTTCGTTTCTCGGTGTTGCGCTCGCACTGTATGATTATATTAAGGATTTAGGTAAAAGTACCCAATGGATCAACAATCCTTATTCCGCCATAGCCTTGACTTTTTTACCTGCATTGGGTTTTGCTTTGTATTACCCTGAAGGGTTTATTCTCGCGTTGAGTTACGCCTCTATTTCCTTGGTTGTATTGTCACTGATCTTACCTGTATGGATGTTGATTAAAGCAAAAAAACAAGCTAATGAAAAAATATCTCTAGGTATGAAAATCAATTTTTCTGGAATTGCTTTGCTATCGCTAATTATTTTGGGCACACAAGTGTTGATAGCGCTCGGTAAAATCCCTAATGTAGGCTAAGATGCCTATACGATGATGCGCTGATATGCAAATACGCAGATTCACGTATTTGCACATCAACGTATAGACATAGTATCATCTAAAGCGCATTTGCGCATCTGCGCAAAGCTTAAGAAACCGCTTGTTTAAACAGGCTAAAGCTCTTGAGCCTTGCTTGATGGTCATAAATAGGACTCGTTATCATCAATTCATCAATTTCTAAAACGTCGCAAAACCTTTGAAGATCAGACTTGACACTGTCTTTAGTACCAATAAAAGTACAGGCTAATTTTTGATAAACCATGTTTTCCTCTTGCTCACTCCAAAGTCCATCCATAGAATCTACGGGTTTCTGCATCGGTCTGCGATCGTTGCGTATAATACCTAAAAACATATTATACAAAGAAGTCGCTAAACGGTTTGCTTGCTCATCTGTCTCGGCAATCATAGCATTAACACAAGCCATAAAATAGGGTTCTTGCCATTTATCGGAGGGTTGAAATTCACTTTTATAGATTTGCGAGGCCAGCTGAATTTGTTCCGGCGCAAAGTGGCTAGCAAAAGCATATGGCAATCCCAATTTTGCCGCTAAATGGGCACTATCAGTACTCGATCCCAAGATCCAAAGAGGTACTTCCAGTCCATCACCGGGGAATGCACGTACCTTAGCATCAGTATTGTTTTTAGAGAAAAATTGTTGTAGCTCTGCAACTTGCTCTGGAAAATAGTTGGCCGATAAATCGTGAGTACGTCTTAAGGCCATAGCTGTCAAACCATCCGTTCCAGGTGCTCGCCCCAAGCCCAAATCAATCCGATTTGGATAGAGTGATTCAAGGGTTCCGAATTGCTCCGCTATAACTAAAGGGGCGTGATTAGGCAACATGATACCGCCTGAACCAATGCGCATCGTATTGGTTCCCTGGGCCAAATATCCTATTAAAACCGCTGTAGCCGAACTGGCTATATAAGGCATGTTGTGATGCTCAGCTACCCAAAAACGTCGATACCCTAAGGCTTCAACATGCTGCGCCAAATTCAAACTATTATTTAAAGTTTCCTTAGTGGTGACATCTACTCCGATTACGGCTAAATCCAGAACGGAAACCGGAATATCTTGTAGTGGTTTATATCTTTTCATGAAATTAAAATCTGAGTTATTCAATACTTAAAGATACGAAATTTCTTTGATTTGACCCCCCTTGATCAAAGCATTGAGCTTATAGTTCATCGCTATTTTGAGAGATATGAAATCAGCAATAAACCCGAATCAACACCTTTTTTGTAAACCCAAAACAGTTAAAAAACCGCTTAGTTGTTTAAGGTTCGCATAGCTCTTTTTACGATGTACTGGGTTGCCTTGGAATTCGATTCCTGAGTCCAACGTGCACAAAGCGTCCTTACAAATTCCGGTTTTGATTTACTGGCATCATTGAGCCAATTACCAACACTGTTTTGGACATATAAGGATTCATCATCTTTTAAAACTTCTAAAAGCGGCAATGCTCGTTCGGGATTATTTTTTAGAGCCACAATCGTTTGAGTCCAAACTCCTTTAGGCCGAGTGACTTCAGTAATGAATCTACGTATTCTTTCATCTGGATCTGTTGTCCAACGCTGTAAATATACAAGTACCTCTTCAAGTTCTTTAACCAACTCTGGTCGAAGCGCCATCCATATAATTTCTCGAACACCAAAGTTGGAATCTGCAATCGATGGCTTCGCAAGTTCCAACCGTTCTACAAGGGATAAATCGTAATTTAAAGCGACAATATAACAAGCATAGCAACGTATAGAATCTGATTGATGCGTACTAAATAACTGATACAATTGCCGGGTATTGTCGTTTCTAATACCATAAGCCGATAAGAAATTCCCTACCGCAGCGACACACTTCATCACAGATGGTTTATCTATATTATCCAGTATAGCTGTCAATTGTGACACTACCGCGTTTAAACCCAACTGCGGAAAAACAGTATTAATTAACTGTTTGTGATCTACAGCCGACCATTCTATCAAATTAACAGTCTCCATTTCTCCACGATTGAGCAATTGTAAAACCGTTGCTGGAATCAAAGTCCCTTTGGTCGCACCCTTGCGGTTTAATAATTCAATGGTAGTCATTTTATAGTTTTACATTAAGTAGGTTGGTAACCCACTGGTTCCACAAATACTGCGCTTTTCTCTGATAATATTCCGATTCCAAATCAAAGTCAAGTGGTAAAATATGCTCTTCATTTTCTTTAAAATGATAAAACAATACATACATTTTACTGCGTTCCTTTTCCTGAGTTCCAAATCCGAAGAAACCCTTTTTAGTTTCGGTCCATTCCACCAAATTAAAACGGATGGTGACATTTTGTTCTAAAAAATAAAAATCCAACATCGAATCCCAAGTTTGAGTATCGGGAGCTTCTCGTTGAGTCTTGCCAATCAAATGAACATGAATATTATCTTCAATCCATGCTTCTGCTTCGGGATCCTCCTGGTCGACAAACAAATCGATGATTTGCTTCAAATGCCCTTCGTGATTCTTCGTTTTATCCGTTATGGGAAAATCAAAAACCTTTTCTTGTCGCTGTCTGTAAAAATCTTTAATCTTTTTAGATTTCTCATTGCCTGATTCCAAGTCAAATTCACTGGGTAGGTCTTTTAAAGCCGACTGAAATTGCTCGGTATCTCCATATTCCTCTTTCATCTGTAGAAAATATTTCTGAGCAGTTTCAAGATCGCCTAACTTGTAATACGCCCAACCCAAATTATACCACCAGTACAAAAAAGCTTTCTCTTCCTGCATTTTGGTATAAATAGCTGTTTGAAAAAATTCATTAACCAAATCAATAGCTTTTTGGTATTGCTTGTTTTCGTATCTGATGAAAGTAATAAACTCCAATGCGATATCAATCATTTCATTTACTTGATCCTCATCTTCATTATCGCTGGCTTCAAAACCCTTTTTAAGCTCGTAATATAAACTTTCAGCGCGCTCAAAATCACCCTTATTCAAAAATGCTTTCAACCGATGAAACTGTACGCTAAACCAATTGACCGAATACGGTTCATAATAGCTGAGCAATTGTAATGAAAAAGCTTCCAACTGCTCGAAATCTTTGGCAAGTGTACTAACTGCGATTCCACTCGATAAATTTTCCCAAAACGGAGATAATTCATAACCCCGTTTATGCAAAGCCACAGCAAATTTTGCTTGCTCCATATCTAACTCTTCGTCTACCTTTAATTCGATCAAGGTCTTAATAACTACTCCGAGATTGTTGCATAATAGAGCAAATTCATGAAGGCTATTATTACTAGAAGCGCCTATACCGTGAGTAAAATAATCATCATAGGCCGTATAAGCTTTTCTTCCGTAAAATTCGGAGAGCTCATAAAAATAGATTGCTTTCTCTTTGTCGCCATGTTCGGCTAAATCTGTAGCCTTTTCCAATAATGCTACATGTATGGCATAGCCATCTAGGCCTTCTAATTCGATAGGATAATCAAAGTGATCTAAAGAAATTTTCAGCTTTTCACAAAGTACAATATAGGTGCTGGCTAATGAATCCGAGATCTTCTGCACCATATGATAATATTGTGTATATCCCTCATACGCTTTTTTGCTGTTTTTTTCAATCAACAAATAATGACTTCCGTACATTCTCCACGCGATGTGATTCGATGGATTTTGATCGATCTCAGTTAGGATAAAAGGCAAAAACTTCTGCCCCCATTCTTTTACCGTAGCAACACCAAATTCCGTATAGTATTCCATTCCAATATTAAAAAACAACCGAAACAGATTCCAATGTTTATGCAACAAACCACGATCAAATAATTCCTGTATTTCTTTTGCAAAAACGATAGTAGCCTCACCAGGATAGTAGGTTTTATAAGCGTCTAACAATAAAAAAGCCTCATCAAATCGATGCTGTTTGAGCAAGAGCCGACCGCCGTGATAACTTTGATAAAAATGATTTGGCGTATGTTGATGCGACAGCAAATAGTAATCTGCCGCGGTCTCTTCCTTGTCCAATTGTTCATAAATCGTTGCCAAACGATAGTATGTATCTCCAAATTCAGTATCTTGAAACGAACGTTTGTTTTGGACTTGGGAGATCTCGATCAATTTGTCTTCCAAAGCGACAATAGCTCGATCCTTCATCTCCAATTTCTCCGAGTATATCCAAGCTTTCCAATCGTATGCTTCTACTTTTTGTTCGCGATCTGTCGTACTTTCTAAAATTTGTTCGGTGGTATTCAACATCACCGAAACATCATTAAAATAGGGGCCGTTAAATATTTTAACCTTCCAAAACAATGCCTCTAACTGCTTTGCATCATTTAACAATACCTCTTCTATCGCAACAAGTATCTGTTCCGACAGGAGTTGATTTTGATTAAAGATCAAAATCTTTTCCTCATCAGACACGGGGGTATCCTCTTCTAAAAATTGAAGCTGACTATATAAATTTTTAACCTCTGCTAGTTTGAGTTGAACCTCACTCATAATGGTCAATTCGTTTTTAATCGTTTATAAAAAAACTAAGTGAAAAAAAAATCAAGTATAAAGGTAATATATAAATTTTACATGAAACTTTTTTAAAAAAAAACATAAAAAAAACAGGCAGCATGCCTGTTTTTCTTTTTTATTCTTCTGTTTTTAACACTATTTCTCAGTAATTCTACTATGGTACTACAGTGGTGAATAAATAGGTAGCAAACAGAACCAACAGCACAATTCCCTGTTGTATATTCGTTCGACCTGAGTTCAATGATAAATACACCGTAAATAGTGATAATCCCAATAATAAGGTTGACTTGGCATCGATACCCAAACCGACAGTCATGCCTGTAAAATAAGATACCACAGCTACTGCAGGAATGGTCAATCCGATAGAAGCTAAAGCCGATCCCAACGCTAAATTAAGACTGGTTTGCAAACGATCTTTTCTTGCAGCTTTATAAGCAGCTAGACCCTCTGGCAATAAAATCACTGTTGCAATAATAATACCTACTAATGATTTTGGCGCTCCTATTTCTATTACAAATGCTTCTATGGTTGGCGATAAAGTCTTAGACAATAATACAACAGCCACTAACGCAATTAAAAGTAAAACCAAGGCTGAAACGGTTGTAATTGTATTGGGTGGTGCCACATGGAGCTCGGAAGAATCTGTAGTTGCAGCCGTTTCTTCAGGTAAAAAGTAATTACGGTGTCTTATCGTTTGTACAGAAATAAAACCTCCATACAATATCAAAGATATGATAGCGACAAAGATCAATTGGCTGTTGGAATAACTATTCCCAGCTAATGTAGTGGTGTAATTCGGTAAAACCAAGGTAAGGACAGCAATTGCAATCAAGGTGATCAAGGCAGTACTAACTCCTTGTTTAATAAAGTTTTGCTCGCGAAAACGAACTCCACCAACCAGTAAACAAAGTCCAATAATTCCGGTAAGTATAATCATGATGGCGGCAAATACCGTATCTCTTGCCAGATAGGAAGGCTGATCATTACCTTCTGAAAGCATAATCGATACAATTAGAGAAACCTCTATAACCGTAATCGCCAAGGCTAAAATAATGGTCCCAAAAGGTTCTCCCACCTTATGAGCAACGACCTCAGCATGATGTACAGCTGCTAAGACAGCACATATTAATACGGATCCTAAAGCGATCAAAAATAAATTTGAATCGGGAAAAAACCCCTTAATACTAATTAAAAATAAGGCTAAAATCGGGAATAAAATCGACCAAATGGGTAAGTCAATTTTAAAATTCCTACATAAAAAGTTTTTTGTCTGCATATAAATGAGTTGGGTTAAAAGGATGATATGTTGTAAAAAAACAAAAATAACCTTTTTTACTAGAAAACCCGCATTTATATCGCATTCCATTTCAAATTTTAATACAAAACGATGTAAATTTAACTTTTTAAAGCATTATTCCTAATTTTAAAAATAAAATAAGCAAGCTATTTAATAAAAAAAACATATTTTACGAATAGTCCTAATAAACTCTTGTAAAGACCGTAATTATTTTTCAATCAGCACATAAAGATTGTGACATCAATACCGGCTTGGATAATCAATGTA
The DNA here is from genome assembly GCA_002320285.1 of Flavobacteriaceae bacterium UBA1682. GTDB lineage: Bacteria > Bacteroidota > Bacteroidia > Flavobacteriales > Flavobacteriaceae > Flavobacterium. Next base: position 306,004 of record DCKE01000027.1, on the reverse strand, counting down.
GAGTCGTCATCCGCCCCTAAAAAGAATCGTTTAGACGTTCCAGTAGAAGTCCTTGTTCCTAAAATTCCCTATATAATTGAATTGCTTCCTGTCAACTATAGTTGTTGCAGCGTTGAATCTGAATTCATGAATCAAAACCATTCACTGTCATCAAATTTGTTTGTAGTTGTGTCACCGCAATCCTGGCTAAAATCTCTGATAATTTACTATTGCTTTTGCAAGGCTTGTAAAACATCATTGGATATCTGGTTTTCATCCGCTAAAGGAATGTCCATATTAATATCTGGTTGAATCCCCTGTTGTTGTACCTCACCACCTTCGGCGTTTTGAATTCCAACACCAGTGAAAAACACACTGATATCACCGGGTAAAACAAGTTTGGTAGTATATCCTACTGTACCTGAAGTTCGCTTGCCTATCAAGTTAATTCGATCACTCCCTTTAAACAACATCGTTAATAACTCCGCTTGTCCTCTGGTTTTCTCGTCAATCAGTACATAAGTAGTGCCCGTAAAAAACTTTTTGACTACTGGAATTTCATTTTTACGAACAATTTGATCAAATTTTCCCACATAGGAACTATTGGGCTCTACCATCTGGGCAAATGCTTTCGATCGGGGAACCAGATATTCTGCCAATTTAAATCCCGACGGCACATTGTAATCGCGTAAATCTAAGATTAGATTGCGCTTGGAAGTCGCGACCGTCTGAAAGGTATTGAACTGATCAAATTGTAAGTCTTTGACGCGCAGCCATATTGTTTTGTCGTCTATTATTTTCCATGGCAACTGAGTTTGTTCCGATTCACTTTCCCAATAATAATCCGCTATGGGAAATCGTTTCTGGGAGAGGTTCAAAACCTCACCTTGACGAATGACCTGTAAACTCACAGTATCGCTTTCACCATTTAGTAGCGTAGCACCTAGCGAACTTTTAAGGCTTTGTGCATTGGACGCTGAAATCCAAGTTTCTTTCTCTGCAACCAATTGAGCGATATTTGTACCGTCAATTTCAACGATAACATCACCCAGTTGTAAAACCCCTTGCTTGGCTAAGGAATCATTCTCATACTTGACTACGGTCCAATGATCTTGAATATTCTCAATTTTAAACGGTATCTTTTTTCTTCCAATCTTTTCAAAGATTAATTCCGAAGCAACAAAAGCATTACTGTTGGCGAGTACTTTGTTCATTTGAACCAAAGCCAATTGAAATTCTAAGTCGGTTAAAGCTCCTTGCACAAGAGGTATGGTTTCTAATAATACCCGATTCCAATCGGAGGACATTAAATGTTTGTACGGATAAAAATATTGTATCGCATTCCAATAGCGCGCTAAAGCTAAAAGCCGCTGTTGCGAAGAGGGTAAACCATTTGAAGTGATTTTCCGTTCATTATTAAACAACGGTAGTTTGGTTTTTTGATGAAATTGAACATAGTAATTCTTACCAACATTTCTGTTTTCTAATATATAATTCAATTGATTTTTTACTTCTGAACTAAGCGAAGCCTGACTACTCCAATCAACAACCACATTTCCCGGGTATTGACTAACTTTGACAGTAGGACAGCTCAAACAAGGTGTCGGTTTTTTTAAGTTGCCCAACCATTCTAAATATACCTCGTTGACCGCTTCATCGTTAGGGTTTTGTTCGATTTTATTCAATTTTTGAATAAACTCTGAATCCCAATCCAACACGCCACTAGCTACCCTTGGATGATTGTACTTTAAAAAACCCCAGATCTGAATAAGGGTTGCGGTATTTTCTGTATTATTTTGAGCCCAAGAAGCAGAACCAATTATGGTCAATAAAAAAATTATTCTTAATTTCATGTAGAAGTGGTTTATTGTTTTAACGCTTATTGGGTACTACTTTATTGTCATTACGGTTGAATTTCATTCGGTCAATCACGGCAGCACTTCTATATCGTCGGTTTAGAAATTAGGATTAAGGTATAGGGTTTGATTTATTCGCTTTGAAAAGCACGTGACTTCCTAATTACGGTAATATTTTTATTTATTTTTAAAATGTTTTTTAAAAATTTCTTTGGTTGTGTCGGAGCCAAAAAGACGGTTTGATTATCCCGATAATGAATAATCATTCCCTTGGAAGCTAAAGCCGGACGATTTCCTTGATTTGGTCGTTGTATCAATTCGATCATTGTGATGGTATTGATATCAAAATCACCTCTTAAAAAGGCAGATCGATAAAAGATTTGTCGATCAACGATTTTATATGAAGTGGTACAGTAAATCCAAAATAACAATAGGAAAGGAATGAAACATATGGCACTAAAAGGAATCAATTCTCTGAATTGAAAACTCAGTAACCATATGTAGATTAGCGGTAGCAAGAGCGACACCGCAATAAAATACAAATAGTTACCCTTTTTGGCGGGATATTTCCGAATTAAGGTGTTCGATTTCATCTCTTTATTTGCATATTTCGCAAACTGTGTTTAATATTAATCAAATATTAACAATAAAACACAAATAAAAAAACATAATAAAAATTTTAACATTTTTATTTTAAGAAATGCAGTTGTTTATCGGTCACTATAATCCATTTGCGTAACTGTTTATCGCAGCGAGTTAGCTTACTTAAAAACAGGAACAAAGGGATACTAACGATACTAACAATCAAAATACCTTATAAAAACAAAGGACTCCGCATGGCGGAGTCCTTAAACAAAAATAAACTAACAACTCAATGAACAACAAATAATAAGCTTATTTGTACTTTCACTTTTATTTTAAAATTTTCTTTATACTATGAGCGTCTTTAACAACAATGGAAGGTATTCCATCAATAAAAGACCTTATATTTTTAACTTTAGAATATCAACTCATATTCAAACTTCGGGTAACCGCGTTTTCCGCTTTCATTAAGCATCGACAACATTCTAATTTTGTAATAATTTCCTTTGCCATCTTTTAAAATAAAGAATCGATCTTTAAAAGCTTGCCCTGTAAATACATCACGCCAATCTGCACCAATAATTCTTTGATCATTGGTAAACTTACTCGGATCCACTTGAACGTTTTTGTAAGTTTCTGCCAGTTTTGCAGCCAGTTCTTTTGCATTAGCTGCTGTAACTATTACCGCATAAGCCTGTACTTTCCCCATGGTATTGTTACTGACAAAATCAGAATAACCGTAAGAACCGCTACCGGCAATGATGTTGGTAAAAACTGTGAAATTTAGATCCCAATTTTCTTTAGTAGGTTCTACCGACACTTCAGCATTTGTTTTTAAGCTGTAAAAACTAAAATTAAAAGCTGGATTCTTTTTAATTAAAACTTCTTTGTGCGTAGCATCATCTAGATTTGCATACTGCAACAAATAATCCTGATCGCGCTTTAAAATTCTTATTTTTTTCCAACCGCGTTGTTCACCTGCTACATCTACACCAGATGGGTTGGCTGTTTTACCCGGTTCAAAGCCCATATTAACTAAATAAACAGCATTATCAGCGTCGTTTTCCTTGATCTCGGCTATGGCTGTTTTGGTGACATCTCCTGATGGTGCATCTACGTAATTCTCATTGGTAGGATCAAAAGTTCCGACCGCTACTTGAGCAAAGTAACCGCTTAACTGACTTTGTCTAACCTGGTCAATATTATTAGTATCTAATTTCTTAGCAGCCATATAGATCGATCCATTTAACTTGACACGATCCGCGTCACTTGCAAAGGCCAAGTCCCACGAATCCCTAGCAACCTTTTTTTGATTACCACTACTCAACTCCACATAAACTTGAAACGGCTGGCTTGGCCCACCAATTTCTGGTGCTATTACACCACCTAAAGAGGCGTCAAAAGAAATCATGGTACGAGAGTATCCTTGGATTACAGTTGTCTCTGGATATTCAATCTTGATAATCTCAAATTGTACACTTTTATCTTCGCGGTCGAAAGGGTATATCAAATTTTTAAAAACAAATGTGGTGCTCTGAGTTCCCGCCTTAATCGGCAACTGAAATTCACGACTCGTGCTGATTGTAGGTATAGTAGTATAATCAATACCGTATGTTACATTTTTGTCGCTTAGTTTTATGGTCACAGATCCATCAAAATCGGCTTTTTTCGAAAAAACCAAACCAATTTCCCGCTCTCCACTTATGTTGGAATAACTGGTGAATTGATCTGCAAAAGCCACTACAAAAACTTGTGGCTGAACTTCATGATCCTTCTCACAACTAGAAAATCCTATTGCTAAAACGAAAAGTAAAACAGCTAATTTATAAAACTTACTCATCTTATTTAAAATTTAAAAAATATTGGATTTTAACAAATACACTGGTTCCATAAGCTAATAACTGCGTTGGTGCAGCGGCTGAATGCGCTTCTCCAGAATTGGCAGATGTTTTGGTTTCTTTTACGTTTAATAAGTTACGGACCCCTAATGTTGCCGAAAACTTTTTATCCAAAAAGGGTTGACGTACGGTTAAATCTAACATGGAATAAGGACTTTGCTTGCCTTTTACGTAAATCGTCGCTGCAGTAGGGTCGACCGTTTCGGTCGATTTTACAGCCGCGTATTGATACTCCGGTCCATTGTACTTAAAGAATAACGAAAAATTGGTATCCGTTTTAGGTAATCGATATCCAATATTCGCATTTAACTGTCCTGAAAACAACATTTTATCTGTTTCCCCTTTCGGCGCATCATTTAATTCTTTTATATTACCTCCAAATGTGAAACCTATACCTGCGGTTAGATTGTCATAACGCATAACATTATTGTAAGAAAAATTATAGTTTTGGTAATCATTAACATTTTGATATCCGTACTTTAATGGCGAAGTTTCTATGATTACTAGATCGATTAAGTTGTTGACCCTAAGTCCGCGAAGTGAAAAATTATTTTCCATTTCAAAAGCTTCACCAATTATAAAATTTTTCTTTAAGTTTAGCGATGCACTCCAGCCTTTCTCCGCTTTCAAATTTTCGTTTCCTTGTATATCGTGATTGACGTCAACCATATAAGTATAAAGTTCATCAAAATTCGGTAATCTTGGAGACATTCCTAAGTGTCCGCGCAATTCATAACCTTGATTAAATAGATATTTAGCCGTCAAACTCGCTGCGTGTTGCGTCGGTAAAAGATTAGACATCATCGCACGATAACCGGGACGCAAAGAAAATCTATTCGTTACGTTAATTTCTGACGAAGCAAAAAAATCATAACTTCCTAAGGTCTTCGAGATTGGTATTTCTTCTTTAAAATTCTCTAGGGAAGAAGAAAACCCCTTATGCTGAGATACCTCATATCCTGCCTGAAAATCAAATTTTTCATTATTGATAAAATTGCTAAACAAACCCTTCGAATAAAAGCCGTCTCTACTTTCGGTTACATATTTTCGTCTCTCAAATTTTTCGTCAGTTAGAATTCGATATTGGTATCTGTCTAAAGTTTTTTCCTGCTTTTGGTAAGAAAAAGAAGCATCAAAATTAAACGCATCGCGAACCCTACCCGATGCATTTAACAAATGAAAAAAGCGTTGTGGATTATGAATCCCATCATCCGCATACGGATTACTAGTAGCGGTAGGAATATTTGGTGCTGGATAAACATTTGAATTATAATCTTTCATCGTTTCATCAAAAAACTCAAATTTATAATACACCCGATAATGATCGTTATAATAATTCAACAAAGCCTTGACATTATGTTGGTTTTTAGGCAACCATTTATACCCTCGTTTATCATCATTCAAAGCGTGGTATTGACCTTGACGATCGTCCCAAAATCCCTTAAAATCATTGTGGGTGTAGCTAACACTTGCGAATAAATTATCCGAAAATTTATGCCCTATTTTTATCGACTGTATATGACGTCCCTTGTCTCTTAAGTTGTATTCATTACCGACACTTTCCTCTTGTATACTCGGTGTAATCTCCCATTTATACTGAGATGTCTTCTTGGTAATGATATTGATAATTCCCGTTACGGCATTGGCACCATAGTCAACCCCCATCGCACCTTCTACAATTTCAATTTGAGCAATGTCGTCCAAATTGATTTGAGTTAAATCTGAACCCGTACCAAATCCCTCCTCATTGACTAACGGAATATTATCGACCAAGATTTTAAAATACTGCGAATCCAAACCAAAAAGCTTTACGCCCGATTTACCCGTGTCCGCATTGGGAATAATATTGATATTTAAAGTTTGGTTCAATACGTCCGCCAAGTTATTACCTCCTTGCCTATCGATCATTTCTCTACTGATTACAGTAACGTTATAGATAGACTTATTAACCGACTGAGGGCTAAACTGCCCAGAAATAACAATCTCCCCTAAAGGGTTATTTATAGTAGAAATACTGTCTTTTTGTTGTGCGTGAACTTGTAATCCCAATACAGTCAAAAATCCAGTGGCAATGATATTTTTAATAAACATAGTTCTTCTTAAAGTTTATTCTAAAGACAACTTTTTTGGTCTTTCTTATTTAGACTTATTCTTAATTGCAAATATATGTATTAATTTTATTTATACTAGTTTTAAATAGTTATTTTCTCGATAATTTTTAACCGACTTATCAACACTAAAAAAAGCGGTCGCTCACGCACCGCTTTTAACAAATATAAATTATTCAGGCTATTTTTTAGGCAAGAAAACCTCTGCCATCATACAACGCGCACTACCACCACCACAAGCCTCGATGGTATCTAAACTGCTGTGAATGATCTTACAGTGCTTTTCTATCGCTTTAATCTGTTGAGCAGTTAAAGATTCATAAGCCGAAGTACTCATCACTAAGAAACGCTCGTCATTAGCCCCTCTTACCTGCAACATATTTCCCGCGAAGGAATTCACCTGCTCTTCCGTAATGGTGATGATTTCTTTACCAGATTCTTTTAGGTGTTTTAAAACGATTTTACGCTCTTGCTTATCATCGATACAATCCGAACAAATAACCGCAAAAGTTTCAGCCAAACACATCATCACATTGGTGTGATAAATGAGTTTACGTTCACCATTAACGGTTTGATAAGCTTCGAAAATTACTGGATCCATTTCAAAATCCTCGCAAAATTCAATGACCAATTCTTCATCGGCTCTCGGCGACAAAGCGCAATACACTTTTTCATTTTCGCGATCGATCAACAAACTTCCCGTTCCCTCTAAGAAAATCCCATCCTCTTCAGCAGAAGTATAATCCATGATATCTTTAGTAGGATATCCCTTTTCTTCTAAAATATCCAAAATATCTTCTCTACGCTCTAATCTGCGGTTCTTGGCAAACATCGGATATAATACAACGTCGCCATTATCATGGAAAGAAATCCAGTTGTTTGGAAAAATACTATCTGGTGTGTCCGGGCTTAAGGTATCGTTAACCACGATGACCTCTACTCCAACCGCCTGTAATTTCTCTACAAAAGCATCAAATTCCATTTGAGCTTTCGCATTTACAGTTGCTGGGGTGGTATGATCTAAAACTTTTTGATAATAGTTATTTACAGCAGTTTGCTCATTCATACGAAAAGCTACCGGGCGTATCATCAATATGGTATTGGTCGTTTGACTCATGTTATTATCTATAAATATGTTTAAACTTAATCTCTAATCAACGGCAAGGTAGAACAACGAAGCAAGCCCTCTTGTTTAGCAATTTCCGCATAGGGAACTTCCTCTACAGTAAATCCTTTACTGCGCAACCAATTGTTTAAACGCGTAAAATTGCGTTCAGAAACCACCACCTCCGGCGATATCGAAAATACATTGGAATTCATGTTATACATTTCTTCTCTATCAATGTGAAACAGGTTTTCCTTTCCAAATAAATTGACTAAAAACATATAATCCGCCTCTTCTCTAAAACCACTTTTATAGATGATGCCCTTGTCTTTTCCAACCGGTTGAAAGCAACAATCCAAATGCAAAGCATTGTCTCTAGCTTCTATCTTCGACTTTACTAAGTCAAATTCTTTGACAATTTTATTGGGAAATAAATCTCTAATAAATTGTACGCCTTCCATATTCGTTCTCGCTGTGATGTAGTCCTTGTAATCACTACCCTTATAAGTACCCACAAATATATAATCATTCCAAGGCATCACATCGCCACCTTCCATATGAAATGCTTCGGGTGCTGATATAACGTTTCGGGGATCTATTTGATCAATAACATATTGAATAGCTTCTAGTTCGCGAGCGCGATCAGGTAGTATATTCGCCTTGATAAATTTATCTTCAATAACAAATCCGATATCTCTAGCGAAAATTTGGTTGTAATCCGTAATTAATTCTGGTCTGAAAACCTCTACTTCGTATTTTTCAAAAACTTTAGCAAAAGCTTCCATCTCGACAATCATGTCTTTTTCTACAGGATAGGTTCCTGCAAGGATATGCTCTAATGATTTTGGATCATAGGCTTCATCTACTGAGGGTGTGGGTCCATTGCTGGTTGCAATTCCAAGGACCACTGTCCGCAGTCTGGATGTTTCGTTTTGTACGTTTAGTTTCAGCATAACATTTTGTTTTAGCAAAGATAAGAAAAGTAAATCGAACTCGGGAATCGGTAAACATTAAACCGTAATTAGTTACGAGTAATCAGATTGGAATTTTGAAAACTTCTAAAATTCATAAAAAAACGAAGGAATAAACTCGCTTTCGTATCAGTAAATCATAAAAAAAGCCATCCGATGGATGGCTTTTTTTTATAGTAATAGTATCGATTAACGATCATCCATTTTTTTATAAGAACGCAAAGTTTCTCCTACATACACCTGACGCGGTCTTGCAATAGGTTCTTTGTTAACTCGCATTTCTTTCCATTGTGCAATCCAACCTGGCAAACGACCGATAGCAAACATCACTGTAAACATCTCCGTTGGAATTCCCAAGGCTCTATAAATAATACCTGAATAGAAATCAACATTTGGATACAAACTTCTCGATTTGAAATATTCATCTTCCAACGCTCTTTCTTCTAGTTTTTTAGCAATTGCCAAAATCGGATCATCAACACCCAATTTTGCCAATACTTCGTCTGCTGCCTTTTTAATAATTCTAGCACGTGGATCGAAGTTTTTATAAACCCTATGTCCGAATCCCATCAAACGGAACGGATCGTTTTTATCTTTTGCTTTGGCCAAATACTTTTCAGCATCTCCACCATCATTTTGGATTTCTTCTAACATTTCCAATACTGCTTGATTGGCCCCACCATGAAGTGGTCCCCAAAGTGCTGAAACACCTGCAGAAATAGAAGCAAATAATCCTGCATGTGAAGAACCTACCATTCTCACTGTTGAAGTCGAACAGTTTTGTTCGTGTTCAGCATGTAGAATAAATAATTTATCAATGGCATTTTTAACCACTGGATCAATTTCATAAGGTTCTGTCGGTAATTCGAACATCAGTCTTAAGAAATTATCTACATACCCTTTAGTATTATCGTAATAATTTAAAGGATAACCCTTTGTTTTTCTATATGTCCAAGTAGCAATAACTAGGAATTTACCCATAGTTTTACATACAGCGTCATACATTTCTTTTTCACTTTCTACATTGACTACTTTTGGATTAAAAGCAGTTAATGCACTAGTCAATGAAGACAATACACCCATCGGGTGAGCATGTTTAGGAAATCCATCAAGGATTCCTTTCATCTCTTCATTTACTAAAGTATACTTTCTAATATCTGTTTCAAAATCCTTTAGTTGTTTTGCTGTTGGTAATTCTCCAAAAATCACCAAATAGGAAACCTCTAGAAAATTAGAATTGGCTGACAAATCTTCTATTGAATATCCTCTATATCTTAAAATTCCTTCTTCTCCATCTAAATAAGTAATCTCACTTTTGCAAGAACCTGAGTTTTTAAATCCCGGATCTAATGTAATCGCTCCTGTAAGAGCACGAAGTTTCTCAACATCAATGGCTACCTCATTTTCAGATCCGACGAAAATGGGAAACTCATATCTCTTGCCATCAAGCTCTAATATTGCAGTTTTTGACATATTATTATTGTTTTTTATTTTTTATTTTGCTGATTGCGAATTTAATAAATTAGGTGTAATTTATAAAAGGAAAGATAACAAATAATCTTATTTATTACAAGTTAATTAATTATTATCTTTTTAATTTCTCAACAATTTTAAGCACTTTCTAATTTTATCACGCCAAGTAACATATAAGCAATAATAAAACTTTTTTTTTAACATATATGTTTTTTAGGTGCATAAATTTTGAGTTTTTGCCAATTATCACCAGCTGCGCTTGAAACTTAATTAATCTAAAAAACCCGATAATCATTTTATCGGGCCTTATAGTTACTATTAACTTTGAATTTTATCTTATTTTAAATGCCTTTCCCTGCGGATAATAGGCTACTTCAGCCAGTTCTTCTTCAATTCTTAATAATTGATTGTATTTAGACATACGATCAGAACGAGAAGCAGAACCCGTTTTAATTTGACCACAGTTTAAAGCTACCGCCAAATCTGCAATTGTATTATCTTCAGTTTCTCCAGAACGATGTGACATTACCGATGTATATCCAGCATTGTGCGCCATGTTTACAGCAGCTATAGTTTCCGTTAAGGTTCCAATTTGATTGACCTTAACCAATATAGAATTCGCAATGTTTTCATCAATCCCTCGTTTCAATCGGCGAACATTAGTAACAAATAAATCATCTCCTACCAATTGCACTTTATGCCCAATTTTCTCCGTAAGATATTTCCATCCTGCCCAGTCATCCTCTTGCATACCGTCTTCAATAGATATAATTGGATACTGTTCAGACAAAAGCGCTAGATAATCAGCTTGTTCTTCCGATGTACGAATTTTACCCTGAGCCCCTTCAAACTTGGTATAATCGTATTTACCGTTGACATAAAACTCCGATGCTGCACAATCCAATGCGATCTTGATATCACCACCAAAAGTATAACCCGCTGCTTCTGTAGCTTGTTTAATACAATCCAAAGCATCTTCTGTACCTTCTAATGTCGGTGCAAATCCACCCTCATCTCCAACAGCAGTACTCAGGTTACGATCTTTCAAAACCTTTTTTAAGTGATGAAAAATCTCTGTACCCATCTGCATAGCCTGAGAAAAGTTGGCCGCTTTAACCGGTATAATCATAAACTCCTGAAAAGCGATAGGCGCATCCGAATGAGAACCACCATTGATGATATTCATCATCGGAACAGGAAGCGTGTTTGCAGAAACACCACCCACATAACGATACAAAGGCAATCCCAATTCGTTAGCTGCCGCTTTAGCAACTGCTAATGAAACACCTAAAATAGCATTTGCTCCTAAATTAGCTTTGTTTGGAGTACCATCTAAATCAATTAACAATTGATCAATAGCATTTTGTTCAAAAACATTCATCCCAACAAGGTTTGCTGCGATATACTCGTTAACATTCCCTACGGCATTCAATACCCCCTTACCCATAAAGGCCTTACCTCCATCGCGCAATTCAACGGCTTCATGTTCTCCAGTAGACGCTCCTGAAGGAACTGCTGCTCTACCTAAAACACCATTTTCGGTGACTACATCTACTTCTACTGTTGGATTTCCTCGGGAATCTAAAATTTGACGTGCATGAATTTTTACTATTGTACTCATGATTAATTCTGTGTGTGTTGTATAGTTAGACTTAAAAAGCATATTTCTACAAATTTACGAAATATTTACAATTTTAAAATCATATTCACATCAAAAAAAGACTATTTGCAGTGATTAGTGAACCGTAAACCAACAACTGCATCCATAAAAAAGGCCCCCTAAAAAAGGGAGCCCATATTTTTTATATAAAACACTAAACGACTTACGATTTAGCGTCTTTTTTATTTTTCATATTAGTGACGAATTGATCAAATAAGTAATGCGAATCATGAGGACCTGGACTGGCTTCAGGGTGATATTGCACCGAGAAAACATCTTTGTCTTTTACGCGAATACCTGCAACTGTCTGATCATTCAGATGTAAATGTGTAATTTCTAGTGTAGCATGTTTTTCAACCTCCTCTTTATTTACAGCAAAACCATGGTTTTGAGAAGTAATCTCTCCTCTATTGGTCAATACATTCATAACTGGATGATTGATCCCACGGTGACCATTAAACATTTTATAAGTTGACACACCCTGAGACAACGCAATTAACTGATGACCTAAACAAATTCCAAAAACAGGAATTCCCGACTCAATAGTTTGTGCCACGACTTTTTTCACTTCATGTAACGGCTCTGGATCACCAGGTCCATTAGAAAGAAAATATCCATCCGGATTAAAAAGTGCCAGATCTTCAAATGGCGTATTGTATGGATATACTTTGATATAACAATCTCTTTCAGCCAGACATCTAAGAATATTGGTTTTAATACCTAAATCCAAAGCAGCTATCTTATAGGTTGCGTCAGGATTTCCGAAGAAATAAGGTTCTTTAGTAGATACTTTCGAGGCTAATTCCAGTCCATTCATAGAAGGCACTGTTTTAAGCAGTTCTTTCAACTCCTCGACAGTTTTACCATCTGTTGAAATCACCGCATTCATAGCCCCATTATCACGAATATAACTAGCCAATGCACGGGTATCAACATCGGAAATCGCTACTAAATTATTTTCGGTCAGATATTCCAATAAAGTAGCATTAGAATTTGGTCTGGAATTGGTAAAACTAAAGTTTTTACAAACCAAACCCGATATTTTGATACCATCAGAATCCACTTCATTTGGATTGACACCGTAATTCCCGATATGAGCATTGGTCGATAACATGATTTGTCCAAAGTAAGAAGGATCTGTAAAGATTTCCTGATACCCCGTCATTCCGGTGTTAAAGCAGATTTCACCAAAAGTAGTTCCCTCAATACCGATTGATTTACCATAAAAAACTGTTCCATCATTTAAGAGTAGAACAGCGCTATTTCTTTTATTATATTCCATTGTGATGTGTTGTATAGTTGGCAAATGTAAAATAAATAAATTAAAAAATAGGTCTAAAAAAAAGGACAAACTCGAAAGTGTGTCCTTTTAAAAGAATATTAAATAACTACAATTTTATAATTGTAAGTATTATTCATTAGTTTCAGTAGAAGTTTCTGTAGCTTCTGCTTCTGGAGTTGTAACGTCAGCTACTTTTTTAGCTCTACCTCTACGAGTAGTTGCTTTTTTAGCTTCTTTTTTACCTCCGTTGTAGATTTCATTGAAATCTACTAGTTCGATCATAGCCATATCAGCGTTATCTCCAAGACGGTTACCCAACTTGATAATACGAGTATATCCACCTGGACGATCTCCAACTTTTTGAGCAACTTCTCTGAAAAGTTCAGTTACTGCATCTTTATCTCTTAGGTAAGAAAAAACTACACGACGATTATGAGTATCGTCAGTTTTAGATTTAGTTACCAAAGGCTCGATAAATTGTTTAAGCGCTTTTGCTTTAGCTACGGTAGTATTAATGCGTTTGTGCTCTATCAATGAACAAGCCATATTCGCCAACATAGATTTTCTATGTGCGGTTTTTCTGCTTAAGTGATTTATTTTTTTTCCGTGTCTCATTGCTTTCTAGAATTTAGACTAAAAGTCTAGTTTATTCTTTATCTAATTTATATTTGGAAAGATCCATACCGAAGTTCAATCCTTTAACAGCTACGAGTTCTTCCAATTCTGTAAGAGATTTCTTACCGAAGTTTCTGAACTTCATTAAGTCGTTTTTGTTATAAGAAACCAAATCTCCTAATGTATCCACTTCAGCCGCTTTTAAACAATTTAATGCTCTAACTGAAAGATCTAAATCTACCAATTTTGTTTTAAGAAGCTGTCTCATATGTAATGATTCCTCATCATATGATTCAGTTTGAGCAATTTCATCGGCCTCTAAAGTGATTCTTTCATCAGAGAACAGCATAAAGTGATGAATCAGTGTTTTTGCTGCTTCTGTTAATGCGTCTTTAGGATGAATGGAACCATCAGTGATGATATCAAAAACCAATTTTTCATAATCGGTTTTTTGTTCAACACGATAGTTTTCAATCGTATACTTAACATTCTTAATTGGAGTATAAATAGAATCAGTAAAGATCGTACCTATTGGTGCATTTGGTTTTCTGTTTTCTTCTGCAGGAACATAACCTCTTCCTTTTTCGATAGTCAATTCCATGTTAATGGTAATTTTACTATCTACATTACAGATAATTAAATCCGGGTTAAGAACTTGGAAACCGGAGATGTATTTTTGGAAATCACCAGCGGTTAATTGTTCTTTACCTGAAAAGTTAATGGTAACGGCTTCATTATCGATATCCTCAATTTGACGTTTGAAACGCACTTGTTTAAGGTTAAGAATAATTTCAGTAACGTCTTCAACTACACCTGGAATGCTAGAAAACTCATGATCAACACCTTCAATACGAACTGATGTAATTGCATATCCTTCAAGGGATGAAAGAAGAACTCTTCTTAGTGCATTACCAACTGTCAATCCGTATCCCGGTTCCAAAGGTCTGAATTCAAACTTACCTTTAAAATCGGTCGAATCAATCATGATAACTTTATCGGGCTTCTGAAAATTAAATATTGCCATATTTGTTTCGACTGAATGTCAATTATTATTTGTTGTACAACTCTACGATTAACTGTTCTTTGATGTTTTCAGGAATCTGAAGTCTTTGAGGAACAGATACAAATGTTCCTTCTTTTGTTTCATTATTCCAAGTAATCCATTCATAAACAGCGCTAGAATTAGATAACGAACGTTCTATAGCATCTAGAGATTTTGATTTTTCACGAACTGCAACTTTATCACCTGGTTTTAATTGGTAAGAAGGAATGTTTACCAATTCACCGTTTACAGTGATATGTCTGTGTGAAACGATTTGACGTGAAGCTCTTCTAGAAGGAGCGATACCCATTCTGAAGACCACGTTGTCTAATCTTGATTCACATAATTGAATTAATACCTCACCAGTTACTCCACGAGCAGCAGAAGCTTTTTGGAAAAGCCCTCTGAATTGTTTCTCTAGAATACCGTAAGTGTATTTAGCTTTTTGTTTCTCCATCAACTGGATAGCGTATTCAGATTTCTTACCTCTTTTTTTTGCTAAACCATGTTGCCCAGGAGGGTAATTTCTTTTTTCAAAAGATTTGTCATCTCCGAATATTGCTTCGCCAAATTTACGAGCAATCTTTGTTTTTGGACCAGTATATCTTGCCATTTCAAAAAATTAAAAAAAGGTAGGGATTATGAATTCAGGTCTCATCCTCCGATAATCTATTCCTACCTTTGGGTTATACTATAAAATTAAACTCTTCTTCTCTTAGGAGGACGACATCCATTATGAGGAATTGGAGTAATATCGATTATCTCGGTTACTTCGATTCCATTATTATGAAGTGATCTGATAGCAGATTCTCTACCATTTCCAGGACCTTTAACGTAAACTTTTACCTTTTTTAATCCAGCCTCTAAAGCAACTTTACCACAATCTTCAGCAGCCATTTGGGCAGCGTACGGAGTATTCTTTTTAGAACCTCTGAAACCCATTTTACCTGCAGACGACCATGAAATAACTTCACCTTTCTTGTTAGTTAACGAGATGATGATGTTATTAAAGGTTGCATTAATATGAGCTTCACCTGTTGATTCAACAAGCACTTTACGTTTTTTTGTATTCGCTTTAGCCATATTATTTATTATTTAGTTGCTTTTTTCTTGTTGGCAACAGTTTTTCTTTTACCTTTTCTTGTTCTAGAGTTGTTCTTAGTTCTTTGACCTCTTAAAGGAAGTCCAGTTCTATGACGAATTCCTCTGTAGCATCCGATATCCATTAAACGTTTGATGTTTAATGAAACTTCTGAACGAAGTTCACCTTCAATTTTGAAGTAAGATACTGCTTCACGGATTGCTCCGATCTCATCATCATTCCAATCTTGAACTTTTTTATCTTCGCTAACTTGAGCTTTCTCTAAGATTTCTTTAGCTCTGCTGCTTCCAATTCCGAAGATGTAGGTCAAAGCTATAATTCCTCTTTTGTGTTTAGGTATGTCTACCCCTGCGATTCTTGCCATAACTATCCTTGTCTTTGTTTAAATCTAGGATTCTTTTTATTAATCACGTAAAGTACTCCTTTTCTACGCACTATAATGCACTCGGCACTTCTTTTTTTGACTGATGTTCTTACTTTCATTTTTAATAGCCTTTAATATCTATAAGTAATTCTTGCTTTAGTCAAGTCGTAAGGACTCATTTCTAATTTTACCCTGTCACCAGGAAGTAATTTGATATAATGCATACGCATTTTACCGGAGATATGAGCAATTACAATATGTCCATTTTCTAACTCCACGCGGAACATTGCATTTGACAATGCTTCAATGATTGCTCCGTCTTGTTCTATTGCTGATTGTTTTGCCATAAAAAAATTAAGCGGTTGCTTTTCTATTTTTACCACTTGTCATCAACCCGTCATACTGCTTATTTAAAAGGTATGCATTAACTTGTTGAATCGTATCAATAGCAACACTTACTAAAATTAATAGCGATGTTCCGCCATAGAACATTGCCCATCCTTGTTGAACTCCTAATAAACTCACGACGATTGAAGGGAACACAGCAATCAATGCAAGAAATAGAGAACCCGGAAAAGTAATCAATGACATAATTTTGTCTAAGAAGTCTGCAGTCTCCCCACCTGGGCGAATACCCGGGATAAAACCACCACTTCTCTTCAAATCATCAGCCATTTTATTAGTAGGTACTGTAATTGCGGTGTAAAAGTAAGTAAAAATAATGATTAATAGTGCAAAAAGTAAATTATACTGCCATCCGAATACATTATGAAATGTAGAACTGATGGATTGTGCAGTATCTGATGTTGATAAACCGGCTACTGCAGCTGGAATAAACATGATTGCTTGTGCAAAAATAATCGGCATAACACCAGAAGCGTTAAGTTTAAGTGGAATCCACTGACGGTTTCCTCCTAACATCGTTTGATCGTAATCGCCTGATGTGCTTCTTCTAGCATATTGAACTGGAATTCTTCTAACTGCTAGAGTTAGTAAAATACAAGCAATAATAATTAATAACCAAATAATTACTTCAATAACTAACACCATTGGACCCCCGTTGTTATCGGTGATTCTCGATTGGAATTCTTGAATGAAAGACATTGGTAGTCTTGCAATAATTCCGACCATAATCAACAATGAGATTCCATTTCCGATACCTTTATCTGTAATTTTCTCTCCTAACCACATTGCAAAGACAGTCCCGGTAACTAATATAATTACAGAAGAAAACAAGAATGAGAAAGAATTGAAACCTAGTAAAAAGGCATCTGGTGGTAATTGTAAATACAAGTTATAGATATAACTAGGCCCTTGCAACAAGGTGATACCGATGGTTAACCATCGGGTGATTTGGTTCATCTTTTTTCTACCACTTTCCCCATCACTTTGCAATTTCTGCAAATAAGGTACTGCGATTCCCATCAACTGAACGACGATGGAAGCAGAAATATAAGGCATAATACCTAATGCAAATACAGATGCTTGCGAGAATGCACCACCTGTAAAAACATTGATCAACCAACCGATTCCTTGGTCAGTCTGCGCCGACAAAGCTTGTAATTTCGTTGCATCAATACCCGGAAGTGTTATTTGTGTACCGAAACGATACACAACTAACAATCCTAGAGTTACTAAAATTTTATTTTTTAGCTCTTCAATTTTCCAAATACTGGCTAATGTTTCTATAAACTTCTTCATCCTGTTTATTAAGATTTTATAAAGTTACAACTTCACCGCCAGCAGCTTCGATAGCTTCTTTAGCTGATGCTGAAAATTTATGGGCAGATACTTTCAATTTAACTTTAAGTTCTCCACCACCTAAAATCTTTACTAAACCATTTTTAGAAGTCAATCCTAGATCCACTAAAAGTGAGAAGTCTACTGTATCTGTAACGCTTCCATTATCAACTAAGATTTGCAATCTATCTAAATTGATAGCTTGGTACTCTACTCTATTGATGTTTTTGAAACCGTATTTAGGTACACGTCTTTGAAGTGGCATTTGCCCTCCTTCAAAACCGATTTTCTTAGAATAACCAGAACGCGATTTAGCTCCCTTGTGTCCTCTTGTAGAAGTTCCTCCTTTTCCTGAACCTTCCCCACGACCAACTCGTTTGTTTTGATTGTGGGTTGAACCGTTCGCTGGTTGTAAATTACTTAAATTCATACTTTACAAAATTATTTAATTTCCTCTACAGAAACTAAGTGTTGAACTTTATTTACCATTCCTAAGATAGCACCTGTAGCTTCATGTTCCACTACTTGGTTTAACTTACGAAGTCCTAAAGCCTCCAATGTTCTCTTCTGTGACAAAGGACAATTGATTTGGCTTCTTACTTGTTTTACTTTAATTTTTGACATATCTCTCAAAATTAACCTTTAAATACTTTGTCCAATGAAATCCCTCTTTGTTTTGCAACCGTAGAAGCACTTCTTAGACGTAATAAAGCGTCAAAAGTTGCTTTTACCACATTGTGTGGATTAGAAGAACCTTGTGATTTCGATAAAACGTCACCAATTCCTACTGACTCAACAACGGCTCTAACAGATCCACCAGCAATAACTCCTGTACCCTTAGATGCTGGAATTAAAAATACACGTGCTCCACTAAATTTCCCTTTTTGTTCATGAGGAATAGTCTGACCATTTAAAGGAATTCTCACCAAGTTTTTCTTAGCATCTTCTACCGCTTTCGCGATTGCTTCAGAAACGTCTTTAGATTTACCTAAACCATGACCCACTACACCGTTTTCGTCACCTACTACAACTACAGCTGAAAAACCGAAAGCTCTTCCTCCTTTAGTTACTTTAGTAACACGGTTTACACTAACCAAACGATCTTTTAAATCAAGACCACTTGGTTTTACAAATTCTACGTTTTTATAATTTTGATACATAACTAATTAGAATTTTAAGCCAGCTTCTCTAGCGCCTTCAGCCAATGATTTCACACGTCCGTGGTATAAATAACCATTTCTATCGAAAGAAATAGTATCTACACCTGCTTTTGAAGCCTTCTCTGCGATAAGTTTACCTACAGATGCAGCAGTTTCAATATTGGTGCCTCTTGTTATCCCGGCTTCTCTTGAAGAAGCTGAAGCTAGAGTCACTCCGTTTACGTCATCTATTACTTGCGCATAGATTTCTTTATTACTTCTGAATACAGAAAGTCTTGGTTTAGCAGCAGTTCCGCTTACAATCTTTCTGATTCTGAATTTAATTCTTTGTCTTCTTTCAGATTTTGTTAATGACATAGTCTTAATTTTTAAGCTGATTTACCTGCTTTTCTTCTTAGTTCTTCTCCGACAAATTTCACACCTTTTCCTTTGTAAGGTTCTGGTTTACGGAAAGAACGAATCTTTGCAGCAACTTGTCCTACAAGTTGTTTGTCAGAAGAAGTTAATTTAATAATAGGGTTTTTACCTTTTTCTGAAATGGTTTCAACAGTTACTTCTGCAGCAACTTCCAAAAGGATGTTGTGAGAAAAACCTAATGCTAAGTCCAATTTCTGACCTTGATTAGATGCACGGTAACCTACCCCTACTAATTCAAGTGATTTTGTAAAACCTTCTGATACACCAACAACCATGTTGCTGATTAAACTTCTATATAAACCGTGTTTAGATCTTAGATCTTTAGCGTCTGAATCACGCGTAACGATTACTTGTCCGTCTTCTACTTTAACTGAAATATCTACTATTTTCTGAGAAAGTTCGCCTAATTTTCCTTTTACAACAACCACGTCTTCGTTAACCGTTACAGTTACACCAGCTGGGATTGTTATTGGATTTTTACCTATTCTTGACATTTCTAAGTCTTTTATATTAGTATACGTAACAAACTACTTCACCACCTACATTCAATTGCTTGGCTTGTTTTCCAGTCATCAAACCTTTTGATGTAGAAACAATTGCAATTCCCAAACCATTTAAGATTCTAGGAAGATCTGCTGATGAGGCATATTTACGCAAACCTGGTTTACTAATTCTTTGGATATCTCTGATAACAGACTCTTTGGTGTCTTTATCGTATTTTAAAGCTATTTTGATGGTTCCTTGTACAGAACTGTCATCGAATTTATAGCTTAAGATATATCCTTGATCGAATAATATTTTTGTGATTTCTCTTTTGAATTTAGAAGCAGGTATTTCAACCACTTTATGATTTGCACGTACTGCGTTTCTAATTCTTGTAAGAAAATCTGCTATTGGATCTGTGTACATTTTATTTACCTTTAATCTTAATTACCAACTTGCCTTTTTTACTCCAGGTATCAATCCGTTATTTGCCATTTCACGAAACGTGACACGGGAAAGTCCGAATTGACGCATATACCCTCTAGGTCTTCCTGTTAATTTACATCTGTTGTGTAAACGAACTGGAGAAGCATTTTTAGGCAATTTTTGTAACCCTTCATAGTCACCAGCGTCTAAAAGAGCTTGTCTTTTAGTTGCATATTTATCTACTAATGCTTGTCTTTTAACCTCACGGGCCTTCATTGATTCTTTAGCCATAACTTAATTCTTTTTAAAAGGTAGTCCTAATTCAGCTAGTAATGATTTGGCTTCTTTATCTGTTTCAGCAGAAGTTACAAAAGTGATATCAAAACCAGCGATTTTGTTTACTTTATCGATGTTGATTTCTGGGAAAATGATTTGCTCAGTAACCCCCAAGTTGTAGTTTCCTCTTCCATCAAATCCATCAGATTTGATTCCAGCGAAATCTCTAACACGTGGTAATGCAGAAGTAACCAAACGGTCTAAAAACTCATACATTCTTTCTCCTCGCAAAGTTACTTTTGCTCCAATTGGCATACCCTTTCTCAATTTGAACGCCGCAACGTCTTTCTTAGAGATAGTAGCTACTGCTTTTTGGCCCGTAATCTTTGTTAATTCTTCTACTGCATAATCAACTAATTTCTTATCTGATACAGCAGCACCAACG
Source organism: Flavobacteriaceae bacterium UBA1682 (assembly GCA_002320285.1). Taxonomy (GTDB): domain Bacteria; phylum Bacteroidota; class Bacteroidia; order Flavobacteriales; family Flavobacteriaceae; genus Flavobacterium. The sequence continues at coordinate 285,020 of DCKE01000027.1, read as the reverse complement.
CCACGGCTTACAACAATCTTTTCAAGTTTAGGAACTTGCATAACATTTTTGTATCCGAATTCTTCTGTAAGCGCAGAGATTACTCTGTTCTTATATTCGTCTTTAAGTCTTGGTAAATAAGCCATAACTATAATACTTGATTTGATTTTTTAGAAACTCTTACTTTCTTGTCTCCTTCAACTTTATAAGTAACTTTCGTTACTTCTTTAGTTTTTGTATCAACTAAAGCGATGTTTGAGATATGAATAGCAGCTTCTCTTTTCACAATTCCACCTTGAGGGTTAGAAGCACTAGGCTTCACGTGTTTTGAAATAATATTCACCCCTTCAACAATAGCTTTGTTTTTTTCACGTAATACACGTAGAACAGTACCTTCAGAACCTTTGTGGTCTCCAGCAATTACTCTAACGGTATCTCCTGTTTTTATCTTTAGCTTTATCATCTTTCGAACGAATTATAACACCTCAGGTGCTAATGATACAATTTTCATGAATTGTCTTTCACGAAGTTCTCTTGCTACAGGACCAAAAACACGAGTACCCTTCATCTCACCAGCTGCATTCAACAACACACAAGCGTTGTCATCAAATCTGATATAAGATCCATCGGCTCTTCTCACTTCTTTTTTGGTGCGTACAACCACTGCAGTAGAAACTGACCCTTTTTTAACGCTAGCGTTAGGGGTAGCTTCTTTAATTGAAACTACAATTTTATCACCTACAGAGGCATAACGACGTTTCGTTCCTCCAAGTACACGGATAGTCAAAACTTCTTTTGCTCCCGTGTTATCTGCTACTTTAAGTCTTGATTCTTGTTGTACCATAATTATTTCGCTCTTTCAATGATTTCAACTAATCTCCAACATTTTGATTTACTTAAAGGTCTTGTTTCCATGATCTTTACTGTATCTCCAATGTTACAATCGTTTGTTTCGTCGTGCGCAACGTATTTCTTTGTTTTTAACACGAACTTACCATATAACGGGTGTTTTACTCTCTTTGTCTCCGCAACTACAATAGATTTCTCCATTTTGTTACTCGTAACAACACCTATTCTCTCTTTTCTTAAATTTCTTTTTTCCATCTTTCAGCAGAATACAATTATTGTAACTCTCTTTTGCTTAGCTCAGTTGATACTCTAGCAATAGATCTTCTTAAAGATCTGATTTGTAAAGGATTCTCTATAGGAGAAATCGCATGAGCTGATTTTAGGTCGGTATATGTTTTCTTTAACTGACTAAGTCCATCTTGTAACTCAGCTGCAGATAGATTCACTATTTCTGATTGTTTCATAATAAATTTAGATTATGCTTCGAAATCTCTAGCAACGATAAACTTAGTTTTTACAGGAAGCTTCTGAGCTGCCAAGCGTAACGCTTCTTTGGCAACAGAAAGAGGTACTCCTCCTACTTCAAACATGATTCTTCCCGGTTTAACTACAGCAACCCAATATTCTACTGCACCTTTACCTTTACCCATACGCACTTCGAGAGGCTTCTTTGTTATAGGTTTGTCTGGAAATATTTTGATCCACAATTGCCCTTCACGTTTCATAAAACGAGTAGCCGCGATACGCGCTGCCTCGATTTGTCGAGAAGTGATAAACGATGAGTCTAAAGATTTAATACCAAACATTCCATTTGAAAGTTCATGTCCTCTTTGAGAAATGCCTTTCATTTTACCTTTCTGTACCTTACGGTATTTTGTTCTTTTAGGCTGTAACATTTTTCTTTAGTTTAAAATTACTTTCTTTTGCGTTGGTGGTTCGGTTTAGCCGGTTTTCCTGATCCTGTTGATTTAGACTGTTTTTTGTCCATTCCAACTAACGGAGAAAGATCTCTTTTACCGTAAACTTCACCTTTCATGATCCACACTTTGATTCCCATTCTACCGTAAGTAGTATGAGCTTCTGCAAGTGCATAATCAATATCAGCTCTGAAAGTTGATAGAGGAATTCTACCTTCTTTGAACATTTCTGAACGTGCCATTTCAGCTCCGTTCAAACGACCTGAAATCAAAACTTTGATTCCCTCAGCATTCATTCTAATCGCAGCAGCAATAGCCATTCTAATAGCACGACGATAAGAAATTCTGTTTTCGATTTGACGAGCAATACTAGTTGCAACTAAGTACGCATCAAGTTCTGGTCTTTTAATTTCAAAGATGTTGATTTGAACCTCTTTGTCAGTAATTTTCTTAAGCTCTTCTTTTAACTTGTCTACCTCTTGTCCACCTTTTCCGATAATGATACCAGGCCTAGCAGTAGTGATAGTAACGGTTACAAGTTTTAAAGTTCTCTCGATGATTACTTTTGATACACTAGCTTTCGATAAACGAGCATGGATATACTTTCTGATCTTGTGATCTTCGGCTAATTTATCACCATAGTCATTTCCACCATACCAGTTGGAGTCCCATCCTCTAATAATACCAAGGCGATTCCCGATTGGGTTAGTTTTTTGTCCCATACTGTTTATTAATTGCTTTGTGTGTTATTACTAGCTCCTAATACCACGGTTACGTGATTTGAGCGTTTTCTTATTCTGTGCGCACGACCTTGTGGAGCTGGACGAAGTCTTTTCAACATCATACCACCATCTACTCTTATTTCTTGCACAACCAAACCTGCCTCTTCTAAATTAGCTTCGCTGTTTTTAGCTTGCCAGTTTGCGATTGCTGATAAAAGTAGTTTCTCCAATTTACGTGAAGCCTCTTTTGAACTAAATCTTAATATATTAAGAGCTTTCTCTACCTTTTGTCCTCTAACTAGATCTGCAACTAAACGCATCTTTCTAGGCGAAGTAGGGCAATTATTCAGCTTTGCAAAAGCAACATCTTTCTTAGCTTCTTTAATTTGCTCGGCTCTCTCTCTTTTACGAACTCCCATAGCTTCTTATTATTTTTTTCCTTTATTTTTCGCACCCGCATGACCTCTAAAAGATCTAGTTGGTGAAAATTCCCCTAATTTATGTCCGACCATGTTTTCTGTTACGTAAACTGGTACAAATTGACGACCATTATGCACTGCGATAGTTTGTCCAACAAAATCCGGAGTAATCATAGAAGCTCTAGACCAAGTCTTAACAACCCCTTTATTACCCTTTTCAATATTATCTTGAACTTTTTTCTCTAACTTAAAGTGAACATAAGGTCCTTTTTTTAATGAACGTGCCATGTCTTATCTTTTATTTCTTTCTACGTTCTACGATATACTTATTACTCGACTTAACTTTAGAACGAGTTCTGTACCCCTTAGCTGGAATTCCATTTCTAGAACGTGGGTGACCTCCTGAAGAGCGTCCTTCACCACCTCCCATTGGGTGATCAACTGGGTTCATCGCTACTGGTCTTGTTCTTGGTCTTCTACCCAACCATCTAGATCTACCGGCTTTACCAGAAACGATCAATTGATGATCATGGTTAGATACTGCACCAACCGTAGCCATACATTCTAAAAGAATCAATCTAATTTCCCCTGAAGGCATTTTGATTGTAGCATATCTACCGTCTCTTGCAACTAACTGAGCAAAAGTTCCTGCAGAACGAGCAATTACTGCTCCTTGACCAGGACGTAACTCGATACAAGAAATAACAGTTCCTAAAGGAATTTTACTTAAAGGCATTGCATTCCCCACTTCTGGAGCTGCATCTGGTCCAGACATTACTGACTGTCCCACTTTCATACCACTTTGGGCGATAACGTAAGATTTCGCACCATCAGCATACGCGATTAACGCGATAAATGCCGTACGGTTTGGATCATACTCAATCGATTTCACAGAAGCAGGAATTCCCACTTTAGTTCTTTTGAAATCAATGATACGGTATCTTTGTTTATGACCACCACCGATATATCGCATGGTCATTTTTCCTTGACTATTTCTACCTCCAGAGTTTTTTTTCGGTGCTAGCAAGCTACGCTCCGGCTTATCAGTTGTAATAGCGTCAAAACTATTCACAACTCTAAAACGCTGACCTGGGGTAATAGGTTTTAATTTTCTAACTGACATTATTTATTAGATATTTGAATAAAAGTCTATTGTCTCTCCTTCTTTCACTTGCACTATTGCCTTCTTGTAGGCATTAGTTTTACCGTTAATCATTCCACTTTTGGTGAATTTAACTGATCGGTCTGCTCTGTAGTTAAGGGTATTTACTCCAACAACACTCACACCATACGCAGCTTCCACTGCGTTTTTGATCTGAATTTTGTTAGCTCTTTTGTCCACTACGAACCCAAAACGATTGAAAATTTCTCCTTGTTTTGTGATTTTTTCGGTAATGATAGGCTTAATTAAAATACTCATCTTCCTATTATTTACTTAAATTTTCAACAATTCCCTCTAAAGAACCTTCTGTTAGAACAAGACTTACCGTATTTAAAATAGCGTAAGTACTTAATTCTGAGTTCATTACAACAGAAGTCTTCTCTAAATTGCGTGAGGACAAATATACATTTTTATTTGAATCACCCAACACAAATAGAGATTTTTTATTTTCCAGTCCTAAAGCATTCAAAACATTGATGAAATTTTTAGTTTGTGGAGTTTCAAAGTTAAAATCTTCAACGATAATTAAATTTGATTCTTTTGCTTTAATCGAGAATGCCGATTTTCTAGCTAAACGTTTCAAATTTTTATTAAGTTTAAAAGAATAACTTCTTGGTCTTGGTCCGAAGATGGTTCCCCCTCCTTTGAATAAAGGGTTTTTCATACTTCCCGCACGAGCGGTACCTGTACCTTTTTGTTTTTTAATCTTACGTGTACTTCCCGCAACTTCAGCTCTTTCTTTAGCTTTGTGTGTACCTTGTCTTTGATTTGCTAAATATTGTTTAACATCAAGATAAACTGCGTGTTTGTTCGGTTCGATTGCAAATACTGAATCCAAAAGTTCAACTTTTCTTCCAGTATCTTTTCCTGTGATATCTAAAACTTTTACTTCCATTACTTCTGAATGATTACATAAGAGTTATTGTGCCCTGGAATTGCTCCTTTAACAACAAGTAGGTTCTTTTCAGCAACTACTTTTAAAACTCTAAGGTTTTGAATTGTTACATTTACTCCTCCCATTCTTCCTGCCATACGCATTCCTTTGAATACTCTAGAAGGATAAGAAGAAGCACCGATAGATCCTGGTGCTCTTAAACGGTTATGTTGACCGTGTGTTGCTTGACCAACTCCACCGAAACCATGACGTTTAACAACCCCTTGGAAACCTTTACCTTTAGAAACACCTTGAACATCTACAAAGTCACCTTCTTGAAAAAGATCTACTGTGATAACATCACCTAATTTATACTCGCTTTCAAACTCCTTAATCTCAATGACTTTTCTTTTTGCAGACGTACCCGCTTTTTTAAAGTGACCTAACTCAGCTTTAATTGCGCTTTTGTCTTTTTTGTCATCGAAACCAAGTTGTAACGCTTCATACCCGTCAACCTCATTGGTTCTGACTTGGGTAACTACGCATGGACCTACTTCAACAACTGTACAAGGGATGTTTTTCCCGTTCTCGTCGAATATACTAGTCATGCCGATTTTTTTACCTATTAACCCAGACATAAATATTAAATTAATTAATTATTGAATTCTATTAAAAAATCAAGTACAGAAACCCAAGTCTCCGTACTTGATTGTATTATTAAAGGAAGAGTTTTATCACACTTTGATTTCAACTTCTACTCCACTAGGCAACTCCAATTTCATTAGAGCATCGATAGTTTTAGAAGAAGAAGAGTAAATATCTAACAATCTCTTGTAAGAACTTACTTCAAATTGCTCTCTTGCTTTTTTGTTTACGTGCGGAGAACGCAAAACAGTGAAAATCTTTTTATGAGTTGGCAAAGGAATTGGCCCTGTTACCACTGCTCCTGTACTTTTTACAGTTTTTACGATCTTTTCAGCTGATTTATCAACCAACATGTGATCGTAAGATTTTAATTTTATTCTTATTTTCTGACTCATTTTCTTTTAGATTAAGCGTTTCCTTTAGCTTTTTTAATAACTTCTTCTGAAATATTAGAAGGTGTTTCAGCATAGTGAGAGAACTCCATCGTTGAAGTCGCTCTACCAGAAGATAACGTTCTAAGCGTAGTCACATACCCAAACATCTCTGAAAGTGGCACACTAGCTTTAACAACCTTTGCTCCTGCTCTATCGTCCATGTTGTTGATTTGACCGCGACGACGGTTTAAATCTCCAACAATATCACCCATGTTTTCTTCCGGAGTTAATACCTCTAATTTCATGATCGGCTCAAGAATAACAGCTCCTGCAGCTTTTGCAGATTCTTTATATCCCATTTTAGCTGCTAATTCGAAAGACAAAGCATCCGAATCCACCGCGTGAAACGATCCGTCCGTTAGAGTCACTTTCATCGAGTCCATTTCGAAACCAGCCAAAGGCCCTTGTTTCATAGCTTCTCTGAAACCTTTTTCTACAGAAGGAATATATTCTTTTGGTACGTTACCACCTTTAACAGCGTTAACAAACTGTAAACCAACAAACGGTTTTCCGTCTACGTCATCTGCAGGAGAAATTGTAAATACAATATCTGCAAATTTTCCACGACCACCTGATTGTTTTTTATAAACCTCTCTATGTTGAGCAGCACGAGTTAAACACTCTTTGTACTCTACTTGAGGCTCACCTTGGTTTACTTCCACTTTAAACTCACGTCTCATACGATCGATAAGTACATCTAAGTGAAGCTCACCCATACCTGAAATTACCGTTTGCCCAGAAGCTTTATCTGTCTTAACCGTAAAAGTAGGATCTTCTTCAGCTAATTTAGCTAAAGCCATACCCATTCTATCAACGTCAGCTTTGGTTTTAGGCTCAATAGCGATACCGATAACTGGATCCGGGAAGTCCATACTTTCCAAAATAATCGGGTTTTTCTCATCACACAAAGTATCCCCTGTTTTGATGTCTTTAAACCCTACCGCTGCTCCAATATCTCCCGCTTCGATATAATCGATAGGATTTTGTTTATTGGCATGCATTTGGTAAACTCTAGAAATACGTTCTTTATTACCAGAACGCGTATTGAACACATAAGAACCCGCATCTAATCTTCCTGAATAAACACGGAAGAAAGCCAATCTTCCTACGAAAGGATCCGTAGCAATTTTGAATGCCAAAGCAGCGAAAGGTTCCGTTGCTGATGGTTTACGTACAACAGGCAATTCTGTATCAGGATTGATTCCTTCAATACCTTCCTTATCCATTGGAGAAGGTAAGTATCTACAAACAGCATCCAATAAGAACTGTACTCCTTTATTTTTGAATGAAGAACCACAAACCATCGGTATGATAGACATATCAATAGCCGCTTTTCTCAAAGCAATATGAACCTCTTCTTCTGTAATTGAATCTTCATCTTCGAAGAATTTCTCCATCAAGGTTTCATCATAATCCGCAACAGCTTCGATTAACGCAGCTCTGTATTCACGAACTTCATCAACCATATCCGCAGGAATCTCAACGATATCAAAAGTTGTTCCATGGTTTTCATCGTGCCATACAATAGCGCGGTTCTTAACCAAATCAACAATACCTCTAAAATCTGCTTCTTCTCCAATTGGCAAAACAATAGGCACAGCGTTAGATTTCAACATTTCTCTTACTTGCTTACACACGTTTAAGAAGTTGGCACCTTGACGGTCCATTTTGTTTACAAACCCCATACGAGGCACCTTATAATTATCAGCTAATCTCCAGTTAGTTTCTGATTGTGGTTCAACACCATCAACAGCACTAAATAAGAAAACCAAACCATCTAAAACTCTCAAAGAACGGTTTACCTCTACGGTAAAATCAACGTGTCCTGGAGTGTCAATGATGTTGAAGTGATACTCTTTAGATTCTGGCAACTTAGCTCCTTGATTTGTTGGGAAATCCCAAGTACAAGTAGTAGCTGCAGATGTAATGGTAATACCTCTTTCAGCCTCTTGCTCCATCCAGTCCATAGTTGAAGACCCTTCGTGAGTTTCTCCAATTTTATGGTTCTTACCTGTATAGAACAAAATACGCTCTGTAGTAGTAGTTTTACCTGCATCGATATGCGCAGCAATACCAATATTTCTTGTATATAATAAATCTCTAGCCATCTATATTATCTTTCTTGGATTAAAATCTAAAGTGAGAGAATGCTTTGTTCGCTTCAGCCATCTTATGAGTATCCATTCTTTTCTTTACAGCAGCTCCTTCTTCTTTAGCACCAGCTAAAATTTCAGAGGCTAACTTTCCAGCCATAGATTTCTCATTTCTTCTTCTCGCATAAAGAATCATCCATTTCATCGCCATAGAAATTTTTCTATCTGGACGAATTTGCATCGGAATTTGGAAGGTAGCTCCACCAACACGTCTAGATCTCACTTCTACGTGTGGCATAACGTTAGTTAAAGCGTCTTTCCAAATTTCTAATGATGTTTTCTCTTCATCTTGCTTTTTCTCTTCTACGATCTCTAATGCATCATAAAATACTTTAAAAGCAGTCGATTTTTTACCATCCCACATCAAGTTGTTCACAAAACGTGTTACTAATTGATCATTAAATTTTGGATCTGGTAAAAGAGGTCTTTTTTTAGCCTGTCTTTTTCTCATGTCTTTGTCTTAAACGTTTTAAACGATTACTTTTTGTCTTTAGGGCGTTTCGCTCCGTATTTAGATCTTCTTTGAGTTCTACCGCTTACTCCGGCAGTATCAAGAGCTCCACGTACGATGTGATATCTAACCCCTGGCAAATCTTTTACTCTTCCACCTCTAACTAATACTATCGAGTGCTCTTGTAGATTGTGTCCTTCTCCTGGAATATAAGCGTTTACCTCATTACCATTTGTTAAACGAACCCTTGCAACTTTACGCATTGCAGAGTTTGGTTTTTTTGGTGTAGTGGTATAAACACGCGTACAAACCCCTCTTCTTTGAGGACATGAATCCAAAGCAACCGATTTACTCTTCTTAGTCATCTGGGTTCTCCCTGTTCTTACTAATTGTTGAATTGTTGGCATAATGTTTATTAATAATTATCTACTATCTATTAACTCCGCACTTTATACGGGGTTGCAAATGTATGAAGTTTATTTTTTATATACAACACTCAAAACATTAATTTTCAATCGAATTGAAAAATAATATGTCTTTTAGCTGTTGCCGCTTTTATTTATTTTACATTACTTTACATCAAATCTTTCCTTGTCTTGAAAAAAATCATCTTAATATTAGTCGTGTTTTTTCACTCCTTATTTATATATGCACAAAACAGCACTCTCAAAATAACTGGCAGCACACCCGCAGAAACGTCCATTATCGACAGCATCGGATACTCGACTAAACACGACAATTTCCAATCGATCAACCAAACACTAAACAAACTTGAAGAAAAATTAAATCTTATCGGTTTTCTCGCACTCCACAAACAACAACTTATTCAAGAAAACACCCACCAAGTTCATTTTAACTACCAACTCGAACAACAAATCAAACAAACCAAGATCGTATTCACAGACCTTGACCCCACAGTAAAAGAATTACTAGAACTTAAAAACGACTCTCTAATCATCGCTTTCAACCAAACTCAACCCACACTACAAAGCCTAAGCAACAAAATGGAAAATTTAGGCTATGGAACCAGCACTATCCAACTGACAAAACACCGAATAAACGCAACGCAATTCCAAGCTCATGTACAGATTAACCTGGACAAAAGGAGAAAATTAGATAAGATTGAAATCACATCCACATCAAAGATCCCAAAGCAACTGATTCAAAACACCCTCAAACACAAAAAGAACCAAGCATTAACCAACAATCTTATCGAAGAAATTGATAGCCAACTCAAACTCCTACCTTTTATCAAACAACAAAAAACACCAGAAATACTCTTTACAACAGATAGCACAAAAGTATACCTATATATAGAGCGCTTCAACAACAGTAAATTTGATGGCATAATTGGCTTCAACAATGACGAAGACGGAAAGCTAAAATTGAATGGATACCTAAACCTCAATCTGATAAATATTATAAATTACGGTGAAGAATTTCACCTCGAATGGAAAAACGACGGAAACAAACAAACCAATTTCGACCTGGGAACAGAAATCCCCTATTTATTTAAATCACCACTGGGCATCAAAGGTAAAATAGAAATTTTCAAACAGGACAGTACTTATCAAAACACTAAAATAGACCTAAATCTTGCTTATTATTTATCCTATTTCAGCAAAGTTTACATCGGCTACCAAACCACAACTTCCGCAACACCGGAAAACAGCAGCCTGATCCAAAGTTTTGACAATCGATTTTACACCATCAGCTACGAGTACAAACGCCGAAGCCCTGACGACCTACTATTTCCAGAAAAAACCATCGTCTTTACCCGTATAGGAACCGGAAAAAGAACTTTGGAAAAAACAGATGATTCACAAAAATTCTTAGAAATTAACGCAACAAACAATTTTAAATTCAACCAACGCAACAGCCTTTATACACACCTACACCTGTATTCACTATTTAGCAAAAACTACATCACCAATGAATTGATGCGCTTTGGCGGCCATCATTCCATTAGAGGTTTCCAAGAAAACAGTCTACAAGGCAACTTCCTTTCAACTTTGAGTACAGAGTATCGGTACAAACTAACTCCCACTCTATATGCCAATAGCATATTAGACTACGGACTTATCGAAGACAAAACCACCAGCACAAAAGAAAACCTCTATTCCTTCGGCTTTGGTTTTGGAATCTTGACTAAAAACGGAAAATTAAATTTGATTTACGCCAATGGAAACACCGGCAAACAAGAAGTAGAATTAAAAAATTCCATGGTACACATTACTTTCTCAACAGCGTTTTAACGGATTCAATCCGACGTCTTAACAGACCATTCCGCTTTACTCAAAACCACTTCCATATCACCGCCTAAACGAGTGATTTCGCGAAGCAACAACAACCTATTCTCCTCCAACAACAAGACCTTAGCACGCAACAAGTCGTTGCTTTCTTGCAAAAAGCGCAATTGCATTCCCACAGCTGAGTCCGACTCTTCAACAACAACATGCTGATCGACAACAACAGCCCTCAACATCGACCCTTTACCCGTAAGCAACCATTCCGGACTTACTTCGGTAAAATAATCGAGAAATCTCGTTGTATTATCCTCACTCATGCCGTTATTCTGTGTTAAAACACCGCGAGTTATACCCGTATCCTTATAAAACTTATACAGCGTAAGCCCCTTATATCTTAGATAAGTCAAAATATTTTGCTTTATAATCGATTTTTCTTGCATATTATTTTTTTTAATCGAGAAATATCGTTTATATTTGGTACTGAATATTTATATAAACCGATGTAGAACTGGATTTAATTCATCAAATCCATCAAAAGTTAACTAATAAATCAAAAAAACTAACTATGAGCTGAAATCAAAAAAATCCCTAATCGAGAGGCTTAAAATTTTAAAGAGTTCTAACAAAATTCACAAAGCTAATACTCATAAATTTCGGTATCACGGCCTAAATTACCATCATACCACCCTATGATCGCCATCATAATCAATGATCACTCTTTAAGGCGTGTTTCACGCATCACAAAGCCCCCCTTATTCCTTTAAAACACAAGGAGCAGTATACCAACAACAGTCAACCACTTAGCCCTAAACCGTTCATTATGGGCTTAGCATCGACTATTGCTAAAACTGATAATCAAATACAATTAACAAAGATATTAAAAATTAACCGCATCAAACCGTCACCTCACGGAATATTATCGCCCATTTTAAAATCTGACTTAATTATAACGCAAATTTAAATTACATATTTAATAAAAATAAAAACGCTTTCCATCTTAAACGACTTACCCAATAAAAAATGTATAAAAAAAACCGTTAAAAGCATATTTTAAAGTCAAAAAGATTTTCATTTTTTAAGCTATGCTTTTCAAACAACCCATAGATTATGAAAAAAGAATTATTTTATATCTGGATAGTGGTACTCGCGACTGTTACAACTATTCAAGCCCAAGAAATTAGCGTTTCAGGAACGGTAAAAGACCCCCATGGGTTTCCTCTTCCCGGAGTTACAGTACAAAACAAACAATCCCAAACTGCAACTCAAACCGACTTAGATGGCACCTACACATTAAAAGGTCAACTCGGAGCCCATTTTGAATTTAACTTCCTAGGAATGAAAACCCAAGAGCACCGAATCACCGCAGCCCGACTCGATGTCACTTTAGAAGAGGATTTGATTCAACTCGAAGGAGTAGTAGTTACCGCGTTAGGCATCACTCGAGAGAAAAAATCCCTGGGCTATTCCACCCAACAAATCACGGGAGAAACCCTGTCCGAAACACCTGTAAGAAACTTTGCCGATGCCTTATATGGCGAAATTGCAGGGTTATCTATTAAGTCCTCCGGGACCATGGGAGGCTCGAGCAATATGATTATACGAGGCTTTAGTTCACTGACGGGAAACAACCAGGCTCTTGTAGTTATTGACGGAATCCCCATCAACAACAAGACCTACAATAGCGTTGCACAAACAACGGGTCGCGGGGGTTATGATTATGGAAATGCCGCTTCAGATATTAACCCCGATGACATAGCTACCTTGAACGTTTTAAAAGGCGCTGCAGCTACAGCCCTTTATGGATCAAGAGGACAAAACGGCGTGATCATGATAACAACCAAAAAAGGATCTGATCATAAGAATAAAGGAACAGCCGTCGAGTTCAACTCCTCCCTCATGATCGGAACCGCAGACAAACAAACCCTACCTCAATACCAAAAGAAATATGGCGCGGGATACCGTCCCTTATCTCCAAACGAAAATCCCAACCCGAATAATCCTTATTTTACCGGCGAAGACATCAATGGTGATGGTATTCCAGACTATGTGGTGCAATTTGGCGAAGACGCCTCGTTTGGCGCTGCCTTCGATCCTAACTTAATGGTATATCAATGGAATGCCTTCTTTCCCGGTATGTCCACGTATGGAAAAACAACCCCGTGGGTAGCCGCTAAAAACGATCCCAATTCCGTTTGGGGAACCTCTCAAATCTACGTCAACTCCCTAGCTATTTCCGGCAACACCGACAAGAGTTCTTATCGCTTGGGACTCACCAACAATACCACGGAAGGCAATCTCGTAAACAGCAGACTAAAAAGAAATAGTCTTAATCTAAGTGCAAGCCACCACATTAGTGAGAAGTTGCGCTCGTCGGCAAACATAACCTATACCAACACCAGTGGATTAGGAAGAGTTGGAACGGGTTACGACGGGCTTAATCCCATGCAGGGTTTTCGCCAATGGTGGCAAACTAATGTCGATATGAAGGAGCAAAAGGAAGCCTATTTCGCCACCAATCACAGCAATGCGAGTTGGAACATCTATGATACCGAAAATACCAAACCCGTTTATACCGATAACTTCTATTTTACCCGATACAAAAATTTCCAAACCGATTCTAGAAATCGCTATACCGGAAACATCGATTTAAACTATGCTTGGAACCCGTGGATCCATATCATCGCTAGATATACCTTTGACAATTATGATGAAACGCGCGAGGGCCGAACCGCTATAGGCTCCGCAGGTAGTTTTGGTGAATATACCTTGTTTAAGCAATCCGTATCAGAAAACAACTACGACTTGATTGTCAATGTTAAAAAAGACCTCAATGAAGACATTACACTGGATGCGAATTTAGGCTGGAACCTAAGAGTTGAACAAATTGATCGCAATAATCAAAAAACCAACGGTGGGCTAAAACTCCCTGAAATCTACAGCTTGGCCAATTCAATCAATCCCCTAACCCCCGACGATATCGTGCAATATAGAGGTACAAAGAAGGTGGATGGACTATATGCCCGTGCAAGTATCGGACTATATCACCTGCTCTACTTGGACGGTAGTATTAGAACTGACCGTTCATCTTCGCTATCCAGCGAAGTACAAAACCGCTATTGGTACCCTTCCGTTTCAGGAAGTTTTATATTCTCAGAGTTATTCGATAGCTCCTTTATCAATTTTGGAAAATTACGAGCCAATTATGCTCAAGTTGGAAACGATACCGATTTATTTAATCTACACAATACCTATACCTTAAATGCTTCTTTCGACGATGCCTATTCCGCCAGAAACCCCAACACTTTTCTCAATAAGGCACTACGACCAGAAATGATGAATGAATATGAGTTCGGAGCAGAAATGGCCACTTGGAATAACCGCTTATCACTAGAGCTCTCCTATTACAATCGAACTACTAAAGACTTGATCACTCCCGTAGATGTATCGAGTTCGTCTGGCGCCTTAGCTGTTTGGATGAATGCAGGTGATATGGTCAACAAAGGGATCGAAGCCAATCTTAATATTACACCTATTCGAACAACGAATTTTAATTGGAAAATCGGACTGAATTTTGCCCGAAACAGAAACGAAGTTTTAGCACTAGCCGAAGGTATCGGCAGTTACTTACAGCTCGCTAGCGTTCAAGGCGGCATATCGATTGGAGCTCAAACTGGAGAACCCTACGGTGTTATCCGCGGAACCGGCTATGTTTACAACGACAACGGTGATCGTGTTGTCGGACAAAACGGACAATACCTACACAGCCCGACAACTACTGTTATCGGAAATATGAACCCCGATTGGAATGGTGGAATTAGAAATTCCATTAGCTATAAAAATCTCCATCTAAGCTTCTTGGTCGACCTGCAAAAAGGAGGCAATATTTTCTCGTTAGATACCTACTACGGTTTTACAACGGGACTTTATGACAATTTCACCTCCGGATTAAACGACCTCGGGAATCCAGTGCGAAATAGTTTGGAACAAGGCGGGGGAGTAATCCTCCAAGGAGTCAAAGAAGACGGAACACCTAATGATATTCGCGTGCGTGCCGACCGAGGCGACGGAACCAATAATCCGTGGGGATACCTAAGCAACACGGCTCCTAGGCAAGCACACGTCTACGACGCTTCTTATGTGAAATTAAGAAATGTTACCCTATCCTATGATTTTCCACAAAAATTGATAGAGAATATTTTTATAAAAAAACTGACGATATCCGCTATCGGTAGAAATCTATGGATTATTCACAAAAACATCCCCTACGCCGACCCGGAAGCCGGTTTAAGTTCCGGAAATATTCAAGGCTATCAATCTGGAGCCCATCCAACTATTAGAGAAATTGGAGCCAGTTTAAAAGTTCAATTCTAATACCCTAAAAGATGAAAAAAATACTATTAAGCTTACTATTTCTAAGCATTTTGTCTTCCTGTTCCAATGAACACTACGACGCTTTAAATCACGACGACGTTAAACCTGAAAAGGTACCCTCAGATTATTTGGTGACCTCAGCCATAACCAACTATACCGCACGCTTACACAGTACCAATGTCAATAATAATATTTTTAGATTGGTAGCGCAATACTGGAACGAAACCACCTATACTCAAGAAAGCAATTACGATCTAGAAACCAGAGCTATTAACGACCGTTTCTGGAATGAACTCAACACCAGAGTGCTCTACGATTTAGAAGATGCCAAAAAAACCATTCCCGACGAGATTGGACCTACTGATCTGGATAAGAAAAATCAAATAGCCATTGTCGAATTACTACAAATACAAGCCTGGCAATCTCTAGTCGATACTTTTGGCGATATTCCCTACACTGAAGCACTACTGGGAACAGAGTTAGCCGCACCAAAATATGATGACGCCAAAACCATTTATGACGATTTGATAAAAAGAGCCATTGCTGCAACCAACGACCTCGATGTTACCGCAAAGAGTTTTTTAAGCGAAGACATCATATATCGCGGTGATATTACTAAATGGAAAAAATTCGGAGCGTCCTTACAACTAAAACTAGCACTCAACCTAGCAGACGTAGACCCCGATATAGCACATACAACGATTAATAACGCCATAGCAACAGGTGTTTTTAGCTCACAAGCCGATAATTTTACCTTAAATTATCCGGGAGCCATTCCATACACCAATCCGCTATGGGTAGACCTGGTGCAAAGCGGTCGAACTGATTTTGTTGCAGCCAACACCATCGTAGATTATATGAATACACTTAATGACCCTAGAAGAGCGAAATATTTCAGACAAAACTTAGGTGATGGAATATACCTAGGCGGCGAATATGGAAGCGCTACCTCTTATGCCAATCACACCCAAATCTCCAATACCCTTCATCAGGCTAATTATCCCGGAACATTGCTAGACTATACCGAAGTATTGTTTATGCTTGCTGAAGCCAGTGCAAGGGGAATCAACACCAGCCAAAGCGCGGAATCTCTCTACGAATCCGCTATTAGAGCTTCGTTTGAATTTTGGGGCAATACCCCTGTGGAAGCTGACGAATATTTAGCTCAAACCAGCGTCAATTACCAAACTGCAGAAGGAACTTGGAAACAAAAAATTGGCTTGCAATACTACCTTGCCTTATACAATAAAGGCCTGGACGCCTGGACCGTCTATAGAAGACTAGATGCTCCTCAACTCAATATAGCCGCCGCAACAGGACTGCCAATCCCCAACAGATATACCTACCCTGTACGAGAAAGAAATTTAAACAAGGCAAATAACGCCCAAGCAGCTACCGCCATTGGCGGTGATACTCAGGCTACCAAACTCTTTTGGGACAAGAATTGAATTAGTTAGTATCAAGGATGTTTTTGTCAGGAAGAGGCCAGCTCCCCAGCAGCCTCTTCCATATTTTAATCCCTAAAATAAGTCAAGAGTAAATACCCCAAATCGATTCCAATTATCCTTTTACAAAGCACCACTACAGCGTTGGTTTTTTTTATATATTTGCACTATGGAAAAAGAGAATCAAATATTTGGTATTAGAGCCATTTTAGAAGCTGTAGAAGCGGGAAAAGACATCGATAAAGTTTTTATTCAAAAAGAAGCTCAAGGAGAGCTAATGAGTGACTTGCTTAAATCTTTGAGAAAAAACAACATCAACTTTTCATACGTACCGGTTGAAAAACTCAATCGTTTAACTCCTAAAAACCACCAAGGCGCCGTTGCATCAATTGCTCCGATTAGCTTTGTTGGACTAGAACCTCTTATTGAAGGAGTTTTAGAAGCCAAGCCGAATCCACTCTTTTTGATTCTAGATCAAATTTCCGATGCTCGTAACTTCGGAGCCATCATTCGTACAGCTGCATGCTGCGGTGTCGATGGAATCATCATCTCAAAAAATGGAGCTGCTCCAGTAAACGGAGATACGGTTAAAACTTCCGCAGGGGCCGTTTTTAATATTCCAATCTGTAAAGTAGATCACATCAAAGACGCCATCTTTTACCTACAAAGTTCAGGTGTTAAAACAATAGGCGCTACCGAAAAAGCTGAAAAAGAAATTTACGACGTAGAATTAAACACGCCTTTAGCCATTGTTATGGGTAGTGAAGAACGCGGAATCAACCCTTCTGTGCTTAAAATAATAGATGAAAGTGCTAAACTACCCATGTCTAGCGCAATCGCTTCACTAAATGTATCTGTTGCCTGTGGCGCATTTCTTTATGAAGCCATTCGTCAAAGAAGATAAATTTTGAAATTCAAAAAAAGGGCTGTGTCGCATTAAGATACAGCCCTTTTTTCGTGAGTCGTGAGTCGTGATCAGTGATCAGTGATCAGTGATCAGTGATCAGTGATCAGTAATCCTTATAATCTACATCGGTAATCAGCTCTCGAACAACGAATCTCGAACAACGAATCCCAAACAACGAAT
>DCKE01000027.1:140271-267205 GCA_002320285.1 Flavobacteriaceae bacterium UBA1682 | reverse complement strand
ACAACGAATCCCAAACAACGAATCTCGAACAACGGATCCCAAACAACGACCTAAGATTCACTTTTGTCTTTTTCTTTTAAATGATATACTACTGGAAGATTACATTGAAAATAGGTGTCGCTTTCTGCTTGTTTTTCAACTTCTGGAGTGGGTGGTGGTGGTGGTGAAAAATTACCGTTTTCATCAAAATGCTTCATAAATGGATCCGAAGTGGGATCGAAATCCGGTTTTTGCCAATCATACTTATAGATTCGATTATAATCCGGCACTTCCAAGGTGTAACACAAAATAATTCCAGCGATAAAACCACTCAAATGTCCCTCCCAAGAGATTCCCTCCTCAATATCGGGAAACATATACCAAAACATACCTCCATAAAGTACAATAACCGTCATCGATAATGCCACCAATCGGTAGTAACGCGTTTGCACACCCTTAAAAAATATAAAACTCACCAATACATAAATAAGTCCACTTGCACCGATATGATAGCTCTCTCGACCTATCAACCACGTTCCAAAACCCGATAATATAATTCCCCAGAACAGTACCCGCCACATTTGTGTTTTGTAGAAATACTGCAGTGCAATCAACAACACAAAAATCGTAATGGAGTTGTTGTATAAATGTTTGACACTACCATGTATAAAGGGACTGGTTACTATCCCAATCATACCGTGTATTGTTCTAGGATAAATACCCCATTCATACAATTCCAAAAAGTAATTCCAATCCATCCAATACATTCCCCACATCACTAGTACGAATAGTAAAGGTAATATCAGAAGTTGTAGTAAATAGTAGAAATGTTTTGTGTTCATTTTTTTTTATAGAGAGACGAATATAAACATTCTAACGCAGATGAAGATCGTATACCCTTAAATATATCCTTAAAATCGAAATAAATTTACGGTTAAATCGTAACTTGCCTCTTCCTTAAATCTAAGTAAATATCACCGGACTTTTACTCATTTCAAGGCCTTTCAATCACCCGCTTAAACGTATAAAATCATGCAAATTCCCTTAGCAGAACGCATTCGACCACAAGACCTCTCTGATTATATCGGACAAGAACACTTGATAGGACCAAATGGAGCGCTTACCCAACAGATTAAAAGAGGAATCATTCCTTCAATCATCTTTTGGGGAACACCCGGTACCGGTAAAACAACCCTAGCGGAGATCATTGCCAAAGTCAGCGATCGTCCTTTTTACGTACTAAGTGCTATCAATGCAGGGGTAAAAGACGTTCGAGAGGTTATTGAAAAAGCCAAGAAAAATACCGGCATATTTACCGCACGAAATCCGATATTGTTTATCGATGAGATTCATCGATTCAGCAAATCACAGCAAGACTCCCTACTAGCCGCTGTCGAGCGCGGATGGATTACACTGATTGGCGCAACAACCGAAAACCCAAGCTTTGAAGTGATTCCGGCACTTTTATCACGTTGTCAAGTTTATACCTTAAATCCATTTACAAAGGCTGATTTACAAGCACTTTTAGAAAGGGCTATTCAGCAAGATCATATTCTACAAAAAAAGAAAATCACCTTAACCGAAACCGAAGCCTTATTTCGAATTTCCGGTGGAGATGGACGGAAATTACTCAATACCTTCGAACTAATCATCAATTCTCAAGAAGGCGAAGAAATCGAAATCACCAACGAGAAGGTGATGCAGATTGTACAAAAAACCACCGTATTATACGACAAAACAGGTGAACAACATTATGATATCATTTCGGCTTTTATCAAATCCATACGCGGGAGTGATCCCAATGGAGCACTATATTGGCTAGCACGAATGATTGAAGGAGGCGAAGATGTCAAATTTATCGCACGTCGTTTATTGATTTCAGCTTCCGAAGATATCGGAAACGCCAATCCAACAGCCTTGATTATGGCCAACAATATCTTTCAAGCAGTTTCAGTAATCGGAAACCCCGAAAGCAGAATCCTTTTGAGCCAATGCACCGTATACCTAGCTACATCACCCAAAAGTAACTCCACATATTTAGCCATAGCAAAAGCACAACAAACCGTCAAACAAACAGGAGACCTACCCATACCTATACACCTGAGAAATGCACCGACCAAATTGATGAAGGAACTCGGATATGGAGAAGACTATAAATATGCACACGATTATACCAACAATTTTGTAACTCAAGAATTTTTACCCACAGAAATCAGCGGCACCACTTTCTACGAACCCGGAGATAACGCACGTGAAAAGGGAACTCGCGAATTTTTGAAAAATAGGTGGCAACTGAAGTATAGGTATTAAGGCTGATACGAGGATAAGCAGATCAAATTTAACTCGATAAAAGAGTGATCAATTTATCTAAATGTCGATTTACCACTCTCGAATAACGTTTATTGATTACTGATCACCGATTACTAACTTTTTCACCTTGCGCATACGCAAATAGGCATATAAGCTGTTAATTCGAGGCAGTCACCTCGAGTTTAAGTCAAAATAAATAAGATTAATTATCGCTCTTGCCCAAGTACCCGGTTAAAGCGTATACGCGAATAGGCGTGTAGACGTATTAATCAGTAACAATTAGAGCAATTGCTTAATCTGCGTCAAAGTATGCACTTGAACTAATTCCGGACGAACCGCTTTTTTGTGCTCATTAAAATAAATCGTGTCGATTCCCGCTTTTTGAGCACCATCAATATCAGCTACTAGATTATCGCCAATCATAACACTGCCTTTAGCCGTGGTTTTTGCCAAATCTAATGCATAACTAAAAATCTTTGGATCGGGTTTTTTAACTCCCGCCATTTCGGAATTGGTTACGGTTTTAAAATAATTATCGAGCTTCGAATTACGTATTTTAAGTTCTTGAACCACATGAAAACCATTCGTTATCACGTGAAGATTATATTGTGGCAGCAAGTAGTCGAGCAACTCAAATGTCCCATCATACAAGTGATTATATTGTGGCAACATCTCAATATACTGTTGTGCGATGTCTTCAACAAAAACTGATGGTGCCGTAAAAGATAAGGCTTCGAAAGTATCATTTAATCTACCAAATCGCAGTTCGGATTGGCTGATCTGATTTAAGCTGTAACGCTCCCAATAATCTTCATTAATACCTACATAAAAATGCAAAAACTCCTCAATCGAGAACGGAACCTTATGAGGTGCTAACACCGCCTCAAAGGCCAGAGCAGAATTGCGTTCAAAATCCCATAAGGTATGATCTAAATCAAAAAATATATCGGTCTTATTCTCAAATTTTATAGGCATCTTGTCTTTTTTTTAAAAGTCAAAATTAATCAAATTCAAACGACCACCCTAACCTTACAACAGGTTTTCATCGGCAAAACTATAATAAGCCTTCTCCGTCACGATTAAATGATCCAATACCACGATATCAAACAACAAACCGGCTTGTTTTATCTTTTTAGTAATACGCATATCCGTATCACTAGGACTCAACTGTCCTGAAGGATGGTTATGACATAAAATCAAGGCAATAGCCTGATGTTCTAGAGCAATTTTAAACAGTATTCTAACGTCAACAATCGTTCCTGTTATGCCACCTGTACTCAATTTTTGTTGATGAATAACCTTGTTGGAATTATTGAGCAACAAAATCCAAAATTCTTCATAATTTAACGCCCCTATCAGCGGTTGCATCAGCTCAAAAACCATTCGGCTCGATTCGATCTTGGGATACGATTGCCCGATTTCGACCTGCCGTCTTTGCCCCAATTCTAATGCCGCTACGATCGATAATGCCTTAGCCTGACCAATCCCTTTAAATAGCAATAATTGCTTTAAACTTCGTTTGGACAAATTACTCAATTTATTACCATATTCATTTAAAATCCGCTTGCTCAAATCAACCGCGCTCTCCTCTTTATTTCCTGAACGCAACAATATGGCTAACAGTTCCGCATCACTCAATGCTGCTTTACCCTTTAGCATTAACTTCTCTCGCGGCTTGTCATCTTCGGCCCAAGACTTTATTGACGAACTCCTATACACTTCCATAACTAACTGATTACATATACACTAATATATAAAAAAGCATTTCAAATTCAAGTGTACTTTAAGTTCATTTTTGTTTTTTAACATCTATTAAAACCAAATCTAAAACACGCAAAGAGTACTACTTCGACTGATACCAATAAAAAAGCCCTTGCACAATTAATTGTACAAGGACACTTTTATTGAAATTCAAACTGTCTATTCTAAATCTCAAAGACAGCTTATTTTATACCGCTAAACAACTCATGTAAATCAATTCCTCCGTAATTCCCAGAGCTCATAAACAACAATACACTGTTGTCTAAATCCAACTGACTTACAAAACTTTTAAACTGGTTAGAATCGGTATAAGTCACCAATCCTTCCCTTTTAAAAGCCTGTTCCATTTGTTCGTTCGAAATGGCTTCTAAACGTTTTATTTGAACCGCTTCTGGCGAATAAAACACCACCGCTAGATCTGCTGCATTTAAGGCTCCTTCGTATTCACTTAAAAAATCAGCATTTAAACTGCTATAAGTATGCAACTCCAAGCAGGCTATCAATTTTCGGTTTGGAAATTGTTGCTTAACCGCTTGTGTTGTAGCGATGACTTTACTTGGTGAATGAGCAAAGTCTTTGTAAATCACAGTAGTCCCGTTTTCGGCTATTTTCTCGAGCCTTTTTGAGGCTCCCTTAAAAGAACCAATGGCTTCATAAAAATCTTCTTCATCGACACCCATATTCTGACAAATCCATTTCGCTCCATTTAAGTTGCTCAAATTATGAGCTCCAAAAACCTCCAAAGGCATAGAACCCTCTGGAGTATCTAAAAATGTTTTTCCGTTTTCAATGGTATAGTTCGGTGTTCCATATGGCAATTTACGGATGGGTTTAGCCGCCTCATCTACCAATTGACTTACAATTGGATCTTCTTCATTATACACCAATATCCCTCCATTAGTAATTTTGTCTATAAAAATTCTAAATTGATCGACATAGTTTTCAAAGGTTGGAAACACATTGATATGATCCCATGCAATACCGCTAATCAAAGCAATATTTGGCTGATATAAATGGAATTTTGGACGTAAATCTGTTGGTGAGGATAAATATTCGTCGCCTTCCAAAAGGATAAAATCATTTTCCTCAGTCAGATGCACCATACGATCAAATCCATCCAATTGAGCACCTACTAAATAATCGACCTCGATACCGTGGTAATTCAAAACGTGTAACACCATAGATGTTATGGTTGTTTTTCCATGTGACCCTCCAATAACTACACGAGTTTTTTGCTTAGAGTGTTCGTATATAAACTCTGGATAGGAATAAATTTTCAATCCCAATTCTTGTGCTCTCAGCAATTCTGGATTATCGGATTTGGCATGCATACCCAAAATAACCGCTTCAATATCTGCTGTTATTTTTTCAGCATCCCACCCCATTTCTTGTGGTAATAATCCTTTGGCCTGTAAACGGGATTTTGACGGTTCAAAAACAGCATCATCACTACCGGTCACCTGTTCTCCTTTGGCATGTAAAGCCAATGCCAGATTGTGCATAGCGCTTCCTCCTATTGCGATAAAATGTATTCGCATCTTTTTCTTTTTTTGTAGATTAATTCCAATGGGTAAATTTACACATTTATTTTTGTGATAAAATTTTTCTACTGATCAGATTCTTTTAATTTCACTCTAAATTAGATATCCTCCCCCACAAACTTCATGAATAGGACAGGCCAAGCACTTTTTAGGCAACAATGCACTACTATTATAATAAACATCAATTAAGTCATTCTCAAAAGCCTCATCTAATTCATTTACATTGATATTTTTATAATAAAAAAACAGAAAAAAAATTTAAAAACATTCAACCAGTAGGCATGTTTTAATGTAATCAGTCGAAATACTTTATAATGCAAAAGGCTACCTCAAAATTGAGATAGCCTTTTCACTACTATATTGAATAAAATCTATGACTAAATTAGTCGACTCGTAAATACTTTCTAAAATACCCGCATTCGTTAATCACTTCATTGTAAAAATTGGTATTTGAATACTTGTCCTCCAACTGTTTGTATCCATTAAAAGCAATAAAATTCACAGAAGGATAGCCATAATAATTCTGATCCTGATAGTATTTACCGGTATAAAAAGCATTTCTTTCACATTTAGTCATCATATAAGTACAACGTGCTCTTTGTTCATCATTGGTAGCCGCCTTAAACGCCATTTGATAATAGTTGTTTGCATTTTTGTTACTGTGTAAAACATCGATGTTTAACTTGGAAATGTAATTCCCATATTCGTCCATAATGGGATTGTCATAGAAAGCACGCGCATTACCAAAATAACTCAAGTTGTAAAATGCATTCCCCAACAACAAAGCATTGTTGTACACATCCTCACCAGCTGCTATCTTCGCTTGCATCTCCTGTACTTTCTTTAAAAAGTCGAGCTTGCTGTATTTGACTTTTTGAACCGCAACGTGGTCGCAGTCGTTACAGTCTTTGATTTTCCCATTAAACGGATTCCCCTGTAATACTGCTACAGTATCAACTTGCGCCATAAAAGCAATCGCCTCGGGAATTTTATTGGCATAAGTTAATTGAATAGCCTGAAATTCATTGATATCCGATAATTTAATGCGGTAAATACTCATCCCCAATTTCTCCCATTCACTTAAATTCCCTTTTCGCATCAAGGCTTTCATCGCTTCCAAATCCGCGGTTTTGTAATAGTATTCTTTATTCGGTGAAAACAATTCCGCCATTACCTTATCCTTCTGTGCTTCATATAAAGAAGCTACATATTTGCGACTCCAATCCAGCGCATAACTATATCGAAACACGCCATCATCGATACTTTGACTTGGCACCGTTAAATTTAACCATCTAAGCTCCTCTACTAAACCTTTATCTGTTTTGCTGTCTATCTTGTCTGTTGCGCTCAATTGATTGATCAAACGCAATAAACGCAGCTGATTGGATGCCAGTTCAGACTTCGGAGCTGTTTTTTCTACCAAATCAAATTCCTTTTTAGCAAAATCATATTCTTGATTGTAAATAGACAAGTAACCATTGGCCAAATGCCACAGGTAAGGCTTGGTAGTCTTCTCTTCTTTCGCTATTTTTTTTACCAAGCTTACAGCATTGGAATCCAATTTATTTTTGAGTTCCGAACGATAGGCCTTTGGCGCTTTTAAATCGGAATAATAAGTGTTTAATTTACTTTCTTCAATGTTAACCAAACGGGTCAATAAGAACTCTAAATGCAAGCTAGTGGGATTCAACTTATAAATTTCTTCGATTGCTTTGCGCTCGTTGGTATAGTAGCCCAACATCGCCCATAAGGCTACTTTTTCATCGGCCGTTTTCGCCAAGTCTAAGGATTGGTCAAAATCCGATTGCTGTTGTGGTCTAAAATTATAGGCCGTAACCGTTCGGAGCTCTGGGCATTTGTCAAACACAATACTGTATAGGTAATTGGATTTCGCATAGTCCTTAGCTCTATAATGCACACCTGCTACATAAGCCAAACCGCGGTAATACAATAAATTTTTAGGTTGCTTGTCTGCAGTAGCATCAAAAAATCGAATTAAGTCATTTTTATCCTCTCCATAAAAATAAGCTTTCATCGTCTGGAACCAATACCTGTTTTTTAAAAATTCATCAGCTGAGATACCTTTATATTTTTTCTCCAAATCCAGACCGATACTTCTAGATGCTATCGGAATGGCTGTTTCTTCGTATTCCCAATAATTGTAAGAAGTCGTAGAGAAAGCCTCTACACGTTTAGCCTCAACTAAGAACTGAATAAAGTTTTTAACTCGAGTTTCTTTTATATCCACGCTAGGACGTATAGTATTTTTTTTCTTTTTATTTATGGCGCTATACAAATCATTTATATCATCACCGGCATTTTTGTCCAACAACAGATAATTAATATCCTCAGCAGTCATTACACCTTTTAAATAACCACTCCAATCGTCAGTAATATTCGAATTAAAACGCCCAATCCCATCTTCTAAATACCCAATTCCATAGAACTGCTCTTCGCTCGAAAAAAACAAAGGACGGTAACTCGCATCTGCATAGACCTCTGGCGTAAAACTAGAACTGTAATCATAACCCCAATAGTCCCCTCCTCCACAGGCATAAATAACACCCGCTGAAACTAAAGCTGAAAGACTAAAACCCGCTAGTAACTTTTTTATAAAATTCTTTCTCATTAGAATAGGTTTTTAAATTTATCGAATCCAAGTCGTAATAGATAACCTCCTTGGGAACTGTTTTTAGATTTTCTTTAATATTTGAGACCATCTTTTTTAAATCAGCTTTTGATACAGCTTCGATCTTGACCTGATCTCCCTGTCTAAAATAGGTTCCAAAAGCAATCATGTCCTCATTGATTTCAAAACGATTGTTTCCTTTAGAGGTCGTTTTTACGATTTTCATCAATTGATGTTCATCTATTTTTGGAATCAATCCAATCACTTTTTGATTGCGAATGTGAACCCCCCATCCAAATATCGGAAGAGCTACATCTAGCGATAAAGGATAATTGGCAAGACTCTTAATGTATCGAGCTGCAATTTGCTCATCGTAAATGGAATTAAGGTCATCACTGGCAATTTGTCCCATATTATAGTACATCAACACACCGTGATCGACATTGGGCACCCCAGTCTCTTTATAATATTTGATTTGATGCAAACGTATAGTAGCCGATATTTTTAAATTCGTCCTATGGCGCAACGCATCAATATAAGCCATAAATTGATCTTTACTTTTTAAAGTCCAGTCGCAATCAATTTGAACTTCCTCGATTTCAATCTGATTAATTGTATTGATTTTACCAATCATGCTCAAAGTTTGATCTGCCAATTGAACCACATCAACTCGATCAGAAAGCATAACCTCATTTTTGATATAAACTACCGGAACGATTTGAAATGGAGAGGTCTTATCTTCAAATCGAATCGGAGAAAGCGGAATCGGCGCACTATCACGCAAAGCGATATCGAAATACCTCATATACATCTTAGAAACCTCATTTTCCTGAAGCATCTCTTTTTCCATGTCGGTTAACTTAAAAACAGTTTTCCAATAATAAAAAGATGTGACGGGTTGATCACCCGAAGTACAACTTAAAACCAACAGTGCTAAAAGTAATCCGACGTACCTCTTCATTATAATTATATATGAACACAAAAGTACTATTTTATTTAAACAAGCCCAAGACTCCTATTTTCTAAATAACGTATAAATCTAAAAAACCTTAACGCCATACAGGTCCATCCTTATAAATGACAAAAGCCGTTCTGTATAGAACGGCTTTTAAAAGTATATGATATTGTGATTTATTTGGTCACTAAAGTCATTTCATCAACAATGTGTTTGGCATCAGCAAACTTGTCTATAATAAACAAGACGTAACGGATATCCACGTTGATTGTTCTTTGCAATTTAGCATCATAAATAACATCTCCAGCCATAGCTTCAATATTTCCATCAAAGGCTAAACCAATTAATTCACCTTTTGCATTCAATACCGGTGAACCCGAGTTTCCTCCAGTAATATCGTGATCTGTTAAAAAGTTTACTGGCATGTATCCTTTTTTATCAGCATAGATTCCATAATCTTTTGCATTGTAAAGATCAATTAATTTCTGTGGAACTTCAAATTCATCATCCCCAGGAATATTTTTAGCAACCGTTCCTTTTAAGGTCGTATACCAGTTTTCATCTGCATCATTAACTTTGTTACCTCTAGGAAGTCCAATAACCTTACCGTAAGTCAAACGCAAAGTAGAATTAGCATCAGGGTAGTATTTCCCATTTGGATTTGATTTGCGAATTCCATCAACCAATAAACGATATGATTTTTGATAATCATTTTCCAAAGCGGCTACGTTTTCTGGTTGCTCTCTATATTTATTTAAAAGTGCTGTTGAAATTTTCACCAACTCATCATTTTTCAAAGCAGCTGCATCTGGCTTAGCTAAAAAAGCTTCTGCTTTCGCTTTTGAACCAAAAATACTGCTATCAAAAGCTTTATTGATCACTGAAGTAAAGTCATTGTTATTCGCTTTTCCTAATTCAGCAATATAAGGTGCGATTTCGTACCCAGTAGATTTTGTCGCGTACAATTTTAATTGTGCACCCAACATTTCTCTTTCCAATGGCTCGTAATACTCTCCATAAGTAGCTTCAACAACTTCTTTTAATTTCGGTAACATTTCAGCACGAACTGCTTCAGTTGATGTAGCATATTTTTCAAAGGCACTCGCTAAACGATAAGGTGCCGCAGCCATAGCTGATGTACGTAATATAGTCATCAAATAATTATCATGACGTGCTTTTTCATTCGTAGCAGCGTAATAAGCATTGATGTTAGCAACTACGTTTCCGTATTTTGCTTTATTTTCTTTTTTATTTGCCCATTTGTTAAATACAGCTTCCGATTTATCCTTAGTTGCAGCAGTTTTGTGCTCTCCTAATGCATCAATCATCCCTTGTCTATTCTTCCAGTAATTAGCAACACCAGCGTATTTAGACGCATAATGTAAACGAACTGCAGGATCTTGATCCATGTATTTCTTCATCACGTCCATACCCAATTTAGATCCTTCAACCCAAGCTGGATAAGCAAATTTTACATTTTGCTCAATACCCTGTGCAGGCATCCAGCGATTAGTTCTACCTGGATAACCTAAAATCATAGAGAAGTCACCTTCTTTAATTCCCGTAACAGAAACCGGTAAATGGTGTTTTGGTTTTAAGGGTACATTCGACGTAGAATATTCTGCTGGATTACCATCTTTATCCGCGTATACGCGGAATAATGAAAAGTCACCAGTGTGACGTGGCCACTCCCAGTTATCCGTATCTCCACCAAATTTACCAATACTATTTGGAGGCGTACCTACCAAACGAACATCGTTATAATCTTGATATACGAAATAATAATATTCATTCCCTTGAAAAAATGATTTTACTGAAACGGTGTATTTCCCACCTTCATCATTTTCTTTTTGGATTTTTGCGATCTCCTGATTGATCACTTTTTCTCTTTCAACTTCAGACATTGCATCATTTACTTGAGAAAGAATTCTTTTACTCACATCATCCATTCTCACAAAGAAACGCACCGATAAAGCTTTAGGCTTACGCTCGTCCGCTTTGGTCTTTGCCCAAAATCCATTGGTTAAAATATCATCTTGTGGCGTAGCTAATTCTGCTATTTTATCATATCCACAGTGGTGATTGGTCAAAACCAATCCTTGACTAGAAACGATCTCAGCAGTACAACCTCCATCAAATTGAACAATCGCATCTTTTAAAGAACTGTTATTGATGCTGTAAATTTCTTCAGCAGTTAACTGAAGACCCATCTTCTCCATATCTCGTTGGTTCAGACGTTCAATAAACATCAAAAACCACATTCCCTCATTAGCTCTCAGTTGGACTGGAAGCGCTAATAAAGCTACGGTTAAGAATAAAATAATTTTTTTCATAATTAATTATAGTATGTTATAGGTGCGAAGATAGGTTTTTCCGTCAATGTAGAAAAGCCTTGTTTGAGGAATCTCGAAAGAAACAGACATTAAATTACAGTCTTAACAAAAATTTATGTATAAAAAAAGGCCTTGCTAAAGCAAGGCCTTTTTTTATTATTTCATTTCCGCATTTAACATCTTCCACAAAGTATCTTTCAACTCTGTAAGCCCTTGTTGAGCTATTGAAGAGATGAACATATAAGGAACTCCCTTTAATTCGTTATCCAACTGCGCTTTAAGCTCGGTTTTTAATTCCTCATCTAACATATCTGATTTGGACACCACCAGTAACCTATCTTTATCCAACATTTCTGGGTTGTAACGTCTCAACTCATCCAATAAGATCTCATATTCTTTTTTAATGTCTTCCGCATCGGCAGGCACTAAAAACAATAAGGTTGAATTTCGTTCTATATGTCTTAAAAAATAATGCCCCAGTCCTTTTCCTTCCGCTGCTCCCTCAATAATCCCCGGTATATCGGCTATTACAAAAGATTGAAAATCTCTATAGGCCACAATTCCCAAATTGGGTTTTAAAGTGGTAAAAGGATAATCTGCAATTTTTGGTTTTGCTGAAGTTAACACAGACAGCAAGGTTGACTTACCTGCATTAGGAAAACCTACAAGTCCCACATCTGCCAAAACTTTTAACTCCAAAATGATATCCATTTCTTCTGATGGCAAACCCGGTTGAGAGTATCGCGGAGTTTGATTGGTTGAACTTCTGAAATGCCAGTTACCCAAACCTCCTTTACCTCCTTGCGCTATAATTCTCTTTTCGCCGTGATCCGTGATTTCAAATAAAACTTCTCCGGTTTCTTTGTCTTTTACTACGGTACCTAGTGGTACTTCAATATATCTGTCTTGACCGTCAGAACCCGTACTTCTTGATCCACCACCATCGCCACCGTGACCGGCTTTGATATGACGTGCAAACTTAAGGTGAAACAACGTCCATAACCCTTCATTACCCACTACATAAACGTGACCGCCTCTTCCTCCATCACCACCGTCTGGACCTCCTTTTTCAATAAATTTCTCTCTGTGTAAATGTGTAGATCCCTTACCTCCCTTACCTGAAGCAACATATATTTTTACGTAATCGACAAAATTCCCTTCAGTCATCTTTCCTTGTATTATTTTTAATTATAGTTCCGTTGTGGAATCTCGTAGAGATTTTCTCAAGTGGACTAAACTTGTGTTTGTGGCCGCAAATTTAATTTATTTTCAGCAAAACAGTATGGATAATTACAATAAGGTAATTGGACTTTATTAAAGTTGATCAATTACTTGGCTTAGACGCTTTGTAATTTCCTCAATAGTTCCGATACCATTTACGGCATGATATTTATTCTTAGCTTTATAATAATCGATCAAAGGTGCTGTCTTCTCGTTATATTCCGCATAACGGTTTCTGATTTTCAATTCATCCTGATCATCTGAACGCCCGCTTGTTTTACCACGCTCTAAAATACGTTCTACCAATATATTGTCATCAGCTTCAAGAGCAATAGTCGCGGTTAAATCCCAATTTTTGGAAAGCAACAATTCATCCAATGCCTCAGCCTGTTTAATTGTTCTTGGAAATCCATCAAATAAAAATCCATTGCAATCCTGATTTTTCTCTACTTCGTCACGCAACATATCGATAGTGATTTCATCTGGAACCAACTCCCCATTGTCAATAAAAGCCTTGGCTTTTTCGCCTAATGGTGTATTGTTTTTTAAATTAAAACGAAACACATCTCCTGTAGAAATGTGCATTAAATTATATTTTTCTTTTAAAAAAGCAGCTTGAGTACCTTTCCCTGCACCGGGCTTTCCAAATAAAACTATCGTTATCATATTCTTGTGTCGTGTATGTTTTTATTTAATTTGATATATTTCTGGTATGTTTCTCCCATGTTTATCGTAGTCCATTCCATAACCGACAATAAATTTATTGGGAATTTCAAAACCTACATAATCCAAGGGAATTGACTTGGTATAGGCCTCGGGCTTTAAACACAACGTAAATATTTTAATTTCTTTAGGTCTGTGTTGTCCAAAAAGCTCTTTTAGAGCTACCAACGTATTTCCGGTATCGACAATGTCTTCCACCACTACGATTCTTCGATCGGTAATATCGATATCCAATCCTAATAGTTGGTTGACTTGATTGGACGATTGAGTCCCAATATACGAAGCCATTTTGATAAAACTCATCTCACAAGCACCTGTATAATGTTTCATCAAGTCTGAAACCACCATAAAAGAACCGTTGAGTACACCAATAAACACCGGTACTTCACCTTGCATATCGGCTTGGATTTGCTGAGCCAGTTGCTTTAATCGGTCTTGAATTTCGGAGGCCGAAATAAAAGGCACAAAGGTTTTATCTAAAACTTGGATTTCCATGGGGACATAATTGTTCAATTCGCAAATATAATAAATATGAAGCGAAAATTTAAATTCCACGCAAAGAATTACAGATTTATGTTTTTTATTTGTACTGTATTTAAATTTATTACAAAACGAATGGCATCTTTATTACTCAGCCAACTTGATTCTTGCTCTGCCCTATTGGAAAGTAGAATTGCATTAAAACAATTGGTCTTATCGAAACCTACGTATATTGATATGATTTTTAAAATGGCCATGGATAGCACTTGCAAAAACCACCATAAAGCCTGTTGGATACTGGAACTGATTTTAATAGATGATCCATCGTTAATACATCATCATATCAACACCTTTTGCCATTCTCTCAGCAACATCAAACACGAAAGTGCAAAACGTCCGATGGCAAAGATTGCTTTCCAACTGGTCTCTTCATCGGAATTCCACTTAAATGCTTCTCAAGAAAACCTTATATTGGAAACTGCCCTAGAATGGTTGATTTCACAAACCAAGATCGCCACTCAATGTTATGCTTTGGATATTCTAAGCGAATTGAGTGCGACATATCCCGAACTACTTGAAATCAGTAGATCCATTATAGACCAGCGCTATGCTACTAGCAAACCCTCGTTCCAGCGACGCTCTGAAAAATTTGTTCGACGGCATTTCGCTACCGATCAGAAAAAGAAGTAAAGGAGCCTCAAGAATTTACGATATCAGTATTTTAAATTATCTTTGCAAAAACACACAACAACAGACAATACTATGAATTATTTTTCTTCTGATTTTAGATTGGGAATTTTAGGGGGTGGACAACTGGGAAAAATGTTACTTTCCGACGCTCGTAAATTCGATATCGCTACGTTCATTTTAGACCCGAGTTCGGAAGCTCCAGCTCAATATGGTGCACATCAATTCTTCCAAGGAGACTTGATGGATTATGAAACGGTTTATCAGTTTGGAAAAAAAGTTTCCGTATTGACTATCGAAATTGAAAACGTGAATTTGGACGCTTTAGATCAATTAGAAAGCGAAGGATTATTGGTGTATCCGTCTCCAAAAACTTTACGTCAAATACAACATAAAGGAAAACAAAAAGATTTTTATTCGTTGCATCAAATCCCAACAGCGCCATACACGCGATTTGACCGCCTAGAAGATTTGCAAAAGCAGATTGAAGAGCAACAAATCTCCATGCCCTTTGTATGGAAATGCGCTCAGTTTGGCTACGACGGTAATGGTGTTAAAGTAGTGCGATCGCTAGTAGATTTGCAAGGATTACCCAACGTGGAATGTATTGCAGAGGTCATGATTCCGTTTAAAAACGAATTGGCCGTTATCGTTGCTCGTAGTGCTACTGGTGAAATAAAAACTTATCCAGTGGTTGAAATGGAATTTCATCCCGAAGCCAATCAGGTGGAGTACGTAATCTGTCCAGCCCGAATTGATGTGGAAGTAGCCGATAGAGCCCGTGCTATTGCCCTAAAAGTTTCGGAGAAATTCAATCACGTGGGACTTTTAGCTGTAGAAATGTTTCAAACCGTTGACGATGAAATTCTGGTCAATGAAGTAGCACCTCGTCCACATAATTCCGGACATTATTCGATTGAAGCGAGTTATACCTCTCAATTTGAACAACACTTACGTGCCATCTTAAATTTACCTTTGGGAAACACCGACAGTAAGGTCGCTGGGATCATGGTCAATTTAGTAGGAGCCGAAGGATATCAAGGCGATGTTCATTATAAAAATATGGAGAAAATTCTCCAGATTGATGGGGTGACCCCACATATTTATGGTAAGCGCGAAACCCGTCCGTTTAGAAAAATGGGACATGTCACGATCGTCAATACCGATATGGTTGAGGCTCGTAAAATTGCACAGGTCGTAAAAGAAACCATCGAGGTCATCAGTTTATAACTGACCGAGCATTGTGAATTAACACACCTACTGCGTTAGGGATAGTAGCGACATCCTTGGGTTTAGCGACAGCAAAGATATAGCGAACAGCTCACCCCCGAAGGGAAACGCCCAAAGTGACGTTGAAATAAAGAAATATAATATTATGAAAATAGCTGTAGTAATGGGAAGCATCTCGGATATGCCGGTGATGCAAGATGCCATAGACATCATTAAAGAATTTGGAATTGAGGTAGTAGTAGATATCGTTTCTGCACACCGTACACCTGAAAAATTAGTAGATTTTTCGTCTCAAGCGCATTTACGAGGTTTTAATGTCATCATTGCAGGCGCTGGTGGCGCGGCACATTTACCGGGAATGGTAGCATCAATGTCTCCACTACCAGTAATAGGCGTTCCTGTAAAATCGAGTAATTCGATTGATGGATGGGATAGTGTTTTGTCTATTTTACAAATGCCTGGTGGCGTTCCTGTAGCTACTGTAGCTTTAAACGGCGCTAAAAATGCTGGTTTACTAGCCGTGCAAATTTTGGGAAGCCAAGACGAAGCATTAAGAAATAAAATATTAACATACAAAGATGGTTTACGAGAAGCAGTTTTAACTGCCGCAGCTAAACTGAATCAATAAAAAACCTAAACTTTTAAAGCCTCATTTTATGAGGCTTTTTTATTACAATTAACTGAGCCTAAAATTGAGTTTTTATTGCAGCGAACGTATATTCAAAAAAACATCTTTTTATTTATATTAATTTAACACTTTGAATTGTTAATAAAAATTTTAGTTTTGCAAAAAAAAACTATGAAAACAAACTTTTTTAAAAAACTCCTTACCGTTTTAGTGCTGTTCACATCCCTTATTGCATGTTCTACGAGCGACGATTCCAACGACACTAAAACCAATTCTCATAACAATTCGGGCTGTGACGATTTTTATATCGTCACAGCTGTATTTAACGCGATATTATTAGACCCAGTAACTGGGAAAAACTTAATTGAAGAAAAAGTTATTACCCTTGAAGACATTGAAATTAAAGGTCCTAAATACATAGATTTAGGTAGCTTCAATCATTATGAAAAAGGTCCCGGCTTACAATTAACTTTAAATGTAGATTACAAAGATAAAGACAAAACATTTGAGTTCATCATCAAACAAAAATCAGCCTTTAAACTCCATTTTGAGACCGTGGTCATCCCAATAGAAAATTGCGATAGAGTTTTGGATTTCCCTAATCATCAAACATTTAAAGTTATTGATTCCAAAGGCAAAACCATAGAGAAAACAGACACCTACTACAACGTTAATCTGTAAATTAATGCAGTCAGATTAAATCTCAAAAAACAAGGGGATTAGTTAAGAACTAGTCCCCTTGTTTTATTCGTTTCCCAAGTTTTTTCGCACTTCCGTCACAAAATCCAATGTCACCTCAGCTATATCGCAGATTTGCACGTCTGTAAAATCATACTTACTCAGTAGATTTCGCACAATCTCCGTTTTAACTTCTAGCTTTCCTTCTGCTATACCTTCTCTTCTTGCTACTAATCCTTCTTCTTTTGCTTCTTTTCTAGCTTCTTTCACTTCTTTCCTAGCCTCTTTCCTAGCCTCTTTCCTAGCTTTTTTCTTGGCTTCATTAATCTGATAATACGTGGTATTCTCTTGATCTCTTCTTCTTTTTACTTCTGTATTGTACATAAACTGTTCTTCTTTGGTTAAATTAGTAAATTCCGCTAAATCAAATACTCTTTCAAATACCGTATGATTCAAAAAATCTGGTAGATGATTCAATTTGGACAGATGCTTAAGTACATACAACCACCGATCCAAATCTCCGTCTAAGTCCTCGGGTGGCTTTAAGAAAAGATCTAACTCCAAATAGACGAATTCCAATCCCGTATAAAAAACAGCACCACTATCCTTATTACACAAGCAAACATCATGCACATGACCCGATTTTGAATCTGATATTACAAAACCGTCTATAATCGCTACAACACATATTTGTGGGATTCTAAAATTCCACTTCTTCCTATCTTCCTTCGGCGCTTGATCTGCTATTAATCTGCTGCTGTAATACAACATGCGTTTTTTTAAATTATATTGATTGCTTCGTTGCACTTCAATGATATATTTAGAACCGTCTTTAGCCGTACACGTCAAATCAAAAATGACTGTCCCCATATCCTTAGAATCACCCACATACTCATTTTTATCATACAGCACTTCTATTAAGTGTTTCTGTCCTCTAAAAACGGCATGGAGCAACGACGTCAACAGCTCTTTGTTAGGCTCGGAACCGAATATCTTTTTAAATGTAAAATCAGTAAGCAAATCTACATACCTTGCCACAACATCATAGAATATTGATTATTAGTCATCTAAAAATAAATAACACAGCATAAACAACCAAAATATTTAACATTTTTATTTTAATACACGTCACGCACTACCTCTGTTTATATTGTCTATTCCCATCCAAAAGCACCGAAAAAATTCGTAATTTTATGTTTTATAAATCTTCTTTACAATGACTTTATTAAATTCTAAATTTCAAACGGTTCACGATACCGCTCCATTTACTCAAATAAAAAACTCCGATTATCCAGTTGCTTTTGAACAAGCCATAATGCAAACTCGCCAAGAAATTGACGATATAGCCAATAATACCGATACTGCTACATTCGAAAATACCGTTGAAGCCTTGGCTTTTTCGGGTATGCAATTGGATCGAATATCCAATATTTTCTTTAACTTAAATTCGGCAGAAACCAGTGATGAATTGCAGGAGATCGCCTTGGAAATTGCGCCAAAACTTTCGGCATTGGGAAACGACATCACTTTAAACGAAGGACTTTTCAAACGAGTTAAAGCCGTTTATGACACCAAAGACAACTTGACTTTATCAACAGAACAAGAGATGTTATTAACTAAAAACTATTTAAGTTTTGTTCGCAATGGGGCTTTATTAAGCGAGGAGCAGAAAAACCGCCTTCGCGAGATCGACAGCTCCCTTTCACTGTTGTCCTTAAAATTTGGTGAAAATGTATTGAGCGAAACCAACAATTACCAATTGCATTTAACCGACGAAGCCGACTTGGCCGGACTACCAGAAGGTGCCATTGAAGAAGCGCATTCGCTAGCGGAATCTCAAAATTTAGAAGGCTGGATATTTACATTGGACTTCCCGAGTTATTTACCTTTTGTAACCTATGCAGACAATAGAAAATTACGAAAAGAATTGGCCATAGCTGCCGGTAGAAAAGCTTTTCAAAACAATGAATTCAACAACGAAGAAAACGTTTTAAAGATTGCTAAACTGCGCCACGAACGCGCCAATATACTTGGATACCAGACCCATGCTGATTTCGTACTGGAAGAGCGCATGGCCCAGAATCCAACTCGGGTTTTTGAATTTCTAAACGATTTATTGAAAAAAGCCGCTCCGGCAGCCAAGAAAGAATTTGCCGAACTAACTAATTTCGCAAAAGAACTGGATCAGATTGAGCGCTTAGAAAAGTGGGATGGCGCCTATTATTCCGAAAAATTAAAACAACAACGTTTTAGTCTAGATGATGAAATTTTAAAGCCTTATTTTCAATTGGAACATGTTTTAAACGGAGCCTTTGAAGTAGCCAACCGCTTGTACCAACTTCAATTCAAAGAAGTAAATCATATCGACAAATACCATGAAGATGTTCAAACCTTTGAAGTAACCGATGCCAACAACCGTTTGATCGCTATTTTTTATACAGATTTCTTTCCTAGAAAGAGTAAGCGAAACGGCGCTTGGATGACTTCCTTTAAATCACAATACATTCAAAATGGGACGGATCAACGTCCTCATATATCCATTGTCTGCAACTTTACTAAACCAACTGCTACCAAACCATCGCTATTGACCTTTAACGAGGTAACTACTCTCTTTCACGAATTTGGACACGCCTTACACGGTATGCTCGCCGACACGGTTTATCCGAGTCTTTCTGGCACAAATGTTTATTGGGACTTCGTTGAACTGCCAAGTCAAATCATGGAAAACTGGTGTTACGAAAAAGAGGCACTGGAACTGTTTGCTAAACATTATAAAACCGGAGAAGTGCTACCTATGGACTTAATCGAAAAAATAAAAGAAAGCGCTAGTTTCCAAGAGGGAATGGCTACACTACGTCAAATAAGTTTTGGATTATTAGATATGGCATGGCACGGTCAGGACCCGACTGGAATAACAAATCTAAAAGCTTTTGAAACCGAACAATTTGCCAATACACAACTCTATCCAGACGTGGCAGAAAATGCGATGAGTACGGCATTTTCTCATATATTTCAAGGAGGTTATTCCTCGGGATACTACAGCTATAAATGGGCAGAAGTACTCGATGCGGATGCTTTTGCCTACTTTAAGGAATATGGTATTTTCAATCGCGAAATAGCTTCTAAATTCAAGGAAAACATTTTATCAAAAGGCGGTACCGAACATCCAATGACTCTCTACAAAAAATTCAGAGGACAAGAACCTAATCCAGAAGCTTTGTTGAAAAGAGCTGGATTGTTATAGGCAGCTACGTCAATTCACACAAATAAACCCAAAAAAGGCTGTTTCAAATCTTGATACAGCCTTTTTTGTATAAAAGCATAAAAACCATCGTGCCGATGAAATAACAAAACACATCGTAGAAGTCGGAGGTGTAACGAGTATTTACTGTGGGCAAATAGCATTCAAAAAAAACACTATAATAAAGAAATAAAGACAAAGCCATGGCCCATGAAATCTGCGCCTCGATACCCTTTACCTCAACCAATACCGCCCAAACAATCCATAACACTAAAGGCATCACCAACAAGTCATTGAGGTAATTCTGAATAAAGGCAGGTAATTCAACTGCCAGTCTCTGTAGGAAATATACACAAGTACCCAACAGCAGTAAGCCTATAAAATATCTATTTAACAATATCCTCATGCTACAATTGCCGCTATTACCCACGCGATAAACCCGCCAACTGCCATCGCAATTACCCAACCGATATAAACCACTTCAAAAACAGCACGAACCAACCAAAATCGATGGTTTTGCATTTTCTTTATTCGCAATTCCATTGGAGAAGGGCCTTTCTCTGCCTCACGCTTCCTTACTTCTTTGACCCGTTGCTGACGAACCAATTCACGTTGTTTGATCACGGAAAGCAAAGCACCACAGTTATCACAGTGAATCTTATTTGTATTAAAAGTTCCACATTCTGAACATCGTATATGAACCTGCTCACTCTTCTTCTCTGTAGTCAAAATTAAATTGATAATTAAATTAAATCCAAAGTTACACCTTTTTTTGCATCGGCATCCTTGTTAATGCTCAGTCCTTGTAAAAGCAAAAAGACCGACACTTGCGTGCCGATCTTTTCTAATTTGAAACTAGTATAAATACAACTAATTGTTCAGTCCTCCAGTTCTTTTCGGACTTTTTTGAGCAGGCCATTCTATAGTCTTGCCATCGCTGCTCTTGGGCAAGTTGATTTTTTGACGCGGCACCAGCTCTTCTTCTTGACTGGCTTTATAAGCCAATATTGCAATTAGAATAGCGTTATTACGAACCTCATCAAATACGATTTTATCATAAGTATCTCTCTGGGTATGCCAAGTGTGGTTTCCGTATCCCCAGCTCAAAGCTCCCAGCATAAAAGCAGGTATATTAGCACTTACAAAAGAAACGTGATCAGAACCACCTGACGATGGTGATCCGGGAAATGTTGATTTTAAATCTTTTTTGTAATCATCTGGCACAGCATACAGCCATTTTCCCAGGAAATCATAGGCATGTAGAAATCCTTGTCCGTTTAAATTGACTATTCGACCCGTTCCATTATCCTGATTAAAGACTACTTGAATTTTGTCGTGCAACTCCGGATGATCTTCTACAAATGCTCGAGAACCGTTAAGCCCTTGCTCTTCACTGCCCCAATTTCCAATTAAAATAGTTCGTTTGTTATGAGGTAGTACTTTTTTTAATATCCGAGCAGCTTCCATCATAACGATTATACCCGTTCCATTATCAGTAGCTCCTGTGCCTCCATCCCAACTATCCAAATGGGCTGATAAAACAACATATTCTTCAGGCTTTTCAGTACCCTTGATTTCCGCAATAGTATTGTAAGTTTTTGTCTTACCTAGGTTTTTTGAAATTGTTTTAATCTTGATCTTAGGCTTGATTCCCTTTTCCGCCAAGCGATACAAGGTTCCGTAATCCTCCAAAGCGATATCGATGGTAGGAATCTTTGTTGTAAAAGCTTCAAAAATACGATTAGCCCCCATAATCCCCGTCCAAAAGGACGACACTATGCCAACTGCTCCTGCATCTTCCAATATTTTAGGCAACGTCTTTATGTCATAACCCGTATTTGCAATGCGCTGATTCCACGACTCGGTCTGACTTTTTTTCAGGTCTTGCATTTTCGCCAAAGAGGCCGGTGTTGCATATTCCTTCCATTGTTCTTCCGATCTACCGGTTGGCTGAAGCATCGATATCAGTATAATTTTCCCTTTAGCATTGGGTAACCATTTTTGAAATTCCACACTATTATCGACAAAAGGCAATACAATGACCTCGGCTTCTATTCCCTTATCACCGGTTGAAGGATTCCATGCCAACTGGATGGCTTCCAACGATTTTAAACGCGGCGCTGTCATCTCGACTTGTGTCACGCCCCGTTGCCATGCTCTCCACTCTCCATATTCCTCATTGCGTGCATTAATCCCCATTTTGAGGTATTGATCTACCACCCAATCATGTGCTTGCTTCATTTGAGGAGTCCCCACCAAACGAGGACCAATAACATCCATCAATTCAAAAGCATATTGTTCTAATTGTGAATTTTGATTGCCCTCTTTTACAATAGCATCTACTATCGGGTCTTGTTGTTGTGCACAAACTGCTGAAGAAGACAAAATAATTATACCAAACGTCAGCCATCTAACGCTTTTATTCCTTGTAACATAGCTAAACATAGGGTGCATTTTTAAAAGGTGAGATTTTAAAGGAGCAAATTAGTAAAAATACCTCGGCTTTTCAAACCTAAAAGTAAAGAATCCTTTTATCTTATACCATTACCACACATTTCCCTTAGCCTAGACCCCGAATAAAAAAAAATAATGTAAAAATAAATTCTGTTCAAAACTGGCATTGTTTTGGATAATAATTTAACAATATTAAATCATTAACCATCTCAGTATGAAAAAATTAATTTTAACAGCACTACTAGCACTACCTGTGCTCGGATTTGCACAAGAAAGGCCTAGAGTCGAAAAAAAGAACAGCGAACCAAGAAAATCTAAAGATAAAATCGCTTATATCTTAAATAATCAATTGGTAAGTAAAGCAGAACTCGATAAACTCTCCACAGAGCAGATCAAAAAAATCAATATCGTTAAAGAACCCTTTGTCAAAGACGGTATAGAGTATATGGGTCAAATTCAAATGGAATCCATTGAGTAGTTGTCGGGAGAGAATTTCTTTATTCAATATATTCTCACTCAATTGCACTAATAATCCATATTTATTTTTATAAGTAACCACTTTCCCTAGAATCGGTTATTAGATACAAATAAATATGGATTTTTTCTATTTGTTAGCCGTACTGTAACGTACACACAGGCTATTATTATCCCCTAGAAGTTTATACTCCCACTATTTCGGGGTAGCGTCTTCGAGACTCTTTTCACTACTTTCATCTTTCAATACTGCCTTGGCCACCTTTCCAATAGAAAGCCCTTGTACAACAATCGAAAACAACACCACGATATAAGTGATCTCCAAAAGCATT
The DNA here is from genome assembly GCA_002320285.1 of Flavobacteriaceae bacterium UBA1682. Taxonomy (GTDB): domain Bacteria; phylum Bacteroidota; class Bacteroidia; order Flavobacteriales; family Flavobacteriaceae; genus Flavobacterium. Next base: position 243,549 of record DCKE01000027.1, on the reverse strand, counting down.
TCTTTGTATTCGTTATAAGGCAATGATAATACCAGAGCAATCGAAACTCCACCACGAATCCCTCCCCAAACCAATACAATTAAAGACCCTTTAGTATATATTCTATTTCTCGAAAAAACCCTATAGGGTATTAAGATTGACAACATCCTCGAGAATAGAACCACGAGTATAGTAATTAATGCCAACCAGATATGTTTTTCTATATCGGGTAGTAGCAACAGTTCAAATCCGATAAACATAAATAGAATAGCATTTAGAATTTCATCAATTAACTCCCAGAACTTCGTGAGATAATCTTGAGTTTCGTCGTTCATCGCCACCTTTTTCCCGTAATTCCCAATAACGAGTCCTGCAATGACCATGGCAAGCGGACTTGACACATGCAGGGTTTTTGTAAGTAAAAACCCCCCCATAACCAAGGCTAATGTAATCAATACCGTCACTTTATAGTCGTCTATTTTTTTCATCACATGAGATGCAGAATATCCCAATATCAATCCGACCAAGACCCCGCCAATAACCTCTTGCGCAAAGAATTTAGATACAGACAAAAAAGTAATACTTACCTCATCACTGATCGCTAATTTCAATACTACGGCAAACATAACTACAGCAACCCCATCGTTAAACAGGGATTCTCCTGTAATCTTTGTCTCTATTGATTTGGGTACCTTTACCTGTTTTAAAACACTTAAAACCACTATGGGATCCGTCGGTGAAATCAGCGTTCCGAATAGTAAACAATATATAAACGGGATACTGACCCCAAATAAAGGACAGATATAAAACAAAATCGCCGCTATAAAAAAAGCAGATAAGACGACGCTGACGGTGGAGTATAACATAATAGCTACCCGATGTTCTCGCAAATCGGCGATATTGATATGTAATGCACCCGCAAACAACAAAAAATTCAACATGGCCCCCATCAACACCTCATCAAAGTCAAATTGACTGATTAGCTTAAAAAAATCTCGGGTTGCATCAGGAAAAAGCTGATCGCCAAGCAGTCGAATACCTATGGACACCAATACGGCAATAACCATTATTCCAATAGTTGTGGGTAATTTTAGAAAGCGCAAATTCAAATAGGCAAACCAAGATGCCAATACTATAAAAACGGAAAAGGTATAATAGAGTTCCATAAAATTGAATCGTTTACTTCAAATTTAATCAAAAAACAACAAGTAACTGCTCCTGATTCGAAGATACTTATTAAGCAGATACGCGGATGCGCCCAAGCGCCCATTCGTTAATAAGCAAAAAAAGCAGCCCCAAAGGGCTGCTTTACATAATATAATTCTAGATAAAAAACCGTTTAAAATCCTTGGTACTGAGCCAAGAAGTGCACTAAAGTACGAATACCGGTTCCGGTTCCGCCATGTCCTCTATAATTTTGTGGCGCTTCTGTAAAAGCAGGTCCTGCAATATCGATGTGAACATAAGGATATTGGGCAAAATGTTCCAAAAACTTACCTGCTGTAATCGTTCCAGCATTACGACCGCCAATGTTTTTTAAGTCGGCGATTGATGACTTTACTTGTTCTTTGTAGTCATCCCAGAAAGGCAATAAAGCCAAACGTTCGTGTACGGCAAATCCCGATTTAACTAAAGCCGCCAAAATCTCATCGCTTGCATTCCCCATCAGGCATGAAGCACGGTCTCCTGCTACCATCAAAGCAGCTCCTGTTAAGGTAGCAGCATCAATAATCAATTCCGGCTCGTATTGATTAGCATAGGCAATAGCATCACCTAAGATCATACGTCCTTCTGCATCTGTATTCAATACTTCCACTGTGGTACCGTCATACATGGTAATTACATCACCCGGTGTGTAAGCGTTTCCACCGGGTCTATTATCCGTTGCAGGAATTAACCCAATGATATGCACATTCATTTTATTTAAAGCCGCTGCATAGATCGTACCCGCCATACAAGCTGCACCACCCATATCCGACTTCATCAAATCCATAGAACTCGGTGTCGGCTTTAAACTCAAACCTCCCGTATCATAAACAACCCCTTTACCAACTAAAACCACCGGTTTTGAATTGATCGCATTGGCTGGTTTGTATTCCATAATCGTGAAAGTCGGAGGATCAATCGACCCCTTGTTTACAGCAATTAATCCACCCATTTTCAGGTCTTCAATTTTTGCCTTATCCAATACCTTTACATCGAAATGAGCTTCCTGACCTAACAATTCAATTTCTTTAGCCAATTGCTCAGCAGTCAAAAAACTAACGGGCTCATTAACCATCGTTCTCGCCCAGTACACCGCCTTAATGGTATGGTTTAAATCGCTGATCACTTTAGAATCGAAAGCACCTTTCAGCTGTATCTGTTTTAAGGCATAGCTTTTCTCTGCTGCATCTTTGAAATATTTTAAAAACTGATAATTAGACAAAGCTATACCTTCTGTCAACGCTAGAGCGGCATTGGTAGCACCAACTACAGTTAAATTATCTGCTTTTGCATCCAATTGGGTGCGTATCGCATATCCCGCAAGTCGCATTTTCTCTAAATCAGCGTTTTCCTTTACAAAAAAGAAATATTGATTGCTCATTTTAACGAAATCACTTTCTTTCTTTGACTTTAAAAATTCTTCTACAAAAGTAGAAAGCCATTCCGCATTAGGAAATTCAAGTGTATTTTGTTCCGCGCCCAGGACATAAACGACATTTGCCTGAGTTTGGATTTCATTAACCAGTTGTATCATTTTATTATTTATTTTAGAAATACAAATATACCTTTTTTAGACATAGCTAAAAAACTTCTCTCCAACTACCAATAACCACCAAACTATCGGAACACTCTCTACCCAGAAGAGGGTGAAATATTTGGTTTGTTTTGGCGAAGCCTTCCATGTAAAAAGCAACACCAAAGCGACTATGACCAGATTATTCCATGCCTGGATAGCTTGAAACCCAAGCTTAAAAAACTCCAAGAAATAAAATGGAATCAACAACAAGAGAATCAGTCTTTTGGTTTTTTCCATTCCCAAAGTCTGAGGCACGGTTTTTAACTTTTTATCATCAAATTGTAAATCGACAATTTCGAAGATCAAAATCAAGATCAAGACCAAAAAGAACCGTTGCAAAAACTTGATTCCAATATCCTGTGTCAATGTTAATCCGGCATTTACGATCGGTACAATCAGTGTGACACCAGCCCAACAAAACGATACAATGTAGATTTTAATACCCGCCCAATTTCGCAAATTTGGAATTTTCGGGTAAATCGGTATCGCATACAACAAGCACAGCAACAACAATCCTAAAGTAACGAGCTGTGCATTGAACTGCAACATAAAAAAACTAAAACCCGCAATTGTTAAAGCAAACAGACTCATCGCAATTATGACCTTTATGTTCTTTGAAAACACACCTTTTGACTTGTAAACCGTTTCGGCATATTTGATAAAATTATAGGAAAAAAGTGTTCCAAAAAAAGCTAGGGCGGACACGACTGGGTCAAATGGAATATTGCAAAAATAAAACGTCATCTGAACCAGTGAAAATACGGCCAACGAAACATGTACACTCCCATTGAGATAGAGGTTGAAAGCAGTTCGGAATGAGTTATTCATAGGGAGACTTCTGTATGAAGCTGTAATTTAAGTACATTTTTAAAATTAGGTTCTATATTCGGTAAAAATATCGGATTTATGGTTATTTTTGTATGCTTAAACACAACTTATCTTTTATAATAGTAGAATGAAAAAAAATGCATTTGCTTTAAGACACATTGGTCCAAGACCGGCGGATTTGGAACATATGTTAAAAACTGTTCAAGTTGACAACATAGAACAACTGATATACGAAACTTTCCCAGACAATATTCGGTTAAAACAAGACTTACAATTAGATCCTGCTATGACAGAGTATGAGTATTTGGCTCATATTCAAGAATTGGGTAATAAAAACAAAGTTTTTCGTACATATATCGGGATGGGATATCACGAAGCAGTTGTACCTGCGGCCATTCAAAGAAATATTTTTGAAAATCCAGGATGGTATACCGCATATACTCCATATCAAGCGGAGATTGCCCAAGGTCGTTTGGAAGCGCTTTTGAATTTTCAGACTACGGTTATAGAGTTATCGGGAATGGAAATTGCCAATGCATCGCTATTGGATGAAGGAACTGCTGCTGCAGAGGCTATGGCTCTTTTATTTGATGTTAGAACCCGTGACCAAAAGAAAAACAACGCCAACAAATTTTTTGTTTCAGAAGCGATACTTCCTCAAACGCTTTCGATCTTACAAACCCGTTCAACACCAATTGGAATTGAATTAGTAGTTGGTAATCACGAAACTTTTGATTTCTCAGAAGCTTATTTTGGAGCTATATTACAATATCCAGGTAAATACGGTCAAGTTTATGATTACACAGACTTTATCCATATAGCCAAATCTAAAGACATCAAAGTGGCCGTTGCTGCTGATATTTTATCTTTAGTGACTTTAAAATCCCCAGGAGAGATGGGTGCTGATGTTGTTGTAGGAACTACACAACGTTTTGGTATTCCACTAGGATTTGGAGGTCCTCATGCAGGTTTCTTCGCTACTAAGGAAGAGCACAAACGCAGTATGCCAGGACGTATCATTGGAGTTTCTCAGGATGCGGACGGAAACCGTGCACTTCGTATGGCTTTACAAACTAGAGAGCAACATATCAAACGCGAAAGAGCGACTTCTAATATCTGTACAGCTCAAGTACTATTGGCTGTTATGGCAGGAATGTATGCGGTTTATTACGGTCCTAAAGGATTGGAGTTTATCGCCAATGACGTTCATACCAAAGCAGTAACCGTTGCTAAGGCCTTAGAAAAACTAGGCTTTAAACAAAAGAACAGCGATTTCTTTGATACGATTTTGATCGAAGCTAATTCGGCTAAAGTTCGTGCCATTGCAGAACATTACAGTGTAAACTTTAATTATATCGACGAGCAAACACTTTCTATTTCCTTAAACGAAACGGCAAATCTAAGCGACATCAATACCATTGTTGAAATTTTCGCAGAAGTTGCTGATAAGGATTTCTTCAAGATCACCGAAATCGAAACCGGCGTTCATTTCGCAGAAAGATTAGCTAGAAACACACCGTTTTTACAACATGATGTGTTTAACAGCCACCATTCTGAAACGCAATTGATGCGTTATATCAAAAGATTGGAGCGCAAAGATTTGGCTTTAAATCAATCGATGATTTCTTTGGGATCTTGTACGATGAAATTAAATGCCGCTGCTGAGATGCTTCCTTTAAGCAATCCGCAATGGAACAACATTCACCCTTTTGCACCTGCTGAACAAGCAGAAGGTTATATGACCATGTTAAAAGCTTTAGAAGAGCAATTGAATGTGATTACAGGATTTGCAGGTACCTCTTTACAACCAAACTCTGGTGCACAAGGAGAATATGCTGGTTTAATGGCCATCCGTGCTTACCACCATGCCAATGGAGATTTTCAAAGAAACATCGCCTTAATTCCAGCTTCTGCTCACGGAACCAACCCAGCTTCTGCTGCTATGGCAGGAATGAAAGTTGTAGTTACTAAAACTACGGAAGAAGGTAATATCGATGTGGAAGATTTAAGAGCTAAAGCGGAATTACACAAAGATAATTTATCTTGTTTAATGGTAACTTATCCATCTACTCATGGAGTTTATGAAAGTGCTATTACCGAAATAACAAATATCATTCATCAAAATGGTGGTCAAGTCTATATGGACGGTGCCAATATGAATGCCCAAGTTGCCATGACAAATCCAGCCAATATCGGAGCGGATGTTTGCCACTTAAACTTACATAAAACTTTCGCTATTCCACATGGTGGAGGTGGACCTGGGGTTGGACCTATCTGTGTAGCTCCACATTTGGTTCAATTCTTACCATCAAATCCTTTGGTGAAAACCGGAGGTGAAAACGCAATTACTTCTATTTCTTCTGCACCTTATGGTTCAGCATTGGTTTGTCTGATCTCTTACGGTTATATCGTTATGTTAGGTGCTGACGGTTTGAAAAAAGTAACGGAACAAGCTATTCTAAATGCCAACTATATGAAAGCCCGTTTAGAAGGTCATTACGACATTCTCTATACGGGTGAAAAAGGAAGAGCTGCTCACGAGATGATCGTAGACTGCCGTTCTTTCAAACAAAATGGTATTGAGGTAACCGATATCGCAAAACGTTTAATCGATTACGGTTTCCATGCTCCTACGGTATCTTTCCCTGTGGCTGGAACATTGATGATTGAACCAACTGAAAGCGAAAGCGTGGACGAATTAGACCGTTTCTGTGATGCGATGATTTCTATTCGTAAAGAAATTGCCAACGCAACAGCGGATAATCCGGTAAACGAATTGAAAAACGCTCCTCATACGTTGGCTTTATTAACTGCTGATAACTGGGATCTACCTTATTCAAGAGAAAAGGCTGCCTACCCGATAGAACACGTAGTAGACAATAAATTCTGGCCTAGTGTTCGTCGTATTGACGATGCATACGGAGACAGAAACTTAGTTTGCTCTTGTGCTCCTATCGAAGCATATATGGAAAACTAGTCGAAAACCGACTTCAAGATAACACCTATAAGGACCTCAAAACGGGGTCCTTATTTTTTTAGGTTTTTATTTTACTTTTATTTAGACTAATTATAGATAATGGTTATATTTGCATCTTTATTAATCATTTCCTCTAAATAAAAAAAATCATGTTCCCCCCTAAGAAATACCTTTTTACCTGGCTTCTTGTATCATTATTATTTCACAATTTTGCTATAGCACAAGCTAAAATCGCTATAGGTGAATCGCGAATAGTCCCTTCAAAAATACTCCAGGAAGATCGCAGTATTCAGATTTACCTTCCCCCATCTTACCAAAATTCAAAAATTCAGAAAGCCAACTATCCCGTTATATACTTGCTCGATAGCGAAACTAATTTTCACTATCTGACGGGATTTATCGAAAAACTTTCACAAGGCCCCTACGCCTATATTCCTGAAATGATTGTAGTAGGTATCGTCAACACCAACCGCTCCCGAGATTTAACTCCCACCCCTATAATCGATAAACAAACCAAACAGCTGGATACTAAAAACTCAGGCGGTAATGAAACATTTATATCCTTTATACAACAAGAGTTGTTTCCCTGGATCGAAAACAACTACCGCACGGAAGATTATAAAATATTGATCGGCCATTCATACGGTGGGATCACAGCTTTAAATATACTGCTCAATCACACCAAAATGTTTGATGCTTACCTGGTGCATGATCCGAGTATTTGGTATGACAATCAAGTGCTTTTAAAACGATTTGAAGCAACCGCCACAACCGATTTATCAAACCGAAGACTATATCTCACTCAAGCTGGAGAACCGTTTAACAATACGGAACTCAACGCTCATTTCACAGCCAACAAAAAGTTTCAAACACTGTTGGGTAGCGGTAAATTTCAAAGGTTAAACTGGCAATTTAAACAATATGAAAATGAAGATCATGGAAGCATACCGATTACAGGAAATTTAGACGGTTTGCGCTATGTTTTTAAGGGACATCAAATCAATATCAAGGCAGTAGCTGCGCAGCCCGACTTGATTGAAAATTCTTACAAAAAACTGAGCGAAGATCTGAACTTTCCATTTCTTCCCACGGAAATCTATATCGAAAAAGTTGCGCGTTATTTGATGCGCACAGGCCAGATGGAACAAGCTCTTGGTTATCTCGAACAAAACCTCCACAGCTTCCCAAACAGTCCACAAGCCCATTATTCCCTATACGAATATTTTCATCAGATTCATCAAAAAGAAAAAGCGCAAACTTATTTAAGTCAAGCTATAGCCTTAGGTTATCCGTCAAATTAAGACCAACTACATGATGTCGAGGAAATCAAAACCCACGTGGAAACAACGTGCAAAAAAAATAATGGGTCAACTTCACCTCTGGTTGGGTTTACTCTCCGGAATTATCGTATTTATCGTATCGATTACGGGTGCGGTTTATGTTTTTAATGAAGATATCACGCATTTTACCAGACGTCATGTAATTTATCATGGCGAGCAAAACATCGAAAATAAAAAACCGCTACCGGTACAGGAGTTGCGACGTATTGTTAACGCCTATGTTCAAGAAGACGTATCTTCAGACGAAGTTACTATACCAATCGATAAAAATCAATCCTATCAATTTGGTTTTCACAAAACCAATCGCCAAGGCTGGAATTATTTCGACACTTACTTAATTTACAAAAATGCCTATGTAAATCCATATACCGGTGAAGTACTGGGCGTTTATAACATCCGGGAAAACCTCTTCTTTTTTACGATGATTTTGCATCGATCGCTGTTGCTCAATGGCGGCGTTGGCAGTTTAATAGTAGGAATAGCAACCATTATTTTTACATTGATGTTAATTACGGGTATTGTATTGTGGTGGCCCAAAAATAAAAAGGCCACCAAACAGCGAATTTGGTTCCGCTGGAAAAACATCAAAGGGTGGAAACGAAAAAACTACGATTTACACAATATACTCGGCTTTTATACCTCGCTTATTGCGATGATAGTAGCCCTTACAGGCTTATGCTTATCATTTCGTATTCTAACTAGTGGCATCTATATGTTGCTCTCCGGAGGAACCGCAGATTATCCCAATTTTGATCAATATAAAACCACCGCACCCGAATCAGTAGAAACAGCACAAACGATTGAAGAAATTATAGAAAAAGTACGCTACTATTATCCCGATGCAGCTTCTTTCGGATTGGACTTAGAGGATCATTCGCAAGCCGATCACCAGCACGATAATTTAAGTATTTATATCAAAAACTCCCCATTTACCTATTACGACAATCACTTATTAATATTTGACGAACATTCGGGAGACTTACTGTTTAACAGACCCTACCAAGACCAAACGCTGGCTGAAAAAGTGGTCGGTGCCAATTACGACATACATGTTGGTGGCATCCTCGGGTTTGGTGGTAAAATTTTAGCCTTTGTATCCAGCCTTATTTGTGCATCATTGCCCATCACCGGATTTCTAGTGTGGTGGGGTAGAAAAAAGAAAAAAAAGAAAACAATTACACCGTATCCCCATGAAAAATAAATTTATAGTTGCCTTAACGCTTTTGACTGCCTGTGGTTACAGCCAAACAGAAGCACAATTAGACAGTATAGTAGCCCTGCATACTACACAACTTGGTGAGGTCATTATTTCGGCAAAGCAGCCGCTGTTTAGTCAAAAATCCGATAAGATGATTTTTAATATTGAGAATAGTGTTTTATCTGAAGGAAGTAACGTGCTCGATTTGTTGGCCCGTGCTCCCGGAGTTGTTGTCGGACAAGATGGCGACATATCGCTACGCGGTAAAAGCGGAGTTAGCGTGATGATCAATGGCAAAATGACATACTTATCACAGAAAGATTTGGCCAATCTATTAAAATCAACAACTTCAAGTGCGGTTAAACACATTGAAGTAATTACCAATCCATCGGCTAAATACGATGCAGCTGGTAATGCCGGTATCGTAAATATTGTTTTAAAAACGGCACAACTAGAAGGGCTAAGCGGTACGGTATTTTCCAATTACGGACGCGGACGAAAAAACAGAACCAATTCTGGGTTTAGTTTAAATTATTCAGAAGCCCGTTTTAGTGTTTTTGGCGATTATAGTTACACTTTTAGAGGAGAAGAAGAACGCAAAACGTTCAGACAAGATTTTTACAACCCAGCGCAACCTTCGATCCTAGAGCGACATACGTTTCAGCACAATACTACCGATGAGCCGTTAACGTCAAACAATTTTAAAATTGGTGCGGACTACGCGATAAACAGCAAAACCAATATCGGTTTTTTAGTTGATGCGAAACTCGGACGGTATCAAGATCGCGTACACGGCAGAAATAGCCTATATCATGGAACGCAGTTATTATTAACCGATGCTTTAACCCGTAATCACAATAAAGAATTCTGGAATGACCTGACGTATAGTATCAACGGTCGTCATCAATTTAATGAAAAAGGTACGCTATTGAATTTCGACATTCAATACAAAAACAACACCTTTAATTCAAACCAACTTCAACAGGCCAACTACCTACAAATCGACCCCGAATCGACTGTAGAGTTGCGAGATAGACGGGGTAAGATCCCGTCTTCCTTAGAAGTTTGGGATGCTACCGTTGATATGGTTGTTCCATGGAATATCAAAAACACGATGGAAATCGGCTGGAAATCAAGTATAAAATCAAACGACAACCCGTCTACTTACGAATTTCAAGAAAACGAAAGTTGGGTTATAGACCCAAGTGCCACCAATCACTTTGTGTTTAAAGAACAAATTCACGCGGGTTATGTCAATTATAAATTTGCCACTACCAAGTTCCAGTTTCAAACCGGTATACGCATGGAGTACACCTCCATCGATGGGGAACAGCGCACTATAAAACAAAACAACACCGATGACTATATAAAATTCTTCCCTAGTGTATCGCTAAAATATCAATTGAACGAGCAAAATTCACTTCACAGTTCATACAGCAAAAGAATTAATCGCCCGAGCCACTTTGATTTGAATCCGTTTCGATTTTACGATGATCCCTTTAATTACTGGTATGGTAATTCCGATCTTATTCCAGAAATAACACATTCCGTCGAACTCGGATACAGCTGGCGAAATTGGCTGATGAGTTCTTTGTATTTTAGCCAAACCAACGACGTGATGACCGAAGTATTTGATTACGACCCGGCAACCAATACCACGGCATCAACTCAGAAAAACTTGGATAAATCATACAATTACGGCATCAACATCACCAGCTCTGTCAACCTTTTCTCTTGGTGGTCGATGAGTAATTTATTTAATGTTTTTGAAAACCGCTATCGCGGAAATTATAGAGACTTGCCCATAGATACCAGTAAAGTAACTTTTACATGGAGTTCTCAGAACGCCTTTCAAATAGCTGCTGGATTTCTAGCAGAAATGAATGGGCAATACCATTCCAAATCTAATATTGGTGTGTTTGAACGAAAGGCCTATTTCGATTTAACCATCGGACTATCCAAACAAATCCTCCACGAAAAAGGCACTCTTAAACTCTCCGTAACGGACGTTTTAAGAACGCGGAACTATGAAGTGATATCCAAGACATCCACTTCTACAATCCAGAAAGACTACAGCTTAGACAGCCGAATCGCAACCCTGTCTTTTACTTATAAAATATAACACGAACTCAGAATCTTTGCAGTTACCACTTATGCGAGGCCCTTTATGGGCCTCGCTTTTTTTGACTAAAAATTGAACTAATACAAAGTACAAACTGGGTACAAACTAGGTACAAATGCACATCAAATACGGTACATCACAATGGCCTTTAAGATACTTTTGTTAAGCTGAGTACAAAGACTATACAAAGACTGTACAAACACCTCAGCAATGTGCTTACTACAATAACATCCAACAGTTATACCACAATAAAACCCGGATGATCTACACTGTTAATAAGGATCAGGACAAAAAAAAACGGGAAGTAGCTCCCGTTTTTTTAATAATACTAGTTTTTTCGATAAACTTAAAAGAAGTAACGAACTTTTCCAGAAAAACTCCTACCGGGTTTTTGCAAACTAAAGTTGTCGTATACCAATTTATCCCAAAGGTTACGGCATTCAAAGGTAAATTGAAATTTCTCTTGTTTACCTAAGGTATACGTTGCAATAAAATCATGTGTTAGCTGTTCGGGAATCAAGCGCTTTCCATTGTTTTTATCTCCTTGACTGGGCCAAAGCAAATAAAATTCATGAATATACATCAGCGAATAACCCAAAGTCAAATGGTCATTTTTATCATTCCATAGGTCTTTAAGAGTATAAGAGGCATCTAGGTTTCCATAAAAATAGGGTACATTAGGCAAACGATCTTTATAAACGATACTTTGAACTCCCTCTACATATTTAGTATTATTCAACATTCTCTGATAGGTTCCATTGATTCCAACGGCAAACTTGTCTTTGTACAAATACCTCCATTCTGCCTCTATACCGTAGTTAATAACGGCAGCAAGATTTTCGGACATTTGATAGTTTTCTTTAAAATCCAACTTTTGTCTAATAAAGTCTTTGGAATCTCGATAAAATAGATTCGTATCGAAAATCAAACGGTTTTCATTGATTGGCAGCTGATAATTAAAACCCAGATTATAGTTTTCACTGGTTTCAGGTCGTAAATTAACATCGCCAATTATATTAATCATATCGCCGAAAATCTCACTGTTATCGGGCAGTCTTATTGCTTTTTCAAAAGAGGCCTTGACTTGAAAATTGTCGTGTATAAAATAAGACGCCGTTAAACCATAACCATATTCGTCATACTTTTTTTCAAATTCTTGATATGCAATGTCACCCCATTTTCCACTGGGGTTATAGGATTGACTGTATTTATTAATTTGATTGTAGTACTTGACAAATGCCGAAGCGCTCCAAGTGGTATTGGGAGTGAATTGGTACCCCAGGCCCGAAATGTTTTTTGTGGTTTTTGCCGGTTGTTCGTATTTCTGAGCTTCCGGAAACAACTCATCAGTGCCTTTTCGATTGAACAAGTTAATAGTATTGCTCAACGATATACTGTGGTTTTTATTCCATTGGTAATTTAACGAAGACGAGATCATTCCGTTGTTGTTTTTGTATTTATACATCGAATAATCTCGTTCTCCCCCCTTTTTCTTATTCTGTAATTGATAATCTATATAATCACCGGTCCATCCATACCTTCTATAGAGCGTATCGATATTCTGTTCAGTACCCAAGTTGTAATTGGCATTGACATTAAGATTTAAACCGTCGAGTATTAAATTCTTCTTTTGATAAACAAAGGTCGGCATTACGATATTCGCTCGATGATGTAAACCCCCAAAAATCGTTTCCATACGAGCTCCGGTTTGTATTTCCTTATAACTTTGCCCCAAGGTTATTCCAAAGGCGAGTTTATCTGCAAACTTTTTATGGATAAAACCAATCTGTCCAATAAAAGTTTCGTTGTGATATTGATCGTGGAAACGCTTTAGCTTTTTATTCTTTTCAATCAGTTTCCCCGAGTTCAAATCGTATAAATCGACTTGGACCTTATAATCATTATCGGAAAAATTTTGGAACGCATTGATCTGCGTAAAAAAACCATTATCCGTTGCATAAATAAAGTTAACATTAGAACGGTGCGTATTAAAGGAACCATAAGAATAGGACATGTCCAAACTGGTTTTGCTATAATTGTTGGTGATGATATTAATCGCGCCACCTAAGGCATCTGAACCTAGACCAACGGGAACGACTCCTTTGTAAATCTCTATTCGTTTGGCAACATTAATAGGGATGTTGTTGAGTTGAAAAGCCGAACCGAAATTATCCATTGGAATTCCATCTAAGAAAAACTTGATTTGATTTCCCCCGTAGCCATTTAGTGCAAAATTCATCGTAGATCCCACTCCTCCACTTTCTCGTACACGCATACCCGACACCTTGTTGAGTGCATGGCCTATATCCATGGTCGTATTGTGCAACTTAACCGCATCAATTACCGCAACATTAAAAGCTTTTTCTTTGACTTGTTGAATTTGATCTTTAGCCGTAATATTTATTTCAGACAAGGTACTCATTTTGCTTTCCAAGCGAATTGCGAAAACAACACTTACATCTTTAAGGCTGATTTTCTCAGAATAGGCTTCAAAACCGATGTCATTTACATCCAGCGTATAATCGCCATTTTTAACATTATTAAAGCTATACTCTCCCTTACTATTGGTTTCAGAAAATTTATTGCTTTCTCTTAAAACAACCATAACTTTAGCTATAGCAATCCCATCTTGATCGGTGACCTTACCTGAAATCTTTTTAGATTGCTGGGCAAAATTCGTTTGGACAACCAGTATAAGCACCAAAACAATCCAATTTATCCGTTTTTTCATGCTGAATTTTTTTATCAGTTTATGTGAATTCCAAAAACAAAACAACTCCATAGGGAGTTGTTTTGTTTTTTAAAATTTATAAATTATTCCGCGGATACTTTAGAGATAGCCGTAATTCTACCTCCTTCTACTTTCAATCCTTTCGTTGCAGTTGCCGCAACGGCATCAAATTTATATACATAAGATCCCTCAGGAGCATTGATACCTACAAAAACGGTTTTACCGTCCATTGGAGCATAATCACCTTTGGTTGCAAAACCGCTGTCCTTAAGATTGTTTGGCAAGCCCGTTACCCATTTAAAAGTTTTATTGTATACATTAATTGCTGCAAATTTGATTTCATCATTGTTGGATCCTTTATCATCAATCATACGAGCAATAAAATTACCCTCTCCTGCGTATTTAAAATCAACGATATAAGCACCACCTGAAACCTGTTCTAAATTAAAGAAGTAACTGCTGTCAAAATCAACTGTTTTGCCGCTTATTTTAACAATCGCAGAAGGATTTGTTGTCAATAATTGATCTTGATCCCCTTTTACATTGGCTGAAGAGAATCCGTAAGCATCGCCATTTTCAACACGAGCCAGACCGTTGAGGTAATAGCCGCCTAAATAACTCGTTCTGTTGTCTGTGATCACTTTATCTAAGGTCATACTTGGATAAGAATAAACCGCGGCCCAGCTGCTATTTGGGTAAGAAGTTCCCCAAACATCGCCACCAGCAACACCGCGTATACTCATATACGGAGCTACTAGCTTATTGCCGACTAGTGTAAAACCGGTAAAGTGTGCTCTTTCTCCGTTATTGGCCAATTGAACGATATCAATAGCACCGCTATTTACAATCTCGTTCTTATTGGTATCTATATTAAACCATCTTGCTTCTGTTTGACCAGAACGCGGTACTTTACACAGCATAATATCACCGCCTACTTCCGAAATAACCTGTACAGTTTCTGTCACAAAATCATTGGTTTTTTGCAGTTTCCCGTTTGTACTAAGACTATAGGTAGTCACAGCCCCAGGCCCACCTTGTCCGTACAACATACTATAAAACTTGTTTTTAACCGTTAAATAGTAGCGATAGCCATCTTGCTCAATCCCATTACCCGAGGTTGTAATACTACCACTCTCTAAAGTCTCGGAGGTTAATAAATAATCGGCGGTATCTGAAAACTCAACCGGCACTGCAGCAATGACATATCGTTCTTCCCCTTTTTGAATGGGATTGACTGGTGTACTATCATCACTTTTATCACATGATGTGGTCATGACTCCGGCTAAAAGCATTGCTAAAACGCTCCATTTAATTTTTTTCATTTGTATTATATTTATTTAGACTGAATTTTAATAATGCAAAACTATTAGATAAAATTCTTATAACATAATTTTTTACTAACTTTATTTTAAATCAATCTAAATAAGCATAGTTGTGAAATGCGATTTTTTTAACAATATATTTCTAACAATAATTAACAGTAAATTCGTTCTAAACATCAGCATCTTCGAAATATTTAAAAATTTCTAGTCGGCAAAAATGAAAATCAAAAAACGCCATTTCGGCTACATACAACTAATAGTCTGCACATTAAGTATTGATTTTATGTTTTATATAAAATTTAATAAATCCCACTGCAGAAATAATAATTGTCTTTGATTACTAACTAGAAATTAATTACTACTTTTATATATATTGAACGATTTAATAATTTATAAACCTTCAATAATTAAGGACTATTTTACGCGTTAGCTAATAAAATTCAACAGAAAAACATGGGGGTAAGGATAATTGGTTCGGGAAGTTTTGTCCCTAAAAACGCGGTTACTAATAAAGATTTTGACAAATTCGATTTTCGGGACGAACACGGAACGGTATTAAAACATTCTAACGAAGTTATTGCCAGAAAACTGCAAGAGATTACGGGAATCGCAGAAAGACGTTATATCGACGACGACAAATTGACGTCGGACATGGGTTTTTACGCGGCACAAAAAGCCTTAGAAGCGGCGCAAATTGATCCAGAGACTCTGGACTATATCATCTTTGCACATAATTTTGGTGATGTAAAAAAGGGAGCAATCCAGACGGATTTGTTACCCACTTTGGCTGCACGGGTGAAACACAACTTGCGCATTAAAAATTCGCGTTGTGTTGCCTACGACATTTTATTTGGTTGCCCGGGTTGGCTCGAAGGATCTATCCAAGCCAAGGCCTTCATAGATGCTGGAATTGCCAAAAGATGCTTGGTCATTGGTGCCGAAACGCTATCTCGAGTTATTGATCTCCACGATAGAGATTCGATGATTTACGCCGATGGAGCAGGTGCAACTATTTATGAATTTGATGCTAGTGAAGGTGGAATTTTAGCCCATGAAACAGGTTCATTTACCTATGAAGAGGCCTTTTATCTGTTTTTCGGAAAGTCCTACAATCTAGACCTAGATCCGGATACGCGTTATATAAAAATGCACGGTCGAAAGATCTACGAATTTGCCTTACAGCAAGTGCCGCAAGCGATGAAAAATTGTTTGGATAAAAGCGGTGTAGCCATTGATCACTTAAAAAAAATAATCATACACCAAGCCAATGAAAAAATGGACGAAGCCATTGTTTCGCGTTTTTATAAACTTTACGACAAGGAAGTGCCTGAAAACATCATGCCCATGAGTATTCATATGTTGGGCAATAGTAGTGTTGCCACACTACCTACTCTATTTGATATGATCATGCGCAATGAAATGATTCATCACCAATTTAAGAAGGGAGATGTTATTCTATTTGCATCAGTTGGTGGAGGTATGAATATCAACGCTATGGTTTATCAGTTTTAAAAACATTGTGAACAATAACTAGTGAATAACTACATAGTTATCAGTTATTCACTAGTTATATACGGCTGTACAAAGTCAACTACTTTCCAATGACACGCTTTATCCAATATTTGATTGGCGGACACCAAGAAGTAAAATACATTACCGCCGTATTGATTGTTAAAACCAAGATTACTTTCACACTAAAGTCAATCAAATTCACAGAGAGAAAAGGCAGGGAATACACCGCGAATAAAGTAAGTCCAAAGACCCCGATCATCTTTAAAAAATCCATATCAAACGGCAATAAATGCATGGTCTTATAAATGTAAAAAGTTTTTGCTGCATTGAACAAGGCTAAGGATGCCAAGGAAGAGTAGGCCACCCCGAGTATGCCTAAGTCCGTTTGTGTTAGTAAAACGAGATTTAATGCTACGTTGAGCACCATCAGGGATAAGATGGAAATCAAATTAAATCTATAATACTTAGAATACGAAATAATCTCCGTATTAAAGCCCGTAGACATATTGATCACCACATTCAATCCCAACAATAAAATAACGGGAATCGATGCTGCCAAATTATCATAAGTAGGCATCATTTTAAAAAGAGGCTCAATTCCTACTACGATACAGGAATAGAGTAAAGCCGCAATAAAAAACAAGGTCTTGGAAATTTCTTTGTATTTATCATTCAATTCGCGCCATTGTTTGTTTTTAATGAAATCAGAAATGATAGGTGCATATAAAGCAAAAACCCCTGTGGCTGGAATCGATAAGGCAGACGCCAAAGTCACCCCGATATTGTATGTTCCGTTAGCTTCAAAAGAGATAAAATTAGGAATCATTAACGAATCCACTCTAAAAGCGAAAAAAGCCCCAAAACTGCCTGCAAACGAATATAAGCTATACGAATAATATTGTTTTTTGCTCACCTCAGCAAAAAGATCGTCAAAATGTCTGTGAATTCTAAAGGCATAATTTGTATAGACATAGTATCCTACTAAAATCATGATAAAGCCAAAAGTAAACACATAAATCCACAAAGCGCTATTAATGCTTATGGATTGATACATCACCAATAGAAACAATAGCGGCAAGGTAATTTTTGGAATGATTTTTTCGTATAAAGTAGGAACAGCTAACTTCTGTAAGTTGGTCGCCTGTCTGCGAAACAATTCAATATAAGCCATAAAAATGGATAGTACAAAAGCCATCCAAATATAATCCATCGGTTCAGACCACGAAAAAGGTATACTGATCAACAGCACCAACAACATCACTCCAGCTAATTTAAAAATTGACACCAGACTAAAGCCAAACAATTTCTGTTGTAACTTCGCGTTGAGATTTGGGTAGAAATTGATCAGGGCATGTGTGCTTCCCAAAACAAGAATGGGAAACATGATTTGCGTACAGGCTTCAACATATCGGATGATACCCAACAGCTCCTTATTTCTCGGATAGATCAAGATGGTAGAAACAATTCCAATCAATACCCCTACGTAATTAATTACGGTAAACAGCACGGCTTGTTTGGTGGAAATTTTTTTACCCATTGATTTATATGAATATAAATACAAATATACTTTCTAAAAACGGGAAACGACTATTTTTTTTAACTTTGTCCATTCAACTTTTCTATAAACTAATATGTACGAAAATACTTACCCTACTAAACGCTTCCAAATCACTTTGGACTTTATAGAAAAACACCTTTCTAAATCCGATCAGATCCTCGATTTGGGAGTAGCCAATCCGCTTTCCCAATTAATCAAAGAACGTGGATTCGATGTTCACAATACACTCGGAGAAGATCTGGACGAAGATTTCTCAGCACTGACAAATAATAATTATACCGCCCTGACGGCCTTTGAAATATTTGAACATTTACTCAATCCGTACACCGTTTTAAAAAACTGTAGAGCGGACAAAATTATTATATCCGTTCCTTTGAGACTTTGGTTTAGTCCAGCCTATCAAAGTAAGACAGATCTGCGCGACCGCCATTACCACGAATTTGAAAGTTGGCAACTCGATTGGCTGTTAGAAAAGTCCGGATATCAAATAGTAGACCGTCAGCAATGGACCAATCCCGTTAGTAAATTGGGTATTCGTCCGATATTGCGTTTATTCACACCAAGGTACTATATGGTTTATGCCGAAAAAATAAAATAATGGAATATTGCATTATCATACCGGCCTATAACGAACAAGCCTTTATTGCACAAACTTTACAATCTCTAGTAGGGCAAACCAAACTGCCGAATAAGTTGGTAGTGGTTGACGATAACTCGACGGATAAAACCGCTGATATAGTTTTGGAGTTTCAAGCAAAGTATCCATGGATTCAATTGATCCATAAGCAGTCTGAAAACATACACTTGCCGGGAAGCAAAGTCATACAAGCCTTTCAAGAAGGATTCAATCAGCTCCATGCCTCTTATGATGTGATTGTAAAATTAGATGCCGATTTAATTTTACCGACACGGTATTTTGAAGATATCATGACTGTTTTTGAACAGGATCCCGAAGTGGGTATGGCGGGAGGATTTGCCTACATCGAAAAAAATGGCCGATGGGTGTTGGAAAGTTTAACCGATAAAGATCATATTCGCGGAGCTTTTAAAGCCTATCGCAAAACATTTTATAAACAAATGGGCGGCTTAAAACCGGCTATGGGCTGGGATACGGTCGATGAGTTATTATGCCGTTTTTACCATTGGAAAATCGTCACTTTACCCCATTTACACGTTAAACATCTGAAACCTACTGGAGCTGTCTATAACAAAGCAGCACGCTATAAACAAGGCGAAGCTTTTTACAGATTACAATACGGCATTGCAATTACTGCTATCGCCGCTTTAAAATTGGCCCTTAAAAAACAAAAGCCGTTACTGTTTTTTGATTATATTCAAGGTTATTATCAAGCCAAAAAACAACAGGCCCCTTATTTGGTAACGGATGAACAAGGGCGTTTTATTAGAAACTATCGTTGGAAAAAAATAAAATCTAAATTAATATAGGTCATTTTTTTAGTTCAGCATACAGAAACTCAATTGTAATTGGTAATTTAGCCATTATTTTTAAATCTATGATTCGACAGATATTAACTCAAATAGGGAAATACTTCATTATGCTAAAAGAAATTTTTAGCAGACCTACTAAATGGAGTGTTATGCGCGAATTAATTTTTAAGGAAATCGATGAATTAATCATCGGTTCTTTGGGAATCGTCGCTTTTCTTTCCTTTTTTGTCGGTGGTGTAGTAGCCATACAAACCGCCCTTAACTTAACTAATCCGCTAATCCCCAAATACCTTATCGGATTTGCAACCCGACAGTCGGTGATTTTGGAATTTGCACCTACTTTTATTTCCATCATCATGGCTGGTAAAATGGGATCTTTCATTACTTCGACAATCGGAACGATGCGAGTTACCGAGCAAATCGATGCTCTTGAGGTTATGGGAATCAATTCCCTAAATTATCTGGTATTCCCTAAATTAATTGCACTTTCACTCTACCCTTTCGTTATCGGGATTAGTATGTTTTTAGGTGTTTTAGGAGGATGGGTTGCTGGTGTTGCTGGTGGATTTGTTTCTTCTGAAGAGTTTATTACCGGACTACAAGATGAATTTATTCCTTTTCATATTGTTTACGCTTTCATCAAAACCGCCTTATTTGGATTTTTACTCGGAACTATTCCTTCCTTTTATGGTTATTATATGAGTGGTGGAGCCTTGGAAGTTGGTAAAGCGAGTACTACTGCATTCGTATGGACAAGTGTGGCAATCATTCTTACCAATTATGTATTAACACAATTACTTTTAAGCAAATGATAGAGGTTCAAGATATTGAAAAATCCTTCGACGGACAAAAAGTTTTAAAGGGAATTAGCACCACATTTGAGACCGGTAAAACCAATCTGATTATCGGACAAAGTGGATCTGGAAAGACCGTTTTACTGAAAACGCTTTTAGGTGTACATACTCCTGATACGGGAAAAATCATTTTTGACGGGCGGGTATACTCGGATCTAAGCAAAGATGACAAACGGACTCTTAGAACTGAAATCGGAATGGTTTTCCAGGGAAGTGCTCTATTTGACTCCATGACCGTGGAAGAAAATATCGCTTTTCCTTTGCGTATGTTCACGACAAAAACCACTAAAGAGATTATGATGCGAGCTAACGAAGTCATTGATCGCGTAAATTTAGAAGGTGCTAATAAGAAATTACCGTCTGAAATTTCGGGAGGTATGCAAAAACGAGTTGCCATAGCTAGAGCGATTGTAAATAATCCGAAATATTTATTTTGTGACGAACCCAACTCGGGCCTAGATCCAAAAACAGCTATTGTAATCGATAACCTGATCCAAGAGATTACACACGAATATCAAATCACTACAGTAATCAATACACACGATATGAATTCCGTTTTGGAAATTGGAGAAAATATCGTATTTTTAAAGAATGGGGTATTGGCATGGACAGGAACCCACAAAGAAATTCTACGAACGGAAAACGAAGACATCATTGACTTTGTCTACTCTTCAGAGCTCTTTAAGGAGATCCGCAGAGTCAGTCTACAGATGGAATCTAATAAAAAATAAAATATATCGTCCTAATTATAAATTAATTATGTATTTTTAGACCTGTTAGTTATAATTCTTAAAATAGTTTAAGAGAGAGTACCTTCTAAGGGTACTCTTTTTTATTTACAAACTATTAGCAAGCCTTATTTGTTGCCAACGCACCTACTCACCTCCAACCACCACCATTAAAGGCGTTTTAAACACCTCTAGAGAGTTTCGCATAGTAAGCGCCTTTCTCAAGTAGTTGTCCTTTAATCACACCAGAAACACCTCTCCCGTATACAACAAACGAACCGTTGAAAGGGTTCGTTTGTTAGTTAATCTTTTGTTCTCGGAAAAAGCTGTTCTGTTTTGGACAGTATTTTTTTGATATCTTGTTCTTTCTTTTTGGGATAAATCAGCAGCACATCTTTTTCGTCTACTACAATATAATCGTGGAGTCCGTCGATGACTACTAACTTGTCTGTTTCCGTACGCACTATATTATTAGTCGCATGGTCCATGACAGCCCGGGCATTAATAATGGCATTATCTCCAGCATCCTTAGGTAACTTCTCGTAAAGCGACCCCCATGTACCCAAATCATTCCAATCAAAGGTTGCTGGTAATACAAATACGTTTGACGCATTTTCCATAATAGCATAATCGATTGAAATATTTTCAGCTTTTGAATAATTCTCTAAAATAAAACCTTCTTCACGATCGGTGTTATAATAATTTTCACCTAGCTCAAAAAGCGACATCATATCCGGTTGAAATTTACTAAAAGCCTCTAATATAGCTGAAACGCTCCAAATAAAAATCCCGGAATTCCATAGAAAATGTCTGCTTTGAATAAATTTTCGCGCGGTAACATAATCGGGCTTTTCTCTAAACTGCACGACCTTTTTGACCTGGCTAGAATCCAATTTATCAAATTCGATATAACCGTAACCGGTGTTGGGGAAAGTCGGTAAAATACCTAAAGTCATCAATACATTTTCGCGCTGGCAAATATCAAAAGTTCGCTGCAGATTGGCCACAAACTGTACCTCATCTTCAATCCAATGATCACTAGGCGCGACAAGCATTACTGCATCGGGATTTTTGGCTTTAATCTTCATTGCTGCATATAAGATACAGGGTGCGGTATTGCGCATATCCGGTTCCAAAATCACTTGATTCTGGTCGACAAACGGCAATTGCTCCATAACGATATCTTTATAGGCTTTATTGGTTAATATCAAAATGTTCTCTGTCGGAATCAATTGAGATAACCTCGAGAATGTTTTTTGAATTAACGTTTCTCCAGTACCTAACATGTCGTGAAATTGCTTAGGAAATTCTGGTGTACTCACTGGCCAAAAACGAGATCCTACACCACCTGCCATCACTACAGCATAATAATTACTGCTCATAAATTTATCTTTTTTTAAGTACATAATCCGAAAGTAGTTCTACTTCCGCATTGGGTTTAAATGTATACATTCTCCCCGAACTCACTTCCAAGCATTCAAAGCGCTTGATACGCAAAGGACCTCTTTTAAATATTTTCCCACTTGAAATCTTAAAATGACTTCCCAAAGGCACTTCATAAATAAAGAATACCTCAGCGCTGTTGGTATCGAATTGCTTTAACGCAATCGATAAAGCTGCATCTGTATCACTGCTCGCCGAAGGATTTCTGAAATGTCTCGCTAATAGAGGCAACATCTGACTGGGATAAACCGCCGGATGAATAAAGGGCACCATCAAACGCTGAAAGGTCATTTTCCATTCAGTTCCATGAGGTTTGATATGACGACCGTATTGTTCTATAGCCACCAAATGCGCAATCTCATGAATCAAAGTCATCAGAAAACGGTATTTATTTAAATTGGCATTAATCGTAATCTGATGTCGCCCATCCATACCTCTTCGATAATCTCCGTGTCTGGTTGTACGCTCTTTAACAATTTTCAAATGAACTTGATGCGTCTGAATCAATTTGAAAGCTGGTAATAAGGCATTTTCCGGTAAATAAGGTGCTAATACCTCTTCCACTTGTTGTACCCTTTATGGAGTTGTACTCGATGCTTGAAGTACTTTCCCGTTAAAATATTTATTCCCATTTTGTGAGAAATCCACAATATACTCTGCCATTTCAAAAGGTTCAACCGGTGCTAAATAACCGGGAAAAGCTTCGTCTAACATTTCCGTCTGAACCGCTCCCAAAGCAATAACATTAAAGGAAATCCCCAATTCTTTATATTCTTCTGCCAACAATTCCGATAAGGTAATTACCGCTCCTTTACTCGAGCTGTAGGCGGCCAAACCAGGAAACTTCATACTGCCCTGAATACCACCCATACTACTGATGGTAACCACATGACTTCCGTTGTTTAAATAAGGTAGACAAATTTGAATAATAGAAGCTACAGCAAAAACATTCACTTTATATACATATTCAAATTCTTCAGCGGTAATGTCTTCAAATGATTTATTGATAATCGCCCCGGCGTTATTGATCAATATATCCACATGAGTCCACGCTTTTTTGATATAATCATTGACGATTTCTAAATCAACAGCCTTGGTTATATCCGCTGATAAACAATGAATATTAGCCTTTCCTGTTAAGGCAACCGGTATATTTCTAGAAATGGCTAAGACCTGATGTCCTTGAGCAGCAAACTGCAAGGCCATTTCCAATCCAATTCCTCTACTGGTACCTGTTATAATTACATTTTTCATTCCTTTTAATTTAGTTTTATTTCTTGTGAATCACTATTCACTAGTTGTTCAACAACTGGAATTATTTCATTAATAAATCCGTCTAAATGATTTAACTCATCTTCGACGTGATGATAATAATTGTAATTTTCAAAATCAAATGAACTCAACGTCAGCTCAGCATTCAAAGAGCTAAAATAACACAGAAATACTTCATTCAAAAAAATATTTGGTAAAAACGCAAAAACCCGTTTGTATTCCAAAACGGGTTTTTGCACTTGTATTCTATTTTGTTATGCTAACATCGTTACTGGATTTTCGATAAAACTGCGTAGTGTTTGTAAAAATTGAGCTCCTGTAGCACCATCAACTGTTCTATGGTCACAAGCCAAAGTCACTGTCATCGTATTACCAACAACAATTTGACCGTTTTTAACTACTGGTTTTTCCACTATCGCTCCTACAGATAAAATAGCTGAATTGGGTTGATTGATGATTGAAGTAAATTCTTTTATTCCAAACATCCCCAAATTAGAAACGGTAAAAGTACTTCCATCCATTTCTGAAGGTTGTAATTTTTTAGATTTCGCTTTACCAGCTAACTCTCTCACAGCCGATCCAATCTGAGTCAAACTCAACTGATCTGTAAATGGCAATACCGGTACTACTAATCCATCTTCTACTGCAACGGCAACACCAATATTCACATGGTGATTAATTATCGTAACATCTTCCTTCCATTGAGAATTTACTTGAGGATGTTTTTTAAGAGCCATGGCACAGGCTTTAACTACCATATCATTAAACGAAACTTTAGTGTCTGGTAAGGCATTGATAACACCACGAGATGTTATAGCGTCATCCATATCAATTTCTATGGTTAAGTAATAATGTGGCGCCGTGAATTTGGACTCTCCTAAACGACGAGCAATGGTTTTTCTCATCGACGAGTTTTTAATCTCTTCTCGGTCGATTTCACCAGCTGCTACAAAAGCTTTGACAGGGCTCGCTGATTTGGCATCAGGAGTTACTGCTGCTACTGGTTTGGCAACGACTGTGAAATTTTCTATATCTTTCTTAACGATTCTTCCGCTCTCTCCTGAACCCTTTACATCTTGAAGAGAAATCCCTTTGTCCTTAGCAATTTTTCGAGCTAAAGGCGAAGCAAACACCCTACCTTCAGGTTGATTTGAAACTTCAGTTGAATTCGTTACGGTGGTTTCTTTTTTATTCTCTACATCGCTGTCTTTTGCTGGAACTTGCTCTATATTAGCTGTAGAGACTTCCGTTGCATTGGCACCACTCGCAAGAGCAGCTTCCACATCGGTTCCTTCTGGTCCGATAATAGCCAAAACGCTATCAACTGGCGCAGATTCTCCTTCTTGAATCCCGACGTACAACAAAGTACCCGATTGGAATGACTCAAATTCCATCGTTGCTTTATCGGTTTCTATTTCTGCAAGTATGTCGCCTTCTTCAACTTTATCACCAACCTTTTTAATCCAAGTTGCCACGGTACCATCTGTCATGGTATCACTTAAACGAGGCATGGTTACTATAGTAACGCCTTTTGGTAAACTTGCTGGTTTAGCAGTTGTTGCTGGAGCAACTTCTTTCTCAACTGGTTTAGTTTCCGATTGATTTGCTGCTGCTTTCACTTCTTCTTTTACTTCAGCGGAAGCTCCGCCGTTGATTAAAGCCGAAATATCTTCTCCTTCATTTCCAATAATGGCCAAAAGGGAGTCAACCGGAGCTGATTCGCCTTCTTGAAGTCCGATATACAATAAAGTACCCGAATAGAACGATTCAAATTCCATGGTTGCTTTATCGGTTTCAATTTCCGCTAGAATGTCTCCTTCCGAAATTTTATCACCAACTTTCTTTAACCACGTTGCTACAACACCATCGGTCATGGTATCGCTCAAACGCGGCATTGTAATTACTTCTGCCATATCAATTATAGTTTATGAGGTAAAAAAGGATAATTCTCTTGTTCGTAAACAACATCATACATCACATTTTTATCTGGGTAAGGAGAATCTTCTGCGAATTTTTCGCATTCGGCAACTAAGTCTTTAACTCTTTGATCAATTACTTCGATTTCTGAAGCCGTTGCGTAGTTTTTCTCCAATATAATATCCAACACTTGTGTAATTGGATCTATTTTTTTGTATTCTTCTACTTCTTCTTTAGAACGGTAATTTTGCGCATCAGACATGGAATGTCCTCTGTATCGGTAAGTCTTCATTTCCAAAAATGTTGGTCCATCACCGCGACGAGCTCTTTCAATAGCTTCGTACATGGCTTCAGCCACTTTAATTGGATTCATACCGTCCACAGGTCCACATGGCATTTCATAACCCAAACCTAATTTCCAAATATCGGTATGATTTGCCGTACGCTCTACAGACGTTCCCATAGCATAACCGTTATTTTCAACAATAAAAACAACCGGTAATTTCCATAGCATAGCCATATTAAAAGCCTCGTGCAAAGAACCTTGTCTTGCAGCACCATCTCCAAAATAGGTCATGGTAACTCCACCTGTATTAAAATATTTATCAGCAAAAGCCAGTCCAGCACCTACAGGAATTTGCGCTCCTACAATACCGTGACCTCCGTAGAAATTATGCTCTTTAGAAAAGATATGCATCGACCCACCCAATCCTTGGGAAGTTCCGGTAGCCTTACCCAACAATTCTGCCATAATACGTTTAGGATCTACTCCTAATCCGATCGGTTGAACGTGGTTTCTATAAGCCGTAATCATCTTGTCTTTTGATGGATTCATAGCATGCAAAGCTCCCGCTAATACCGCTTCTTGTCCATTATATAAATGTAAAAAACCTCTTACTTTTTGTTGAATGTATAAAGCCGCTAGTTTGTCTTCAAACTTTCTCCAAAACAGCATGTCTTCATACCACTTTAGATAAACTTCTTTTGTAATTTCTTTCATATATAGATAATGTTTTTTATCAACGGTATTATGTTAGTGATTCAGCTTCGTCAGTGTTTGTATTCCAACAAACCAGTTATTAATAGTTTCCTATCATCAATCTTAATCTCGCAAAATGTACCACCTTTGATACCGATTCTATTTATTCACAATTTCCGTGAAGTAGCAAAAATAGTATATCCCTTTTAGATGAGAAAATTTATTTGGATGATTTTATGATTCTCTGAAATATGTTGTGTTGTTTCTATAAAAACAAACTCCATTTCTACAGGAATTTATGTTTCAAAATCCCTCCTTATGCCATTTTATTTAACGTCCAATTGCACCGTATATAAAACCGATTTTTTCTAATTTCGCTTTATCCAAAACATTTCGTCCATCAAATATAAAAGCAGGCTTCTGCATTTGATTGTATATTTTCTCCCAATCATAGGAATTAAATTCTTCCCATTCGGTTAGTACCGCAATAGCATGAACGTTTTCACAGGCTTCATAGGGCGTCGGATGTACTTGAACAAATCTTTCATTTTTATCTTCGGAACGGGTATTCAAGTAGTTGAGATCGGAATACATTTGCTGAGCCGTTACTTTTGGATCGTAAACCTGAATTAAAGCCTGCTCATTCAACAGATAGTCCGCTACATAAATAGCTGCAGACTCACGACTGTCGTTGGTATTTTTCTTAAAAGCCCATCCCAAAAAAGCAATCTTCTTATCGGATACCGTATTATACAAGGTTTTGACAATTCGATGGGCAAAACGCTCGCGCTGATGGTCGTTCATAATAATCACTTGTTCCCAATAATTGGCCACTTCTGTCAATCCGTAGGTTTTAGCAATATAAACCAGATTTAATATGTCTTTTTGAAAACAAGAACCTCCAAAACCAACTGAGGCTTTTAAAAATTCGGAACCAATTCTACTGTCCATTCCAATAGCTTTTGCCACTTCAGTAACATCAGCACCCGTTTTCTCGCAGAGTTCCGAAATCGCATTTATCGAAGAAACCCGTTGGGCTAGAAATGCATTGGCCGTTAATTTGGACAACTCAGACGACCATACATTAGTGGTTAGGATTTTGTCAGCTGGAACCCATCTCGAGTATATATCTACCAGAGCTTGAACAGCCTCTTCTCCCTTTGCCGTTTCCTCTCCTCCAATCAATACGCGATCGGGAAAGAAAAGATCTTCTACTGCTGTACCTTCTGCCAAAAACTCTGGATTGGATAAAATTTGAAACTGTACGGAATTTCCTGTATTATCTAAAATATTTTTTAAAGCCGTGGCAGTACGAACTGGTAAGGTCGATTTTTCGACAACTATTTTATCGGTAGTAGCCACTCTTGCAATCTGTCTTGCACAAAGTTCAATGTATTTTAAATCGGACGCCATTCCTTTGCCCAAACCATAGGTCTTGGTAGGGGTATTGACTGAAATAAAGATCATATCTGCATTTTCAATCGCTGTATCGACATCGGTTGAGAAAAATAGATTTCGACCTCTAGCTTCGCGAACAACATCACTAAGCCCCGGTTCATAAATCGGTAACTGATTGAAATCTTCGCTATTCCATGCAGCAATTCGCGAGGCATTCACATCAACTACCGTAATTTTAATGTCTGGGCATTTTTGAGCAATGACTGACATGGTTGGTCCACCAACATAACCCGCACCAATACAACATATATTCTGAATCTTCATCTATAGGTATTCCATTAATTTGTACTAGCAAATATAACAAACTCTGACTGCTTCCCTTTCATTAAATGAGGATAAAAGCGATTAATTAAGGCTTATCCGTACAAATGCAACACCATTAACAGCATCTTATAGGACCACAGCAACAATACATATGCTCTATTTACTGCTCGGGAACTGCTGTGATCTATAAATGACCAACCTCCTGTCTTGTCAATACAAGCAGGAGGTTGGTTATTAAACTTCAAGCAAATGGTACGCTTGACGCGGTTCAAAATTCCCTATCCCAGTTCTAAAACCCCAAAGGAAAACTGTTACCAATTACTGTTTTACAATTTTGAAAGACTGTGACGCTTCATCGGTAAAAAGCTTCACGATATAAGTCGCTTGAGCCAAATGACTGATATCAATTAAAACTTTATTCTCAGCAGTTTTCTCGCTGATCAACAACTGTCCGTTCAAGGAATACACTTCCACTTTTGTGATGGTCTCTCTATAGGAAACATGAAGGACATCACGAACTGGATTGGGGAAATAATTTAACTCTGCACGGTCAAAGCTATTGGTTCCCAAAGTAATTTCTACCTTAACGGCCAACGCATCACTCCAACAAAAATCGGTATTAAAGCGTACTCCATAATAGATGTTACCATCAACTAACGGAAGATTAACATCCAATCGGTCCTTGTTCATTTGTGCATCTGCTAGTGATGCAAACCAGATCACATCGGTTTGGTCTGTGGCTAAGTCAGCAACAGTTGCGCTGTTTACAAACTTCTGCAAATCGCTTCCCGTTGGCGCCAAAGGCTTGACATGTACCGTTATTTGCACTGCTGCTCTTGGAGATTCACAATCTAATACCGACTGACTGGCATAGTACAATCCCGTCTGCAGTATGGTTGCATCATCTAAAGCAAATCCTCCAATTGCATCTAAATACCATTTTGCGGTTTGCCCTCCTGGTAAATCCGAGTACAATTGTGATACTGTAGCAGTACCGCAGAATTGTTGCGCTGCGATTTGCGGTGCAACTGTATTGTCAATAACCAGCACTACGACACTAACCCGAGCCGACTCACAATCTGCCAGTTTCTGAGAAACATAATAGGTTCCACTTTGCAATACTTGATTGGAATCCAAGGCTGTACCGCCTTGCATAGAGGTATACCAAAGTGCTACAGCCTCAGGAACAAGAGTGACTTCTAAATCCGCAACGCGTACCTCTGTATTGCAGTATCTTTGATTAGCCGCTACTGGTACAGCTACAGTTGGAAAAACAGACACAACAACTGGTATACGTTCCGATTCACACCCTAAAAGCGTCTGGCTTAGATAATACGTTCGCGTATTCAACACCGTATGATTATTCAACGGAAATGCACTGTCCAATTCCAAATACCAATTGACTATAGCACCAGGCAAAATCTGTGGAGTCAAATTGGCTAGGATCGCTGAACCACATACGTGAACAGCTGTCATTACTGGAGCAATCGGTGTTTGACCAACGGTTACATAGATCGGCACGCGTTCTGATTCACAATCATCCCTTTTCTGCGATACGTAATAATACCCTGTTTGAAGTAATTGGTCTGGAGTTAAAATTGTTCCGCCTTGTGCTGATGTATACCAAATCGCAGTAGCATCAGGACTGGTGTTGACGATCAAATCTGCAACTCGAGCATTGACAGAGCAAAAGGTTTGATCAGCTACCTGTGGATTTGTAATTTCCGGAAAAACGGTAATCGCAACAGCAATACGGCTCGACTCACATCCTGAAAGACTTTGACTTAGATAGTACGTTCTCGTACTCAATAATTGTGTAGGCGCTAAAGCAGTGGAACTATCGAGTTCCAAATACCAATGCGCTAAGGCATTCGGCAATAGTTGTGGATTTAAATCTGCTACGGTAGGGGTACCGCATATCGTTAGCGGATCAAAACTCGGCGTCACAGGAATCGGATTTACCACAAAATCCAACGCAACTCGTGAGGACTCACAATGCTGATTGGTCTGTGAAACGTAGTACCTGCCCGTTGTCATCAGCACGTTTGAATCAATCAAATTATTATTGGAATCATACCAGTTTAGGGTATTATCCGAATCATATACCACTTCCATGTCCTCCAAATAGAAGGTCCCACAGTATGTCTTGGCACTGTAAACAGGAGGATTGGGTTGTGTCCATAAATCTACTGTAAATCTTTTTGGAACGGATTCGCACCCATCAATGTTTTGAGTTACAAAATATTCGCCAACCTCCAATATCGCCGTATCTGGTACTGGAGTACTTTTATCCGCTGATCTGTACCATTTTAAGTTTTGACCGACAGCTGTAACTTCAGAAATAAGCGTTTGTGCACAAAATATGAATGCATCATCTATTTGTACTGGAGCAACTTCAATCGTATTTAAAGTATAAACCTTGGTTTTTGCACAACCGTCCAAAATCACGTTAGCGGTTACTGTACTACTACCAATCTGTTGAGACTTATAATACACTTTAGAACTAAAACTATCCGCCAAATAAGGTATTGATGCATCGGCATCTAGAAATAAATTCCCAACATCTGCGTTCCAACTCACCTGTAGCGAAAAAAGCTGCTTTAACTGAATATTAAAGCGGTTTTGCGAGTAATTTACATTACCGTCATTAAAACTATACATTACGGTATAGTCGTTTGTTACGGTATAGTTGGTATTGGCGCTATCTGAAGAATCGATACCGGTATGAGTTATTTCAATAATTAAATTGGAGAATCCATCCCAGGCATAATGCGTATCAAAAAGAATCTGCTGCCAGCCCGAAGCGGTATGTTTGTACTGTTTTGGGAAAAACACCGTTGTAAAGCCATCTTCTATGAATGGACTTGTTTCAAAGTGTGTCAAGCTAGAAGTTGCTATTTTGACGGTATAGTTCTCGTTTAGATCGCTAGCCCCTTTTGTATTTATATCGAATGCCAAAGAAGTTATAAGCCCTCTGCTTAAACCTGAATTTCGTAATTCCTGTGCGGTAAACAACAGTTGTACACGAGCAGATCTTCGGAAATTATTAAAGGCAGATAAATTTTGAGAAAAATAGCTTGGTTTATCTGTCCCTATCTGACCCATGACCGGTGGTGAATCAACGACCTGCAAAGAAACGGTTTCGGAAAGGCAACTCGTGAGTTGATTCGAACTGGGAATATAGGTTGGTTCGAAAGCAGGAACGACACCAACTGTTAAATTGACGGAACTACGGCATTGTTGCCCAGTTGTCTGCCAAGCTGTAAGGGTATATTGCTGACCAACGGTATTATCAAACGACCAACCGTTAACCGCATCACCGCTGACAGCAGTTGACGGGCTCCAAGAATAAGCATCGTAATCGGAACCTCCATCCACAACGGTTACTAGTCCTGAACCTTGCCCTTCACAAAGAATAAGAAGATCGGTGCTTAAGCTCAGTGAAGGGGCTGGTATAACATCTGCTACCACTTGTTGCCTTGCAGATACGCAACCGTCTTCAAATTGAAGGTTGTAAAAATAAAAATAGTAATTCACCGTATTATTTCCTCTAGAAGCGTAAGGGACACTGACTATTCCATTTGACTCTTGAAATGGGTATTCCGATACTACATCGTTGTCATACAGTAATTGCAATCCCGACGAGGCTTTCAGTAACAAGCGGTACCCATCTCCTACGGCAATCTCCATGTCAAGAGGTATGGTTACCACACCATTAATTGGATTGGCGGTAATATTTAGATTGCTTGTCGAATAAATTTCCTGCCCAGAAGCATTGACTATTTTAATGTTCAAGGTACCGGAGCTTGTTGGGTAGACATCGACACTTTTTAAACGAATGTCCCGTAAGGTATTGAATACAATACCATAATTTTCGTTTGCACTGCGATGGTTAATGCCACTAGGCTGCATTCGTCCACCTTGTCCATATATAGAAGTAGCACTGGCTAAGGATGCCCAAAATTGACTTGTTGTTGTCAACACAGCTGAGGATATTGTATCTCCTTTACCTACAATATTACCTCCCCTTTCGCGGTCATACCAATACACGCTATAAGTTGTATCGGAAACTGTTGCCGTTAAGGTGCTCGAATTTTGCCCACAAACTGTCGAGGCAGCTAGGGTGTAGGATGGAAAGACACAGCTGGTTCTCACCTTAGTGCCATCTGTCCAAATACTCATACTGCTAGCACTACATTTATACCGCAAATACAGCAGATAATTGGTTGAGGCCACTAAATTGATAAAATCTTTGGTAAAAATCGAAGCGGGAACTGTGCCTGTTTCGACAAGGCCAACAGTCCCGCTACCCGGAGCGCCGCTCGTTCTCAACTCATATTCACAACCAAGCCCCGACAGCACATTGATATCTGTCCAACCTACCGCAGCTGTAGTTGCCGTAACATATTGGACAGAAACCGATAAGGGCTGCATACAATCCGGAGTTCTAAGAGCACTGACAGCAAAAATATTCAGCACGGCATCAGAGTTTGCCGTTTTCTTAATGACTACTGCAACTACTTCTTTGTTGTAATTCAAAACATTCAGTGGAATTTGAACTGAAAATAATTTTGGATCCCCAGCTGGGGTTTCAATAAAATTATTAGTTACATTGACACGTCCTAAACCGGAGGTCACGATGTCTGCATTATTTCCTTCAAACCAGTCGGCAACGGTCAAACCACCGACGGTCTGAGAGGTTCCGTCTGCAAATACTACTGTAGCACTTAAAACTGCCGGACTACTTCCTGCACTGCCGGCTGTAGCTAACAAATACATCTTCTGCATCTTGACCGCAGTAGATAAAGAAAGCGTATCTGATCCGTTGAGTGCCGTAATTCGCAAGGAATTGTTCGCACTATAAGACTGCATTTGAAAGGTCAATCCCGAAATATTCGCCGCTGTAATCAAACCATTTATTGGCAAACCAACGGTTGCATTCGGCGAATTGGCATGAGCCTTAAAATCCCTACTGAGAAAGTTAAAATTATCACTATCTACTCTATGCGTAGTTGAGGTGATTGCTGACCCGATACCGTTGGCTACCACATCGGAGTTAAATCCCGAACTTAATTGAACAGGAACATAACCTTGGGCTATTGCGTGCAAACTGAACAGCCAAAGCATCAGCTGTAAAAATAAAAGCGTATTTTTTTTCATTATCTAAGTATTTATAAGTTTATACTTCATTAGAGATAAAAATACTTTTTATACCAATAAATCGATTTAAAATCCAATTTTTAACTATTTTAAGCATTTAATACAATAAAAACTAAATCTTTACAAAGCAGACAGTTGTGTTAATTTAAAAACACCATCTCAATACTGGAATTTTCCTAGTAGCAGTTGCCACTTGATTGCTCTTCGCGATTTAATTATATCTAATTTGAATACAAACATCGATATCATCAGCTATAGAAGTAGTTGCAGTAACACATTTAAAAATAGAAACTTTGAAACAGAAGTGTTAAATATAAAGATCTAAAAATGGGGCATAAAAAAAAGACTCTCCGCAATTGTCAGAAAGTCTTTTTTTTTGTGTCTTATGTTATCAAGTGTCTCCGTCTTTTCGGAATAGTAGCAGTCCCCATTTACAAATAAAAAGGCCGTACAAATGTTACTTCGTACGGCCTTTTTCAAATCATATAACAGATCTTATGCTTGTCCTGTTGGACCGAAATTAAGGGGAATAGGCACTTGCTCTACTTCCTTAATTTCGCCATTAGCCAATTCAAATCTATGAATATTTTCTTCTAATGCTTTAAGTAATCTCTTGGCGTGTTGTGGAGTCAAGATAATTCTCGATTTCACTTTAGCTTTGGGAACACCCGGCATAACACTAATAAAATCTACTACAAATTCCGTGTTGGAATGATTGATAATCGCCAAGTTGGAATAGGTTCCTTCCGCGGTTTTTTCATCCAATTCAATATTGAATTGTCCTTGTTGTTGATTTGTATCCATGTTTTAGAAATTTAAATCTTCAGTTTCGTTATTCAATGCAACATCATCCATAGAGCTAACTAAAATGGATTCGTATTCTCTCATACCCGTTCCTGCAGGAATTCTATGTCCCACAATAACGTTTTCTTTTAATCCGGTCAATCTATCGATCTTACCTGCTACAGCTGCTTCGTTTAACACTTTTGTAGTTTCCTGGAAGGAAGCCGCAGAAATAAACGATTTTGTCTGTAAAGATGCTCTAGTGATTCCTTGAAGAATTGGTGTAGCCGTTGCAGGCATAACATCTCTTGCAACTACTAAGTTTTTATCTTCACGTCTCAATAGAGAATTCTCATCACGTAATTCTCTCGTAGAAATAATTTGACCTTCTTTTAAGTTTACAGAATCTCCAGAGTCTTCAACCACTTTCATTCCGTACAATTTATCATTGTCTACGATAAAGTCACTAGCATGAGCCAATTGATCCTCTAAGAATAGGGTATCACCTGGATCTTGAATTCTAACCTTACGCATCATTTGACGAATTACCACCTCAAAGTGTTTGTCGTTAATTTTTACCCCTTGCAAACGGTATACCTCTTGAATTTCGTTAACCAAATACTGTTGAACAGCAGACGGTCCTTGAATTCTCAAGATATCATCAGGAGTAATTGCTCCATCAGAAAGTGCCATACCGGCTTTCACGAAGTCATTTTCTTGAACCAAGATTTGGTTGGAAAGTTTTACCAGGTATTTTTTAACATCACCTAATTTAGACTCTACAACGATCTCACGGTTACCTCTTTTGATTTTACCAAACGATACAACTCCATCAATTTCAGACACTACTGCTGGATTCGAAGGATTACGAGCTTCTAACAACTCGGTAATTCTCGGTAAACCTCCTGTAATATCCCCTGCTTTAGAAGAGTGACGTGGTATTTTAACTAAAACTTTACCCGCTTTAATTTTTTCTCCGTTATTTACCATTAAGTGGGAACCTACTGGTAAGTTGTACGAACGAATCAATTCACCATCATTACCGTAAATCAATAACGTAGGAATTAATTTTTTATTTCTAGATTCAGAGATTACTTTTTCTTGGAAACCGGTTTGCTCATCGATTTCAACCATGAACGTTTGTCCTTGTTCGATATCTTCGTAAGCGATTTTCCCAGTAAATTCTGAAACAATTACTCCATTATATGGATCCCACTTACAAACAACCGTACCTTCATCAGCTACTTGGCCATCTTTAACATAAATAGTAGATCCGTAAGGAATATTATGTGTATTTAAAACGATACCTGTATTTTCATCTACCAATTTCAACTCTGTTGAACGAGAGATAACAATATCAGCTACTTTACCATCAGCATCTTCACTCTTAACCGTTCTCAAATCTTCCATGTCTAAACGACCTTTAAATTTGGTAACGATACTAGAAGTTTCAGAAATGTTACCTGCAGTACCCCCAACGTGGAAAGTTCTCAATGTCAACTGTGTACCAGGTTCTCCAATAGACTGTGCAGCAACTACACCGACAGCTTCTCCTTTTTGAGTCATTCTACCTGTAGCTAAGTTACGTCCGTAACATCTAGCACAGATACCACTTGTTGCTTCACAGGTCAATGGCGAACGAACCTCTACTCTTTCGATTGGAGATGCGTTGATGATTTTAGCGTGAGCTTCGGTAATTTCATTTCCTGCTTCGATGATTACTTCAGAAGTTAATGGATGAACCACATCTTCCAAAACAACACGACCTAAGATTCTTTCCGCTAAGGTTTCAACAACCTCTTCGTTTTTCTTAAGTGCAGACACTTCAATTCCTCTTAATGTACCACAGTCAACGGTATTAACAATAACGTCTTGGGCAACATCGTGAAGACGACGTGTTAAGTATCCAGCATCAGCCGTTTTCAAAGCCGTATCCGCAAGTCCTTTACGCGCACCGTGAGTAGAGATAAAGTATTCCAAAATCGACAAACCTTCTTTAAAGTTTGAAAGAATCGGGTTTTCAATAATCTCACCACCACCTGCTGTAGATTTCTTAGGTTTAGCCATCAAACCACGCATACCTGTAAGCTGGCGAATCTGTTCTTTAGATCCCCTAGCTCCTGAATCAAGCATCATGTAAACCGAGTTGAACCCTTGTTTATCCTCACGGATATTTTTCATGGCTAACTCCGTCAACAAAGCATTAGTTGATGTCCAAACATCAATAACTTGGTTGTAACGTTCGTTGTTTGTGATAAGCCCCATGTTGTAGTTTACCGTAATAGCAGCTACTTGTTGGTTCGCATCATCAATCAATTCTTGTTTACGCTCCGGAATCATAATATCACCCAAACTGAACGATAAACCTCCCTTGAATGCAAAATTATACCCCATTGTCTTCATGTCATCCAAGAAGGCAGCTGTGGTTGGAACATCGGTTTGATTTAAGATTCTACCAATAATATCTCTAAGAGATTTTTTGGTCAATACCTCATTGATGAAACCCGCTTTTTCAGGAACTACTTCATTAAACAAAACTCTTCCTGCAGTAGTTTCGATGATTTGGTATACCAATTCACCTTTTGCATTAAAGTCTTTTGCACGAACTTTAACCGACGCATTCAACGCCAATTTCCCTTCGTTTCTAGCGATATTTACTTCTTCTGCAGAATAGAAAGTCATTCCTTCCCCTGCAACCGGTTCTTCTGGAGTTGATCTACGGACTTTAGTCATGTAGTATAACCCCAAAACCATATCCTGAGATGGAACCGTGATAGGAGCTCCATTGGCAGGGTTTAATATATTGTGAGAAGCCAACATTAACAACTGAGATTCCAAAATTGCTTCTGGGCCTAGTGGTAAATGCACAGCCATCTGGTCACCATCGAAATCGGCATTAAAAGCCGTACATACCAACGGGTGAAGCTGAATTGCTTTTCCTTCGATAAGTTTAGGCTGGAATGCTTGAATTCCTAGTCTGTGAAGGGTTGGGGCACGGTTTAAAAGAACTGGATGTCCTTTGATCACGTTTTCCAAAATATCCCAAACTACTGGTTCTTTTTTGTCTATAATTTTCTTTGCAGATTTTACTGTTTTCACAATACCTCTTTCGATCAACTTACGAATCACAAACGGTTTGTATAGTTCAGCAGCCATATCTTTTGGCAATCCACATTCGAACAATTTCAATTCCGGTCCAACAACAATTACCGAACGAGCAGAATAATCCACACGTTTACCCAATAAGTTTTGACGGAAACGACCTTGTTTTCCTTTTAAGGAATCCGAAAGTGATTTCAAAGGACGGTTGGATTCTGTTTTAACAGCAGAAGATTTTCTGGTATTGTCAAAAAGGGAATCTACCGATTCTTGAAGCATACGTTTTTCATTACGTAAAATTACTTCTGGAGCTTTGATCTCCATTAAACGTTTTAAACGGTTGTTTCTGATGATTACACGACGGTAAAGATCATTCAAATCCGAAGTTGCAAAACGACCTCCATCTAGTGGTACTAAAGGACGAAGTTCTGGTGGAATAACAGGGATTACTTTAAGGATCATCCATTCTGGACGGTTTTCACGAGAATTGTTCGATTCACGGAAAGCTTCCACAACTTGAAGTCTCTTTAAGGCTTCTGTTTTTCTTTGTTTAGACGTTTCTGTATTAGCGGCATGACGCAAATCATAAGATAATTGATCTAAGTCGATACGAGCTAATAAGTCCATAATACATTCAGCCCCCATTTTGGCGATGAATTTATTTGGATCGTTATCGTCTAAATATTGGTTTTCCATCGGAAGGGTATCTAAGATATTTAGATATTCTTCTTCAGTTAGGAAGTCCAGTCTTTTTAATGATTCTCCTTCAGCAGTTTTAGCGATACCCGCTTGAATCACTACATAACGCTCATAATAAATGATCATATCTAATTTCTTAGACGGAAGTCCAAGGATATAACCTATTTTATTTGGAAGCGAACGGAAATACCAGATATGCGCAATTGGAACAACCAAGTTAATGTGTCCAACTCTATCTCTACGTACTTTTTTCTCTGTAACTTCTACCCCACAACGGTCACAAACGATTCCTTTATAACGGATTCTTTTGTATTTACCACAAGCACATTCAAAATCTTTAACAGGACCGAAGATACGTTCACAGAAAAGACCATCACGTTCCGGTTTGTGTGTACGGTAATTTATGGTTTCAGGTTTTAAAACTTCACCCCTAGACTCTGCAAGTATAGACTCTGGAGAGGCCAGACCAATTGAGATTTTATTGAACCTTTTTACGGTATTTTTCTCTTTATTTTTATTCATGGTAAACTTACTTGTTAAAGTGTATTGTAAAAAACAAGCAGTATACAGGTATACTGCTTGTCACATTACTTAGTTTATTCTTCTAATCTGATGTCTAATCCAAGACCTTTCAATTCATGCATCAATACATTGAATGATTCAGGAAGTCCTGGTTCTGGCATAGGTTCTCCTTTTACGATAGCCTCGTAAGTTTTCGCTCTACCAATAACGTCATCCGATTTAACCGTCAATATTTCACGTAATGTACTCGATGCACCGTAAGCTTCCAAAGCCCAAACCTCCATCTCTCCAAAACGTTGACCTCCAAATTGCGCTTTACCACCTAAAGGCTGTTGCGTAATCAAAGAGTATGGTCCGATAGAACGCGCGTGCATCTTATCATCTACCATGTGTCCTAATTTTAACATATAAATTACACCCACCGTTGCTCTTTGGTCAAAACGTTCTCCCGTTCCACCATCGTATAGATAAGTATGTCCAAATCTTGGAATTCCCGCTTCATCAGTAAATTCATTGATTTGATCCAGGTTTGCCCCGTCAAAAATAGGAGTCGCAAATGTTCTTCCCAATTTTTGTCCAGCCCATCCAAGTACCGTTTCATAAATCTGTCCAATGTTCATACGAGAAGGTACTCCAAGCGGATTCAATACGATATCAACCGGTGTTCCATCTTCTAAGAAAGGCATGTCTTCATCACGTACAATTTTGGCAACAATACCTTTATTTCCGTGACGACCAGCCATTTTATCACCTACTTTTAACTTACGTTTTTTGGCGATATAAACCTTAGCTAATTTAAGGATACCTGAAGGAAGTTCATCACCAACAGTGATCATGAATTTTTCTCTTCTCAACATCCCTTGAAGGTCATTCAACTTGATTTTATAGTTATGGATCAAATCGGTAATCATATCGTTGGTATGATCATCAGTAGTCCACTGTCCTTTTGTCAAGTGAGCGAAATCCTCCACTGCAA
This sequence comes from Flavobacteriaceae bacterium UBA1682, assembly GCA_002320285.1. Classification (GTDB taxonomy): domain Bacteria; phylum Bacteroidota; class Bacteroidia; order Flavobacteriales; family Flavobacteriaceae; genus Flavobacterium. The sequence goes on along the minus strand of DCKE01000027.1, from coordinate 203,597 downwards.
ACAACATCTTTTGAGTGTATTTTTTACCTTTTGGCAAAATTTCTTCTCCTAAATCGTTTAATACACCTTGCGATGTTTTCCCGTTTACGATAAAGAATAATTTCTCAACAAGGCGCTCTTTCAATTCGTTGAATTTAACTTCGAACTTGGTTTCAAGTACAGCCAATTCATCCTTATCTTTTGAACGTTTGCGTTTATCTTTTACTGCTCTTGCGAACAATTTTTTATCTAAAACAACCCCTCTTAATGATGGTGAAGCTTTTAAAGAAGCGTCTTTTACATCACCTGCTTTGTCACCAAAGATGGCTCTTAAAAGTTTTTCCTCTGGAGTTGGATCCGATTCTCCTTTAGGAGTAATCTTACCAATCAAGATATCACCTGGTTTTACTTCAGCTCCAATTCGGATCATTCCGTTTTCATCCAAGTCTTTGGTTGCTTCTTCACTTACGTTAGGAATATCATTAGTCAACTCTTCGTTACCTAATTTTGTATCTCTAACTTCAAGTGTATAATCATCCACGTGAATCGACGTAAAGATATCATCGCGAACCACTTTTTCAGAGATCACGATAGCATCCTCAAAGTTGTAACCTTTCCATGGCATAAAAGCCACTTTCAAGTTACGACCTAAAGCCAATTCTCCTTTTTCAGTAGCATAACCATCACAAAGTACTTGTCCTTTATTCACGCGATCTCCTTTACGAACAATCGGCTTTAAGTTGATACTTGTGCTTTGATTCGTCTTTCTAAATTTGATCAGGTTGTAAGTTTTTTCGTCGCTATCGAAGCTGATCAAACGGTCTTCATCAGTACGATCGTACTTGATGATGATTTTTTGAGCATCAACATATTCCACAACTCCATTGCCTTCAGCGTTAATCAAAACCCTAGAATCTGACGCCACTTGACGTTCCAATCCAGTTCCAACGATAGGCGCTTGTGGTCTTAACAAAGGCACCGCTTGGCGCATCATGTTTGATCCCATCAAAGCACGGTTGGCATCATCGTGTTCCAAGAAAGGAATCAACGATGCTGAAATCGAAGCAATTTGGTTTGGTGCAACGTCTGTATAATGAATTTCCTTTGGTGTTACCACAGGGAAATCTCCTTCTTCTCTTGCAATAACGCGTTCAGCAGTTACTGTACCTTCATCTGTCATAGCGATGTTTGCCTGAGCAATCATCTTTTCTTCTTCCTCTTCAGCGCTTAAGTAAATCGGTTCAGAAACCAAATCTACTTTACCGTCCACTACTTTTCTATAAGGAGTTTCGATAAAGCCCATTCCATTTACTTTAGCGTAAACCGCCAAAGACGAGATCAAACCAATGTTTGGTCCCTCAGGAGTTTCAATTGGACATAAACGACCGTAGTGCGTATAGTGAACGTCACGTACCTCAAATCCGGCTCTCTCACGAGAAAGACCACCAGGTCCAAGGGCAGAAAGTCTACGCTTGTGCGTAATTTCAGCAAGTGGATTGGTTTGATCCATGAATTGAGATAACTGGTTCGTTCCAAAGAAAGAATTGATTACCGATGAAAGGGTCTTAGCATTGATCAAGTCAATAGGAGTAAACACCTCGTTGTCACGTACGTTCATACGTTCACGGATTGTTCTTGCCATACGAGCTAAACCAACACCAAACTGAGCAGATAATTGTTCTCCTACTGTTCTAACACGACGGTTAGACAAGTGATCAATATCATCGATCTCAGCCTTAGAATTAATCAATTCGATTAAATATTTAACAATAGTGATAATATCCTCTTTTGTTAAAACTTGTTTATCGATTGGTGTATCCAAGTTTAATTTTTTGTTCATTCTATAACGACCAACTTCACCTAGATTGTAACGTTGATCGGAGAAAAACAATTTGTCAATGATACCACGAGCCGTTTCTTCATCAGGCGGTTCAGCGTTTCTCAATTGACGGTAAATGTGTTCTACGGCCTCTTTTTCAGAGTTCGTAGGATCCTTTTGCAAGGTATTATGTATGATGGCATAATCTGCCTGATTCGCGTCTTCTTTGTGTAAAAGCACTGTTTTGACGTTGGCATCTATGATTTCTTCGATATTATCTTTGTCTAGCACCGTATCTCGGTCTAAGATAATTTCATTTCTCTCAATAGAAACAACCTCACCAGTATCCTCATCAACGAAGTCTTCATGCCAAGTGTTTAACACACGAGCAGCAAGTCTTCGTCCAATGTATTTTTTTAGACCTGTTTTCGATACTTTAATTTCCTCTGCAAGGTCGAAAATCTCTAGGATATCCTTGTCTCTTTCGAAACCTATCGCACGGAATAAAGTTGTAACAGGTAATTTTTTCTTTCTATCGATATACGCGTACATCACGCTATTGATATCGGTAGCAAACTCAATCCAAGATCCCTTAAATGGGATTACTCTAGCTGAATATAATTTTGTACCATTTGCATGGAAAGATTGACCAAAGAAAACACCAGGTGAACGGTGTAATTGAGATACCACTACACGCTCCGCTCCATTGATTACAAAAGTACCACTCGGCGTCATATAAGGTATAGTTCCTAGATACACATCTTGAACAATAGTTTCAAAATCTTCGTGTTCTGGGTCAGTACAGTACAGTTTTAAACGTGCTTTTAAAGGAACACTATACGTTAGTCCTCTATCAATACATTCTTCAATTGTATAACGGGGAGGGTCTACAAAGTAATCAAGAAATTCCAATACAAACTGATTTCTTGTATCAGTAATAGGGAAATTTTCCATGAAGGTATTGTATAAACCTTCATTGCCTCTTTCTTCAGATTTGGTTTCTAACTGAAAAAAATCCTTAAAAGATTTCACTTGAATATCCAAGAAATCCGGATATGCAGGTATGTTTTTAGTCGAGGCAAAATTTAATCTTTCAGTCTGATTTGTAATCATCAATGGACAAAATTTTGATTAAAAAAATTTAATAATATTGCGTAGAAAAGTGCTTATACGCAAAATGGTTTAGGCCTTTGAGAGTAATTCTCAAGGCCTAAACCTGGTTATATCATGTTGGTTAGATTACTTAAGCTCAACAACAGCTCCAGCTTCTTCCAATGATTTTTTAAGACCTTCTGCTTCATCTTTAGAAACTCCTTCTTTGATGTTTGCAGGAACTGAATCAACGATATCTTTTGCTTCTTTAAGACCAAGACCTGTTAATTCTTTAACTGCTTTTACAACAGCTAATTTAGAAGCTCCAGCTTCTTTTAAGATAACTGTGAATTCAGTTTGCTCTTCAACTACTGCTGCGTCTCCTCCAGAAACGATTACTGCTGCTGCTGCTGGCTCAATACCGTAGTCATCTTTTAATATAGTTGCTAATTCGTTAACTTCTTTAACTGTAAGGTTAACCAATTGTTCTGCGAATTGTTTCAAATCTGCCATTTTTTCTATCTTTTAATTTGATTTGTAAAAATATAATTTATTAAGTGCGTTCTTGTATAAGAATCAAAACGAATGATTACTCAGCTGAAACTTCTTCAGCAGCAACTTCGTCTTTAAATTGATTTTGAAGAGCTGAAATAACTCTCTGTGCAGGAGACTGAAGTAATCCAATGATTTCTCCAATAACTTCTTCTCTTGACTTGATAGCCACCAAAGAATCCAATAGGTTATCCCCAATATAGATTTCTTCGTTGATATAAGCTCCTTTCAAAAGTGGTTTAGCAGATTTTTTTCTAAAATCTTTGATGATTTTTGCTGGAGCATTTGCTACTTCAGCAATCATAATCGCACTATTCCCTTTTAACACAGAAGGTAAATCTTCGTAATTATTTACAGAAGCTTCCATTGCTTTTGCAAGCAAAGTATTTTTAACAACTTCTAATTTGATACTTGCTTTATAACAAGCTCTTCGTAGATTCGAAGTAACGTCTGCATTTAGTCCAGAAATATCTGCAATATATAAAATATTGGCTCCAGCTAACTGCTCAGTTAAAACTTCAATCGCGAGTGATTTTTGTTCTCTAGTCATGCTTACAATTTTTAACTACCAATTAAACTGCTTTCGGATCTAAAGCAATAGCAGGACTCATAGTACTTGATATATGAATAGACTTAATATAAGTACCTTTAGCTGCTGTTGGTTTTAATTTGATTAATGTTTGGATCAATTCTGCAGCGTTCTCAGTAAGTTTTTCTGCCTCGAAAGACACTTTACCGATAGACGCGTGAACGATACCTGTTTTGTCAACTTTAAAATCGATTTTACCAGCTTTCACTTCTTGAACTGCTTTCGCAACATCCATAGTTACCGTTCCAGTTTTAGGGTTAGGCATTAAACCTCTTGGTCCTAAAATTCTACCTAATGGTCCTAATTTACCCATAACAGCAGGCATAGTGATGATCACATCAACATCTGTCCAACCGTCTTTGATTTTTTGTAGGTAATCATCAAGTCCAACGTAATCTGCACCAGCAGCTTTAGCTTCTTCTTCCTTATCTGGAGTAACTAAGGCTAAAACGCGAACATCTTTACCAGTTCCGTGAGGTAATGTTACAACTCCACGAACCATTTGGTTTGCTTTTCTAGGATCAACTCCTAAACGAACAGAGATATCTACTGATTCATCAAACTTTGCAGAAGCGATTTCTTTTACTAATGCCGAAGCATCTTTCAAAGAGTAAGCTTTATTCTTCTCGATTTTAGAAGCTGCATCTTTTTGCTTTTTTGTTAATTTTGCCATTTCTTTTTTCTTTTACAATTAAAAAGGAGCAGTCCCTGTTACAGAAATTCCCATAGATCTTGCAGTACCCGCTATCATTGACATAGCTGATTCAACCGTAAATGCGTTTAAATCTGGCATTTTGTCTTCTGCGATAGCTTTAACTTGTTCCCAAGTAACACTAGCTACTTTTTTTCTGTTTGGTTCACCAGAACCGGATTTTGCTTTTGCAGCCTCTAATAATTGAACAGCAGCAGGTGGCGTTTTAACAACAAATTCAAAAGATTTGTCTTTATACACAGTAATTTGTACTGGTAATATCTTGCCTGGTTTATCTTGTGTTCTAGCATTAAATTGCTTACAGAACTCCATGATGTTAACTCCAGCAGCCCCCAAAGCAGGTCCAACCGGTGGCGAAGGATTCGCTGCACCTCCCTTAACTTGTAGTTTAACTACTTTACTAATTTCTTTTGCCATTTTTCAAAAAATTTAGCACATCTTCAATTGGAAGCAAAGATGCGTACAATATGTAACAATTATATTTTTTCTACTTGCATAAAACTCAACTCAAGTGGTGTTTTTCTTCCAAAAATCTTCACCATTACCTCCAGTTTACGTTTTTCTTCGTTGATGTTCTCTACCGTTCCGTTGAACCCATTAAATGGACCATCGATTACTTTAACCGTCTCACCAACTACATAAGGAATAGCACCTGTATCAGCCTTAACGGACAATTCATCGACCTTCCCTAACATTCTATTTACTTCAGCAATTCTTAACGGTACCGGATCACCTCCTTTGGTTTCACCCAAAAACCCGATCACTCCGGTTATGGATTTAATCACGTGGGGAACCTCTCCTGTTAAATTCGCTTCAACCATAATGTACCCCGGAAAATAAACTCTCTCTTTGGTAGTTTTCTTTCCATCGCGAATTTGAACAACTTTTTCTGTCGGAACAAGTACTTGCGAAAGGTAATCAGACATTCCTAATCTAGAAATCTCGGTTTCGATATAATTCTTAACCTTGTTTTCCTGTCCACTCACCGCACGAACCACATACCATTTTTTGACATTATTATCAGTCATATCTCTATTCTGTTATGATTTATTTTTTAACCCAGTTATAAAAGACACCTAACAATTCCGAGAAGGAAGAGTCAACGCCCCATGTCGCTAAAGAAAAAATTACTGTAAACACAGCTACAATAATTGTCAAGCGCTGCACTTCAGACCAAGGTGACCAGGTCACATTGGATTTCAATTCTCTGAATGCTTCAGATATGTAATTAATAACTTTCATTGTATACTTTATTTGCACGGGTGGAGGGATTCGAACCCCCATCAACGGTTTTGGAGACCGCTATTCTACCCTTGAACTACACCCGTTTGTTAGAAAAGTCAGTAGTTAAAAACTACTGACTTTAAAAAATATTTACTAATAAATTAGTCTAGAATTTCAGTTACCTGACCAGCTCCTACAGTTCTACCACCCTCACGGATTGCAAAACGAAGACCTAAACTCAAAGCAATTGGGCTCAATAATTGAACATCAATTGTTAAGTTATCTCCAGGCATAACCATCTCAACTCCTTCTGGTAACATGATAGTTCCAGTTACATCCGTTGTACGAACGTAGAATTGTGGACGGTAGTTATTGTGGAATGGAGTGTGACGTCCACCTTCTTCTTTTTTCAAGATATAAACCTCTGCTTTGAATTTAGCGTGTGGTTTAACTGATCCTGGCTTAACAATAACCATACCTCTACGGATATCATTTTTGTCAATACCTCTCAACAATAAACCTACGTTATCTCCAGCTTCACCTCTATCAAGGATTTTACGGAACATCTCAACTCCTGTTACAGTAGAAGTCAATTTATCTGCACCCATACCAATGATTTCAACAGGATCTCCTGTATTAGCAATACCAGTTTCGATACGACCTGTAGCAACAGTTCCACGTCCTGTAATTGTAAATACATCTTCAACTGGCATCAAGAATGGTTTTTCAGTATCACGAATTGGCTCTTCGATCCATTGATCAACTTCTGCCATCAATTGTAGTACTGTATCAACCCATTTAGGCTCTCCGTTTAAAGCTCCTAAAGCAGATCCTTGAATAACTGGTCCGTTATCACCGTCATATTGGTAGAAAGACAACAAATCTCTGATTTCCATCTCAACTAACTCTAATAATTCAGCATCGTCAACCATGTCAACTTTATTCATGAATACAACGATTCTAGGAATACCAACTTGGCGACCTAAAAGGATGTGTTCACGAGTTTGCGGCATTGGTCCATCAGTCGAAGCAACTACAAGAATTGCACCATCCATCTGAGCAGCACCAGTAACCATGTTTTTCACATAATCCGCGTGACCTGGACAGTCAACGTGAGCATAGTGACGGTTTGCTGTAGCATACTCTACGTGAGATGTATTGATAGTAATCCCTCTTTCTTTTTCCTCTGGAGCGTTGTCGATTTGATCGAAACTTCTTGCTTCAGAATAACCTGCATCAGATAATACTTTAGTAATAGCTGCAGTCAAAGTTGTTTTTCCGTGATCCACGTGTCCGATTGTACCAATGTTAAGGTGCGGCTTCGAACGATCAAAATTTTCCTTTGCCATGATTTAATAATTTAATCTTAGTTATATAATTAGTGTTCAAATTTAATAAAAAAACTTGAGCCAATGACGGGAATTGAACCCGTGACCTCTTCCTTACCAAGGAAACACTCTACCCCTGAGCTACACCGGCATACGCTTTTTACTTATTTATTGTGGGGAGAGCAGGATTCGAACCTGCGAAGGTTTCCCAACGGATTTACAGTCCGTCCTCGTTGGCCGCTTGAGTATCTCCCCTAACCCGTAAATGTCAAAATATTCTATTGAGCCAGTAGAGGGACTCGAACCCACGACCTGCTGATTACAAATCAGCTGCTCTAGCCAGCTGAGCTACACCGGCGGCTTCAATAAAAAAAGCCCGCTATTTCTAACGGACTGCAAATGTATATATTTTATTTGTTAAACAAAACTTTTTTTAATTTTTTTTGCCCTTTATAGGTGAGAATTTATCTTTTCTTTACGTTTAAGCAATAATCGCTCTAAAGATTCTTTACACAAATCCACCGCTTCTTCAAAAGTCTTGGCCGTCTTTTTTACAATCATCTCGTCACCAGGTACCAAAACCTTAACATCTACACATTTATTTTCCTTCTCATTACTATTATCCAACTTTAGAAAGACATCAAAGGTCACTATCTTATCATAATACTTCTCCAACTTAGTCAGACGTTCATTTATAAAATCCACTAACTTTCTATCGACGTTAAAATTAACTGCTTGAATGTTTACTTTCATAATTTCTTGGTTTTTCAATTAATAATTTATTTGTCCTTTTTGGCCCGAGGATGCGCATTTTGATAAACCAACTTCAACTGATCCAAACTCGAATGAGCATAAACTTGCGTTGATGACAAACTCGCATGCCCTAACAATTCTTTAATTGCGTTGATATCCGCTCCGTTGTTTAACAAATGAGTCGCAAATGTATGTCGCAACACATGCGGACTTTTCTTCTCCTTTGAGGACACATGACTAAAGTAATTATTTATTAATCGATACACAAATGTTTCCCCTACTTTATTACCGTGTTTCGAAATTATTAACACTTTCAAAAAGGGATCTACCCCTAGAGCCGATCGCAATTCTAAATAGTGTACAAGCAATTTTTTTACAGACTCCATCAACGGTATTAATCGCACTTTATTACGTTTACCCGTTACGCGAACAACATTGGAAAAAAAATCCAAATCCCCCACCTCCAACGACAACAATTCTGCCCGCCTCAAACCCAAAGCATAGAGCAATTCAACAACCACTCGATCGCGTACCGCCTCAAACTGATCCGCTTGATCCATACCAGACAATACCTCTCGAACTTCTTCTATTGAAAACGGAATTTGTATTTTTTTTTCCACTCGCAGCGAGCTGTGCAACTTTAATGGATTTTGAGTAACCAACTTCAGCCGATACATAAAGGCATAAAAAGATTTTAAGGCACTGGTTTTTCTATTGATGGTACTATTTGACAATCCACGCTCCGACAAGTCAACAACCCACGACCTCAGATGATCGTATTCCACCTCCAAATAAGAAACCTCCATATTCAACGAAACAAACAATAAAAACTGATCCACATCCGCAGAATATGCCTGAACCGTTTTCGCAGAAAAATTTTTCTCTTTGGCGAGATAATCGATATATTTTTGAACATCTACATTCATCAAACCGCTTTATTTATTTTTCACAGGCTTTTTTTACACAATCCAACACCACGGAACTCCATTTCCTTTTATGCCACAAAAAAACCGTTACAACAAAGTTAAAAACTTTATTATAACGGTTTATATTTAATTCAATTATTAAAAGGCTAGATTTCTACAGCATCTCTTAATCCTTGAACGTAAGCAGCTTTCTGCATTTTTGCTCTTTTGGTGATCGAAGGTTTCGAAAACGCCTGACGAGATCTTAATTGACGCAACGTTTTAGTCTTGTCAAATTTACGTTTGTAACGCTTTAGCGCTCTATCGATATTTTCTCCGTCTTTAATTGGAATGATTAACATAGTATATACACCTCCTTTCATTTATGTGGGTGCAAAGGTATTACTTTTTATTTAACTACCACGCTGTTTTTAAAAAAAAGCTCACTTATGTTCATCTTCAAACGAATTTTAACGACCCGATTGCAAAAACAAATTAATCGCAAAAATGACTACACTTGCTTATTTCGAACATTCCTCTTCCAATTTCTCTGCCTGATCTCTTCCCCATTTAGGATAAAAGGGTACATCCGATTTTTGTTTATCAAATGCCACTAAGGCCAATTTAATTTCAGGGCAATATGGCGATTTATCCTTTTCAAAATATTTTGCCTCTTTAATACGATATGCCGCCTTACCATATAACGCACGTGGATTCTGTGGTTCTAACGCCAGAGCCTGATCATATAAATCGATTATAGTCAGCGCCAAAGCTTTTTTTCCTAAGGGGTCAATTTTTACTTCCGACTCATAATTCATCGCCAGTAAAATCAACCATTCGGCATTTAGTCCCTCATCCAAATGATCTTCAATACTCGCTCTGGACTTGTCAATTTGATCCATTTTCTCTTTAAAATTGGTCACTTCAAGCGAATTCGTCGTTTGCAATAAAGCCAAATAATAAGCCGGTATCCAGTTTTTCTTATCTTCTTCTGACAATTTTTCAAAAAACATCATGGCGTTTTTGATATCGCCTTTACTCCAGAGCCCTAATGCTTTTTCCATCGACGGCTTACCTAGAGGTGGTGCTTTTCTTTGCACATTGGGACGGGGCTTTTTAACTGGCGGTGCTTTTCTCTGTGCTAAAGCACCCACTGATATCAATAAGCATAGAAATACAAGTATTTTTTTCATAATTATTAGTATTTAGGTTTAACAGCTGTTTTTTTATTAAAGTAGGTAAACTTAAAAAAGAAATAGATAAATCCCTCTTTTAATGTAATCTTTTTTTAAATACATCATCTAACAGGGTCAAATATTTTCAGGAACTGATTGCACAAGTAAAAATTTTGAATTCACAAGCACCGATTGATCAAAACTCACCGCCAACCCATTACCCGCCAAAATTATTATAAACAAAAACAGGTATTGTCCTTTTGAGACAATACCTGTTTTTTGTTATAAAATTTCGAGTTTCGATTTTCGAATCACGAATACCGTTTTAGTCTTTTAATACATCTCTCGAAATTACCAATTTTTGAATTTCAGTAGTTCCTTCTCCAATCGTACATAATTTCGAATCTCTATAAAATTTCTCTACTGGGAAATCCTTAGTATACCCATATCCTCCGTGAATCTGAATAGCCTCCGAAGAAACTTTTACACACACCTCAGAAGCATACATTTTTGCCATAGCACCCAACTTGGTCATCGGCTTGTGATTGTTCTTTAAATACGCCGCTTTGTGTAACAACAATTCCGAAGCCTCGATTTCAGTAGCCATATCCGCTAATTTAAAAGCAATTGCTTGAAATGAACTGATTGGCTTACCAAACTGATGTCTCTCTTTAGAATATTTTAAAGCCGCTTCATAAGCACCTTTTGCAATCCCTAAAGATAACGCTCCAATAGAAATACGACCTCCATCTAATATTTTCATCGCTTGGATAAACCCTTCTCCAACTTCTCCCAAACGATTGCCATCTGATACGCGACAATTGTCAAAAATCAATTCAGCCGTCTCCGAAGCTCTCATTCCCAATTTATTCTCTTTTCGTCCACTTGAAAATCCAGGGGTACCTTTCTCAATAACAAAAGCTGTCATCCCTCTAGAATCTCCTTTCTCTCCGGTTCTAACGATAACTACTGCTACATCTCCAGAAATCGCATGTGTAATAAAGTTTTTTGCTCCATTAATTACCCAATGATCTCCATCTTTAACAGCTGTAGTATTCATTCCTCCTGCATCAGATCCCGTATTGTGTTCTGTCAATCCCCAAGCTCCAATCCATTCGGCTGTTGCTAATTTTGGAATCCATCTCTTTTTTTGCTCATCATTTCCAAAAGTCAGAATATGATTCGTACATAAAGAATTATGTGCCGCTACTGAAAGTCCAATCGAAGAATCTACCTTAGATATCTCTTCTACAATAGTAATATATTCATGGTATCCCAATCCAGACCCGCCTAATTCTTCAGGTACTAAAACACCCATAAAGCCCATTTCACCTAATTTTTTAAATAAATCTACTGGGAAAATTTGCGCTTCATCCCACTCCATTATGTGTGGACGGATATTTTGTTCAGCAAAGTCTCTGATTGACTGTGCAATCATTGCTTGGGTTTCATTATAATCGAAGTTCATTGTACTGATATTTATATTTCTTAAAAAGCCAAATATAAGCTAATTATCTCCAATTTATCAAATGGAAAATCCACAATATTTTCAAATTCTTTAAAATCCTTAATATCACCTTGGGCACTCCTATAAATCACTATACTTCTAGCTATATGATAGTTAAGGTAAGGAATTTTTTCAATATCAGCGCGACTAGCTGTATTTACATTTATTTTACCCACTACCACTTCTTCCAAAACATCAAAATTTTTATATAAATTCTTTATACTTTCCTCACTAAGTTCCCAAATAAATTCAATTTGCTTCATTCGAACAAAACCGCCCAAACGATCGCGCTCAGTAATAATACGATCAGAAAAAACAGCACCAATTCCCCTTAATTTTAGCAAATCCTCACGTGTAGCCTTATTGATATCGGCAACGACAAAATTTGAAGTGATCTCGGGATTTCGTGTGCTTTTTGTTGTTTTTACATCAGGAAATTTAAAGTATACCGATATGGAATCCAACCAAAGATCAGAAACTCCAGTTACCACCTGAAACTCTATTGCGGAGTTCACATATCTATCTGTAGCACGAAAAGCATGAAGTCTGTCAATTTCACTTAAAGACATCCCCAAGGTATAGGCTTTATAGTCCGATATAAAATTAGGATTAAAAGGGTATATTGTCTTTTGATTCGAAAGCGCGGATAGAGAGTCCAAAATCAATTGTTGATTCACCCATACAGGATCAAATACGGTTGGAACGTAGTGTTTATATTTCCAATTCCAAAAAATAAAATAAGCTATTTGAACGGCAATAATTAAAAATGAAAGCGCAAGTATACCCACTCGCTGAGAGCGTGTTATATAGGGAATACTATCTCTCCATCGTCTACTCACTTTTCACAACTCCTATTTCACAACTGGCTAGTTTTGTTTAGAGACTTAAATATAATAAAAATATTTAATCGAAATAGATTTTACAGATCAAAAACAGAACTGCGCTTGGTATACACCAAATCTTTGATGCGAACGATAAAGGCTAAAGTAAGATAAAAGGCGAAAGCCAACCCTAACGTAAAAAAAGACAAGTAAATAAAAAAGAAACGCACGCTACTGGTACGCATACCAATACGATCGGCTAAACGAGAGGAAACCCGAAAACCATGTTTTTCAAAAAAATAACGAATATTATTTATCATCTCTCTTGTGTTAATGTACAAATATAAGTAATTACCTCCAAGTAACATCGTTGTACTCTTACTTCAAGTTGATTTTAAAATTAATCCCGCTTTGATCTGAAGCAAAAATGCTACTGAAGGAATTACAGTACCACAACTGTCTGAAGATTTACACCAGACTTATCTCATTATCAGATCAAGAAAAACTTACCATCTATCTCACTAATGCTGCAATATTTAATTGTCATAGTCTGTATACAAGTAATCGCGACCTACCCCACAGTGTAAACACTTTTTAGCATCACAATAGTTCTTCTTAAGTTCTAGAAGTGCCTGCGTATCAAAAGCATTTTTAACGTCTAATCCGAGTTGTGAGAAATTATCAATAATTCTATTTTTCTCCGGTTTCAAACTACTGATTAAGTCTAAAATAAACTCAGAACAATCCTCTCCTTTATTTTGATGGTAAACATAAGTCAAAGGGATCACGGTGTTAATAATTAATAGATCAATAAAAGCTTTGGTAGTCCTTTTAATTTTCGAAGGACTCATTTTATCCAATACATAATGATCAGTCCAATATTCCGTTGCCTTTACATCGAAAACCCTATAGAAATCTTCTTTTTTCTTACAACTAAGAATCGCATCAAACAAACTTGAATACTTATTTAATAGACTTGCCAATTGAGACAAACGAATAGTAGGAAAATTGTCGGGTCGCAATTTAAAATAGTGGAGCTGTTCTAATTCTATTGCGCTAAGTTGATACTTTTGAGACAAGAAACTCCAGGTCTTCCAAAGGTTTTTACTATAGGCATCTTCATTAATGGCCATGATGATATTTGTTTTTCCAAAAAAAATAGCCTCGAGATTTTCAATCCAAATGCGTTCTTTTTGAATAACCTTTATCGGCAAACTTTTAGCCATATTCAGAAAGATATTGCCGTTGGCATTTAAACCGAAACCCTGTGCTATCTGACAAAAGAAAACCCTTTCCCAATCAGTCTTGGTTTCATTAATCCACTTTTTGATGGGCTCCACCTTGCTTTCCAGCCGCTCGAAAAACAAAGTTTCTAACCATTTATCACGTTTAAAAACATCCATCTTGCCAATAAAATCTTCACAGTAAATCCATTTTTTTTGTTGACTCAAGATTTCGTATCTGCTCAGCAATTGATGATCGACATACTTTGAAAGTACTAAAACGGGGATTTGACTTTGATCTTTTCTCAATACCGGTATGTCGTAATCCCAAACCACATGTAAAATCACATTGTTGTAATTCTCATCCTGCTCATGGCGATGCAAATACCAATCTGACGCTTTAACATGTATCTCAATATTGCCTGCCCATTTCTGATTGCCTATCACGATGAGGCTGTTAAAGAAATCAGGACCCGCCCGTTGTGCATATTCCCCTGATCGAATAATGTGCAATCGTTCTCCTTGTTCAGTTACTAAATCCGTAAAAATGAACAGTTTATATTGCCAAATATAATGTAAAAAGACCTCCTTCATAACTCCTTAATTATCAACTCGATCTAATATATTGAAAAAAATTTAATATTTTTATGCTTTTTTATAAGCATCTACAAATTTCACCCCTTTCATGAAATACTATTCCCTTATCATTACGCTTTTTATCGGAGTCCTTACCTTACCTTGTCTAGCCCAAAAATCACCCCATAATTATACCATAGAATACCAAACCTTTGATCACGGCAAAGCTATAGACTTTGAAAATCCAATTTTGGTCATTGCCAATGAAAAGCAAACTCTATTGACTACATTAAAAGAATTCGAGAAAAGGCCGGGTACCTTTCCGGTAGAAGAATTTTACATGGATCACAGTAAAAAACAACGCTATAACCTATCGCAGTTAAACTTGCGAGAGCGATTGGGAACTGTTGAAAACCACTTGGATGATGCCTCAAAATACACCCTTACAAGCCAGACAAAACGCATACAAGGTTATTTGTGTAAAAAAGCCACCATTACTGTAAATTCCAATGCGATTGAATTGTGGTTTACCAATGAAGTACCCGTGAAAGGAGGTCCAAATTTTCTGGGGTCCTCTTTAGGTCTGGTTTTAGAAATGACCCGAAATAAAGAGTACAAGATTACAGCATCTAAAATCAACAAAAACATACCGTTCGATATAGATAGTCATATTAAACTAAATAGTACTCCACTTTTCGATGCGCTTACCTATCAGCAAAAAATATGGCTGAGTCGTTTTATCACCATTCCCCTTTTTAAGAATGAGATTATAAATTACACTAAGATTCCTAACTCTAACGACAGTGTATTCCGCTATGCAAAGGGAACGGTTATCGTGCGAAAAATAAAGATTCCCAACTATAAAACGGGAAGTCAACTATTTCTCGATGTCACACAGTCTTCACTAGGTGATGCTTATGACCGAACAGCTAGTGTATTTATCATCCCCAATTTTAACACCATTTCCTTTTTGGATGCCTTGAAAAACAACATCGATTTACTTCCTGTATACCAGGGTGGAAATGGCCGGAAATATCAGGGCGTCGTTGCGACCCCGCTTTATAATCCTCCAATAGAATTGATGCGTTTTTTCACTCCTTTTGGAATCGGCAAGTATAACGATGTCCAAATTAAAGATAAAAACTGGAGTCCAACTGCTCATTATAGACAAGAGATTACCGCTTTTGCACCGTTGCTAAAAGACAGAGAAATCTATATCGGCATGTTTATCGGAAATTATGATTCAGGTGGCCATAAGGTAAGTGCTAACATCACCATACACCCCAATACCTCCAATACGGAAGAATCCACTTTTATCATGCCGTTATTCAATACACTAAATACTTTAGAAATGGACGGACAGGAATACGCGACGATGTTTAGCGCAGAGAAAGGTCTGGTTGTAGAGTTTGAATTGGAACAGCCCGTTAATCAGGCGCAATTGCGATATGTTACAACCGGTCACGGGGGCTGGGAATCTGGAGACGAATTCAACCCGAAACAAAATAAAATTTACTTAGACGGAAAACACATTCATACAACTATTCCATGGCGGGACGATTGTGGCTCTTATCGCCTGATGAATCCCGCTTCTGGAAACTTCAAAAATGGACTCTCCTCTTCCGACCTAAGTCGATCAAATTGGTGCCCGGGGACAGTAACCTATCCGATGACGATAACGCTTGGCGATTTAGCTGTTGGCAAACATAAAATCCAAATAAAAATAGATCAAGGAGCCTCACAAGGAAGCAGCTTTAGCTCATGGAATGTGTCGGGAGTTCTTTTGAGTAATCAGTAACAAGTAATCAGTAACAAGTAACAAGTAACAAGTAACAAGTAATCAGTAACAAGTAATCAGTAACAAGTGATTAGTAGTCGTTGGTAAATGAGAAAAGCCCTAAGAATTAATCTTAGGGCTTTTTTAATAAAGAAAACACCGTTACTGAATCGAATTGATTATATCGTGTTTTGTTATAATATTGTACTTACCATCTTTTGTTTGTAATAATACTGCCGCATGCTCCTGGAATAGCGGAGACACTTTTTCCACCGGAGTATCTTCCTCAACTATAGGATACGCTTTGCCCATCACCTCGCGAATTGGCTTATCAGCGATATCTTTATTGATCAAATAACTTTGAAACAAATCCGTTTCGTCTACAGAGCCTACAAAACCACTACTATCAATAACCGGTATTTGAGAGATATTGAATTTATGCATACGTAAAATCGCATGAGACACCAATTCTTCCGTTCGAACTATAACTAAAGGTTTGTCCTTATGAGATTCGATAAGGTCTTTAGCCAACACTACTTTCTCTTCCAAATAACCCTGCGCACGCATCCAATCATCGTTAAACATCTTACCTACATAACGGCTTCCACTATCGTGAAATAAGACAACAACGACATCGTCTGCAGTAAAATGTTCTTGCAATTGCAACATCCCTTTGATTGCAGCACCGGCAGAATTACCTACAAATATACCTTCTTCTAATGCGATTTTTCTCGTATATACCGCTGCGTCTTTATCGGTAACCTTCGTAAATCCGTCAATTAATGAAAAATCAACATTTTTAGGAAGTATATCTTCTCCGATTCCTTCAGTCACGTAGGAGTAAACCTCATTTTCATCGAAGATTCCAGTTTCATGATACTTTTTAAATACCGACCCATAAGTATCTATGCCCCAAATTTTGATGTTTGGATTCTTTTCCTTTAAGTATTTTGCCGTACCAGATATCGTACCTCCCGTACCTACACCTGAAATAAAATGCGTGATTTTCCCATCGGTTTGCTCCCAAATCTCTGGACCTGTTTGCTCGTAATGCGCTAAGGCATTCGACGGGTTATCGTATTGATTGACATACCATGCATTGGGTGTTTCTTCTGCCAGTCTCTTGGATACGGAGTAATAAGAACGCGGATCATCCGGTTCTACATCTGTTGGACAAACCACTACTTCCGCACCTACAGCGCGTAGTATATCCATTTTTTCTTTGGATTGTTTATCAGAGATCACGCAAATTAGTTTATATCCCTTCACGATCGCTGCCAAAGCTAATCCCATACCTGTATTGCCCGAAGTCCCTTCGATGATAGTTCCACCCGGTTTTAAACGACCATCAGCTTCTGCATCGGCAATCATTTTAACCGCCATACGATCTTTGATAGAATTCCCTGGATTAAAGGTTTCTACCTTTGCTAAGACTAAGGCAGGTATATTTTCTATTACTCTATTTAATTGCACCAATGGCGTATTTCCAATGGTCTCTAGTATATTTTTTGCGTATTTCATGTTGAGTGATTTAATAATAATCCAAAGCACCACAAAGATAAAGATTGCGGTACTTCTTATTGTTATAGAATTGATAATTCTAGTAGTTTTAGCTTTAAGCGTAAGGATTCCGACCTTTTCCGATTGATCATTGAAAATAAAAAGGTATGCCGAAAAATCTCTACTAATCTAAACTCCGTTTAGGTAAAGAAATTCCACACCAACCCAAATCGAATCATAAAATCACGGTATGGATAGTTTGGCGCCGAATAAAAGTTATAACCGGTCATCGAGGAATTGAAATGCTCTGCTTTTAAGTAGATTCGAGCCGTACGCACCTTCAAATTGATAAAATAATCAATCACAGGATAATTACCGATTTTACGTTGGTCCTGAACATAAAAATCACCGATTAACGGATTGTAATCATTTCCGTAATAGCTACTAAAATAGTTTACCGTTACACCAGTTTGAAATTTTAATGCTTTGTCAAAGAAGGCATCCGTATAGTATAAGGTGCTTCTCAATACGATTTCCGGCACGTTTAGAACATTACTAGACTGATCTGCTTTTTGATAGAGAATCGTGTTGTCAAGCCCCCATTTGCCCAGTCTCAAATCCTTATTCGCTTGTAACGATAGATAATTTATCGTTCCCTCATATTGGGTAGGTTTAACAAATAACTGCTTAGGCATTCCATAGTCATCGAGCGCTGTCGCAGTATTACTAAAATAGATTTTATCGTTGATGATCTCATATTTCGCTGAAATATTTAACCAAGGTGTTGTAGCACTAGCAGTAAATTGTGTGATTTTTTCGTTTTTGAACTCATTATACCAATTGTAATTCACATAATCACTTTGGTATAATTGATAATTTAAATCCGGATTTTTGTTGAGTTTTTGAAATCCAAAATCAATCTGAACACGAGAGTTCCAATGATATCGCAAATCTGCTTCAATATTACTTGTATCATCATTTCCCAAAGAATTCGAAACTAAAAGTGTCCCCTTCCATTGGTTTTTGTGATAGGTATATTTCCCCCCTAGTAAAGTAATATTTTTATCCAGGCGATTCGGAATAAGTTTGTCGTCAATAACAGCAATACTTCTATAACTGTAATTGTATTTTAAGAATTCAGTAAAAAATTCAAATCGGCCTAAGAGCTCCGATTGATAAGCAGCTCCAACTTTATTATTTAATTGAAAATACCGGGTTTTATTATCGATATCCGATTTAAAGTAATCTCCAAATCGAAGCGGCTCACCAACAATACCGCCAGCATTTGCATTGGGTTGGGAATAGTTGAAAAACTTATCTTCATAAATAAATTCATGGGTTAATAAAATCCCATTGGATCGCGAAGAATTTAATTGGTATTGATGATTGACAAACAAACGCTTACCCTTTAACATGGTTTCTACATCTCGGAAGTATACATTAAGCTGATCGCGTTTATCAAAAGGAGCTTCACTGCTTTCAAAATTGGCGAGATCTGTTATACCCCCATTTTCCTGATTCATGATATCTTGAGCTACTAAATGAGTGCGCAAAAAATAACGCTTGTTATCGGATATATAACTGGCTCCCAGTTTAAAGTTTCCAGTTGACGACAATTGATTGATGTATTTTCCCAATGAACGCATTCCCTTATAACCAAGGAAAAAATTTAGATTCTTGCTGGTATTTAATGTGACAAACGCATCTAAAATCTGTCCCTGTTTACTCACTGAACGATAAAACAAATCGGTATATGGAGTAGGCGCTGCATAATAATTGATATCTTCTACTTGCAAATAGTTAAATTGTTTTGCCGTAAATCCCATGCTCGGAAGTACATTGTTTTTTTGTCCGCCATAATTCAATACATTATAGGTTTGTCCTTCGTTGGCAAAAGGCAATAATCCGAATTCATCTTTACGCAGATAATTCATCGCATAATACTTTTTGAGACTTAAAGTGGTATCCACCGAAATGGTATCATTACGAAAAGAGATGATTTTATAATCTGCTATAGGTGCCACTGAATCTTTGACAATACCTTTTTTATCGTCATTACTATCGCCATTTTTCGTATTTGATTGATTCTTATTATTGAGTTGATTCTGTCCCAAAGCTTGTTGATCTGCACTACGAACTGCTGTTGCTCTCTTACCAATTTGAGCCGAAAGGTTCAACGAAACAAAAATCAATAAAACGGAAAGGTACTTTTGCATAGAAGAATTAAGTTTAGACAAAGGTAATTTTATTTTTGAATAAAATAAAAAAAGCCATCCGAAGATGGCTTTTTAGTTATAAAGATTAGATAAACTAAAAAAATCGATTTTTAGTAACCTCTATTTTGTTTGATTTTAGAAACGTTAATTTCATTTTGCGGAATAGGAAAAGCCAATTTGGTATCTCCGTAAGGTACTGGTTTATCCAAAACTGGACTCACTGGAATACCCATTTTATAACGCATCATATCGCCAAAACGGAAACCTTCAAAGATTAGCTCTTTTCTTCTTTCTGTACGAATGTCGTCAAGTGTTAAAGCTGTATAAGCATCTTCACCACGTTGCGTAGCCAAATTATTCAATAAAGTCAATGCTTGAGCATCCCCATTATTTAAAACAAAAGCAGCTTCTACGTAGTTCAACAACAACTCTTCAAAACGCATTACTTTAATACTAGAACTAACTTTAGCATATTTTCCAATATTTCTAAGGTCACCATCAACATCTTCTGCTATCATTTTTTCTCCACCTCTAACATCGTCAGGGTTAGTAAATAAATCTAATACATCAGGATGTACTAGAATATCACCGTATCCATCATAACTGTAAACGTAAAATATGGAGTTCGTTCCTTGATTAAAGACTCCTGACTGTGCTAATTCAAAAATAGAATTTGGTTGAGCGCTATCAGAACTAAATGAAGCTTCAAAAGCAGATTTAGAAATAATTTCACCACCCATCTGCATTGCTTTATCTGCTGCGTCTACAACTAGAGCATAATCCCCAGGGAAAAAAGCTGCAAAATACAATGCTATTCTAGATTTTAGTCCTAAAACAGATTGCATATTTAATCTATAAGCACCATCAGAAGGATTTTCTTTCAACAAAGAAATTGCCTTATCGATATCAGCATAAATTAAAGTTCTATTTTCCTTAACACTTAAACGAGTATAACTTTTAGAATCTAATTCTGCAAACTTAGTGATATAAGGTACCCCTAAAGCATCTGCATTTTGATCAACGTTTTGTTGCCCATAAAGCTTCAACAAATCAAAATGTGCTAAGGCACGAATAGCGTAAGCTTGTCCCATCAAATCATTAATCTCCTCTTTATCGCCTTTACTTACAACAGAACTTATAGCTAAATTTGAAGAATTTATTACTTTGTAAATTTGTTTCCAAGTATCCGCAGGATACACGTGGTTTACAGTAATACCAAATTGACTAACATTTAAAAAACGGTTTGAGTATCCAATAGAATATGCGTTATCTGTACGCACCTCATCAAATAAGATAATTTCTCTACCGTAATAGGTATAATGTGTCATTGTTTCATAAGCTCCAGTAAGAACAGCTCTTAAATCAGCTTGTGTTTCAATTGGTTTTTCGTTTAAATCTCTATCTACAGATAAATTCGGTTCCAAAGCGTCCTTTTCACAAGAAACTAAACTACCAGCAATTAAAAATAGTGAGAAAACAGTATAAAATATTTTTTTCATGATTTCTTAGAATTTAACATTAATTGAAAATACTACCGATTTCAATGGAGGTGCCGTCAAGCTTGTAAATCCACTAGCATCAACTTCTGGGTCATATTTCAACCTACTATCTTTAACCCAAGTAGCCAAGTTTGTTCCTACGACAGACAAAGTAATTCCATCTAATTTGATAAATCTCAAAGCTTCAGAATTAAAGTTGTAACCAAAGGCTACATTTCTTAGACGAATATAATCTCCATCATACAAAAATCTCGAAGACGGTGAAGTAGACTCTCTATTACTAGCATTGATATCAACTCTTGGTACATTAGTGATATCACCAGGATTTTGCCATCTGTCCATCAAGCTCTCCACTCCATTATAAGTTACTAAAGCCGTTGTACTTACATTATGAGTTTGTGCAGCCCAATCTTCATAAACTTTATGTCCTCCAGCAAAAGAGAACAATGCATCTACAAAGAATCCTTTATAATCTAGATGTGTAAAAACACCCCCAGAATACGTCGGTAATGGACTTCCTCCTTGATATACAGCTTCAGCTTCTCCATAACTAGAAGTTTTCGTTCCGTCCGCTTTAAACCATTGTGCCATACCGTTAGTTGGGTTTACACCAGCATAAGTTGGCATATGCCAAGCATAAATAGGCTCTCCAACAGCATCTCTTTTATAAGAATTCTTTAACGCTACAGATTCTCCATCTTCAAATGGCATTTCTGTCATTTTACTTTTTACAGTTCCTAAGTTACCACCGATAGACCAGTTAAAATCTTGTGAACGGATAACATCTATGTTCAATTCAAATTCTAAACCTTTGTTTTCAACAGCACCTACGTTCTGAAACTGAGTTTCATATCCACTCATTCTTGAAAGCTGTCTTTGCATCAACATGTCTGAAGACTCTGTTTTGAAATAAGCAAATGAACCAGTAATTCTATTATCGAAAACACCGAATTGAACTCCTACGTCCATTTTCTTTTGTTTTTCCCAAGTTAGAGGACCTCCTAATTGTGATGGAGCAAAACCACCTTCACCATTGTAAGATACCACTTTTGCTAATAATTGATATTGATTTACATCAAAATCAGCATTACCATTCGTTCCGTAAGATCCTCTAAATCTTAAAGTATTAACAGCTGTTCCTTTTAAGAATTCCTCTTCATGAGCATTCCATGCTGCACCTACAGACCAGAAATTACCCCAACGATTGTTTTTGTCAAAACGAGAATTCCCTTCTCTTCTAGCTGTTAAATCGATTAAATATCTATTTAAATAACTATAGTTCAAAACCCCAACATATCCATGGTTAGAAGCATCATAATCTTTTCCATAAGCATTATAATTGGTAGCTGCTGTTCCCAAATGGGTAAAACCTTCAGCCATTACCTCTCCATAACCTTGTAACAATTTATTTTTATATTTTTGGTATTCATACACCAATTTCACATCAAATCTATGATCGTCAGCGATATAAAAACGATAGTCTAAACTATTTTGTGTTAAATAGGAAAACGATCTAGTGATATAGTTAGAAGAACTTCCTCCTACACTAGTTCCATCCCCATGAATTGGATTTTGATAACCAAGATAATCCGTTAAACCGTAATCCAAAGATAAATTAGTAGTGAATTTTAAGTTATCTGTGATTTTATAAGATAAACTATTTGTGTTTAAAGCTCTTGTATAGTCATTAATATCGTAGTTATGCTCCTTAACATATAATACGTTTGCTAAACCAGAACCTGGCAGATTATAAGATCCATCCTTATTATAAGCAGGTGTCCAAGGACTCATGAATAATTTAGTCAAGTTTGGATTTGAGAAATAAGCCCCATTTTCCAACAAAGCATTTTGTTTAGTGTTGGAAACGTTAATACTCGTATTGAATTCCACTCTATCTGACAATTGTTTCATCATCGTTAAGGAAGCAGAGATTCTTCTAAAATCTGCACCAATAACAGTACCCTCTGATTTATCATGCCCTAAGGAAGCATAAAAATTTGATTTTTCATCACCTCCAGACGCCGATACATTGACACTAGAAATGGGCGCATCTTTTTGTCTCACAAGTTCTCCCCAATTGGTCGAAACTTCTCCATCGTTCATCCACTTAGTTAACTGTGCTGAACCTGGTACTCCATTTGCTACAGCGTAAGCATAAGCCCCGTCTCTACCAAATTCTTTACCTGGAGTTTTCCCATAAGTATTGTACACTGCTTCAAGATACAGTTCTTTTCTTTGAGCTCCACTTAACATCTGCGGCCCTTTGACAGCATTGTTCTGGAATCCTAAAGTTGTATTGAATGCAAATTTAGTAGCACCACTCTTACCTCTTTTTGTAGTAATTAAAATTACCCCGTTTGCTCCTCTAGCACCGTAAACTGCTGTTGATCCTGCATCTTTTAATACAGTCATCGACTCAATATCCGCACTATTAATAGCCGCTAAAGGCGAAAGAGAAGTAATCTCTTTTCTACCCGACTGATTTCCAGATGCATCACTAATATTGTCACCAATTTTAGCCGCAGTCATCATTGGAACTCCATCAATAACGATTAACGGTTCAGTACCTGCAGAGAATGAGTTACGTCCACGAATACGTATGTTTTGCTGTGCCCCAGGTGCTCCTGAAGTAGTAGACATTTGTAAACCCGCTACTCGCCCTTGAAGTGCTTGATCTGCAGAAACCAAAGGAACTTTAGAAACTACATCTCCTTTGATGGAAACCACGTTACCAGTAACCTCATTTTTCTTTTTCACTTGTCCGTAAGCTAATACGACCACTTCATCTAACATAGCATCATCAGATACCATATTTACATTAAGTATGTTAGATGCTCCAACAGTCTGGCTTAAATTTTTAAGACCAATAAAAGAAAACACCAAAACATCCCCAGTCTTTGTCTTAATAGAATATTTTCCATCAAGATCCGTCTGAGTACCAATCTGGGTACCTTTGATCACTATTGAAACCCCGGGTAAAGGAAACCCAGACTCAGAAACAACTCCCGAAAGAGTTTTTTCCTGCGCAATCGACAATTGCACAGAAAACGCCAATACTAGTAGCGTTAAAATCCATTTAAACTTCGATTTCATTATTGAATTGAATTAGTTAGTCTAACAAACTTACTAAAATTTTGTTAGATAATATATTTTTAACATTCAAATTCCGTCAATAATCAATCATTTACACTATGCTTAGTGTATAAAAATTCGATTTTTTATAACTTAATCACATTAAAAACTTCTTTAATTCCACCTTTTTTAAATATTATGAATTAGACTTCCATATTTAACATAGATATATCAATTTTACGCATTATAGAATAATTTCTACTTTAAGTAATCCTCTTAATCACTTAACTCCCATATAATTCAAATACACTATAAACAAAAATTACCTTAAAAAACACTAAATATTAACAACCGAACCTTTCAGAAAAGCAAAAATTAATATTTTATTCAAAACTTAAATACGAATATCAAACTAAATACTCTTTTAATCAGAAATAACACTATTTACATACTTTACTACTGCTAGTATAAAAAATCTCGCACAATAATCTATCCGTGATATAAACACAATAAAACAAAGCGATTTACATCCTAAATATAGAATCTACAGACTTTTTTGAGACATTCTAATTCTAGCGAACACCATTAGTTTACAACTTATTCCCGATCGAATTAATAACAACAAAAAAGAGTTTTCCGAAAATTCGAAAAACTCTTTTTAAAAGAACATTTATTATACCATAAATATATAAGATCAATTCATTCCAAAATTTATCAAAATTTAAAAATCTTGTAATAATGATAAGTACCAATGCTTTTTTGTCAATTATCTCTTTTCAAAAGTTTGCAGATCTAAAAAATCTTCCAATCTTAAATTAAGATTAAAATAACCTGCGCCTTTATAAACAATAGGTGCATCATAGTAATCCCCTTTACCCTTATCATATACAGTTCTCACTGTATCAAAGTAAACACCTACATGAAATCTTTTAGCTTCTTTATCATATAAAACAATTTTATTTGTAATTACTACTCGTTCCTTACCTGTAAATACAAAACTATTCGCAGAGCTATGTTGTACAGACGCCAGAACATTACTAATCGTGACGTCATTAGTAACAGGATTGTATTTAAATGTAAAACTCATATGAGAGGACTCCAGAGATGTATAAGGATAACTCTGCAAATGGAAATTTTTAATTATAAACGACCCTTCATGCACCTGCTTGTAATATTCAAAATGCGTATAAAAGTCCTTTATATCTGGACATTGAAAACAATCTCCATCTACAACTTCTTCCTTTATTATACTTTTACTTTCGTTAACTGTTTTGATGTCATCAATAACAATGTCATCCGTACTACAAGCAAAAAAGAAAGGTAACACAAATACTAAAATAATTTTTCTCATAAAAATAAAATTAAACTTTATTAACAAATAATATACATCATTAATCAAAAAATACAAACAAGTATATAATAAAAAATCCACTATAACAACATCTTAATCAATTTATCACAAATTTTATCTTGACACACTTAAAACACCAAATCCTTTTTAACATTCAACGAGCTCACCGTTGAACAACTTATTATATAAAAAAGTCCTCCAAAAGCAGCAAACTGCTTCATGAGGACTGCTATAAATACCTGTCTTATTATATTCTTAAAAACTCTCAGTCATTATTATTTGAATCCGATTGTAGTGAATCGGATTATTTAAAATTTCTGCTTGTAGTAACGGCTACGCCAAAATGACATCATCATCTCGAAAAATCCTATTTTAAAAAGACCTCTCCTCACAACTGATTTGCAGTGGCTAAAGAATAATTCTTCAGTTAAACTTTTAACACATACGAGTGTGTCATTAGGTTCTCTAGACCGCTTCAACATAAGCTAAAAAACTTTGGCATCATTTAAATTAGCATCAACTAAAAGTGCTTTACATATAAAACCATTAAATGCATTAAACAAAATTCTTATTTTTATAAAAAAACACTCCGAGTAAAATTTGCGCTACAACATACATCCTACAGCTAAAAAAAGCGACTATGCATCAGTGCAAGTCGCTTTATAATAATCCATTACAAACCTATATCATTAAATATCGACCATCGACGTATTAATCCCGTCTGTTCTTTTTTATTTTATAATTTAACTACTGTAAAAACCTCTTCCACACCAGCCTGTTTAAAAACCACAAAATACACACCGGATTTCAACATAGATATATCAATTTTGCTAACCTGATTGCGTTTTGCATCCAAAACATCAACATAAAGTACCCTCTTACCATTAGAATCAAATATATTCACTTGTCCCCCATTCATATCACGCTCGCCCAAACTTACACTCAGATAATCCGAAGCAGGATTAGGCCACACACGGGCTCCTTTACTAAATTTTGCAACATCCTGCACAACAGTATCCATACCAGATATCAAAATCGAGTAATCTTGCTCTCCCAAAAATAATGTTTTTGAATGCGATACCTTAATGGTATATTCACCTGGCTCAGCATTTAGAATTTCAATCTTTTCAATATTATCTACATCATTAATTCCGCGCTCTGCAACGGGATTATTCTTGTCCTTTTTGAAACGCCATGGATAATACGACACCCCGTCCTTTTGTACGACAACATTTAGATCGTTAACCAAATCCGGTGTAGAATCGTCGATTTTGCCCAACTTCTCCCTACCCTCTTTGTCGGTCCACGATAAGGTAATCACCAATTTTTCTTTAACCGTATTAAGTCTTACCTGGTAACTGTTTTCTTCACCTTGCCCTAAAACCGTTTCTTCAAAAAAATCAAATTGAGCATCCTTAGCTGATTTTAAAAAATCGGTACCTGCTCTAGCATTGATCAATCCCCATCCAAACTGATAATCAGGCCCAGGTAAAGTCCCTGCTTCGTCCGCCGTATGAGCCATGATACCGCGAATACTAGCAGAAGTCAAAGCTTTCGCATAGTTATTTAATCTGCCGTAATACTGCTGCCATAAGGTAAAAACTGCTGAAACCGCAGGAGTGGCCATCGAAGTCCCACTTAATACGTCATAGTCAGTAGTACTCGAATCCACTGTAGAAAGCACATTTACCCCCTGAGCAGAAATATCTGGTTTAATTCTAAAATCATCGGTTGGCCCCCAGTTACTAAAATTGGTCATCAAAACATCTGCCGCCCGTTGATAATTAATCACCGGTGCAACAGCTGCAACTACAACAGCATTTTTCGAAACCGCCATCGCCGTTAACAAATCACGTCCTTCTTTTATAGGGTTATATTCCAAATATTTTTTTCTATCGTTACCCGCAGCGACAACCGGTTGATAATATTTCATATTATAAGTCATTGCATCGACTGCCTGAGTAGTCTTGGTATAAGCTCCAAAATAATATTCTGGTAATTTTTCAGGATCCAAACCGTAAGAATGATTGGACACCAACAATCCTTGACGGCCTAAATTGATCATTTCCTCTAAATCATCCGTCCAATTACTAACCCATAACTGTGCCTTAGGCACCAATCCACGTCCTTGAGGGTGAATCGTACCCTCTGCAACCAAAGTTCCACTAACATGTGTGGCGTGCTTGGTTATATTAGTATAATTACTATCGTCTTTAATCGTAATCTTCCCTATTAAATCGACGTGATCGTATTTGGGAATTCCCGCATCCCACACACCGACAATCATACCCTCCCCGTTCAAGTCTAACCCTGTTACCCCTCCTGAATTGAGTTCATTAACCCTTGCGGTTCTCGCTGAAATTTGGTTCATCGTTTTATAATACAAATGATTCCCTAAAGCGTCTATTTCTATCCGTTGTCGATTCCCATCCCCTACCGCCTTCCCTTGCAAGGAATCAGTCAGCGGACTTCTTTTATAAGTTTGAATTAAGGTTTGTATACGCTCCGTATTATACCGCTCAACTATACGTTTACGCAACAAACTATTTTGTCCCAAAACACTGTTAGTCCAGACAAATAATAAACCGAGGAATACTATATTTTTAAACGACAGATACTTCATTGCCTATATATTTAAATGTTTTGTTATTTTTACCCCCTAAATGTACTCAAGTCAAAATTAGATTCAAAATGTTACTACCAAACTTTTCGGGAAAGTTACTTGAAGCTGGAACGGATGAAGCCGGCAGGGGATGCATTGCTGGACCTGTCACTGCCGCAGCCGTAATTTTACCATTTGATTTTCAGCACGAACAACTCAACGACTCCAAGAAAATCACCGAAAAACTTCGTTATTCTCTGCGGGAAATCGTAGAAAGGGAAGCTTTGTGTTTTAGTGTCAACCACCTCAACGAAGCCGTTATCGATGAAATCAATATCTTAAATGCATCGATAAAAGCCATGCAACTTTCGGTAAGCCAACTGCACCCCATACCTGAGTTCATTATAATAGACGGCAATCGTTTTTACCCGATTAATGAAATTCCTTTTCAATGCATCATTAAGGGAGATATGAAATATTTAAGCATCGCCGCCGCATCTGTTTTAGCAAAAACCTACAGAGACGATTATATGAATCAGATCCATGAAGAGTTCCCGATGTACAACTGGAAAAAAAACAAGGGATACCCCACTAAGGAGCATCGCGATGCGATTCGGACTTTTGGTCCCTGCAAATATCATCGAACTAGTTTTCGCTTGCTTCCAGAACAACTACGCCTAGACATCAAATAATCCGGATTTCTTAAACAAAAAAAACGCAGCTCCATTACTAGGAAAACTGCGTTATGTTTTGTAACTTATAGTAGTAGTAAGTCGAACAACTCTTTTCATTCGCTCGGAATCGATTTTATTTAACGATCTCCGCCTCAAACAAAATCGAAAAGTAGTGAACAATCTTGCGTTTTACTTCTTCTTCATCGACCTTATCTACTCCTAATTCCACGTTTAACGAAGTCACCCCTTTACCTCGAATACCACAGGGAATAATGTTGTCAAAATATCCCAAATCCGAATTTACATTAAGAGCAAATCCGTGCATGGTTACCCATCGAGATGCCCGAACACCTAATGCACATATTTTTCGTGCAAACGGAGTTCCAACACCCAACCAAACACCTGTTTCTCCTTCACTTCTACCTGAATCTATACCGTAGTCCTTTAACGTCAATATCATGGATTCTTCTAAAAGTCTCAGGTACTTATGGATGTCGCTAAAAAAGTTTTCCAAATCCAAAATCGGATACCCTACGACTTGACCCGGTCCATGATACGTAATATCACCACCCCGATTGATCTTATAAAAAGTAGCGCCCTTTTCTTCCAATTGTTTTTCATTTAGAAGCAAATTGTCAAAATCACCGCTTTTTCCCAAAGTATACACATGGGGATGCTCTACAAACAAGAAATAATTCTCTGTAGGTCGCGTTTGCTCCTCACGTCTGTTTGAAATTTTAGTATCTATTATACCCTGAAACAATTCTTCTTGATATGCCCAAGTATCTTTATAATCGCGATGCCCGAGATCCATCAACCTTACTTTTTTATTCATCTTATGCTGTTATCGTTTTGGATTATTCAGAATAATCAATGCCGCAATTACACCGGGCACCCAACCAAAGATCGTCAGAATCCCCACGATGATCACAGAACCACACCCCTTATCCAAGACAGCTAAAGGGGGAAGAAAAATCGCTAAAATAACTCGCCAAAAACCCATAATAAACTTCTTTTCAAAAAATTAATTCTATTCTAAATAATTCCATTTATACTTTTACAAAGTACGGTATTTTTTTAGAGCAACCTTCTCGATCGCTCCAAAATATTTACTAAAAAAACAACCGCAATATATTTTATTCAACACAAATCGGATCTCGAAGAAA
Source organism: Flavobacteriaceae bacterium UBA1682 (assembly GCA_002320285.1). Taxonomy (GTDB): domain Bacteria; phylum Bacteroidota; class Bacteroidia; order Flavobacteriales; family Flavobacteriaceae; genus Flavobacterium. The sequence goes on along the minus strand of DCKE01000027.1, from coordinate 173,485 downwards.
GTTAATCAAAAATAGGGCGCCGTTTTAATTATATTTTTTAGCTAAAATCCTTGCATTTGTAACTTTACAATTGTCGTCATCTCAAATTATAACTATATTTGTCGCCATTATATAAATAGACTAATATGCAACTTTCAGAACAAGAAATCATTCGAAGAGAAAAGTTGAGCAAATTAAAAGAGCTCGGCATCAATCCCTATCCCGCTAACCTATTTGCTGTTGATCATACATCCAAGCAAATCAAAGCTGATTTCGAAGAAGGGAAGAAGGTTGTTGTAGCTGGTCGTTTAATGTCGTCTCGTATCCAAGGTAAGGCATCTTTTGCTGAGATTCAAGATAGTGAAGGCCGTATTCAGGTTTACATCAATAGAGATGAGATCTGTACTGGTGAAGACAAAACACTTTATAATGAGGTTTTTAAAAAACTAATTGACCTCGGTGATATTGTTGGGATTGAGGGAGAGTTATTCACTACTCAAGTCGGCGAAAAAACGCTACGTGCCAAAACCTTAACTTTATTGAGCAAATCATTACGTCCGCTTCCACTGCCTAAAACGGATGCTGAAGGACAGACTTTTGATGCATTTACCGATCCAGAATTACGCTATAGAATGCGCTATGTTGATCTCGTTGTCAATCCTATCATCAAAGAGACCTTTATCAAAAGAACCAAATTATTCAACGCTATGCGTGAATATTTTAATCAAGCCGGTTATATGGAGGTGGAAACACCGGTTTTACAGCCGATTCCCGGAGGAGCTGCAGCCCGTCCGTTCATCACTCACCACAATTCTTTGGATATGCCTCTTTATATGAGAATTGCCAACGAGCTGTATTTGAAAAGACTGATTGTAGGGGGGTTTGACGGAGTATACGAATTTTCCAAAAACTTTAGAAATGAAGGAATGGACAGAACGCATAATCCTGAATTTACGGTAATGGAGATCTATGTAGCCTACAAAGACTACAATTGGATGATGAATTTTACTGAAAATCTATTAGAACATTGTGCACTTGCAGTAAACGGAAATACAGAAACGGTATTTGGAGATCATAAGATCAATTTTAAAGCGCCTTTTAAACGCGTTACTATGGCTGATTCGATCAAAGAATTCACCGGTTTTGACATCACTGGAAAATCGGAAGATGAGATTAGAACTGCTGCTCTATCCATGGGTATACCCGTGAATGAGACTATGGGTAAAGGAAAATTAATCGATGAAATTTTCGGAGAAAAATGTGAAGGCAATTATATTCAACCGACTTTTATCACCGACTATCCTATAGAAATGTCTCCACTAACAAAGGTTCACCGAGATAATCCAGAACTTACCGAACGTTTTGAACTGATGGTTTGTGGAAAAGAAGTAGCCAATGCCTATTCAGAGCTAAACGATCCTATCGATCAAAGAGAGCGCTTTGAATCACAAATGGCCTTGTCGGAACGCGGCGATGATGAAGCAATGTTTATTGATCAAGACTTCCTTAGAGCTTTAGAATATGGTATGCCACCAACTTCTGGTTTGGGAATAGGAATGGATCGTTTGATTATGTTCTTAACCAACAACCCTTCCATACAAGAAGTACTTTTCTTCCCGCAAATGCGCTTGGAAAAAACCACTCCGAGTATCGAATTAAGCGATGAGGAGAAGGAAATTATTGCTATACTTGCAAAAAATGAAAATAAGCTAGCCTTAAGCGACTTAAAAGAGCAATCGGGTTTAAGCGGAAAAAAATGGGACAAGGCCATGAAATCATTGGCCCAACATCATTTGACTACCGTGATTACCGAAGATGACGTTAAAAAAGTGGTTTATCAAGCCTAAATATTATAGAAAAAGCCTGTTTTGAGAAACCAAAACGGGCTTTTTTATTTCATATATATCCTCCATTTTTAAAAGTTTTTGACAGACAAAGTTCGTAAATTTACACCGAACAACTCCAAGCCAAAATCACACGTACTCAATGATCACCAAGCAATTATTCCATATGCATGTAATGAAGGTTATACTGTTTTTTTCGATTTTTATTGTTTTTATTTCCTGTTCAAGTAATTCGGAAAAACTTCCTTATTTGGGCAATCACACTGAAGTGGTATCTAAAACCCAAACTAAAGTCATCAACTATTTTAAAGTTCCCGATTTTTCGTTGACCAATCAAGACAGTATCACTATCAGCAACGACTCTTTTAAAAACAAGATTTACATTGCTGATTTTATTTTTCTAAAATGCCCGACCATCTGCCCGATTATGAATCAACAGCTCAAACGGGTCTACGACGTTTTTAAAGACAATTCGCAGGTGCTTTTTGTTTCTCACACCATTGATCCCGAAAACGATTCGATCCCAGTGCTCAAAGCTTACTCAGATCAATTAGGCGTCGATTCCAAAAAATGGCACTTTTTACACGGTGAGAAAAAAGACATCTATCAATTAGCCGAGAAAGGATATTTTTCACAGGCCTACGAAAACGTAAATGCTCCGGGAGGTTATGCTCACAGCGGTGCTTTTATCTTAGTCGATAAGAACCGTCACCTGCGAGGTGTTTATGACGGAACTAATTCTGCAGATGTCGATCGATTAATAAAAGAAATTGTAATTTTACTCCAAGAAAAATCCAATTAGGTGAAGAAAAGTATTTTTACCATATTACTACTCTCATTTATATATCAAAACACTTCAAGTTTTTGGATCATAACCGCATTCTATATCAATCGCGACTACATCGCTAAAAACGTATGTATCAACAGATTTGATACCATTCCCGTATGTAATGGGACTTGTTATCTTCAACAAGAACTCTCCGCAGATTCCGATAAAAAACAAGAACTTCCGATCATCAAATTAAAAGAGGTACAACCCCTTTTTTATCAAAGCATTCCCTATCAGACTGCTATAGCTCAAGCGTTTATAGCACCGAGAATCTATCCGAATTATTATTCAAAATTCATTATTTCCAACTTGGTCTTTTCTTTATTTCAGCCTCCTGAACTCGCTTAATTATTTATTAGAATAAGTCGAGTATAAATTAAAAACCACCTATTATGCAATCACACCGCTTGCCGGTATGCCATATTGGTTTATTTGATGATACGCGTAATTTCTTTATTGGCCCCATCGATGGATTATTAAAAAAATATCCTCTTTTGGAATTTCCACATCAAAGCAGCTTTTACACCCTCTTGTTTATCGAGAAGGGTAAAGGAGACGTGGTTATTGACAACAAAAGAAAACACATCACTGATGCGCAAGTAATCATCACAAAACCCAATTGTATTACCGAATTAATTATAAACAGCGAGGCTCAGGGAAAAATCATTTGCTTTACCGAAGACTTTTTTTCGTTGAGATACAACAATAACATTCTCCATCAATTCTCCTTTTTTAATGGAGAAATGCCCAGTATGATACCGGTATTAAAAGATCATTCCGGTTATCTCAATACCTTATTGTCTTTTATGCACACAGAATTTAACGACACCCACAAGGTTTCTATCAATGCCCTACGCTCCTATTTGAATATTTTACTAATCGAATTAGAGCGCATTCACGGTCCTTTGAAAACGACACAAACGAGCAATCCCGCACGAGAGAAAATAGAACTGTTTCAAAAACTGATCGCCAAAAACTTCAAGACCTGTAAAATGCCTTCAGACTATGCGGAAATGCTAAATCTAAGCACCAATTACTTAAATAAAATCTGCAAAAAGACCCTTGGACAAACCTCTGGAGATCTGATCCGAAAACACCTCATTCTAGAGGCCCAACGCTTATTGCATTACACCAACTTATCCATTAGCGAAATTGCTTATGAATTGGGATTTGAACATGCCTCCTATTTTATTACTTTTTTTAAAAAAGGCACAGACCTCACTCCCGAAAAATACCGCAAAAAAAATGATGAATAAAAGTAACTTCAAGAAATGAAACAAAACAAATGAACCGAAGAAAAGTTAAAAAGGCGGTATACAACCTCTTAAGATACTGCTTTTTTAACTTATTTAAAAATCTATATTATACCATTTAAAGAACAATACAAAAAACAAATAGTGGAAGTATTGACAACAAACACATCCTTTTTATGTAGTTTAAAGACCATTAACTTACGTAATCAATCCATTATTTAATACAAACAATCATAAACTTGGCGCTTAAAAAAAAACGATAGACCTTTACATTGTGAAAAAAGCAACCCTCATATTATCTCTATTTATATTGTTTAGACCGGTACTACCGGCTCTGGAATATGTAGTGTTTTATGACTATATCAAAAACGAACTCTGCGTCAATAAAGACCAACCAGAAATGGCGTGTAATGGTAAATGTCATTTAAAAAAAGAGCTTGCTAAAACCGTTGATGCAGATAATAACAAGGATAAGCATCACTCGTTTTCGCTAGAAAAAAACCTGACATACTATACAGAAATTGTATGGGAGCTTCCTCTAGACCTTGAGGTAAAGGACATCTTAAAACCACTTTTTTCATACGCATGCATTTATCACTTTTCCTTCGCAAGTTTCGTTTTTAGACCCCCTCTATACACCTCGTTTACAGGATTAGTTTTCCAAAACCTATAAAGCATAAGCTAAAGCATCTATTTTGCTACTTGGCGGTATTGACCTATCCTGATCTTTTCGATTTTTTCCCGTTGAATTCTAAAGAAATTTGCAACCCGATAATTCACAACAACTGCTAGAACTTTTACCGTTGTAAAAAAGTGCCCATAGCATTGTTGTCATCACGGCAGCACATCAGCTGGGCTACCCATTTGTGGTAAGCGTATTTTTTCGATCTCAACAGCGATAAAACGAACAAAAACGAATTAAGTACTCTGTGCTCAACGAAGATTTAAAACCAACTGAAAGTCATGAAATGCTACACCCTTTTTGCAATCACTTTGCTGTTTGCCTTGAGCTCCTGTACCCTAGATAAAACGGACTATGAAGATGAAATAAATACGATAGTCCCTGAATATTACGACTTTAGGAACGTAATTTCCCATACTGAGGGTATTTATAAAATGGATATTTTAGCTTTAAATGGAACCCTTTATAAGGGGTATAATGAAATCCGAATCAAGCTTACCAATATAGTAACTAACGAAGTATTAGATCGCGCTGACCCGCTGTTATTACCAGTCCTAACCCAAGCAAATAACAACAAGGTTTCGTATCCACACAGTTCACGTTGGATTTATAATAACGTGGATCAATACTATACTGGATATGCGGTATTTTCCAGTGAGAGCAATGTCGACAACTGGACGATACGACTCGTCTTTAATGACAAAGGTCAAACCTTTACGGTGATCCAAGATGCTATCATTCATAAGCAAGTCAATAAAAACTTAAACATGACCGCTTTTACAGGCAAGGATGGCATGCAATATATTATTGCATTAAAGGCGCCACAGAAGCCAAAAGTATCGGAAAATCAGTTAATTGCAGGCATCTATAAATCCAATGTAGTAAGTGATGCCTCTGGGATTACAACTGATTTAATCTCTTTATCCTATTCAGAAGCTCAAAATTATATTTTGAAATTGGATCCCAGAATGCCAGAGCCCTCGATGGGCAATCATTCTTCACCGAACAATCAAGATTTAAAGCAAGCTACTGATGGATGGTATTACGGCGTGGTCAATTATACCATGACTGGAAACTGGACCCTGAATTTGATGTTGCTTGATCAAAACGGTAAGATTATACAAGGAACACCGGTTTCAACGGATTTCACTCCGGGTGTTGAAGGTGCGAAAAGTGAACTCCATATTGATATTTTATTCTAATGAATAGGAGACTACTTACCTTAGCGTTGTTTTTTTGGGGAATAACCGTTCATGCTCAAGACAAGCCTATTGAAACCGATACGGTTACTGCCTTAGCAAATATCGATTTGGTTGTTTTGGCAAAAAAGAAAATCGAGACCCAAATGAAAATGGCAGTATCAGTGGATGAATTTTTGGCCTCTTCGGATCAAATTAGCTTCATTAAAAGAGGTGCTTATGCCTGGGAACCTTTGCTCAATAATATGAGTAGCGAGCGCTCGAGTATTACGATTGACGGGATGCACATTTTCGGCGCATGTACAGACAAAATGGATCCGATAACGTCGTATGTTGAACAAAATAATTTATCTGAGATAGCTATAAAATCGGGACAAGAGGGGAGCCTACAAGGTGCAACCATCGCTGGAAGTATTGACTTAAAAAGAAGAAGTACAGCCTTTGGACTAGAAAAAAAATGGCATGGCACTTATCAAACGGGATTGGAATTCAACAACAAACAGTTTTTAAACTTGACGAATCTATCGTACTCCAGTGAGAAATTTGTAGCAGATGGAAGTATTTCGTATCGAAAAGCCGACAACTATAAAGACGGGAATAAGCACGAAGTTGCCCATTCGCAATACAAAAAGATGAATGCTTCTTTGGGTTTGGCCTATAAAACCAGTGCCCTATCGGCTCTTAGAGCCGACGCCATCTTCGATGTTGCTAAAGATGTTGGATACCCCGCTCTACCGATGGATTTATGGCTATCACGTGCAATTATTACCTCTGTTGCTTATAAACAGTTGTTTGAAGAAAGTCTGATAAAAGCATGGGACACTAAAATGTATTTTAATGCTATTGAACATTATATGGATGATACGACACGACCTGAGAATTTGGTACATATGGATATGCCCGGTTGGAATACCACTTATGGTTTGGTTTCTAGAGTAGACCTACACGGCAATCGCTATCGTTCCGAAATACAACTGAATGCCTATCACAATTTATCGATAGCCGAAATGCGCATGTATCCGCAAGATCGCAGTGAACGAACTATGTTTGCTTACAGCTGGCCTTGGGTCAATACGACTTATGCCAGTATCGCCAGCACAAATACTTGGGAGTTTTCAGAAGACAGTCAACTGGATTTTGGCGGTTCCATAGGTGTTCATCACAATCACTCCAAATATGTTGAGTTTAATTGGATTTTTTATCCAGGCGCCCCTCAAGAAAAGACTCGATTTTTGCCGAGTCTATATGCCAAATACCAGTATAATCACAACAAATTCCGCTTTTCTATCGGTAGCGGTTACGGACATCGAGCTCCTACTGTTTCTGAAGCTTATGGCTATTATATATATAACAGCTTTGATCGTTACGACTATATTGGGAATCCCAATTTAAAAAACGAAATTTCTTACGAAGCCAATGCAAGTGTCGGTTTTAGTAGCGGCAAATTGAATGTCCAAGCCAAAGTCAACTATTTCTATATTGAAAACTACATTATTGGCAGGGTGTTGAGTTTGGGTAGTCCAATGAACTATCAATCTGTTGGAGTAAAGGGATACACTTCCCTAGACTGGGCTACTTTATTTAATTTTTCACTAAACACCGGTTATCACATTCTTAAAGATTTGCACTGGAACGGGACGCTGACGTATGCGCGGGGACAAGATGACAAAAAGGGAAACCTGCCTTTTATTCGTCCTTTGAGCTATCAAACTTCTCTGCATTTTCAGTATCGCGAATTCGGATTTCAAACATCGGTAAACGGCGATTTTGAACAACTCAACTATAGTCCCGAATACGGCGAAGATCAAACACCGTCTTATAACATCTGGAATTTTTCGACGGACTACCGATTTCAAATCAAAAACAAAAACGTTGTAGCCCAAATTGGCGTCGAAAATTTATTTAATAAATATTATAGTACTTATGCGGATTGGGGAAATATCCCCAGAGTCGGACGCAACATTTTTACCTCTTTAAAATTCAATTTATAACTTATAACCTTTCAAAAAAATGAAAAACATAAAAACATATTTTATAGCCGCATCCATAGCCCTATTCTTTGTCTCTTGTCAAAGTGATGACAGCAGTCCGGTTGCCAACAACGTGACTTTGTCCTTTAACAATACTTTTAAAGACCTTGCCATTGTGCTTGGAGATACCTCATCAAATCAAGCTACTCTACACACCTCAGCGGCTGGGCAACTACATCAATTTTCCGAGTTAAAGTATGTCATTAGTAATATTCGCTTGGTCAAAACAGATGGAACGGAAATCCCTTACAACATCAATGATTTGGACAAAGGAGCTGCTGTTGTTGATCAATCAAAGCCCATCACCCTAAACTACACCCTAAACAACATCCCTTCTGGCGATTATAAACAACTAAAATTTGGGTTGGGTATAAAGAAGGACTTAAATGTGTTAAATCAGGTAAAGTTTCCGAATTTCTACGCCACAGCAGGAGCCAACGACACCGAAATGATGTGGGAATGGGGAACGGGATACCGCTTTACCAAAATAGAAGGTTTTTATGACACCGATAAAAAAACCTTATCTATTCACACGGGAAGCACCATCGAAGGAGAAGAAGGCAGTTATACCCAAGGCGTTGACTCCTATAGAGACATCATCCTCGACCTTCCAATACATGCCACTGTAGGCGCTAAGGCTCCAAAAATAGCAATCAAGGCAGACTTCGACAAATTGTTGAGCGGAAAAACCAATACCATTACCTTAAAAACAGGAACAGGCATGGATGCTAACGCCACTCCAAATATTCATACAGCCAACCAAATGGTTTTATTTGTAGATAATTTAGGTGGTAATGGTTCTAGTGATTTAACCGGTATATTTTCGATAATAAAGATCGAAAATTAAATTTAAAAGTGCGTCGTCTGATCTTTTAGCTCCGACGACGCTTCATGATAATCAATTTGAAAGACATCCATTAGGAATGAAAAGAAAATTAGGATTGCTTTTTATGCTATTGCTATTAGGTTCGTGTAACAAGGATGATTATGAGTCTATCTCGTTTGACAATCCCGAGATTGCGTTAACGATACCTGAAGGATTTCCAAAAATGAACCATGCCGTACGCAATAACAGACCGACACAATTTGGTGTTGAATTGGGACAAAAACTTTTCAATGAAAAAAGATTTAGCGCAGATAATAGTATTTCATGCAGTAGTTGCCACATCAGAACAAATGCTTTTGCCGATACCCATTCCCAAGCTGTTGGCATCTATCAGAGAATCGGTCTTCGAAATGTACCACCATTACAAAATTTGGCCTTTTTAAATTTTTACAATTGGGATGGCAGCAAACTACAGCTCGAAAATCAAGTTCTGGTTCCCATTATCACTCATGAGGAGATGAATTCCTCTATAGTTGAAGTAATCCAGAAAATTCAAGATGACAAGGAATACAGAAAATTGTTCCATAAAGCATTTGGTGACCAAAATATTACTGCAACGCGTATTTATCTAAGTATGGCGCAATATCAATATACCTTAATTTCGGCCAACAGCAAATACGATCGGGTCAAAAAAAATAGTGGAGAACAGTTTACCGAGAGTGAAAATCGCGGATATCAAGTTTTTCAACAAAAGTGCAGCAGTTGTCACAGCACCGAACTATTTACCGACCAGAGCTTTAGAAACATTGGTTTTCCCGTAAATGCAGACACCAATGAGGCGGGACGCGCAAGAGTTACAGGGATTGCAAGCGATTATATGAGTTTTCGCGTACCTTCTTTGCGCAATGTAGAATACACGGCACCTTACGGAAGTTTCGGACAGTTTGCTACGCTAAAAGAGGTGTTGGATTATTTTGATCGAGGTGTCTTGAACTCGAGTAATCTCGATCCGATTTTTAAGGATAATGACACTAGAATAGCCCTGAGTGAATCCGAAAAGCTCGATTTAATATCGTTTATGAAAACGCTGAGCGATCTAGAATTTACCGGAAGATTGCCTTAATTATAAAAGCTGCTAAAAGGTATTTCTTTTAGCAGCTTTTTTAATTTTATAAACTTTTGTATGCAGCTTGTTTTAAAGACTAAGATTCCAATTGAAAAATGGCATTTACGGCATTTATTGTAAAATCCAAATCGTCGTAAGTCAATGCATCCGTGATAAACCAAGTTTCGTAGGCTGAAGGTGCTATATAGACTCCTTGTTTTAACAATCCGTGAAAGAACTTCTTAAATGTATCATTATCACCATATCCCGCAGACTCAAAATCAAAAACCGGCTTGCTGTCAAAAAACACTGAAATCATAGATCCCACTCTATTGATGGTATGAGCGACATTATTCTCAGCTAATACTTTTTTGATACCTGCTTCTAGATAGGCAGTTTTCTGCTCTAGACGAGTATATAATTCTAAATCACTTTCAATTGCTTGTAACATGGTCAATCCTGCAGCCATAGCCAGTGGATTCCCAGATAGTGTTCCAGCTTGGTAAACAGGACCTATTGGTGCTAAGTAATCCATAATTTCTTGACGTGCCGCAAAAGCACCGACAGGTAATCCACCACCGATGACTTTTCCAAAAGTAACGATATCAGCGGATATTCCTAATAACTCTTGTGCTCCGCCACGCGCAAGTCGAAATCCGGTCATTACTTCGTCAAATATCAACAAGGTACCGTGTTGGGTACAAAGCAACCTCAAGGCTTCTAAAAAGCCTTTGTTCGGAGGAACACAACCCATATTACCCGCAACAGGCTCAATGATCAACGCTGCGATTTCATTTTGATTGGATTCAAAAAGTTGTTTTACACTTTCCAGATCGTTGTAATTGGCCAATAAGGTGTCTTTCGCCGTCCCTACCGTTACTCCAGGGCTATTTGGAGATCCAAAAGTGACTGCTCCACTACCGGCTTCAATTAAAAATGAATCCGAATGTCCGTGATAACAACCCTTAAATTTTATGATTTTCTCTCTATTGGTAAATCCCCTAGCTAAGCGAATAGCACTCATACATGCTTCTGTACCAGAATTTACAAATCGAATTTTATCGATATTAGGTACCATAGATACCGCTAATTCGGCAATTTTCGTTTCTATTTCGGTCGGCATCCCAAACGAAGTTCCCAGTTTTGCTTTCTCGATGATTGCATTGACTACCGGCTCATAGGCATGACCTAAAATCATAGGCCCCCATGAATTGATATAATCGATTAATTTATTACCGTCCTCATCATATAAATATGCCCCTATTGCTTTATTAACAAAAATCGGAGTTCCTCCTACGGATTTGAATGCTCTTACTGGAGAATTGACACCTCCTGGAATTACTTTTTCTGCCTCTGCAAATAGTTGACTACTTCTTTGATATAACATTATTTTATTTTTAAGATTTGTCCCACCGAAATGGTATTATCGGATAAATTATTTAATTTCTGTAGTTCCGCAACAGTCACATTGTATCGCTTTGAAATCGAAAACAAGGTATCGCCTCCTGTTACTTTATAAACATTGTAAGTTGAGCTCGGTATACTTGGGCTGATTACTACCGGTACATAATTACCACCTAAGACTTCTTGATCGAAGTTAAACAATTGATATCGCTCTATCAAGCTTATCAGCTTCTCCGGATACTTTGGATCGGTAGCATAACCTGCTGCACGCAATCCCTTTGCCCAGCCTACGTAATCTCCTTTGTCAAGATCAAATAATTTTGCATACCGACCACGCTTCGTTAAAAACAAAGAATGATCGAGATAGGACTCTTCGGCATTTAGATATTTTCTAAAACACTCCTCTGGTGCATCATCATCATGTCGAACAGAATCCCCCGTCCAACCTTGATGGCATTTAATACCAAAATGGTTATTTGCTTTTTGACTTAATGTGCCCTGTCCCGATCCAGATTCTAAGACTCCCTGAGCTAGGGTTATACTAGCTGGGATACCGTGATCAGACATATTTTTCTTTGCGATGTCTTTATAACGCATGATGTACTCGCGAATCATGTCGTTAGTGACACTTAAACGCGAAGTAGCCTCCAAAGTCTCTATCTGACTATTTTTAACTGGTTTAATGGCTTTCTTATTCAATTGAGCACGATAGGAAGCCTTATTGATCAATTCAGTCTCCCGCTTTTTCTTCTTTGTAAAACTACCTTTGCTTTTGCTAGAACCACAACTTACCAAAAAAGAGAGCACTACTATTAAAAATAACTTTTTAAACATAACTTATAGTATAACTAATTTAGAATCAAAATTTGCATTCCACCCTTGTAATCCACCCGTGTGAATGGCTAGTATTTTAGACTGTGCAGGAAAATAATTTTTAGCGATTAAATCAATAACTCCAAAAATCATTTTACCCGTATAAATGGGATCCAATAAAATACCGGTTTTATCGTAAAATGTAGCGAGAAAATCCAATAATTCTTTGTTCGTTTTGGCATAACCTCCAAAATGATAATTCGCTATTAATTCCCAATTTCTCTTTGTTACAAAACCGTTTATCACTTCAGTTAGAAAATCTCCCTTTAAAGCGGGAAATCCCAATACCTGCTGTTTTACTCCTGTGGCGTTAATAATTCCTGCCAAAGTACCTCCGGTTCCTACGGCACTACAAATATAATCAAACTCCTGATCTTCCTTTTTTAAAATTTCACGACAACCTTGAATTGCCAAGGCATTCGTACCTCCTTCGGGAATCAAATAAAATACTCCAAACTCCGTTTTCAATTTATCTATAAAAACATCCGTGTTTTTTTGTCTATACTCCTCCCTTGTAACAAACTTAAAAGTCATTCCATTTTCATGTGCTTTTTTTAAGGTCGGATTTTCAAGAAACTTCTGCGCCAATTCCTCTCCGCGAATAATACCGATGGTTTTAAACCCAAATTCCTTGCCAGCAGCAGCAGTTGCAGCTATATGATTCGAATAAGCCCCTCCAAATGTCAGTATGGTTTGCAGCCCCAATTCTTTAGCGCGAATAAAATTATACTTCAATTTACGGAATTTATTACCCGATATTTCGGCATGCAACAAATCTTCTCTTTTTATGGATAGGGTGACACCATTCTTAAAAGAAAGCAATACGACTTCATTGGGAATATACTTTTCGTCAAACATTATATATACTTTAAAAAGGATGCAAAATTCCTACGCCTTAAATAATTTAAATCACCTTGATGCTGATAAGCTTCACGCTCAAATGAAATAGCGCGATAAGCCTTTCTCTTATCTTTTAATTGTATCACTTTTATTAGAAATTCAACGGCATACCATATATAAAAAAAAATGATCAATAATTCCAATTGCTGTTTGATGTGAATTTTTTCGTGCATAACCAAAATTGCATCCCTTCTACTAGCTTCTTTTTTAAAGATAATATAAGGATAAATCGTGATTCCGACAAAGCCTTTAGGCACCCAGTTTTCTTTAATTAATATCTTGTAATACATTTTATACAAATTGACTGCATTTTTCTGTAAAATTCAATAATTTTAAACTTTTATTATCATATTAATTTCGTTCGGTAAGATTCCAGGTTGTGGTTGTGGTTACACACCCCAAATAACACACTATAACTTTAGAAATCAATCCTTTAAACAACAATAAAAATAAGAAAAAAAGTCTTTTAATTTATTTAATCGGCGAATAAACATCCAATTATCCAAAATTTTTAAAACATGAATTTTAAAGAACAGGTTCAATTAGGTATTCCAACAGAGTTACCAAGTCCAAAATCTTACGATTTTTCAATAAATCACGCTCCAAAAAGGAAAGAAATACTCAGTGCTGATGAAAAAAAACTCGCTTTAAAAAACGCTTTACGCTATTTTAAGCCCGAACATCATGCCGAACTTCTGGAAGAGTTTAAAAGTGAACTGGAACTATACGGTCGTATCTATATGTATCGCTTTCGTCCAGATTATAAAATATATGCCCGTCCAATTGAAGAATACCCAGGAAATTCGTTACAAGCGCGGTCAATCATGTTAATGATTCAAAACAATTTGGATTACGCTGTTGCTCAACATCCTCATGAGTTGATTACATATGGTGGAAACGGTGCTGTATTTCAAAATTGGGCTCAATATCTCTTAACGATGAAGTATTTATCGGAAATGACGGATGAGCAAACTTTAGCAATGTACTCCGGGCATCCAATGGGACTATTTCCATCCCATAAAAATGCACCGCGTGTAGTAGTTACCAACGGTATGATGATTCCAAATTACTCTAAACCGGATGATTGGGAAAAATTCAATGCTTTAGGAGTATCCCAATACGGACAAATGACAGCTGGAAGTTATATGTATATCGGACCACAAGGAATTGTTCACGGAACAACTATTACAGTATTAAACGGAGGGCGTAAGATTTCAAAGCAAGGCGAAGGTCTTGCTGGAAAATTATTTGTAACCTCAGGTTTAGGAGGTATGAGTGGTGCACAACCTAAAGCCGGAAATATTGCTGGCTGTATTACAGTGTGCGCAGAAGTCAATGCCAAAGCGGTCGATGTGCGCCATTCTCAAGCTTGGGTAGACGAGGTAGCTACTGATTTAGATACTTTAGTCACCCGAGTTAAAAAGGCAAAAGAAAACAAAGAAGTCGTTTCAATCGCCTACCATGGTAATATCGTAGATGTCTGGGAAAAATTTGATAAAGAAAACGTTTATATCGATTTGGGTTCTGATCAAACATCACTCCACAATCCTTGGGCAGGAGGTTATTATCCAGTTGGACTCACTTTTGAACAAGCGAACGAAATGATGGCTAATGATCCTGAAAACTTCAAGAAACAGGTTCATGAATCCTTAAGACGTCAAGCAACTTCCATTAATAAACATACCGCAAAAGGAACCTATTTCTTCGATTACGGAAATGCGTTCTTGTTAGAAGCATCACGTGCCGGAGCAGATGTAATGGCGCCAAATGGTATCGATTTTAAATACCCTAGTTATGTACAAGACATCATGGGTCCTATGTGTTTTGATTACGGATTTGGCCCATTCCGTTGGGTTTGCGCTTCAGGAAAAGCGGAGGATTTATTAAAAACAGATCAAATCGCCTCAGCAGTTCTAGAAGAGATGAAAAAAAGTTCTCCTAAAGAAATTCAACAACAAATGGACGACAATATCCGTTGGATTCAAGGAGCTCAAGCAAATAATTTAGTCGTAGGCTCACAGGCCCGTATCTTATATGCTGATGCAGAAGGTCGTGTTAAAATTGCAGAAGCCTTTAATCAAGCGATAGCTTCAGGCCAAATTGGACCGGTAGTGCTAGGTCGTGACCACCACGATGTTTCCGGTACAGACTCACCATATAGAGAAACGTCTAATATTTATGATGGATCCAAATTCACCGCAGATATGGCTATTCAAAATGTAATTGGAGACAGTTTTAGAGGTGCAACTTGGGTTTCTATACACAATGGAGGTGGAGTTGGATGGGGAGAAGTAATTAACGGTGGTTTTGGTATGCTTCTTGATGGTACAAAAGAGGCATCAGCTCGATTAAAATCCATGTTATTCTGGGATGTAAATAACGGAATAGCCAGAAGAAGCTGGGCCAGAAATGAAGAAGCTGTTTTTGCTATTCAAAGAGCCATGGAAACGGAACCTCTTTTAAAGGTAACGTTACCAAATTTGGTAGACGAAAATTTGTTATAATAAACTCACTATTAACCAATAATTCTTGTCAATCATGAAAATTTTAAAATTTTTACCTTTAGTAGCCTTAGTTTTTATCACAGGATGTAGCTCCGTACAAGTTGCTTCTGATTATGACAGCAAAACTGATTTCAACAATTACAAAACTTATGCCTTCTTTAAGGAGGGTATTGACAAAACAGAGATTTCCGATTTGGATAAAAAACGAATTCTCAATGCTATCGATGCCGAACTAACCAAGAAGGGAATGGTCAAAAGTGCTAATCCTGATATCTTAATAAATATCTTCACTAAGGCACAACAGCGTGTTGACATCACACAAAACAGTTACTATTCACCTTGGGGATATGGCTGGGGATGGAATCCATATTGGGGATCTACCTACAATACCGTTTCAACATCAGTCGAGGGCAATCTATATATTGATGTATTGGATGCCAAGAGAAAAGAGCTCGTATGGCAAGGTGTAGGAACTGGCTACATCACCAAAAACAGAGAGAAAAAAGAAGCTCGTATTAACGAGTTTGTAACTAAAGTTTTAAAAGATTTCCCACCTGCTCCCAAAAAATAAAAAAAAGGCTATCTCATAATTTGAGATAGCCTTTTTTTTGCACTATACATTATCATTATTAAAATTAAGTCGTACTCCCTCTATTTTGAACACAATTCGCTTTTAGAATCATCACAAATAGCTCTACCATTCAAAAATTGGTAGCAAGAAGCATCCTAAAAGTTAGCACCGGAAAGGTTCATTCCCTATAAGAACGATATCCTCAGCATCTCTGCACTCTCGAAGGCACAATTGTTAATAAATATAACCGTAAAATATTGTAAATATCATTTAAAGCTGACACCAACTAACATCCGAAACTATTCCATTAACTTTTCAAATCGATTATAAACGGCTATTAAGTCCAAAAAAGTTTATAACAGTTGTTGTAATTCAGCTACATATTGACAACTGAACTCTTAACCACCGTCGCGTTGCACTGTTTTTAATAAACGAATGACTCTTTATTATCAAAAAAAAAGCAGCAGTAAGCTTTTGCTTACTACTGCTTCAATTAAGTAAACTTTAAATACTATCTAAAGTTTTATTTGATATTATCTATTCAAGCTTTTTAATACTTTTTTCAACTCAGAATAAGATCCAATTTTATTAGAACCTTGTTCTTTAATTGATTTTGAAGTAGCTGTTGCGCTTTGTCTGTTCGCAGAAGTTTGCCATGTTACTAAACCAGCTGTACCTGTAAATTCATGTACAAAAGTTTTACCAGATTTCAATCCAGCAAGATTAGATTTCAAAGTTACATCAAATAATTTGTTTGGATCAGAAACAAGTGCATTTAGAGCAAAACCTGCAGTACCTGTAGTAGTTGCAACTGTTTCATCAGTTACAGCAGTACCTCCATCAACAACAATCATGAAATTGAAAACAGTGTTAGCTAAAGTTGGATCAGCTGGTAAATAACCTTCAGCATCTTCAATGGCAGGTCCCATAACAGCAATTTGCGTAATGAAATTACTTGGTCCAGTAGTTTGAATTAACCACAATGTACCAACAGTAGTCTCAGTTTCGTCAATGTAGTAGAAACCTCTAATTCCAAATACTGTATTGTTAATTACTTTTTCTGTACCACCGTAAACTGTTTTGTTTCCAGCTGTTGCAGCAGGTAAAACAGTAACTACAACTTCCTCACTATCAATAGATCCTTCTTTCTTGGCTATTGCAGTAAAATCTCCAGCAGTTGCTGATTTAAATTTTGCATTAGTCACAGCAGTACCATTAACTGTAATAACAGAACTAGAAGTTACATCTTGTCCGTCAAGAGTTACTTTGAAAGTAGTTTCTGCATTTAATGCTAATAAAACTGGAGTTGCAGTTAATACTAATTGTTTTTTCTCAATTACTTTTTCTTTTACTGTAATAGTTAATTCGCTGCTATCTTTAGATCCCGCTTTTTTCGCTACTACTTTGTAAGCTTTTGCTGTAGCAAAAGATGTTTCATATCCAGAAATTTTCGTTCCGTCAATAAAAATTTCTGCGTCCGCAACTGCTTTACCATCTAATTTCACAGCAAAAGTTACTTTTTCATTAATTTCCAATGTAGTTTTGCTAGCAGACAATGCTAATTGACCTACCTCTGGTGGTGGTGGTGGCGTATTGTCATCACTACTGCTACATGCTGTTCCGAAAGTAGCCAATCCTGCTACCGCCAAAAACATAAATAATTTTTTCATAATTGTTAATTTTAAAATAGTTAATCTGGCGCAAGATATAAATAAATTCAAACTAAAAAAATATTCACGTTAATTTTTTTTCAATTTTACGTTAAAACGAGTTTGCATACTTCTTGACAAAACAATAACAAGGCTTTAAATGATGTGTAATTAAATTTTATTATATTTACCAATAATACATATATAAACCCTAGTATAGGATGAAAACGCAAGAATACGAAAGCAATCCCTTAATCAACAGACTTCCAGAACATCTTAAACAATTCATAAAACCGCAACACTATGACGAATATACCGCCATAAATCAGGCAGTATGGCGATATGTGATGCGCAAAAACGTGAGTTATCTAAGTAAGGTCGCTCATTCCTCCTATCTCGAAGGTTTAAAGCAAACTGGAATTTCTATTGATGATATTCCTAATATGTATGGAATGAATCGTATTTTAAAGGAAATTGGCTGGGCAGCAGTAGCAGTCGATGGTTTTATACCTCCTAATGCGTTTATGGAATTTCAAGCCTACAAGGTTTTGGTTATTGCCTCTGACATTCGCCAATTAGAACATATTGAATATACCCCCGCTCCGGATATCATTCATGAAGGCGCTGGACATGCTCCTATTATTGCAAATCCAGAATATGCCGAATACCTCAGAAGGTTTGGAGAAATTGGCTGTAAAGCGATCTCCTCTGCACGTGATTACGAAATGTATGAAGCGATTCGTCTTTTATCAATATTAAAAGAAGCTGAGGATGCTGATGCTGCTGCCATATCAGACGTAGAAAAGAGAGTTGATGATCTCCAACGCAATATGGGTAAGTTATCGGAGATGGCTCAAATTCGAAATCTACATTGGTGGACTGTCGAGTATGGATTAGTCGGAACTTTAGAAAACCCAAAAATTTACGGGGCCGGTCTACTCTCTTCTATCGGTGAAAGCGCTTGGTGCATGACTGATGCCGTTAAAAAATTGCCTTATACTATCGATGCCGCTCAGCAAAACTTTGATATCACCAAACCGCAACCACAATTGTTTGTCACTCCAGATTTCGCATACTTAAGTATGGTACTAGAAGAATTCGCCAATAATATGGGAATCAGAAAAGGCGGACTTGAAGGGGCTCAAAAATTAATTGAGTCCAATGCCATAGGCACTATCGAATTAACGACAGGAATTCAAGTATCAGGAAAATTCACAAATGTGATCGAACACCAAGGAAAACCAATTTACATACAAGCAGATGGACCTACAGCGCTCTCCTACCGGGAAAAAGAGTTAGTTGGACACGGCACCGAATATCATGCTTCTGGCTACGGTACTGCACTAGGAACCCTAAAAGGCGTTAATTTAGCCATTGAAGATATGAGCCCTAAAGATCTAAATGCCTATTCGATCTCTGAAGGTGAAAACGTCACTTTAGAATTCGAAGGAGGCGTAACTGTAGCCGGAGAAATCATCACGGGAATGAGAAATCTACACGGAAAAATCATCTTAATCAGCTTTAAGAACTGTACGGTAAAATATCAAGGTCAAATGCTCTTTCAACCGGAATGGGGTGTTTACGACATGGCAGTAGGCACGAATATCATTTCAGCCTATTCAGGTCCAGCAGACTACAACAGCTTCGACTTGATTACTCATGTTCCCTCATCGAAAACCATAAAATCAGATAGAACAGCTATTAAAATAGCACTAGAAAACTTATACCAACAGGTAAGAACAGCAAGAGAATCCAATTCAAAAATAGATTCACAAGGCATACTTGATCAACTTATTCGAAACCATCCGTCAGATTGGTTGCTGACTCTAGAACTGTTAGAACTCAACACAATTCAAGGAAATAAAGAGTTAATCGACAAAACCATAAAGCGCCTAAGCGAATTGACCACTGAGAGACCTGAAGTAGCTCTTTTAATCAATAACGGGATTGAATTAGTACACAATAACTAGTCATTAAAGATCAACAGTGCTGTTTCAAATCAAGAAACAGCACTGTTTTTATATGATACGCTTCTTTTCAGCAGGTTTTACAAACCCATCATACCACCACCTCAGAGACTTCTCCCATCAACAAAATCTGTGATAATTAAATGACATAACCAAAATCACAACCTCAATTGTTGATTTAGATCTAAGTCAGACTCTATAACAGTATCTTGATATTCCAATTTCCATCCTAAAGACTGTGTCACTACCAATATTTTTGACAATTCTGTAATCAAGCGATTTTGCGCATTAGTCTTCAATGTAGACTTCTCTATTTTACGTAATAAGTCTTCCTTTACCTTAGCATTGATTATATTGTAATCTTCTCCTTGAAATGGATTAAATTTACTTTGCTCAACATCATAAAGCTTAATCTCTGGATAAAGCTTTATTTCTTCTTTAGGCAATTTTGTAATTCTAACCACTTTGTTTACCTCATCAATATCGTATTCAATCTGACTCATATCATAGGAAACCGTAGCATCTGCATTAATAATTACGACGGCCTTTTTCTTAAAAGACAACAAGTCCATCATATACTTTTGCTGATCTTCATAAGTCATAACCTGAGAAAACTTCGCTTCTGTGACAATTAACTTGCTTACGTTTTTGAATTGATTTTGAATCAAATCGGAATTGTACTCCATTTTAGCATCTTCTGCTCTACGATCAAAATAACGATAAATCATCGCTCCCGTAAACATCATTACCAACACAAAAAATATTTTTAATAAACTTTTCATAGTACGCAGCTATTAATTGAACAACAAAACTTATAGTCTTACCTCCTTTAACTCACACAAACAATATACGACACCTCCTTACTATCTAAAACTCATAAAGGGAAACTCATCCAATAAATCATCAATCTTCCCTACTAACTTGTCAAGAAATATGCCGTGTTTTTCAGATGCTGGATTAAAAGCTCGATGATTCAATCCCTTTTGCACTTCATCCACTTTTTTCATAATCGTAAAAACGCTTGGATCAAACATCATACGACTCCACTTTTCCCAGATATAATCAATGGCGACAACATTTGGATGTAGCATATCCGATCCGTAAAAACGATAGTCTCTCAGTTCATCCATCATAATTTCATAAGCTGGAAAATAGCATTCTCGACTGGTTTTATCTTCTAAAAATTGATGTAAAGCCGCTACTAAAACCGCCTTACTCCTTTGGTTTTCAACAAAACCATCTTTAATATGTCGAACTGGTGAAATCGTATAAATACTATTAATTTCAGGATTTAAGGATAGAATCAGAGTGGAAATATTTTGCAAAGACTTTAAAACCTCTTCATAACTCAGCATTTTCTTACTAAATTGCCCTTGAGGAACCTTATGACAGTTGGAAACCAAACTCGCCGTCTCATTAAATTGATATACCCAAGCTGTACCCAAAGTCATAATCAAGTGAGACGCTTGCTGTACCTCGTATTTCAACGTTTGTAGAGCTGCATTCAAATGATCTACACAGTCCGATTGATCTAATTGATTCAAATCCGAGTGCGCGTCAAAACAACTCCAAACTCCATCTATACAAAAAACATCCTTTTCAGTAAAAACGTAATCCGATACCGCATATTCCAAAATTTTCTCCATCGCCATCGGATGAAATAGTATACCAAAAGGATTTGAAGTCACTTGAAACTGAAACTCTTTAAATTTTTGCGCCATATTAACCGCAAAACACGAACCCAAAGAAATAATCTTTGAATCATAATTAATCTTGTTTTGATAATCAGTAAGCGGGATCTTGGTATAAAATTCCATATCTAGAATTGCATTACATTAATAAAATTTATTGGAGGATAAAAAAAAGATTCTCTTTCGAGAATCTTTTTTATTTATTTCACATATTCAATAGCCTTAGACAATGCCTCGGCAATACCATCAGGATTTTTACCTCCGGCAGTTGCGAAGAACGCTTGTCCTCCACCTCCACCTTGGATGTATTTTCCCAATTCCCGAACCACTTGTCCAGCATTTAATCCTTTTTCAGTAGCTAACTCCTTAGATATATAACAAGTCAACATCGGCTTCCCTTCTGTCACCGTTGCAAGAACCAAAAATAAATTGGTTTTATCGGAACCCAATTCATAAGCCAAATCCTTTGCACCATTGGCATCCAAATCAACTTGTTTAGCCAAAAACTGAATATGGTTAATCGTTTGAATTTCTGCCGACAATTCTCCTTTTAGTCCTTTCGCTTTTTCACGCAACAACTGCTCCAACTGCTTTTTTAGCTTGGCATTTTCATCTTGTAGGGAAACAACGGCTTTTAAAGTGTCTTGCGGGTTTTTAAGTATATTTTTCACTTCTTTCAAAGTATCTTCTTGGTCTTTATAGAAGGTTCTTACAGCTTGGTTAGTAATGGCCTCAATTCTACGAATTCCCGCTGCAACAGCGCCTTCACTGACAATCTTAAACTGCCAAATATCAGCCGTATTCTGAACGTGAATTCCTCCACAAAGCTCCATACTCGTTCCAAAACGAATGGCACGAACTTCATCACCATATTTTTCACCGAATAAAGCCATAGCTCCTTCCTCAATAGCTTGAGCAAACGGAATGCTTCTTCTCTCTACCAATGGCAACTGATCTTGAATTCTATCATTGACAAAATCTTCAACCGCCTTTAACTCCTCCTCTGTCAATTTTGCGAAATGAGAAAAGTCAAAGCGCAGATAATTTGGAGAAACCAAAGATCCCTTTTGTTCCACATGCGTTCCCAAAATTGTTCTCAAAGCCTGATGCAATAAATGAGTTGCAGAGTGATTGCTCGCACTTTGTTTTCTCGTTTCTTCATTAACTTGTGCTGTAAAGCTTCCCGTTAAATTCTCTGGAAGTTCTTTTGCAAAATGAAGTATCAGGTTATTTTCTTTTTTTGTATCGATAATCTCAATGGTTTCATTTGCTGAAATCAAAAAACCTCGATCTCCAACTTGCCCTCCGCCTTCTGGATAGAATGGGGTCTGATCCAAAACCAATTGAAATAATTTTCCGTCTTTTTTACTATCTACCTTTCTAAAACGCGTGATTTTCACCTCATTGTTCAACAAATCGTAACCGACAAAGGTTTCTATATTTCCCGGTATCAAAACGGTCCAATCATCAGTAGACACTTCAGAAGCGGCTCTTGAACGATTTTTTTGTTGACTCATCGCTAAGTCAAAACCCGCCTCATCTAATTCCAATCCTCTTTCTCTCAAGATCAAAGCGGTTAAATCTATCGGAAAACCAAATGTATCATATAATTCAAAGGCTTTCGCTCCAGAAATCACGCTAGATTCCGATTGCGCTATAACTTGATCTAACAAATGTAATCCCTGATCTAAGGTTCTCAAGAAAGAGGCCTCCTCTTCTTTAATTACATTCATAACCAATCCCTTTTGAGCTGTGATTTCCGGAAAAACACTTCCCATTTGTACACTCAAAACCTCTACTAATTGATAAATAAAAGGCTCTTTTTTATTCAAAAAGGTAAACGCATAACGAATTGCACGACGTAAAATACGACGAATCACATATCCCGCTCCATTATTAGACGGCAATTGTCCGTCTGCAATAGCAAAAGCAACCGCTCGAACGTGATCAGCTATCACTCGAATGGCAATATTTATTTTCTCTTCCTCATCATCCTTAGCCTTAATGGTATATTTCCCCTGAGTCAACTCAGATATTTTCTCAATTAACGGGCTAAAAACATCGGTATCGTAATTGGACTGTACACCTTGTAAAACCATACATAAACGCTCGAAACCCATCCCGGTATCTACGTGTTGTGCAGGTAATTTTTCCAAGGAACCATCTGCTTTACGGTTAAACTCCATAAAGACATTGTTCCAAATCTCTACAACCTGCGGATGATCAGCATTTACTAATTCCTTACCTGATATCAGAGATTTTTCCTCTTGAGAACGAATATCTACATGGATTTCAGAACACGGACCACACGGACCTTGCTCTCCCATTTCCCAAAAATTATCTTTTTTATTACCCAACAAAATTCTATCCTCAGCGATTAAGGATTTCCAGATATCATAGGCTTCTTGATCAAAAGGCACATTTTCCTCTACACTTCCTTCAAAAACGGTTACATACAGGATGTCTTTAGGAATTTTATAAACCTCCGTTAATAATTCCCAAGCCCAATGAATGGCATCTTTCTTAAAATAATCACCAAAACTCCAGTTACCCAGCATTTCGAACATCGTATGATGATAGGTATCAATCCCAACTTCTTCTAAGTCATTATGTTTTCCAGAAACACGAAGACATTTCTGTGTATCGGCAATTCTGTTGCTTTTCGGTATGGCATTTCCTAAAAAATATTCTTTAAACTGGGCCATTCCAGAATTATTGAACATTAAGGTCGGATCATCTTTTAAGACAATCGGTGCCGACGGAACAATAAGATGTCCGCGTTCCTCAAAAAAACTTAAAAACTTTTGACGAATTTCTTGTGATTGCATATCGCGTTTATATTTTTTGTTTAAGGCTTCTCATGAAAAACTCTTGATTACAGTTATCTATTACCATACTACAGAGTGATTCCAAGAATTGAAACCGGTGATTTTTTATTATTAAATAATTTAGCTCCTATCAAATCCAGATTTATTGGCTTTTTTAAATACTTTTGAGCGTATTAGATATTAAACTAGTATTAAAATGGCTAAATAGAAATACTATCATCAAAACATTTTTTACATTTGTTATCTAATCGACTCGCAAGCATGAAATACAAGGTACTTTAACATGCAAAAATAGCATTTTTTAATATATGTCTAAGGTAAAATATTATTACGATTCCGAAAAACTAGCCTATCAAAAAGTACAACCCAAAAAGCGCAAGCAAATCGGGTTTATTTTGCTATTTATATTCTCATCCGCGATGTTCGGTTTGTTGGGGTTAATCATTTTATTGAATACCTCGATCTTTGAAACACCAAGGGACAAAATGCAGGCTCGAGAAATCGAAAACTTCAAAACCAATTACGCCATTTTAAATCGAAAGATTGATTTAATTGAGCAAGTACTTAATGAATTGGAGGTTCGAGATAATTACATCTATAGATCCTATTTCAACACCACTCCTATTCCAAGTGAACAAAGACGTTCCGGATTTGGAGGATACAACCGATATAAAGACCTCGAGGGATTTAACAATTCAGAACTGGTAAAGAGTACGACAAAAAAAGTAGATCGTATCTTAAAACAAACCGCCATTCAATCCCGCTCTTTGGATGACATTATTAATTTAGCCAAAGGGAAAGAAAAACTATTGGCGGCTATTCCGGCTATTCAACCGATAAAGACCGAAGATATGACCCGAGTTGCCTCTGGTTTTGGTTATCGAACCGACCCCTTTACCAAAATCCGCAAGTTTCATGAAGGAATGGATTTTTCTTCTAAGCCGGGAACTCCGGTTTATGCAACTGGTGATGGAGAGGTTATTCGCGCTAATAATCAATTGTCTGGCTACGGTAATCTAATCGAAATCAAACACGGTTTTGGTTATTTGACGCGTTATGCCCATTTAAGCAAATACAATGTCAAAGCTGGTCAAAAAATTAAAAGAGGCGATTTAATCGGTTATGTCGGCAATACCGGTCGAAGCGAAGCTCCGCATTTACATTACGAAGTACATTATAACAATGAGGTAATGAATCCCCTTAACTTCTACTATGGCTCTATTTCTGCTAAAGAGTTCGAGTTACTTTCACAAGCAGCTAATCATGAAAATCAATCTTTAGACTAATGCATATAGATTTACCCGAAAAACGATATTACAGCATAGGCGAATTAGCCAAAGCGTTTGACGTAAACACCTCGCTTTTGCGCTTTTGGGAAAAGGAATTTGATATTCTCAAACCCAAAAAAAACGCCAAAGGCAATCGCATGTTTACGCCCGAAGATGTAAAAAATTTACGCCTGATCTTTCATTTAGTCAAAGAGCGCGGCTTTACCTTAGATGGCGCCAAAGAGTACATCAAGGCTAAACCGAAAAAATCTCTCGACACTTTCGAAATTATTCGTAAATTAGAAGCAATTAAATCAACTTTGATCCATATTAAAAACGAACTTTAACAAAAAAACAAACTTCCTATGAAAAAGTGGCTTATCCCCGTAATTATTATTGCTGTAATCGTAATTGGTCTTTACAGTTGGGCAAAAAATATCAACAACACTGCCGTAACCCTTAATGAAAACATTAGAGAGAGTTGGGGAAATGTTGAAACAGCCTATCAACGAAGAAATGATTTAATTGGAAACTTGGTCAACACTGTCAAAGGTGCTGCTGATTTTGAAAAAAGCACTTTAGAAAGCGTTATTAAAGCACGTTCTGAAGCAACCAAAACGGTTATTGATCCATCTAACATCACTCCAGAACAATTAAAAGAATTCAACCAAGCTCAAAGTGGCGTGTCATCTGCCCTTTCTAGATTGTTGGTTAGTGTAGAAAGATATCCTGATCTAAAGGCCAATCAAAATTTCTTGAAGCTGCAGGATGAATTGGCTAGCACAGAAAATCAAATTCTAACAGCGAGAACCCGTTTTAATGAAAATGTGAAAGTATACAATACTCACGTGAACAGTTTTCCAAATAAAATTTTCGCAGGTTTGTTCGGATTTAGCGAAAAAGCGTACTTCGAAGCCGTTGCTGGTGCTGAGAAACCGGTAGAAGTTAAATTTTAATTTAAAGATAAACATGGCACTAGTAGAAGATTTTTTTTCCGATGCTGACGAAGCAGAGATAGTCCAAGCGATTATTAAAGCCGAAGAAAATACTTCGGGAGAAATTCGAGTACACCTAGAAGGGCATACCGACCTACCCGCGTTTGACCGAGCGAAAGAAGTTTTCTATGATTTAAACATGGATAAAACAGCAGAGAGAAACGGCGTACTATTCTATTTAGCTGTAGAAGACAAATCCTTCGTCATCATTGGTGACGAAGGAATCCATAAAAAAGTCGAGGCTGATTTTTGGGACTGTATAAAAGATACGGTCATCCATCATTTTAAAATCTCGGACTTTAAAACCGGATTAATTGAAGGTATTCTTAGATCAGGTGAAAAACTCAAAGCTTTTTTTCCTTATCAAAAAGATGACATCAACGAACTTCCAAATGAAATATCAAAAGGATAAATGAAAAATTTTTTTCAAAAAGCTTATCAAAGAAGCCTAGTTATTATTATTGTTTTAATCAGCACTCTTGGATATAGTCAATATACGATACCCGAAAAGCCTAAGAAATCAGCAGAGCAAACCACCGTATTTGATTATGCTAAAATTTTAAGTCCCTCTGAAAAAGGCACTCTTGAAAGGAAGTTAATTCATTATTCTGACTCAACCTCTTCACAAATGGTTATTGTTACAATTCCCTCATTAAAAGGAGAGGATATTGCCGTACTAACCACCACCTGGGCTCAAAAGTGGGGTTTGGGAAAAGAGAAAGAAGACAATGGCATACTGATCCTATTAGCACTAAACGAGCGCAAGATACATATTGCTCCGGGCTACGGCGTTGAAGACCGATTAACAGCGGGCGTTGTTGGCCAAATGATTCGAGACATTATCATCCCCGAATTTAAAACGGGCAATTACTACCAGGGTTTAGACAAGGGAACTGATGCTGTAATTGAAATACTAAAAGGTAAATACAAAGGAACTCGACAAGCGAACCCCGACAGCGGCGAGAGCATAGGTACCATCATACTAATCATCCTTGCAGTGGTTTTTCTACTGTTTATATTTAGCAGAAAAGGGGGCGGCAAAAACGGCAGAGGTGGAAATGGCGGCCAATTTTCCGGACCGAGCTTAGGAGAGATGATCATACTGAGCAGCTTAGGTCGTGGTGGATTTGGCGGCGGTGGAAGCGGCGGCGGCGGTGGATTTGGCGGCGGCGGAATCGGTGGTGGATTCGGCGGCGGCGGATTTTCCGGTGGAGGTGCTGGCGGAAGCTGGTAAAAACAAGGAGTACATAAAAAAGCTGCGGCGATTCCTAGGAATCGCCGCAGCTTTTTTATTTTTAGCTTACAAATCGTTTTAAATTGCTAACTTAATTCGTTCGAATCCTCATATTCGAGGAAGCGCCCCTACCTTGGCCACCTCTATTCGGACGTTCACTTTTTGTTTGTTTTCCACCAAATTGATCAATCTTATAGGTCAACGAAAACATCACATAACGCTTTAATACCGTGTTTTCCGAATCGATAATCATTGTCGGATCTATCGTTCTGGTTGAACTGATATTTTGATTTAATACATCATAGATCTTAACCTTAGCCATAAACTTTTTGTCAAAGAAAGCATAGGACAAACTGGTATTCCACAGATAAAAATCTCTTTTAAATCCAGGTGCAATATTCGAATTGTAAGTATACCCAAAATCATTGCCAAAAACCCAATTTTCCGGCCAATAGGTTGTAGCTTGTACATTAACGCGATGCGAAAAAGTGGTTGCCGATTCTACAGCGTAATTATTATACTTTGTTCGGTTTGAAGAATAATTATACGATGGCATAATAGACAGAAAGTCTCCATAATCCCAACTTAGATATATTCTAGGAGAAACGGAATTCGATAGGGCTTCATACAATTCACCGTCGGTAAAACCCTTACTGTTATTCAAAGAATACCGCACATCAAGTCCATAGCGAATTTTGTGTTCATCTATGGTATAGGATTTATTCCAGTTACCCCCGATCCAATACGAATAAGCTCCTGACAATTCCCGATAAGTCGTTGTGCGTTTTCTATTTTCGTCATAAATCGATGAAGTTACATTCTGGTTATCAAAATAACTACCTCCCGCATAAACACTATAACCCGATCGACTTGCGAAATCATAATTTCTAAAACTTAAAAACGTACTATGCGATTTATTTGGGCTTAAATCTGGATTTCCTACTATGGTGTTTAATGGGTTTGACACGTCTTCAAAATCGAGAACAGCCCTTGCATTAGGCATTTGAACGTTATATTGATAAGATCCCCAAAGCGACAAAGCCTTATTAAAACGATAATTTAAAAAAGCATTCATAACGGGTAAAATATATTCTTTCGAAAAATTGATATCCTCCTCTTTATAAATGGCATTAACATCGTATTGAGTGATCGCTAATCCCGGAGTTAAATTTAAAGTGAATTTTGATTTTGCTATCTGAATAGCCGTAGTTGGTCTAATTGTTTTAGTTTGAGTGTCATAATAATTCGTCAAATCAGTATTGATACGATCATATCCCTGAGTAAGCTCATTAAAGTCAAATACCTGATCTTCTTGAACTCCCTTAACCCAATCATACCCCAAACTAAACTCTAAAGACAAGGAATCTACTATAGGTTGTGAAAATTCTAAAGCCAAGCCGTAATTATCTGATGTAGTTCGGCTAACATTATATTGTTTTCTAAAATCATCTTTATCCGTTTCTTGAAAAAATTTGGTTTCTGACTCGTTACGCGTCTGCCCTTCATCAACGCTGTTTTGATTTGTTAATGCAACGGTAAAATACTGCCCTACCCTTTTGAGATTTTTGGTATAGCGAATTTGATTGGAAAAATTGATTCCATTCGATGAACTGTAGGATGTAGAATTGCTTTCATTTAAACGACTTCCCAATTGATCTACAGCATACTCATCAGCACTCGACCGAGAAGCTCGAAATGACTTCGTAATTTTTGGCGCAATAAACAAGGTTGCTGTAGAATCAATTTTATACTCAACAGAGAAGTTTCCATTGTGAGACTCGCTATTTTGATTTGTCAAAGCATTCGAATAGGTGGTGAACTCCCCTGATGGCAACAGATTGATACGAGTCGATCTATTTTTATTTTCACTATCACTAGAATTGTAAAAGTAGCTACCCGAAGTACTTAAATCTTTTATAAATTCGTCAGTATAATTAACTCCAAGCATATTGGATTGTGTGATTCCACCACCTCCAGAACCCGAAGCACCGTAACTTCCCGTTCTGCTTCTTCCACCTCCCATATTATCAAATACTTCATCCATAGAAAAACCCGAAGCATTGATATTATTCGAGGAAGCTAATACGCTTATCTTCTGTTTGCCCTTAAAATAATTGGCTATAGCACTGCCCTCATAACGTTTATCAGACCCATAGCCCCCCATAAATTTACCGAAAAACCCTTTGTTTTTATCCTCATCAATCGTCAGATTGATACTGACGTTATTCGAACTCGACGCTTTTTTTGTAAACTCTTCCTTCTTGGTTTTCGTATCGGAAACCTGTATTTTATTGATGATTTCGGCTGGTAAATTCTGCAATGCAATTTTTCCATCTTCGTCAAAAAACGGTTTACCATTCACGAGAATTTGATTGACCTCTTTACCATTTACAGTGATTTTCTTATCGGCATCGATTTCTACTCCAGGTAATTTTTTGAGCAATTCTTCTACATTGGCATCAGGACGCACTTTAAATGAAGTAGCATTAAACTCCACGGTATCTTTTTTTATTCGAATTGGAGGTATATCGGTTATGATCACCAATTCGTCCAAATCAGTAGTTACGCTCTTTATTTGAATTTCAGCTAAATCCAAGTCCGCATTAAGGTCACTCAATTGTTTGATATAATCGGTATAACCCAACATGGAAACCTTTAAAAAAACAGGACGTGCTTGCTTCTTTACTTTAAGATTAAATCCTCCCTTTAGATTGGTCACCGTGTAATCAATCAAGGTTGAATCTTTTAAAACGGATAAAAAAACAGTTGCTGCTTCGATGGGTTTCTTGTTCTCATCCAGTACATTTCCTTTTAACTCTAAAGTACTTTGCGCGTGACTTAACCCTGCTATCATCAACGCCAAAAAAAGTATTATTTGTTTCATTTTGGAGCAAAAAAAAATGCGGTTTAATTGAGTAAACAATAACCGCATTTTTTTAATTATATAAAAATTATTTTTGTCTGAAATACAAATCTATCGGAACCCCGTTAAAATCATAGATCTCACGAAGTTTATTTTCAATAAATCGCTTGTACGGATCCTTAACATATTGAGGTAAATTAGCAAAAAACACAAACTGAGGTGTTGCAGTCGGTAATTGCATACAATATTTAATTTTCACATATTTTCCTTTAAGTGCAGGTGGCGGTGTTTGCTCAATAATTGGCAACATCGTCTCATTAAACTTAGAGGTAGCTATTCTTCTTTTACGCGTTTCAAAAACGTTTACTGCCGTTTCCAAAGCTTTCAATAACCTCTGTTTGGTAATTGTCGATGTAAAAATAATTGGCACATCCGTAAAAGGTGCGATTTTTTCTCTGATATCCTTTTCAAATTGTACGGTAGTCATGGTTTCTTTCTCTACCAAATCCCACTTATTGATCAAAATAACGATTCCCTTTCTATTTTTTTCTGCCAGCCAGAAAATACTTTGATCCTGACCTTCGAAGCCACGAGTAGCATCAACGATTAAGATACAGACATCACTGTGTTCGATAGCACGAACAGAACGCATTACAGAATAAAATTCCAAATCTTCTTTAACCTTCGCTTTACGTCTGATTCCAGCCGTATCCACTAAATTAAATTCAAAACCAAAACGGTTGTATCTCGTGTCAATAGCATCTCTTGTAGTACCTGCTATGTCCGTAACGATATATCGATCTTCTCCAATTAATGCATTGATAAAACTGGACTTCCCTGCATTTGGTCTTCCAACAACAGCAAAACGAGGCAAGGTCACTTCTTCGACTATAGGATTGTCTGGTAAAGCAATTACCAAGGCATCTAATAAATCTCCCGTTCCACTTCCCGTCATTCCAGCAATAGTAAAATACTCCCCTAATCCTAAGTTATAGAATTCGTAAGCATCTTTTTCTCTTTGTCCGTTATCTACTTTATTAACCGCTAGAAATATCGGTTTAGTAACCTTTCTAAGCAATTTTGCTACTTCTGCATCCATAGGAGTAATCCCCTCTTCCACATCTACCATAAAGATAATTGCATCAGCTTCATCAATCGCTAATTCTACCTGACGTCTGATTTCTGCTTCAAAAACATCATCCGATCCTTTTATATATCCCCCAGTATCTATTACAGAAAACTCTTTTCCATTCCATTCACTTTTGCCGTAATTTCTATCACGTGTAACTCCACTCACTGAATCCACAATGGCTTCTCTTCTTTGAATCAATCGATTAAAAAAGGTGGATTTTCCTACATTTGGTCTCCCAACTATGGCTACTATATTGTTCATAACTCCTATAAATATTTTGCAAAGGTACTATTTCGACGCGAGATTTCGTTTATTTTTATTTTTCAATTGTGAATAAACTCAATAATACTCTAATAAATCAAGAAAAGTAACGCTTTAGTTATTTTTGATTGTACCCAAAACGACGCAATTGGAAAGCACTATTTCTCCAATCTTTATTCACTTTTACAAAGAGTTCAATGTGCACTTGCTTGCCAAAAAACTTTTCTAATTGCTCTCTTGCCATAATTCCCACCTTTTTGATTGCAGCCCCTTTATGTCCAATAATAATTCCCTTTTGACTATCGCGTTCCACCATAATCAACGCTCTAATTCGAATAATCTCTTCATCTTCTAAAAATTCCTCCGTTTCAATCTCTACCGAATAAGGAATTTCCTTGTCATAGCACAATAGGATTTTCTCCCGTATAATTTCATTGACAAAGAAACGCTCCGGTTTGTCCGTTAAGGCATCCTTCGGATAGTAAGCGGGTGATTCTGGTAGCAATTGAATAATGCGCTCAAAAACTTCGGTTACATTAAATTTCTCCAAGGCCGAGATTGGAAAGATCTCTGCATTGGGTACCTTCTCTTGCCAAAGCGCTACTTGCTCTACCAATTGCTCTTGATTCGATAAGTCAATTTTATTGAGCAGCAACAATACCGGTATAGAGGAGTTGGTTATTCTCTTAAAAAACGCTTCATCTTTAAGTTCCTTTTCTCCGATCTCCACCATGTACAATAAGATATCGGCATCTTCAAAAGCCGACTTCACAAAATCCATCATCGATTTTTGCAAATCATAAGCGGGCTTAATGATTCCTGGAGTATCCGAAAACATGATTTGAAAATCTTCTCCATTAACAATACCTAGAATCCTATGTCTGGTGGTTTGTGCTTTCGAAGTGATGATAGACAAACGCTCTCCTACGAAGGCATTCATTAGAGTGGATTTTCCGACATTCGGATTACCAATTATATTTACAAAGCCTGCTTTATGTGTCATATGTTATTTATTTACGTTGACAAAGGTAGCTATATCAATCAAATAGAGAAAATAAAAAATAAAGAGCTTTAAATTCTTTTTTAATACAAAAAACGTTGTACATTTGCACTACAAAATCGCGGGATAGAGCAGTAGGCAGCTCGTCGGGCTCATAACCCGAAGGTCACAGGTTCGAGTCCTGTTCCCGCTACTAAGTTACTCCTTATAAAAAAGGATATTTTTATCAAAACGCTCTTAGGAATAAAATCTGAAAATAAATTTTGATAATTCAAAAAATTGCAATACATTTGCACCTCAAACATCGCGGGATAGAGCAGTAGGCAG
>DCKE01000027.1:69685-140227 GCA_002320285.1 Flavobacteriaceae bacterium UBA1682 | reverse complement strand
TCGAGTCCTGTTCCCGCTACTAAGCAACCACTCTTTTCAGAGTGGTTTTTTTATACCTACTATTTACCTTTGTCAGATTATCCATCATTTTAATTCTCTTCTTTAAACTCGTCTAACACCTTTTTCAGTTGTTTGACATATTTTCTATCATAGAATTTAGTGCACACTTGAATGGCCACAACTATATGTAGTGTCATAATTAATACCCAAATTACCAGGGCATATTGATCCGCAACAGCGATGGTCGTCATGCTTTCCCCTGAGCTAAGTTTCGACTTTGAATGAGTACAGCTATCCAAACTAACGCAAATGGCAACAAAAGAAAACCAAAAGAATGGCAACGTTCTATATTCAAACGCAGTTCGAAATAGATTTCCATCAATCCATCTTTAGTTCCAGCTCTGTAATTGCTGATTTGCTGATCAAATTATCTGAAACCAAAAAAAGCTACCAATAGGTAGCTTTTTTTTATTTTAAGGTCTCTAGTTCTTCTTGAACCAGCTCCCAATCTTCCATTAAGGTATCTAAACTTTTCTTTTTCTGCTCATATTCTTTGAAGAAAGTTTCATTCTGCATCAGCTTTTCGTAATCCACAGCCAACTTCGCATCATCTTTTTCAATTTTTTTCTCCAACTCTTGAACCTGACTTTCTATTTTACTCAAACGGTTTTGCAATGCTTTTTGCTTCTTCTGATCTTCATAAGAAATCACTTCAACTGCCTTTTCCTCTTTTCGAGAAGCTTTAGGTGCTGCAACTTTCTTTTCAACCTCACGCATATTTTGCAAATTGCGTTGTTCTAAAAAATAATTGATATCTCCCAAATATTCCCGAATCGCTTGATCTTTGAATTCATAGACCAAATTAGACATTCCTTGAAGAAAATCCCTATCGTGGGAAACCAGTATCAAAGTTCCTTCAAAGTTCTTTAAAGCCGTCTTCAGCACGTTTTTAGACTTGATATCCAAGTGATTTGTCGGCTCATCCATCAACAATACGTTAATAGGCTGCAAAAGCATTTTACACAAAGCCAAACGATTTCGCTCGCCTCCAGATAAAACCTTTACTTTTTTCTCCACCACATCTCCTCTAAACAAGAAAGACCCCAACATATCCCTAACCTTAGCACGATTGGAATCCGTTGCCGCTTCCAACATCGTATCCAACAGCGTCATTTCTCCATCCAAATGGTCGGCTTGATTTTGAGCAAAATAACCGATTTGAACATTATGTCCTAATTTGATGTTTCCGTCATATTCAAACTCGTTAACAATCGCTTTAATCAAAGTAGATTTACCTTGCCCATTCTGCCCCACAAAAGCAATTTTAGAACCACGCTCTACCAATAAAGAGATATCTTTAAAAACGGTCTTATCTCCAAAACGCTTGGTTACCTCTTCAATCTCCAAAACTACTCTACCTGGAATAACGCTAACTGGGAAAGATATATTCATAACAGAATTATCGTCCTCGTCAACTTCAATGCGCTCTACTTTGTCCAACTTCTTAATCAACGACTGAGCCATCGAAGCTTTAGAAGCTTTTGCTCTAAATTTCTCGATCAACTTCTCAGTCTCTTCGATTTTTTTTGCCTGATTCTTTTGAGTTGCCAATTGCTTTTCACGCAATTCTTGACGCAATTCTAAATATTCCGAATAGGGTTTATTAAAATCGTATATCTTTCCCAACGAAATTTCGATGGTTCTATTTGTAACATTATCCAAAAACATTTTATCGTGAGACACTATAGCCACAGCTCCAGGATAACTGCGTAAAAATTGCTCTAACCAGATAATACTTTCAATATCCAAGTGATTCGTTGGCTCATCCAATAAAAGCACGTCATTGTTTTGCAACAGCAATTTAGCTAATTCAATACGCATTCTCCATCCTCCCGAAAAAGTATCGGTCAACTTCTCAAAGTCTTCTCTTCGAAAACCCAGTCCCAATAAAACTTTTTCCGTTTCTCCTATATAATTGTATCCACCAATGATCTCAAATCGATGGGTTAAATCGCTTAATTCCTCAATCAATTCAGAATAGGATTCTGACTCGTAATCCGTTCTGGTCACCAATTGTTCGTTAACCACCTCTAACTGGTTCTCGACAATTTTAATATCTACAAAAGCTTGGTAAGCTTCTTCAAGAACTGTACGTCCAAGCACAAAATCGATATCCTGCTTTAGAAAACCGATCGAAAGTTCCTTTTCCGTAGCAATACTCCCGGTATCCGGCTCAATTTCCCTAGATAAAATTTTAAGCATGGTCGATTTCCCCGCACCATTTTTCCCCACCAATCCTACTCTATCTCCAGCTCCTAAGCGGAAAGTTACGTTTTCAAACAAATACGTTCCCGAAAAAGAAACAGATAGATTATGTATATTTAACATGTATTATATTTTCAATTAGAAGCTTATCGAGTAAGCAATTATATTATTAGGCACTTTTTATAAAAAAATAGGCGGTGCAAAATTACTCTAAATTTACGAATATCAATACATTACTTTCTATAGCTTTTTTTTATAAAAACGGGCTATAGAAATATTAGCATCCAAAGGCACAGCCTCCTCTATATTTAGATATAATTCTTTGGCCAAAAAAGGCCCCAACAGTACACCTCTTGTACCTAAGCCATTCAATATATGAATTCTTGAGCTCTCTTTAGCTTGACCCACCAAAGGGCGGCGATCCTTAACAGTAGGTCTTACACCAGCTATGTGCTCGACAATTTCGAACTCCAAATTGACGACACTCCTCAGCCCTTCGAGCAACTCCTCTTTGCCCTTCTCTGAAACAACATCTGTTTTATCGTCCCAGTCATAAGTTGCACCTACCTTATACAAATCATTGCCAATTGGAATGAGAAAAACACCCGCTTTTAGAATCTGGTCAAATTTTAATTGAGGGATCTTAACAATCAACAGCTCTCCTTTGGTACCATCTAAAGGCAAATCCTTAAAAAAAGGATTATCCAACATACCATAACCCTCTGCAAAAATGATGTTTCTAGCTTCAATTCCTTTATATGAAACAAATTCTGAATTGTAACTTAACGCACTAAAGTCAAAATCTTCGCAAATGTATCGCTGATTGTTTTTTAAATAAATTCTGTATTTCTCGATCAGAAGCGCTGTATCAACATAGCCCGTTTCAAAAACCTCTCCGAATGAAAATGGTGCATACACGCCCTGATTCTGGTTTTTTACCAATTGTGAAGACAGATAAGGACTCAAATTGGGTTTATCTGAAGCTTCAAACCAATTATTCTGCTCTTCCACTGACATAAATCGTCTTAAAAGAGGAAGTTTATGATCTAAGGTTACTTGAAGTTTATCTTCTAAAGATTTAAAGAAAGGGCGAGCAATATCGAGTTGTACTCGAACTTTCCACACCTCTGTAAAACGTTTCAACACCACGGGATTATACATCCCACCAGCTACAAGCGAGGACGAACGCCGCTCGCTATCGACAACCAAAATCGTTTTCCCCTTTTGTAAAACGGTTTCAGCAAAACTAATTCCAGCGAGTCCCGAACCAACAATTATATAATCTAACATAGCCGTATATTTAAAAAATAAAAAACTCTTATCTATAAGATAAGAGTTTAATTATATTATTGATTTGTAAAATTAGTAATTCCACATATCATCTTCAAGGTTTCTAATCGATTCTTTGATTCTTTCTGCTTCAAGCAACTGCTGCATAGAGTTGTCTTTCACATAATCATCAATACGACGGTCACCAAACATATTATCCGTTTTATAGATGCTAGCACTGAATCTACGAGAATTCAACATATGATCAAAATTGATTGAACGCATTGGATTTTTTTCATTGAATGCATAGTTTCTATGTAGAACATTTCTTGCATCCGGGAAAAATACCCAGAACAATTCCACGTAATTTTCTTTTTCAGATCCCATAGTATAGATATCTGGAACCACAGGACAAATACCTAACAAGCGGTATTTTAATTCCCCTTGAGTTCTATCAAAATACCACATTCCAACAATGTGATATTCCTTAACGTGACGTGCTTTAAGCTCCTCCTTCACGATATACTCATCAGGAATGCGCTCTCCGGCATTGTAGTACTCACGTCCAGCATCCATAGTATCAATCTTTGTAAAGGAAGTTTCCAAATCCTTTAACGTACGTTTCTTTGTGAAATCACTACCATCATAAACTTCTGTAATTTCACCAGATTTGATACCATCGATTAAAACTTCATACATGGATTTACGTCCCGGTATTGCAGATTCATCAACCGGATAATAGTAAGGTAGATTCATTTTCTCATCTAAAGAGATTACTTCCCATACCTTTTTTCCAAATAAAATATCGCGGTCAGAGACATATCCGTAAGGAATTGGGCCTTCGCTGTCCACAATAATATCTGCAAAAGTTTTCAATCCAATTTCTTCAGCCGATCTTGCGTTAAGCAAATTCGCCTGTCCGTAACCAGTTACAGAGATCGCACAAAATGCGACGAATGATGATAATTTTTTCCAGTTCATATTGTATTTATTTTCTTTTTATATTATCGAAATTAATTAATCTCGAATGTACAAGGTGCCGATTTCGGCAACATATAATCACTTGATCCTTCTAGACGTACTTTAATATCCGAAATCACCACTACATCACCAGCTCTAGCTTTTTGAATAGCCGATCTAGCTCTATCATTCATACGGTTTCCTTGAACAACAACACTTGGTTGACCTGGAACTTGAAGTACGAATCCTGTAACAGTTAAATTAAGATCGAAGTCAAAGTCTTCTAATTTGGCACCGATACTAACAATTTCTAAGTTAGATTTTGGTCCTTTAGCCGCATATTCTCCTCGAACAGTTCCTCTTGGAGCCGGTATTCCTTTAATTCTAAAAGTTTTTCTATCAGAAACCTTTTGACCATCAGGTAAAGTACCCGTAACGTTAATTACTACTTCTCTTCCTGCGCCTGGGTTCATAATATATTGATCTGCTTTTGCTCCTTTTCTTAATCCAGGTGCAGAGGCTGTAACTTTATCCGCTGAGATTCCCGCAAATGAAATAGTCATTGGGTTGGAAACTCCTCTATAAACTACGTTCATTTTATCGGCAGAAATAGTAGCTGAGTTTGGTTTAGGAACCACTACATAGTTTCCATCAATTGGAATTGGAATTTCTTTTCCATCTTCCATAAATGAGAACGTACCTGTAATTTTATGCTCACCAACATTTCCTGTTCCAAAAGACAAATTAACTTGTCCATCTTCTAAAGCAGTAGAAAGGTTGATTTGCGAACCATTAACAACCACCTTCGTAGGCACAGTAGATTTGTCATAGCGACCTAAAACCACTTTACCTTTAAAGCTTTCGCCTGCAAAATAAGCTGATTTTTCGGAAATCACAATAGCTTTATAGTTTTTCATCGAAGCTGCTTGTGTTAAAGTATGCCCCATAAAAGCATTGATCAATTCGTTTTCTATCACCCTTACATCGTTCTGCATCGCAGTTAACTTTGTCAAGGAAGCTACAGCTGGGAATTTTTGAAAATGATAGTTCAAGTAAGGTTTAACCACTTTTTCACTATCCTTCACATCCTTTAAATCAAATCGGCTATCTAAATCCTGTAAAATAGGTAAATATTTCACATCACTACCAACAGCTTGTCTGATATCTGATTTATACTTTGCAATTGTATTGACGATCTCTTCTCCTTTTTTAGAATATTTATCTCCAACGAACCACTCAGAATCAACCACTTCACCTTTATCCATCGCCTCATAAGGCAATCCCCCGTCTTCTTTTTTCTTAACCGGTTCTTTAATAGATGTTTTTAAAGATTCAATGTAATTGTAAAAATTTCTTGAAATCGCATCAATAGCCTTGGCTCTTTTACTTGGATCAGCATATCTTGTCGGATCATCTGATGCTTTAATATCTAAAGCTTGTAATAAGGTTTCATTACTATCTTCAACGGCTTTATTTGCAAATTCAAATTTTTCGTTCATCATCCCAAAAGCGGACAAGACCTCAGGTGAAATACTTAGCGCCATCATTGCGATGAAAACCAAATACATCAAGTTGATCATTTTCTGCCTAGGGGTTTGTTTTCCTCCTGCCATTTTTCTCTAATTAGTTTAAATTAATAATAAAAATACTAATTAGCATTTCTTGATCCACCTCCCATAGCAGAAAGCATTCCACCATAAACGGTATTTAATGATGCTAAATTTGACGTTAAAGATTGCATTTGCTCTTTTAACTTCATGTTGTTTTCAGCGACTTCGTTATTGATTTCCGCATTTTTAGAGGCACTTTCCAATTGGATTTTATACATCCCATTTAAAGACTCCAATTGAGTAGACGCCAAAGACATTTCATCAGCATATTTTCTAGTAGAAGCCATAGTATCTACAGTAGGAGCAATTTCCTTAGCCGCAGCCTCAAAGTTTCTAATGCTTTTGTTTAAACTATTCATCAATTCCCCGTCTATCTTAGCATCTTTTAAAAGTTGATCTAATTTTTGAGAAAGCATACCTTCTTCTTGTGTAGCAACACCACCAAAACCTGTTCCACCGAATCCGGCAACTTGAACTGACCTAGCTTCACCACCTTTTAATTCCGGATATACTCTTGACCAATCCAATTCATCATCTACTGGTTCGAAAGCTGAGATTGCAAAAATCAATGCCTCTACCACAAGTCCAATGGTCAACATGTTATTTCCATTTAAAGGGCCAAATTCCATATGAGTAATTTTGAATAAAGCTCCGAGAATTACGACCGCTGCCCCCATCCCGTAGCAGAAGTTCATCACTTTTTTAGGTATCGCCATAATTTGTGTAATTAATTTAGTTAGTTAATAGTTTTTTATTGGTTTATTGGTTTTTCAATTTTCGATTATCTAGCTCCTTTTGGTGCATCAACAACGTTTGGACCCGAATACGTTTGAACCGTACGGAAACCGATGTAACTTCTTGCAGTATCTGCAAATTCAGAATCTCTAGTACTCACCTGTAAGAAATAAGCAGGATCTCTCCATGAACCACCTCTAACAACTTTTAAAGGGTTAGACGAACTTCTTTCTCTTGGTTTCAATGAAGAAACGAAATCATATGAAGCTGGGTCATAAGATGAACTTGTCCATTCAGACACGTTACCAGCCATATTATATAAATTATAACCATTAGGAACATATGATCTAGCCTCAGCCGTATACAAAGCTCCATCTGCAGCATAATTAGTTCTTGTCGGTTTAAAGTTGGCTAAGAAACAAGCTTTCTCATCCGTTGTATAAGGACCTCCCCACGGATACATCGCTGATTCTAAACCACCTCTCGCAGCATATTCCCATTCTGCTTCCATTGGCAAACGGTATGCATTAACTTGGTGTGATTCTCTTCTGGCTTTTAAATGCGAGTTTTTATATAAAGTTCTCCAAGCACAGAAAGCTTTTGCTTGATGCCAGCTAACTCCAACTACTGGATATTCTCCATAAGCTTCATGCCAGAAATAATCATTGTGCATGGGCTCGTTATAAGAAAACTGAAATTCTTTGATCCAACGTGTCGTATCTGGATATATCAAAATCGTTTCAGACTTCATGTGCTTACTTCTCTTCTCTCTAAGATTTGTGCTTTTGTCTCTAACTGCCGCATCAATATCCATGTAAGAATATTTGAATGAAAGTTTCGATACATCAAAAGTTTTCAATCCATTGAAAGATTCACTAGCTGGTAAATAAAGTGAATCCATTACCTCAACAAAATATTCATCTGGATATTTTTTTGAACTAATTGGCAATCTCGCCTTTTTGTTCAATTTTCTTCCTGCGTACAAATCATCATCCATAGACATGCTATAGTAATTATCATACATATACTTTTCGTAAGGAGTTTGGTTTTCTGGATCACCTTCTTCTAAGAAAGCGTATTCACCAATTCCTCCTGATCCTTTAGCCATCCCCATTTCATCGGCAAAAATTGCCAATCGTGTTCTCACTACTGAATCTTTTACCCATTCAACAAATTTTCGATACTGATTATTCGTGATCTCTGTTTCATCCATATAAAATGAACCAACTGTAACAGATTTCGTAGGGGCATCTTGAGTGTTTAAGAAATCTTCGCTAGATTTCCCCATCGTAAAGGTACCTCCTGGAATCAAAGCCATACCATGAGGCTTCTCTGTTTTCCACTGTCTACCTTGTACTCCACCTAATAGCTCACCTCTATCGCCAGAACCACAACTGAATAACATTGATACAACTGCTGTTAGTGTAATGAACTTCTTCATATATTTTTGGGTTTATAATATTTTAATATTTCAAAGGCGTAAACCTATTTATTTATTTTTAATTACACAACGAAAATCGGAAAAAAAATTAATTTATATTTAACATTTAATTCTTTTCGCCCGCTTTTGTTAAAGAAAACTCTTTTTAATCGCTTTCCACCAACGCTCAGGCACTTGCTGTGCAGTGGCTAATAGATAATCTTCGTAGCTACACGGTAAGAGTAACTTTCTTTTTATAGAATCATTAACACTTCCTCCAAAAGACACTTCGATCCACCATCGCTCTGTTTTATCGCTCTTAAAAAAGATTAAATCGTCTTCATCCAGCACTGGAACGATGTATTTAAAGTAACTTTCTTTACTTACAAACGGATATTCGTTCGCTCTAAAATTGAA
Organism: Flavobacteriaceae bacterium UBA1682; assembly: GCA_002320285.1. Taxonomy (GTDB): domain Bacteria; phylum Bacteroidota; class Bacteroidia; order Flavobacteriales; family Flavobacteriaceae; genus Flavobacterium. The sequence goes on along the minus strand of DCKE01000027.1, from coordinate 131,551 downwards.
ACCTTCGACAAAATACCACAGGATCTGTGCTACTAATAACGCTTCTCCTGTAGAATTATTATGATTAAAAACCCCAAAAGAACTCACACGATCACTCAAACCAGAATAACGAGACAAAGCACAAATCTCGCGTCCGTCAAATCCATTTGGATTAAAATAGTCAAAATTACCAGAATCCGCAGATTTTACAGCCGTCATATCTACACTTACCAAATCAGCATCGCGCAAAACGGGTTCAGACAATTTGCTATCATTCGCAATTTCTCCAACTCGGTAAGCCTCAAAATACAATTTATCGATTAAATCAATTTCTTCTTGCGAGTTAAAATAGGTCTGATATCCCAAATTCGAATAATTAAATAAATTATTCGGAGCTTCCATTATAATTCGCGATAAAAAAGATTCGGCTGGAAAACTATCCTCCTTAACCAAATCCAATTTATTATCAATACAAACCAAATTGACCATTTGCTCTAGTTGATCATAAGCGCGATACATGGGGTAGGTCAAATCTTGAGATCCCCCAATGACTATCGGTACAATTTTATGACGGATCAACTCGGCAATCAAATTTTTCAACACAAAATAAGTGTCTTCCAAATTTTCTCCTGGCAACACATCACCGAAATCGATCATCTTAGCCGTCCAGTTACCCGGAAAAAGCGAATAAAACGCTTTTCTGACCTCTACGATCTCAGACCAATCATTTCCATCGCTTTGACCACGGTTATCCAATACACCGATGATTCCGATTTGATAATTTGAAAACGATTCAAAAGTACCACCCGAAAAAAAACTTACTTTTTTCCCGAGTGCTTGTCTAGATAATCCATCGATGAATTGTAAAAAGTCATCGCTTAAGGGTCTTAAAAACTCAAAAGTCATGGTCCTTATTTTTTAGTTGTTGTCTTCTTTGCTGGTGCTTTCTTGGCCGTAGCCTTTTTAGCAACTGTTTTCTTTGCCGCTGTTTTCTTTGCCGCTGTTTTTTTGGCAGGGGCTTTTTTCTCGATCATCTCTTGAACTTCCTCTAGAGTCAATGCAGCAGCATCGACTTCCTTGCTCAGTTCTATTTTCAACTTGCCTTTTAGGATAACGGAACGTCCCCATCGTGCTTTTTCTACTCGAATTCCCTCCTCTTTCCAATCGTGAACAACCTTATCAATATCCTTTTGGATTTTATCAGAAATCAACTCCTCGATATCGGATTTGGACAAATTGTCGAAATCGTATTTTTTATTTACATTGATAAAAAGTCCGTTCCACTTTAAATATGGTCCAAAACGCCCTACTCCTTTTTGTACAGGTAAATCCTGATAAGTCGCAATGGGTGCATCAGCTACTTCTTTTTCTTTAATCAACTCCGTGGCACGCTCCAAACTCACATCTAAAGGATCTTCTCCCCTAGGCAAAGAAATAAATACAGCACCGTGACGTACATAAGGTCCAAATCGACCGTTATTAACTTCAACTTCTTCCCCTTTATACTCTCCTAACATCTTAGGCAACAAAAACAAGGTCAAGGCTTCTTCCAAGGTGATCGTTCCAATATTTTGATCGGGTTTTAAACTGGCAAATTGTTTGTGCTCATCATCGGCATCACCGATTTGAGCAATCGGACCAAATTTACCTAAACGAACCAAAACCGGTTTGCCAGATTGCGGATCGGTTCCCAATATACGCTCACCTGATTCGCGTTCTGCGTTTTCCTCTACATCGCGTACTACTGGATGAAAATGATTGTAAAAATCTTGCATCATCATCGCCCAGTCTTCATTTCCAGCAGCTATTTCATCAAAATCCTGCTCTACCTTAGCCGTAAAATTATAGTCTAATATAGTTCCAAAGTTCTTAACCAAGAAATCATTAACTATAATACCGATATCAGTAGGAAGAAGTTTTCCCTTCTCAGATCCTACTTTTTCTATCAAATCCGACGACGTAATGATGCCATCTTTTAATACCAACATTTGATACGGACGCTCTTTTCCTTCCGAAACTCCTTTCTCAACATAAGTTCTCGCTATAATTGTAGAAATAGTCGGTGCGTAAGTAGACGGTCGTCCAATACCTAACTCTTCCAGTTTCTTAACCAATGAAGCCTCTGTATATCGCGAAGCTGGTCTTGAAAATCGCTGGGTAGCTGTAATGTATTTGTTCAATAAAACCTCATTGACTTTAAGAGCAGGTAAAATGCCTTCTACCTCTTCCTCCTCATCGTCATGTCCTTCTAAATATACTTTTAAAAAGCCCTCAAATAACAATACCTCACCTGTAGCACTGAAAAGCTCTTTATATTGATTCGATTCGATTTTCACTACTGTTCTCTCCAAACGCGCATCACTCATTTGTGAAGCTAAAGTACGTTTCCAGATCAAGTCGTATAAACGCGCTTGATCTCTATCTATATTGGCATGATGCAACGACATATCCGTAGGACGGATAGCCTCGTGAGCTTCTTGAGCACCTTTACTTTTTGTAATATAAGTTTGTGGTTTGCTGTATTCCGCCCCATATGATTTTGTGATTTCTGCTGCGGCAGCTTTCATTGCATCTTGCGATAAATTAACACTATCCGTTCTCATATAGGTAATTAATCCGCTTTCATATAAACGCTGAGCTAACATCATGGTTTGACCAACGGTATAATGCAATTTTCTAGCGGCCTCTTGCTGAAGTGTCGATGTGGTGAAGGGTGCAGCTGGAGACTTTTTTGCCGGTTTGGTTTCTAAGTCCGCCACTTTATATTTAGCCCCGATATTTTTATTTAAAAAATCCTGCGCTTCCTTTAAAGTAGCAAAATTCTTAGGCAGCTTGGCTTTTAATGTTTTTCCTGCTTCATTAGAAAACTCCGCCGAAATACTAAAAGAAGCTTCCGCATTAAAATTGTTAATCTCCCTTTCTCGCTCTACAATCAATCTTACGGAAACCGATTGTACCCGTCCTGCTGAAAGTCCTCCTTTAACTTTTTTCCACAATACAGGAGATAATTCATAACCCACTAAGCGATCCAGAACACGTCTGGCTTGCTGTGCATTAACTAGATTATAATCGATCTTCCGGGGGTTTTCGATCGCCTTATGAATGGCGGTTTTGGTAATTTCGTGAAAGACAATTCGTTTCGTTTTCTCCTCAGTCAAATTTAATTCTTCTGCTAAATGCCAAGCAATAGCCTCACCCTCACGATCCTCATCGGAAGCCAACCAAACCATTTCTGCTTTTTTAGAAAGATCCTTCAACTTCTTAACCACTGCCTTTTTATCTGGAGAGACTTCGTATCTGGGTTTAAATCCATTTTCGATATCTACTCCTATTTCTTTAGACGGAAGGTCAGCAATATGTCCATAACTGGATTCAACTTGAAAATCTTTTCCCAAAAACTTTTCTATGGTTTTCGCTTTCGCAGGGGACTCCACTATCACTAAATTCTTTGCCATTTTTCACTATTTTATGGAGCAAAAGTATGCGAATTTTTTAAATATAGCGTTTTTACAAATTTTAAAAATATTTTAAGTGCCGTTTTCACGGCTATAAATTAGCACATATCACCGTTTTGTACCGCTGCAAATCCTTTAAAATTAACTAAAAAATAAAAAGTCAGCCGTTTCTTTGTTAAAAGTATAATTTTAGGTTCTCAGTACAATTTACGACGTCAATTTTTCTCAGTAAACTGTAAATAAACCATATTGACTACAACAAAAATGTTAAATGTAAAGCTGTCAACTTGTCAGAATACATTATTATGTAGTATCTTTGCTCCTAGATTTTGACCCCCTTTAGAGTAAGATATGGAAAAGGTAATTGAGGAAACTAAACAAGGAACTTCCCTTGTTTTAGAACATAAAGCAGGAAATACTAAAAAACTTTTTATTGAGAGTTACGGATGTGCTATGAATTTTTCAGACAGTGAAATTGTAGCCTCGATACTTGCCAATGAAGGCTTTAACACCACTCAAATTTTAGAAGAGGCTGATTTGGTCTTGGTAAATACTTGCTCTATTCGAGACAAGGCCGAGCAAACCGTTCGAAAACGCCTTGAAAAATACAATGCCGTAAAGAAAATTAATCCGGGAATGAAAGTCGGCGTTTTAGGCTGTATGGCAGAGCGTTTAAAGAGTCAATTCCTAGAGGAAGAGAAAATAGTAGATATGGTTGTAGGCCCAGATGCTTACAAAGATTTACCCAATTTATTAAAAGAGGTAGAAGAAGGTAGAGACGCTATCAATGTCATTTTATCTAAAGACGAGACCTATGGCGATATTTCACCGGTTCGTTTATTGAGTAATGGTGTTACCGCCTTTGTTTCTATCACAAGAGGATGTGACAATATGTGTACTTTCTGTGTGGTACCTTTTACGAGAGGGCGCGAACGCAGTAGAGATCCACAAAGTATTTTGGAAGAAATAGCGGATTTATCAGAAAGAGGTTTTAAAGAGGTTACTCTTTTAGGACAAAATGTGGATAGTTTTCTATGGTATGGTGGCGGTCTAAAAAAGGATTTTATCAAGGCAAGTGAAATGCAAAAGGCCACAGCAGTTGATTTTGCTCAACTACTCGAAATGTGTGCAGTTGCTTACCCAAAAATCCGTTTTCGCTTTTCCACTTCCAATCCCCAAGATATGCATGAGGAGGTTTTTCACGTGATCGCAAAACACCATAATGTATGCAATTATATTCACTTACCCGTTCAATCGGGAAGTACGAGAATCTTAAAAGAGATGAATCGTCAACACACTAGAGAAGAATATATGGAATTGATTGACCGAATTCACGACATCATCGAGGATTGTTCCATCTCACACGATCTTATTACCGGATTTCCAACCGAAACAGAAGAAGACCATCAAGACACCCTAAGTCTATTAAAATATGTCAATTATGACTTCGGTTATATGTTTGCATATTCCGAAAGACCAGGCACACTTGCTGCTCGTAAATTAGAAGATGACATTCCAGAAGAAGTTAAGAAAAGACGTCTACAGGAAATCGTCGACTTACAACAAGAAATCAGCTTAACCAGAACCGCCCGTTTTATCGGTCAAACCGTAGAAGTATTAATAGAAAAATCCTCTAAGAAATCCGATGCACACTGGTCTGGCAGAAATTCACAAAACACTACAGTTGTTTTCCCTAAAGAACAGTATCAAGTAGGAGATTTCGTTATGGTAAAAATAAACGACTGTACCTCTGCCACACTGATTGGTGAGGCTGTAGAATACAGTTCGATTATGCAATAACACCTAATAATAATTACTAACTTTCTTATACCGCACATACATGGAAAGCATACAAGCCATAAAACAACGCTTCGAAATTATCGGAAACGATCCCAAATTGAATCGAGCCATTGAAAAAGCGATTCAAGTTGCTCCAACGGATATTTCGGTTCTCGTTACAGGAGAGAGCGGTGTAGGAAAAGAGAGTATTCCGAAAATCATTCATGCTTTATCGCATCGAAAACACGGGAAATATATAGCTGTAAACTGTGGTGCAATTCCGGAGGGCACTATAGACAGTGAATTATTCGGTCATGAAAAAGGCGCCTTTACCGGCGCTATAGGAACCAGAGAAGGATATTTTGAAGTCGCTGATGGTGGTACTATTTTCTTAGACGAAGTCGGTGAACTTCCCTTGACTACTCAGGTACGCCTTTTAAGAGTATTGGAAAACGGTGAATTCATTAAAGTTGGATCGTCTAAAGTTCAAAAGACAGATATCCGCATTATAGCTGCTACCAATGTAAAGATGATCGAAGCCATAGAAAAAGGAAAATTTAGAGAAGATTTATATTACCGTTTAAGCACCGTAGAAATTCTGCTACCTCCTTTAAGAGAACGCGGAGACGACATTCATCTATTATTTCGAAAGTTTGCTGCCGATTTTGCTCATAAATATAAAATGCCGCCAATCCGATTAGATGAACAAGCCGCTCAGTATTTGATCCGTTTTCGTTGGGATGGCAATATCCGTCAATTGAGAAACGTCGCAGAACAAATTTCCGTTTTAGAAACAGAAAGAGTCATCACTCTTGGCGTTTTACAAGGATATCTACCGACCAATCACAAGAATCAATTACCGAGCATCGTCGCAGGAAAGAAATCCGATAGCGAATTTAGCAACGAGCGAGAAATTCTTTACAAGGTACTTTTCGATATGAAAAACGACTTGAACGACCTTAAAAAACTCACTTTAGAGTTGATGAAAAACGACAGCGCTGTCAAGGTACAAGAGACCAATAAGAATTTGATTCAACGCATCTACGGACAACATGAAGAGCCTCAATCCAACAGTCCTAGCACCTATCCGTCTGAGCAAAATGTCCAAATGTTGCCTTTGGAAAAACACAACAATGAAGACACATTTAACGAAATTGAAGACGAAGATGAGCACTATCTTCTAGCCGAAACCGTCGAAGAAGAAGAAACCTTGCGCCTCGATGAAAAAGAGATTGAATTGATTAAAAAAGCCCTCGAACGCAATCACGGTAAGCGAAAAGCAGCTGCAGATGAGCTTGGAATTTCCGAGAGGACATTATATAGAAAAATAAAACAATACGATTTATAAATCCGTAAAAATGAAAACAAAAAGCCTATTTCTCTTACTGTGTTGTTGTATGCTACTAAGTAGTTGTAAATACTATAACTTCACCGGTACTGGTAAAATCGATGCAAAAACGTTTCAAGTAAATTATTTTCAAAATACCGCCGCCTTTGTCGAGCCTGGTATTGAAAGAACTTTTACCTTAGCCTTACAAGATCTCATTCAAAATCAAACGAATTTAAGTTTAACGAATAATGGTGGAGATTTAATATACGAAGGAGAAATAGTTGATTTTAGGATTTCTCCGATGACGGCAACTGCCGATCAAAGAGCCGCTCAAAACCGCTTATACATTTCAATAAATGTGCGATTTATCAACAAAAAAACGCCAGAAGATGATTTTGAAAAGCGTTTTTCACACTTTGTTGATTTTCCCGGTAACGAGCAATTGGTAGGAGCCAAACTGACAACAGCTTTAGATGAAATCTACGAGCGTATCACTCAAGATGTATTTAATGCATCACTTGCAAAATGGTAACTAAAACCCGGTATTTTGAACACAATTGAGCTACATACCTTATTACATCATCCTGAAAAGATCGATCCAGAGAAGACCGTACAATTAGAAGAAATTGCACGCGAATTCCCCTATTTTCAATCGATCAAAGTTCTGGTACTAAAAGGTCTTTACACCCAAAAGAGTTTTCGCTACAATTCAGAACTCAAAAAAACAGCCGCCTACACGACAGACCGGGATGTCCTTTTCGATTTTATTGTTTCCGATCAATTTGTCGGATACAAACCGCTGGATTTAGCCATTCCGCAACAACAAGATATTCTTGAAACGAAAGCCAATCCAACAATAGCCTCAGAATCGGCCAAGACGACTCCCTTGGTAGCTTCACTGCTAAAAACCATTATTCAAACAGAAGCTGAAGATCATGAATTAACTACATCAATCAGCCCCGCTCCCGATACGAATATCGTAGAAGAATTAGAAGAAAAGCTCGAAATTGGTAAACCTTTATCGTTTGGATCTGATGAAAAATATTCGTTTCAAGAGTGGTTACAATTGGCAAAAACGGGCCCAATTGCTCGTGAAGAGACCTCAAAAGAGCAAATTAATGACCCCGAAAAACAAAAAAAACAAGAATTAATTAACAAATTCATCGAGTCCAATCCAAAGATTGTGGCGGTAAAGAATTCCGTTATAACTCCCGCAAATATTGAGGTTTCGAACCAAGACAACAGTTATATCATGACCGAAACCTTGGCAAAAATTTACCTGGAACAGAAAAAATATCAAAAAGCGATACAAGCTTATGAGATTTTAATTTTGAAATATCCAGAAAAAAGTAGTTTCTTTGCAGACCAAATATTAGATATAAAGTCTTTACAACAATATAATAATTAAAAAACAATGAACACATTTACAATATTTTTAGTATTAATCGCAATTGTTTGTTTATTACTAATCGTAGTTATCATGGTACAAAATCCTAAAGGAGGAGGTTTGGACTCTTCTTTCGGTGGATCAACAGTTGTTGGTGGTGTAAAGAACACGAATAACTTTTTAGACAAAAGTACTTGGGCCCTTGGAGGATTATTAATCGTATTGATTTTATTATCTGGATTAAGTTTTACCGGTGGTTTTGGCGGAGATTCTAAAATTTTAGACGAGAGCGCTATCTCTACTACTCCTGTTACTACACCTGCTACAGCTAAACCAACTGAAGGAGCAGTACAAACTCCAGAAGCAGTTGCAACACCTGAAGCAAACACTACAACACCAGCAGAACAAGAAGCTCCTAAAAACTAAGACGCTTTTCTATATAATATACCATGCCAGCTCTGACAAGCTGGCATTTTTTTTTTATAAAATGTCAGGTTTGACCTTTGGCACAGTTTATGAAAATTCAACCTTGGAGATATTATAATATTAACTTCATAAAAATAAGTAATTATGGCATTAAACATTAAACCCCTTTCGGATCGTGTTCTAATAGAACCTTTACCAGCTGAAACCAAAACAGCCTCAGGAATTTTTATCCCCGATACTGCTAAAGAAAAACCACAAAGAGGTACAGTTGTAGCAGTAGGAAATGGTACAAAAGATCATGAAATGACAGTTAATGTAGGTGATACAGTTCTTTATGGAAAATACGCAGGAACCGAATTAAAATTGGACGGTAAAGACTATCTAATTATGCGTGAGGATGACATTTTAGCAATTGTCTAAAAAAGAGTTAATCAAAAAGAATTAAAAAACAAAAACGAAAGAAAATGGCAAAAGATATTAAATTTGAAATTGAAGCACGTGACGGTCTAAAACGCGGTGTTGACGCCTTGGCCAATGCTGTAAAAGTTACATTAGGACCAAAAGGAAGAAATGTTATCATAGGAAAATCGTTTGGCGCACCAACAGTTACTAAGGATGGTGTGTCTGTAGCAAAAGAAATAGAACTGGCCGATACCCTTGAAAACATGGGAGCTCAAATGGTTAAAGAAGTCGCTTCAAAAACCAATGATTTAGCAGGTGACGGTACTACTACTGCAACTGTTTTAGCTCAAGCTATCGTAAAAGAAGGATTAAAAAACGTTGCCGCAGGTGCAAATCCAATGGATTTGAAACGCGGAATAGACAAAGCCGTTGAAGCTATTGTTGCCGAATTAGGACAACAAGCTCAAGAAGTAGGCAGTTCTATGGAAAAGATAAAACAGATCGCATCCATCTCTGCAAACAATGATGATGTAATTGGCGAATTAATCGCTCAAGCTTTTCAAAAAGTAGGAAAAGAAGGTGTTATCACCGTTGAAGAAGCTAAGGGAACGGAAACTTATGTCGACGTTGTCGAGGGTATGCAATTCGACAGAGGATACCTATCTCCATATTTCGTGACTAACTCGGAAAAAATGGAAGTAGAACTCGATGACCCCTATATCTTATTATACGATAAAAAAGTTTCTTCGTTAAAAGAACTTTTACCGATATTAGAACCAGTTGCTCAATCTGGAAAACCCCTTTTAATTATTGCTGAAGATGTTGATGGCGAAGCTTTGTCAACTTTAGTCGTAAACAAATTAAGAGGAGCTCTAAAAATAGCAGCTGTAAAAGCTCCTGGTTTTGGAGACAGAAGAAAAGCCATGTTAGAAGATATCGCCATCCTAACAGGAGGAGTTGTGATCGCTGAAGAGCAAGGATACACTTTAGAGAATACTACTTTAGATATGTTGGGAACTTGTAAAAGAGTTAACATAGACAAGGACAATACTACGATTGTTAGTGGTGCAGGACAAGCAGAACTAATCAAAAACAGAGTAAATCAAATCAAAGCTCAGATGGAAACAACCACTTCTGACTATGATAAAGAAAAATTACAAGAGCGTTTGGCTAAATTAGCTGGAGGAGTAGCTGTTCTATATGTTGGAGCGGCATCTGAAGTCGAAATGAAAGAAAAGAAAGACCGTGTGGATGATGCATTACACGCTACTAGAGCTGCCGTAGAAGAAGGAATTGTTGCTGGTGGAGGTGTTGCCTTATTAAGAGCAAAATCTGTATTAGCGCAAGTTCAAACCATCTCTGCAGATGAGGAAACCGGAGTTCAGATCGTTGCAAGAGCTATCGAATCTCCTTTGAGAACTATTGTTGAAAATGCTGGTCTAGAAGGTTCAGTAGTTGTAGCAAAAGTATTAGAAGGTACTGGTAACTTCGGATATAATGCCAAAACAAACGAATATGTTGATATGCTTGTTGCTGGAATTATCGATCCTAAAAAAGTTACCCGTGTAGCTTTGGAGAATGCAGCTTCAGTTTCCGGTATGATCTTAACTACTGAATGTGCTTTAGTAGAAATTAAAGATGAAAACGGAGGCGGTATGCCAATGGGAGGCGGTATGCCAGGAATGATGTAATATCTTTATATAATCTATAAAAAGCGGCTTTTCAAAGCCGCTTTTTTTTTGATCGGTTACTCGAGAATCGGTAATCGAAGCTTTCGGTGGGTTTATCAGTTTGGTTTAAGAGTGATCAGAAATCAGTAACTAGAAATCGAGAATCGGACTGATCTCTGATACCTGATCACTGATATCTAACAACCGCTAACTGATCAAAAAAAAATTAAGCTTAGATACCAGAATAGAAAAAGGGATTGTCTTATACGAAGACAATCCCTTTTTTCATTTTATTTTCTTAATTAAGACAATTGCGATTTTAAATTGGAAATCGTCTCTAAAGGCGCTACTGATCCAAATACAAAACTCCCTGCCACCAAAACATCTGCTCCGGCATCTGCTAACTGTTTTGCATTTTTGTCGGTTACCCCTCCATCGATTTCAATCTTTGTAGAAGCACCTTTAGACTCAATCAACGCTTTTAATTTACGAACCTTTTCATAGGTATTTTCAATAAAACTTTGCCCTCCAAATCCAGGATTTACACTCATGATACAAACCAAATCAATGTCTCGTATCACATCTTCCAAAACGGCAACAGGAGTATGTGGATTTAAAGCCACACCCGCTTGCATACCCGTAGCTTTTATAGCCTGAAGTGTTCGATGCAAATGCGTACAAGCTTCATAGTGTACCGTTAGAACATCCGCTCCCAAATTTTTAAAAGTCGTGATATATCGATCTGGATCTACTATCATCAAATGCACATCTATGGTTTTCTTCGCATGTCTGGCAATAGCCTCCAAAACTGGCATACCAAAAGAAATATTTGGTACAAAAACGCCATCCATGATATCGATATGAAACCAATCAGCTTGACTTTCGTTTACCATCTCAATATCGCGTTGTAAATTCGCAAAGTCTGCCGCCAAAATAGATGGCGCAATTAAAGTGTTTTTCATAAACTGTTGTTGTGTTTGTACAAATATACGAATTTCTAAAAAACTGAGTTCAACCTATTTCGATCTTCCCCAAGACGTGCAGAAGTAACTAAAAAAAAAGCGGCATCCTTTGGGTGCCGCTTTATATATTAACCTAAATACGTTTTTAAAATCTTACTTCTTGAAGTGTGTTTAAGCCTTCTTATAGCCTTTTCTTTAATCTGACGAACCCTTTCACGAGTCAGGTCAAAAGTCTCACCAATCTCCTCTAAAGTCATTGGATGCTGGTCTCCCAATCCAAAATACAAACGAACGACGTCTGCTTCACGAGGGGTCAACGTTTCCAAGGCTCTTTCGATTTCCGTACGTAGAGATTCATGTATCAATTCTCTATCTGGGTTAGGGGATTCACCAGAACGCAAAACGTCGTATAGGTTTGAATCCTCTCCTTCCACTAAAGGAGCATCCATAGATAGGTGACGTCCCGAGTTTTTCATACTCTCTTTAACGTCATTCACTGTCATGTCCAATTCTTTTGCAATTTCTTCTGCAGAAGGTGGTCGCTCATTGGATTGCTCCAACAAAGCATACATTTTATTAATCTTATTGATAGAACCAATCTTATTCAATGGCAATCTAACGATTCTAGACTGTTCTGCCAAAGCAGAAAGAATAGATTGTCTAATCCACCAAACAGCATAGGATATAAATTTAAATCCACGAGTTTCATCGAAACGTTGAGCCGCCTTAATTAATCCTAAATTTCCTTCATTAATTAAATCGGGAAGTGTCAATCCTTGATTCTGATACTGTTTTGCTACCGATACAACAAATCTTAAATTCGCTTTGGTCAATTTCTCTAAAGCTCGTTGATCACCAGCTTTTATCTTTTGCGCCAATTCCACTTCTTCATCCGCAGTAATCAAATCTACTTTACCAATTTCTTGCAAGTATTTATCCAACGAAGCTGTCTCTCTATTGGTAACCTGTTTGGTAATTTTAAGTTGTCTCATCGTATATCGTGTTAATTCTGTTTGTATTATTATCCTGTCCTGTCTATATTATACGCTTATCAGGATCTAAATGTTACAAGTTTTTTGTATATTAATCACTTTTGATAAAGAGCAATATTCTAATTAAACATAAGTGCTTAAAATACAGTCATTTACAACATCCGTATTGTGTCTTATTTTTTACACTTTAATCAAAACCCCTTCTTGGTTAAATCTTCCTCCACCCGATATAACTCTAGGCTGTCATTGAATTGTTCCATCCAAAATACAGATACTGCCGTGTATCACTTCGCCGTATTTACTCACAACAGTTCTCCAAGTGTAATTCCACATTCCACCCCAACTATCTTGTTTTTCATAACACTTGATCTCCAGGATTGGATTTCCTTTCTTTTGCTCTGATTCAAAAGCCCTTAACGCTGCCAAACCACTCGGATCAGCTCCAATAATTCCCACTTTAAATTCATTGTAAAAAAGTTTTTTTAGCAGTTAAATAACCGCCATAGTTATATCATCCCGTCGATATTCGACTAGACAAAATAGTGAGTTAACTTAGTTGTTTTAAAAATAATAGCCGGATTCTTAGAAAATCCAAGACCATAATACCTCTATTGAATTAAGGTTAATTCAACGAATCAGAGAAATAAATGCACGAAGAGACATCAATAACACAAACTGTCAGCACGACCCCTCTTGTCAAAGATAGTAAAAAGCAGTTACATAAGCAAATCACAAAGAACACAACCACTTAACATACAACAAACTACACAACCAAAGAAACTATTTATCACGCATAATTAGTGGCATAATTATCAAAACCGCAACAGCAACAGCAAATTTTCGGCAGTAACAAAAAAAACGATCTTAAAGATTGTGCGACTCTAGAAGGGTGATAAAAAAGATTCTGCCCCAGATAACAAATAGACGAAACAACGCTTCGCATTCTATTGTGACACAACTTTTAAAATCCCACGAATAACTATAAATCGTTACAAGAATTAACCATACCCGCTATAAAATGAAAAAGGCCGCGAAATTCGCGGCCTTTTCTATTTTGATTACTCTTTCTTATCAGTTGGAGTATCTTTTTTCTCTTCTCTAGGTTTGTCCTCTCTTGGAGGTCTAGGCATTAAAGCCTTTCTAGATACTTTTTCTTTTCTTGTTTTTGGATCAACTCCTAGGTATTTCACTTCAAATACATCTCCCATTTTTACAACGTCAGATACATTTTCTGTTCTTTCCCAAGCCAATTCCGAAACGTGAAGTAACACTTCATTTCCTGGTGCTTGTACATATTCAACCACAGCTCCGAAATCCAACATTTTGATAACCTTTACTGTATAGCTTTCACCCAATTGTGGTTTAAAAGTGATCGATTGAATTTTTGCCAATACCGCTTTGATTCCCTCTGGGTCAGTACCTAAAATTTCAATAACCCCTTGTTCATCCACTTCGTTAATAACGATGGTTGTTCCAGTAGCTTTTTGCAACTCTTGGATTACTTTTCCTCCAGGTCCGATTAAGGCACCAATGAAGTTTCCAGGAATTGTTCTAGTAATAATTTTAGGAGCATAAGCTTTAACATCTTCTTTTGGAGCTGCTAAAACATCGGTTATTTTTCCAAGGATGTGCAAACGACCATCACGAGCTTGAGCCAAAGCTGCCTCCATAATGTTATAAGCTAAACCTTCGATTTTAATATCCATTTGACAAGCAGTGATACCATCAGCAGTACCGGTTACCTTAAAGTCCATATCTCCTAAGTGATCTTCATCACCAAGAATATCAGACAATACTGCAAAACGCTCCCCATCCGTAATCAATCCCATCGCAATACCTGAAACCGGTTTGATCATTTGAACACCCGCATCCATCAAAGCTAGTGTACCAGCACATACCGTAGCCATAGAAGAAGAACCGTTAGATTCTAATACTTCTGAAACCACACGAATCGTGTAAGGACAATCTAATGGAATCATGTTCTTCAAAGCACGTTGTGCTAAGTTTCCATGACCTACCTCTCTTCTAGACGTTCCTCTTAATGGTTTCGCTTCACCAGTTGAGAAAGGAGGAAAATTATAATGTAGATAAAAACGCTCTTCTCCTTGTTGAGAAGGTGAATCTATTTGATTAGCCTCTCTAGATGTACCTAAAGTAGCCGTAGCCAAAGCCTGAGTTTCTCCACGTGTAAACAAAGCCGATCCGTGCACAGATGGCAAATAATCTACTTCTGCCCAAATAGGTCTAATTTCCGTAGTTTTTCTTCCATCCAAACGCGTTCCCAAATCTAGGGTTACGTTACGAACAGCTTCTTTATTTGTTTTGTGGAAATATTTAGAAACTAAGTCTCCGTTTTCCGCTAATTCCTCTTCCGTGAACAAGGCCTTAACCTCTTCTTTAATAGCATCAAAAGCAGCAGTACGTTCTTGTTTTGCTGTACCTTGTTTAGCAACAGCATAAATTTTGTCATAAGACGCGGCTTTAACTTTTTCAAAGATAGCCTCATCTTGTTTCTCTTCTTCGTAAGTTCTCACTTCTTTTTTACCAAAAGCAGCAACTACGCGTTCTTGAGCTTCAATTTGAATTTTGATCGCCTCGTGTGCAAATTTAATGGCTTCCACCATTTCTGCCTCAGAGATCTCTTTCATTTCTCCTTCCACCATAGCGATAGAATCCTTAGACGCACCAATCATCATATCGATGTCTGACTGCTCTAGTTGCTCTCTGCTTGGGTTGATAATCAAATTTCCATCGATACGCGCTACACGAACCTCAGAAATCAATGTTGAGAAAGGAATGTCTGACAAAGCCAAAGCTGCCGAAGCTGCTAATCCTGCTAATGCATCAGGCATCACACTTTCGTCATGTGACATCAATTGAATCATCACTTGTGTTTCTGCGTGATAATCACTTGGAAACAACGGACGCAAAACTCTATCAACCAATCTCATAGTAAGAACCTCACTATCACTTGGACGAGCTTCACGTTTGAAAAATCCTCCAGGAAAACGTCCTGCAGCTGCAAATTTCTCACGATAATCTACCGTTAAAGGTAGGAAATCAATACCTGGGCTTGCTTTTCTCGCAGACACTACAGTAGCAAGCAACATGGCATTACCCATTTGCACTACGACAGATCCGTCTGCTTGTTTTGCTAATTTTCCTGTTTCGATTGAGATAGTTCTACCATCTCCAAGATCGATAATTTCTTTAGTAACCTTAGGAATCATAAATAATTAGTACTTTATTAAACAAAGGGTTTCTCGTCTTCTCCAAATAAGACAGAGTGGGTGTTGTGTGTGTGTTGTTGTGTAGTTATAAATGACCCAATGAAAAACCAAACTTTTTTTAACGGAAGGTAAAAAATAAAAAGAGGCGCGCAGGCACCTCTTCTATATTGACTATTTTCTAATACCCAATTCTTTAATGATCTCACGATATCTATTGATCTCCGTTTTCTTTAAGTAATCAAGAAGTCTTCTTCTCTTACCTACTAAAAGAACTAGAGAACGCTCTGTATTATAATCATGACGATTTTTTTTCAAGTGTTCCGTTAGATGTGAAATTCTGAATGTAAACAAAGCAATTTGTCCTTCTGAAGAACCAGTGTTCTTTGCGTTACCTCCGTGTTTTGTAAAGAGTTCCTCTTTAGTTTCTTTTGTTAAATACATGCCAATATTATTTAAATGATTATTATGTAGTGAATTATAGTAATTACAATTCAATGGGCAAAGGTAATTTTATTTTCGATATTTAACTAACAGAATGCCTGTTTTTTTAAATGAACTTACAATATCATAAGGTATGGCTCACTAAAAACGACACTTCACTTATACAAATAAAACCGAAGTCATTTCATTAATTTCTTCCAAGAACTTTTGATCACTTTCTGTAAAGGCGCCTTTTACATTGGAATCAATATCGATTTGTCCAATATTTTTTCCGTCGACAAACAACGGAACGACAATCTCTGCCTTCACATGAATATTACAAGAAATATAGTTATCCTGTGCTGTTACATCCTCAACTAAAAACGTTTTATTAGAAACGGCAACCTGTCCACAAATTCCCTTTCCAAAAGGTATTATTGTGTGTTCTGTCGCCTCTCCGGCATAAGGCCCCAAAATGAGCTCCTGCCTACCTTGATTAACAAAATAGTAACCGACCCAATCATAATAGTCGATCGAATCTCGCAATAGATGGCAAATTCTCAATAATTTATCTTCACACAACCAAGTTCCGTGATTAACGATATCGTAAACCTTTATTTTCAGCGCTTCGTAGTCCATGTCTTTTTATTTACAAATATATTAGAAATCGATTCCATAAAATACCTATTTTTGTTAAAAAACAACCCGCGTTTTTATGAAGCAATACCAACCGTTTCTAGTATTCATCACGAAATTTTTCGGCTCATATATCGCGCTTACCCTAGCCTACAAAGCCTACCTCTCAAAATTTGATTTGCAGGCCAATGAAATAGACGGCATAACCAAGATGGTCTCGACCCAAGTTGTGCGCACTTCCAGACTATTCAACCAAAATGTTGAAATCATTAAAAGCAGCTCCGAAGCAGCATATAAAGTTTTATTTAATGACCAATTTGTTGCTCGGGTCATCGAAGGATGCAACAGCATCAGTGTACTTTTACTTTTTACTTCATTTATTATCGCATTTTCGTCTTCATGGCTTAAAACAAGTGCCTATATTATTATCGGTTGTTTTACCCTATATCTTTTTAACATCCTTAGAATTGATTGGTTTATCTGGGCTTTATATCACTACCCAGAACAACAACAACTCTTACACGACATTGTCTTTCCCCTACTTATCTACGGATTGGTATTGCTACTTTGGGTGGTATGGATTTTTAAATTTTCTAAGAAATGAAAAAAAACTTTCCACTGTTGTTCATTCGTATCCTCGGAACACTAATCTGCATCGCATTATTAGCGCTGGTACGATTTTATGAAACTCATTTGTTCTATGACCCTTTCCTATTATATTTCAAAAGTGATTTCCAAAAACTCCCTTTACCAGATTTCGACCCCATTAAACTATTGATTTCTTATATATTCAGATACAGCATCAATAGCATAATCTCTCTTGGCATCATCTATTTATGCCTATATGATCATTCCCTGATCCGCTTTAGCGCATGGATGTACTTGATTTTATTAATTGTTCTACTCGCCCTGTTCAGCTTGTTCTTATTTGCCATTAAGGAGCCGGACAATATGTTGCTGTTTTACGTTCGACGTTTAATCATTCAACCGGTTTTTTTACTTTTATTTTTGGCCGGATTTTTATATCAAAATCATTCCAAAACCTCCAAAAGAATAAATTAAATCATTTTTAACAAGGAAAAACCGAAATATTTAATATTTTTGTAGTATGTATAACAAAAAATGGATACCCTATTTATTTCTGTTTTCCCTATTGTTCTCCAATATAGGGCTGGCATATAATATCCATTCTTGTCGTGGCAATATTGAAAAAATTTCGTTAGCCTATACCAAGCATCACGAGGATTCGTCCTGTAAAATGGATTCCGAGGAGTCGTGTTGTTCGATCCCAGAAGTCAAAAAGAAAAACGATTGCTGTAAAGACGATGTAGTCACTCAACAACCTACAGATAAGAATTTAGTCAAAACTTTTTTGGTTCAATGGGATCACTTTATCCTTCCTTCTCCATGGAACCCTTTAGATTCATTAGCATACATTCCGCAAGAGGAGCTGCCCCTCGAATTGCTTTTTTATTGTGATTCGCACGCTCCACCGCTCTTTAAATTATATTGTCAATATATTTTCTACGCCTAATATCAATGTCTATTTTTTTGTTGCCACAAGCGATTTAAATTCACATTAATATTAAATTTCAATGAAACACATTATTACCGTATTATTATGTGCCGTTGCCCCAACTTTATGGGCACAGGAACAAATAACTGGAAGAGTCGTTGATGAAAACAACCAACCGATATGGAGCGCTTCCGTATATTGGGTAAACACGTCAATTGGTACTACTACAGATGAAAAAGGTCAATTTACTTTACCATTTCCAAGCAGCACTCAACAACTAAAGATTAGCTTTGTAGGATACAAAGACCAACTGATTAATCTGGATTCAGCGAAGGAACTAAAAATCAAATTAGAGCCCGACACTCAATTAGCAGAAGTTATCGTCAACACCAAACAGCGAAACACTCAACGTGCTATCAAAGGAACCTCGAATACCATTACCATGAATAGTGGGGAATTATTGAAAGCCGCCTGTTGTAATATTTCAGAGGCTTTTGAAACCAATCCGGCCATTGATGTCAACTTTTCAGATGCCATCACCGGTACAAAGCAAATCAAAATGCTGGGATTAAGCAGTCCCTACATACTTATAGCTGAAGAAAACATCCCTTCTGTCCGAGGCGCATCACAAGCATACGGATTGACATTTACTCCAGGAACTTGGGTCGAAAGCATACAAGTAACCAAAGGTGCCGGAAGCGTCGTTAATGGTTTTGAAAGCATCTCGGGACAAATCAACACCGAACTGATCAAACCGATGAATGACATCCCGATGTTTATCAATCTATACGGCTCATCAGAAGGAAGGTTTGAAGCTAACGTTCACGCGAATAAAAAGCTTTCAGACAAATGGAGCACCTCTTTATTTCTGCACGGAAATGCGAGAAAAACCAAAAACGACATGAATCACGATGGTTTTCTAGACAATCCACTAGGGGATCAAATCAATGTCATGAATCGTTGGCAATACACCAACCTCGAAAAAGGCTGGATTAGTTTTTTAACTTGGCGCTACATGAAGGACAACAAGCAGTCCGGTGAATTTAAGTATGACAAAAACAAACACCGAATCAGTAGCATCACTGATAAGTTTGCAAAAAATTACTGGGGTTCTGAAGTGAATACAGAAAAATTCGATATTTCCACCAAACTGGGCTATGTATTCCCCGAAATGCCTTTTCAAAGTGTCGGATTGCAAATGTCTTATAACTATCACAAACAAGACTCTTATTTCGGACTTAATCAATACGACATTAAACACAACAGTATCTATTCTAATTTAATTTTCAGCTCCATTATCAACAACACCTTAAATAAATTTTCTACTGGTGTTAGTTTTACTTTAGATAAATACGACGAAGAATTAGCACTTCCTGTAGCGACATCCTACAATAGAATTGACAATTCAGTAGGTACATTTTTCGAGTATACTTATGACAACACCGAAAACTTTAGCTTTGTAACCGGACTTCGTTTTGACATACACAATAGAATGGGTGCCTTTTTCACCCCTCGATTTCACTTGAGATACAATCCATGGGAAGAGGCTGTTATTCGCCTATCCGCAGGTAGAGGAAAACGAATGGCTAATATTTTTGCAGAAAATCAAAATTTATTTGCCAGTAATCGCCAATTCATCATTGATAATGCCGGTGGAAATATTTATGGATTAGATCCAGAAATTGCATGGAACTATGGTTTGAGCCTTTCACAAGGATTCAACCTATTTGACCGAAAAGGTGATGTGACGGTGGATTTCTATAGAACTGATTTTGAAAATCAGATCATCGTCGATATCGATCAAAGCTCCCACGAGGTCAATTTCTACAACCTTGATGGAAAGTCATACGCCAACAGCTTACAGCTGGATATCAATTACAATATAGCCCGTAGTTTTAATTTGAGAGCTGCTTATAAATACTACGATATACAAACCGACTATAAAACGGGAAAACAAGAACGCCCCTTACAAGCGAAACATCGCTTTTTTGCCAATTTGGAGTTTGAAACGGAATTAAACCAAAATCAAGGTAACTGGAAATTTGATTTCACTTATAATTGGATGGGCAAACAGCGCCTACCCAACACAGCAGATAATCTGCCACAAAACAGATTACCTAAGTACTCCAATCCGTTCTCAACCATGAATGCACAAGTCACCAAAGTCTTTAGCAAGCGTTTTGAAATTTATGCTGGTGGTGAAAACATTGGTAACTATAGACAAGGTCGAGTAATTTTAGGTGCAAGTGACCCATTTGGCAAAGACTTTGATAGTTCAATTACCTATGCTCCTATATTTGGACAAATGTATTATGCCGGATTAAGATATAAATTAGAGTAACTTTTAACCCCTTTTTTTATGAAAAATATACTTCTAGCTACATTCATAGCTTTATTTAGCCTAAGTGGTTTCGCACAAGAGAAAACCAACAAAAATGCCAAGCAATCCATCACGGTAAAAGGCAATTGTGAGATGTGTAAAAAACGAATTGAAAAAGCAGCCTTTGCTGTTAAAGGCGTTCGTTCAGCAGTATGGTCTAGCGATACTCAGAAATTAGAACTGATGGTGAATGAAAATAAAACCGATGCTAAAAAAGTACAAAAGGCCATTGCAGACATAGGCCATGACACCGAGGCATATAAAGCAGAACAGAAAGACTACGATGCTTTACACGGATGTTGCCAGTACGTTCGCGATTAGTTAGCAAATCGCCATGAAGTAGCCTGTCATACATCGTAAAAATCTCCTTAAATACAGTGGTTTTCTTGTAAGTAAAGCCGCTGTATTTTATACAAAAACAAAAAGGACAGTCTTTTCAGACTGTCCTTTTTTTCAAAACAACAAAATACATCTTATGGCTAAACTCACAAACCACAAGACAAAACTTTCTTTTTCATAACAAATTTACATTGTGTTTTAACCTACTCTTATAGTAATCATTCTTTAATATCGCATACAATCACACCATTCAACAATAGTAATGACGTTCTATTTTAATCATACTGTTTTAATAAATATTTCAACAAATCTGTCGTCGTTAAAATCCCAACCAACAAATCTCCCTCCATAACCGGCAAAGCACGAAATTCTTCTTTTGATAAAATCTCCACTGCTTCTTTAATATTTGCATCAGCTTGAATGGTAACCAAATTTTTAGCCATGACCTGTTCTATACTAAACATATTGTATACGGTCACATCAATATCTTCATCAAATTCTCCCGCACTATCTGCCAGACTAACACGTAAAAGATCTGTATAACTCAACATCCCTATGATCTTATTTCCCGAAACAACAGGAATATGCCTAATCTTATATTTTTTAAAAAGACTTTCTGCCTTGGTTAAGCTATCTGTCAAATTCAACTTAATAACATTTGCAGTCATAATCGTTGATACAGGAATGCGTTGTTTCATGATTAATAGTTTGAAATTGATAGGACAAATGTAAACGGCGAAACAGCTAAAAAACATGACTTTTATCATAAATTAAAAAAAACTTTATAAAAAACTTTATTTTTAACTGCTATTAGCACTAAATTATGCCCGTTTTTTTATTCGCAAAAAGTCATAAGTAGCAAATATTACCTTAGAAAAAACAAACCATCCATACTTTAATACACTTTTATAAAAAAAACATTTTTGATTTTATTTTTGAATACAAAATTTTAAAAAGTGCGTTGTAAATCGACAATCAATATGAAAAAAGCAGTCATGTTTAAAATTTCAAATCAGCTTGGTATTTAAGGTGAACTACGCGAACCCTCATAATATGGAATCTACAATAGTCAAATTCTGTGCTGTAATTTAATTTGAGAATCCCACAAAATGTACCTGTAAAATCTTATCCGATTACATTTAATACTTTTTAAAAAATTTTAAAATTTTGCAAGAAAAACAATATTTTTTCCAAACAACGCATAAAAAAAGCTGTACTTGAAGCATATTCCCGTAATTACTACTCGGATTTCTTTGGTCATTTCTTTCGCATATCCGACAGAAATTCATAAACATTCAGGTGTGATGTCGATTCTGAACGACAATAAGTATTTTGGTGCATCCACATATACAAATCACCATAGCCAACTATTAAAAGAAACTCACTTTTAACCCGATTCATTACTATTTTGGTACGTGTGCACAAAGAAATCAAACAGTTGTTTCAGATTAAAGACTCTAAAAACAGCCATTACATTTATTGAACGTCCAGATTTCATTAGGAGCTGTCTTACATGAGAATCCCCGTATTCGAGCAGTTAAATTAATGCGCCATAAAACTTTAATTTCTACCAAAAAAATCATAACTTGTAAGTTTAAGAAGTGATGCCAATAGCAATAAATCCACTACATAAAGAAGCTCTTACTAAACCCATCGCAACATGAAACCCCTCACAGACCCTAACGATAATCCTACAAGTAACCTACATCCTTTTTATAAAGTAGATATTGTAGTCATAGGTGCTGGACAAGCTGGATTATCAGCCGCTTATCATTTACAAAAATCAGGAATTGTACCGGGTACAGGCTTTGTAGTATTGGATGATGAATTTGGCCCCGGTGGTGCATGGCAGCATCGATGGGATTCTCTGACATTGAGCAATGTAAATGGAATACACGACTTACCCGGTATGGGTTTTGCCGATGCGATCAACAGCCTCGATATAGAATTACAAGCCAATATCGCAATCCCAAAATATTACGAACAATACGAGAAATTCTTTAAACTCCCTATCATAAGACCCGTACGCGTTATCGAAGTTACCGAAAGCAACGGTCGATTTCTGATACGCACCAACAGCACACAATTCAGTGCAAGAGGAATTATAAATGCTAGCGGAACTTGGAAAACACCTAACTGCCCGCGATATAAAGGTTGGGAAAAATTTCAAGGCAGACAACTTCATACGGGAGCGTATAAAAACGCTGAAGAATTTATAGGAAAACACGTCATCGTCGTTGGTGGCGGTATTTCAGCTATACAACTACTAGGCGAAATTTCAGCAGTAACCCAAACCACTTGGGTAGTACGGCGGCCTCCTGACTTTAGAAATTATGATTTCACTGCTGAACATGGGCGCCAAGCTGTTGCGATGGTTGAAAAACGGGTACGCGATGGTTTGCCTCCCGTTTCAGTAGTCTCGGTAACAGGATTACCATTTACGCCAGCTATCGAGCAAATGCTACATAGAGGTGTTCTGGACTACAAACCCATGTTTGAAGAGATCACAGAAACCGGTGTGCGATGGAGTGATGGCACCACATTGGATGCCGATATTATTTTTTGGAATACCGGATTTAAGCATTCTTTAGACCACTTAGCTGCTTTGGGGTTAATCAATGATCAGAACGGCATTAAAATGACCGGAAAACTAGCAACACAAGTTGCTAAAGATCCACGAATTCACTTAACGGGTTATGGCCCCTCTGCTTCCACAGTTGGGGCGAATCGTGCAGGCAGGGCCGCCGCCAGAGAACTCATACAGTTTTTAAAATTGTAGATAATTTTTAAAATATATAAAAGCCGTTGAAAAGAAATCAACTTGAGCTCAGCTTTAGATCAGTATATCACCAGTACGTGTATCTTGATAGTACTAAACGAAAGATCCTGTCGAAAATTCACAACATAAAAAAACAGCGTCTAGAATTGAGGCAAAATACTCACTCCCTAAAACTCGCTTGACTACGATTAACAGTTGGTATCGCAAACAAATAGATCATCGCAGCGAATTGCAAACCCGTCTGGACTAAACTGATAAGTCCTAATAGAGGGTTTCTAAAAAGTGCAATCACAATTAAAGGCATTCCCATTAAACTCAATAACAACAGAATTAATAGACCATATTTCATCCTATTAAACCCTTTACTTATTACAAATCCCAACACAAAGATAAACGCAACAGCTGCTAATCCAGTAAAGATCGCTGGATGGTCTTGTAATATATTAGGCGTTAGAGTCATCGTAATAATTCCAGCTGCACCAGAAATATACATCAAATAAGCCGCTTTATCATAATTAGGATGCAACGGCATCTCTAATTTAAATTTATCTTTTTCAAAAATATCGTGTAATCGAACCTCTTCCTCATCAGAAAACTCCCTACCACGATCTTTTAAGATATTATAAGCGTATTCAATCGCTTCAGGTACATATCTCGTTTCTGGCTTTAAATACTCTTCCAATTCCTTGTCGGTTTTCTTTTCGAGTACCGACTTATTTACGTTAGTTTTCATTATTACTAGAATAAATTTACTTGATCATTTACGAAGAAATCCATATACTTCAAAATAAACAATTACTGTATTTTTTTAATTTAACGCTTTGAAAAACAAGCTCCAGCCGATATTTCCCTTTCAAGGTTATCGCCGATTATTTCATCTAACCATTCTTCTGAAAATCCGAAACCTTTAAAAATTGACCTGTAATTAGTGCTTTCATCCCAAACTCCAGTTTTTTTAAACTTATAATAGGAGAATTTATAATTCACTTGTCCAGGAATTTCATGCAAGAGTTTTATCGCAAATACAACCATAATCGTTTGCTGATCTAAGATTTTCACTGTAAAAGGTTGTTGACCCTCCTCTGCTAATTTTATCTGGGAGTAAAACTTCCCGCTAAAAATCGCATCCGAATATTGCAAACACCCAAATTTGATTTCGACTGGCATAGCAGTTTTGTCTCCCTCCGGTTTAACAGCATGAATAAAATAAAATATATTATCCCTATTCATTCCTATTTTCAAGTAACTACTTTTATCCATCGGTCGGAATTTTACATCAGACTCAACCACTTCACGCAATGATGACAAATCCCCTCCTCCAACTCCTTGCTCCGTAGCCATCCACTCGTTTTTTAGGTACTGTATTGCTTCCGCTTCTTCCGTACTCGCATCATCCGATTGGCAGTTTACCAGAGTCAGTAACAATAAACTCGTAATGAAATAAGTAATTCTCTTCATTTTATGAGATTTTAGAACTTTTAATAAAAAATCAAAAGTAATATAAAATATTGATTTAACGTCTTATATAGACACACGACACGAACACTTTCTCAGAATAATCAATTACAAGACAAGTCTTTTTAAAAATGTTTTAAATATGAACTCTACGATTCGCTGTACATCTATTCAATTGAAATTCAAAATCTAACGAAGCTTATTAGCTCTTGCGATTTTATAAATGACTTGATCTTTTATCTAAAAGAGTGTCTCCAATACATCGCAAGTGCTATTTATATACACGGAACAAAAACTAGAAATTAAAACCGTGTTAAGCAAAAAAAAATCTAGATCGACTACCGCTTATCTATAAATAGATAAATAAAATTTTTTCAAAAAATCAAAACATCACATATTAATGTTATTTTAGACAAAATTTATATTTTATGAAAAAATTAGTGCTTTTTTGCTTTTTAGCAGCTGCAACATTTACGAATACACCAACACATGCACAAGAAAAAGTAAAGTTCACAAAAGAACAGTTAAAAATGATGGATGACGAACTATTCGATGAAATGTTCACCGGTGTCAGTTCTAAAAAGAATTCCAGTCTTATTCTTAAAGATGGAACTAAAAAAGAGGGCCCTGTTTCTGGAATAGATAGAAAAAATGGCCAAATTACATCGATCAAAATGAAAGATGCTTCCGGTAAAAAAACAGAATACCAAGCCGATGAAATCGAAGAAATGTATTTACCTATTGCTGGAATGGCCAAGGGTGCTAAAGTAGCTAACTACTTTGGTAACACTAGAAACTGGGGAAGCAAGAGTTTAAGTAAATCGACCAATCCAAACGAAGTCTATGTAAAAAACATTAAGGCTTCTTTAAAAAACAAGAAAACGGAGAAAGAATTCTTGATGCAATTGATCAATCCAAGCTTCAGCAGTCAAATTGAAGTATATGCTGATCCAATGGCTAGCGAAACAACATCTGTTAGTTTTGGTGGAGGACCTAAAATCGGTGGAGGAGTTACTAAATCCTATTACATAAAGAAAGGTGATGAAGTAATCTGGCTTAAAAAAGGAGAATTTGAGGAAAATTACAACTTCCTATTTGGGGACAATGAGGAATTTTTACAAAAATTCCCATACAAATCCATTAAATGGGACCATTTAAGCTATCTAATAGCGGAATACACCAAAATGTCAGAAGAGAAAAACTCATAAATTGACAAAAAGAGGCTGTAATAAAGTACAGTCTCTTTTTTTACCAATCCTCCTAAAAAGAATAAAGCGAGTACCTACAATTTTTCAATTGTAAGCACTCGCTTTGTTTAACCTTTTTTGTGACCGCGGAGGGGTTCGAACCCCCAACCCTCAGAGCCGAAATCTGATATTCTATCCAATTGAACTACGCAGTCATTATTATATTTATTTGGTCAAAAGCTGTTTTACCAAGGTAGATATTGTTTTACCATCTGCTCTACCAGCCACTTCTTTAGTTGCCAATGCCATCACTTGCCCCATAGATCCCATACCTGCAAATCCGCCTTCCGCAATGATTTTAGTAATCATTTGTACCACTTCTTCATCAGATAATTGCTCTGGTAAGAACTGCTCTATAACAGCTGCCTGTGCGATTTCTGGCTCTGCCAAATCAGCTCTGCCTTGCTCGGTAAAAATAGCAGCACTATCCTTTCTTTGTTTTACCAACTTCTGAAGGATTTTGATTTCCTCATCTGCTGATAATTCTTCTTTAGCTCCTGATTGAGTCTGAGCTAATAACAATTCTGATTTAATCGCTCTTAATGACTCAAGGGCAACGGTATCTTTTGCTTTCATCGCGCTTTTCATCGCGTCCATGATTTTTGCTTGTAAACTCATAATTCGGTGCTTTTTTGTTGGGCAAATATAAAAAAATAACCCGAAGAAAGGAAGCCTTTTATCGGGTTATTAGTATAATTTATAATTTTAACTAATCTACGTTGTCGTGTAAAAAAGAATTGTTTGAGCGCAATTGTGAATCGTTATTGCTATCCGTACCCAAAGACATTCTCGACTGAGAACCCTCTCTAGATGGGGTATTTAAGTCAATTCCCATTCGCTTGTATGCCGGTTCCTTTTCCAAATCGTTTAACTGCGTATTGGCGTTGTTAAATTTGTAATTGAAATCCTTCATTTTTTTCTTGCGTTCTTCCGTACGGTTTCTCAACATTTCCTCAATAGACATTTCTACTGGAGAAATATCTTCATAGTCGTTGGTATCCATAGGAATCAATTCTTCTGCCGTGCGAATACTAAAAGAAAACGTTTCTTCTACTTCTTCCACTACCGGCTTCTTATTCTTCGAATTCAACAATTCATTCTCGATTTCCATATAGTCTTCCAAAGAGTAACGAACTACATCTTCTGGCGCTTTGGTAATAATCTGAGAACGTTGTTCCGCAGAAAGGGAAGAAATGATATGCTTAGCTTCATTAACCTGAATTTGATTTACCTCTTCAGCAAAATGAAACAAAACCGGTTCTTCTTCGATGAGCTGCTGTTTCGGCACATCAAATTCAAACTCAAATTTATCGCGAATAACCGGTTCTGATTTTTTAAAAATCACGAACTCCGGGTCCACTACATGCATATCTCTGATATCACGAACCCCTCTATTGCTATTCTCATCTGGTGTAGATACTACTGGCGCAGCTGGAGTAACTATTTCAAAGAACACATCTAAATCCGACGGCTCATTTTCCGGTACACTAACTTCCGCTATTGTTTTTTTTTCAACCTCAAAACCGCCTTGATCATTGGAATCAATCGGACTTTGATTATCATCTAAACCAAATACTACTTTTTCTTCAGAAACCTCTGCAACTACCTGATTGGTCAAAGGCTCTTCTGGAGTAGAGAAGTTAAATGAAGGCAAATTTTTCTGAGATAAGTCTCTTACTACTTTTTGCTCCTCCTCCAACGCGTGAACAATCACTCTGTCTTCAGCAGAATTCACGATAACCTTTTGTTGTTCTACATTAAAACCCGTAGCAATAATAGTAACGGCTACAGACTCTCCTAAAGATTCATCTTCACCAACCCCCATAATGATATTCGCATTATGACCTGCCTCTGTTTGAATGTGATCATTGATTTCCCCAATTTCATCAATAGTGATTTCATTAGTTCCAGAAACAATCAACAACAAAACGTTTTTAGCACCTGTAATTTTATTATCATTTAACAATGGCGAATCCAAAGCTTCTACGATAGCATCTTTTGCACGAGTTTCACCAGATGCAATTGCCGATCCCATTATAGCTGTACCACTGTCTGACAAGACCGTTTTAGCATCTTTTAAATCGATGTTTTGCGTATAGTGATGCGTAATTACTTCAGCAATACCTCTAGAGGCCGTTGCTAAAACTTCATCTGCTTTAGAGAACCCGGCTTTAAAACCGAGGTTACCATAAACCTCTCTTAATTTATTATTATTGATAACGATCAGTGAATCGACGTTTTTACGCAAGCGCTCCACTCCTTTTAAAGCTTGTTCCTGACGAACTTTACCCTCAAATTGGAAAGGAATCGTAACAATACCCACCGTAAGAATGTTTCTCTCTTTAGATAATTGTGCGATTACGGGTGCTGCACCTGTTCCAGTTCCTCCACCCATACCTGCAGTAATGAAAACCATCTTGGTATTTACATCCAACATCTTTTCAATTTCCTCGATACTTTCTAAAGCGGATTGTTGTCCAACTTCTGGATTGGCACCTGCACCTAAACCTTCAGTCAGATTAATCCCCAATTGAATCTTGTTGGGAACGGTACTGTTTTGCAACGCCTGTGAATCGGTATTACAGACCACGAAATCAACTCCTTTAATCCCCTGCTTAAACATGTGATTAATTGCGTTGCTTCCGCCTCCACCTACTCCAATTACTTTAATTACGTTTGATTGATTTTTAGGTAAATCAAACTTTATACTTTCAAAATCTGTATTCTCCATACGTATCGTTTTTATTCTGACTTATCAATAAATTCTTTAATCTTATTATAGAAATGAAACAAAAATCCATTTTTGAATTTGTCTGCAGTCGAAACTGTCTCCACTTCTTTTTTAGGCTTCACTTGCTCCTTTGTAGCAACAGGTTCGTCAACAACAGGCGACTCCAAATGTACTTCTTGGTAATCAACCACACGTTCTACGCGTTCTGTCTCTCTAAACTGCATCGGATTGTGTTGCTTTTTAGTTTGGTCAAATTCTTGCATCGAAACCGCACCTTGTGTTTGATTCTTTTCGCTCTCCATGACTAAACCTACAGCAGTTGCAAATAACGGGCTCGAAATCTCTTTCTCTGAATCGCCTGCCAAATGCTCATTTGGATACCCTATTCGAGTATCTATACCCGTAATATACTCTACTAATTGTTTGATGTGCTTCAATTCCGAACCACCTCCTGTTAAAACAATTCCTGCGATCAATTTTTTTCTAGGATTTTCATAACCATAGGTCTTAATTTCCGCAAATACCAATTGTATAATTTCTTCTACACGGGCATGAATAATTTTTGACAAGTTTTTTAACGATATCTCTTTCGGTTCCTTTCCTCGTAAACCCGGAATAGACACGATTTCATTATCTTTATTTTCACCCGGCCATGCCGATCCAAACTTCGTTTTTAATAACTCCGCTTGTTTTTCAATAATCGAACAACCTTCTTTTATATCTTCAGTAATCACATTCCCTCCAAAGGGAACCACTGCTGTATGACGAATAATCCCATCTTTAAAAATAGCCAAGTCCGTAGTACCACCTCCGATATCGATCAGTGCTACACCCGCCTCTTTTTCTTCTTGACTCAAAACAGCTTCTGCAGAAGCCAAAGGCTCCAAAGTAATCCCAGACAATTCTAGTCCAGCATCCTTAATACATCTACCGGCATTTTTGATCAATGCTGCCTGACCCACTACTACATGAAAAGTAGCTTCCAAACGAGCACCATACATACCAATAGGTTCCTTGATACCTGCTTCCCCGTCGATTTTAAATTCCTGTGGCAAAACATGAATAATCTCTTCTCCAGGAAGCATACTCAATTTTGACACTTGACTGATCAACATTTCAATATCTTTATCGCCAATCACTTCATCTGGATTGGAACGACTGATGTAATCACTATGCTGTATACTGCGAATATGCTGTCCAGCAATGCCGACAACAACATTCTTTATTTTATAACCGGAAGAAGCTTCTGCTTCTGCAACGGCATTCTGAATCGATTGAATGGTCTGCGTAATGTTGTTTACCACACCCCTTTTTACTCCTAAACTTTTCGCTTTTCCAAGTCCTAGGATTTCGAGTTTACCATACTCGTTTTTCTTTCCTATCATGGCAACGATTTTCGTCGTTCCAATATCTAATCCTACCGCTATATTATCTTTTTTCATATTCTAAAATTTGGTACACACTACTTGCTGGGTAAATCTGAGATTTATCGTTTTATAACTATCGATCAGGGTGTCGTTTTTCGCATAATGCAGAAAGGCCTTGTAATTGGCAAATTTGCGTTCTACTTCATCACATCTCCCAAACAAAATATCAAAATCGTGGTTTCTATTCTTCAAGATCAACGTCTGATCCGGCTGAATAACAATTCCTGTTATACTGGTTTTTAAAAAATCATCTTCGCTTATGGCACTTAAAACTCGGGTTATATTTGCCCTATTTGCATTATTCACCACACCGTCAATTACGGGAACTCGGGCAGAAAAACTCTCCGACATTGGCATATCATCCCCCTTAGTATCAAGGTAATGAGACCCCCTGTCCGAATTGACTCGGGCTATAGCTACCTTCTGAACAACATCGGCCATTAAAACCCCATCAACTGTTGTGTAAACTTGAGCCTCGGCAATCATATCATGCTTAGACAGTTCAAGCTCTAACCTATTCAAATCTAATATAGATTTCTGAATTTTAGAAGTCGTTGGAAAATATTGTATCAACAAGTTATTAACCACTTCTGTGGTTACAAAAAAGCCCTTATTATCGAGAAATCTCACCTCAATACGCCCCAATTCTCTGGCTTCATTCCGCTTATTCGAAAATGAAAACAAGAAAATCATCGCAAAAAAGACGAGCCAAATGCGAATATCATTCCATTTTATTTTCTTAAAAAACTTTATCAAAACCACTTATTTTTAACTATTTATTTACTTTTTAATTTTTCTTCAATTGCCTTTTTTATTTTAGTTACTTCCTCTCCAATATCCCCCGCACCAATAGTCACTACAACATCAGCATCGGCATTTAAAACAAAGTCAATCAGCTGATCTTTAGCTACCAAAGTTTTAGTATTCGCCGTAATTTTATCCAATAAGACAGACGATGTAATCCCGTCCATAGGCAACTCCCTAGCCGGATAAATATCCAGCAAAGCTACTTGTTCAAATTGCGATAAACTCTTGGCAAAATCATCCATAAAATCACGTGTTCTACTGTATAAATGAGGCTGAAAAATCGCCAATACCTTACGCCCAACATACAATTCCGACACTGCCTGAAAAACGGCATTAATCTCAGTTGGATGGTGCGCATAATCGTCAATGTAAACCATTTCCGCAGTTCTCACCTTATAAGAAAAACGCCTTCTCACTCCTTCAAAACTCCCCAAGGCCGCCTTGATCTTATCCACAGCTACACCATAGGTATAAGCCATCGCAAAAGCCAATAAGGCATTGGAAATATTGTGATGCCCCGGTAAGGCAAAAAGAACATCCACTACAATCTCATTTGGGGTTTTGATGTCAAACACATACCACCCATCTGTAATTCGTATATTTCTCGCTTCAAAATCCGCATCTCCTAAAACAGCAACCGTTCTCCCCTCTAAATTCACCTGAGGCGTTCTAAAGAAGTTGTTTTTATCACTAATCTTATCCGCAAAATCTTGAAACGACACCAACATCTCTTCCTGTGTTCCAAAAATATCTAAATGATCCGCATCAGTAGATGTGATACAAGCCATGTCTGGATATAATTTTAAAAATGAACGGTCAAATTCATCAGCCTCTACCACCGTTACCGTTTTCCCATCCCCAATTAAATTGGTTTGATAGTTTTCTACTATACCACCCAAAAAAGCCGTAACATCCAAGCCACTTTGGTACAATATATGCCCCAATATACTCGACGTTGTGGTTTTACCATGTGTTCCTGCAACGGCAAAGCAATAGGTATCTTTGGTGATAATTCCCAAAACCTCTGCTCTTTTCTGTATAGTAAAATTGTTATCTATAAAATAATTCCACTCCAAATGCGCTTTAGGCACTGCAGGCGTAACCACCACTAAAGTAGTTGCTGCATCGCGATAGTCATCATCAATTTGCGCGATATCATCATTAAAATGAATGCTGATACCCGCCTCAATCAATTCATCTGTAAGTTGAGTTGGAGTTTTGTCATAACCCGCAACCCGTTTACCTATATTCTTAAAATATCGAGCAAGAGCACTCATTCCGATTCCTCCGATTCCTATAAAATATACGCTCTTAATCTTATTGATATCCATTTCTCTATTGTATATATTTGACAATTTGATCTACAATGTCTTTTGTCGCATTGGGTAAAGCCACTTTTTTTATGTTTTTTGACAGCTGCTCCCGATGAGATTCATCATGCAACAATTCATAAAACCTCAGGTCAAACGACTCCTCCAAATCACGCTCAGCGATCATTATTGCTCCATTTTTTGAAACAACACTTTGAGCATTTTTTGTCTGATGGTCCTCAGCAACATTCGGCGAAGGAATAAATACAACAGGCTTGCCGACTATACTCAATTCCGAAACAGATGAAGCACCAGCACGAGAGATAATAATATCTGCCGCAGCAAATACCAAATCCATGCGATCTATAAAATCCAATACCCGTACCTCTTTCGAATCAAAGCGCTGGTACTCGTCTTTATAAAATTTACCACATTGCCAGATCACCTGCAAGTGTTCGTGTTTTAATTTTGGCAATTGCTCTTCAATCAACTGATTGATTCGCCTTGCCCCCAAACTTCCTCCCAAAACCAATACGGTTTTTTTAGCCGGATTTAGTTTAAAATACTCTAAAGCTTCCTCACGCTTAGAATCGATTTCCAGCAAATCCTGACGTACAGGGTTTCCCGTTTTAATCAGTTTATTGGCGTCGAAAAAACGCTCCAAACCATCATAAGCTACACAGATTTTCTTTGCTTTATGGGATAACATTTTATTGGTAATCCCCGGATATGAATTTTGCTCTTGAATTACTGTAGGAATACCCATCGAGGCCGCAACCTTTACGACTGCCCCGCTAGCAAACCCCCCTGTTCCAATAACCACATCAGGCTTAAAAACCTTAATAATTTTTCGTGATCGAATTAAACTCGATAAAAACTTTATCGGAAACATCAAATTGTCAGCAGTCAGCTTGCGTTGTATTCCCGAAATCCAAAGCCCCTCAATCGGATAACCCGCTGCAGGAACTTTTTGCATTTCCATCTTGTCTTTCGCTCCAACAAATAAAATTTCCGCCTTCGGAAAACGAGCCTTCAGTTCGTTAGCAATAGCAATAGCGGGATAGATGTGTCCACCTGTCCCACCGCCGCTAATGATAAATCTAGGATTCTCTTTCATTTGTCTTTAATATTTTTAAACTTCGGTCAAATGCATTCGCTTTTTGACAGATCAGTTAATTGCAAACCAAATCCTACTATAGCGAGGTCATTTGTCTTTAATTATTTATTTCTTACTGCATTCATTGGATTCCCGTCTTCCAGATTGTCCCCCATGTCTGCCAAAGCAAGTTGTTGTTCTTTCATATGTTTTAGTAAAAGCTCCTGTAAGGCTTTTTCCTTTTCTTCTTTTTCCAGTTCTTCCAATTTGATCTCTTCTTCTTTCTTGGTAACACTTAGAATAATGCCCAAAGAAATACAGGTCATCCAAATCGAAGTTCCTCCACTACTGACCAAAGGCAATGTTTGCCCCGTTGTAGGTAATAACTCTACAGCTACTCCCATATTGATCAGCGCCTGGAATATGATGTAAAAACCCAATCCTACAACCAGCAATTTTCCAAACATGGTTGGTGCCTTATGTGAAGCCCTCAAAAATCTAAAGAACAAACACAGATAGGCAAATAGTATCGCAAATCCACCAATCATTCCGTACTCCTCCACAATAATCGCATAGATAAAATCCGAGGAAGATTGCGGCAAAAAGTTTTTCTGCACACTTTTACCCGGTCCTAAACCACCGATTCCTCCAGTAGCAATCGCAATTTTAGCATTCTCAATCTGATAGACATCTACATTTTCATGATCGGCAGCTGTAAATCGATCTATACGACTCAGCCAGGTATCTACCCGATTGGGCATCACCGACGGAAAAGCCTTTGCCACCAAGAAAAACATCATCAAGGCTACCAGCCCCGTAGCACATATGATGGCTAAATATTTTATCGGATATCTCCCCACGTAGACCAACATACAAACCATGACAAAAATCAAAGCTGCCGTTGATAAGTTTGAAGGTAAAATCAGTCCTACCACTATAAAAACAGGTAACCAAAGCCAAACTAAAGACGACTTAAAAGTCACTATTTTTTTCTCAAAATTGGCCAAATACTGCGCTACGTACACCATTAAAACCACAGAAGCAACAGACGAAGTCTGTATACTGACGTTGACAAAAGGGATATTAACCCACCTATTCGCATTCGCTCCACCTATGGTTTTGCCCTGAAATGCCGTTAGCAATAACAGTATAATGACAAAGATCATAGCAAAAAAAGAGATTGCCCGAAAACGATGGTAAGGCATTTTATGCACAAAATACAAGGCACACATCCCGATTGACAAATGGACCAAATGCTTAAACAAATATCCTGCGGTTGTCGTTCCTGCTCCAACGGTATAGACAAGATTGGTACTCGCACTAAAAACAGGCATAAAAGAAAACATGGCCAATAGAAAAACTAATGCCCAAATAATCTTATCACCTTTTAAATGTGAGAGAATTTCCTTCATCATACTTTGTTAATTATAAATTATGTACGGCTTGCTTAAATTGATTACCGCGGTCCTCATAACTGCTAAACAAATCAAAACTAGCACAAGCTGGCGATAACAAAACCGTGTCTCCATCTTCAGATAACTTCGCCGCAATTTTTACAGCCTCATCCATGCTCGTTGTTTCAACAAAAACATCTACCACATTTCTATAAGCCGCTTTTATCTTTTCATTATCTACACCCAAACAAACTATACTCTTAACCTTTTCGCGAACCAATGGCATCAATTCATCATAGTCATTTCCTTTATCCACACCGCCCAGAATCCAAACCGTTGGTGTTTTCATACTCTCCAAAGCATAAAATGTAGCATTGATATTGGTTGCCTTAGAATCATTAATGTATTGTACATTTTTTATTTTAAGCACTTTTTCTAAACGATGTTCTACCGCCTGAAAATCCGACAAACTTTCTCTAATCGTTTGTTTGCGTATTCTCATCAATTGCGCTACTGTAGTTGCTGCCATAGCATTCTTTACGTTATGTTTACCTTCTAAAGAAATATCGTTTATCGCCATAATTAGTTGTTCGTTGTTGCTGTTCGCTATTATATTTTCATCGCTTACATAAGCGCCTTCTAACTGTTTATCCACCAAAGAAAACGGTATTTTCTTCGCTTTTATCTCGTGGTTTGCCAACCACTTTTTAATCTCAACATCATCAGCATCATAAATCAAATAGTCTTCCTCAGTCTGGTTCATCGTAATTCGAAACTTTGCATCGATATACTCCTCATAATTATAATGATATCGATCCAAGTGATCCGGACTCAAGTTGGTTATCACCGCTATATGCGGTCGATACGTTTCTATCCCATCCAATTGAAAACTACTCAACTCCAAGACATAAATCTTATTCGGGTCTTCCGCTACTTGCTTCGCGAAGCTTTCACCAATATTCCCCGCGACAACAGCATTTAATCCACCCCTCTTTAAAAGGTGCGCCGTCAACATCGTTGTCGTTGTCTTACCATTGCTACCCGTGATAGCAATAGTAGGCTGTTTTGAATAGGGATAAGCAAATTCTATTTCAGATATTATTGCGATTCCCTTTTCTTTTATTTTTACTATTATAGCCGCTTTATCAGGTATACCAGGACTTTTCACCACTACGTCTGCCGATAAAATCAAGGCTTCCGTATGTTGCTGATCTTCCAAATTAATCTGATGCTGGTCTAGAATCGCTCGATATTTTTCTGCTATCTTACCGAAATCGGATAGAAAAACTTCGAAACCCTGCTGAACTGCCAACAAAGCAGTACCAACACCACTTTCTCCACCTCCCAAAATGACTACTCTTTTCATACTATCTCAGTTTTAATGAAACCAAACAAAATATGCCTAGTAAAATCGCAATAATCCAAAAACGAGTCACAATTTTACTTTCGTGATATCCCTTTTTTTGGAAATGGTGATGCAGAGGCGCCATCAAGAAGATCCGCCTTCCCTCTCCAAATTTCCGCTTGGTATATTTAAAATAAGCTACCTGTAGTACTACAGATAAATTCTCTGCCAAAAAGACTCCACATAACACAGGAATCAACAACTCTTTTCGAACAGCTATAGCCAAAACAGCAATGATTCCACCAATAGTCAAACTTCCCGTATCGCCCATAAAAACCTGAGCAGGAAAAGTATTGTACCACAGAAATCCGACGAGTGCGCCGACAAATGCGGCTATAAACACCGTCATTTCTCCGGAGTTGGGTATATACATAATATTGAGGTAGTTTGAAAAAATCAAGTTACCCGAAATAAAAGCAAATATGCCCAGTACCAACACCGATATGGCCGAGGTTCCCGCAGCCAACCCATCGATACCGTCAGTTAAGTTTGCACCATTAGAAACCGCAGTAACGATAAAAATCACGATTGGAATGAATATCAACCACGCATATTTTTCATATCCATCACCCAACCACGCCAACACTTTGCCGTAGTCAAATTCATTATTCTTTAAAAAGGGAATAGTCGTAGCCGTCGACTTCACATCATATTTAGTCACCTC
The DNA here is from genome assembly GCA_002320285.1 of Flavobacteriaceae bacterium UBA1682. Classification (GTDB taxonomy): domain Bacteria; phylum Bacteroidota; class Bacteroidia; order Flavobacteriales; family Flavobacteriaceae; genus Flavobacterium. The sequence goes on along the minus strand of DCKE01000027.1, from coordinate 94,333 downwards.
TGCATGTACAGCAACATTAGTAGGCACCTCACGCACCGTTACACTAGGATGGAAATACAAAACCGATCCAACCAACAAGCCCAACCCTATTTGTCCAATAACCTTAAAACGTCCTTTTAATCCTTCTTTATCTTTTTTAAATACTTTGATATAATCGTCTAGGAAACCAATTGCTCCCATCCAAATAGTCGTAACAATCAACAATAACACATAGACATTATCCAATTTAGCAAACAACAAAACTGGGATCAATGTGGATATGATGATAATCACTCCACCCATTGTCGGTGTGCCCGATTTCTCTTTTTGCCCTTCCAAGCCCAATTCTCTTACCGTTTCGCCTATCTGTTGTTTGTGTAAAAAATTAATGATACGCTTTCCATAGATGATGGAAATCAACAACGAGAAAATAATCGCCATCCCAGAACGAAAGGTGATGTATTGAAAAACTCCTGTTCCTGGAATTTTGAAAAACTGGTCTAAATATTGAAACAGATAATACAGCATACTTTTTTATTTACTTAATTGTTCTAGATATTCTTTCACAATCAAAAGATCATTAAAATCCGAACGAACTCCCTGAATCTCCTGATAAGTCTCATGCCCCTTACCTGCTATCAAAATAATATCACCGCCTTGAGCCAACTGACACGCAGTTTTAATCGCTTGCCTACGGTCTTCGATGACTACAACTTTCTTTTGATTCTGTGGTTCCACCCCTTGCTCCATTTCTCGAAGAATATCGGAAGGCTCTTCAAAACGCGGATTGTCTGAAGTTAAAATCACTTTATTACTTTCCTCTGTGGCTATATGAGCCATCACCGGTCTTTTGGTTTTATCCCTATTACCCCCACACCCTACTACCGTAATCAAGGTTTCGTTGTAGGTGCGAATGGAATTAATGGTTTTAATCACGTTCTCTAACGCATCGGGCGTATGCGCATAATCCACTATAGCCGTAATCTGATTGACAACGATATATTGGAATCGCCCAGCAACACTTTGCAACTTGCTGATTTCTACTAAAGCCTCCTGTTCAGAAACCCCTAGTTCCGTCGCAGCCGCATAAACTGCCAATAAATTATAGGCATTGAAATCACCGATCAATTGCACCCAAATCTCCTTGTTATTAATGCGCATCAACATTCCTGAAAACTGACTTTCCAAGATAGTAGCACGATAATCAGCCATCGATTTTAAAGCATAGGTCTTAATCTTTGCCTTGGTATTCTGAACCATTATCGGACCGTTTTTATCATCTTGATTGGTTATGGCAAAAGCCGTCTGCGGTAATTGATCGAAAAATGTTTTTTTCGCATCGCGATATTCCGCAAAAGTTTTATGATAATCCAAATGGTCATGAGAAAGATTCGTGAAAACACCACCCTGAAAGTGAAGTGCACTGGTTCGCTTTTGAACAATACCATGCGAACTCACCTCCATAAAACAATATTCACAACCTTGTTCTACCATTTGATTCAACCAACGATTGATTGAAATAGAATCGGGAGTAGTATGACTCGCTACAAAATCCTGTTGTCCTACCGTCACTTTGACTGTTGACAATAAGCCTACCTGATAACCTAAATTCGAAAAGAGTTTGTACAACAAAGATGCTACGGTTGTTTTTCCGTTAGTACCTGTAACCCCTACTAACTTTAATTTGGTAGAAGGATGGTCATAAAAATTATCGGCCATTTGCGCCACTGCTAAATGGGTATCCAACACTTGAACATAAGTCACCCCTGAAATCAATTGATTCGGAACAACTTCGCACAAAATAGCACAAGCACCACCTTCAATAGCTTTTGAAATAAAATCATGCCCATCTACCTGTGTTCCCTTAATCGCGATAAAAACAGCCGTTGCCGTCACTTCACGAGAGTCAAAAGTTAGGTGATCAATATCCATAAAAGTAGTACCCGAAACAGATTCGATAGCTACCTTGTATAATATGTCTTTTAATTGCTTCACGATAATTCTAATACTATAGTTTGATTTTTTTCTATCACTTGCCCTTCAACAATAGATTGTTTTTTTACTCTTCCAACTCCCTTTGCGACTACTTTTAGTCCCATATTTTCCAATAAAGGAATCGCATCCATCACATACATTCCCTTTACATTCGGCATGATGGACGTATTTTTTTGAGCTTCTGTATAATAACTGTTGTAATCGTCAACCTGCGCTTTGATTACCGTATCAATATTTTTTATTTCCTTAGTAGAAGGCACATCAGTGAAAATCTTTTGCGCAATTCTCTTAAATACCGGTCCCGCCACATCTGCTCCGTAATAACTCTTAGCTCGATTCGGTTTGTGAATCACTACTATACAGGAGTATTTTGGATTAACCGCTGGAAAATATCCTGCGAAAGACGAGGCGTAATACATGTCCTTACCTTTACCACCACCATAATTCACCTGAGCTGTACCCGTTTTTCCTGCCATAGAGAAATTTGGAGAATATAATTTTCGCCCAGTTCCCTTTTTTACTACATTGGCCAACACCGCTTGCACTTTAGCAATTACCTCAGGAGACGCTATCTGTGGATTAATTACTTGTTTTTCAAAAACTTCGATCGGCTTATTAAACTCCCGAACTTCAGAAACAAATATCGGCTTTACCATTTCGCCATTATTCGCTACAGCATTATACAAGGTCAAGGTTTGCAAAGGCGTTACTGAAAGCCCATAACCAAATGCCATCCAAGGTAAAGCTATCCCGCTCCATCCTTTGGTTCCCGGTTTTGGTATATACGGAACTCCCTCTCCTTTTAACGCAATCCCCAAAGGTCTGTCCATGCCTATTTTATGCAAATAATTGGTAAACTGACGCGGATTATCTTTATAGGCTTCATTAACTGCCTGAGTAATTACGGTATTAGAAGACACTTCTATACCGCGACCTAAGGAAATTTTACCATAACCTCCCCTTTTGGAGTCACGCACTTGTCGTCTATAAAAGCTGACAGCACCCTCATGGGTATCATAGACCGACGAAGTATCCGCTTTTTTATCTTGTAGTAAAGCCAACAAACTCGCCAACTTAAATGTCGATCCCGGTTCGTGTTTTTCTACCACAGCATAATTAACCGTTTCGTAATAATTTCCAGTATCCGATCTTCCTAAATTAGAGATGGCTTTAATAGCACCCGTAGCCGTTTCCATGACAATGACACAACCGTGATCGGCCTCGTAGTATTCCAACTGTTTCAATAAAGCGTGATGCGCTATATCTTGTATATAAACATCAATAGTGGACACCACATCTTTACCATCTTTAGGCTCTACTTCATTTTCATCATTGATCGGCTTGTAATGGCTGCGCGACATTCTCTGCATCATACGATGCCCGTCTGTTCCACTTAAATACTGCGAAAAAGCACCTTCAATCCCAACACGTGTGATGGTTTTATCGTCGTTGATTCGCTCATATCCAATGGTTCGCTGTGCTATTTTCCCGATAGGATGCTCTCGAATTGTCTTCTGCTCGGTGATCATCCCTCCTCTATTCGCCCCCATACTGAATAATGGAAACGATTTGATTCGCATATATTGAGTATAACTCAAACCACGCGTTATAAACACATAACGGTTTTTATTTGCTCTACCCGTTCTTAACAATACTTCAAAATAACTCGATGGCTTACCCATCATCACAGACAAAGAGTCCGATAAAGGTTTTATATTTTTCTCAAAATCTTCTTGTTTGGAAGCGATCGCATCAAAACGAATGGTATAATTCGGAATTGATGTCGCTAATAAGCTTCCGTCAGAAGAATAAATATTCCCGCGATTGGCAGGAATATCTTCTTTTTTAACGGTATTATCTTTGGCTTTTTGACGCAATTCATCCCCCTCCACATACTGAATATTTATCAGTCGATATACTATCCCAATCACCATTAGCACCATGACTAAGGAAACCAGGTATATATTCATATAGATATTTTTATTATCTACTGCCATATCTTAAATATTCCTTTTTTTTCTTCTTGAACTACTTTAATCTTTTGAGGAGGAACCTCGGAAGGAAAAATTCCTTTTTCTTCCATTTTCCCCGATACCGTCGATTCCATTTTTAACTCCATCAGTTCTGATCGAGTATCAACAAATTCTGACCGCAACTCCTTAACTTCGTGATTTAATTCCGCTATTCGAAAATTTTTACTTTCGTAATAGTGAATATTCGCAATCATAAACAAAGACAATACAATGAGATAAATAATAAAAAGCCAGTTTTTCATCGAACTCTCGTCGATCAGATACTTGGCTCTTATTATATTGTATACACTTAACTTCATCTGTTGCCTTATTGTTTTTTCTCTGCGATTCTCAATTTTGCAGATCTTGCTCTATTATTTATTCTAATTTCTTCTGCCGACGGAACGATTAACTTCCCCAATTGCTTTAACGGAACTTCAAAACGGCCATAAAAATCTTTTTCTGGCTCTCCCTCAAACATGCCATTTTTCATAAAGCGCTTTACCAATCGATCTTCCAAGGAGTGGTAAGAAATAATACTCAACCTTCCTCCAGGTTTTAAAAGCGCCTCACTCTCCTCCAACATCTCTTTTAAAACATCTATCTCCTGATTAACCTCTATGCGAATCGCTTGATATATCTGCGCCAAAATTTTGTGACTTTTATGATTTGGTAAAAAACGCGCTAAAATTTCTTTGAGCTGTTCTGAATTTTTAATCGGATTATCTTTTCTCGCTTCGGCAATCACACTAGCCATCGCAGCAGCATTAGTCAACTCTCCATACTCAGCCAAGACCCTTTTTACCTCTGCTTCCGTATATTCATTAACCACATTAAATGCGGTAATACCACCAGTTTGATTCATACGCATATCCAACTCCGCTTCAAAACGCGTTGAAAAACCGCGCTCCGCAACATCGAACTGATGAGAAGAAACACCTAAATCACCTAAGATCCCATCTACCTCTTTAATACCATAAAAACGCAGGTACCTTTTTATGAAGCGAAAATTCTGATTGATCAAAGTAAATCGACTGTCGTCAAGCGCATTTTTTAAAGCATCCGTATCCTGATCAAAAGCAAACAGTTTACCATTTTCCCCCAATCTACTCAAGATCTCTTTAGAATGACCTCCGCCTCCAAAAGTTACATCGACATAGACACCATCTGGCTTAATTGCCAAACCATCTACACTCTCTTTTAATAAAACCGGATTGTGATACTCGCTCTCGTTACTCATCTAAATTCATATTACCCATTACTTCTTCTGCCAATGCTCCAAAATCAAAATCATCGCTATTCAATGCCGCCTCATACAAGTTTTTATCCCAAATCTCAATAATATTCACCTTTGAGGATAAAACTAAGTCTTTCGATATTTTGGCAAACTCAACCAGGTCTTTCGACACTAATAACCGTCCAGCATCATCAATTTCGACCATTTTTACCCCAGCCATAAACTTCCGAATAAAGTCATTATTCTTCTTTACAAATCGGTTTAGTCCATTGATTTTTGCCATCATCAAATTCCACTCACCCATAGGCCACAACTCCAAACAAGGTTCAAACACTGAGCGCTTTAACACAAAACCATCGGCTATTGCAGGCAACTGCTTCTTTAATGAAGCAGGAACCGACACCCGTCCTTTGGCATCTATTTTACACTCATATGTCCCTATGATTGAAGTCAAAAGTTGATTTGATTTGATTTAATAGCAAATGTAGGTATTTTTTTACCACCTTTTACCACTTTTCCCCACTTTGTTGATAAGTTTTTCCACTTTAACGATTTTACACCCCCTTTGAGGCTAATCAACTCATTAACAACAGACAAACTAGATTTAATAAATCTTAAAAAAAGCTTAATAGCCCTGTCTTTTGTCGCTTTAAAAAACAATAAATCTTCAAAAAAAAAGCTGTTTTTTAAAGATCAAAACAGTAAAAAAGCACTGAATTTGCGTTGTGTTTGCGTTTCTTTTTTTCATTTTTACCGATTATCAAAAATTGTAAATTATAAAGTTATATATTTGTATGGATTTAAAAATCGCATAAACTTATACATGGAGCGAACTTTAAAAGAAGAAAGTAAATACCGTTATTATGAGGTAGGAGAAGGTATCCCTATAATTATACTTCACGGTTTGATGGGTGGATTGAGTAACTTCGACGGAGTGAGCAATTTTTTCCCAAGCGCAGGTTATAAAGTAGTCATTCCAGAACTACCCTTATATACAAATAACATTTTAAAAACCAACGTAAAGGCTTTTGCGAAATTTGTAAAAGAATTCATTACGTATAAAGGTTATACCGAAGTCATCCTAATGGGTAATTCACTAGGAGGGCATATTGCATTGTATCATGCCAAGATGTATCCAGAAAAAGTTAAGGCATTAGTTTTAACAGGAAGTTCAGGCTTGTATGAAAGCGCTATGGGTGATAGTTATCCTAAACGCGGTGATTACGAATACATCAAAAAGAAAGCTCAGGACGTTTTTTACGATCCGGAGATCGCGACAAAAGAATTGGTTGACGATGTGTTTGCAACGGTAAACGATCGAATCAAATTGATCAAAACATTAACCATTGCAAAAAGTGCTATTCGTCATAATATGTCGAAGGATTTACCAAAGATAAATATTCCGACTTGTTTAATCTGGGGTAGAAACGATCAAGTTACTCCACCAGAAGTGGCGATAGAGTTCCACGAACTGCTTCCGGATTCCGATTTATTTTGGATCGATAAGTGTGGCCATGCCGCCATGATGGAGTGTCCCAATGAATTCAATGAAATATTTTTAAATTGGTTAAAAAGCCGCAACATATAATCTGAGCATGAAAATAAATACAGCAGAATTTATCATAAGCAATTCAGATGTTACTAAATGTCCTAAAGAAATGTTACCGGAATACGCTTTTATCGGCAGATCCAATGTAGGTAAGTCATCTTTAATCAACATGCTTACCAATCAAAAGCATTTAGCAAAAACATCTAGTAAACCCGGAAAAACACAGTTAATCAATCACTTTAAAATCAACTCCAATTGGTTTTTAGTCGATCTACCAGGATATGGTTATGCCAAGGTTTCTAAAAAAACCAAGCAGACTTTCCAGCGTTTTATCACCGATTACTTTGAGAGAAGAGAGCAACTTATCGCTGCTTTTGTTTTAATCGATATTCGTCACGACGCACAAAATATAGATTTAGAATTTATCAACTACCTCGGAGAAAGCGAAATTCCATTTGCTATTATCTTCACCAAGGCAGATAAAATTGGTAAAACAAAAGTACAGCAACATATCGCTGCTTATACAAAATCTATTTTAGCAAACAACTGGGCAGAAATGCCGCAGTACTTCATTACCTCCGCTACAGATGGCTTAGGTAAAGAAGATGTGTTGCAATATATAGACGAAATAAATCACGAACTGTTTAAAAACGGTAATTAAATAAAAAAGAGACTCCAAGGAGTCTCTTTTTTATTAATAGTGACAGGCTAAGCAGTACAGAATTATTAAATGCAGTGATAACCTTTATGATCACCAACAAGCGTGTACTGCCATAGTCGTCTGTTATTTCGTCAATTCAAGCTTTTCTGCGAAGTAATCACAAAAATCCCTCATCGTTGCAGCCATCTTATCCTCATCAGTGGCTCTTTCAAAGGTGTCCGCCATAGCTACCAAGGTTTGATGAAAAAACTGCTTCATCTCATCTACCGGCATATCTTTGGTCCAAAGATCGATCCTTAAGGTTTCTTGGGTATTGCTGTCCCAAACAGACAATAACATTGCCTTAGCAACAGCCTGATTAATTCCACCGTCCTTAGCGGACCAGTTCAATTTTTCAGGAACTTTATTTTCATCTAATTCTACTTGAATACTTATTTCAGAAGTATGTTTTGCGCTCATTTTACTTTTTGGGTTTATATCGAGATTCATCAAAAATTTCTTTTGTGTCTTTTTGCAAAAGAGTTTGCAAAGTTACATCATTATTCTTCATATAAGCACGAACAATTTGCCAACCCATCCAAGCTCCTGTTCTACCAGGTGATTCTGAATCGATATCTAAATAGTATTTAGAGAATGGACTCGGATGTATAAAACGGGTTTGCAATCTATAATCCGTACTAAACATCAGTTTTTCATTGACGAAATAACTCCACATTTGTTGTTCGTTAGTTTCACACCACTTCATTTGTTCCTCGGTATACATCATAATAACAGCAGGAGAAACATCGGGTAACAACATCTCCTTGGCATATAAAATCTTTCCCTGATGGATCATGTGCCACAACAAGGTCTTACTGTTTAACGGAGGTATTTTAGTCGTAATAAATGCAGCAGCCACGTCGGGCAATATCTGATCGGGCTCAAATTCCACTCGCAAGTATTCCGGAAATCCTTGATAGAAACGGTGGTCTTTCCCCAAATAGGTGTCTAATGAAATCAAAACCAACGAATCTGCATAGATCGCTTTTGACTCGATATCAACTTCAGAGATCAAGGTAATCACCCGTTTAGGATCTTCTTCGGGATAGTAATATTTGATTCGTTGAAATAAATTGGTCAACCCAACACTCAACTGATCTAAGTTTTTAAATTTCTTTTGTACCTCATCATGCAATTCGACAAATAAAGTATCCTTTTTTTTATCCATCCAAAACTGATCATCGAATTGGGCAGGAAACAGAAAAGGGAATTGTTTTTTCAAGGCGGGAAACTCTGCTTTAGACGTATCATAAAACAATTGATCAAAGCGCTCTATCTTAAAATCGGTTGAGATATTAGAAACCGCAGCATCAGAAGCTTTTTTATCAGAGCAAGAAATTAGAAAAAAGCCCAATAAGCCGGCTATTAAATAATTAATTTTAGTAAATTTGGAAAAACACATCATATTCTTGGTGAAATTACTTTTTAGTATTTATATACAAATATAACATAGAATCTTAATTATTGATCTCTTTCCACATGAAAACTCCAATTTTTAATGCTAAGGCGGTTGCTGAACACATTGTACTCTGGTTAAAAAACTATGCTGAAGAAGCGGGTGTTAAAGGATTCGTGATTGGCATTTCCGGCGGGATCGATTCTGCGGTTACTTCTACGTTATGCGCCATGACCGGACTGCCAACATTATGTATTGAAATGCCGATACATCAGGCGCCGAGCCAAGTATCTCGAGGTCAAGAGCAACTAAATTTTTTGGGAAATAATTTTAAAAATACCCACGCTGCGCTAGCTGATTTGACGGAGACCTTTGATCTTTTCCAAAAGGCGGTACCTCAGGAAAACGCTAACACAGAAATATTACGCCTCACTCTTGCCAATACCCGAGCGCGCTTGCGCATGACCACACTGTATTATTTCGCCGGAATAAATCACGCTCTAGTAGTTGGTACAGGTAACAAGATAGAAGATTTTGGAGTTGGATTTTTTACCAAATACGGTGATGGGGGAGTCGATTTAAGCCCTATTGCAGACCTTTTAAAGTCAGAAGTTCGCGCACTTGGAGTTCACTTAAACATCCCATCTAGCATTGTACAAGCCAAACCAACCGACGGTCTGTTTGGCGACGACCGCAGTGACGAAGATCAGTTAGGAGCTAACTACGACGAACTCGAAAAAGCCATGTACAACAAGGAACAGGGCCTAACTTCAAACGACTTAACCGGAAGAGATCAAGAGGTATTTGAAATTTATCAACGACTAAATCGCATCAACCAACATAAAATAAAACCGATTCCGGTATGCATTATTCCGGAAACCCTAAAAAAATAACCCAATCAATACGCTGATTATCTGCTTAATTTTTAGTATTTTTGATAAATTACTTACAAAAATTCAGTTATGCCAACAGTAATTGTAGCTGATAGTCAGCCAGTATGTATCCTTGGGCTTCGAACACATTTTGAAAAGAGTGTGCATTTTACCTTGACCGAGGAAGTCATGAGTTTTTCAGAGTTAAAAACTGCTTTGGCCGCTTTAGCTTACGATATCATCATACTAGATATCAATATAGCGGAGTTTCACAACTTAAAAGATATACACACCATCCGAGAGCTAGCTCCTAGTTCAAAAATCGTTGTTTTCACAACTAAACAATCCGCCTATTTCGAAACCGTTTTATTAAAGTTTGGCGTGGATTTGTATGTAGAAAAAAATGAGAGCCTACAATATCTCGAATCACACATGGAGGCTTTACTTCATCAAGGGCAGCACCATCACATCTACACTCCCAAAGTTAAAATTTTGTCTACTCGGGAGCTCGAAGTTTTAAAAATGTTAGCAGAGGGAATGAAAAACAAGGAGATTGGCACCAAACTCGATCTCAACGAAAAAACAATCAGTACTTATAAACTCCGACTACTTTCTAAACTTGAAGCCAACAATACCCTAGAACTCGTTCAGAAAGCCTTGCTAATTGGAATCATCTAACGGTATCTCGAAGTCACCTGCCCGAGTTTTTCGGAAAAGCTATGTGTTAATTTTGAGTAATCCATAACCATCAGCAAAGTCTCTGAATAATCGATATCCCCACCACCTACCAGCGATTCTTTTAATTCATTAATGATCGTATTGACCAAAAATAACCGCAAGGTCAAGATGTTCTCAGAAACATACTGTTCAATACTTTCATCTTTCATCTTTACAAAAATATTTTGTTCTTCCCAGCGGTGCAATACATCGCGCTCCTCCTCCATGATAATTCCAGTGACCTCTTGTGCTAAATCAGGCTCCAGGCGCATGATATACCCCTCTAAATTCCATTCTGGATTGCTGTGATAAAAATCCATAATATCGGTATAGATCTTTTGAAATAAAGGATTGGTTAATTCCACCTCATCCTCTTGTAAACTCAAATATACCCGTTCATATACCTTATATTTTTCTTTGTGGTTTACTTCTACAATTTCATCGTCGTCATTGGTCTGCAACAATACATCTGTAAATTCTTCTTCATGTTGACCATACAACAACAGTATTTCAATTATTTTGCGTTCTAAAAAATGCAGTATATCTACTTTCTCTGTGGCTTCTTCTATATCTCTTACAACCTCAAGTTCTTTCTTCTCTTCTACAAATTTTTTATTCGCATCTGCTACTTCTTTTTTCCCAATTTGCGCCAAAGTACTAAACAATACTTCTTCAGAAATATCCATAATTCTGGAACATTCTTGAACATAGACCTCCTGCTTAATCACATCGGGTATCCTAGAAATACTGTTTACCATATCTCGAATAAGCTCGGCCTTTTTGATCGGATCGTCTTTAGCCTCATCCATTAACATAGACGCTTTAAATCGAATAAAATCCTTGGCATTTTGCTCAAAATACCTTTGCAATTCGTCTAAGGAATTTTTCCTTGCAAAACTATCGGGATCCTCCCCTTGCGGAAAAGAACAGACGCGAACATTCATCCCCGCCTCAAGAATTAAATCTATCCCGCGAATTGAAGCCCGAAGCCCTGCCGCATCCCCATCGAATAATACGGTAATATTTTTGGTCAAACGATTAATCAACCGAATTTGATCGGCTGTCAATGCGGTACCTGAAGAAGACACCACATTGTGAATACCCGACTGATACATCTGAATAACATCTGTATATCCCTCTACTAAAAAACAATTGTCTTGTTTGGCAATTTCCTGCTTGGCATGAAAAATTCCATACAACACTTTACTTTTATGGTAAATATCACTCTCTGGTGAATTGAGGTATTTTGCGGCTTTTTTGTCGTTGGTCAATATCCTTCCGCCAAATCCCAACACCCGCCCAGACATACTTTGAATAGGAAACATTACACGTCCTTTAAAACGGTCAAATTTCTTATCATCCTTAACTATGGTTAGCCCGGTTTTATCTAAGTATTCAAGTTGATATCCTTTCGCTAAAGCATCGTTGGTAAAGGCATCCCAAGCATCCGGAGAATATCCCAAATTGAATCGCTCAATCGTATCTGTAGTAAATCCTCTTTCCTTAAAATAACTAAGACCTATAGCTTTACCTTCTTCGGATTCTGTTAAAGTCTGATGGAAATACTTTTTGGCATATTCAGAAACCAAAAACATACTCTCCTTCTCATTCAGTTGTTCCTTTTCATCGTCGGTTTGTTGGGTTTCCTCAATTTCAATATTGTACTTCCGCGCCAAATAGCGAATGGCTTCTGGATAACTAAAATGCTCGTGTTCCATTAAAAAAGCTACTGCATTCCCGCCCTTACCCGAGCTAAAATCCTTCCAGATCTGTTTGACAGGAGACACCATAAACGATGGCGTTTTCTCACTGACAAAAGGACTCAGTCCCTTATAATTCGTTCCTGATTTTTTTAAACTTACAAAATCGCCAATCACTTCCTCTACGCGAGCAACATCAAAAACGGTATCAATAGTGCTTTTTGAAATCATCTTAGTTTCTTTTTTAATGTAGACAAAGATACGAGGTTAATACAAAAGTAAAAAGACAGCAGCAGCTGTCTTTTTATACTATGTCTTTTTATACTAAAAATACAATCAATTAAAATCGGCGCGGATACCCAACGAAATATTGTTTTGGTCGATGTTATTTGATTTAAAAAGTGGACTGATATCGTACTTAGAATACAAACTAAAAGCACGATATCCTACATAGGCACTAGCACCATACACAAAATCGTTGGTACGAAAATCATTTTTGTTCTTTATCTTGTATTTTTCTCCATCTTCATTATATTTTAAAATCTGTTTGGTTTTTATATTAAAACCAGCATACCCCCCTATTCCCACGTGAAAACCCTTTTTGTTGCGAACTATTTTCCTAACACCATCTGCACTTAACACCGTAGGCGAAAAATCAAACTCCAAATGAACCGGTATGACCAAATTCAAACTTCTCAATCGCGACTCCTTAAGGTTTTTGTCATAAATTTCCAAATGAGTTTCTTTTCCTTCTTTTATAAAATAACGATTATCCGTTGGTCTCAGATTATTATACATCATCGATATCCCATATTTTAAATGCATCAAATTATCATCTTTAAATAATCTGCTGTTATACGTCCATCCTATTTCGTAAAAATGTGAACCCAAATACCTGAAATCCGAATGAGCTACTGCCCCATCAGTGACTAAATTATTAAGTCCCATAGCAAAAACCAGCTGAGTAGTCGTCCGCTTCCACGGTCTTGGCATATTTGTATTTATTCCCCATCCACACCTAGCGCGAATAACCCCCTCTCCTTCATTTGACAAGGTATCTCTAAAAATACTTGAGTCCGTCTGCGACAAACCTAAGCTTACTTTTTCCTTAACTAATTGTTCGAGTACTCTTTTCTCCAGATTAATTCTGTCTTCGATATTCTTTGCATGCTCGGCTGCTATCTTAGCTTTAGCCTCTTCAGCTTCCTCGTACGACATGCGATTAGCTGACAGCTGATCATTAATCCGATCGATCTTTTCTTTTAAAGCAGCCTTTTCCTCTCGAGTAATTACTTCAATATTCTGAGACACTTGCTGAACTTGTAATTCAAATTTTTCTTCTTGCCCCTGCACGGTTGTAAAAAACAAACAACCAACAAGCATCAAATAAAAGTTTTTGTTTTTCATAATATCCATTTTTTAATTCTCATACGATGTTGTTTTTTCATAATTTCTATTGGCAAAATTCGTTCGTGCCTCCTTTAGGTTTCGCTTTATTTGATCAAAGACCGTTGCTCTATACTCGAGTTTTAATTCCCCCTCAACTTCATTAAGCAAAGTCTTGGGATCAATACTAAAACTCTTCGTATTGGTGTTATCGAGTATAGATAGCGCTACTTGATCTAAGTCATATAGTTTTTCTGTCACTTTCTTTCCCAGCAATTCATCTAAATTATCTTCTGTTCGTTTTTCAATATTTGACGCAGCAATACTTTGCGTTTTTTCTATAACAGGTTTGATGACTACCACAGATTTCTCAGGAATTTTTGTTTTCGTTACAGTTGTAAAACTTTCTTTTTTCTCGATGCGGCTTTGGTGAACCGTTTGCTCTTGTGGACTAACTGGCAACTGCTCTAACTCAACTTCAGCACTTCGATCAGTAGTAGGAAACAAAAAGAAATAAGTACCGCCTAATAACAGCAGCACACTTGCCACCTTCATCAACCAGGAAGACCTGCCTTTTTTGCTGTTCTTATGCTCCGACTCATTTAATTTATCCTCAATACTCTTCCAAAGATCCGCAGGCGGCTCCACAAGATGATTATCAAACTTCTCTTTAATGCTTTTTTCTATTTTACTCCATTTCTCCATGTTCCCTTATTTTTAGTCAACAATTGCTTTTGTAATATTTTTCGAGCATGTGCCAATTGCGATTTTGAAGTTCCCTCTTGAATTCCGAGCATCTTCGCAATCTCTGCATGTTTATGCCCTTCAATAACAAAGAGATTAAAAACCGTACGCACACCTATTGGTAATTGATCAATAAAACCTTCCATTTCTTCGAGAGTAAAATCGGTATCATACCGTTCTTCTTCACTATGAACTTCTAAATAAGGCAGGTCATCTATAAAAAACACTGCTTTTTCACTTCTCAAAAAAGACAGAGACTCGTTGACCATAATACGCCGAATCCAACCTTCAAAACTCCCTTTATTCTCAAAACTGGATATCTGTTGAAAAACCTTAACAAAAGCTCCTACCATAACATGTTCCGCCTTATGAGTGTCACGAATATATCGACGACATACACTGAGCATCTTGGGCGCATAAAGCTGATATACGTCGCTTTGCGCCTTGCGTTCTTGATTCTTCAGGAGTGCAATCAATTCCAGGGGATTATTTACTAACGGTATTACTTTCACAATATATTTAGCTTCTATTATATAGACGTAGCACTATGCAAAAAGGTTGTATCGAGATTTGTTTCTTTTTCAAATATTATTTCACACTAAAATTAAAAGCTAATTTTAAAGCCACATTATCGTTTAAGCCCGGATAAGCCGTAGGACCGTATCGATAAAATACTCCGATTCCTAACCCTAAAGACCCTATATTTAAGTAATTCATCGAAATCAAATTACCCAATTGCAATCCTGTTTCGATAAATACTTGGTCTTTTTGACGGTAGGGCATCATGGAATAGGATGCGCTCCTGGTTAGATTTCCCCAACTCAGGTTATTATGTATCGCAATTTGAGGCTGAAATTTTCCGCTTTTAAAAAGTAGTGACCCAAATTCATGGGAGGTAAATACACTGACATAGGTATCGGATAAAAATTCGTAGGGACGCATGGTTTGAAAAGTATTTGTGATCAGATAAGGCAAATTCTTGTCGTAACTGCCCTCCCCGGTAAACAACAAGCCATAAGGCAAAGGCGAATCTATATATCCCCCTTCTAGTCTATAAGTGCTTTTTCCTAAGTTTTTAACAAAGAAAGACTGCTCTACAGCTGCTTCAAATTTATTATAGTTTAAACTTCCGTCCAACAAACCGTCGAGGCCTCTGTAATAAGACAAGTGAACAACAGGATACGGCGTACCCATACTTACATTTCGTTTACCCGTATTGACTAGTTTCTCTTTATAGGCATATCGAAAATTGACTGAAAACTGTGTATTGGTATACGGACTAAAGGAAGCTGCTAGTTGATCAAAATCATATAAAGGTGTAATTTTAGAATTACTCAGCGACACCCTCCATCGGCCATACAATAACATTCTGAAATTCGCCGTCACACTACTTTCTTCTATTTTATCCATGCGATATGCCAAGATTCCCCTCCAACCCCCAAATAGTCTATCGGAATATTCGAAACGGTGATTTCCAACCTCAACGAGATTGTTTTGATATTTTGCACCTATAGTGAAATCGTCCATAGCCGAAACTTTATACAGCCCCTCAAAACCATATTTCCATCGGTAATCATCTAGTCCATATCCTACAAAACCTCCTAAAACCAACTTTTTAAAAACATTTTCATTGGTATAAGCCCCCACTCCCAATCTAAAACCTTCAAATTCGTTATAAATCAACATCTTTGTAATATCTAAATCAAAGTATTTAAAGCCTATTTTTCCCGTTGAAAATTTATCTAAACCATGAAGCACCTGATCAAACTTATACTTATGACCAATACTATCAAGTAACTTATAGGTTTGCATTTCTGCTGGATTGAGTGATGATATTCTATATCTACTCCAGAAAGCACTATCTTGCTGCGAGGCATTTTCGTCCATTCGCACACTAATTCTTCCAAAATCTCTCTTTTGTAGTGGAACGTCAAATTGAACCCCATCAATATAACTTTTGCCTTCCACCACTATATTCTGGGTTACTGAAGGTGAAGCCAACATGGTTACCGTATAGTTCAACTGTTGTGGAAACCAATATTTATTATCCAAAAACACATATTGCTGTTGAATTTTAATATCCATCTTCGCCTTTTCAAAAGGTGTCGCGATCACATTTTGGATTGCATAGGTATTGGTATTGATATACAGTACTCCTTGTAGCCCTTCAAAATTTTTATTAGCCAAGGGTTTATACGAAATCAAATGTATGGTATCCGAACCTTGACTCCAGCTATCCTCCAGAACAAACTTGTATTTGGAAAGACTGCCTTTGGTTATCGGATTAAGATAGTAGAGGTCGAATAATTTAATATTGTCGTGGTAAAAAGAAAAAGGTTGTAAATCCGTAGCCAAGGCGGCAAATGTCGGATTTTTAAGCCCCGACACCCGAGTAGCTTTAACGACTTCTTCATTCCAATCTGGCGCCAAAAATTTGCGTTCGGTCACGGATTCCATTAAAAACAGATTGGCTCCTTTAAACAATTCTTTTAGTTTAATAGTATCCTCCGAATTTTGACCCTTGATATCCATGACCATCTTATTATAGGAGGTATACTCGAAGGCAGGGATATTTTCAGGATTATTTTTCGCCTTATTCTCCAAGACCTTTTTCATAATTCTAAAAGCGGGATTCTCAGACAATGGAATTACTAACTCTTGCAATTTTTCAGTACTCGGTTGCATCTCTATCCGAATATTTTTTTGGGTGGTAGTCACGGTGGCCGTCACAGTGGTGTAGCCAATAAAACTACTGCTAACTGTTGTAATTGCTTGAGATGCGTAATAAGTAAAATTCCCGTCTATATCAGTCATGACAGCCCACTGTTGATTTTGATTAAAAACAATGGTAGCAAATGCTAAGGGTTCTTGATTTTGACCATCAACAACCTGCCCGCTAAAATAAAATGGTTGTGCGTGCAAGCTAGAGCTAAAAACTACAAGAAAGAAAATTATTAGGGTCGTGAGATAATACTGATTCTTCATTATTGTCCGTGTGAGTTAACTCATTAGACGTCAAAAACAGCAAAATGTTGCATAAAAAAAGAAAGAAACTTATTTTTTACGTTCAATTACATAATTAACCATCAAGATTAAAGCTTCTTTATAAGGAGAATGTGGGAAGGGTTGCAGTAGCTGAAGAGCCTCTTTTTGAAAAGCAATCATTTTTTGTTCCGCGTAAATCAGTCCATCTTTTTGCTTTACAAAGTCGATGACTTCGCGAACGCGTTTTTTATCTTTATTGTGATTTTTCACCGAATTGATCAACCAGCGTTTTTCTTTTTTATCGGAGTGATTTAGAGCGTAAATCAGCGGTAAGGTCATTTTCTGTTCTTTGATATCGATCCCGGTTGGTTTGCCAATGGGTCCGTCGGTATAATCGAATAGGTCATCTTTTATCTGAAAAGCCATTCCAATTAATTCTCCGAACTTGCGCATTTTCTCGATATATTCAGAATGTTCTGGCAAAACAGACGCTGCACCTAAAGAACAACAGGCAGCGATAAGCGTGGCCGTTTTCTGACGAATAATCTCGTAATAAACCTCTTCGGTAATATCTAATCGACGCGCCTTTTCAATTTGCAATAATTCACCTTCACTCATCTCTCTAACAGCTACAGAAATGATTTTCAATAAATCAAAATCGTTATTGTCAATAGACAGGAGCAAGCCTTTAGACAGTAAATAATCTCCTACTAAAACGGCAATTTTATTTTTCCACAAAGCATTTAGTGAGAAAAATCCTCTGCGCTTGTTGCTGTCGTCCACAACATCATCGTGTACCAAAGTAGCGGTGTGTATCAGTTCAATTACCGAAGCCCCACGATAAGTGCGCTCATTAACTTCCCCAGCGACCATTTTGGCCGTAAGAAAAACAAACATAGGTCGCATCTGTTTCCCCTTTCGGTTAACTATATAATAAGTGATTCTATTGAGTAAGGCGACTTTAGACGCCATAGACTTATGAAACTTCTTTTCAAAAAGTTCCATTTCATTTAAAATCGGCTGTTTTATTTGCTCCACTATATTCATCGTAGTCAAAAATACAATTTTTAAAGAGTAAACAGAACTTTTAAAAACATTTAATTATTAAATATCGGTTTTTAAAACAACGGTACTGTTTTCTTTAAATTACTTAAAACTTAGGATTTATTAGCCAATTGTCCACAAGCAGCATCGATATCCTTGCCGCGACTTCTACGTACTTTAGCAACAATGTCATTGCGCTCGAGCGTGCGAATATAATTGTCTATAGCACTGGAATCGGCTTGTTGAAACTTACCGTCGTCAATGGGATTATATTCAATCAGATTGACTTTACAAGGTACGTATTTACAAAATTTAACCAGAGCATCAATAGATTTCTTATCGTCATTAATTCCTTTCCAAACCACGTACTCATAAGTAATACGGCTTCGGGTCTTGGCGTACCAATACTCTAAGCTCTCACGCAATTCTTGAAGCGGGAAATTTTTAGCAAACGGCATGATATCCGCACGAATTTCATCAATTGCAGAATGTAGCGAAACCGCCAATTTGAATTTAACCTCATCATCAGCTAATTTCTTGATCATTTTGGGAATACCAGAAGTAGAAACGGTGATTCGTTTTGGCGACATGCCCATTCCTTCGCTAGAAGTAATTTTTTCGATCGCTTTTTGAACGTTGTTATAGTTCATCAAAGGCTCTCCCATCCCCATAAATACAATATTAGAAAGCGGTCTACCAAAAAGCTGGCGGCTTTCTTGATCAATCGCCAACACCTGATCATAAATCTCATCGGGATTTAGATTCCTCATTCGCTTCAACTGAGCCGTTGCACAGAAAGTACAATCCAAACTGCAACCCACTTGGCTCGATACACAAGCCGTAGTACGCGTATTGGTTGGAATCAACACCGATTCCACGATTAAACCGTCGTGTAAACGAACCGCATTCTTAACCGTTCCGTCTGAACTCTGTTGTCTTTGATCGACATGAATGTGATTGATCACAAAATGCGCTTCTAACATTTGTCGACTTTCCTTGGAAAGGTTACTCATGTCTTCAAAACCGTGAGCCCCTTTACTCCATAACCATTCATATACTTGATTTCCACGAAAGGACTTATCTCCCTGATTCACAAAGAACTCACGAAGTTGTTCCTTAGTTAGAGATCTGATATCTTT
Organism: Flavobacteriaceae bacterium UBA1682; assembly: GCA_002320285.1. Classification (GTDB taxonomy): domain Bacteria; phylum Bacteroidota; class Bacteroidia; order Flavobacteriales; family Flavobacteriaceae; genus Flavobacterium. The sequence continues at coordinate 74,878 of DCKE01000027.1, read as the reverse complement.
TTTTTCCACTTGCATGGCGCAAAGGTAAAGATTTTTAGTTTTAAATATTTATATTATTTGCCAATTCGTTGATTCGCGGATTAACACATTGACTAATTGTCCCATTGACATTTACTAGAAACTTTATTTATCTTTGTATCCTAAAGTAATATCCTAATCCAGCCTAAATGCATTTTATATCTCCACAGTTAGAGAACTATGTCTTACAACATTCGGAAGATGAACCCGAATTACTAGCACAACTCAGCAAAGAAACGCATCAAAAAGTATTGAGACCAAGAATGCTAAGCGGTCATTTTCAAGGGCGTTTTTTAAGTATTTTATCCAAAATAATCTCCCCCAATCACATTTTAGAGATTGGCACCTATACCGGTTATTCTACCCTTTGCTTAGCAGAAGGACTGCGTCCACAAGGAACATTAGACACCATCGATATTAATGAAGAATTACTTGATCTTCAAAGAAAATATTTTGATTTATCGCCCTATTCCAAACAGATCACTCAACATTTGGGCAGCGCTATTGATATCATACCGACACTGAATCAAAAGTTTGACTTGGTTTTTATAGATGCCGACAAGCCGAATTACTGCAATTATTTTGAACTCATTGTACCGAGAATGAACGCAGGCGGAATCATTCTATCAGACAATGTACTGTGGTCAGGCAAGGTAGTTGAACCCATTGAACCCAATGACAAAAGCACTGTTATCATCGATAATTACAATAAATTACTAAAGAACGATCCCAGAGTCGAAACCGTATTATTACCCATTAGAGATGGTATAACGGTAACTCGCGTTTTATAAGTACAATTGAATAAAAATAAAAAGGGTTGTATCTATGGACACAACCCTTTTTGTTTTTATAAGTATTATAAACTAAAAGTTATATTTCTTTTCTGCAAATTGGTACAACTTATAACACAGCGTTCCCATCACTATTCCGGCCATATATCCCACAAGTATATCACCTGGGAAATGCAACGATAAATAAATTCTACTGTAAGCAAACACTAAGGGAAAGATAAATACTAAAAAAGCATACTTATAATAGCGTTTCAAGATCAAAAACAGAAACAACATCGTCGCTGTAGAATTGGATGCATGCCCTGAAAAAAAGCTATAGGTATTACTACACTTTACCACTCTGATGATCTCATTGATTTGCAAATCATTGCAGGGTCGCAATCGTTGCACGTTATACTTTACTAAATTAGTAAATTGATCGGTACACAAAATCAGCAACGCCAAAAACAATATGGTAATGCCCAGCTTTTTTAAACCCAATTTTTTGTATAAATAATACATCACAATCAGAAAAAACGGTATCCAATTGAGTTGTTTTGTAATAAATAACCAAAAAGGGTCAAAAGTTTCTGATCCAAAGCTATTTAAAAAGACCAATAATTGCTTATCTAATTGAATTAATGTATCCAAATTACAACTGTCTTTTTATGGGTCCAGTGATATTTTCTATATCTTCTTTCGCCTTGTTAATTTCATTTTTGATATCCAATGCAGGATCGATATCTATATTTAAGGTCTCTCTTATATCATCGGCGATACCAGACTCTTCAGCACTTTTTTTAATTTCGCTTTTGATGTCGTTTGTCGCATTTTTTAATTGAGACATTGCTTTTCCAAAAGTCCTAGCCATCTCAGGTACCTTATCAGATCCAAACAACATTAAAATCACTAGTATGATAAAGAATATCTCACCCCCTCCAATTCCAAACATAATTGAAAATTTTTATTTTTCGTAGACTACAAAGCTACAAAGATTTATAAATTTATATCTTAAATATAGGCGAAAACCTTTGTACAAACTTTAAAAAACTATTTTGCAGCTTTCGTTCGTTGATCTTTTTCTTGAATCATCTCGTTAAAACTCATCGCTAAAACACCTAATCGCATCTGCAAAGCGCCTTTCGAACCCACTTTATCATTTAAAATAGATACCACTTCAGGATCGGATACAGCGTTATACACAAATCCATTGACATAAGCTTTAGGGATACCAAAATTATCCTCTATAAATTTTTCGTCAAAGATTCGCAGTAATTTCTCTTTGCGCATCTCCCCTTTCTCATATTCCAGTGCTTTCTTAAGCATTTTGGTTCTTCCAGTAATAGCATTGACGATCATATCAATAGGAATGAGTCCTCCTCCTGAATTTGCAGTATAAAGACGACGTTCTGCCGGAGTAAGTTTTTTCCTTCCTTTGGGCACTATACCCAAGGATTCGGCACTCACTTTATAAATCATGATTTCACTTAATTGATAGGAAAGATCGTTCTCCTCTAAAGGAATAAAAATCATTTCTTTCTTCATATCAATTTCATCTAAAGCTCTCCGATATCCAATAAATAAGGATCCCGAAAACATCAAGGTATCATTTTCCCGTCCCATTAATTCAAAATAACCGCCCTTACCCGTTAATACAGATTCACCGGTATTGACATTGGCTACGTAAATTCCGCTTAACGATTTTGAGCGAGATACAATTTTACCTTGCAACCATTCCCTTTCTTGAGAAAATCCAGCTATAGAAAAAAATAAAAACAAACAAAGAATACCCCTCATTTAAATAATCAGTTATAATTTGACGGTAAATTTATCCGAATATTCCACATCTTTAAATTATACATGGGTAAACTTATGTTAAATGTGAATTTACAAACAATTCAATAATACCTCCTAAGATTGGATAAACAATTCATTAATTGTACTTTTGACTTCGATACCAATTATTTTAGTATTGTATTTATTGAGTATATCGCAATCCCATCTAATCCGAACAATAACGACTGTTTATCATTTTAAAAAGTACTATCGATGAAAAAAATAATCATAGCTAGCACCTCTACCTTACACGATGGTGCTTATTTGGAATATTTATTACCGGAATTAAAAACGTTTTTCAAGCAAGTCAAAACCTTAGTTTTTATCCCATTTGCAAGACCTAGTGGCATTTCACACGAGGATTATACCGCAAAAGTACAGTTAGCCTTTTCCAAAATCGGAATCGACGTTAAAGGCCTGCATGATTTTAAAGATCCACTGCTTGGATTAAAAGAAGCTGAAGCCATTTTTACTGGCGGCGGCAATACTTTTTTATTGGTCAAACAACTCTATGATCACGGTCTTATGCAAACACTCATTGAAACCGTAAAATCGGGAACCCCCTATTTGGGAACCAGTGCCGGCAGTAATATCTGTGGACTGACGATGGAAACCACCAACGACATGCCAATCATTTACCCGCCATCCTTTAAAACCTTAGGGTTAGTTCCCTTTAACATCAACCCACATTACTTAGATCCCGATCCCAATTCCAAACACATGGGGGAAACTCGCGAAACCCGCATTCATGAATTTCATCAATTTAACTCACAACCTGTAATTGGATTGAGAGAGGGAAGTTGGATTGAAGTTCTAGGTGATCACATTACCTTAAGAGGACAACTAACAGCGAGAATATTCAGAAAAAATCAAATTCCAGAAGAAATCGAAACCGACAGTTTACTCTCTCATTTGAATTAATATATATCACACTAAAAAAGGTTTGTTTTAGCTCTATTTTAAAACAAACCTTATATTAATTGGTGGTTTTTATAGTCTAAAATTAGCTTTTCGTAAAATAATAGTTAAATATACCCTATTTTTATAAGTTTGCATTTGAATTTTACGTACCTTAAACATGAAATACCAACACAATCATTTACTATGTTTAAGAAAATTCGAAATACGGTTCATTTACTTCGTGCATTAGATCTGGAAAAACTAGCATCATTATCCGAGAAGGTTGATTTATCAGAGATCGTCAATTCCGTATCTCAGATGGACGAGACCCAGTTAAAGGGCTTGTCAAAAATGCTATCCAGCCAACACAAAACAAAGGAACTTCCACCTATAGATGCCGATTTTTATAAAATGGATCTAAAGTTGTCGCCAGAAGACCGCTTGCTTCAGTTGAAAGTTCGCGATTTTATGGAAAAGGAGATCCAACCTTTGGTCAACGAATATTGGCTACACGATGAATTTCCGATGGAAATCATCCCTAAACTCGCTCAGTTAAACGTTTGTGGACTGACTTTTGACGGATATGGTTGTGCCGGCAGATCCTCTTTAATGGAAGGCATTATCGCCAGTGAGATGGCGCGAATCGACACCTCTATCGCTACTTTTTTTGGCGTTCAGAGCGGACTCGCTATGGGCTCCATTTACTATTGTGGCTCCGATGCTCAAAAGGCAGAATGGCTACCTAAAATGCAACAAATGAAAACCATTGGTGCCTTTGGACTAACGGAACCCGATGTTGGATCTGGGGTTGCTGGAGGACTAACTACTACAGCAAAAAAAACAGCTACTGGCTGGATTTTAAACGGTCAAAAAAAATGGATTGGCAACGCAACTTTCGCCGACCTGATTATTATATGGGCTCGCGATATCGACGATAATGAAGTCAAGGGGTTTCTTGTAAAAAAAGACAATCCCGGATTTCAAGTTGAAAAAATCAAGGGAAAAATGGCCTTAAGAATTGTTCAAAATGGACTAATCACCTTAAGCGATTGTTTTGTTGAGGAAAAAGATCGTCTTCAAAATGCCAACTCGTTTAAGGATACCGCCAAAGTACTTCAAAAAACGCGTGCTGGTGTAGCCTGGATGGCAGTTGGCTGTGCAAGAGGAGCCTATGAAAATGCCTTAGATTACACCCGAAAAAGAAAACAATTCGGAAAACCCATTGCTTCTTTTCAATTGATCCAAAACCACCTAGTTGAAATGCTCTCCAATTTAACCGCCATGCAAACCTTGGTATTTCGCCTATCTCAATTACAAGATCAGGACTTGCTAAAAGACGAGCACGCCTCTTTGGCTAAAGTTTTCTGCAGCCTAAGAACTCGAGACATTGTTTCCAAAGCCAGAGAGGTTATGGGAGGCAATGGAATACTACTAGAACACAATGTCGCCCGATTCCTAGCCGACGCAGAAGCAATTTATTCCTATGAAGGGACCAAGGAAATCAACTCGTTAATTGTTGGGCGAAGCATTACGGGTTTTTCTGCATTCGTATAAAAAAGTACAGAAATTAAGGACTAAAGTGTATTGCTCTTTGACAAATAGAGGTAAAAAAAAGCCTCATCAAAAAGATAAGGCTTTAACTGCAGAGCGGAAGACGAGGCTCGAACTC
>DCKE01000027.1:0-69560 GCA_002320285.1 Flavobacteriaceae bacterium UBA1682 | reverse complement strand
CAACTGAGCTACTTCCGCATTAATGTGGGTGCAAATATAACGCTATTTTTGAATTTCAAACAAACCTTTTTAAAGATTTTTTTTAATTTCAGATAACAAATCAAATTAACCGCTAAAAATCAATCCATTAAAAAAGTAAAAAAATAATTGAATGAAGAATTGCAACCCATTTTAACCCAAACTCCCAACAAAGCTTCCACTAAATTAAGAAAACTTTAAGTTCGATTGGTTTTGTTTTTACCGAACTAACTGTACTTTTGTACAAAATTTTGAAAGATGAAGCATGAAAAGGAATTAATAGAATTTTTCCAAGATTACTGCGCCCATCATGAAACCATGTATAATTATTCGCCTTTAACCGCAAAGATATATACATACCTGATGCTCAGCAGCGATCGAGAGGGAATAACATTTGATGAGATCGTCGAAAAGTTAAACGCGAGCAAAAGCTCTGTTTCTAGTAGCTTAAATACCTTAGTAAACAACGCACATGTCGAACATTTTAACAAGATCGATGAGCGCAAAAGATATTTCCGCGTTAATCCAGACTATTTAACCATACGTTTAAATACGATACGAGATATACTTGCCAAAGAAAAAAACCTGGCCTATCGCCTACAAGAATACAAAGCGAGTAAAACATCAGAAACCAAACCATGTCAAATGAAAATGGGCATTTACATAGAGCACTTAGAAAAAGCCACCCATGAACTAACCAATACTATTGAAAAATTAAAAAATTCAAATTAACAATCATTATAACATTATGAAACATTTGATCAACACGTTCCTAATTACTGCAGTAGCACTTACTGTTACCTCATGTAGCCAAAAGCAAGCGCAGCAGGGTCCTCCTACCATGCCCTATGGAGTCGTTGATGTTCCGACAAGAACAGTAGTAGGATATCAATCTTTTCCAGCAAATATTCAAGGGAAAATCAACAATAATGTCCGTGCAAAAATTTCGGGTTATATCCAAGAACTTTATGTAGATGAAGGTCAAATTGTTACTAAAGGACAACCTTTATTTAGATTGGAAACCAATACATTGAACCAATCTGCTAATGCAGCTAAATCAGGCATTCTTTCTGCTGAAGCAAGCGTTAGTGCTGCACAAGTTGAGGTAAATAAGTTAATTCCCCTAGTAGAAAAAAACATTATTAGCCCAGTTCAGTTAGAAACGGCTAAAGCCAACTTGGCTGTTGCAAAAAGCCAGTTAGCACAAGCTAAGGCTAATTATGGTGGTGTGGTTGCTGATATCGATTACTCGATTATAAAAAGTCCCGTTTCAGGAGTTGTAGGTAGTCTTCCTTTTAGATTAGGAAGCTTAGTAGGCCCATCGGATGCGGTACCACTTACTACGGTTTCTGATATTAGCGAAGTTTATGCCTATTTTTCTATGAACGAGAAAGAGTACTTTAATTTCTTGAATAGTACAGAAGGAAAAACCGTTAAGGAGAAGCTAAACAATTTACCCCTAGTAGACCTCGTTTTAGCCAATGACGCTGTATATAGCGAAAAAGGGAAAATTGAAGCTGCAACCGGACAGATTGACCCACAGACGGGTACTATCCAATTTAGAGCGGTTTTCACAAATAAAGCAGGACTTTTAAACAATGGAAATAGCGGTTTTATTCGTATTCCAAAAACCTATACCGATGTATTGGTAGTACCTGAATCCGCTACGTTTGAACAACAAGGCTTAGTATACGTTTATAAAGTTGAAAACGATACGGCTTATTCTACCAAAATTACGGTTCACAATCGTGTAGATCGTATGGCTATAGTAGAAGATGGATTGAAAAAAGGCGACAAAATTGTTGTATCTGGAATTGGTTCATTAAGAACCGGAACTGCGATAGCACCACAACCTGTTAATTTTGATACTATCGTTAATTCAATTAAACCAAAATTCTAAGAAATGCTTAAAACCTTTATAGAAAGACCTGTATTATCTACAGTTATTTCAATCATCATCGTAATACTAGGGATACTAGGATTAACTATCCTACCAGTAACACAATACCCCGATATTGCTCCACCAACTGTGCAGATTAATGCCAGCTACCCTGGAGCCAATGCCGAGACGGTTATGCAAAGTGTTATTATTCCTATTGAAGAGCAAGTCAACGGGGTTGAGGGAATGGATTATATTACCTCAACAGCTAGTAACGACGGTAGTGTATCGATCCAAGTTCTCTTTAAACAAGGGGTAGATCCAGATATCGCAGCTGTAAACGTTCAAAACAGGGTTTCCAGAGCAACGCCTTTGTTACCATCAGAGGTAACGCGTTCGGGAGTTACAACACAAAAGCAACAAACCAGTGCTTTGATGTTCGTATCCTTCTACTCTACCGACAAAGCCTACGACGCAACCTATATTCAAAACTACATGAACATCAACGTAGTTCCTGAATTAAAAAGGGTTAGTGGTGTTGGAGATGCGACGATTTTTGGTGCTAGAAACTACTCGATGCGCGTTTGGTTGGATCCAACTAAAATGGCGAATTACGGCTTAGTACCTGCTGATATCAATGCAGCACTAAACGAGCAGAGTTTGGAAGCTGCTGCTGGTCAGTTAGGAGAAAATTCCGGTCAGGCTTTTCAATATGTTATCAAATACAGCGGTAAATACAAAACCGAAAGTCAATACGAAGACATCGTCATTAAATCCTTAAATAACGGTCAGGTTTTACGCCTTAAAGATGTCGCTAAAATAGAATTAGGCGCACAATCTTATGCTGGTTCATCTGAGTTATCAGGTAATGATGCTATCGCGATGGCGATCTATCAAACTCCCGGATCTAATGCACAGGAAATCAATAAAAACTTAAAAATAGAGCTCGAAAAAATCAGTAAATCATTGCCTAAAGGTGTTCATTATATGATCAACTTTGATACCAATGAGTTTTTAGATGCCTCTATCAGTAAAGTAGTTAGTACTTTAATTGAAGCGTTTATCTTGGTTTTTATCGTGGTTTATATCTTTTTACAAGATTTTAGATCCACCTTAATTCCACTGATTGCGGTTCCAGTATCTATTGTGGGTACGTTTTTCTTCTTGAATCTATTTGGATTCTCATTAAACTTATTGACGTTGTTTGCCTTGGTACTTGCGATTGGAATTGTCGTCGATGATGCCATCGTCGTCGTCGAGGCAGTGCATGCCAAAATGGAAGAAACCAAGCAAGATGCGCGTACAGCAACCCACGAAGCCATGGGTGAGATTTCAGGAGCTATTGTATCGATTACCTTAGTAATGGCAGCGGTATTTATACCGGTAACATTTATCTCGGGTCCTACTGGTGTTTTCTACAAACAATTTGGTATCACGTTAATCGTGGCTATTATCATCTCGGCTGTAAACGCCTTGACTTTGAGTCCGGCACTTTGTGCTATGTTCCTAAAACAAGGTCACTCGAGTGATCATCAGAAAAGAAACTTCGTAAGTCGCTTCTTCTTTGCGTTTAACACGGCATTTACTTCGTTGACCAACAGATACGGGAATGGATTTAAATTCCTATTAAAACACAAATGGATCACTTTCGCGATTTTAATAGCTTGTTTGGGTATAACATTTTACGCCAACAAAACCATGCCTTCTGGGTTTGTACCTAATGAAGACCGTGGATTTATCTTAGCCAACGTAGAATTACCAGCTGGAGCATCAAGTGACCGTGTTTACGAATTGCAAAAGAAATTCGAAAAAGCGGCTTCCCAAATTCCAGGTGTTGAAACCGTAACAGTTATTGCTGGTAACAGTATTATTTCTGGTGCTGGATCTAACTACGGTATGGGATTGATCAAAATGAAATCTTTTAAAGAGAGAAAGTCAAAAGAAATGGCTACTGATGTAGTTATTGGTAAGTTGTTTGGCTTAGCAGCTATGCAGTTCCCCGATGCAAAAATGATTTTCTTCCAGCCACCGAGTATACCAGGTTTTGGTATGTCATCTGGTTTTGAGCTAAAATTATTAGATAAATCTGGAGGAAGTCTCAATGATTTCGACGTGATTGCCAAAAATTATTTAGGTGAATTGATGAAGCGCCCAGAGATCATGTATGCTCAGACTTCGTTTAACACCAATTTCGCACAATATGAAATTGATCTAAACATCCCAAGAGCCAAAGAATCTGGTGTTGCTGTTAGTGATATATTCTCCGCTTTACAAGGATATATTGGTGGTATATACGCCGCTGACTTTACGCGTTTTGGAAAACAATATCGTGTAATGATTCAAGCATTGCCTGAGAGTAGAACTGACGTGAATAGCTTAAATGAAATTTTTGTACGCACCAGCAATGGAAACATGACACCTGTTACTCAGTTTGTCACCTTGAAACGCGTATACGGACCACAGTCGGTAAACCGTTATAACTTGTTTACATCGGCAAATATTTCAGGAGCGCCAAATCCAGGATACAGTTCTGGAGATGCGATTCACGCTGTACAAGAAGTATCTAAAAACACCCTATCATCCAGCTACGGAGTAGACTTTACCGGTTTATCTCGCGAGGAGATCAACGCCGGTTCACAAACCATGTTGATTTTCATCTTGTGTATTGTTTTTGTTTACTTTATTCTATCTGCTCAATACGAAAGTTACTTATTGCCGTTTGCAATTATATTATCACTACCTACGGGTATTATGGGTGCATTTCTCGCTCAAAAACTCGCCGGATTGGAGAACAATATCTATTTCCAAATTGCACTGATTATGCTGGTCGGATTGCTAGCTAAAAACGCGATTCTTATTGTGGAGTTTGCGGTTCAAAGGCGTCGACATGGAGAAACTATTGCTGAATCTGCTGTTAATGGAGCCAAAGCCCGTTTACGTCCAATTTTGATGACTTCTTTTGCCTTTATCCTCGGTTTGATGCCTTTGGTACTCGCCTCTGGAGTTGGAGCAAGTGGAAACCGTTCTATCGGAACAGGTGCTGTTTTTGGATTATTGATCGGTACTATACTAGGAGTTTTTGTAATCCCTGTACTCTATGTAATATTCCAGTGGCTTCAAGAGAAAGTTAAACCTATGAAATTTGAAGAAAAACATAATTAGTGAATTCAAAATGAGAAAAAACACTTTATATAGAATCATCCCTGTAGCCATCGTAGCACTTAGTGTCCAATCGTGTTTTGTAGCCAAAACCTACGAGCGACCTGAAGTGACTAACGAGCAAAATTACAGAACAGATCGTCTCAACTCAGACAGTCTTTCCATGGCCAATGTGCCGTGGAGGGATTTGTTTAGCGACCCTATATTAATTCAATATATTGATAAAGGTCTTGATACAAATTTAGACATCCGCGTGGCCATGCAGAACATCGAAGCCGCCAATGCCTATTTTAAACAAGGAAAAATGGGGTATTTACCTACTTTAAGCGTAGGAGCCAACTATACCCACTCTGTTCCTTCAAAAAACACCCAATTGGGAGCCTTGTTTTCCAATGGTGACCGAGTAAAAGTAGACCAGTATGACATCACAGGAAATTTTTCTTGGGAAGCTGATATTTGGGGAAAAATCAGAAGTAACAAAAGAGCCTTTGGCGCGAGTTACCTACAGACCGTAGCAGCTCATCAAGCGGTAAAAACGCAATTAATCGCTACCATTGCTTCTACTTACTACCAACTCTTATCTCTTGATGAACAGCAACGCATCACCAAGGAAACCATTTTAAACAGAGAGAAAAGTTTAGAAACGATTATTGCTTTAAAAGAAGCTGGACAAGTAACCGAAGTAGCTGTTAAACAAAACGAAGCTTTATTACTCAATACGAGATCTCAATTGTTAGACATCAACAACAATATCAAGTTGATGGAAAACACCTTTAGTATCTTATTGGCTGACAATCCAGAAAGTATTAAACGTTCTACTTTAGCGGAACAAAAGTTAAATAGCGATTTGACTGTAGGAGTTCCGATGCAATTATTGAGCAATCGTCCGGATGTACTTGCAGCAGAATACGGTTTAATGAATGCCTTTGAAATGACCAATGTTGCGCGTAGTAATTTCTATCCGTCCTTTAAGTTAACCGCTACTGGTGGTTTGCAAAGTATTAAATTTGATGAATTGTTCAATACCAATTCTCTGTTTGCTAATATCATAGGAGGTCTTACTCAACCGTTGATCAACGGAAGACAAATACGCACCCAACATCAAGTGAGTCAAGCCAATCAAGAAATCGCCTTTTTAAACTATAAAAAAGCCATGCTAAATGCCAGTAAAGAAGTTTCTGACGCACTTTACACCTACCAAGCTATGGATGAGAAAATTGGTTTAAAAACGAAAGAGGTTGAAGCTTATAGCCTAGCAGCTGAATACTCCGAAGAATTGCAAAACAACGGTATGGCCAATTATTTGGAAGTTTTGACTGCTAAAGAAAACACTTTAGCTGCACAACTCAATTTGATCAATACACAATTTAGCAAATTAAATGCTATAGTACAATTGTACAAAGCAGTAGGTGGTGGAGTAAAATAATTCCACTATATACCATCAATAATCGAGCGGTTTGATCTAATCAAACCGCTCTTTTTTTTTATCTTTATAAAAAAATGTTTGCCAGAATCCCTTTTTTAGTACCGCTACTATTTCCCAAACAATTGTGGGCGGTAGCCAATACGGATAAAAAGATCTACCTTACCTTCGATGATGGCCCTATACCCGAAGTTACAGAATGGGTCTTAGAGCTGCTTGCATTATATCAGATCAAAGCAACGTTTTTTTGCATAGGGGATAACATTCGCAAGCATCCCGATATATTCAAAAAAGTCATTCATGCCGGTCACCAAATTGGCAATCACACCGATCATCATGTCAACGGCTGGAAAACCGAAACGTCAAAATATATTGAAGAGGTTTTGCAATGCACAAAAAAAATAGACAAACACACGAAAGTTTCACAACACTTATTTAGACCCCCCTATGGAAAGATAAAAGCTTCCCAAGCTAAAGTGTTGCTTGAGAAAAATCACAAAATAGTTATGTGGACGGTATTGAGTAAAGATTATGACGCTAAAACGTCACCGGAACAGTGTTTACAGAACGTTGTAAAGCACACCCGATCAGGTAGTATTATACTGTTCCACGATAGCTGGAAAGCATCGGGAAATTTAAAATATGCCTTGCCAAAGGCTATTGAATATCTTCTCAAAGAAGGATATCAATTTGAGCTATTATAAGGCTTTCGAAATGGTAATTAGCGCATTGGCTTCAATAGTGCCCGTTTGTCTCCAAACCATAGCTCCATTGCGATAAATCATCATGGTCGGCACATTTTTGATTCTCAAAGCATCCGATAAATCTTTGTTTTTCTCCACATCGATTTTTATCACTCGCAATTGATCGCCCATAGCCGCTGCAACATCATGAATCACGGGCTGCATCGATTTGGAACCTTCATTCCATTGTGCGTAAAAATAAATTAGAACGGGTACATTTGCACTAATTAATTCTCCAAATTTTGACATAAACATTTATTTAGTTCATTAAACATATCAATTCACTAGGCCCTCTAAACAAAAATACGATTTTTTGGGAATTGAACTAGTTTTTTCTGCGTTTAAGTTCAAAAACAGTAATCTCCGGCCAGATCCCTACTCGACCCGGATAAGCATGGTATCCAAAACCCCTATTTACATATAGATAACGCCCCATGGTTTGATACAATCCCGCCCATTGTTTATAGACATACTGTATCGGACTCCACTTTATTATTCCCGGAATTTCGATACCAAATTGTGCGCCATGTGTATGTCCCGCTAGCATCAATTGAACGTTTTTAGGGTGACTCAAAACTTCTGCATCCCAATGCGAAGGATCATGAGATAATAAGATTTTAAAATCCTCAGCAGCAACACCTGAAGTCGCCTTATTTAGATCACCGACTTTTTTAAATTTAACCCCCCAATTCTCAACTCCCACAATGGCTATATGCTGTCCGTCCTTTTCAATCCACACCTTTTCATTCAACAACAAATTAAAACCCATCTTCGGGTGCAATTCCTTTATTTCCTTAAAATTGTTTTCTTTTTGAGCTGCTGTATCCCATTCGACATATTCGCCATAATCATGATTCCCTAAAACAGAGAATTTACCATATTTATGTGCGCGAATTCCCTTAAATGTCTCTAACCAAGGATCCATTTCATTCGCTAAACTGTTGACTAAATCACCAGTAAACAACAACAAATCGGACTCCTGATCATTGATTACCTCAATGGCGTGTTGGATTTTTTCTTTGTCGTCAAAACTACCGCAGTGGATATCCGATATATGCGTAAAGGTAAAACCGTCAAAAGCTTCGGGCAAATCGTCAAAAAAGACGGTTTGTTTAATCACTCTAAACTTATACCTACCTACAGCTATACCGTGAATAATCGACAAAAAGGGAATCGCCGCCACTCCTAAAGCCACTTGTGTTACGAATTTTCGTCTTTCAGGTAGAAATTCACCCTCAATTTGAGTTGCTGATACAAAATAGTTACACACCCCAATGATCAATCGCGCGGCATCTTCTACGAATAAAAAAATGGTAACCACCAATTTGGGCATATACAGTAACAAGACCAAAGCAATAGCCATCATCAAGGTTTTATTTTGGCCAATCGATCGATCAAAACTCAAAAAACCATAAGCGATCATCCCGATGGCCACTAAAGTAAACAAGGCATAAGCAATAATTATCCATCGATTCTTCGTCAGATTACTTAAGGCTTGGTAGGAATAAAATTCTAAAAGGACAAGAAACAGTATAAGGATAATCCAACGCATAAATATCGAATATAGATAAGCTTACAAAAATACTCGTTTAAAAATACACCAAATAGTATTTAACATTAATTATCACTCTTTAAGACCATTATTTATCGCATTTTATCAAACTTTTTTGCTCTTACTCCAAGCAGCACCAACACGTTGTGCGAATCCTGTTTCGATAAATACAGTAAATCGACCCAACACCTACCCGATTCAATACCCTCGATGTTTCCCAAAAAGGTCATCGCCGTTTGCTTTTAAGTTTGTATTTTTGAAAAATAATATAACAAAACCCTTTTTCGGTTATGGAACCACAAAAACGTCTTTTTCTACTCGATGCCTACGCCCTTATTTTTAGAGGTTATTATGCTTTTATCAAAAATCCACGAATAAACTCTAAGGGTTTAGATACTTCGGCAGTATTGGGTTTTATGAATTCACTGATCGACGTAATACGAAGAGAGAAACCCGATCATTTAGCTGTAGCCTTTGATAAAGGTGGAAGTACTGTGCGAACGGAGATGTTTCCTGAATACAAAGCCAATCGACAAGCAACACCAGAAGCGATCAAAATAGCGATACCCTATATCAAGCAACTTTTAGAAGCCATGCACATTCCCATTATGGAAGTGGAAGGCTGTGAGGCCGATGATTTAATTGGAACTCTAGCCAAGCAAGCAGAAAAAGAAGGTTATCAGGTATTTATGGTTACTCCCGATAAGGATTTTGCTCAATTGGTATCTGAGAACATTTTTATGTACAAACCCGCCCGAATGGGCAACGGTATAGAGATATGGGGAATCCCAGAGGTTCAAGCCAAATTCGAAGTCGAAAATCCGTTGCAAGTCATCGATTATTTGGGGATGATGGGCGATGCCGTTGATAATATTCCAGGCCTACCGGGTGTTGGAGAGAAAACGGCAAAAAAATTTCTACAACAGTACGGCAGTATGGAAAACCTACTGGCCAACACTCATGAACTCAAAGGCAAGATGAAAGAAAACATCGAAGCCAATAAAGATAAGGGAATGCTCTCCAAAACCTTGGCGACTATTCTATTGGACTGTCCGGTAACTTTCAACGAAAAGGATTTTGAATTGGATAAACCAGACGTCGAAAAAACCGACGCCCTATTTATCGAATTGGAATTCCGACGTATGAAAGAACAGTTTGACAAATTGTTTAATCCCGAAGCAACCACTACAGCTGTCCCGACAAAAACAAACGCAGCTTTATCGACAGACGATCAATTTGATTTGTTCGGCAGCAACGAGTCTTCCGACTCTCCTACATCATCAAGCCCCTATAAAACCCTACAAGACACGCCACACTTTTACCAAATCATTCAAGGCAATATGGCTGTCAAAATGTTTATAGAAAACCTATTAGAACAACCTAAAGTATGTTTTGATACCGAGACCACCGGATTAGACGCACTTCATGCGGAATTGGTTGGTATCGCCTTTTCCTATGAAAAGGGCAGTGCGTTTTACGTACCCTTTCCTGAAAACCAGGAAGAGGCACGGAGCTTAGCAGCACAGTTCCGCCCTTTCTTTGAATCTGAAACGATTACAAAGATTGGACAAAATTTAAAATACGACATCAAAATACTAGCCCGCTACGAACTGGCTGTTCGAGGCCCTATTTTCGACACCATGATCGCACATTATCTGATCAATCCAGATATGCGCCACAATATGGATATCCTAGCAGAAACGTATTTGGGATACTCACCCCAATCGATTGAAGATTTGATTGGCAAAAAAGGTAAAAACCAAAAAACCATGCGCGAAGTCGATTTGCAATTGGTCAAAGAATACGCCGGTGAAGATGCCGATATCACTTTTCAATTGGAAGCTTTTTTCGACCAGCAGTTGATTGAATCCGAAACAAAAAATCTTTTTGAGACGATCGAAGTTCCTTTGGTACCGGTATTGGCCGCTATGGAACAAGAGGGCATCCGAGTGGATGTTGATTTTTTAAAATCGCTATCAAAAAGTCTCGATAACGATATCAAAGATCTAGAAAAGGGAATCTATGAACAGGCTGGTGAACAGTTTAATTTGGCCTCTCCAAAGCAATTGGGGGAAGTTTTGTTTGATCGATTAAAGATTGGAGGTACCAAACCTAAAAAGACCAAAACGGGTCAATATGCTACCGGCGAAGAGGTTTTGAGTTATTTGGCAGACGACAATCAAATCGTTAAAGACATCTTGGAGTGGCGTCAATTGATTAAATTGCAAAACACTTATGTCGATGCCTTACCGAATCAGGTAGACCCAGAAACAAAAAGAATACACACGGACTATATGCAAACGGTAGCGGCAACGGGACGTTTGAGCTCCAATAATCCCAACCTACAAAACATTCCTATACGCACGGAGCGCGGTCGACAGATCAGAAAAGCCTTTGTTGCGAGAGATGAAAATTACGTCTTACTCGCTGCCGATTACTCGCAGATAGAATTGCGTATCATCGCTGCCTTGAGTCAGGAACCCAATATGATGGAATCCTTTAAAAAAGGGGAAGACATTCACCGTTCTACCGCAGCAAAAGTATTTGGTGTTCCACTGGAAGAAGTAACCAAAGAGCAACGTAGCCATGCGAAAACGGTCAACTTCGGAATCATCTACGGGGTATCTGCGTTTGGACTGAGCAATCAAACTTCCTTATCCAGAGCAGAGAGTAAAGAATTGATCGATGCCTATTATGCTACTTATCCCGAATTAAAGAAATACATACAAAGTCAAATCGATTTTGCACGCGACCACGGTTATGTACAAACGATTTCTGGCCGTAGACGTTATCTAAAAGACATCAACTCACAGAATGCCATCGTTCGTGGAGCAGCAGAGCGAAATGCTGTAAATGCACCGATACAAGGTAGTGCTGCTGATATCATCAAAATTGCGATGATAGCAATTCACAAACGACTAATCAACGAAGATTGGAAATCCAAAATGTTGCTACAAGTACACGATGAGCTTGTATTCGACGCCTATAAGGAGGAACTCGAAAATTTAAAAACCATGATTAAGAGCGAAATGGAAAACGCCTTTGTCTTAGAGGTTCCCTTGGTAGTAGACCTTGGAACCGGTGACAACTGGCTAGAAGCTCATTGATCTTAAATACAAAATAGATAAGCCCACATTTCGATGTTGGGCTTTTTTTATTCGTTAATTCGAAATCGAATTGACCATTTATCAACAAGTTGTTGAGTAAGTTATCGCAACTCTCCCTTGACAGAAAAAATATTTCCGATTGAAAATCATAAATAAAAATCTTTCACTAAAACAATACACCGCGGCAAAAAAACCCCATTAATAGTTTCATTTTCAATAAACTGCTCAATTTGGGATCAAAAAATAAACAGTTGTATTGTATAATAAATAAATAGTTGTACTTTTGCACTCCCTTTATTGGGAATGGAATGTTTAATTAAAATAATTTATTTGTGAACAATTTAAGCTACAAGACAGTATCAGCAAACAAAGCTACTACTCAAAAAGAGTGGATCATTGTAGATGCTGAAGGTCACAACTTAGGTCGTTTTGCTTCAAAAGTAGCTATGCTATTGAGAGGTAAATACAAGCCAAGTTTTACACCACACGTGGACTGTGGAGATAACGTAATCGTTATCAATGCAGAAAAAATCAATTTGACTGGAAACAAATTGGAAGAAAAACAATACATCCGTCACACGGGTTACCCAGGAGGACAAAGAGTATTGACAGCTAAAGTAATGCAACAGAAGAACCCTGCATTATTGGTTGAAAAAGCAATCAAAGGAATGTTGCCTAAAAACAAATTAGGAGCACAATTATTCCGTAATTTAAACGTAAATGTAGGTACTGCACATAAACACGATGCGCAACAACCTAAAACCGTTAATTTAAACGATCTTAAGTAATGGGAGTTATTCACAAAATCGGTAGAAGAAAAACCGCTGTTGCTCGTGTATATGTTTCAGAAGGAACAGGGAAAATCACGGTAAACAAAAAAGAATTTACAACTTACTTTCCAACAGCTACTTTACAGTACAAAGTAATGCAACCGATGTCTTTGACAGAGAACGCAGAGAACTTTGATGTAAAAGTAAATGTTTACGGAGGAGGAACTACTGGTCAAGCAGAAGCTGTACGTATGGCAATTGCAAGAGCAATGTGTGAAGTTGATGTAGAAAACAGATCTATCTTGAAACCAGAAGGTTTATTGACTCGTGATCCAAGAATGGTTGAACGTAAGAAATTCGGTCAGAAGAAAGCGCGTAAGAAATTCCAGTTCTCTAAACGTTAATTTTTATTTATTATTAAAAAATCTAAGTTTTTGTTGCTCTCCTGCTGCGGTAGGAATTAGTTTAGCATCTAAATGGTTCAGACCGAGACAATCGCTACCGAATCATTGCTAATACACAAGAACGTAAACTATTACAAAATGGCAAACAAAGTAGAAGTTAAAGAATTACTAGAGGCAGGTGTTCATTTCGGACACATGACTAGAAAGTGGGATCCAAACATGGCTCCTTACATCTATATGGAGCGTAATGGTATTCACATTATCAATCTATATAAAACAGCTGCAAAAATCGAAGAAGCTAATGAAGCTTTGAAAAAGATTGTAGCATCAGGTAGAAAAATACTATTCGTAGCTACCAAAAAACAAGCAAAAGACATCGTAGCTGAGAAAGCAGCTGCAGCAAACATGCCTTACATCACTGAAAGATGGCCAGGTGGTATGTTGACTAACTTTGTTACTATTCGTAAAGCTGTTAAGAAAATGGCTTCTATCGATAGAATGAAGAAAGACGGTACATTCTTAACTCTTTCTAAGAAAGAGCGCTTACAAGTTGATCGTTTACGTGCGAAATTAGAGAAAAACTTAGGTTCAATTGCTGACATGACTCGTCTACCAGCTGCTCTTTTCGTTGTAGATATCAAAGCTGAACACATCGCAATTAAAGAAGCTCAGAAATTAAACATTCCAATTTTCGCTATGGTTGATACCAACTCTGACCCACGTCAAGTTGATTATGTAATCCCAGCAAATGATGATGCTTCTAAATCAATCGATAAAATTTTATCTTTAGTAACCAATGCAATCATTGAAGGTCATTCTGAAAGAAAAACAGAAAAAGACGATCAACCAGTTGTAGCGGCTCCAGCTCCAGAAGTAGCTAATTCTACTGAAGAATAATAATTTAACAGTATCATAAAGTCGTTATGCTGATGGATGTATACTTTTGTAGACAACTATCCATAACGACTTTTTTTATTAACACATAACACAAGACTTTAAAATGGCAAATATTACTGCTGCAGATGTAAACAAGCTGAGACAAATTACCGGTGCCGGAATGATGGACTGTAAAAAAGCGTTAGTTGAAGCTGACGGAGATTTCGATTTAGCAATTGAAAACTTACGTAAAAAAGGACAAAAAGTTGCTGCAAACAGAGCAGATAGAGAATCTACAGAAGGAGCTTCTATCGCAATTGTAAATGCAGATAAAACTGCGGGTGTTGTTATCACTTTAGGTTGTGAGACTGATTTCGTAGGTAAAAACGAAGGATTCGTAAAATTAGCTACTGATTTAGCGAACCACGCTTTGGCTTTCCATACAAAAGAAGAGTTTTTGGCTTCTGACTTTGGTGGTATGACTGTTGCCGACAAATTGATCGAGCAAACTGGAGTTATCGGAGAGAAAATTGAAATTACTGTATTCGAAAGATTAGAAGGTACTTTCGTTGGATCTTACATCCACGCTGGAAATAAAATCGCTACTATCGTTTCCCTTTCTGCTAACGTAGAAGGAGCTGACGAAGCTGCAAGAAACGTTGCTATGCAAGCTGCTGCAATGAACCCAATCGCTTTAAACGAAGCGGGCGTTGATCAAGCAATCATTGACAAAGAAATCGAAATTGCAAAAGAGCAATTGAGAGCTGAAGGAAAACCAGAAGCGATGTTGGAAAACATT
The DNA here is from genome assembly GCA_002320285.1 of Flavobacteriaceae bacterium UBA1682. GTDB lineage: Bacteria > Bacteroidota > Bacteroidia > Flavobacteriales > Flavobacteriaceae > Flavobacterium. The sequence goes on along the minus strand of DCKE01000027.1, from coordinate 54,830 downwards.
TCTAAAGGAAAAATCCAACGTTTCTACAAAGACAATACTTTAGTAAACCAAGATTATATCAAAGACGGTTCTATGAGCGTTGCTGCTTATATCAAAACGGTTGATCCTAGTCTTGTTATCACTGGATTCAAAAGAGCTGCTTTAGGATAATCCAAAGTCTGCCTATTTATATCAAAGCCCTTAATCTCGCGATTAAGGGCTTTTTTTTGTTCGTCTATTCGTGTATATGCGTGTATGCGTATCAGCGACCCGAGGCCGAAAGCCGAACAGGCGAAGCAATCTACGTATCTACATATCTGCCTATCTACATATCTGCCTATCTGCCTATCTGCCTATCTGCCTATCTGCCTATCTGCCTATCTGCCTATCTGCCTATCTGCCTATCTGCAAATCCGCCTGTATGCGATTTAAATAAAAAAGTCTATTTTTGATAACTCATAATAACTACTCCATGAAAAACTTAAGCAAAAACATCCTTTTCCAAATTATTATAGCCATCACTTTGGGAATTGTAGTCGGACTGTTTACACCCGAAGCCATTGGTCGTGTTTTTGCGAGTTTTAACGCTATTTTTAGCTCGTTTCTATCCTTCACCATTCCACTGATCATTCTCGGACTTGTAGTGCCCGCAATCGGAAAGCTAGGCAAAGGAGCTGGAAGTCTGTTAATTCTAACAGTTGCCATAGCTTATGGCTCTACACTCTTTGCTGGATTCACCACGTATTTTGCCAGTATAAATATCTTTCCCGAACTGCTTGCTACTCAAACACAACAATTGAATGTCGTTGATAAAATTTCCGACTTAGCACCCTATTTCACCATTGAGTTCACTCCAATTATGGACGTGATGAGCGCTTTGGTCCTTGCCTTTATTATTGGTATAGGCATTTCAAAATTGAACAACTCTACCCTAGAAAATGCTTTTGACGACTTTTTAATCATCATCACCAGCGTGATCAATAAAGTAATCATCCCTCTACTTCCCGTATTTATCTTCGGCATATTTTTAAACATGTCTTATACCGGACAGGTGTATTCGATCATTCAAGTTTTTGTCAAAATAATCGGAGTCATTTTCGCCTTACATATATTGTTATTAGTGATTCAATTCTCTATAGCGGGATTTATTGCCAAAAAGAATCCTTTTAAACTACTAATCACCATGATGCCGGCATATTTCACGGCATTGGGAACCCAATCATCTGCCGCTACTATTCCCATCACCTTGCAACAAACCCTTAAGAACGGTGTTTCTGAAAAAATAGCCGGTTTTGTTATTCCCTTAGCCGCAAATATACATTTAGGAGGTAGTACTTTAAAAATAGTCGCTTGCGCTATCGCATTAATGCTATTGCAAGGGCAACCGATTGAATTTGGCGCATTTGCTGGGTTTATCTGTATGCTGGGAATCGCTATGGTAGCCGCACCAGGCGTGCCCGGAGGAGCTATTATGGCCGCAATTGGCATCATTGCAAAAATGCTCGGCTTCAATGAAGAAAGTCAAGCTCTGATGATTTCCCTATATATAGCTATGGATAGTTTTGGTACTGCTTGTAATGTTACCGGAGATGGCGCGATCGCTGTTGTTGTTGATGCGTTGACGAAAAAGAAAGCCCAAGTATAGCCTAAGTATTGTAACGTAGTAATTTCTCTTTAAAATCCTCGAGATACTTGTTTAACACCGTCGCTTCAGCTCCATGAGCATAGCGCTCTTTAGCATAGGCAATAAGCGCTGTGCTACAGTGGTAGCTAAAAATCGTTGGCAACCAATCCACCGAATCATCAACGACTTTAAATAGAATATCTTGTTTACTCAGTTGGACTTTTTTACAGATTTTGTCCAAATACAGTCCTTTACCCAATTTGACATAGGCCACCAGCAGACTTTTTGTAACAAACACTTCTGGAACGTCTAAGATATCGGGTTCAAACTTTGCGTGACTCATCACACTTAAAATCAAGCTTTCAGAAAGAAATTGATTGGGTATATACATCAGCGACGTTCCCTTTTTTGCCGCCAACTCACAGAGTTCTAAAGTGATTAATTCTTCGGGAATCACCCCCAAGGCATAACCGTTTTTTTCAATCAATGCCAAACACAAGTCGTAAGTAACATATTGAGGCGGCACAAAATCCAACGCGGCATAACTACTGTCTAAGGCTAGCCAACACATTTTTTTATCGATAAGATAGTCCGGAACCCTTTTGAGATCACGAAAGTGACGCGATACTTTAGCAGTCCAATAATCATACCCTTTCTCTATCCTATTCAGTTCACTAACTGCGGAGATTACTCCCTCGAAAAGAACCCGCTCGCCTTGACTCAAATCGCGTTTTAATTCTTCAAAATCCGTGGTTAAATAGTTTTCCAAATACTGCGTCAAAACCGGCGAACAAAGCCATTCCCCAGTTTCTTCATCTTCATAACAATCGTTTTCTTCTGGATGATCGTCCACCGTTCTACTGTTGTAATAAAACAACAGATTTTCACGACCGCCAAACTGAGTATGATGGTCTTCAATTATAAAAATCGGCGCATGGACATCACCTACCACATTTAGGAAACCATGATTATAATCGGTCATCACCACTTCTTCTGCTGTAAGATCACCACGAACTTCAACATAAGCACCACCCAATAATACACTCTGACACAACACATTGCCTTGTACATAAACAAAGGGTCCATAGTCACCTTCGGCATTGATCATACAACCGAAAACCTTAAGATCTCCAAGAAATATCAATCCCTGTATGCGGTTGTCGTCTGATTTTTTTAAATTTAATGTTTTGAAGATATCCAATCTCCCCTGTTCTTCAAAAATATCCAATTGCAGATAACCCTCCACCTCAACATCTGTTTCAGCTATGATCAACCAATCCTCGTCCAACCAATCGTCATATAGGTCAAAACCTTCCAATTCCAATAGAAAAGGAAATCCCTCCCTGACCTCTTTAACGGAAACTAATTTGAATGCCATTTTTTATTTTTTAAGTATCTGCATAAACTGAGTTCGCGGAATCTCCCGCGCACCGAGACTGTCTAAATGATCGTTATAGACCTGACAATCGAGAAGTTGATATTGATGCTGCCGTAAGTATTGCACCAATGCGATAAAGGCCACTTTACTGGCATTAGCCACCAAAGAAAACATGCTTTCACCACAAAAGACATGACCTAAGTCAACCCCATACAAGCCGCCAACCAATTGGTCATCTAACCAAACCTCAACCGATTTGGCTCGATTTTGTTTATGTAATTCGCAATAGGCGTCGATCATATCGTCGGTAATCCAAGTACCGTTCTGACCTTGTCTTTTGACCATTTGACAATGATTAATCACCTGACGGAATTCCTTATTAAAAGTCACTCTAAACATATTTCTATTGAGAATGTTGCGCATACTTTTAGACACTTTGAGTTCGTCTAAAAACAAGACCATACGCGGATCTGGTGCCCACCAAGTAATAGGCTCCCCATCTTCAAACCACGGAAATATACCCGACTGATACGCCAATAAAAGACGCTCGGTCGATAAATCTCCTCCCAAGGCAATAATGCCCGATTGATGGGTTTGCGTGACTTCGGGAAAAAAAAGCTTGTTGTCGATTATATGCATCGTTAGTCGAGAATCGTTGTTCGAGAATCGTGATCAGTGATCAGTGATCAGTAATCAGTGATCAGTGATGAGGAACTGAGGTAAAAAAACAAAGGCTGTCCCCTTTGGAGACAGCCTCATTTTATTTTTAGAACGGTAAATCGTCGTGTTCTTCTTCATTAAATTTCGGAGCCGATTCAAATTGCTCAGAAGGCATAGAAGGAGGTGTTGCCATACCAGCCGGTTGCTCTGCAACTGCTTTTTCAATTCTCCATCCTTGGATTGAGTTGAAATATTTGGTTTCTCCCTGTGGATTCGTCCACTCTCTTCCTCTAAGGTTAATCGATACTTTAACGGGTTCTCCTACTTGGAATGCATTTAATAAATCACAACGATCTTGAGTAAACTCAATCATGATATGTTGTGGATATTGTTCGTCTGTTGTCACGACCAACTCTCTCTTTTTAAAAGACTGACTCACTTGCTGTGGTTGGTTGATTACTTTAATTCTTCCTAAAACTTCCATCGTATTAAATTTTATCGCGTTATATTGATTTGTGAAAAACTATTTTTGAGCTAAAATGGTTTGCCACGCCAAAGTTACATTATTTTCAATTAAATATTCTTTTGCTTTTTCCAATTTCTTGTTTTGATCGTCTTGTAGTAATAGCTGTTGCAGTTCCGGATTTTCGGACACGAAACTTTGTACCTCGTCCCTACTAGGCAATTGCTCCACATTACCAAGTATTCCTAAATCATTACCATTAAAGACAGGACTTTTTTTAACTTCTTCAGGAATCGCATCAACACCAATACCCAAAGTTGTCAACGGTTTTTCTACTTCAAATAAGCCATCATTAGCCCGAGTATACCAGTTACCTCCCATTCGCGCTACCAAGTCCATTTTATCCTGCTGAATAGCTCCTTGTTCATTTAAAACCGCCTCATTGATATGCATTTTAACGACTTCACAAATTACTAAGTTACCCGCTCCTCCTTGATCGCCTAAGCCGATTACCTCATTAACAATACATTCAAATTGAACCGGACTTTCCGCAACCCGAAAAGGTCTTACTAAATCCGATTTTAACATGGTAAATCCAGCCTTTTCAAATTCATTAACACCATCCTGATATTCTGTACTACTCAACGAGGTCTGCTGCACCATATCATAGTTTACTACGTTAATCACAACTTGTTGTGTAGCTTGAACATTAAACAAAGTGTGTTTTAAAGTATTATCACGTACCCGTCTTGATGGTGAAAAAACCAATATTGGAGGATTCGCACTAAACATATTAAAAAAGGAAAATGGCGACAAATTTGGATTTCCATCCGCATCTATGGTACTCGCTAATGCTATTGGACGCGGTCCAATGGCACTTTGCATATAGGCTTGCAACTGGACAGTGGTAATATCTTTAGGGTCAATGGTTTTCATGAACAACTCTTATATTTTATATTAGGTACGTAAAAATAACAAAAAGCTTTTAGAATAGCACGGCAATAGCGAAGTTTTACCGCCTAAATGAAAAGATTCGCTTTGAAGCAGTTAATTTTGATTACTTTTAATCACAAATTGATTTCTATGTTTTTTAAATCCAAAAACAATACCTTACGCTGGCTAATTATCTTGACTGCCTTTAGTGCTTTGGTACTTATACTATGGAACACCTATACCTTCTTTCAAACTTTTAAAGAAGAGGAACGATTAAAGATGGAGATCTGGGCCAGTGCTTCACAAACCTTAAACAAAGCCGATCTCAACGACACAGACCTCGGATTGCCCCTGCAAATTCTAAATACCAACAATACGATTCCCATTATTCAAACGACCGATCAAGACAGTATTATCAATATGGTCAATGTCGAAGATCACATTATGAATAATCCAGAAAAGACAAAGGATTTTTTAAACAAACTCAAATCCCAAAACAGCCCCATAGTCGTCGAATTCGACAATAATAAACAGTACTTGTATTACGGAAACTCCTCCTTACTGACCAAACTAAAATATTATCCCGGTGCGCTAATTTTGATTTTTTTATTTTTCTCAGCCATGATTTTTAGTTTTTATCGCGCCAGTAGAATGGCTACCCAAAACAGACTATGGGCAGGAATGGCGAAGGAAACAGCCCATCAGATAGGCACTCCTTTGTCTTCTTTACTCGGCTGGGTTGAGATCATGAAACTCGACGACGTAAATGAGGAAACGGTCAGTGAAATCGAAAAAGATGTTTATCGACTGCAAACCATCGCAGAGCGGTTTTCAAAAATCGGTTCGGAACCTGTTTTGGAATTACGCGACACCATCGAAGAAACCAAAAAAACCTTTGACTATTTGCGTTCGCGCGTTTCTAAACAAATTATTTTTTCGTTTAACGCACCGGCCTACCCCTTGATGATGCCGATGAATCCCATCTTACACAGTTGGACCATCGAAAACCTAATAAAAAACGCAATCGATGCCATGAAAGGAAAAGGAGCCGTGGATATCATTATTGACGACAATGAAAAATCGATCCGGATCCAGATTAAAGACACGGGTAAAGGGATCGCTAAAAAACAATTTAAGAGGATTTTTGAGCCGGGCTACACCACCAAAAAACGAGGATGGGGACTTGGACTTTCGCTAACCAAACGGATAGTAGAATCCTACCACAATGGCGTTATAAAAGTAACTCATTCCGAAATTGGTAAAGGAACCACGATTTGCATCCTGTACAAAAAACAAAAAACCGCAAATAACATTTAATTATCTGCGGCTCTGAACTGGTTTCATACCAGCTATTATTACATATTTTTCTGAATTGCCTTAGCTAGGGCATCAAATTCTATTTCCGATAAAGTAGTTTTTCTAACAAAGCGCATATCCTCCATATCTTGCAATGGAATTAGGTGTACGTGGACATGTGGAACTTCCAATCCGACTACAGCCATTCCGATGCGTTTACACGGAACAGTGCGTTCAATTGCCTGGGCAACTTTTCGAGAAAACTTCATCAATTCAAGATAGTTGTCTTCCTCCATATCAAAAATCTTGTTGACTTCTTTTTTGGGAATACAAAGGGTATGACCTTTTGCATTGGGATTAATATCCAAAAATGCTAAAAACTGGTCGTCTTCTGCCACTTTGTAAGCCGGAATTTCTCCGCTGATAATTTTTGTGAATATAGAACTCATATCTCTTGAATGGTATAAAGTTATTTAATCTCTACTAATTTCCAAAACCTCGAATTTCATAATTCCATTAGGAACCTGAATCTCCGCCACTTCTCCAACAGTTTTTCCAAGTAAACCCCTTCCAATTGGAGACGTTACTGAAATCTTCCCTGCTTTCAAATCCGCTTCACTTTCCGCTACCAAAGTATAAGTCATCTCCATACCGTTGAGTTGATTTTTTATCTTAACGGTTGAAAGGACCAAAGCCTTAGTAACATCTAGTTGTGATTCATCGATAAGTCGCGCATTGGCATTAACCTCTTCCAATTTAGAAATTTTAAGTTCTAATAAACCTTGCGCTTCCTTAGCTGCATCATACTCTGCATTCTCCGATAAATCTCCTTTGTCTCTGGCATCCGCAATTGCTTGCGACGCTTTTGGACGCTCCACACTCTTTAACTGCTCAATCTCATCTCTTAGTTTTTTCAAACCCTCAGCAGTATAATACGAAATTTTACTCATAATTTACATGGTTTATAAAATAGAAAAAATCCCATCGAAACGGGATTTCTTTCTATGAAGATATTATTTAATCGATATATTTAATTATTTACTAACTGTATCATTTTTGTCAAAGTTAAATAATTAAATTTGTTTTCCAAATTCTTTAATCATGAAAAAGCTTTTTCTATTATTTATTATTACTATTTCATTTTTAGGCTGTTCCAAAGATAGTTTTACTAATCAAAACCCTTATTTACCCGATTATCCCTTTTCAACGAATATCAATTTAAACCTTCCTCAATACAGTAATTTAAAGCACCCCTCTACTTCTGTACGTGTTTTCGGCGAAGGCCTTGGTGTTCGCGGTCTTATTATTTTCAACTCGGGAAGCGGCTATAAGGCCTATGATCTCGCTTGCCCCAATCATGAGTTAAGAGATTGTTCCATCATGGAACTCAAAGGCGTAACTGCCGAATGCGGCTGTGATGGTTTTAAATACCTTTTGTTTACTGGCCTTGCCGATGGAGCTCAGTATCCGCTAAAACAATATCGAGTAGATTTTATAGGTGGCGATGTTTTAAAGGTTTACAACTAGTTATACTATTTGTGATTCATTTATATCACTGTTATGGGCAGAGCTTTCTCTGAACACACATCCACTATGATCCATTTAATAAAGTGAGTGAACAGACCTTTGACGGTCCACTCACTTTATTTTTTAGAATTTCAACGTTACTCCCGCCAATATATTGAAGGTTGCCTGCGGATAATATCCCGCACCCTCTTGAGTGCTTACCGTTTCATTCGCTACTTCATCATAAGTATAGTAGAACCCATTTGAAAGGTATTTGACATCAAAAATATTGTTTGCCAAAACAGAGAGTCCCACGGACTCAAACCATCCTTTAACCGGGAATTCATAAGTCATACTGATATCATTGACAAAGTACGCATCCAATTTAGATTTTTCCATATCGACATTACCCATATATTGCTCACCAACAAACTTAGCCAACCAAGAAATATTCATCCCCTTAATCGGTACATATGTCAGTGCGTTTGACCCAATAAAACCAGGAGAAAAGGCAATATTCGTATTTCCCAAATTAACTAATTCACCATTCCATTCCGTATGAAAATCAATATTTCTATTTTTGCTGACAGTCACACTCGGATTCCAATAAATCTTTTCATGCAAACGCACTGTAGCGTCAACCTCCAATCCAAGACGATAACTATCACCGCTATTTTCTCTAATAGGCGCCCCCACATCATTTAAAGCCCCTGTCAAAACCAATTGATCTTTGTAACGCATATAGTAAGCATTGACATTTATTGTCGCTATTGGTGAACGGTATCTCCATCCCAACTCAAAATCATTTAATTTTTCGGGTTTGGGATTTCCATCTTTATAATCATTTCTATTGGGTTCTCTATTTGCTCTGGCATAGGAAAAATATCCTTGATTACGTTGATCTACTTGATATGTAATACCTGCCTTGGGGTTGAAGAAATCAAAACTGTCGTTGACATTTCCCGTTTCCACTCCATTGGCTTTATACTGTACTTTTCTAAACTGCAGATCGCCAAATAAACTCCATCTATCAGTTAATTGATACGTGGCTTTAACATAGGAGTTAAGATCTGTTTTTAGCGCGTTATCATCGTAATACCTTTGATTATATTCATATTTCACCGGTTGCTTGATCCACAATATCGTTCCGTAATGCTCGCCCTCATATTTGTTTGCAGCTCCACCGATAATTACATCTAAACGGTCTGTTTTATAGTTTGCCGAAAACGTAAAACCATAGAAATCATTTTCCAGCCACTTTTGACGGATAATATCCGATTTCTTCACTTCTTTTCCATCTACAATGATTGGACTTAGTCCATATTCCGCAAACTTCCCATTGACTTTATAGTTTTCATAATAGCCTTCCCCCATGGTATAATGAAGTGCCATATTGCTCGTCCACCTGGATGACCAACGCTCGTTCCAATGCAATTGAAAGTGATCCTGCTTGTAGTTGTCAGTTTCATTATCGTAAAACCTCATAATTCCTTGATCGTCATAATATACTCCTGAAGTATTAAAACGACGATAATTCTCCAATTTGTCTGGATCCTCTAATCCATTCCACGCCTGATACGTTTTTTGACTTCCTCCAAATGCCAAGGCTTTGATTAAAGTAGTTTTACCGAGATAGGTACCCTGTAAGAAATAGGATTTTAAATCGGAAGTAGCGCGATCTATATATCCATCTGAATGAATATTAGACAAACGACCCGCTATTTCAAAATGATCATTCATCAATCCCGTACTAAATTTGACGGTGTGTTTACGGGTATTATAACTACCGAATGAGTTGGAAATCTCTCCGTTACTCTTATAGGAATAAGAGTCTGTCAGTAAATTTAAACTGGCTCCGAAAGCGGCAGATCCATTTGTCGACGTCCCGACACCGCGTTGCAATTGAAGATTTTGAATAGACGAGGTAAAATCAGGCATATTCACCCAAAAGGTTCCTTGAGACTCCCCGTCATTGTAAGGAATTCCGTTTAAAGTGACATTTACGCGAGTTGCATCACTCCCACGAACTCGTATACTTGAGTAACCAACGCCATTTCCCGCATCGGTAGTCATCACTACAGAAGGCATAAAGTTCATCAACGAAGGGATGTCCTGACCTAAATTCCTTTTGGCCAATTCTTTCTTTGACAAATTACTGTAAGCGATCGGAGTTTTGTCGTCCACGCGAATCGAAGCGACCAAAATTTCATCTAAAGCGGTTACTTTAGTTGAATCTACAACTACTTTTTCTTGTGCAATTCCGGAAATTGAAGTTAGAAGTGTAGCTGTAAGCCATGGATAAAAAAACTTTGTTTTCATTCGTAAAAAAATATTTTTTACAAATAAAAGGGGCAATTATTTATGATTAATAATTACATATCGTATTCCGCGAGTTCAACAGTACGTCAAACTCTTTTTCCCTTGGCGGCATTATCCGCCCAGGTTCTATGGGTATAATCTCAGCCTTATTAGGCACCCCTTTGAGACAAGGCAAAAGTATTGGTTATTCTTTAAAACACAAATTTTTTCACTAGAAAGAATTTCTAAATAGCAGCATAATAGTTCCTATTTTCTTTTATATGGATGCATTCTTAACTTTAATCAAAATCGGGTCTTCTACGCAGGGCTTTTTTAAGAGAAAGTTGTTGTTTATTGTCCTTGCGTTTTCGAATCACCGATCTAGACACTTTAGTGGCTCTTCGCGGTTTTTCTCTAATCAAAGCCGTTTCTAATATGGAAAAAAAACGTTCTATTACTCCATCTTTATTTCGAATTTGACTGCGAGTAGCATCGCATTCTAACTGCAATACGGCCTCTTTTGACAGTCGATTACGCAACATGGATTCCAACCGCCCAATTTGCTCTTCCGAAAAGGCTACTGTTTTCGATAAATCCCATGTAAGCACCACTTTGGAAGAAACTTTATTAACATGCTGTCCTCCTGCCCCTCCGCTTCGAATGGCTTTAAACTGAAGTTCCGACAGTAATTTTTCTCTATTCACTTCAACTAGTTTTTAATTTTTCGTTTTCCAATTCGCGATGCCATTGGATATAAGCTTTAATCGCTAAGGCGGTAAAGATAACAAATTGTAAAGAAAGCATCCCCAATCCCCTATAAGCATACAGAGGAATCGAGATAATGTCGCCGATAATCCACAGGGTCCAGTTTTCTATCTTTTTTAATGCCATATAGTACATGCCTGTAAAGAAGATACCCGATGTCAATATATCGATATAGTTTTCCGTGCGTATCTCATAGTCAAAAACACGATATACCCCATAGACAATCAAAATGGTTACGACAAAAATGAGCAAACCAATCTTTTTTTCTCTATTATTCGTTCTCGAAATTTTTAAGACCTCTTGATCACCGCTTAATTTAGACCAATTGTACCAACCGTATATACTCATTATAGAATAATAAGCATTTAAAACTACCTCTCCCAAATAACTTGCAAGAAATAATAAATATACCGCAATGACCGTTGCAATCAATCCCGTTGGATATACCCAAATATTCTGTTTCCCAGCATACCACACGCTTAAGATTCCAAAGACAAATACGACAAATTCCAAGGCAATATGAGTCCAAGAAGTATCTTTATAGGCATCAAAAAAAAAGTCAATCATTCTAATTTATAATAAAAAACCGTATTCAAGAAATACGGTTTATAGATTTTTAAAACAGGTTGTTAGTTTCTACTCATTAACAATCTCAGAATATACCAAAAAAGCAACATCAGAGAAGCAAATAAGGATAAGGCTGCGGGTACATACTGCTCGGTACCGTATTCATTCTTAATATTATAAGTAGAATATAAGATCGAGCCTGATGCCAATAGAACCATTGCTCCAGAGAACCAGAGTCCCAGATCAAAACCAAAAACCATACCTGCTACGATCAAACCCATTGCAACAAAGAAGCCCATAGTTAGTATAGATCTCAAAAATGAGAAATCCGTTTTCGTCAAAAAAACTACAGCTGTTAAACCTAAAAACAAGCCCCCTGTCAATATAGCCGCTTGATTGATTAAGGTCATATTACCGCCTGAATAGTAGATAGCGACATAGATTAACGGTACAAATAATAAGGCTTGGGCTAATATATATAAACCAAAACCTAAATACTGCTGTGATGGACTAACACTTTTATAAGCCATTTTTTGAGCGACCCAAGTAATTCCCATAAAACCACCAAGCAAAACCAACCAAAGATAACCTTGTGTCATACTGAGCATAAATTCCACCAAAGGATCAATCTTAAGCAACAGGCTCTCTATAATTATAAAAGCTAGGACTCCCATTGCTAAATGGGTATATGTTTTTCTGTAAAATGTAGCTCTTTCCGAATCAGTAGCGTGAGCAACGAGGATATTTGTTTCCATTATTTTAATTTTTAACGTTTTACTAAGCGAAGATACTAATAAATATATTTTTGCAAATCAGGTTTACTACATTTTACAACAAGGTATAGACCAACATAAAATTATCCATCTCGAAAAAATAAAAGTAAAAAGACTTTGAGAAGTTTTCTGAACTGACTTCGCATTTACCGGATTCATCAGTCAAATCAAACGCTTCCACATTCATATTATCCTTAAAACTCAAACTTCGGGAATTACACATTTTGTACATCGCCTCTTTAGCGCCCCAAATAACAGTTAGTTGCTTAACTTTGAGATTGATATTATTTACTAATAAAGCCTGTTCTTTTGAATTGATAAACTTATCAGCTATTCGAATAATTTTTTCGCGTTGCATTTCGATATCGACTCCAACATTATGTGAACTGACAATGATCGCCGAGTACGAAAAAGAATGCGTAATGGAGATAAACTTTCCGTCGTTAAGATGTGGCCTTCCATTTTCATCATAGGTCAAATCCGCATCTTGATACCCCGCCGCTAACAACAGTTGTCGGATACTCAAAAAGCCGCATTGATGACTGAGAGATTTCATGTTTTGAAGTCTCTCTTTACTGTTTTTACTCAACACAACGCCTTGGTGTAACGTTTCAAAACTTTCGGTAATTTTCCAGACCAACACCTGTGTATGGGCGTTTACTTGTATTGTTTTTTCTAATGGCATCTCGGATGAGTTAAAGCATTGACAACTAAAAACCTCGAAAACTCGTTAACGTCGAATTAAGATTCGCACTACTTTTTTTAAAAAGGAATTCCGTAAGTTTGTATAAAATTTTTGTAAATACAAATATACAACAGATGAGCACAAAAATACCGCCGTTTGTGGCATACAAAGTAAAAGACATTTCTTTGGCTTCTTGGGGAAGAAAAGAAATTGAATTGGCCGAGGCTGAAATGCCCGGATTAATGGCTCTTAGACAAGAATATCATAACGAGCAACCGTTAAAAGGAGCAAGAATTGCGGGTTGTTTGCACATGACTATTCAAACTGCTGTTTTGATAGAAACGTTAGTAGCTCTAGGTGCCGAAGTAACTTGGAGTTCTTGTAATATATTCTCTACACAAGATCAAGCGGCAGCAGCCATTGCAGCAGCTGGCATTCAAGTTTATGCCTGGAAAGGCCTAAACGAGGTTGATTTCGATTGGTGTATAGAACAAACCTTGTTCTTTGGAGAGGACAGAAAACCGTTAAACATGATTTTGGATGATGGTGGAGATTTAACCAATATGGTTATTGATCGTTTTCCTGAACTGGTCGATGGAATCAAAGGACTTTCTGAAGAAACTACTACAGGAGTTCACCGTCTATATGAAAGAGTTAAAAACGGAACTTTGCCGATGCCGGCAATTAATGTTAACGATTCGGTTACAAAATCGAAATTTGACAATAAATACGGCTGTAAGGAGTCTGCAGTAGATGCCATTCGTCGTGCAACGGATTTGATGTTGGCCGGAAAACGCGTCATCGTATGTGGTTATGGAGACGTAGGTAAAGGTACGGCTGCGTCATTTAGAGGTGCAGGATCAATTGTTACCGTAACTGAAATCGATCCTATTTGTGCTTTACAAGCGGCTATGGACGGTTTTGAAGTTAAAAAATTGGATACCGTTATTGGTAATGCTGATATCATCATCACAACAACTGGAAACAAAGACATCGTAGTGGGTCGTCATTTCGAAAAGATGAAAGACAAAACTGTAGTATGTAATATCGGTCACTTCGACAACGAGATAGACATCGCTTGGTTAAATACCAACCACGGAGCATCTAAAGTTGAAATTAAGCCTCAGGTTGACAAATATACGATCAACGGTACAGATATCATCATTTTAGCAGAAGGTCGCTTGGTAAACCTTGGTTGCGCCACAGGACACCCATCGTTTGTGATGTCGAATTCGTTTACCAACCAAACCTTGGCACAGATCGAATTATGGAAAAACAGCGATCAATACGAGAATGATGTTTATATGCTTCCAAAGTATTTAGACGAAAAAGTAGCTCGTTTGCACTTAAATAAAATAGGCGTAGAGCTCGAAGTTTTATCGAATGAGCAGGCTCAGTATATCGGCGTAACACCGGAAGGTCCTTACAAGCCAGAATACTATAGATACTAAAATGAAATTTAGTTTGTATAAGAAAACCACCCCTAACAGGGTGGTTTTCTTATATTATAAACTGTCAGCTCAAAACTTCCCATTTAGAACTAAAGACAACGGGATACAATTAAAAAAAAGGATTAAATAGACAACATCATCAAATAAATAACATATGCTTTGCTGAGAAACAAAAAACTGCAATAGAAAGCCTCCTTATTTACTAGTAGAACTTTATATTATAGTTATTGAATATATTCATTTTTTCTACTCTAAGAGAACTTTAAATAACGTTGCTAGTACTGCACTATATAATTGCTTAAAAGTTGTTTGTATAAAAAAACCCCAGTGATTTTCATCACTGGGGAAATTTTTTATTTAGGTACTTTACTGATTAAAAAAGATAAGTAGCAAATTTAATTTTAATAGAACCTCCTGAAGCTATAGAATAGACAGCATTAGGTGGCGCTCCAAAACCGTCTTCACGTTTAATGTAAAAACCAGCTGGATCAACCAAGGCATCATCAATAACTTGTAATTCAGCAGGAAGAGTACCATTTATTGATACATTGGTAAAAATCAAATTACCATTATTCCCTTTAGAAAGTCTTACAGTATGAGTTATAGGAGCTTTACCTTTTTCAAATCTATAAGTAATAGCCGAGTTATTGCCATTAAATCTAATTTCAATTCTTTCCAAAATCTCTCCTGTAACACCATTAGGACTTACACGCATGTAGTAATCTTCTACTCCTTTTGCAAAAAGTGAGGAATTTGAAGGTGCGCCCCATAGATACTGAAATATAAAACCTACCGAATTACTACCTGTTGCAAATTTCAAATAATCATCCGTAGTAAAAAGTGGTGATTTTAAGTTTTTAACAATTACACTTCCTGAAGATGCAGTACCTACAAATTCCTGAGTTGAAGCATTGTAGTCTAATCTACTTATCTCTTCATCTCCAACTTTAATAGCTGGACTAATTACAAGTCCCGTAGAAGTATAACCAAATCCTAAACCTCCTTTATCGTTAAAAGGCGTTCCATCTTCACTAGAAACTCTACCAAAACGAGTACCACCTGTATAATCAAGAGCATATTTCTGAGAATTACCATTTTCAACTATCTCAATACTTTTGAACAAAGTTGTTTGTGGTCCATCAAAAATAACAGACATCTGTTTATTTTTAGTCAAATCAAACACACGATCCTCAGCAGTAGCTTTTGTAAATACGATATCATTTCTAGTAGTATGTCCTTTAAAAACGATATTCTCTCCAACGTAATCTTTGATTAAAAACTCGATATCAGTACGGTTTACCATTTCGTTCATTTTAATAAACTCATGCACTACCGAACCGTTAGGAAAACTCAATCCTAGCGTACTAAGCATTACAAAATTGTATCTACTATTTACAATACCAGTCTTATCAAAGTCAATATCAGAACGAATTTGAGCAGTCCCGTCTTCATTGAATCCGTACCACATTCTGTACCCTCCCATCAAGGTATTATTAGGGAAAAACTCAACAATCCAACCATTCTCGGAAGCTACCAAAGTACTTTTTAACTTTTTCTCTGCTTCTTTTACTCTATCTGATGGACTAACTCCGCCTATTCCGGCAGAACTATCATCGCTATTACAAGAACTAAAAATAGCGCTAGACATAACCAACAATAGAACTGCTATATGTTTTATTCTTTTCATACTTATTTTTTATTATAAATTTGACTCCAATCATATGCGCAGAAATGAACTTCACCCTTTGCAACTATTCCATAAGGACTGTGAGAATTTTTTGAAGCTAGTGCTCCCTGACCTCTCTTTGGATTCAATAAAGGAGAGTTTGCTGCATTTTCATTAGCTATCTTACAAACCAATTGAAAGTCAACTCCAAATTCTGTTTTGAAATAATCTCTTACGAAGTTTACTTTATACATGATTTTAGCACGACCTGGTCTGTATGTATTAGTACCAGCAATTTTGAAAGATTCCAAAAATGCTGCATACTGCGCCTCTGTATTCGTCAACAAATATGCCGCGGTTTCTGCAAAGTCCTCAAACATACTACTACTAGCGTAAGGTGTTACAAACCCGAGTTCATGAGCTTCCTGATCAGATACGTTCATCCAACTAGGAGTATAACTACCCATCGTTTCTTTACCAAAATCTTTCTCACTAAACTCAACTGCCTGATTGATGATGTGAATATATTCATGTTGAATTGTATGAATAAACTCCATTGCTTTGTCAGGGTTAACGATGATATCATCTACCTCATACAAAGTAACACGCACGCCAGATGAAGCCAAACCAAGAGTTCTCGTTTGATCTTCATTATATGCTGCTCCTCCTGCAATAACGAATTCAAAAGGTCTGATGTTTTTAATAAAATCAGGGCTTGCTCCTTCATTATAGGTATTAATCCACACTTGTTTTACCATTTCCAAAGCTGGAATCACATTTTCACTTTTTGGCGGATATAAATTTCTTAAAACATCGCGAGTATCACCATATTGATTACGATCCCACATATACAATACACGGATTTTATAAGGATCTGTGAAATTGTCTCTAATATAAGTCCCTTCAATGGTATTATCAACTTGCGGCTCTGGCAATACACTATTTGGATCAAGACTATCTTCCTTCGAACAAGCCGTTAAGCAGAACAAAGCTGCCAAGAATGCACTTTTAAAAATATACTTTTTCATAATTATCTTGGATTTGGTACTACACCGTACTGTGATACTTGCGCTGGTACTTGAATTGCTTTTCTATTGTCTTTTTTCTCCAAAACAATTTCCTGATTCTCTACCAACAATTTATGTCTTACTTCTAAATTGAATCGTTTAATATCGAACCAACGGGTTCCTTCTCCTACAAATGCTCTTCTTCTAATTTCAGCAACGTATTTAAAGAATTTTTGTTGATCCCCAGTTAAAGCAAAAAACGGCTCATACTCTACTGCGCTTGTCACAGAGCTTAATATCTTAGCCTTAGTCACTTTATTAAGATCCGAAGTGACAAAACCTTCCGTTTTATCCTTTGCAAAATGAGCAATCATTCTTGCTGCCTTATCCAAATCACCTTGCATAATGGTTGCTTCGATACGAGATAGATACATCTCATCATTACTTAAAACAACAGTAGCAACATAAGGTATTCCCGAAGTTGTATTACCACCTTCAAATACCATATACGTGTAAAACTTTGCAGGAACTAATACACCTGCACCACTATATCTAATCCAGAACCCACTATACTGCCAGCGTTTTCCAAAAGGATTAGAATCAGGTCCATCAAAAAATTGTTGCATATCACTAGTGATACCAAATCTTCCAGTACCAAGTGTTGGACCTAGACTAGAGTTACCAGCAACTACCAATAAGTTGTTATCTTCACTACCACTAGCCCATCTTTGACCCATTTCAGGAATACCTAATCCCAAAGCATTCAGCGCCGTAACATTTCTCAATTTCGTTGGGGTATCGCCTAAATCATTAGAGTATTCTAATACCTTATCCCAATCTGCTTTAGCTGAATAGAATTTAACAGCCAGCGCTTTTGCTGCTGCACGATTAAAATGGAATCCTTTTTTCTTGTACTTATCTTGTATTAGACCAAGTCCTTCTTGGATATCCGCTTCAATAAGATCATAAACCGCTTCAACAGATAGTCTTTCATAATTTACAATCAAATTTTTCTCAACATCCTTTACATAAGGTACACCTAAATCAGATTGCGCTGTATTAGGATCATATGCTTGTGAAAAAATATTCACTAACATAAAATGTGAATATGCACGTGTAATCAATGCTTCTCCTCGCTGTGGAGCTAAAGATTCTGGATTACCCAATTTATCAATAGCTTCTAAAGCTTGGTTGGAATGTGCGATTGCAGAATAACAAGTTTCCCAATACCATGCTGGAGAATCAAATTCAATCAATGAATTATCTTCAAACTTATAATATTTTGAGTTATCAAGTTTTGTCATATCCACACGTCTTGAGTCGACAAAATTGTCTGTCATAGACTCCGTAAACCCCATATAAGTTCTACCTACGTAAGCATTTACTAAAAGTTCCGATATCTTTTCTGGCGAATCTAATTGCGTTCTATTATCTGGCGTTTCAGAAAGAAAATCTGAACAGCCATTTAAACTAAGCACAACTAAAGCCGCTACTAAAATTTTTACTTTTTTCATTTTATTTAACTTTTATATTGATAAGTTCAACGTTAGAGTGTACTGTCTAGTAACAGGCATTGCTACCCCTCCAGATCTGTAAAACTCAGGATCTTGTCCATTCAACTTTTTATCAGAATACAACAACAATGGATTCACAACTGAAGCCTTCATAGAGAAAGCAGAAACACCAATTGTTTTCTTGAAAAGCGCTGGGAACTCATACGTTAAAGTAATATTTTTTACACGAACAAAATCACCTTTAGCTACACGGATATCAGAGAAGTTGTAAGTATTATAAGCTCTATCCATACGACCTCTATCTTCTACTAATTTAGAAGCATCAAGTATAGTAGGAATATTAGTTTTCAATTCATCACCAGGAAATAACCAACGGTCATTCATATCCTTAGTAAACACTTGGGTATCATCATATCTAGAAGAGAAAGAAGGATTCAAACGAACCACATTACCTCCAGAAGCGATAACCATAAAATCTAAAGTCCAGTTTTGAAATGTAAATGTATTGGTAAAACTCAATGTTTTATTAGGCTCTAAAGCTCCACTGTATTTTAAATAACCCGTTACATTATTTCTATCTTGGAAGTTAGCACCACCAATCGCATCTTCTTGACCAGGAGCTTGTGTAAAATGTGGCAATCCATCATTATCCAAACCTAGGAACTCGTAAGAGTACAATCCATTTCTAGGATATCCAACTACATTTCCTCCAACACCTGAAATCAATTGATGCGCTTGAGCGTCATAAGCTAATTTCTTAATTTTTTGATCGTAATAAGAAAGATTGATATTAGAAGTCCATTTGAAATCTGTACTTACAATATTTCTAGTTGTAATACTAGCTTCAAAACCTTTAGTAGTCATATCGGCATTATTACCCCATTTGTTTTCTTGTCCACCAATTCCAGATGTTTTCACTTGATCAATTAAATCAAAAGCATCTCTTTTGTAAATATCAGCTGAAACATAAAGTCTGTTATTAAACATCCCTAAGTCAATTCCAATATTCGTTTCATATTGTTTTTCCCAAGTTAAATCAGCGTTCTCCAATTCAGAAATGGACAAACCAGATTCTCTATCACTTGGATCAAATCTCTCTCCGGTGATTGAGTTTAAAAACACAGTACTTGAATTAGATGCAGGTCCAGCTGTAGCAGTTAAACCGTAAGCACCACGTACACTCAAATCAGAGAAAGTATTTTGCTCTAACATGAATTTTTCTTGCATAATGTTCCATTTTGCACTCACAGTATAGGTTGGTAACCAAGAAGTACCTCCTTGACCTTGTTGGTTTGAAGCATCGTAACGACCAGTACCCGATATGGTATATCTCCCATCATAGGTATAAGTTCCTTTAGCAAAGAAACCCATTGTTCTTTCTTTCTCAATTCCTTTACCATAGTAATACTGTCCTTGAGTAATCAACTTCTCAATTAATCTTGCATCAGTAAAAGGCACAAACCCTTTGTCATATTGCAAACCATAACCAGAGAAATTATCATTATTACGGTCAACATGTCTTAACTCCTGACCAGCAAAAACCTCTAATTCATGAATACCAGTAGCTCCATATCTTTCTTTAAAACTAAAACTGTTTCTAAAGTTGTAAGATAACAAAGTGTTTGAATACTTAGATAGTATACCTCCATTTTCCAAAACTACTTCTTTCTTCGCTCCTAAATTATTTGGATCTTCATAAAGATATGGGTTTTGATCTTTAGTGATTTTTGAACCGTCTGCTCTATAAGCTCCAACAACGTTAGATCCATCTAAAACATTGTGATTTCTATCTGAATCAACATAACGAACCGATCCTGAAGAATTGAAAGTTAAGTTTTTCAACAATTTATACTCTAAATCAACTTGAAATTTAATATCCTTTACATCATAAGTCATGTAGTTGTTTTCCAACTCATTTAAAATATTGAAAGGTGCCCAGTTTTGTCTATAATATTCCAAACTTCCATTGTTGTCATACGCTCTTAACGCTCTTGAAGTATTCAACGCATAACTAAATGGGTTGATATCAAAATCTCTAGTAACCTGTCCTCCGACAACATCACTTCTACTGTTGTAACTTCCTGGTGCATTTTGATCTCTTACCGAAGCCATTGAAGATAATGCAACTGTTACTTTATCATTAATAAAGAAAGTAGACTTTAAATTCATAGTAATCCTTTTCACTTCATCAGCAATACTCCATCCCGGATCATTTAAATATCCAATAGAAGCAAAGTAACTTGAGTTCTTTCCTCCTCCAGAAAAACTCAAAGAGTGATTTTGCATAACAGAAGGTCTAAAAAGAACTTTAAACCAATCCGTATTAGCAGTCTCATACTGTCTTAGGAATTCGTTTTTATCAGATTCATAGTTCGTACCAGAACCTTTTCTTACACTGTTAGCATACAAATTATAAATTCCACCATAACGTCCTTCTGAAACATCAGGAAACGTAAGACGTCCTTTTCTCTCCATTTCGCTCAAGACACTCATGGTTTCTTGAGAATTCATAATATCATATTGCGAATAACGAGGAACCTCTCTAACAGTACTTTCCATGTTATAGGATACGGTTAATGGACTTTCTCTTTTTCCACTTTTGGTTGTAATAACTACAACTCCGTTCATCGCTCTTGCTCCATATATAGAGGTAGCTGATGCATCTTTAAGAATTTCAATACTCAAAACATCACTACCATTCAAACCTGCCACAGCAGAACTCAATAATGTCTCTGCATTACCAGATGCTAAATCTGCAAAACTAACGTTAACAATATCTTCTTGAACTACTCCATCAATTACCCATAAAGGCTTAGTATCCCCAAAAATAGATGAAGAACCACGTACCGTGATTTTAGGCGCACTACCAAAAGTCCCTGTAACGTTCTGTACAGTTACCCCAGCTGCTTTACCTTCAATTCCACGACTCACGTCAGGAACCCCCTCTAATCTTAAGTCTTTTGCTTCAATTCTACTAACAGCTCCTGTAAAAGTCCTTTTATTAACTTTTTCATAACCAGTAGTAATCTGAATCTCGTCCATTGTAGAAGACTCCTCTGCAAGAGAAGCGTCCACTTTAGCCCTACCTTGCACTTTGATTTCTGAAGTTTTATACCCCATAAATCCGAAGATTAAAGTAGCATTTCCATCTTTAACTGTAATTGAATAATTACCGTCTAAATCAGCACTGACACCATCCTGGGTGCCTTTAATTAGAACGCTTGCCCCTGGGAGAGGTAAACCATCTGCCGCTGAAACAACCTTACCTGTAACCTTTCTTCCCTGTGAATACGCCTCTTGAACACTCAAAAGGGTCAACAACACTAGAAAGAAATTGAGTACAATTTTCCTCATGTTTTATTGTTTTTAAATTGTTTAACAAACAAATAACAAAAAATCCATATATGCTAATTTTGTGTTATTTTTTTTTATAGTTTTTTTCTATTATAGATAAGTTAAATCTTAACATTTAAAAGCGTTGACAGGCTACTTTACAGTATTTATTACTACGCCATTTCGACTTAAAAAACGATTCACTAAACACCAATTGTGCTACCTTGAATTTTAACCAACAAAAAAGACCTTGCTCCACATTCAGAGCAAGGTCTTTTTATTTATTTTAAATTTAAAAATCTTATTTTTTCAATAAATCTCTAATTTCTGCTAGCAACTGCTCTTGAGACGGACCCGCTGGTGCCGCAGGCGCAGCATCCTCTTTCTTCTTTAATTGATTGATTCCTTTAACCAAGAAAAACACGACCAATGCCAATAACAAAAAGCTAATCAATACCGTAATAAAATTACCATACGCAAAAATAACAGCCCCTTCGACAGCTCTTGCATCTTTCAATGCAGCCCCTTCAGGAACGGTTCCTTTCAACACATAATAGATATTACTAAAATCCGGTGTACCGATAATTCCTGATACTAAAGGCATTATCAAATCATTAACAACACTGTCAATAATTTTCCCAAAAGCACCTCCGATTATTACCCCCACTGCCAAGTCCATTACATTTCCTTTAACAGCAAACTCTTTAAACTCTTTTACGAATCCCATACCTTTATGTGTTTTAATTTACGCTAAAGTAATAAATTTCCATTTCAATACTAAATAATTTCTTAAAAAAAATTATTCCTGATAGAATATTCGCTTAACTCGTTGCGAAATGCTCGTCATAATCTCGTAGGGAATCGTTCCCAATTTTGTAGCCAACTCAGTAACAGGAATTTCTTTTCCAAACACTATGACCTCATCGCCTTCTTCACAATCCACAGCAGATACATCCACCATCATCATGTCCATACATATAGAACCTATAATCGTCGCTTTACACTCCTTAATATATACATAGCCTTTTTCATTGCCCCAAGCCCTCGGAATTCCATCGGCATAACCAATTGGAATAGTCGCTATTCTAGTCAACCCCTTCGATCTGAATCTTCTTCCATATCCCACACTTTCCCCATCATCTACCGTTCTTATCTGCAAAATCACCGTTTTCAAAGTGCTAACATGTTCGAGTTGTGCAGTTTCTTCGGCATCATTTCCTACACCATACAATCCAATACCCAAACGAACCATCTCCATTTGATGCTCTGGAAAATTATAGATCCCCGAAGTATTTAAAATATGTCTAATCGGACTGATTTCCAATTCCTGCGAAATTCGTTTGCTCTGTATTTTAAAGTCCGCGATCTGCTGTAAAGTAAAGTCTCTATATTCTTTGACGTCACTTGACGACAAATGAGAAAATATAGATTTGACCTCCAACACATTTGTCGGTTTTAAAATACGTATCAATTCTTCTGTATCCTTGGGCACAAATCCCAGTCGGTGCATACCCGTATCCAACTTTAGATGTATCGGGTATTGGTATGCATTCTTTTCTTGAGCAAATGCCAAAAAAGTGCGTAATTCTTTTATCGAATAGACCTCAGGCTCCAGTTCATAAGCAATCATAGCCGAAAAAGCACTGATCTCCGGATTCATTACTATAATGGGCAATTGAATTCCCGCTTTTCTCAAAGCAATTCCCTCATCGGCAAATGCCACCCCTAAATAATCTATTTTATCATGCGCAAGCAATTTGGCAATTTCAAAACTGCCGTTGCCATAACCGAATGCTTTTACCATGACCATGACTTTGGTTGCAGGTTGCAATTTAGACCTATAAAAATTCAAATTGTGTCGAACAGCATTTAAATCAATCTCCAAAACCGTCTCATGGGTTTTTTCTTCCAATAAACTACAAATCTTCTGAAACTGAAAACCGCGAGCTCCCTTTACTAAAATCGTTTCTTGTTGAAAATCGTCTATAGAAAATTTATGTAAAAAGGCATCCGTACTGACATAACCATAAAAATTCTTTAATCCCTCTAAATATTTAGATATCGCCGGACCTATTCCTATAACGCGATTAATTTTATTGGATTCCAACAAAACGCGAACTTGCTGATATAATTCTTCCTCGGGCAAACCACTTTGAAAAACATCAGAGAGTATGACTGTTTTAGTCGGTTGGGTTTTGTGTTTCTCCAAAAAATCTAAGGCGATTTTTAGCGACTGAAAGTCGGCACTGTAACTGTCGTCAATTAGAGTACATTGATGAACACCATTTTTAACTTGCAAGCGCATTTCAACACGATACAATTTGGCAATGCGCTCAGCAATGATGGCTTGATCGTAGTTCAAATACAATAGCGTTGTTATACAACAAGCCACATTGGACAAAGACACCGAATCATCAAATGGAATAGCTACCTCAAATTCGCTTTGAGAAGTTTTAACAAGCATTTGCCCCTTAGTGGTTTTACTCAAGAAAACATTCGCATTATTATTGTCAAAACTCCATGAGAAAGCTTTGTCCCGAGTTTGATCGGGTAACAATTGAGCCAGTTCTTCTTCTAAGATAACGGTATCGACGTGGAGAAACAGTTTAAATTTTTCATTTAACTTTTGATGCTTATCGACAAATCCTTCGTCGTGGTCTGTCCCAATCGAAGTCAATATTCCGATCGTCGGTTGGATGATCTGTTCTAAAACGCGCATTTCATTTACAGTGGAAATGCCCGCTTCAAAGATTCCGAAATTGTGTTTGTGATCGATCCCCAATACAGATAAGGGCACTCCAACTTGAGAGTTATAACTCTTCGGGCTTTTGATTACATTATAATCTGGATTGATTAAAAAATTCAACCACTCCTTAACTACTGTTTTGCCCCGACTCCCTGTAATTCCAATTACTGGAAAATCAAATTGGCTGCGATAGTAAGCCGCATATTCCTGAAAAGCCTCTAAGGTATTGGGTACTATAAAATAAGACACGGTAGCTATAGGAGATGCAGGCACTTTAGAAACCACAAAATTCACAACTCCTTTTTGGACTAAATCACTTATAAATTGATGCCCGTCATGATGCTTCCCATCCAAGGCAAAAAACAGGGTTTGCTCGTTATTTTGTAAAGACCTACTGTCGATAGATACGTGGTTGAATACCAATTCCGTTCCTTCTCCTAAAAAACTAGCAGACACTATTTTACAAAAATCCGATACTTTTATTCTCATTACTTCCTTATGCTTATAATTTGCCTATCAAAGTTAAGGTAAATCACATAAGAAACCAGAGAATCTCGCTAGATTTTAAAAATTTTAAACCCCAGCGAGATTGGCGTTTTTTTTACCTAAACAAAGGTGTAATCTACTCCCGTTACCTGCGATAATAAAGTGTCTGGTCCATCTAAAATAACCGCCGCTTTTGGAGGTGTAGGTGTTACCGGACTATTCGTTTTTAAGTAAGCCAACAGCGCATCGTGCAAAGTTGATTCGGTGTTGAACGCTTCGCGAACGTTGCGCATACGGCACAACATATCATCGGGATCACCCTCTCGTTCACAAGCCAAAATTTTATAGGTTTTTTGCACATCCAACGGCAATCCACCTATCGCAACTGTTTTGATTCGTTTACCATGAGATTTAAAGGCTTCGAAGGTTACTTCCATGCCTTTAAATTTCACCATCCAACCACCAAATCGCTGAACTGCATCGGCCGCAAAAACATTGTTTAATTCTTTTTCGAGCCAATTTTGTATTTGCATTCCAGAGACCTTCCCTATTCTGATGGTTGAATCTACCGGCAACATATCAAATATAAAACCATTGGTTATCGGTATATTACCGGTATGATCTCGGGTGATGTTCGGCGGACAGAAACGAAATCCGTTGGACAAAACCACATCCACCTCTGGATGTTTGGCATGTAAGGCTTGGAGCACTAAGGTATCAATCGGATTTTCGACAACAAAGTAGCGGTATAAGGGTATCGTACTATAACCGACGATTTTATTAATACTTTCCGCATAAGGTTTTTCGACCGCAGTGACCAGTTTTTCCACTTCCGTATCCGGACTTATTTTAGACGCGGTAACTTCCAACAATTCATAGTCGTCACGGATGATTTTTCCGTTTTCCACGTACAAATCAAGCTTACCTATAAACGATCCAAATGCTCCCGGCTCTACTACTTTTGCGTATTTACAAACGATTGGATTACGAACGCGTTCGTGTGTATCGCCTCCAAAAATATAATCAACTCCTTGACAAACGGGATTGTTTGCCAACGCAATTTGTTGCGACAATCCCAGATGAGCTATCATGATCACGTAGGCACATTGCTCCTGATTTCTCAATACATCGACATAGTGCGCTAAGTTTTCAGCGGGCTCAGTATAGACTATACCGTCGCTATACATGGGTGATTGCCTTAAAGGCACCAAGGGATCCGTATAACCTAAAAAGCCAATTTTCACTCCTGCTGTGTGCCAAATGTGATACGGTTGAAAGATCAGCTCCCCGCGTTGTCCATTTTTTAAATCATGGTACATATTGCTACAGATTTTTGGTGCATTCAACGCTCCCATCAATTGTTGCATATTTTGTTTACCGTAGACCACCTCCCAGTTTCCCGGCAAAAAAAGGTTGTAATTCATCTGGTTCAAAATTGGAACAAAGGCTTTTCCTGTGGTCTGTACAGCCAATTCACTACCTTGAAACATATCACCGGTATCCAAAGTAAAGCTATTGGGACTTTCCTTTCTCAACTCCTTGAGCATACCCGCTAAATAGGCATAACCACCTGTCTTTCGATAAACAGCTGCATCGTTCTCCCAAAACAATTCATCGTGAGGATGAAGTTGACAATGTACATCAGTCGTTTGGAAAATACTGATTTTTTCTACTCCTTTATCCTTGTCTAATTCGGGCTCTTTTATCAATTCATCAGTTCTAGCATTGTCCGTACTGGCGAAACTTACTGTTGGCAATACGGCAGTACCCAAGCCCATTACTCCCATTGCTTTTATAAAACTCCTTCGATCTTTCATGGTTTTGTTTTAAAAATTACTCTTAATATAACTCCATCCTTGCTCTTGCTTCTGAATGATTTCTGCAATTCCAGAAGGTACATACTGCATCTTACCTATTATGGCTTCTTTAGCAATACCCTTTTGCTTTAAAGTGTTCTCACAGACTTGAAAAACAACCCCTTTTTCTACTAATAAGTACAATTCGGATTGGAGCGTTGTTTTTTCTGACTGCACTAGACTTATTCCCGGCCCGTGTATCACCACATGTATCACCACATCTTCTTTCCAAAGATTAAGTAAATTGTTTACATTATTGATCAATCCCTTTTGTTCCTCAATAGTGGAACTGGTCATCTGAAAAACCACTCGATGCCTTGGGAGTTTTTCTTGTGCCTTTACGGGGCCTATCAACATCAGTAAGATACTGAATACTAGTATTTTTTTCATTTTTGTAATTTTAATCAATATCCGAAATAAATATTGATTTCATTAAGTTTTTCAAAACTAAGCACTTCAAGCTGCATCTGCAGTAACAATTGTTACAAAAGAGCTTTTTATAGTGCTTTGTAGCAAATGTTACCGTTGGCATTTTTTTTTATGCGTTACTTTGTTTTTTAAATCTATAACTATGAATGCCATTTTAGAACCCTGGCCTTGGTATGTGGGAGGCCCCATGATTGCGATTACTTTGATTAGCTTACTTTACTTAGGAAAGTCCTTTGGTTTTTCATCGAATTTACGCACACTATGTTCGATGGCTGGTGCTGGAAAAAATTGTGAGTTCTTCTGCTTTGATTGGAAGGCACAATCTTGGAATTTACTCTTTTTAGTAGGAACCATCGCCGGTGGATTTATTTCCTATCACTATTTGAGCTTACCAGAAGTGGTAACTCCTTTAAGCGAAACCACTATTACTAAACTGCATGATTTAGGCTTTAACAGCGCAGGTCAAGCATACATACCAACTGAATTATTTGGCCTCACAGCATTCGAATCACCCAAACAAATACTGTTATTATTACTAGCAGGTCTACTGGTTGGTTTTGGATCTCGCTATGCTGGGGGTTGCACATCCGGACATGCTATATCCGGTTTGAGTAATTTTCAATTACCATCGTTATATGCTGTAATCGGATTCTTTGCAGGAGGACTTATCATGGTACACCTGATCTTCCCTTTTATTTTTTAAATCTATAAATCGTTATCAATGAAAAAATTAACATACTTAATACTTGGTATTTTCTTTGGAATAGCCATGTTTAAATCTGGTGCATCGTCGTGGTTTCGCATTTACGAAATGTTTCAATTTGATTCGTTTCACATGTATGGAATCATTGGTTCTGCTTTGGTCATAGCCGTAGCAGCTGTGCAAATCATCAAAAGAAAAAACATCAAGGATGTAACGGGAAATCCCATTGTTTTTCAGGACAAGAAAAAAGGCTTTGTTCGCTATATGGTTGGCGGCACTATATTCGGATTGGGCTGGGCGCTTGGAGGCGCATGTCCAGGACCGATGTTTGTATTGCTAGGAGCTGGATTTTTTCCAATCGCTATTGCCATTATTGGTGCCTTATTAGGTACCTGGATTTACGGTCTGATTCAAAATAAACTTCCTCATTAGCCTACCGCATAGGCTCACTGGACTTCGCAATAAGGATGGAAGCGGTATCCTTTTGCGAAACGCAGTGAGCGAAAGATAAAGCGGACAGCCTGGGCCGAAGGCATTGCCCCAATACGTTTTGATTTTGCCAATATTCTGCCTACAGGTTTGTAAGATGGATAAAATAACGCTATTTTTAGCCTCTATTAATTTGCTTATACCTTTTTTATGAATCACGTGATACGAGAAGCTTATGGTGCTGTTTTTGAAGATGCTTTGATTAAAGAGTTAATCGAAATATCGACTATTTACGATTTTGAGGAAGGCGATAAATTGATTGAAATTGGCGAATACATCAAGAAAATGCCGCTATTATTACATGGCGCTATCAAAATTATGCGCGAAGATAAAGATGAGGGTGAATTGTTGCTGTACTTTATCGAGAAAGGAGATACCTGTGCCTTTACGTTAATTTGCAGTTTAGGCGAAAAACGGAGCGAGATTCGTGCTGTCGCAGAAACTTCCGGTTCCCTAGCTATGGTACCCGTTTCAAAGATGGAAGAATGGATGGGTAAATATCGCAGTTGGCGCAATTTTGTATTGAACAGTTACAACAACCGTTTGTCAGAGATGTTGGTCGCAGTGGATAATTTAGCTTTTATGAAAATGGACGATCGCTTATTAAGCCATTTGCAAGAAAAAGCAAAAATAAACAACAGCACCATCATCAACAACACCCATCAGGAAATCGCTTACGAACTCAATACTTCGCGGGTGGTCATCTCGAGACTACTCAAGAGTTTTGAAAATGATGGATTGATTCGTTTGAATCGCAAAAACATAGAACTCTTACATTCAGAAAAATAAAACTCTTCGCTTTTAATTCCCCGTGTGTAACTCAGGTTACTACAAATGATTTAAAAGGTTTGTAATTTTACATCAGTTAACCATAAGGACCTGAAATCCGATTAAACGTGCTTTTGCTAAAAACATCACTAGTGTCTGAATCCTCTCAGCTGTCCTTAATTAAAAATAATATTGAAAAATGAAAATAGAACAAATCTACACCGGATGTTTGGCTCAAGGAGCCTATTATATAGAAAGTGAAGGAGAAGTAGCCATTATAGACCCACTTCGTGAAGTACAACAATACATCGATAAAGCGACGGCTAGCGGTGCTAAAATAAAATATATTTTCGAGACCCATTTCCACGCAGATTTCGTTAGTGGACATGTGACGCTCGCACAAAAAACTGGAGCTCCAATTATTTATGGCCCCACAGCTACTCCGACCTTTGAAGCGCATATTGCGACAGATGGAGAGGTTTTTAAATTGGGAAAAATTACGCTAACAGCGTTGCACACTCCTGGACATACTATGGAAAGTACGACCTACTTACTTAAAGTTGAAAACGGACGTGATCACGCGATCTTTAGTGGAGATACTTTGTTTTTAGGTGACGTAGGACGCCCTGACCTAGCTCAAAAGGCAACAAGTATGACCCAAGAAGAACTCGCAGGCACGCTTTTTCACAGTTTAAGAAACAAAATTATGACTTTAGGTGACCACGTAATCGTATATCCTGCTCATGGAGCTGGATCGGCATGCGGCAAGAACTTAAGCAAGGAAACCATCGGAAATTTGGGGGAACAGAAACAGACCAATTACGCTTTGCGCGCCGATATGACGGAAGCAGAATTTATTGCAGAAGTGACTGACGGATTACTACCTCCTCCTAGTTATTTTCCGTTGAATGTTAAACTCAACAAAGAAGGTTATGAGGATGTTGAGAAAATCATTCGAGAAAATCAAGCTTTGGATCCAGCAGCTTTCCAATTGGTAGCTGATGAAAACACAGCCTTGATTTTAGATGTTCGTTCGGTTTCTGATTTTGCTCAAGGACATATTCCAGGTTCCATTTTTATCGGTATTGACGGACAGTTCGCCCCATGGGTAGGCGCGTTGATTACCGACATACAACAACCTATTGTTATCGTAGCCCCAGAAGGACGTGAAGAAGAAACTATTGTCCGCTTGTCAAGAGTCGGATATGATAATTCTCTAGGATTTCTAAAAGGAGGTTTTGATGCTTGGAAGAAATCAGGACTGGAAATCGATACGGTCGAACAAATCACCGCGGACGAGTTTGCCAATAAAATGCACCAAGAAGAATTGAATGTCTTTGACGTCCGCAAACCCGGCGAATTTGAAGCATCACATTTGGAAGTGGTCAACCACATCCCCTTAGATGTCTTAAACGAACATTTAGCCGATTTCCCGACAGATAAACCTTTTTACATACATTGTGCTGGTGGTTATCGTTCGTTGATCGCTGCGTCGATTTTAAAAGCGAGAGGTTACCACAACATGATCGATGTTATTGGAGGTTTTGCATCCATCAAACAAACCGATTTAAAAACCACCGAATTCGTTTGCCCTTCAACTTTAAAGTAATCAGTGATCAGTAATCAGTGATCAGTAATCAGTGATCAGTAATCAGTGAGTAGTAATTAGGTGTTGTAGGGAAAGAAATGACATCCGCTTAAATGACTTATATTACCCCCTGTTTTAACCCTGGTAAAAACAGGGGGTTTTTATATAATTCTACTGAAAGGTCAAGCCATAAAAAAAGCCAGAAGCAAATGCTTCTGGCTTTTTTATTTTATAAGGAGTTTTTATATAGAAACACTTCGTCTGCACCACTGAGCACAAACAAAACTATTAATTAATCGTTTAATTTTAAAACTGCCATAAATGCTTCTTGAGGAATCTCTACGTTTCCTACTTGACGCATACGTTTCTTACCTGCTTTTTGTTTTTCAAGTAATTTACGTTTACGAGAGATATCCCCTCCATAACATTTAGCCGTTACATCTTTACGCAAAGCTTTTACCGTCTCACGAGCGATGACTTTAACTCCAATTGCCGCTTGAATTGGAATATCAAACTGCTGACGTGGAATCAATTCTTTTAGTTTCTCACACATCTTTTTACCGATATGGTGTGCGTTGTCTTCGTGAATTAAAGCTGAAAGCGCATCTACAATGTGTGCATTTAACAATACATCGACTTTTACCAATTTAGATGTACGCATTCCTATAGGAGCATAATCAAAAGAAGCATAACCCTTAGATACGGTTTTAAGACGATCGTAGAAGTCAAAAACGATCTCAGCTAATGGCATATCAAAAGACAATTCCACGCGCTCCGGCGTCAAATAATTCTGATTGGTGATCAATCCCCTTTTCTCGATACACAAACTCATTACTTGTCCTACGAAATCCGATTTGGTAATGATCGTCGCCTTGATATAAGGCTCCTCTACACGCTCTAATTTAGAAGGTTCAGGTAAGTCTGATGGGTTGTTAACGATTAACGGAGTATCTGGGTTTTTCTTGGTATAAGCCAAATACGAAACGTTGGGCACAGTAGTAATCACCGTCATATTAAATTCTCTTTCCAAACGTTCTTGGATGATTTCCATATGGAGCATTCCCAAGAATCCACAACGGAAACCAAAGCCCAATGCTGCAGAACTCTCTGCGGCAAAAACCAAGGAAGCATCGTTTAACTGTAGTTTCTCCATAGAGTTTCTCAACTCTTCGTAGTCCTCCGTATCTACCGGATAAATTCCAGCAAACACCATTGGCTTAACGTTTTCAAAACCGGCAATCATATTTTGAGTAGGCGTTTTAGCATCGGTAAGGGTATCCCCTACTTTTACCTCTTTAGCCTCTTTTATTCCAGATATCAAATACCCAACATCTCCAGTAGAAATTTTCTGTTTTGGGGTTTGGTTTAATTTTAAGGTTCCAATTTCATCGGCGAAATACTCATTTCCCGTGGCCATGAACTTGATTTTCTGCCCTTTTGAGATAGAACCATTAATCACGCGGAATATAACCTCTATTCCACGAAATGGATTGTAAACCGAGTCAAAAATCAAGGCTTGTAACGGCTCCTCAGGATTTCCTTTTGGAGGAGGAATTCGCTCGATAATTGCTGCTAAAATATCCTCAACTCCCAAACCTGTTTTTCCAGACGCCGGAATAATGTCTTCGTAATCACACCCTAAAAGTTCCACGATATCATCACTCACTTCTTCAGGGTTTGCACTTGGTAAATCAATCTTGTTTAATACCGGAATGATTTCGAGATCGTTCTCCAAGGCCAAATACAAATTGGATATGGTTTGAGCTTGTATACTTTGTGCTGCATCAACAATCAACAAAGCCCCCTCACAGGCTGCGATCGAACGCGATACTTCATAAGAGAAATCTACGTGTCCCGGAGTATCTATCAAGTTCAGAATATAGTTTTCTCCCTTATACATATATTCCATCTGGATGGCATGAGACTTGATGGTTATACCACGCTCTCGCTCCAAATCCATATTATCCAATAATTGGGCTTGCTTCTCTCTAGACGTAACAGTCTGGGTAGCGTCCAAAAGTCTATCTGCCAAGGTACTTTTACCGTGGTCGATATGGGCAATAATACAAAAGTTTCTTATGTTCTTCATCGTCGTTCAATATCTGTTGGTTCCACTGCGCGTAGATCAAAAAAAGCCTACTTTTTATCGTAGTAATCATCGCGCAATTGTTGTTTTTTTTTGTATAGTTTGCCGCAAATAATGCCCTAACTATAGTATATGGTGCAAATATAGTTTAAAGTTTGAATCTTTTTTTATATTTTTTAATCTGTACGCGCGTATCTCGACAGAAAAGCAATATGCGCCTCTCGCTTTAATTACAATTTTATTAATACCCATTGCTTTAAACTGTCCAACCACTGAGTTCCTCTAAGCACAAACAAGAGTTAGGAACATCTATTGTATAAAAAACTGTATCTTTAACCTAATTAATTCAATACTGAGGACCATGAAATTCTTCCAATTGCTTCTAACTGTGCTGATTTTCGCCAGCAGTTGTGCCCAAAAAGCAGACTTTACCGAGGTTTTATACCCGTTTCCAAAAGACCTGAAAGAGGTCTCTGGTATGCATCTCGACCGCAATAATTTATTATGGGTAGTTGAGGATAGTGGTAATAAAAATCAGCTTTATGCTTTGGACCAACAGGGTAAACTGCAAAAGACTGTTGAAATCACGAACGCTCTTAATACTGATTGGGAAGACCTCACTTATGACGCTAACGACAATCTATACATCGGCGACTTTGGCAATAACGACAACGAGCGCCAAAATCTTAAAATACTAAAAATCAACGCAGCGGATTTAGCAGATAAAACAGCGATCACAGCTGAAGAAATCGAATTCTACTATCCAGAACAACAGGGCTTTCCGCCCAAAAAAACACAGTTACTATATGATGCAGAAGCCTTTTTTGTATTGGGTGATTCTTTTTATGTTTTCACCAAAAACAGAAGCAAAGGTTTTGACGGAACTTCTTTGGTTTATAAGATCCCGAATCGAGTAGGCCGACATGCAGCACAGTTAATCGGAGCGTTTAAAACTTGTGGCATTTACCAACAATGCGCTGTAACCAGCGCAGCCATTAGTCCAGATTTAAAAACAATCGCCGTGTTGACACAGGGTAAAATCTGGTTAATCGAGAACTTTAAAAAAGACGATATACTCTCAGGAAACATATCGTCCTATGATTTAAAAGAGCTTACTCAAAAAGAATCGATTCTCTTTGAAAACAATCAAACACTTCTCTTGTCGGATGAGGCTAAAAAGAAAACAGGCGGTCAAGTATATCGCGTAACTATCGCAGATCTAAAAACCAAATCCTAAACCAAAGACGAATCGTCCACCGTCTTCACTTTTAAAATAAGAGGTTTGCAACGTCAGTGATTCGATGGCATTGACCCAAAATCCAAGTCCGTAGGAGTTGTGCCATTTATTGGATGACTCCCCCGGATTCCACACCCGACCATAGTCAAAACCGACCAACATTCCATATTGCATAGGAACCAGGCCTCCATTGACTTCCCCCATATTCCATCGAATATCACTACTGTGCACAAAAGCTTGTTTGCCCGTAAAGCGCTCCGGTCGAAACCCTCTTAATTCATCATTACCCCCTAAAGTAGCTGCATGATAAAAATCAAAATCATCTTCAATTCGCGCTTTGTATTTAAACTTGGAAGCCCATACAAAACGTTCTAATCGATCAATGGGAACATTAAAATTCAGGCTTGTATTGATAAAACCAAATTGCTTATCACTGTTGTCTATATTGTATTTCCAACCCGATTCCCAATGAAAACCAAACCCTAAAGTCGGTTTTGACTTGGAATTGTAGCGTTGATAATCGTAGTTGATTTGGACACCTAGATACTGTTGAAAACGAAATACCTCTGGTGATATCTCTGGAGATTCCACAACAAAACGTCCCGAAGTTTTTTCCACTTTTAGCGCTTCAAAGTTCGCTGCTATTTCAAATTGACCTCCGAGGTCTCCCTCATAGCGATACGCCGGTTTGATCTGATACGATTCAATGCGCACCCGCTTGTAGTCGTCTCCTTTTTCTTCGTCAAAATAGTGAGTTTCATTGCCAAAGCCATAAAAGTTTTGCGAGAAATTAGGGCTGGTCGCCTTGGCTTCTACAGCAAACATCCACGAATTACTTGCATTGGCAAAAAAGCCTTTATATGCCCCATCAACACCCTGAGTCGCAAATGAATAATTGGCCTTAAAAGTATGCTTGCTCGTAAACGGATCTTGTACAAAGTTATTTCTAACCGACGAATAATTCAATCCGATCTTGACTCCATCATCGGGATTATATCCCGCATTGGGTAACAGCATATTAACGTTTAAGGGCACCTTTCGATAATCGTAATTATTTAAATCGTATCGATCGCTATAAACCGTCCGAACTTTTAAGCCCGATTCGACCGTATTTTCTTTCGTTTTATAATCGTAGACGATTAAATGCTTGTTATTTTCTATTTTAAATACATCGTGATTCTGCCCTCCAATTAATCTAATTTTAATCTTTGCAGCACCATCACCCAAGACCTGAAATTCATCCTGATCATCTAAGCCATAAACCCAAAGCTCCTTCGTTTCTTCAGGAGCATAAGTTCGCTCAAAAATCTTTTCTTCTCCCGTTTTTTTATTGCGATACTGTTCTATTTGTACCAATCCGTGAGGTAATCGCGTTAAGACAAAACGGTCTTTTTTATCGGTTCCTTTCACTATCGCAGTCTCGGATAATGCGCGATAATATTTTCGAGCAAAATCAGCCAAACCGGCTCTTCTCACCTTTAAGGTCTCAATAATGCGTCTCATCTCCTCATCCTGTACTTCCTTCGGTAATTTAGAGAAACTTGCCT
Source organism: Flavobacteriaceae bacterium UBA1682 (assembly GCA_002320285.1). Lineage (GTDB taxonomy): Bacteria > Bacteroidota > Bacteroidia > Flavobacteriales > Flavobacteriaceae > Flavobacterium. Next base: position 18,997 of record DCKE01000027.1, on the reverse strand, counting down.
CGATGTTAGCATCGGTCAAGGTGCTGGCAATTTCCTTAGCCTGATTGACCCAGTCTTCTTCTGTTTTATTCTTTAAAAAATCCACATCCATCGGGAAAGCCGTTTTATTGATCCACCTCGGTGCTGGAAATTCATCTTTAAAGCTTTGCATATGCCTTAAAGGCGGTAATTTTTTAATAAGTGAAAGCAAGGCCCCATCAATTTTGGCAAAGGCTTGATCGCGATCTCTGGGAATGGGTTTATATACTACGGCTGTCGAATCTTTAAATTCGGCCCAGCGCCATTGATCTGCATGCCGATCCCAATCACCAATCAACATATCAAACAAACGAGCTTTTAAATAGGCGCTGTCGTCAATTTTATATTTTTCATCTTTTCTCAGATTCTTCATCACGTCATCGGTACTGACGATAACTTCGGCATTGCCAAACGACTCCTCATCCTCATGTCCATCTGTAGGGCGCTCTTCGATCATATACAGTTCATCGCCATAAACCGCATTATATCTGCCTAAGGCAGGTTGTTTCGGTATATAATACAACTCGGGATTGGTGTGATAGATACCCAGATGCTCCGACAAATCACCTATAATAAAAGGCGTAAACGGATGTGCTGTCGTATAAAAATCATAGATAAACCGTTCGGCAAAAGTTCCTTTAATCGACTCTTCAACATATTGATCTTTAAACACAGCCGATTGCACAAAACGGGAAGCGCTTTTCTTCACACCGCGCATCACATATTCTTTTCCATCTCCTGACAGCAATCGCAGGGATAAGGATTGATTTCCCCCACCGGAAATTTTCGGTTTTAGTCCGCCGTGTATATCCTCTAAATAAAGTGTGGGTACTTCAATATCAGTCCCGTAATACTTGCGGTAATGATCTCCCCAAATAGATCGATACATTCCCCCTTTCTCCGTCCACGATTTCGGATAAATAGTCGATTTGAAGAATTTGGGCTTTTCCGTGTCAAAAACAAATTGTTGCTCTTTCAGCGGTGTTATGATTTGCCGACTAAACACCAATTGCTCCTGAGCGTTTTCTACGGCATAAAATTGTATGTTCGAGCCTCCATCTTTTAGGATTTGCAAAGTTGCATAACCCAATTTACCCGATGAAAAGCTTATCGGTTGCAATGCGCGCGCTTCTTCTTGTTTAGAACCAGCTCCGCTTATCACTTGTTTGACACCCGCTTTTTCTATATATTGCTGGGTGTGCTCATGACCAGACACTATTATAATATTATCTTGCCCTTGCACTAATGTCCGCACGCGATCTGCCAGCTCACTATAACGCTTATTCTGAATTTCCTGAGGACTGGCTCCAGAAACCTTTCTCAAATAATTAATAACTGTACCCAAAACTGGGGCTGGGATATTTTTATACGGAAACAAATGCTTTTTTGCCGAGAAATATCCCCCGTGAGATCCGTTGCTATAAACGGGGTGATGCATAGCAATAACGATGGTTTTATTTTGATTTTTATTCAGTTCGCTGCGCAATTCTTCAAAGAAATCTTCTCGGGTTTTTATGGTACAGTTTTCATTGATTTTGGGGTGTTTATCCCAATCTTGTAAAAACCATTCGCTATCGATAACCAACAAAACCGCTTCATCGGAGATTTTCAAACGTTCAAATCCACAGGTTTTACGCGGTAAAAACGCCTTTTTATCGCCCAGTTTCTCCGTGACGTAATTGGCTTGCTGCAAAACCCCCTCATAACCGTTATACCAGTCGTGGTTGCCATTTATAAAAACGGTTTTGCCTTTAAACTCTTTTGCCAATGCGATTTGCTCATCTATTTTCTGCTCGGCTAATTTTCTGTCAGGCGCGTCCAATGCAGGCATTCCGCGGGGATAAATATTATCTCCTAGAAAAATCAACGTACTTTCTTTGTCGGCTTGCGTTAGTCGCATACTAAATAACTCTAATGCGCGTTTAGATTCTACCTCATCCGCATTACCTGCATCACCAATGAGATAGAATGTATGGGCTATCTGATCCGTATCAACCGCAGTTGCCGAAATCGGATGGACAACCTCACTGCCATATTGATTTTTAAAAGTTGCACAGGATGCGAATAGCATTAGGATTAAAAAAACATTAAGTACACGATATTTCAGCAAAACTGGAATGATATAATAGAATATTTTCATAAGTTTAAAGTTCGTAAATTTGACAATTATGACAGTCCTGCAAAAAGCTGAAGAATTCATCTCCAATTTATACAAAGATAAGTTATATCAGCAACATTCGTATCACAATTTTTCGCACACGGTGCGTGTTGTCAACGCTATTAAAGAGCTGATTGCAGCAGAAAACATCTCCGATATCGATGCGGAACACCTGCTTATTGCCGCTTGGTTTCACGATATTGGATATAGTACAAATTGCGAAAAACACGAAGAAGAAAGTGCAAAGATTGTCACTGAATTTTTAAAAAAAGAATCCTATCCCGAAGACGGTATACAGCGCGTTTGCGAGTTAATCTTAGCAACTCAGTATTTGATTGAACCCAAAAACCAACTGGAAGGCTATCTTAAGGATGCCGATTTCTCTCATTTCGGTGATCCTAATTACAGCAACATATGTTGTTTATTGCGCACAGAGTTTAAAAACTGTTTTAATAAAGACTATACCGATTTGGAGTGGGCCCTCGGCAATAAAGACATGATGTTGAATAAACATCGCTATTACAGCGATTATGCCAAAAAAAACTGGCAACCGATTAAAGAACAAAACCTCTTAAAAATAGACCAACAAATCGAAAACTTAAAGACCGACAGCAACCCAGAAGAAACTCAAGCAAAACTTCTTAAAAAACAACGCAAAGCAGCCAAGGCAGAACGTCCTGAGAGAGGTATAGATACGCTATTTCGCGTTACCTTAAACAATCATACCCGACTAAGTGACATCGCCGATAGCAAAGCCAATATCTTACTTTCCGTCAATGCTATTATCATTTCCATTTGCCTATCCACTTTAATCCCAAAGCTCGACAGCGCAAAAAATGCCCATTTAATCATCCCAACTTTTGTACTACTGATTTCCAGTGTAGCGACGATCATATTTGCCATTTTATCAACAAAACCCAAAGTGACCTCAGGCACATTCACAAGAGCAGATATCGAGAAGCAGAAAGTGAATTTATTGTTTTTCGGAAACTTTCATAAAATGCCTTTAGAGGAATACACTTGGGCTATCAATGAAGTGATGAAAGACAGAAACTATTTATACAATTCTCTTATTCAAGATTTGTATTATTTAGGTTTGGTATTGAACCGCAAATACAAACTGCTTCGCATCACCTATAATATTTTTATGGTTGGCATTATCGCTTCGGTAGTATCCTTTGTTTTGGCTTTTATTGGAATTGAGTTTTAAGAAATTCTTTCATTAAGTTATCGTATTGAAAGGTCCCTGCAGTCGGAGCTTGCTGTGTATTGATCTCCACCCGTAAGGCATTTAAGCCGGAGATTCCCTGAAGATTTTCGATACTTATTTCCTCGATATCTCCTAATAAAACACCTTTGAATTGCAGGTATTGCAGGTATTTTAAATATTCTGCTCGATCAAGCGGATTCATATAAACGATTGTAATTTTATTGGGCTGCACTATGCGCTCCTGCGAATTACTCACCCGCGATTTATCTAGTCGTTTTTTAATCACCTCATAACGAGAATGGTAGGATCCATCTATATCAAAACGTTTTTCATCCATTCGAAAACGGATGGCTACTGCTGTATCATAAATTAAAATCAATGAAGTCAGTTGAATGTCAAATGGAGCAATCTTTTTATGCTTTTCATGATCGTAGACCATTTCACACATTACTTGCAATTGCCATAACCTCAAGTTGTGTAAATAGATCAAATCAAAGGTTTTTTTCGGATTGATCGAAGCACCTATATACATATTATGATCGACGCCATCACTTCGAAACCTCTCGTAATAATGTGGAAAAATCAACTGAGCCTTCTCCTGATTACTGTCTAAAAAGGCCGAAAGTTTTTTATTGACTTCACCAACAGTGGCATCAAACAATTTCCTCTTTTGATAATAGGTTTGTGAATCCGGTTCAATCTGAGCAAAATAGTTCTCCAATTTTGCGCTTTGACTTTCATTCCAAAAAATACGCTTCAACAACGGATGAATTTCTTTAACTATGTATTCTTCGATTTGTTGCTCCGTACCTGAGATTAATTTTTTATCCAACAGATTTCCAAAACGCTCCAACTCAAACACCCGTTGTTCAAACAATAAGAAATTGTCCTGAGATTCGGTGCTTTTTAATAACAAAAGCAATTCAGAAACCTGCTCTTTTAAATCCAATAGCACTGCTTCATTTCTCAAATCCGTTGATCCTTTTATATCCGTTTGTCCAAAAAGCGGATAAACCTTTTCAAAAACAATATCGTTATAACTGAATTTACGCTGCCCAATAGACTCGAAATACGCTTTACGCGCCTCCTGAAGAAATTTCCAATAAACACTAGGATGAATGGTGGTGTACTCTTTTTGAATAATGGCCTCTACTTGATTTTCAATATCTGCGTTGACCCGTTCAAAAGTATCGAGGATAATCGGCATCACACTGTCCAATTTACGCGCATTTACACTGTGTAAGGCTCGGCGATCAGGCGACATGATCTCGATAATTCCTTCCATTTTATCGCCGACAACTATGGGCGCTAAAATACAGCTTCCGATATTTAATGACAATAGGTATTCACCCATTTCCTGATTACCCGGTCTTGCTGTAAAAACATTCATATCGGAAATACTGAAATACTCCATATCCTCAAACAACACTTTCACAACCTCCTCAGACAAGATCAAGTCTGTTGAATTTGGCCGTAATGAAAAGTTTGAAAAGCCAACGATGGCATTGGTACCGATTATAATCCGTTCCGCTTCGAGAAAAGGTGTAAAACCAATTTGAAGATTGCCTATTTTAAATATCGAACTAAAAATTCGTTGCAATTCATCTTTTAGACTGTAGCGTTCCAATTCTGATTTCAACAAATTTCCCTTTAAACTCGACAAAGCATTTTCAATAGTAACGTCCACCAAACTTAGAATACCAAATCCCTTAATCTCCCAGCTTTCCTGTGGAAATTTTTCTTGCCATAAGGCTAAATCGTTATAATTATCTTTTAAAAGGTTGATATCTTCTAAACTGATTGGTGTTGCCTTTTCAGTAGGTATTATCTCGATAAAGTCAGCATTGTGAAACATTCTGTAATGTTTCATAATACCCTTGCGATCCGGAATATCAAAAAAATAGGGTCTTGAAACATCAAAATCGGTATGGTAATAATAATTTAAGATGATGCAACAACACATAACATAATACTCATGTTGCTCAAAGCCACGAATCGCAAAATCAAATCCCTCTCCCGCCTCAGCCAAAATTTTTTTAAATCGTTCGCTATAATTAAACGTCAAATTTTGAAAGGGCAAGGATATCGCTTTGATTTCATTATTTGTCAGTGCTTTAGGAAAAAGCCCAGAAACAAGCTCTTCAATCAATATTCTATTATCTAAAACCTCTTGGTCACTATACATGCCCGACACCACCTCTGGATGTTCATTCACCCTATCCAAAAGCTCTTGATAATAGGTGGTCAAATAGGGATTATCATTACTTTCAATAGCCAACTCTATGGCATGAACTAACTTATGGAAAGAAATGACAATTCGGAATGGACTACTTTCAAATTTAGGAGATTTCATAAATTTATAGGGCTTTTGGGAAGCTAAAGCTACGGAAATAAACCCGTCTACCAATCAATCTTCCATCAAAAAAGCTCGTCAAAACGAGCTTTCAATTATTTTTTACTTTTCACTTCTTTATTCATCCACTTACCATCGGTCTTCCATACTTTGTATCGAACTTCCAAACCGTCCGCAACATAAACCACTATAGGCAGGTTACTATTGTATCTGATGAAAGTACCCTGATCGTGTACAAATTTATTGACTTTAGTGTCGTCTGGACACATCATCAAGGTTTTGAGAATACGGCCTTCAGAATCAAAGTTGTAATAGGTATATCCCCAACCTTCTAGGTTGTGATCTGTCAACGCTCCGATTAAGGAATACGTATTACAGCTATCTGTGCTGGCCATTTTACCGACGAAAAGTTCAATTTTGTAATTATTCTCCTCTTTTTTGATTTTAGGCAGATTGATCACAACTTGTTTAAACCCCTCCTTTGCTTTTGGAAACATCTCGGTTTTGCTTTTCTCCTGTGCCGTTATGGTGGAAGAGACCGCTAATATCAATGTTAAAATTAAAAGTTGTGATTTCTTTTTCATAGTTAATTGTTTTTTGATTTTAAGCGATTGCCAGTACCCCTATTTCCCGTTTTACGCCATGCTTCACTCGTCAATACCACGGCAGCAATAACTTATTACAGCTTCATTACAAGGCCGACCTTCAGATATTGCTCTGATAATCTACAGATTGCAGCATTAAAAACAATCCAATACCGCTTCTGGCCCATCGTTATAAAGCTACTACAAATAATTTAAAAAGTATAGCCGCTGTCGTCTTTTATTAAAGCAAGCTCAGCTATAAAAAAAATTGTACTTTTGCACTCAAATTGAGTGACCATGATTAAAATAGGCAACATCGAACTTCCAGATTATCCTTTGCTTTTAGCTCCTATGGAAGATGTGAGCGACCCGCCCTTCCGCAGATTGTGTAAGATGCACGGCGCCGATTTGATGTATTCTGAATTTATTTCGTCGGAAGGTTTGATTCGCGATGCGATGAAGAGCAGGATGAAATTAGATATTTTTGATTACGAACGTCCTGTGGGCATACAAATTTTCGGAGGCGATGAGGAAGCGATGGCGCTATCAGCAAAGATCGTCGAGGCGGTTCAACCCGACTTGGTTGACATCAACTTTGGTTGTCCTGTAAAAAAAGTGGTTTGTAGAGGAGCTGGTGCTGGTGTTTTAAAAGATATAGACTTGATGGTTCGCCTAACCAAGGCCGTGATCAAAAGCACGCATCTTCCTGTTACTGTCAAAACCAGACTGGGTTGGGACGAAGACAGCATCAATATCGACGAAGTTGCAGAACGCCTTCAGGATATTGGGGTGCAAGCTCTAACTGTGCATGCGCGTACTCGTGCACAAATGTATAAAGGTCATTCCGATTGGAGTCATATAGAACGTATTAAAAACAATCCCCGTATCACTATTCCTATTTTTGGAAATGGCGATATCGACAGCCCGCAAAAGGCTTTAGAATACAGAGACAAATTTGGGCTAGACGGCATGATGATTGGACGGGCAGCAATTGGCTACCCTTGGATTTTTAATGAAATCAAACATTTTTTCAATACCGGTGAAGTGCTCGCTCCGCCAACGGTAGAAGATCGCTTAGAAGCTGCAAAGAACCACCTTATCTGGTCTATGGAGTGGAAAGGCGAACGCTTAGGCATCGTAGAAATGCGTCGCCATTATACCAACTATTTTAAGGGCATACACAGCTTTAAACCGCATCGTCAAAAACTAGTAACCACGGACGATCCTTTAGAACTTTTAAAACAGTTCGAAGAAATCGCTGAGATCTATAAAGATTACGTAATGGAATAAAAAAAAGACTGTCCGTTAAGACAGTCTTTTTTTTTATTCCAAATTCCCTTTCACAATATGCAAATCCCTTTGTGGAAAAGGTATTTCAATTTTATGTTGATCCAAGGCAACTTTCAATTTTTCTTGAATTTCATAGAATACTTGCCAGTAATCCGCAGGTGCAGTCCAACCGCGTACGGTCATATCCACAGAACTCTCCCCTAATCCCTTCACAAAGATATCCGGTTTAGGCGCAGAGAGAACTCTACCATCTTTCATCAGCACCTCCATCATCAACTCTCTGGCTTCCTTAATATTCGCGTCATAGGAAATTCCGATGGTAAAGTCAAAACGGCGCTGTGTAATGTTGGTATAATTCGAAATTACCGAATTAGCTAAGGTTCCGTTGGGACTATAAACACTAATTCCATCTGCGGTTCGCAGCGAGGTATACAATATATCTATTCGTTCCACAGTTCCTGCCGTTCCCGCCGGGTTAGATATGTAATCACCTACTTTAAATGGCTTAAATATCAGTATCAGCACCCCTCCTGCTAAGTTGGACAAACTGCCCTGCAGTGCTAAACCGACCGCCAAACCTGCTGCTCCAAATACAGCGACAAAAGAGGTCGTTTGAATGCCCATCGTCGAAGCAACCGTTATCAACAATAAGGCGTAGAGCGCAAATCTAAAAATGGAGATCAAAAACCCGCGCAGAGAAATGTCGACATTTCTCTTTTCAAAACGCAATTTTATAAATCGTAGAATCCATTTAATAGCAAAACTACCAATTACTAAAATCGCTAATCCCACAGCAATCTTCGGCAAGCTTATTAAGATAGTTTCAATCATCTTACCAACTCCTAACTGTACTTTATCCATAGTGTTTCTTTCAAAAATAAGAAATATTATCAAAATAATTACGCTTTTCATTAAAACATTAGCCAAAAAAAGGGCTGTATTTTATATACAACCCTTTTATATTGAACCGATTGATACCGATCTATAAATTCATTTTCTTAGCTAATGCTGTTGGAATTCCCTTTTTATGAACCATAATTGCGGTGGTTTTATATTTCACATATTCTTTAGTCATATATAAATACCCTTTATAATCATTGCTCACCCCCCAAGAGTTCTTTACGATATAATATTCTCTACCGGTTTGATCTTTAGTCAATCCAACGATATGCATACCGTGATCATCTGTAGTCGAATAATTATCAAAAGCGATTTGACGCATTTCCGGAGTTACTTTAGCTTCCTTCTTAGGTCCGTTAAACATATCCGCCTTTTCCTCAGCCGTCATGTCTTCAAACTCCTTTTCAGGAACAAAGGCTACCCCATTTTTCCAGCTAAAAGACTTTTCACTAACATCTCCAGCCCACGCTACTGTAAATCCGTTTTTAACAGCATAATCAACTATATCCGTCATCTCGTCCATTTTCACATTATAAACCTGATCAAACGACCAGTTATCCGGCACTAATAACGTGAATTTTGAATATAGAGGATAATCCATCAACGAACTGAACTCGATATAATCATCTGCATTAATACCAATAACTTCACTAGCAAAGGTCTTTGGCGTATACTTTTTACCTTCAAATTCAAAACTTTCCGGTGGTGTACCCAGATAAGAATCGATCACAGAGGTATAAGCCTTCTGCCAATTTGGAGTCAATTTTCCGTTTGGATTTGATACCACGGCCTTTAAAACGCCCTCCATCACGGCGGCCATCTCTGCAAATTTATTATTTGCAGTACCGTAGTTTAAACCCGTATAAACCGATTGTGGTACTGCACCATATTTTCTGTACATATTAATAACATCATGAAAAGCACCACCATCACCTAGTGTTACCGCTCCCTGCATTTTCACATACATTTTTCCCTTTTCAATATAAGCATTACGAGCCGAATAAATCTGAGAGATTTCAACCGGACGTTTCCCCATTCTCATCATCTCTGACTCCAAAAATGAGTTCGCGGAATAACTCCAGCACGTACCCGAAGAACCCTGATTTTTTACAGACGTATTCTCTATATTAACGACATCTGTAAATTGAAATAATTCCTTGCTTTTTTCACTAGCATTTACCTTTAAGGAGTTAACCAAACGATCCTGAGCATAGCTAGTAGAAACTCCAATACCAAGCATTACTGCCCATACTAAAGGTTTTATTCTAAATGTAAACATATCTGATATTTTTATAAGCGGTAAAGATAAAAAATCATTCGAAAAAATCGCCTTTATTAATACTTATTCCACGGGATTAACCTGCTCCATTTAGCCCGTCAGGGCCTTAATTTTAAACCATTTGCTCTTTAAACCCGAAACTCCGTACACAATCCTTAAATAAAGTTTAACTCAAATCGCACCACAACCAAAGGGTTTATCAGTATATTTATATACCAACTTCTACTCAAATATGGAAAATCAAAAGAAAAAGATTTTGCGAACCGCGGAATTAATCGCTATACTGTCCAAGTATGGCTTTAAAGAGTTGTTGATACAAACCAAACTCAAAAAACCTACAACAAAAGAGGTAGACGTCGCCGCATTAGAAGGCGTATCCAACTATAACGTATATGAGAGAATCCGTATGGTACTGGAAGATTTAGGCCCTACCTACATCAAACTCGGTCAAACGTTTAGCAATAGAGAGGATTTATTACCGCCTGAACTGATAACCGAATTAAAGAAACTACAGGACAATGTAGCTCCGATGGAGCTCGATATAAAGGAAATTTTAAAATCTGAAATCGGTATTGATCCCGATGAACATTTTCTCGAGATTGACAAAACGCCGCTGGCTACCGCATCAATTTCTCAGGTATACAAGGGCATTTTGTTAAATAACAAAGAAGTCATCTTAAAGATTAAACGCCCCGGTATTAAAGAAAAGACCAGTTCGGACTTATTAATTATCAAAGACATTGCCCGATTGCTCGTGTCCTCGAGTGAAACGTTTAGAAAACTAAATTTAACGCATGTCGTGGCTTCCTTCGAGAAATCAATTCACGAGGAAATGTCTTTTTTAAATGAGATGAGCAATATGGAGCAATTTGCTCAAAACTTTAAAGACAATGCTAAAGTCCATCCCGTTTTACCGCATCGTGAATTCTCCAACGACAATGTGTTGTGCATGGACTTTATTGAGGGCACTAAAATAACGGACAAAGACAAACTGCTGTCGCAAGGGCTCGTTTTAAAAGATATTGCTCAAAAAGGCCTTGACGTTTATATGACCCAAGTTTTGGAGCACGGATTCTTCCATGCTGACCCACATCCCGGGAATTTATTTGTGATGCCAGACGGCTCACTAGCTTTTATCGATTTTGGATCGATGGGCAAAATGATTCCCAAAGACAAAGAACTACTCGAGGATTTCATCATCAACTTTATTGCAAAAGACGCCAAACGATTAATAAAAACCTTAAAAAAAATGGCCGTTGAAATAAAACTTGATGACGAACAAAAACTCGAACGGCAAATCCATGAGCTCTTTGACATACTGGACACCGATTCCTTAGAAAACATCGATATTAAGTCTATTCTAAAGAAGTTTACCACGATTTTAAACAACAACGAGATTTTGATGCCCGAATACACCTATTTACTCGTAAGAGGCATCGTCTTGATAGAGGGAATTGGTCGGGATCTGGATCCGAGCATGAATTTAATTCAAAGCATTAAGCCGTATATAAAAAAGATATTTTTACGACGATGGAGTCCAAAAGAACTTCTCAACAAGAGCACCAAAGCACTTAGAAATCTTAGTGAAGGATTAGGGGAGCTACCGGAAAACCTCAATTTGTTGTTGCAACAAATCAATGAAGGAAAAATTGTGGTTAATCAGCAAAACAAAGACTTAAGTTCGGCCAACAAAGCCATCGCTACAGCCTTAAACCGCCTTGCCTTTACGGTGCTCATCGCTGGGTTTTGCGTAGCAACCGCCTTGCTTATCATGGCTAACCGACCTCCGTACCTGTGGGGAATTCCCACCTTGGGCTTACTGGGAATTTTGGTTTCCAGTATTCTAAGTATTGTTGTATTGCTCTCCATTTTTAAAAAAAATGAATAAAAAAAGGGCTGCCTCTATACGTTGAGACAGCCCTTCTTTACATCAATTCAATTTGAATTATAAAGTCTCTTTTAACCAGCGGAAAAACTCTCCTTGCCAAACTTGAGCATTTTGAGGTTTAGTAACCCAGTGATTTTCTTCCGGGAAGTAAACAAATCTGCTTTTCACACCGAGCAGCTGTGCCGCTTGAAAAGCTTCTTGTCCTTGTCCAATCGGAACCCGATAGTCTTTTCCTCCTTGAATCACCAAGATTGGAGTATTCCACTTGCTTACATTTTTAATCGGGTTAAAATCTTTCATCGCTTTTTGCGCATCGACATTGTCTTTTTCCCAATATGCTCCACCGGTATCCCAAGTTGGAAAAAACACTTCTTCCGTGGTACCGTACATACTCTCTAAGTTGAAAACACCACAGTGAGAGATAAATGTTTTAAAACGGTTATTGTGAATACCCGCTAAATAGAAAATTGAGTAACCGCCATAACTCGCTCCAACTGCGCCAAGACGAGACTTGTCTACATATTTTTCTTTTGAAACTGCATCAATAGCATTTAAATAATCTTCCATTGGCTTTCCTCCCCAATCTTTACTGATCGCTTCATTCCAAGCCACACCATGTCCAGGCATTCCACGACGGTTTGGCGCCACTACGATATACCCCTCAGCAGCCATCAATTGAAAATTCCAACGGAATGAATAGAATTGTGTCAGAGCAGATTGCGGTCCTCCTTGGCAATACAATAAGGTTGGATACTTCTTATTTGGATCAAAATTTGGAGGGTAGACCACCCAAACCAACATCTTTTTTCCATCTGTAGTCGTTACATAACGTTTTTCCGACTTACTCATCGCTACTTTAGCATACAGGTCGTTATTGACTTTAGTCACCTGATTCCAAGAAGCCTTTTTTAAGTCATAAGCATATATTTCTGTTGCATGATTAAAATCAGTGCGCGTCAAAAAAACTTTTCCGGCTGCAAAACCCACGATACCGGTTACATCAAAATTGCCATCGGTTACTTGACGTACCTGAATAGCAATACGAGTCATCCCCGGAAAGTTAACTTCAAAAAGTTGTACGGTTCCATCAACTGCGGCAATAAAATAGATTTTTTTACCATCTGGTGCCCACTGATAACTATCGACTGTTCCATCCCAATTAGCGGTAAGGTTCATATCCATACCTTTAAATCGTACGATGATATCATTTTTATCTGCTTCGTATCCATCTCTTTTCATCTGAAGCCACGTTAAATCACCATTTGGTGAATAAGTAGGATGTGTATCATATCCCTTATTAGCTTCTGTGATATTTTTGGTTTGTTTGGTTTCCAAATCATATTCATACAAATCTGTATTTGTACTCATGGCATAGTCAGTTCCAAATTTCTTTTTAGAAACATAAACTACTTTTTTACCATCAGGAGACCAGATGTAATCTTCATCTCCTCCAAAAGGTTTTTGAGGGGAATCATACGGTTCATCTTTCAATAAATCAATTGTTTTTTCCGGCTGGGCTATTTCAGAAATAAAAACGTGATTATGGGTTCCATCGTTCCACGTATCCCAATGCCTATAATCTAAGGCATCAAATACATAAACGTCCGATTTTTCCATGGACGGATATAAATCTTTACCCAACACTTTGTTGACTTTTACCGCCTTATCAGAAAGCAGCATTTTACCATCAGGAGAAATGTTTTTATCAACCATCAGATTTTTGTAGTCTGCAATTTCAGTAGGCGTACCTCCATCAATTGGAATTTGATAAATTTTGGAATTGATTTTATTCTCATCCATTTCGGCTCGACCTACTTTATAGATCAAGTTTTTTCCGTCTTTCGTAACTCCTACTGGACTAACTCTTCCTAACTTCCACAGCAACTCTTTGGTCATAACCTCTTGTGAGAAAGCGGTCATACTCATCAAACTGAGGGTTAACAGAATAATTCTTTTCATTCTAATTGTTTTTTTGAATGCGCTAAAATTACTAAAATTAAATGAAATACTTCGTATTTTATAGTTCGATCAAAGCGACTGTTACATTTTAAAGGATGATTCGGCTAATTTATCCGATGAAACCTCGTAGTCCATTGACAACTAAAACCAAATTTCCTAAAAAGGTCATTTTCAGACTGAAATTCACATAAAAAACCTAACAAACCGTGATATACGACCTCCACAAAAGACTCATTTCGTAGTTCTTTAGATTTTTTAACTGGATATAAAGACAAAAAATAAAAAAAAAGGTCTATTTTCACGCACTTAAAATAGATCCAGTGAAAAACAGTAATAACAAATTATTTTTAGCCATCATTATTGCTCTTATAATTGGAGTTGGTCTTGGCGGCCTAGTGCACTATCAATATCCTGAATCGATCCCGAGTTTTTCGCAAAACATAAAACTATTAGGGACTATTTTCATTCGTTTGGTTCAAATGATTATTGCTCCATTGGTATTTTGTACTCTAGTGGTCGGTATAGCTAAAATGGGTGACATGAAGATGGTTGGACGAGTTGGTGCCAAAGCCATGACCTGGTTTATCACTGCGTCCTTAGTATCGTTGTTGATTGGAATGGCTTTGGTCAATTGGTTTGCACCAGGAGAAAGTACTAACATATCGTTAGCAGAAACCAGTTCAGCATCGGATTTAATCAGTCAGACTTCGGCTTTTTCACTTGAAATTTTTATCAATCATGTTGTCCCGCGCAGTGTCTTTGAATCTTTTGCACACAATGAGATCTTACAAATTGTAATCTTTTCGATATTTTTCGGTGTCGCTTTATCCACTTTAGGCAAAGAAGGTGATCAGATTATTACCTTTTTGGATAAAACATCCAAAGTAGTTTTAAAAATGGTCGGTTATATTATGTGGTTTGCTCCACTAGGTGTTTTGGGTGCTGTTGCCTCCGCTGTTGCCAATTATGGTTTTGAAGTTTTCACTCTATATGCGCACTACCTCTTAGCTTTTATGGCTGGTATAGCCGTATTGTGGCTGGTCTTATTAACAGTTGGATACCTCCTTTTAGGCAAACGCCTTTGGGAATTGTTACAACGACTAAAAACGCCTATTTTAATCGCTTTTTCAACAACTAGTAGTGAGGCGGTATTTCCAAAAATGGTGGAAGAATTAGAAGCTTTTGGTTGTTCACCAAAAATTGTATCCTTTACCTTACCTCTAGGTTACTCTTTTAATCTAGATGGCAGTATGATGTACATGACATTTGCCAGCTTATTTATTGCACAAATCTATGATATCCACATGCCAATTGAAAAGCAATTAACCATGCTTTTGGTATTGATGCTGACCAGCAAAGGAGTCGCAGGAGTCCCTAGAGCCTCCTTAATTGTGATTGTTGCTACTTGTTCCATGTTTGGAATACCTCCTGAAGGTATCGCCTTAATTCTACCTATCGATCACTTCTGTGACATGGCTAGAAGTATGACCAATGTACTTGGAAACGGTCTGTCAACAGCAGCAATAGATAAATGGGAATCAAAACGCGAAGAAAACCTACAAACAACTAATACATAATGAACGAATTTCACATTTCACAACTAATTAATCCTGAGTTTTACATCAACCTCGAAATTGCTGGCCATCATATCGGTATTTATGTGGTACTATTCATAGTATTCGCCGAAACTGGATTGTTTGCAGGTTTCTTTTTACCTGGAGATAGTTTATTATTTTTGGCAGGAATCTACAGTTCCGCTTTAATGCAAGAACTTTTCACCATTGAAAGTGATTTCACCAATGTCGCTTTATTATCGACTTTAGTCGCTCTAGCAGGGATATTAGGAAATATGTTTGGATACTGGTTTGGATCTAAAAGCGGTAACTACCTCTATACTAAAAAAGACAATTTTATATTTAAAAAGAAATACTTGTACGAATCTAAGGTATTCTTCGAGAGACACGGTGGTCGCGCTATTATCTTTGCAAGATTCCTACCTATTGTAAGAACTTTTGCACCTATCATTGCAGGTATCGTTCATATGGATTTTAAAAAATTCATGTTTTACAACATTGTAAGTTCTTTTTTATGGGCTACTACTCTAATATTTGCAGGTCATTACTTGCAAAAATTCTTACTTGAAAGTTACGGAGTGAATCTAAAAGACTATATTGAATATATCATCTTATTCTTAGTTGCCGTAACTACATTGCCGATCATTTTGAAATTGGTAAAAAGTAAAAAAACGTCTGAAACAGAAGAAACTGTCGAGTAATCCGTTTGATTTACCTATAAAAAAAGCGAAAAAACAGCTGTTTTTTCGCTTTTTTTATGCCCGATTAACAACTAAAAATGACCTGCCTTTGCTATTGTTTTTTTTGTAATTTCGCACTTCATATAGCTCTGTCACCATGATCAAAAAAGCACTTCGTATCCTGTTTAAATTACTGCTCTGGTTTTTCGGATCAACCTTGTTAATGGTATTGATTTTTAAATTTGTACCCGTCCCATTTACTCCGCTGATGTTTATCAGAGCCATTGAGCAAAAAACCAACGGTAAAGAACTTAAGATGTCACACGATTGGGTTTCTATCGACAAAATCAGTCCCAATTTACAAAAAGCAGTAATTGTCAGCGAAGACGGCAATTTCCTCAAACACAATGGATTTGATTTAAAAGCTATTGAAAAAGCATTTAAAAGCAATCAAAAGGGTAAAAAGATCCGTGGAGGCAGCACGATTTCTCAACAAACAGCTAAAAACGTGTTTCTCTGGCAAGGTAGAAGCTATTTGAGAAAGGGCCTGGAAGTTTATTTTACCGTACTCATTGAATTGTTTTGGAGCAAGGAGCGAATCATGGAAGTATACTTAAACAGCATTGAAATGGGAGATGGTGTATATGGAGCCGAAGCAGCATCACAATACTGGTACAAGAAGAGTGCTAGTAATCTAACCAAATATGAGGCAGCGGGAATTGCCGCGATTCTTCCCAATCCCCGAAAATTTAAGGCATCGAATTCTTCTGGATATATCAATAGACGCAAAAACACTATTGTAAAGTATATCAACTATCACGGACCATTGAAATATTAGCAGAAATTCATCCGTTTTTTGATTATTATTATCATAAACACCTCGGTAAAATTGACATAAATACACAATATAAGTCTTAAATTTTTAATAAAAAACAATTCTATTGTCATTTTATAATTTCTTTTTTTGTAGCTTTGAGTATTAATAAAACTTGAAACTATGAAAAAATTAATGTTATCCGTTGCCGCACTTGCCCTTATTACAGTAACTTCTTGTAAACAAGACAAGGCAGCAGTAATCAATGAAGACGGTACTGAAACCGTAATTACTACTGACCAGACTACTGTTGACGAGATCGACGCTAAAAACGAATGGGAGCAATTGAAAAATGATTCTGAAGCAAAACTAAAAGAAGCTGAAAAAGCCTTAGAAGAAGCTAAAGTAAAAGGTGACAAAAAAGCAGAAGAGGCTGCTCAAAAGGCAATTAATGACGCTAAAAGCACTTGGGAAGAAGCAAAAACAAAAGCATCTGAAGCAGGACATGATCTTAAAGAAAGCATTAACGATGCTGGAAACAATATCAAAGACGCCGCTAAAGACGTGAAGGCCGACTTAAACGAAGCCGCTAAAAACACCAAAGATGCTGTCAAAGACGCCAAAGCAGATGCTAAAGCGGGAATCAACGACGCTTTAGGGAAAAAATAAAAATCGTTTTAACAAAGGATTTCTAGGCTCCGTCGCATGCGACGGAGCCTTTTTTATTTATAACACATCCCCAACAGTAATCCTCCCTTTTAAAATCACAATCCCACTACAGCCCCTTTAAATAGTTAATATTAAATATTTTTCTGAAAACATTAATATTTCAATCCTATGAGTTCTCTCTTTTATTTCGTAACTTTACTTTATACCGAAAGTTATTAACTAAAAACAGATTTATATGAAAACATTAATTGGAATTAAAGCTGGATCAAGAGAAAAAACTGCTGAATTTTTGTCTGCAATATTGGCTGACGAATTTATACTATATACCAAAACTAGAAATGCACATTGGAATGTCGAAGGACCCGATTTTCATGCGATGCACCTATTTTTTGAGAGCCAATACACCGAATTAGAAACGGTAATTGACGAAGTAGCCGAACGCATCCGTCAGATTGGGCATTACGCTCCAGCAACGCTAAAAGAATATTTAGCTTTAACGCATTTGACCGAGGCGCGCCGAGGCGGGAATGACAGTTTGAGCTTTATCAAGGATTTGCTTAACGATCACGATACCATCATTAAACACATTAGAGAAAACATCAATACCATCGAAGAGGAACTGGATTATGGAACCAGTGATTTTGTTACCGGTATTATGATGCTGCACGAAAAACAAGCCTGGATGTTACGAGCACATGTAAAGTAACAGCCTATCATAGATATAATGATTATATTTACTACAAGCCTCTCCGGAGGCTTGTTTTAATTTAAACTCACCTAGAATCATGAAACGTCTTTCAGTTTTATTTTACCTGCTTTTTTTAACCGTAGCTTGCGCACAAAATAAATCGGCTATCGATAGCACTGTCGATTTCCAGAAAAACTTAAATAAAGAGTTTAAGGATCCTAAAACCAGTCCTTTACCCAAAGATGCCCTGAAAAAGTTTACAGGTCTATCCTTTTTTCCCTTTGATGAGATCTTTGTTATCAAAGCAAAATTGGTTAAAACACCGGATAGTCAGCCGTTCGAAATGCCCACTACAACAGCAAGAAAACCGATGTATAAGAAATATGGCGATCTGCATTTTGAATTAAATGGCACCTCATTTACCGTTAGCGTCTTTCAAAATCTGGAACTCATACAAAAACCAGCATATAAAAACAGCTTATTTCTCCCCTTTACCGATTTAACATCAGGAGTCAGCAGTTATGGCGGAGGTCGCTATTTGGATCTCGAAATCCCAACTTCTGATGAAATTAGCCTAAACTTCAATTTAGCCTACAACCCATACTGCGTGTACAATCATAAATATTCCTGTCCAATACCCCCTGAAGAAAACTTTATCAATACGGAGATCAAAGCCGGTGTTATGGATTTTAAGTAATGCGTTTATAACTATTTGCCTAATGCCCATTCGCACATACGCGAATACGCAGACTCAAGTACAGGAACTTCAGCGTATCAGCATCTAAAGCCTATGTGCACATGCGCATATACGCGAATACGCAGACTCAAGTACAGGAACTTCAGCGTATCAGCATCTAAGCCTATATGCACATGCGCACATACGCGAATACGCACACTCAAGTACAGGCACATCAGCGTATCAGCATCTAAAGC
>DCKE01000025.1 GCA_002320285.1 Flavobacteriaceae bacterium UBA1682 | reverse complement strand
TCTGTAAACCAAACCCGCTTCAACTGGATTATTATGAACATAACTTATTTTTTGCTTGATAACTTTATTACTCCACAGTTCTATAGGTTTATTATCGTGTCTCCAAAACTGATATCCCGAAACATTAGAAGACCGTTGAGCTTCACTTTTAAAAAAATCCAACAAAAATTCTCTTCTACTCTCACTGTAATTTTCCTTAATCGCCTTTACAATTGACTTACTAGTAAAACGCTTCAAATCACCAATTAACAATTCTGGACGCTGTCCCTTTACACTTCTGAAAATCAGATGGACATGACTTGTCATGATACACCATGCATGTAATTCTAATCCTTTTTCTCGCTGACAATAGACTAAACTCTCTATAAATAAATTCTTATACTCATTTCGAGTAAAAACATCAAGCCAACCCACTACAGCAAAACTTACAAAGTATAAACCCTCCGAATTACAAAATTTATAATTTCTACTCATTTTGATTGTTTTATTCCTCTGAATAAAAATAGAGAAAAATCTTTTATAAACACAAAACTCCCAATTTGATTGAGAGTTTTAGTTTTTATTATACACCACGCGAGAGGACTCGCGCGGTAGCGTAGACGAATACTTTTAATAATCCCTACCACACGAAAGGATTCGTGCGGTAGCGGGGATCTACAGAAAGGATTAGAGTTATTGTAAAACAATTTAATTGCAATTAAATTTAGGTGTTTTTATATTTCCCTTTTCAGTAATAACTCTTTTATATTTTATTAGATTATTTTTACAAAAATAGTATTTAACGCCCTTTTTCTTATCATCTGTTTCAAAATCTATAAAAGGAGACTCTTCCTCATATTGAATCTTGTTATTCAGAATCAGCTTTTCTAAGATGTTTCTATCACTTCCATAATTATCATCCCACCAATAAAATAATTTATTTTTATATACCATAAACTTATTCGGGAGCTGATTCTCACTAAAAGCTTTGTCTCTAGAAAACAATAGTTTATCAGAATTTTCCATAATTGAAAAGGCATAATAGTCTTCTACTTTCAAATCAATATTTACAAAAAAAACTTTACCCTCTAAGAATAATTGTGTATTTGAAAAATCAATGATACCATTAAAAATAGCATCTTCATAATTTCCCTTTTCACTAAGTTGTGATTTATAAGAATTACAACTAATTAAACTTATAAAAATCAAAAAATATAAATACTTTTCCATATTATTTTTCACTATAGTCAATAATATGGGGCTTCTTCCCACCATACCCATTTGGATGTGTTAATATATAATAATTGAGTTTAGAATTTTGTTTTTGCCCATTATCTCTTGAGTTTTTATCTGCTCCTGACGGCTCAAATCGAGATGGTTCATTGGGATGAGTATGAAAAAAACCCTTCAATGCATAGCTCTTAAATTCTTCCATAGTACTAACAACATCTCTAATAGCGTCTGAACCCGACGAAAAACTCTTTGTATATGTATTACCTTTATACTTTCCTAATGTCATATGTGTAATTTCTTCCGTTCCATTATTTGAAAAATAAGCCCCTTTTATTTCTTTACCTACATAGTCAGCTAATTCCAAAGCAAATCTTTCGACACCTGTTCTAGTTGCATTTCCAGTTCCACCAACATTAATAACATTACTATCGGTTTTTAAATTCATTCCGTCAGATAAAATACCTTTGTCAATATTATCAATAGCAACTTTAGAATTTCCTTTACTATCTGTTTTAACTTCTCCCCTTCTATTGGTTTCTAATATTCTATCGGGTTTATCATTTGTTTTTCCAACTTGTTTTACATCCCCAGTTTTACTATTTAAGGTATAATCTGTTTCCGCAGCCATCCCCGTCGGATCAATGAGATTGATTGGATTGTTGTGTACATAATGGTACGGCGTCCACCCCGGAAAATCCTCCGCTAACGGGTCTACGCTCAAAAATACACTAGCTCCCGGATCATAATAACGCGCACCATAGTAATAATAGCCTGTTGACTCATCGAGTTCTTTACCATTGAATTTATAGACATTTTCAAAGATGTTGTTGGTACTTTGCTGTACCATGACTTCTCCGAAAGGTAAATACTCTATATACTGACACGGTTTTCCAGAAATGTCGGTAATATACGAAGAACTGCCCAAATGATCGCTGTGATACCACCAAACCGGAGCTTCTTGCTTCATCGGATCAGCAATAATTGGTATCCGTGGGGGTGGATTATTCGTCCACGTCCCTCCATTTATACCCGGACTCAGGGTTTCATCTGGAAACACTGGATCAACCACAGGCGGTATTCCAGGATCAATCGGAAGATCTGGAATATTTAATTCACAGAATTTGATACTTACTCTTCTGTCTTTATCCCACACCACAACTGGTGGTTTTCCTGGTATTCCCATACCAAAACACTCATCGCTATTATTGATAAAACACTTCAAATACATTAAATACAAATCGTATTCCGATGGTTTATTGGGTTTGTCTTTATAATACTCAATAAAATTAATAAACTTATTATAACAATCCAATTCCAAACGATCATAATCGTTACCTGTTCCGTTATCAATTGGTAAACCAGTTATTGGATCTTTTGGAATTCCCGTTACCGGATCATAAATATAGCCGGTTCCGGGATCAATGATATCTCCATTTGGTGTTCGTTTGATACAAACCAATTTGTTGATTTCTTCTAAAGCTTTACAATAATCAAAATCATAAAATACTTTATCGCATGTCCCAATCGTCCCATCTGGATTATTCACACATCTATAAAAATATAATTTATGTAGCTCCAATATATTCAGAATATCATTTTTACAGTCGATCGTTTCGGCAGTATTATACAAGACGTTCAGTAAAATATTCACTTGATCTCTGCATATTGTAACCACCCATGCAATAGGAGGACCAATAGCTAAATCAGGAGGTAAGGGCGTTATTAAACCATTATCTAGTCTATCTATTGAACTTTGCCCTTCTCCATTTTGTGCTATCCCTCTTTGTTGCACTCCCTCATGCGGCGAAGTTTTTACCGAATTCAGGTTTCTATTTTTAAAATCTTTTAAACCTGTGACATCCATAATTTTGGAAGCGATTCGCTTTCCATTCGCGTAATAATGCTTGGTATACACACTGCGATTGTAAACCAGATGACCACCTGGATACAATACTTCATGGGCTCCATACATACCATTTTGCGGATTACTTCCATTGACAGATAGAGAATTTCCTCCTTGCAATCTCTTAATCACTCGCTCTCCTTTTCCGTCATAAATATATTGATTAAGAACATGTCCATCTCCTCCATTATCCTCAATTTTGGTAATATTATTATTCGCATCCCACTCAAATAGCCGATCCACAAATGAATTCATCTGGAATTCATTGTGTATGCTTTTGATATTACCATTCTCAAAATAATCAAATTGTTGTTCTAGTTGTTGACCATTGCTATCAACACCAATGATTGAACCTACCCTAGGCTTACTCGAATCATTATATTTATAATTTCTGACTAAGGAGTTTTCCGAATGCTCAACTCCACCTGAATTCTTATCTCTAATAAGGTGGTTTTGATCTTTTACAGAAATAGAGTGATCCTTGGCGTATTTCATTTCCAAATCGTAATTATGAGCTTCCAACAAACCATCCCATTGCCCTTTAGCACTTTTTAATCGATTAAATTCATCATAACTATACATTTTTCTAGAGGTTCCTCCTACAACAATACTCTGATGCTGACTGTAATCATTTACTTGACCCGTAATATTATTGTTTTTATCAAATCCATACACATTTCTCGAAAACACTTTAGAAATCGAAGGATTAAGCAAATCGCTACTTGATAGTTGTGAGGCCCTCAGTCTTTCCGTCAAATCAAATTCCTGATGCATCACTACATCATTTCCATACTTCATATAATAGGGCTGATCAAAGTGAGTATATTTTACATTCCTCAAATAAATGATATTCTCTTCACCACGAATTCCCGTCAACTGGCCTACGCGATTGTATTGATAAAGAACCTTCTCTCCATCTGGATAAATCATCTCTAATATTCGTCCCCAAGAATCGTACTTGTATTTGGTTTTGAAAAATTGAGAATCTCCATTAATATCGATTAACATCTTATTGTCTTCAATCACCTCGCCTAACTTTCCGTATCTAAATTCCTGGTAGCCGGAACTGTCCTCCATTTTTTTCAATCGACCACCTGGCTCATAAGTAAATGTGGTTTGTATCGTAGGATTAACTACTCCCAACAAACGATTAAACTGGTAATTATAGGTTATTATAGTTCCATTAGCATCTTCTTTTTCAATGATATTACTCAAAAAGTCATATTTGTATTTAGTAATACCCGAAGCAGCTAATGTCTTATTAGTTACCCGCCCAAGGTTATCATAATTATAAGCCGTTTGATGCCCCATGGCATTAGTAACTGTTTTAGGCTGCCCCAAAAGGTCATAAGTAAAACTCGTCCATAAGTCTTCACTTCCTATTTGTTTTTGACCGGTTTGCAACCCCAATTCATCGGTATAAGAAATACTCTTATTTCCCTCCGGTAATGTAACCTCTTGAGTAAAAACCGTTTTCCCCTTGTTATCTGTACCAAATGAATATTTGGTTTTGGTTTTGGCATCGGTACCAAAAATCAACTCCTCGACAACCCGGTCTTTATTATCATACAACCTAACAACTTTTTTCTCATCCAAACGCGGTCCTTGATAATAGGTGGTCAATAAGGTTCGCAATGGAGTCCCACTACTACACTCAAGTTGTTCTTCTGCTAAATAATTCTCTACCACTCGTCCAAACTCATCATAAATAATATCCCCTGAAACCGCCAAACGAACTTTTGGAATTTGCCCTCCACATCTCGGAGATGCATCCGTAGCTAAGATTTCTTTTTTAACCTGAACGGTTCTTCCCAATCCATCATTAATCATACTGGTATATAATATATTACCCTGCCCCAAATTGTGCTGACTAATAGCAATACGATTGCTGATATATTCGTTTCTTATCGTCCATTCAGACTCGTAGGGCCCTTTCACTTCCATCAATCGATTGAACCGATCATATTTATAAGTGACCACTTCACCATACACATCGGTTGTCTTAATTGGTTGTCCAAATGGATTTACCAACATTTTTGTTTCATTACCAAAACCATCTATGATTTTAGCAGGAACGATCTTGAAGTAATTTCCATGAAAACCGGTTAAATCGCCGTAATCATAAAAATAAAAGAATCCATTAGCAAATATTTTTCTCGTTAGATTCCCCAATCGATCGTATTCATAATTTGTATCATAAAAAATGGTAGGCGTTGAATATTTCTGTACTCGATGTATTTTTAATCCATCATTACTAAACGCCTTAGTTAATCGCAACATTTGATTACCACTAGTTGTACTAACACGATGGCTAGTCGATAGGGTTTTAACACCTATTTGATATTCAATATCAACTGTGAGTCCTCGGTTGACATCCGAAAATTTCTTGACATTCCCAAATTTATCATAGATGATAAATTGTTGCTCGGTATTTTGTGTAAACGAACTGTTCTGCGCATCTTCATCGAAATTCACAACCTTATTCTTAATAGTAGTTACCAATGGTAACACCGATAATTTCTCTGAATATACCTTTACCTCTGCAGCATTGTTAGCTGTAGTTGTATTGATATCGGTCAGTAATTTGGCTGTATCATAAAACTTATAGGTATACGCCGTTTCGTTTAACATACGTTTGCTTCGATCCAATGTATAACTGCGTTTTGGTAATCCCTTTTTATATAAAAACTGTTTTAAATCGGAACTCGTTCCCGGACGATACAGCTGATCGTCGGTCATATCGTTATTCAAATATTCCGTTACTGTAGTGCGGTATACTACACCTGTTCTGTCGAGTATATGTGCCTTTGTCATTCCAAAGCCCAAGAAACTGCGTTCTTTTCTATCTTTATATCCATTAAAATATTCATAGGCATAACGGCTGATATTTTGCCCATCACCGACAAAACCATCGGACACGGATACTTTGGTCAATGCCCATTTTTTATAAGGCATCTTATAGGTTGATCCAATCACAGATTTATCAATTGGATTAGCGATATCGTAATCCAATTCGATTTTTGCACCAGTAGATTGGATAACCGTTTTTAATAAGTTGGTGCGTTTGATACGAGAACCATAAACCGTTAAACTCTCATCATTATCCGAAGTGACATAATCGGTAAAACCGTCGCCATCAAAATCCATATATCGCGCTTCCTCACTTGATATACTCTTTCCTTTACTTCCAACAACTGCACCACAGAACTTAGGTCCAACTAACCAGATGGTTGGAAAATAAAAACAGATGGTTACGTTTGCATTTATACCGACCTCCGTGGATTTTTGTGCCTGTGCACCTGGCAATGTTCGCTCTATAGTTTCAAAACCAGTTCCCAAATTAATATAATAGGTGGTTTCGTTGATTATTTTCTCCGGCAATCCATCTCCATTAACATCCATATAAGTGATCTTGTCTTTAGAGGTACTTCCAGAAATACTAAGTCCAGCTGCAATATCCATATTGGAAATTCCCGAAAAACCACCACCGGCACCGGCTCCTATAGTTAAGGTCTGACTCTCTTGAAAGGGCAAAGTTGAACTCCAAGCTGTACTCGCTAAGAAAGTACCTCCGTAGTTTAACAATACCTTGCCGTTATTTTGAACAATGTCAATCAAGCCATCACCGTTGATATCTACATAAAAACGGTCTACTTTATTGGTTGTTGTAAAGGAACTACCACTAACAGAAGCACTTCCTTGATTTCCAACCACCAAATTGAGATTTCCACTAGTAGATCCTATGGCTGCGCTTCCTTTGATACCCGAATTACTTCCTCCAGCTAATTTACCCGATCCTTCAATAGAGGTTCTCGAATTCAAATCTTCATTTAAAATTTTACTTGAAAGCCCGCCTCGTTTTGCGGTCAATTGTATTTTAGTTCCAATAATATCGGGGAAACCATCGCCATTGATATCGATAAAATCATTTAATAACGAACTGGATCCCTTTGTTTTGGTTTTCCCAACATTGATTCCTAAAAATCCCAGAGACAAATTGGTACTGCTGTTGTCAAATTTAGAGTATTTAGTAACCCCCGCTGCACCAAAATCGTGCACGGGTACCGTCGGTGGTTTTAATTCGGGAATCTCATCGGTCAAAAATCGAGTATATGGACTAACAACTCCCGTTGCCGACACATACAAATGCTCGTGACTTTCCCAACGATTAAGTTGTTTATTTGGCATCAATACAGCAAACTGATTGGTCACATTTCCGCTTAGACTTAATATCTGATCGAAACTGGCTTCTACCTCCTCTAGAGTTAAATTTGGATTTTCAAAAATGTCGGTACTGTTCTGACCTCCACTATTGGTTTTATTTGGATTATAAACATGAATATGATCCCCTATTATAGAGGTAAATTTCTCCCCAGCATCGACTCCTTT
Organism: Flavobacteriaceae bacterium UBA1682; assembly: GCA_002320285.1. Taxonomy (GTDB): domain Bacteria; phylum Bacteroidota; class Bacteroidia; order Flavobacteriales; family Flavobacteriaceae; genus Flavobacterium. The sequence goes on along the minus strand of DCKE01000025.1, from coordinate 20,913 downwards.
ATAAGCAAATTGTCCCCAATTTCGATACATATTACCCCATGCAGTAGTCAACTCAGATGAATAAATATTGGCTTTGAATAAACCTCCATTATCCCCTCCTTCTATATAATCTGTTTTGGGAGCTAGATTATTTAGTCGCACTAAATAATTGGAACCGGTATTTTGATAGGTTTTTAATCTTTCCGCAATTGCCTTATCAGCAGTATAATATTCAAAAAACACTTTGCCGCCAGCTAAATTTTCTAAAAAATATGTAGTTGTGTTAGCTACTGCGACGTAATTATTAGCAGTCACATCGAACCTTTGTCGTGCCACAACAGCGCCACTCGCATTAATTTTATATCTAAATTTTGCATACTGTAAGGTAGTGCCTGTATTTAATGGAGCTAATTTACCATCTGTCCGTTTAAGAATTAAATAAACATACCGATCCTCACAAATATTCTTTGTACAATTTGGAAGAGAGAAATCATGATTAATACTAAGTTTAGTCCCGGTAAAATAATTAGTAAAATCTGAATAGGCATAACTAGTATGAACATTGCTGTAATTGGAATAGTACGGAACTGCAAAAACATGTTCTTGACCATCTAATGAAACCAATTTGGGTTTGAATTTAGCATCTATATCTTTCCAATTCACTTCCGTATCACTCAACACCTCCACTTTAACATATTGAAAAGTAGCTGAATTATTGTTGATTGAAGTCATATTCAAGGTCAAATTCGGAGAAGAGAAAGTAGTAATTCCATTAATAGTAGTCTTTTTTTCATATACGACCACGTTATTACCTGTAGCTGCAACAATAGCTCCACCGTTAGCTCCTTTTATATAATGTGAGACCTTAATAGTAACATCATCGCCAGTATTAAAATTAAAAGAAGGCCATTCTAGTCGATAACGTCCTGCCTTCATAAAGGTGTGTTCATAATTTGTTCCAACTATCATACTTCCCTGAAAATCAGAGGAATATTTCGGCTCTCCAGTAGCAGATTCAAAATTTTGAGTCAAGTAAGTTACTTTAGGATTCCAGGTAACTCCGAGCTCTTGAACAGGGATTTGATTGGAATGGGTTCTAAAAAAGATTAAATCACCCTTGACCACATTTAGTGTTTTTGTATGCGTTTTCGAACTAGATAACATCAAATAAGGTCCATCGATAAAATCAGCCTTTTCCATATTGGTTTCGTGTAGTTTTTCAATAGAAAACTTCACTCCACTTTGAAGCGCAATATGCTCTTTAGTTATGGTACCGTCGATTTTTATTGTTCCATCTTTAGGAGCACGCCAAACCATAACCACATCCATCAAACCGTTAGTTAAATTCAACTGTGGCATTGGATTTAAAATCGGAGCCATATCTTCTTCTTTAATAACGATAGCAGGAGTTAAGGAGCTATCAAAATTAAAAGTCGGCTCTTTGGTAACCGGATCTATATAGCCGAAATACACCCGCTCATTGTCAACCACATCCAACAGTCCATCGCCATTCACATCTGTCGTATAACTATACGTGCTCGACACGCTTTCAGAATTCGATTTACTGGCACTCCCGACCATGATATTGATGCTAAAAGATTCATCCGTACTATTTGAACTTGAATAATTTAAATTGGGTAAATTTTTAATAGGATAGGTCTCCGATGAGAACTTATTTCCCAAATTTTTACGGTAAAAGAAATTATTCCCTCCCTTAAAGACTTTATCAGGTAGACCATCGCCATCTATATCGGTCAATAATGTCTTGGTTTGTGAATTAGAGGAGCCCCAAGTAAAGTTTGCTCCTATAGTTGCAGCTCTACTAAAAGGCAACCAAGATGCAAGGAAAAAAGGAAGTACTGCTCCGGCCGATCCTCCTCCTCCAAAACTTGTGGATTTTCCCTCGCCACCCCCTAAGGCAGAAAGAAAAACTTTAAAATTATCATAGTCGGTTTTATAGTCCTTGTAGGTCTTATAAGTCTGTCCGTTGCTCTCAAACAAAGAGCCCGTTCCTATATCATCATGGTAATCAAAAACATATTGTTGAATCACAGGAAGGATTGTTCGATCTCTCTGCGAATAAAAATCATCCGCTGTATGATTATTATAGTTCTTATTGACTATCTTCTCCAATAAACTGCGCCCAAATTGCCCTTCTTTATATACAAATGAATATTCGTTGTGCATGGCACTTTCGGTAGATAATATACCACTTGTTCCGGGTTCACTATAAACTGTAGCCCGAGTTCCTGTTTTAACAACAATTTTATCAATTAAGTGTACGCTCTCGGATTCAAATCCCAATCGGTTATTGATTTTTCTGTCTTTTCGTTGTATGGAAGGGTTATCCAATTGCTGTTTTCTAAATATTTCTATATAAAAAACATGTCTATCTCCAGCAGTTCCATTTTGAAAATAATTGCGATTATGGTTATAAGCAATCTTCTTCAATTGATAATTTCCTTTTAAACTTGTCTGATCATATTCATATTCTATTGAATTATTGAAAGGATCTTTAATCAGAGTTAAATACCATTTTCCTCCTGAAGATATTCCATAAGTATAAACCCAACCACTCTTGTTATCTCGGACAGTCCAAGTATAATTACTGACATTATTTCCAATACGCATAATTTCTATAGAGGGATCATGTACTAATTTATTAAATTTCACATTTGCCCCTCTCGGTATTAGTGCGTCTTTATGTGGCGCATATAAAGTGTTGTCACTTTTAACCAATAATAGCTCTTCTCCATTTAACAAATAGGATTCGGTTTCTTTAGTAGAATCAAAAATTGGAACTCCCCAGCGAGTATCAATATCGATCGATTTAACAGACAAACTCCAACCTAATCCAAAGTCACCTTCATCACTACCACTACTATAGTTAATTGAAAGATCCGGAGTCATTCCTTGTCTTCCTTGTGGAATCAACAATGGAAAACTAAGTGACGCATCTCCTCTATCGTTAATTTGAGGTACACTGACCATTGGAATATTTTCCGTTGGATTAGCCGCTTGAATCCCACTAATCGTAGTTGGAGCAAACGCATTGGTTTCGGGACTCTCCGGTTCTTGAATTACACCAGCTAAATAATCTGTAAAGTGATTGGTCAAAGCGACTACCTCTCCCGTTTCTTCTAAAACTTCGATAACTTTAACCTTGGTCCATTGTTTGACAGTGGTGTCAAAATAAAAGACCTGAACATCTTTTAGCCCATATCCCTTCGGCAATGCGTTGATATCACATTTGATTTTGACTTTTACGTCTTTTTCAAATTTAATACCGTCGGGTAGAAAACGATAGGCCGCCTTATTTTTAGTAACATTCTTTAATGCCATACCCGTAGGGGCATAATCACTGGCTCTTAATTCCTGAATAGATAAGGTAAAATCAGATGGATAACTCGCTTCTGGCAATTCTATAGCAATATGGTCTAATTCATATAATTTGGCTTCACTAGCCACCATCTTATACATCGATTTATCAAATGGAACATCCAATGCTTTGGTTTGGTCTATTGCTTTGATTTGCGACAGAGCAACACTCTTTTTCTCTAGGGGTTGGTTGTCTTTTCTCAGTTCAAAAACCAATTCCTTTTTTGAAGGGGCATCAAGGGCCACCAAGCTTTCAAAGGTGTGGTTTTTAATGGCTACTTCTTTATTGTCTAAAAACAAACGCACTGCTGGATCAGTGATCGTTACCACCCCATTTATATATACCTCGTTGGTCGCTGTTGCTTTAACCGCTTCATTAATCAACAAATAATCGTTTGTTGCCGCTTTTGCCTTCTCAAATTGTACATTTCGAACCAAATATCCAAAATCCTTAGTCAGATCACTGGTAAACAATACGGTATTGGTTCCCCTTTTTAAGTCGAAAGGTGATAAAAATTCCGAAACCCGTGTCCATACTGTCTTTTTTTCTATAAAAAAACCTCCAGTACTCGTAGCTGTATTGACGCTTTTGGTCACACCCGATGCATTGGCAATACCATACACCTCATAAGTTAAGGAGTAGGTTGCTTTAAGATCAATGTCTTCTTTGATTTCAATTTTAAACAAGTTGTCTTCTGGTGAATCAAAAGTAGTTCTTTCACTTCTCCCAATCTCCCCAAGGGCAAGATCTGCTCCATAAAACACCGTCGAAGCCTCCAATTGTGACGAAGCATTTGTAGCCCGTTGGTTTGGATGCGCCGTAGCTTTAGTTGCTTGCTCTGAATCCATCACTTGCTGTGTCACAGCAGGTGTTAAAAAATCTTGTTCCATTAATTCAGCGCTGCTGTCGTAAGTACGAACAGCCGGAAAAATCGTACGGCTAATCGGTTTTGTAGTCACCGCAAAGGCTTCAACGACAAATCCGTGTAAAAAGGCTAAAAGTAAAAGAGTCGAAAACTCTCTTTTATAAGAATTAAAAAATTTCATAGTAGTAAGGCTAAGGCAATTATTTTACGATCAACTTTTGAATTGATGCTTTTGAATTGATGATAGGAATGATTAAATAGGTCGTTGCTCCCTGAAGGGTATATTGATAACTGGCACTTTCAACCATACCCAATTCTTTGCGAAGTATGAATTTACCGTCGATGGTATAAATGTAGAAATCCACTTTCTTCGGAGAGTCAAAGCTGTAAGTCACCGTAAATTCCTCCCCGCGATTCACCGGATTTGGACTTACGACCCACTGAGATTCCAATGCGCTTTGCTTTTGAAGGTTTCCACTGACCGTAAAACCAAAATGTTCTTTTTTGCCTTGGGCATCAGAAACTACCAGAGTGAATGCTCCGGAATAATTGACAAACAAACGCGGCGAACTCGAAATCAATTTGTCCTGAAAATACCATTCGTACTTCAATTGCTTGTCGATATTGGCTGTGGCATAAGTCGGTTTTATCTCTAGCATTTTCGTGCCCTCCAAAACCCAATTCTCAGCCATACTAACCAAACTCGTAGTTGGTATATTTACAGCAATGTTGTGCAATTCCGCTTGATTACCGTTGACATCTCTAACCGTGAAAGCATAGGTTGCATTCGGTAAGTTTTCTAAATTATATAACGAACTTTCGCTAACAAAATAATATTCCTGTTGGGTATTGGAATCTGTTGCCGTGATGTAAAAAGGTGCTTTTCCAATCTCATTGATCCCTATAAAGTATTTTTTATTTAAACCTTTTTCATCTTCAAATACCTTCACTTTTAGTGGTTTTCTCTGCTCTAAAGTAAAATAGTAGTACTGATCTCTTTTAATTTCGATGTCTTTAAAACGCAATCGTAGGGTATCCGTTAAGTCATTTTGAACTTCTGTACTTTGACTGTTATATAAATAATATTCCGATTCTTTGTCGGGTGTGATTTTCCAATTCAGATCAATTTTAACATCAGATTCGCCTTTATTTTGTACCAACCATCGTCGTTTGTATATACCGGATTTCGTATCAAATATCTTTTCACCATTATTGTCGCCAGCCAATACATAAGTCATGTTAGTCGAAGGCTGTATGCCTGTATTTTTAGCTTTAGACACGACAAAGGTGGTATCGGTATTGCTATAACTCGCTTGCTGATCCAGACTGAAATAATCGTCACGAGCGATACCCATGATACGGTTGTTATAAGCTTTATCCAATTTTTCATCCCAGACCTTACGATTATCACTGCTGTAATATTTGTCTTTTTGCACTAAAGTGATGCCGTACTTCACCGCTAAGTACGTCTGTATTTGTGTTCTTACTTTGGCATCGCTGCAATTGCTACAAACCAATACCTCAAACAAGTCGGATTTGGAATCCACAACATTTTCTAAATATAAAATCCCCTCACCTTTCTTTTTAAAATCCTTGTTGTAAAAATTAAAATTAACCATGGCCCCCGAAGTCAATAACCCCATATCGACCGCATGATTTCGAATAGATTTTATACTATCTGTATAAAAGCTGTGCAAATCTCCATCGTTGTATAGAGAGAACATCTTTTCAGACGTTTGCTCCGTTTTGAGCACATAATAAACATAGGTGTAACTTGAAGATTCATACTTCTTATTCAAGACAGGATAGTCGCCTCTCCATCGAATAGGTATATGATAATTAAGGGTTCCTTTTTGTTCCACAGAACTACCGAGACTTTTGACCCAAATGTTACGAAATGAATCTTTGAATTTTTTTTGCCCAAAAGAAGCACTCGGAATCAAGAAAAAAAAACTTAATAATACGGGAAGAAAAAAGGTTTTCATCATAAAATTTTAAACTAACTGATTTTCATCATCCAAAAACTGCTTTTTACGATAAATTACAAAGCCAACTGAATCAGATCAAAGTCTAAAAAATTAACTTTATTTTTAGTTAAAAAAAACACTTTTAAATGTTAAGCAAATTTAGTTTTATATCAATTTAAACTTTTTTTAAAAGGTATTATTACAAATATTGCATTTAAACAAGTCGTAAATTCGCGGTAGATTTATAAATTTACCGTCATATATTTACGTTATACAAAAAAATTAGTAATTTTTAATAAATTAATTAACTTACAAACAAACAATATACACTGATAATTGTTAATTTAAATTCAGGACAACAATAGTAGATCCAAATCCGTAACTCCACGACACATATTTAGTTTACTTGAAATTTTAACAAAAAAAATGCGTTTTCACACAATTCCTTTTAATTTCACCAACAATAAAAAAGCTGACTTTATCGGTATTTATAAGCTTTTATTTGAATAACACCGCAAAATCCACCTTAACACACAGAAAAAAAACACTTAAAAAAGTTGTTTTCAGCGAACAAAATCACCGTTTTACGCTTGCCAATAATCGATTACAAAATGCTCTTTAAACAAAAAAATCCCAACTGTAACAGTTTGGGATTTTTTGTATATACGGCCAAAAAAAACAACAGCCCGCTAGGCGAGCTGTTGTTTTAATTAAGTAACTATTTATTGATTTGAACCCAGCCGGTTTTGGTTTTACCATGGCTTACAACCACATAATAGTAGGTCCCATCAGGAAGCGATTTACCACTTTTGTCTTGCCCATACCATTGATCGGTATAAACTCCTTGATAAGTATAAACCTCAGCACCGTAGCGGTTGTAAATAATCAAACTACTGATACCGTGGTTCGACAGATCAAAATTGTCGTTTAGACCGTCGCCATTCGGTGAAATTCCCTTTGGAATTGGACAATCCGCATAAGTGACTTCAAAACTGCTTTCTTCGACACATAATCCGTCTGCAGACGAAGCATATACGTAAATCGTCTGTGCCTGTAATACCGAACTACCCACCGCTAATTCCAATCCCTGTCCGCCTGATTGCGTAAAGTATCGGTTGTTTGCAGGCAATGGCGCTAACACAAATACCTTGCACTGCACTTCTACATCTTCAAAAACCTCAGCCTTTACAGGCTCCGTAATATTTACCGTAAATGAAATTTCTTCATAACAATCGACCGCATCGTTTTTCTGGAAAACATAGATCGTATGTAATCCCGCTTCCAAAACATCACCCGCTTGGTATGTTACTCCTGTTGCAGCGGGTCCGGAATAATATTGTTGATGCTCTTCCAATGCCCCTAAGGCATAACTCGCACAAACCTTAACATTCTCGCGCGTTGCAGGAATATTTCCCGCTACCGCTCTTATCGGTAAAACAAAAATCTCCGAACATCCCGATTGGGTATTTTTTATTTTGATATATAAATCCTTTTCAATCCCTACCGCTTCCAATGGATACGATTTCGGATTGGAGATCACAGCAAGCTCAGCCTCTGCATCGGATTTGGTTGTATAATAAGCCCATTGATAGTCTGTCGGTTTTACCTTTGCCAACATCTGTGGTTCTACAACTGTTAAGTCTATCGTAAGCGGATGTAATGAGTTACGACAAATCAATAGGGTTTCTGGTGTGTTTACCACTGCGGAAATTCGCGGGTACAACTCTACTTTAATGGTTCCATTAACCTCGCAATTGATTGCCGCGTATTTTCCGACTACTTTGTATAGCCCCGTTTCAGTAACTTCTAAATCCGTTGCAGTAGCCCCAGGAATAAGCTGATCATCTTTATACCATTGAATGGCTACATCTGTGGTGCCCAATCCCGAATTAATCATTACCGATTCGCCCTGACAAAGGGCATTGTTGTTTTCAACCAACATATCTGCACCCAAGTCGAGATCGCCCAAATCAAAACTGCCCGCATTAAAGAAAACAGCCGAACTGTGTGCATTTACCGTGCAGAAGTCCATTACTGCCAACTTAATATGGTATTTACGCCCCGGTACTACCCGTACGGTTTCGGATTCCATAGCCTTAGTCATTCCGACAAAATCAATAGGCGCCTCAAGCGGACTGTCTTGACCGTTGTCGTAATGCTTCCAGTAATATTCTGGATTTACACTTCCACAGAAAACACCCGATTTACTCGCATCACGTATGGTGCTTAACGCAATCGGAGTATCGGTGTTTTTGATTTTCGCCAAGTTTTGTCCCTCTCCAGTGGTTGAATCCACCAGCCAAGCTGCAAACAATGCCCCCGTGTCACACATATAGGTACAACCGTTGACATAACTGTTTGAAGCAAATAGGTATTCAAATTTCAGGGTTTCTTTGACCGGTATAAAGTCAAATTCCAATTGTGTTACGCGTTTATCCGCCAAAGGTCCACCTCCAGCATCGTAGATCGCATCATTAATATCTTTATCCCCCGTCCAACGATTGGTATTGGTGCCTCGTGCACCATAAGATCCCCGATGCGGGCCAGGTACAAATTTGACTTCATTGGTACTCAATACAATTCCCTGGTCAAACGGAAATATTGATCCGTTTTTATTAAAATAGCCCAGGGTATTCACTGCTTGAGCAGCAGCACTACCATTTCCAACCTGATATTTCACATTGGAAACCAAATCACAATTGGATTTGACCAAGACTTCTTTGACCAATTCTTCTACGGTATATTTATCCCCACTCGGGCTGACCGTAATAGGAGGTGTCGTGGAGGTTGTAATGCACAAATTAAAAACAAGGTCTTGTTTGTAAATCAGCGGGCCGCCTAAACGGATATAGTATTTCGTTCCAGGGGTTAATCCCATCAAAATGTTTTCCGTAGCGGTTGGCGTAAACGTAAAACACGATAAGGCCGCAGACATAGAAGCACAAGGTTGATCGTATAAAGCCCCAGCTATGAATAAAGAAGCTTTATCTTTGGAAATACTGGCCATGTCTTTTAATGTCAACAAGTGATTTGTAGCGATCGCGGTAAACTCAAACCATCCGTCGTTGATTAAATTGGTTGCACAGCTTGGAGTAGGTACAGTGGATTTGGTCGAACCAAATAAAGAGGCCCCGATTTTCACTACACAAGTTTCCGAAGGGTTAACCGGTATGTTTATAGCACCTGCGCAATTGTCATTTACTCCTATTTTAGTTCCATCCACAACAGGCGTAGACCAATTTCCTTTGGTTTCCCCATCTGCACAAACCGTTCGAATATAAATCGTATATCCCTTACCCGGATCTAAGCCCGTGATGGTTGTTTTTGGGGTTCCAGATACCGGAATCGATTTAATTGGTACAGCCGTTTCATCGTCTCCATAATTTACGACAATCACTTCCCACTGGTTCGAAGAACCGTTCTGTGTCCATTCGACATCCATGGATGTGGTGGTTTGGTTGCTGACCTTAATGTAATAAGGCTCTTCACAGCCTACTACTTTTTCCAAGCTCACGTGATCCAAATACAAATAGGAAACCGTAGCATTTTTGGAGTTGACGTGCCATCCGATGTTTACATCTCCTTTTACGCCGTTAATAAACACCACTTTTTCCGTGTATTTATTTAAGCTATACTTCTGTGATGGCAATAATACTGTAGTGAATTTACTAACGTCTTTCCCTTGAGTAGACAACAATACCTCAAACTGATTGTTGTCCGTTTCTACTATGGTTTTGTAATAATACTTCAACACATAAGCCCCTCCATCTAAGGTGATTGTTGGAGATATCAACCAGTCGTCAAACGATTCATTGGGTCCATTAAACAGGTTGAAAAATATCGCTTGATCCCCTTGATAAGCATCTGCTGTATTTCTCCAAGAGGTTCCCACTGGGATCACGCTTTTGTTTTTATCGACTATGGTCCAGCAACGAGCAGTTTTGGAACTGGTATTAAAACTTTCGACAAAGGGTATACCGTAGGTATCGCAGCCCGTAGCCAATGCAAACGGACCCGACCAAATGCTAAAGGCGCCATTTCCACAAACGGTACGCACATAAAATTCATAGTCGGTATTGGGTTGCAAAACATTACCCGCCTGATCTTTCGTAATGATATTGTCTTTTTTAGCTGTTGTTATACCGGCTGTAGTCGGTTTGCCCGCTCCTAGTGGCTGGAAAACATATTCCCAATTCGCCGCCTTAAAATCGTCTGTCCAGTTAATGGTTACCTGACCCGTTTCTATATCCTTAACGCCTAATTCCATGGGCTCTGGACATCCAATGATCTCTTCTACAAAAATATTATCGATATACAAAGTAGTATATGCCGACGACCCCGTTACCTGCCAAGCTATATTAACCGTCCCGCTGAAGTTGGAAATAAGCACGTATTCCTCTTTCCACTGCGCACTGGGTGCGTATTTCTTTTTAGGTACAATTTGTTTAGTAAAGTTTTTGGTATCTATGCCACTATTAGATCCCAATACAGCAAATTCATATTCGTTTGCCGTCGGTGTGTCTGTTTTATAATGGTATTTTAATCGGTAATTTTTGTTTGCATCAAATTGAATTCTCGGTGAGATCAACCAGTCGTCATTGGGTAATTTGGTTTTATCGGTATTGGATCCGTTAAAAAACATCCCATGAGTACCCTCATATCGCAACGTTGTTGCTTTCCATATATTTGGAGAATTCGCCGCCAAGGTCGCATCTTTATTCCCGTCGATCACCGTCCAACAATCCAAAGATGGAGAACTAAAATTGAATCCTTCCCAAAACGGGGTCGCGTAAATACCGCAAGCTGTTGTAAAACCGTAAGGCCCTTTCCAAATGCTGTATTCCCCATTACTGCACTGCATACGTACATAAAATTCATAATCGGTATTTTCACGTAATGCCGCTCCAGACTGTTCTTGATTAACAATTACTTCTTTTTTATTGCTGGTAACACCGTTGGTAGTAGGCACTTTACCCCCCGCTTTTTGAACCACATATTCCCAATCTTTTCCAAAATCATCGGACCATGTAATCGTTGCTTCATTTTCTTTCTCGTCCTTACTGCCTAAATTCATCGGTTCCGGACATCCGATAACTTCTTCCAAAAACACATTGTCGACCGATAAATATGTAATACTATTTTCTGTAGTTACATGCCAAGCGATATTTACATTGCCCGATATATTGCCGATAATCACCGTTTCTTCAACCCAATTTACATCATTATGAGCCTTTTTCGCGATTAAGGTTTTGGTAAAACTGCTTAAATCAATTCCCTTGTTCGACAACAAAACCTCAAAATCATTTTTACTGGTGGTATTGGATTTATAATGGTACTTCAGGCGGTATATCTTCGTAGCATCGAGTACAAAAGTTGGTGAAATCAACCAATCGTCGTGTTTGGTATTCAGTGAATTCCCATAGAAATACATCGATTGATCCCCTTCAAACATTCCGACATTATAAGGTCTAAATATGTTGGTACTTACCGCAGAAGTCGCATCTTTATTATTATCGACTATCGTCCAACAATCCAGGGTTGTAGAATTTTTATTAAATCCCTCCCAGAATGGAATATTCGATTCGACACACAGCGTTTTAAAACGCAGTGGTCCCACCCAAAGACTACTTTTTCCCGGTCCACAACTCGACTTCACAAAAAATTCATACCAAGTATTCGGTTGTAAGTTTGCTCCGCCAGTTCCGTTGGTTTTGGTTACCGTAATTTTATTGGATGGCGCAATCAATCCACTGCCAACTGGCGCAGCTCCATTACCCATCGGTTGCACGAAATATTCCCAGCTGCTGTTCTTAGCATCTGTCCAACTAAAGGTGGCTTTGTCTTTTCCTAATTCACTGAGTAACACATCCTGATCAGGTGCATAACACGACACCTCCACTATAGAAACCAGATCTATATAGACATTGGTAATTCCCTTAGACATTACGTGCCAGGCGATGTTTACATCACCCGTTATATTTTCTACGTACAGTACTTTTTTAACATAGACCGTCGTATTTCGTTTAGTCGCTGCCTCAAGTTGGGTTGTAAAATCAGCTGGCGCTGTGCCACTAGTAGATAAGACCACCTCAAAATCGTTATCATTGGCCGCCGTAGTTTTATAATAATAGGTTATCGCATAAATACCGCCTTTCATTTTGATGGTTGGAGATATTAACCAATCGTCGTTTACTAAAGTTGCGGCGGGACTTTGAAAATACATCGCCCGATCACCTTCATAGGGTAGCACCTGAAATTGCCTCCAGGCATTACTTCCATTGGGCAATTGATCTTGATTATGATCTAAAAACGTCCAACAGTTGTAGGTATTTGACGTGGTATTAAACCCTTCAGAAAAGGGTGTATTCATAGCCACGCAATCCTCAGCAGCCATAAATCCCCAGATCGTTAAATCAAAATATGGCTGTAAATATAACTCAGGGGCATACGTTTGGTTTGCCCAACGGAATTGGTCGTTTAAGTTATTCGCTGTCCTGTTGTTTGCATAAACGGACTGCTGCAACAACAACAGCATCACAACAAGAACAGTAGAAAAGATAAAATAAATTTTCTTCATTTATGATATTTATTTAGACTGATTAAAGCCGTAAATATATATCTTATTTGCTACCGCTCAGCGGGATTAAAGCCAACCGCTGTCATTATTAATTCAAAAAATACGATATTATCACCTATTTATACGTTAAAATACAAAAAAAATTACGTAAAAACACATCAAATTAAAAAAAACAATCATTTATTGGTTTTATTATTGACAATAAATTTCAAGGATGATATTTATGAAAAAAATTAGCTAAATTTCTTATAAGCTTTAAAAATATCTTGGTGAACTGGAAACCTTATCCAAAATAAAAATATCGTACAACAAAATAAATTCGTGTGAAGCTCTAGTCTTTACTTTGAGATCGGACATCACATGATCGTAGGCATATCCAACTCGTAGATTGGGAGTGATTTTATAATTGACCATTCCGCCAATGGCATCCTCTGTTCGGTAGGTAGCACCAATTTCTAATTTGTTTAGGTACATCAGGTTTACCGACACATCTGCTGATACCGGAGCATCTTTGGCGTATTTGACCATAAAATGTGGTTTTAAATGCAAATCTGTCCTCGGCAACGCTATGACATAACCTCCCGTTAAAAAAGCATGTAGAACTTGGCTACCAAATTTTCGCCCATCGTAATCTAAGTAACGTCCCTTTAGCATATTGGGAACTCCTAAGCCCACATAGTAGTCTTCGGTATAATAAAAAGCTCCTGTTCCTATATTAAACAAAGTGCTATTGCTATCTTCTGCGAAAGCGGGATCATGTTCATCGATATAACCCGTGCTACCAATATCTGAAAAGAGTCGAATATCCTGTAAGGTTGCGCCGGCTTTAAGTCCCAATGCCAATTTGTGCTTTTGTCCCAAATCCAAGGTATAGGAAAAATCTCCATATATATTATTTTCTGTCACGGGTCCGATCTTATCGGTAATTACACTTAGTCCGAGTCCTACTTTTTTACCGACGCGCATATGTCCGAATAGGGTTCCTGTTTGGGGCGCGCCTTCGAGTCCGACCCATTGTTTACGGTATAGCAATCCCAAAGATAACGATTCTTTAGAACCGGCATAAGCGGGATTGAGCACACTCATATTGTACATATATTGTGTATAATGTGGCGCTTGCTGTGCGTGAACTTCTTGTAGAAAGAAGAACAACATAAAACAGAGTATGATTAATTTTTTCATAAGTATTGCATTTAAAAAAGTTTATGAGGCGATTGCATTTACTATCCACCTAAAATTTCATTATTTGTTTATCTGAACCCATCCGGTTCTGGTTTTGTTATGAGCTGTGAGCACATAGTAATAAGTTCCATCAGGTAGAGCCCGCCCTTTTTGGTCTTGTCCCGCCCATTGGTTGGTATAATTTCCCGCGAAGGAATACACCTGCGTTCCATATCTATTAAAAATCTTAATGCTACTAACACCGTGATCGGACAAGTCAAAAGCATCGTTAAAACCATCTCCGTTCGGCGATATACCCTTGGGTATTGGGCATTCAGCATATTTAATTGTGAAACTGCTTTGATCGATACATACCCCGTCTTGCGAGCTGGCATAGACATAGATGGTTTGATCTTCGGCGATTACTGTATTTACCGCCAATTCCTCACCGCCTCCATGCGCTTCGGTAAAGTATTTATTGTGCGGTGGCAAGGGTTCTAAAGTATACCATCGACATTCCAAAGTCTGGTCTTTAAATACCGCTACCTCTATGGGAGCCGTGATGATAATTTTATAGGAAATCTCTTCGTAGCAGCCATCGCCATTGTCTTGAAACACAAATACAGTATAGGATCCCGGTTCCTCAAAAACATCACCCGATTGGTAGGCCTTTCCGTTAGCGCCAGCTTCGGAATAGTAAGATTGATTCCAAGCCAAGTCAGGAAGTATATAACTCGAACAAATATGCACATCTTCGCGCTGCGTATCCATAGCTCCTTTTACCGGTTTGATCACGTATTCAACGATTCCCGAACAACCCGTCACTCGATTCAACGCTTTTATAAACAATACGGTATCAGCAACTTTGGTCTGCAGTTCATAATTGTTGGGGTCTTCAATACTATTTACTTCCTGGTCGGCATCACTTCTCGTACGATAATAACTGAATTGATAGTTTTCACTTCCATCCACGCCCACTAATAGCTGCTGCTCTACCGTTGTTAGATCTATTATTGCAGGTAATAACGATTGCCTACAGATGTACAAAGGCTCGGGAGCCTTCAGTATTTCCGAAATAGGCGGATACATCTCGACGGTGATCGCTCCAGTCAGTTCACACTGAATTGTATGGTAACGGGCTTGCACTTTATAGGTTCCCGCTTCACAAATTTCCAAATTCGATCCGTGGGCGCCAACGACAGCTACCTCATCTTTATACCATTGAATTTCTGCTCCTTCTAACGACAATTGCGATTCAATTACCACACATTCCGCTGCACAGAGGGCATTATTATTTTCAATAAGCAGGTCCTCTCCCAAATCGAGATTGCCCAAATCAAAACTGTTTGCATTAAAAAACACGGCAGAAGAATGTCCTATAGTCGGACAAAAATCCATGATTGCCAGTTTGATGTGATATTTACGCCCTACGGTGACGGCAACCATTTCCGATTCCATCGGTTGGGTCAATCCCACAAAATCTATCGGCGCCTCAATCAGTTGGTCGAATTGGTCGAAATGTTTTCCATACCATTCTGGATGTATGCTTTCGCAATGTGCCCCAGACTTATCCGCATCGCGAATGGTATTGATACTAATCGGATAGGATGTTCCGGGCACTTTAGCTAAATTCCGGCCTTCGCCAGTAGTGCTATCCACCAACCAAGCGGCGAATAAGGCTCCGGCATTACATACTTCGCCACAATTCTTGTGGTAACTGACCGAGGCAAATACGTACTCAAACTTGATCGAATCCTTGATTGGTATAAAATCAAACTCAATTTGGGTGACCCGTTTATCCAATGATGGTCCACCACCAGCATCATGAATCGCATCGTTGATGTCTTTGTCACCGATCCATCGGTGATCGTTATTACCTCGGAAACCGTGATATCCCATATAGGGTCTGGCCACATACTGCACTTCATTAGTCGATAAGACTATGCCCTGCTCAAACGGAAAGTCCGCATTCCCTCTATTAAAATACCCTAATGTATTGTATTGTTGAGTAGGCGCACTTCCGTCGCCATTCTGATAACGGATATTAGAAACCAAGTCACAATCTGACTGTATAAAGACTTCTTGGATTAATTCTTCTACACTATAGATCTCTCCACTCGGACTAACCTCTATGGGTCTTAAATCGGAGGTTGTCAAACACAAATTAAAAATATAATCGTGTGTAATTTCAGATCTTGTTCCGATGCGCAAATAGTACTTTTGACCTGGAATCAGACCAATTAAAGCCGCTTCCGATTCATTCGGATTGAAGCGGAAACAGTCCATCACCCGATAATCGATCGCACTACAATCACTATCGTACAAAGCCGCATAAACCGTTGGAAACCCCGTATTATTCGACAAACTTTTTAGGTTGTTTACACCTAATAAATGTATGTTGGCCAAGGCGGTAAATTCAAACCAAAGATCGTCAACCAACTCGGAACCATAAGGGCATAAAGCCGTTGCGATAGCAGCTGCGCTAGCTTCTTTCAGGTTGACACTTATAGATTGTAAACAACTTAGACCGGTATTGACTGGAATTGTACGTGCTCCAATACAATCGCCGTTTCCACCCAATGATGTTCCTTCGTGATACGGTGTAGACCAATCACTAAAGGTGGCGCTGTCTAAGCATTTGGCCCGTACAAAAACCGTATAGACTTGACCGGCATCCAATCCCGTAATGGTAGTAGCTGTACCGTTGACCGTTTGCTGAAAAACAATGGAACTGCTTGTTTGATCTTCACCATAGTTTACAACCAACACTTCCCATGAGGTTATGCCTCCTTGTTGTTGCCAATGGATCTCCATCGAATTGGGCGTTATTTGGGTGGCTTTTACCGCATAGGGTTCCGGACAATTTTCTACTTTTTTAAGCCATACATTATCTAAATAAAGAACACTTGAGATGGTGTTTTTAGACTTGATGTGCCAAGCGATATTAACCGGCCCGATTATGCCGTTGATCAGAATCACTTCTTCCGTATAATTGCCCAATCTATAAACTTGTGATGCCCGTAATACGGTATTGAATTGACTGACGTCTTTTCCCTGATTGGACAACAATACTTCAAATTCGTGGTCAGTCGTTGGGCTGGCTGTCGTTTTATAATGGTATTTTAATACATACATGCCTCCGTCTAATTCCACCGCAGGCGAAATCAGCCAGTCGTCGTGAGTTCGGTCGGCAGCAATTAAAGAAACTTGAACCGCACGATCGCCTTCATACACAGCCTGCCCGTTGGGATAACGATTGGTCAAGGTACTTTGTATTGGGATTTCCGAACGGGATTTGTCGATCAACGTCCAACAGCGCGCTGTTTTGGAATCCGTGTTAAAGCCCTCCCAATAGGGCGTTTGATAAGTTCCACAGAGGGTATGGAATCGGATCGGCCCTTGCCAGATACTATAACCTCCCTGATCACAGATCGTACGTACATAGAGTTCATAATCGGTGTTGGGTTGCAAAGGATTTCCGTGCTTGTCCTCAGTGACAAGATTTTGTTTATTACTGGTTTGTATACCGCTACCCACTGGTATACCATTGCCAATTTCATCGATTATATATTCCCAATTAGTAGCTCCATGATCATCTGTCCATATTAGGGTCAATTGATCTTTTTTAATATCCCTTAGCTCCAAATTTAAGGGTTCTGGAC
This sequence comes from Flavobacteriaceae bacterium UBA1682, assembly GCA_002320285.1. Taxonomy (GTDB): domain Bacteria; phylum Bacteroidota; class Bacteroidia; order Flavobacteriales; family Flavobacteriaceae; genus Flavobacterium. The sequence continues at coordinate 3,323 of DCKE01000025.1, read as the reverse complement.
AATTGTCAACCTCTTCAACAAAGACGTGATCGATGTATACCTCTTTAGCTCCACTACCGCTAATATGCCAGGCCAAATTAACTTCACCATCCAAATCGTTGATAAAGATGGTTTTTTGTTCAAATGCCCGGTTTTTATTCTGTGCTTGTAATAGTATTTTGGTGAAATTAGCGGGGCTGATGCCGGAGTTCGAAGCCAATACGTCAAACTCCCCCTGCGCATTATCACTTGCCGCATAAAAATGATATTTAAGTCTGTAGGTTTTGTTTGTTTCAAAATGAAATGTCGGTGAAATCAACCAATCATCACTTGTCGAATAAGTATTCGTTTTGCTAAAAGCCATAACATGTGTTCCTTCATAACGCATCCTATCAAATAACAACCATTGGTCAAATCCAAAAGGAGGAATATCATTTTGAAAAGTGGGGTTGCTCATACCGCCATCAGCAGCTATTAGCGTCCAACAATTTAGATTTATAGAGTTCCGGTTAAAACCTTCCCAAAAAGGCGTATCGTAAATCTTACAGGCCGTTCGAAATAAAAAGGGTCCTGACCAAGAGCTAAAGGCATTACTTCCACAAACGGTTCGCACATAAAATTCGTATTCCCTATTGGGTTGTAATTGTTTTCCGGAGAAATCAGCAGTAACGGTATTTTCTTTTTTATTGGTAAAGACTCCCGAGCCACTCGGAATTCCACCACCACTAGTTTGCACGACATACTCCCAATTTTGCCCGTATGCATCAGACCACAAAACGTTTGCCTGATCTTTTTCTAGTTTTTCGGCATTCAGAGACAAGGGTTCTGGGCAACCGCTTACCTCTTCCAAAAACACATTGTCCAGATATAACAAACATCCTTCTTTCTGTGTTTTGATGTGCCAAGCCAAAGTCGTTGCTCCTCCTATACCCGAGATAAAAGTCACTGCTTCCGTCCATACCTCGTTATTATATTCGTTGTACTGTAGCAACTTTTGCGTAAAATCTTCGGTAGCAATGCCGTTATTTGACAACAGTACATCGAAGTCGACTTTTAAAAAAGTGTTGGTTTTACTGTGAAATCGCAATCGATAAAATTTCGTCGCATCTAGGTTAAAAGTCGGTGAAACCAGCCAGTCATCGTGGGCGGTCGTCGTTGGGGTTCCCTCAAAATAAATCGATTGATCCCCTTCATGCCGCTGCCAGCTGTTTGAAGTCCACTTATTTCGAATGGGTGCTGTGGTACCGTCGTTATTTCGATCTATGATAAACCAGCAATCCGCCGTTGTAGAATTGGTATTAAATCCTTCCCAAAAGGGTAATGCCATAAAATCACAGGGGGTTTTAAAAGCGATAGGACCTACCCATACACTTTGTACTGTTGGACTGCAACTGGCTCGAACAAAAAATTCATACCAACTGTTGGGTTGCAAATTACCGCCACCTATACCGGTAGTTTGGGTCACCGTAACCGAATTAGTAGACGACAACGTACCACTTCCTACCGGTAATCCAGAAGATCCCAACGGCTGAACGTAATATTCCCAGTTTGTATTTAAGGTATCCCTCCACGTAAATTTCACCCGATCTCTCTGTAAGTCCGAAATTAAAAGCTCGTCTGCCGGAGCACTACAACCGACCTCCTCTATACTAACCATATCGATATAGACATGAGCCTCACCCGTAGCCATTACGTGCCAAGCAATATTAACATCGGCCGTAATTCCTTGAACATAATATGTTTTTTTAGTGTAATACTCGACATTACGCTTAGTACTCGCCTCGAGTACAGTGGTGAAATTTGAGGTGGCTGTACCCGTGGTCGAGAGCAACACTTCAAAATCATTATCAAAACCAGCATATCCGATGGTTTTGTAATGATACGTAATCGCATAAATGCCGCCGGTCATGCTTACCGTTGGAGAAATCAACCAATCATCGTGGCTGTCCGCCGACATCGCTCCGAAAAAATACATCGCTCCATCTCCTTCAAAAGTGGAACCCTGCTGTGCTTGCCAAACATTTCCATCAGCGATCTTATCGGCATTTTGATCTACTATTGTCCAACAATTCAACGTAGAGGAAGTGGTATTAAATCCTTCTTGAAACGGAGGTGGCAATACATCGCAAGCGGTCACAAAAGTAAAAGGCCCGATCCAGTCTCCAAGATTTCCGTTGCTACATACCGCTCTTACATAATATTCATAAGGCGTATTGGATTGTAAGGCATTTTGATTGTAGTCGGAACTGACGACCAATTCAGTAGTCGTGATTGCTATACCGGCTCCAGTAGGCACTCCATTTCCCCGATCCTGCACATAATATTCCCAGGATTGATTTAAATCATCGCTCCATGACAAGGTTACTTGTTGGCGTTGTATCTCTCTAACATCGAGATTTTGCGGCTCCATACATGGAATCTCTTCGACAATTACCTGATCAATAAAGACCACAGCCCTAGTAGGGCTGTGGACGCGCCAGGCAATATGAGTATCACCTCCCAGTCCACTGATAAAAGCTACTTGCTCTAACCACTCGTCGTTCAAATAACTGCTCTTCGGCACTAGAGTACGCGTGAAATTAGATAGAACAAGACCTTGATTGGAAGCAAGTACCTCAAAATCGTTGGTATGAAAACTGCGGGTTTTATAATGGTATCTCAACTTATAAACTTTGGTAGAATCGAGTTCGAGAATTGGAGAGATCAACCAACTGTCATTATCAGAATTTCCCGAAAAATACATCGATTGATCGCCTTCATAGGGTCCATAGCTCTGCGGTCTAAATATCCTACCCCCTACAGGTGTTGGATTGTTATTTACATCTATCGTTGTCCAACAGCTTAAGGTGGTTGAATCCGTATTGAATCCCTCCCAAAAAGGAATGCTTTGCGCCGTACAAAGATTCGTGTGAATAGGGTTGAAATAATTAAAATCACCGTGAGGTTGAAGAAACAATTCCGGGGCATACGACCTGAATCGCCATAAAAAATCATCATATACATTGATTTCCTTGGCTCGAAGATCTTTCGTGCTAAGACCGATAAGTACCAAAAAAAGAAATAGTATTTTTTTACTCATAATAACAAAATATTACACCTTTTAACCAAGTAATATTCAAATATATATTTTTATGCTAAAATAAATTTACTAAAAATGTTAAAAATAAAAATTAACACTTATGTCCTAATAATTAAAATATCGGCGTTAAAAGTTTTTATTATTTGAAAACGGGCTGCTAAATAGTATAGAAGACCACCAATCTATTATGTTAATAACACCGCGTAAAAAGATAAAAACAGCTTAAAAAACAAGGAGTTACTTAAAAAAAAACACCAGTAATAAA
>DCKE01000022.1 GCA_002320285.1 Flavobacteriaceae bacterium UBA1682 | reverse complement strand
GGTGAGGGTTTTTTGTTTATAATTATGTCACCCCTATGGGGTTCTTCGTGATTCGAGAGTCGAGAGTCGATTTGCGTATACGGTTTATAATTATGTCACCCCTACCCTACGGGGTTTTTCGTGAGTCGTGATTCGAGAGTCGATTTTCGAACAACGAGTTTCGAACAAAAAGTCCCTAATCTTTATCGCTTAGGGACTTTTGGCTTATATGCGAATTCGCCTATTTGCGTATACGCTTTAGAATCATGTCACCCCTACGGGGTTTTCTATGCCCATAAGCGAATTCGCCTATTTGCGTATAAGCTTTAGAATCATGTCACCCCTAAGGGGCTCTTCGTGATTCGAGAGTCGAGAGTCGAGAGTCGATTTTCGAATCACGAACATCGAATCACGAACATCGAATCACGATTTTCGAACAACGATATTTATCTGATTACGTAAATCCATCCTGTAATTTTATCGCCATTGTCGACAAGTAGGGAGTAGAAATATGTGGCAGAGGGCAAGGCTGTGCCGTTGTTGGACTGCCCATACCACTCTTGTTTGTAATTCTTTTTAGAGTATACCAAGGTTCCATAGCGGTTGTAAATTTTTATCTCAGCTATGTTGAAATGCTGTAGGTCTAAGAAATCATTCACATTATCGCCATTAGGAGAAATTCCTTTTGGTATATAGATTCTTTGCATATCATTATCGATGCACTCGAGACATATAGGATTCGGATCGTGGACGTCACTAGTGACATGAACTATATTGGTTAAATTCCCTTTTCTGTCTGCTGGGATGTCTATTTTAGCCTTAATAGTTATGGTTTCGGATACCCTTAAGTGTGGAAGAGTGATGTTTACTGGTCCAGTTCCTTCGTGTCCTCGGTCGCTACTCCAGTGCATGACTTCAATTTCACGGGGAAGTGGATCCGTTATTTTTACATTAAGGGCAGTGGTTGGACCTTTATTAATCACGATTATGGTGTATTCGGTTTGAGTTCCAGGGGTATAATAGATCTGGTTATTGGTCTTTTCAGCGTTGAGATCTGCCAAACGTTTTATTTTGACGATGGTGGGATCGTCTTTTTCCGCTGTAGAGGGGTCGTCAGATACTTGTACAATGTTTCCGCTGTGAGTATCCGCATGGACTGTCGCTTGGTTTACGACCTGCCCTGAAATATAATCATCAAAGGTGACGGTATGTTGGGCGCTGATAACAACCTCTTCTCTCGGTGCTAAGACGTCTACAACTGCTGGTACAATACTACCTGGATCTGCATTGTCGTCGAGTATCTGGATATTTCTTAGAATACCGTTTCCTTTATTGCGAATACGGATTTCGTATTGTATTTGATCGCCAATGTCGATGAAGGTATGTTCGAAAGCTGTTTTTGTAACTTGTAGATCACCAAGAGCAATTCTAATCTGTGCAGTGTTGTTGTCTAAATCTGGGTCAATATTATCTCCTGTTATATTAACAACATTGAGATATTCACCTTCTGGTAGTATGCTTGCATGGATAGTTAGGCGTGCAGTAGAGTTCTTAGCTAGTAAGGGGATGTTCCATTGACTTGTTACGGGATTAAATGTACCTAGGGTTGAAGTGGCGTTTAGAAACGTATAACCCGAGGGTAGAAACTCATTGATAATAACATTAGTATCGTCGTGTTGAGTACTGTGGTTGATGGCGGTAATGATAAAGGTAACAACGCCATTCTCTATTTTATCAATTTCTTTTGTGATCGCGAGATCACTACAGGGAGGGATTTCGACATACAATGGTGATGAGAAATTGGTTTCCCCGCAATCTCTAGTTCCCTTTACTGTGTAGTTCCCCGAGAATAAGGCTTCGTAGCTGTCGTTATTTGCACCTGCAATCGGTTGACCATTATGGTACCATTGGTAAGGAGATAAGCCTGACGTGGTTTTTAAAAGAGCAGAGCAAGGGTTTTGATTGTCAATTGTCGTCGGTGGCTCAGGGCTATCACCATGAGATGAAAAAAAACCAGACATCGAATAACCATCACCTTGCTGAATCAGGCAAGTAGTCATACGGGCAGTGGATGTTAATATGATATTTTGAGGCGAGCCCAGAGATATGTTTGTAAAGTTTAACATATAAAAACCGGTATTGCCTATGGGTATACGGGTATTTCCAGTGACGGTTTCCAAATTTTGACCATTAATCAGTACAGGAGTCGTGGCGTTTTCGACTATGGTGTATCCGAAATAAGGAAGGTTGTTATTAAAATAATCGATGAACTTCGTGGTTTGTATATTGGTAGTTCCTGCACAACCGCCTATGGGTAACACGGTAGATATATCGGTTTCGCAGGCTACGGCTGTTCCCGAGTATACGATTATCGGTTTATTAGAGGTGATTAAGGAGGAAGACAACATATTAGATGCATCGCCATGATGAATGGATGCGAAGTTTCCCGCTGTATTTAGGTTGTAGTTGTTTTGATTAAGAAGCACGCCTAAAGGGCTGTAGTTTTTCACCGTTACTACAGTACTGTCTTGTGCGGCGATAAAAGTACTTTGTTCGGGATGTGTTGCTCCTGTTCCCCTAGCGCCATTACCTCTTACAACTAAATATTGCATGCCTAAAGCTGCTACTGGTGCAATTTGATCGACAGTTCCGTCTTCACCAGCGCCACCGCAAGCCTGTGGCGTGTCTCCATAACTCCCCACATTAGCGACAACGGGTTTGCTAGCGACTAATAACGATCCGGTTGGGGCGTTAAAAAGTCGGCTTTGTCCTGCGTTTAAAACAGTGAGCAAATTGCCGTTTAGTTCGACAGTAGTATGGTCATCAATTGCCATGACGGAGTAAACCGGATTATGTAAATGAAGACCGGTGAAATTGCTGCGATAATATCCGAGTCGGAATTCTAATCCCATGCCTTCATTTCCAAAACTGACCAGCGAAGCGTTTCCTTTAATAGTGGTGGTGTCGAGTCCATTGGCATCTGAGGCGATGTTACGAAGGTTAACTAGTACAGGTGCGGTAGCCTCTACAACTAAACCGCGGTCGTTGTAGTTGGTGTTGATTGCGTTGTGTGCTAATATAGTCGGTATTCCACTAAATCGATAGGACACCGGACTGTTGAAATTAACCGTAAGCGTGGTTAATAGAGTTTGATCGCTTTTGTAAAGTTTTACCGTTACCGGGGTGGTGGATAGGGTGGAAAGTACAATCTCATTAGCATTGCTCCAGTATTGCCAAGGAGAAGGAGCAACGTGATGCACCGTCGAATACTGCGCAGTTGCCGTTTGGTGACCGACGAAAATGCATAAAATCATTAAGAACTTTAAGAAGTAGAGTTGTTTCATAATACGATTTTTAAGAGGGTAATAGTTATTAGATATCCTGTTAAAACGCAGAAATGAAATATTATTATTCTAAAAAATCATATTTAACATTATTTTCCTTAGTATTTAAGGGTTTTTAGTATTTTTAATGAAATTGACAATGCACTATTTTGAGCTGAGTTGTTGTATTTGTTGATAAATTAAATCAGATTCATATCCTTTTCGAAATAAGTAATCCATAACCTTTTTCTTTTTATTCAAAAGTTTGCTGTCTGACGTTGTTTCCCATTTGGAAGTGCTGATTTTTTCAAAAGTCGAATAGTATAAGTCATCGGGCAGTTCTTCCATCGCTTTTTTAATATTATAGGTAGAGATACCCCGAAATTTTAATTCGGCTAAAATTCTGTTGCGGCCCCAAAAACTCATACGATGTTTGCCTCTTGCGAAACTGCAGGCAAAACGTTCCTCGTTTAGAAAATTTTCTTGAATGAGATGTACGATAATTTCGTCTCGATGATGTGGAGCTATACCGAGATTCTCGAGTTTATTCATCACTTCAGAATGGCAGCGCTCTTGATAGCTGCAATAGTATTCGAGCTTTTTTTTGGCTTCTTCAGTCGAGATAAATAATTTGGGTGTGTTTTTCAAATGGTTTGTTTTTTTTGTTGCCTTTTCTCCGTTTTGGATACGGCTTTTTCGTTTTTGTAATCGATCCATCTTTGACCCCGTATACGTCTCATGCAGTTGTCAAAATGGCGCATGATAAAGATATTGTATACAGCCTTTATAACATGGCTTGGTTTTCTCGGCAAAGAGCGTAAACTCATAGAGAATCCCGGACTAATATATTTCATATAATGCCAGTAGCCTTCCGGCATATACAGCATTTCGCCGTGACTTAAGTCAGCTATAAAACCCTGTGCTTTTCTTAAGGCGGGCCATTTTTGATAATCGGGATTGTCAAAATCGATGTCTTCCCGCACTATTAAGGAATGAGGTATTTTGTAAAGATAAGGAGTTTGGTCGGGATGAAAAAGAATGCATTGCTTTTTACCGTGAAAGTGAAAGTGTAAAATATTGGAATAATCAATGTCATAATGCATAAAAACCCTGGAATTTTCCCCTCCAAAAAATAACATCGGCAACTGTTTGACTAATTTAAGGCCTAATTGTGGCCAGCGGAAATCGTTTTGCAGTGAGGGTACTTCTTTCATTAAATTATAAAGAAAGATGCGATAAGCAGTTGGTTTTTGTTGTAATAAGTCGATATAGTCTGACATTTTCATTTGAGCATGAGCTTGATTAAAGCCGTCTTTATGGGTTACCGGTCTATCGTCGTACAAGGGAACTAACTTTTCTCCAGCCAGATCTTTGATATAGTTTAGATGCCACTTTTCATAGGCAGGCCAATCTTCAGTTAGTCGCTCTATTACTAGAGGTTTTTGCTTTTTTAAATAATTTTCAACAAAATCTTCTTTAGAAATTGTCGAAACGCGATCGATCTGCTGTAATCTTAAAGCATCCATATAAACAAAAAATTGAGGGTTCGAATGTTATAAAGCTTAAAAAAGTGCGGATTATTTTAGGCTATTAATAATTCCGTAAACTAAATTTACTTAAAAATAATGAATTGGTAATACAATTTCTTTTGGTGTGCTAATTATTTGAATTTTCAGGAGATTGGATTGTCAAATTCAGCAGCTCTGTATTTAAGCAATGGCAATGGATTTTGAAAGTTTGTTTGCTGCTTTGAGACTTTTCTTCGGTCTGGTAGGGAGAAAAAAAAATAGCCCAAGTATGAAAATCTTGGGCTATCGATTACCGATCGTTTGACGGTATGGAAAACGGACTTAGAGCGGTAAAGTTTATACAAGCTTCAGCTGTTGCTTTAACTACAGTTTGATCGGTTCGGGTTGGTAGATCTCTGTCAATAGTTTTTTTAATTCGGCGGTATCTTGTTGATTGAGTTGTTGTAATGGCGCTCTCAGTTCGCCTCCATGTTGCCCTAGTATATTCAATCCTGCCTTAATGGCTCTTGGCAAGCCTTTGTTTACGATGAATTTCAACAAATCGAATTGTTGGTAAAATACGTGTTGCGCGCGTACCAGGTCATTGGCTTGAACGGCTTCGTACAGTGCCATATTCAATTCGGGAATAAGATTCGGAGCTGCCGTACACCATCCTTGAGCACCTGCTGTAAAAGCGGCTAGGGCTAATGGATTGGAGCCGTTGTAAAAAGCGACTTCTTCGCCAAGGGTTTTTCTCAGGAAATGCATACGTTGAATGTCGCCGGTACTTTCTTTGATCATCGTGATATTTGGAATTTCCAATAGACGCTGCAGTAATGCCGGTGTCATGTCTATGCCACTGGTTGCCGGATTGTTGTAGGCCATGATTGGAATGGAGATTTTGGACGCGACGCGATCATAATGGTCAAAGATTTCATCGTCGGTTAATTTCCAGTAACTCATCGGGATAATCATGACGGCTGATGCACCTGCCTTTTCGGCAAATTGGGCGTGATAGATGGTGTTTTCTGTAGTCAAATTGGATACGCCTACCAAAGTAGGAACTCGTCCCGCTACTTGTTCAATAGTAGCTTCCGTAATCGCTTCTTTTTCTTGGTCGGATAAATACGGCAAAACTCCGGTACTACCCAGTGGGGCAATCGCATGAGATCCGTTTTGAACTAAGCGTTCTACCAGGCTTTTAAACAGCTTAATGTTGACTCTTTCGTCGGCGTCGAAAGGGGTAATTGGATAGGCAATTACACCTTTAAGGGGAGTGTGTTTCATAGTAAATATAAGATTTTGAATTATAGATCTCTGCCTTCTTCTTCTCGTAGTGCTACACCTAGATTTTGCAATTGTGGCGCGTTTTCACAAGCGATGTACTTGGCCGGTTCGGTGTCGCTCATGTTTTGATGTCTGTGCCATCCCCATGCCGGAATGTAAACGGCATCTCCCGCTTCCCATTCAATACGCTCGTCTTCTACTTCAGTCCATCCCTTTCCTTCGATCACATAAAGAACGGTTTCATAAGTATGTCTGTGACGGTTGGTCAACTGTCCAGGAAGTAGACCTCCTATGGTCATGCTGACGTTTTTGCTCGGCAAATCCACAAAGAAAACCGGATGTTTGCGTTCTGTCGAGAATTGATTGTGTACTCCTGCATCCTCAACATTTTTATGTATTAAATGCGTCGGTTTGACAAAAACAGGTCTTGCAAAAGTTTGATGAAAATCCTTAGAACTGAAGGTAGTTGTTTTTTTTTCTGCTGTGTTGTTCTCTTTTACTGTTGTCATAATTAAAAAGTATTTATTGTTTTCTGCATTATTGCATGACAAAAATAGATTAACTTAGGACCAGTCAAATGATACAGTTTTTATAAAAACAGCTAGTCCAGATGTTGAGACCATGGAAATTAGAGATTCGAATAGATAAAGAATTGGATAAAGCGATTTATCTGCAGATCGCTGATGGGATTATTGCCGATATTCAAATAGGTCGTTTGGAAGCAGGTAGTGTTTTGCCTGGTAGTAGAAGTATGGCTGTCGAATTAGGGGTTAATAGAAATACCGTAGTCGAGGCTTTAAATGTATTAATCAATGAAGAATGGCTGGTTTCCAAAGAGCGAAAAGGCACTTTTGTCAGTGCGGTTTTACCGGTTTCAAAGAAACAAGCAACTGAGGCAGTTCCTGTTCAACAGCAGTCCGTCGACAGTGAATATTATCAGATTCGTTTTGATGACGGACATCCCGATAGTCAAATAGCACCAGTAGCGGCATTGGCTAGAGCGTATCGGCAAATTTTTAATCGCAAGAGCAAATGGCAGATGATGGGGTATACCGACGAATTTGGTGATGTTCAATTTAGAAAAGCCATAGCGAATATGCTGAATCACCAGCGTGGAATGCATATTGATGAGCAGCAAATGTGCGTAACAAGGGGTAGTCAGATGGCGATGTATTTGACTGCTCAGTGTTTGTTGAGTCCGAACGACTATGTGATGATAGAGCATCCGGGATATAAACCGGCTTGGAAGGCTTTTGAGAGCTCCGGTGCCACACTGCTGACGGTGGGTGTGGATCAGGATGGTTTAGTAATTGACGATGTGCTGCGGCACTTAAATACTTATGATCGTATCAAGGCGATTTATATCACACCACACCATCAATACCCAACGACGGTGACTTTGAGTTTGCAACGTCGATTGGAGTTGATTCGATTGTCCAATGCGTATCGTTTTACCATCATTGAAGACGATTATGATAATGAATTTCATTTTGGTTATCGTCCGATACTGCCTTTGTGCAGTCACTTGGAGTTGAATAATTATGTATATATAGGAACGATGAGCAAGGTGGTTGCTCCGGCTTTGCGAATTGGGTTTTTAGTCACTAAAAATGTTGCTTTGCTAAACAAGATTGGCGCCTTGCGAAAAATTATCGATGTTCAAGGGGATACGATTATGGAACAGGCGGTATTGCAGTTGATTGCGGATGGAACGATAAAGCGGCATTTGAAAAAGGCTCATGCTTACTATAAAGACAAGCGAAATTTCACCAACGGACTGTTGGTCAAACACCTAAAAGAAAAAGTCGACTATGTGATTCCAGAAGGCGGTATGGCGTTTTGGATTGTGCCTAAAAGCGATGTAGATTGGGAAGGGATTGATCAACAGTTGCGGTCGAAATCGATTAAGATTATTTTGCCTGAGGCATACAGTATTAACGAGCCCGTAAAAGGTATGCGATTGAGCTACGGTTCCTTGACAAAAGTCCAGCTGGAATTTGGTATTGTTCAGCTAGCAGAGGTTTTATCCTAAGAGTTTGTCTTTCTAAATACTCAATCGATCCAATGATGTTATTTTACTTTGTAAGTCGGTCAACGTCGAGTATAAATAATCAATAAGCCCCTAGATAAGGGGCTTATTGGATAAGTAACTTTTATATTTTAGACCTCTAAGGCGTCTTCACGGGCAGCTTCCTCGTTTTCTGCCCATTGTGCTGTGTCGGGTTTAGAGTTTTTTAGTGTATTGAATCTTTCCAATTTTTCAACATCGCCTTCTTCACCACTAAAATACGGGAATACATCCATAATCGGTGATTCAGATACGGCCGGTATGTTGTATTCACCCATAGTGTTTTTCATGACTACGATCGTATTGTCGTAAGCTTCTTTAACGTCATTGGCTTGTACTAACAGGGCTAGTGTGGTTTTGCGTTCTTTACCGCTTTCTTCGTCATAGGCCAATAGAGAAACTTTACATTTAAACCAGCGATCGGCATTTTCGAACGGATGTATTTCGGCGTAGTTAGCAATATTGATCGCGGTGATTTTAAACTCTTCACTAATATAGGCGCTCATTTCTTCGTTAATTCTTCTCTCTGCTTCCGTATAGGATAAAGCATCTACTAAATACGGTTCAGTAACTACTTTTTGTTTGCCCGTATCGTCTAGTTTTCTATATTTTACTTTGCATTCATACCAGGTTGCGCTCATCTCTATTTTTTTTAAGACGCCAAAGATAGTTTTAAAACGAAAGAGATTCGGCGGTTTCCAAATATAGATATCCACAATTTTAAGGTAGATTTTCAAATTCGACTCGTTTTCTGAGTAGCGGATGCTGCTGTTGACCTGTAAGGGTCAGGTGGTCTGCATCTTAAAGCGGAACGGATCTTTGGGGTTATTCAGGTTGCTTTACTATTTGAATAATGATAAAATAAAGGACGCCCAAGTCAGATTTATAAGAAACGTGGGATCATTCTCAAAAGTTGTGTGTGAATTAAAAAAATAATCAGATTTTTGCAGAAACTATCCTATCGTGGACAATTATCTAGACCTACTAAAATTAATACTCCCTGAGTTCCTAATTGAACATTTTGATTTAGTAAAAACAACTAAACAGAATGAAATCATGCATCTTTATTTTGAGTAGCGCAATATTGTTCCATCCGAGCATAATAATCTTATATTAGTTGCTCACGGTTTCCATAACGAAGCTACGATCCAAGATTTCCCCTTACGTGGCAATAGTGTTTATTTACATATAAAA